>NZ_JBFUPW010000001.1:0-1306977 GCF_041360795.1 Arthrobacter sp. RCC_34 | reverse complement strand
CCACGCGGACGTAGCTCAGCTGGTAGAGCACCACCTTGCCAAGGTGGATGTCGCGAGTTCGAATCTCGTCGTCCGCTCCACTTTCTCCTCAGGTTTATGTTCTGTGAGAGATCTGAAAGACCACCTTCGGGTGGTCTTTTTCTTTTCCCCTCTTTCAACTATGCTCGGTGATCGAACGGGGCGTCTGGCCCCGCCAACGGAAAGGAGGTGCCTGTGTCTGTCTTTGACGATCTGAAGGGCAAGGCCCAGGATCTGGTCCAGGGCAACGAGCAGGCCATCAAGGATGGCATCGAGAAGGTCGGCGACTTTATCGATGAGAAAACCGGTGGCAAGTTCGCTGGCCAGGTGGACGCAGTCCAGGATGGCGCTTCCAACCTCGTGGAGAACCTCGAAGGTAAGGACAACGCCTAGGCCGGAAGCCTGAGGCGCCCAAAGCATTTGTCAAGCGAGGCGCCGGTACTGCCGAGAGGCAGCACCGGCGCTTTGGCGTTTAAGGGGCGGAGACCGTCAGATCGCGGGTTCGTGCTGCTGCGCCTCGCGCGCCAGGGCTGTCAGGCGGGACACGGCACGGAAGTACTTCTTCTGGTAACCGCCGGCCATCATCTCCGGGGTGAAGAGCTGGTCGAAGGACACCCCACTGGCGAGAATCGGCACGTCCTTGTCGTAGAGGCGGTCGGCCAGCACCACGAAGCGCAGTGCGACGGCCTGCTCCGTCACCGGGGTGACGCCCTTCCAGACCACGGCCTCGACGCCGTCGAGCAGAGCGCGATACCGGCTCGGGTGCACGCCGGCCAAGTGGGAGATGAGGCTCGGGAAGTCGTCCACCGCCACCGTCTTGCCCTCGAACTCGGCCTTCATCCGGGAATTCAGCTCATCGGCACGGACCGGCTGGGGCGCCGCCGGCAGGCCGCGGTGACGGAAGTCCTCGCCGTCCACACGGATCACGTCGAACTGATCGGACAGCACCTGGATCTCGCGCTGGAAGTCGACGGCGGCGAAGCGCCCCTCCCCCAGCGAGCCCGGCAGGGTGTTGGAGGTGGCCGCAAGCTTCACGCCGGCGTCGGCCAGTTCGCGCATGAGCCGCGACATCAGGACGGTGTCGCCCGGATCGTCCAGTTCGAATTCGTCGATGCACACGAGCTTGTAGCTGCTCAGCGCTTCCACGGTCTTCCGGAAGGAGAGCGCGCCCACCAGATTGGTGTACTCGACGAAGGTGCCGAAAGCCTTCGGCCCGGGAACGGCGTGCCAGAGCGAGGCGAGCAGGTGGGTCTTGCCCACGCCGAATCCGCCGTCGAGGTAGATGCCCGCCCGGCCGGCGTCCTTTTTCTTGCCGAAGAACTTCCCGAACAGCCCTCCCGAGGAGGACGCGCCCACACCGGCCGCGAACTCCCGGAGGGCCTTCACCGCGGCGGCCTGACTCGGATGCGCAGGATCGGGACGGTAGCTGTCGAAGGACACCTCCCCGAAACGGTAGGTGGGAGCGAACCCCGCCAGGATCTCATCGGCTGAGACGGCGGGCGTCCGGGTGGAAAGCTGTTCGATCTGCAAGGGTTCCATTCCTCCAAGGCACGGCAGCCCGGGCGACTGAACCGCAGTGCCCAGGATACCGGGCCTTGGCCCCTCGACGGGGGCGGGCTTCCTCACACCCCGGGAATATCGACGACGGCGCAGTGTTGCCCGATGTGAACTCTCACCTTCCCTGGGGAGCCGGCGTGGTTAAGGTTGACTCAACGGCACAGTCCCGTCCCCGGGGCACGAGCCGATCCTGTCCCCGAAGAAAGCCAGGCTGACCCATGAGCATCGCCCCTGAAGAGAACGACAAGTTCGCCAGCTACGCACACCCGGAACGCCTGGTGTCCACGGACTGGCTCGCCGAGCAGATCGCCTCCGGCGCCGTCGCGGACGGCCGCCTCGTGGTGGTCGAGTCGGATGAGGACGTCCTGCTGTACGAGACCGGCCACATCCCCGGCGCCGTGAAGATCGACTGGCACACGGACCTCAATGACGAAGTGACCCGCGACTACGTGGACGGCGCCGCCTTCGCCGAGCTCGCCGCGTCCAAGGGCATCTCCCGCGACTCCACTGTCGTCATCTACGGCGACAAGTCGAACTGGTGGGCCGCCTACGCCCTCTGGGTCTTCACCCTGTTCGGTCACGAGGACGTCCGTCTCCTGGACGGCGGCCGCGACAAGTGGATCGCCGAGGGCCGCGAGCTCGTCACCGACGTGCCTGCCCCCGCCGCCGGCGACTACCCCGTCGTCGAGCGTGACGACCAGCCGATCCGTGCCTTCAAGGAAGACGTGCTCGCCCACCTCGGCAAGCCCCTCATCGATGTCCGCTCCCCCGAGGAGTACAGCGGCGCCCGCACCCACATGCCCGCCTACCCGGAGGAAGGCGCGCTCCGTGGCGGCCACATCCCCACCGCGGCCTCCGTCCCGTGGGCCCGCGCGGCCGCCGAGGACGGCAGCTTCCGTTCACGTGAGGAACTGGACGCCATTTACGGCGGCGAAGCCGGACTCACCGCAGGTGACGAGGTCATCGCGTACTGCCGTATCGGCGAGCGGTCCAGCCACACCTGGTTCGCGCTGAAGTACCTGCTGGGCTTCGAGAACGTCCGCAACTACGACGGCTCCTGGACCGAATGGGGCAACGCCGTGCGCGTCCCGATCGTGAAGGGCTCCGAGCGCGGCGAGGTTCCGGCCGGCTTCTGAGCCAGGCGTAGGATTGATGCCCATGAGCAGTCAGCTTCCCTCCGCCCAGCTTCCGCCAGCACTTCCACCGGCACTGGCCGAGATCGTCGAGGAGTTCCAGGCTCTTGAGGAGCGGGACCGCCTTCAGCTGCTCCTGGATTTCTCCCGGGGCCTGCCGGAGCTTCCCGCACGCCTCAAGGACCACCCGGAGCTTCTCGAGCAGGTGGTCGAGTGCCAGTCGCCCCTCTTCCTCACCATCGAGGCGGAGGGCCGCGGGGCTGACGCCCGGATCCAGCTCTTCTTCCAGGCGCCGGCCGAGGCTCCCACCACGCGCGGTTTCGCGGGTGTGCTCCATGAGGGTCTGAACGGCCTCAGCGCGGCCGAGATCCTCGCGGTTCCGGATGACATGCCGGAGCTCCTGGGTCTGACCCGCGCGGTGTCCCCACTCCGGATGCGCGGCATGACCGCCATGCTCGGAAGGATCAAGCGCAAGGTGACGGCCTACGTGGCCCAGTCGACCGCCGTCGCGCCGTCCTGATCCGGCATGGCCGGTAAGAAACACAGCACCGGGACCCCGGCCACCCTCGCTCTCGAGGAGGCCGGGGTCCCGTTCACGCTGCACGCGTACGAGCACGACCCCCGGAACACGAACTTCGGGCTGGAAGCGGCGGAGGCCCTCGGCTTCTCCCCTGACCAGGTGTTCAAGACCCTCATGGTGCAGCTCGCAGACGGCATGGCCGTGGCCATCGTGCCCGTGAGCGGCACCCTGGACCTCAAAGCCGCCGCCTCCGCGTTCGGCCAGAAGAAGGCGTCCATGGCCGACCCGGCCGCGGCCCAGCGCCGCACGGGCTACGTCCTGGGCGGGATCTCGCCCCTGGGTCAGCGTTCGCCGTCGCCCACGGTCCTTGATGACTCGGCGTTTGAGCACGCCACGATCCTGGTCTCCGGCGGACGCCGGGGTCTCGACGTCGAGCTCTCGCCGGAGGACCTGAGCCGCCTCACCGGCGCTGTGCGCGCCACGATCCGCGCCTGAGCGGCACGCCGCGCCTCACAGGACGGCCTCAGACCGCCGCGGCCGGCCCCTTCCGCTCCTCCAGCTGGGCACCGAGCCACTCCCGGAGGGTCGACTCCCAGCGCTCCCGGTCCACGTTCCACTCCCGCGTGTGTCGCGCCTGCTGGAACGGCACGAACGTCACCATCTCCGGGTTCTTGGCGGCGAGCTTCTCCGACGGCCCATAGGGGACGAAGTCGTCGTCCACGCTGTGCAGGATGAGGGTGGGGGTCCGCAGCTCGATCGAGCGGGTCACCCAGTCCATGGACTTGAGGTCCACGGGCGCGGACAAGCCGGTCAGCCGTCGGCCCAGAGGATGGGACAGCATGAACTGCCCATAGCGCCCCACCTCGGCGGGGATGCGGTTGAGCCGCGCCTGGAAGGCGAGCACGTCCACCCAGTCGATCACCGGAGCATCCAGGACCAGCGCCCTGATGGCATGCCGATTGCGGGCCTGATCCGCGGCCTGCAGGGCGACCGCTCCGCCCATCGACCAGCCGAACAGCACCACGTCCGTCGCACCGTGGTCCAGGGCGTAGCCGATCGCGGCCTCGACTTCGCGCCACTCGGTGGACCCCAGGCCGTAGCGCCCCGCATCCGCCGGAGGGGCCTCACCGTCATTGCGATAGGAGATGAGCAGGCTCGTCAGGCCGAGTTCCTGGACCACGGGCAAGGCCCGCAGGCCTTCCATCCGCGTCGCGCCGCGACCGTGCACCATGATCGCCCAGACGTTCTGACCACCGGGGGCGGCGTGTTTGCGGTGCCCCGCGCCGGAGGCGTCCTCCGGCGCGGGGACCAGCCAGGCGGGGAAATCGCCGATCTCGTCCCGAAGCAGGACCTCCTCGAAGTCGATCCCGAGGGCGGCCGGGTCCGGATAAGTAGCCCCGCCCCAGCGGCCCCACCGCACCCGGTCCAGACTGCCGGAGTAGATCTCCTCGATCTCGCGCTGCACCGTGCCTTCCAAGGGCGAATAGGAGGTGATGCGGCCGATCCTGGCCAGGCCGGCGTCGCCGTCGAAGTGGAAGCTGTAGACCCCGTCCCCGGTGTTCTCCGCCGTGGCGCGGAAGATCGCCTCGGGGCCGCGGTCACCCTGCACGACGGCGAGCAGTTCCTCCCCTTGGCTCTTCACCCGGTCCGGGGTGATGATGCGCCGGGCGAAGTAGGCGGCCAGGGCCGAGCTCCCGGCCCCCAGCAACGCCGTCGCCGCCAGGGCCGACGCGACGCCCAGTCCCGCGATCCTGAAGAAACCATGGCCACGTGCCGTGCTGCTCTGTTCTTCCATGACATCCATTCTGCTGGCTGTGGCCGGGAATCTCCTGTACCGGACTAGTCTTGTCACATGATTCAGCCAATCGTCATCCTGACGGAAACCACACTGGACGGCTCGGACCGCACGAGCCTGGAGGAACTCCTGGACGGCGGGGAGTTCTCCGCGAAGCTCCTGGTCCAGGCCGACACGCAGCGGCATCTGCTGGTCGATTTCGTCGAACATCTCTCGCTGCTCGAGTTCGCCGAGGCCTTCCGCGAGCTGGGCGCCAAGGCTCCTGACGCCGCCGACGCCCGGCAGGATGCTTCCCAGATTCTCGAGAAGTCCCTGGCCGCCCTGGAGGGCCTGTTCCAGGAGATCGACGGCAGTGTCGTCGACGAAGGGTCCGCCGTCCAGGCCCTCGTGGACGCCGTCAAGGAGACCGGCGCCAGCCAGGCCGTCGTGTTCACGCGTCCGCACGCCGTCCTGGACACCTTCCATGCGGACCTGGCGAGCAAGGCACAGCACGCCCTCGGACTTCCTGTGCTGCATCTCTACGCGGGTTCGGGATTCATCGGGGACTCCTGAGCGTTAACACCTGTGCCGAACAGATCATCGGAGTGAGGAGCACATCATGGATCGCCCGGGAAACGGCGCAGAGGTCGTCAAGAGTGACCAGGAGTGGCGTCAGGAGCTGACGCCCGAGGAGTATCAGGTGCTGCGCCAGGCCGGCACGGAGCGTGCATTCACCGGCGAGTACTGGGACACCAGGCAGGAGGGTGTGTACAGCTGCCGTGCCTGTGGCGCGGAGCTGTTCACGAGCTCGGAGAAGTTCGACTCGCACTGTGGCTGGCCGTCCTTCTTCGCGCCACTGGCCGAGGGCCGGGTCCGGTATCTCCGGGACTCCACTCTGGGCATGGAGCGCGTCGAGGTGCGCTGCGCCAGCTGTGACTCGCATCTGGGGCACGTCTTCGAAGGCGAGGGGTACGACACTCCCACCGATCAGCGGTACTGCATCAACTCGGTCTCGCTGAAGCTGCGGCCCGCCGAATAGAGCAGGAGATCACGGCTCACCGGCCGGTCCCGGACCTTCGGTGAGTCCGCTGTGAGGGGCGTGAGTCCGCTACATGAAGTAGCGGACTCACGCCCCTTGTCGCTGACTCAGCGGGGCTTGTCGAGGCGCCGGCGAACTCGGCAGGAGGAAGCTTCCGCCGTCCGTGGGCCTCGAACCGCCAGAGACCCACCAAGCATAAGAACTGCTGTTGCTTCGCCCGAATTTGCATCAGCCCTGGTTGCTCACGGCTACGCTGAATCCAGATGTCACGGTGTGGCGGATCACACATGATCCCCCGCACCTTCCCCCTCGGGGAACAGAGGAAAAGGAGCCTGGCCATGACCGCCACCACCATCGAGACCACCTCCCGCGTCACTGCCGAGCACCCGGCCTGGCAGCGTCTGAAGGCCGCTGCCAGCAGCGTGCAGCCGTTCCAGTCCAAGAACGGCGCCATCGAGGATGCCGCGAATCACGCCGCAGCGGCCGAGGCTATCGACACCGTCGTCGCAGCCGTCGCCGAGCTGGCCCCGCACTTCCCGCATGACGCCGAGTACCTCACCCTTCTGCAGAAGGACCTGAAGGCCTGGGCCGCCGCAGGCTTCGGCGAGCCGGACTTCCTCGACTCCCTCATGGCGTTCCAGCCGCAGGAGCACCGCATCGACGGCCTCCAGCACCTGGTGGTCTTCCCGATGTACACCCAGAACGGCAGCACCCAGCGTCTGCTCGAGGCCGTGCTGGTGGAGGTCCTGTGGCCCGAGTTCATCTCCGAGCTCGAAGCCGGCGCGTACTCCAACAAGCTGTTCGTCCCGCTGAGCTTCGTCGACTTCACGGCCGGTTACGACACCAACTCCGCCGTGCTCTTCCCCGAGTCCGTGGCCGTCCGCGAGACCCCGGCCTTCACCTGGGGCGCCATCTTCCAGGACCGCGAAGCAGCCCGCTTCCGCCGGGTCCTGAAGGCCGCCGCCGAGATCACCTCGCTGGACCTCCCCGAGGATGCCGCCGAGCTGATCGAGGACCAGCAGCTGACGCAGGAGGCCTTCATCATGTGGGACCTCATCCACGACCGCACCCACATGCGCGGCGATCTGCCCTTCGATCCGTTCATGATCAAGCAGCGCATGCCGTTCTTCCTCTACTCCCTCGAAGAGCTCCGCTGTGACCTCACCGCCTTCCGCGAGTCCGTCCTCGTCGAGAAGGACGAGAACGCCAGCCCCGAGGCCCGCAAGCACGCCAAGCTCGTGCAGTACGCGGTCATCTTCGACCGGATCTTCCGCTTCTCCATCACCGGCTCCCGCGTCCGCAACTACGACGGCCTCGGCGGACAGCTGCTCTTCGCGTGGATGCACCAGCACCGCGTGCTGCACTGGACCGACGGCAAGATGAGCATCGAGTGGGACAACGTCGCCGACGTCGTCGTGGCCCTGGGTGAGCAGATCGAAGAGCTGTACTGGCGCTCGATCGACCGCCCGAAGGTCGCCCACTGGATCGCCGCGTACGAGATGATCTCCGCGACCGTCACGCCGCACCCCGCCTCCGTGTGGGCCAAGGGCCCCGACGCCCTGCCGCTGACCGGCACGCCGCGCGAGATCACCGACCAGGTCATGGACGACGAGTTCCCGCTCTCCATGTTCTTCGAGGCCCTCGAGAAGAAGATGCGCACCGTCATCGAGTCCACCGCGGGCATCACCGGCGCCACCGCGCTGTCCTGAACCACGGCACCCTGAACGAGAGCCTAGACTCGACATCATGAACAACCTCACCGTTGTCGTCGCCGGCGGCAGCAGCCCTTCCGGGGTTGCTGCCGCCGCGGCGTTTTCCCAGGCTGGACACCGCGTCTACACGATCGGTTCCTCCCCCGCCCGTATCGAGGCGGCCGCGACCGCCGCCACCGAGGCCTCCGGGCACACGGTCACCCCTCTGGTCTGCGATCTCTCCGACCATGCCGCCGTGGAGCGGCTCGCGGCCGAGATCACGGACGACGCCGGCGGCGTGGACGGCGTGCTGCACCTCGTGGGCGGGTGGCGGGGCGGGACCTCGCTGCTGGATCAGAGCGACGAGGACTGGGACTTCCTGCACCGCCAGGCAGTCCAGACCCTGCGCAACACCAGCCGAGCATTCCTCCCGGCACTCCTCGCCTCGTCGTCCGGGCGGTTCGTCATGGTGGGTTCGACCATCGCCGAGAATCCCACGGCCAAGGGCGCCAACTACGCCGCCGCCAAGGCCGCGGCGGAGGCCTGGACCCTCTCCGTGGCGGACGCTTTCCGCACGTCGGAGACCGGCGACGCCGCCGCCGTCGTGCTCGCGGTGAAGTCCCTCGTGGATGAAGCCCAGCGCGCCGCCCACCCCGAACGCAAGTTCCCGGGCTACACGGACGTCACCCAGCTCGCCCAGGCGGCTCTCGACCTCTTCGGCGAAGACGCGGCGGATCTCAACGGCACGCGCCGGATCCTGCCGGCCTGGAACGCGTGACCCGCATCCTTTCCCATCGCCTCCCGACAACAGAACAGGAAACACACGCCGCCATGGCATCCGCACCCCTGCATGACGTCACCAGCCGGGGCTTCGCCTCGGACAACTACTCCGGCGTCCACCCGGAGATCCTGGAAGCCATCGCCCAGGCCAACCACGGGCACCAGATCGCCTACGGCGAGGACCAGTACACCGAACGCCTCGGAGAGGTCCTTGAGGGCCACTTCGGCGCCGGGATCGAGTACTACCCGGTCTTCAACGGCACCGGCGCCAATGTGGTGGCCCTCCAGTCGCTGCTCCCCCGCTGGGGCGCGGTGGTGTGTGCCACCACGGCCCACATCAACGTCGACGAGAACGGCGCGCCCGAGCGGATGGGCGGCATCAAGCTGCTTCCCGTCCCCACGGAGAACGGCAAGCTCACCCCCGAGCTCATCGACCTGGAGGCCTGGGGCTACGGTGACGAGCACCGCGCCCAGCCGCTGGCCGTCTCCATCACCCAGAGCACCGAACTCGGCACCGTGTACACCCCGGAGGAAGTCCGCGCGATCGCCGATCACGTGCACGCCAAGGGGATGAAGCTGCACATGGACGGCTCCCGGCTGGCCAACGCGGCCGCCACCCTCGGCCTGCCGCTGCGCGCCTTCACGCGCGACGCCGGCGTCGACATCCTCTCCTTCGGCGGCACCAAGAACGGGCTGATCTTCGGCGAGATCGTCGTGGCGCTCAACCCGGAGGCCGCGCCCGGCCTGATCTACCTGCGCAAGATGAGCATGCAGCTCGCGTCCAAGATGCGCTTCATGTCGGCGCAGTTCATCGCGCTCCTGGAGGGCGACCTCTGGCTGCGGTCCGCGAGCCACGCCAATGCCATGGCTCAGCGCCTGCGGTCCGCCGTGGAGGGCCTGCCCGGGGTGGAGATCACCCAGGACACGCAGTCCAACGGCGTCTTCGCCATCCTCCCGGAGGGCGTGGCGGACGCGGTGCGGGCCAAGTTCCGCTTCTATGACTGGGACGCCGGCCGCCGCGAGGTCCGCTGGATGTGCTCCTTCGACACCACCGAGGCCGATGTGGACGCCTTCGCCGCCGCCCTGCGCGCGGAACTCGGAGCCTGACCGGACTCCGCTGATCCGGCGTCATCGCGCCGGATCAGACACTTCGGAGCCCCAGGAGGGGCCGCCGAAGCGTCAAACTCGCAACGTGCGGGCGTGGCTCAGGCGAGCCGCGCCCGCACCGCAGTATTCTCGTGCCGTGAACGCCAATGCCCCGTTGCCCTCGGGCTTCAACAGAGCACTCTCCTCGCTGAAGGCCGCGCGGTCCCGCGCGGAACTCCGGCTCGAGGAGATCCCCGCTCCGGCACGGCTCGCGCCCTTCGCCGTGGCGCTCGGCGCGGAGATCTCCCCCTCGGCACTGGGCCCCGGCCTCGCGGACGCCGAAGGACTCGCCGACCTGGCCACCGGCCGCTTCATCCTGCTCCACGATCCGGCCGGATCCGAGGTCTGGGGCGGAGACTTCCGGGTGGTGACGTTCATCCGGGCGCAGATGGACGCCGAGATGGGTAACGACGAACTCCTGGGCACCGTCGCCTGGACCTGGCTCGTCGAAGCGCTGCAGAATCACGGCGCCGAGTACCGCTCCGCAGGCGGCACCGCGACACGGGTGCTGTCCGATTCCTTCGGGACGCTCGCCGAGCGCGGCAGCACCATCGACATCGAACTCCGCGCCTCGTGGACGCCTGCGGACTGGCGCGTGCAGAACCACCTCGAAGCCTGGGCGGACATGGTGTGCTCCTTCGCCGGTCTCCCCCCGCTGCCTGAAGGCGTGACGGCCCTTCCGGGGCGACGTTTTTGAGCCTCCGGCGGTCCCACTCCGGGGCACCGATAAACTGAGAGCACCATGACCCTGAAGCGAAACCTGACCACGGCCGGCGATCCGGCCGCTGACACAGCCTCCCATGACCTGGACGACCTCGCCCTCGAGGCGCCCGACGTCGTCGAACTGGACACCCCGCGCGAAGGCGTCCCCTTCGTCATCAGCACCGACGCCGGCCTGCAGCGCTGCGCCGACGCGCTGGCCGCCGGAACCGGCCCCGTCGCCGTCGACGCCGAACGTGCCTCCGGCTTCCGGTACGGCCAGCGTGCGTTCCTCGTGCAGATCCGCCGCGAAGGCGCGGGAACCTGGCTCATCGACCCCGAACCGTTCGAGGATCTCGAACCGATCCAGGCCGCGCTCGATGGTTCCGAATGGATCCTGCATGCCTCCACCCAGGACCTGCCGTGCCTGAGCGAGCTCGGCCTGTGGCCCTCGGCCCTGTTCGACACGGAGCTCGCCGCACGCCTGGCCGGGCTGCCGCGCGTCGGGCTGGCCGCCGTGATCGAGCAGCTCCTGGGCTTCCGCCTGGCGAAGGAGCACTCCGCCGCGGACTGGTCCACCCGCCCCCTGCCCGAGCCGTGGCTGAAGTACGCCGCCCTGGACGTCGAGGTGCTCATCGAGCTGCGGGAGGAACTGATCGAGCTCCTGAGCAGCCAGGGCAAACTGGAGTTCGCCCTGGAGGAGTTCCAGGCGATCCTGGACGCCGGCGTCGCGCCCCCGCGCAAAGAACCCTGGCGGCGGACGTCCGGCATGCACCAGATCCGTGACCGCCGGCAGCTGGCCGCGGTGCGTCAGCTCTGGCTCGAGCGCGAGGACCTGGCGCGCAAACGCGACGTCGCACCAGGCCGCCTCCTGCCGGACTCCGCGCTCATCGCCGCGGCCCGGGCCATGCCCACCACGGTGCCGCAGCTGATCGCCACCCGGGGCTTCGACGGCCGCGCGGCGCAGCGCGAAGCACCCCGCTGGCTCCGCGCCCTCATGTCCGCCCGGGACACCGACGACCTTCCCCCACTGCATCTGCCGACCAACGCCCCGCCTCCCCCGCGCGCCTGGGCGGACAAAGACCCGGTCGCCGCCGCCCGGCTGGCCACCGCCCGCCAGGCGCTCACGGATCTCGCTGCGGAGTGGGACATGCCCGTGGAGAACCTGCTCACGCCGGATCACCTGCGGCGGCTCATGTGGCGTCCGCCCACGGAACTGACCACGGAGAGTGTAGACGGCGCCCTCGCGGAACTAGGTGCGCGCTCCTGGCAGCGGAAGCTCACGGTGCCCCTGCTGCTGGAGGCACTGCTGCACCCCCAGCCGGAGTCACCGGCCGCCTGACCACACTCTCGGACACCCCTTGCCCCAACAAGTTACTGGCGAGTAACATGTGGTTGAACGCGTCCGGCGCCCGCCGGGCAGAAGCGTGTCGCCCGCTCGGCGGGCGTTGAACTCAACGAGGAGCAAGCGTGAGCCGCATCCGCAATGGCCTGGCCGGCCGCGATGTCGTCTTTGTCGACGGCATCCGCACACCGTTCGGCAAGGCAGGAGACAAGGGCATCTATGCCGAGACCCGTGCCGACGACCTGGTGGTCAAGTGCATCCGAGAACTGATGCGACGCAATCCGGGACTCCCGGCCGAGCGCGTGGATGAGGTGGCCATCGCCGCCACCACCCAGACCGGCGACCAGGGCCTGACCATCGGGCGCACCGCGGCACTGCTCGCGGGTCTCCCCCAGTCCGTGCCAGGCTTCGCCATCGACCGCATGTGCGCGGGCGCCCTGACCGCCGTGACCACCACCGGCTCCGGGATCGCCTCGGGCGCGTACGACGTCGTCATCGCGGGCGGTGTGGAGCACATGGGTCACCACCCGATGGGTGTCGGAGCCGATCCCAACCCCCGCTTCCTCGCCGAACGGATCGTGGATCCCGCCGCCCTGAACATGGGCAACACCGCCGAGAACCTCCACGACCGCTTCCCCGCCATCACCAAGGAGCGCGCCGACGCCTACGCCGTCGCCTCGCAGCGCAAGGTCGCCGAAGCCTACGAGAGCGGCGACATCCAGGCGGGCCTCGTCCCTGTGGCGAGCAAGAAGGCCGGCGCCGGCTGGACCCTGAACACCGTGGACGAGCCGCCGCGGCCCGGCACCACCCTGGAGGACCTCGAGGGCCTCCGCACCCCCTTCCGCCCGCACGGCCGCGTCACCGCGGGCAATGCCGCCGGCCTGAACGACGGCGCGACGGCGGCCCTGCTCGCCGATGCGGACACGGCCGAAGAGCTGGGCCTGCCGGTCCGCATGCGCATGGTCTCCTACGCCTTCGCCGGCGTCGAGCCGAGCGTCATGGGCTACGGCCCCGTCCCCTCCACCCTCAAGGCCCTCGAGAAGGCCGGGCTGGGGATCGAGGACATCGGACTCTTCGAGATCAACGAGGCATTCGCCGTGCAGGTCCTGAGCTTCCTGGACTACTTCGGCATCGCCGACGACGATCCCCGCGTCAACCGCTTCGGCGGCGCGATCGCGCTGGGCCACCCCCTCGCCTCCTCGGGCGTGCGCCTGATGAACCAGCTCGCCCGCCAGTTCGAACAGGACCCGAGCGTCCGTTACGGCATCACGACGATGTGCATCGGCCTCGGCATGGGCGGCACGATCATCTGGGAGAACCCCCACCACCCCGACTACGGAACCGACGCACAGGCAGGAGAGGCAGCATGAGTCTCGACGATTTCACGGAACTCGCAGAGCTCTTCAGCACGGAGACTGTGACCCACTCGCTGGTCCAGGACGTGCCCCTGCCCGGCATCGGCACGCTGGCGCTCGTGACCCTGGACAACGGGCTCGACCACCGCAAGCCCACCACGCTCGGCCCGAACACGCTCCTCGAGCTCGGGCGCACGCTCGAAACCCTTGCGGAGCGCGCGGCCAAGGGTGAGATCCAGGCCGTGGGCATCACCGGGAAGCCGTACTTCCTCGTGGCCGGCGCCGACTTGACCGCGGTCTCCGCCATCTCCAAGCCGGAGCACGGCCTGGCCATGGCCCAGCTGGGTCACGAGGTGTACGGCCTGCTGCGGAACCTGCCGGTGCCGAGCTTCGCGTTCATCAACGGCCTCGCTCTGGGTGGCGGCCTCGAGGTCGCCCTCCAGTCCACGCACCGCACGGTCAGCGCCTCCGCCGGCGCCCTCGGCCTCCCCGAGGCCTTCCTGGGCCTCGTCCCGGGCTGGGGTGGCGTCTATCTCCTGCCGCGTCTGATCGGGCCGGAGAACGCCGTCAAGGTGATGATCGAAAACCCGCTGAACAACAACCGGACCCTCAGCGGCAAGCAGGCCCTGGAACTCGGCGTCGCGGACGCCCTCTTCGACGCCGCCGACTTCCTGGAGCAATCCCTCTCCTGGGCAGCCCAGGTGCTCAGCGGCGAGGTCACACCGGAACGCACGCACGCCGTCGACGCCTCCGATCCGCAGGTGGCCGAGCGCTGGCAGGCGGCGGTCGACGCCGGACGCGCCTTCGTGAGCCGCAAGATCTCCGATGCGGCCCCGGCCCCCGGCAAGGTCCTCGACCTGCTCGAGGCCAACCGCACCCAGACGCAGGAGGAGTCCGCCGCGGCCGAGTGCGAGGCCCTGGCCGGGCTCATGCAGACCGGCGAGTTCCGCTCGACGGTCTACGCGTTCCTCGATCTGGTGCAGAAGCGCGCCAAGCGTCCCGCCGGGGCGCCGGACGCCAAGCTGGCGCGTCCTGTCACCAAGGTGGGCGTGGTCGGCGCCGGTCTCATGGCGGGCCAGCTCGCCCTGCTCTTCGCCAAGCAGCTCAAGGTGCCCGTCGTCATGACGGACATCGACCAGGAGCGCGTGGACCGCGGCGTCTCCTACATCCACGGTGAAGTCGACAAGCTGCAGGCCAAGGGCCGGATGTCCGCCGACGCGGCCAACCGGACCAAGGGGCTCATCACGGGCGCCGTGGACAAGCAGGCGTTCGCCGACGCCGACTTCGTGATCGAAGCGGTGTTCGAGGAGCTCTCCGTCAAGAAGCAGGTGTTCGCGGAAGTCGAGGCCATCGTCTCCCCCGAGTGCATCCTGGCCACCAACACCTCCAGCCTGTCCGTCACGGAGATGGCGCGCGATCTGGAGCACCCGGAGCGGCTCGTCGGCTTCCACTTCTTCAACCCGGTGGCGGTCATGCCGCTGCTGGAGATCGTGCGGGCGCCGAAGACCTCGGACGAGACTCTGGCCACGGCATTCCAGCTCGCCAAGAACCTGAAGAAGAGCGCCGTGCTCGTCAAGGACGCCGCCGCCTTCGTGGTGAACCGCGTCCTCCTGCGGCTCATGGGCGAAGTGACTGCCGCCTTCGACGAGGGCACTCCGGCCGACGTCGCGGACAACGCGCTGCGCCCCATGGGCCTGCCGATGACTCCGTTCACCCTCGGCGCCATGGTCGGCCTGCCGGTGGCGCAGCACGTGCAGGAATCCCTGCACGCGGCCTTCGGCGACCGCTTCACGGTCTCGGCCAACCTCCAGGCCCTGATCGACAACGGCGTGAAGGGCCTCTGGGCCCCGACCGACGACGGCGGCCAGGAGATCCCGGAGCGCGTGCTGGCCCTGATGACGTTCGGGGACAGCCCGTCGACGTCCGAACAGGTCCTCACGCGCACCCAGGACGCGCTGGCGGAGGAGATCGGCCTCATGCTCGAGGAGGGCGTGGTGGCAGGTCCCGAGGACATCGACCTCTGCATGATCCTCGGCGCCGGCTGGCCCATGTTCCTGGGCGGCATCACGCCGTACCTGGACCGGGTGGGCGCCTCCGAGCGTGTCAACGGCAAGCGGTTCCACGCGGCCTGAGCCACTCACCCTGAGCCGCGCGGGCGACGGGGACCACGACGACGGGGACGGCACCAGCGGGTGCCGTCCCCGTCGTCGTCGTTGCTCAGCCCGGTGCTCTCACCCGCAGCCCCCGCCCCGATCGACTGCTCCACAGGATTCCATTCCACGGAGAAATCCTTCGAAAAAGGAATCGTGGGGAGCAGTCGATGGGCCGTGAGAGGCGCCGAGACCAGCCGAGGCTAGAAGAGCGCGACCTTGGGCACGGGCGGGAAGATCTCGTCCAGGACGGTCAGATCCTCAGGGCTGAGCCGCGCTTCGACCGCGCGCGCGTTCTGCTGGATCTGCTCGACCTTGGTCGCGCCGGCGATCACACTGCTGACAGGCTCCTGGGCCAGGAGCCATGCGAAGGCCACCTCGACCTCGGTGAGTCCGCGCTCCCGTGCGAACTCCGAGTACTTGCCCATCTGCTCCCAGTCGGCGTCGCGCACCATGTTCTGGCGCGTGTGGCTGAGGCGTGAACCCTCGGGCACGCGGTCCGGCGCGTACTTGCCGGTCAGGAAGCCGTTGGCGAGCGGGAAGTACGGCAGAACCCCGAGACCGTAGGCGCGGGCGGCCGGGAGGACTTCGAGCTCCGCGCGGCGGTCCAGCAGGTTGTAATGGTTCTGGCTCGAGATGAACCGCTCGGTGCCGAGCGAGTGCGCCAGGAACTCCGCCTCGGCGATCTGCCAGCCGGCACGGTTGGAGTGGCCGATGTACCGCACCTTACCAGCCGTCACGAGGTCATCGAGGGCCCGGAGCGTCTCCTCAACCGGCGTCCCGTCGTCCGGGGTGTGGAACTGGTACAGATCGATCCAGTCGGTGCCGAGACGCCTCAGGGACGCCTCCACAGCGTTGATGATGTAGCGGCGCGAGCCACGAGCGCCGTAGTCCGCGCCGTTGGCGCCATTCATGTCCATGCCGAACTTGGTGGCCAGGACCACCTCGGAGCGTCGGTCCCCCAGGGCCTTGCCCAGCATCTCTTCGCTGAGGCCCGGCGTCGCGCCGTAGACGTCCGCGACGTCGAAGAGCGTGACGCCCGCGTCCAGCGCCGCGTGGATGACGGTGTCCGTGCCTTCCTGGGTGAAACTCGGCGTGTTCGGCCGGCCGAGGTTGTTGCACCCCAGGCCGATGGTGGACACGACGAGTCCGGATGTTCCCAATCTGCGGTATTCAGTCATGGTGCCAGCCTATCGAATGCCCCCTGGCAGTGCTCAGGCCCCTCCGGGCACACCGGAAGGGCCTGAGCAGAAGCACTCTGGAATCAGAGGCTGAACGACGCTCCGGGGCCGGCCGGGTGGCGGCGCTTGAGAGCCTCAGGCTCGGAGTACGGCGCGACGCCGACGGTCAGCTTGGTCGGGTCAAGATCGGCTTCGCGCGCCACCGACACCACGGCCTTGACGGCCTTGGACGGCTCGGGCGAGATCAGGAAGATGTTGAGCTTGCCGTTCTCGATGGTGCTCCGGTCCACCACGCCCAGGCCGCGCCACGCGAAGTGGCCCGTCAGTGCGGCGACGGCGGAACGCTCCAGGTAGCGGTCCCGTTCGGTGCCATCCTTGGTCTTCAGCGCGAACTGAGCGACCACCCAGTGCTGCTCCTCGACCGGGATCTCGGCAAAGCCGTCCTCAGCGCACTGCGCGCCGAACGCCTCCAGCAGCGCCACCGCGGCCTCGTCCGACGCCACGGACTGCACATCGTCCTTGCTCACATGGCCGACGACGCCGTGGTTGACCACGACCACGCCTTCCTCCTGCTCGTACCAGGCCTCGCGGAAGCTGAGGACGCCGTCCTCGTCGCGCCGGTAGGCGCGCAGCAGTTCATTCATCGTTCTCTCCGTCTTCTGGGATCCAGTCATCGTGCCAATCACCCGCGCGGGTGGCCTCCAGGCCTCGTGCCAGCCACGCGTCCGCCACGCCCACGAAGGGCGCCCGACGCGCTTCCACCGCTGCGAGGACGTCCCGGCAGGAGCCTTCCGTCGTCTCCACCAGCCAGGCCGGGTAATGCATGCTGACGCGCCGCTCGGCGAACTCGTCCTCGTCGTCGATGTAGCTCGCTCCGTCGGCGAGCAGGATCACATCGAGGTCCATGTCCACCACGTGGAATTCGGTGACGGCGGGCCTGATGCGCTTGAACTCGTGCCCGACCGCCATGTCCACGTACACCCGGACGTCACCGGGATGCGTCTCGTCGTAGAACGTCGCGACCCATTCCCCCTCGCGGGGCACGAGCAGCACGTTGTGGCTGCTGGTGTAGAACGCCGCGCCGGGCCGGGAGCAGAACTCGCCCTGGGCCTGGTACACCCACCAGCCGTGCTCGTCCTCACCGAGGTACCGGCCCGGCACCACCCAGTGGGCGGTGCCGTCCCATTTGCGGTTGCGGGCGACGACGAGTTCCCCGGGAACGACGTCGAGCGGACCCCGGGCGGATCCGGCCGTCACAGGGCCGGAATGCTTCCCGTGCTGGGCGCCTGCTGACCCGGGAGGGGACGCGCGAAGGGGACCTTCGTGCCGAGAACCTGGGCGACGACGTCGTGCGTCACCTGCTGCGCCGTGAGACCGACGCGCTCGAGGACTTCGCCCCGCGTGCCGTGCGCGAGGAACTCCGCGGGAAGCCCGACCTCGTTCAGCGCGGTGTCGACGCCGGCGGCCCGCATCTCCTGCCGGATCCTGGACCCGACACCGCCTGCGCGGACGCCGTCCTCCAGGCACACGACCAGACGGTGGCGCGCGGCGAGGGCGATGATCGAACGGGGCACGGGAAGGACCCAGCGGGGATCGACCACCGTGGAGGTGATGCCGTGGGCGGCGAGGCGCTCCCCCACTTCGAGCGTCAGCTCGCTCAGGGCGCCCACCGAGATGAGAAGCACGTCGTTCTCCAGCTGGCCGTCGGACGGGCGGGCGAGCACGTCCACACCGTCCTTGAGGCGCTCCACGGCGTTGACCTCGGGACCCACGGCACCCTTGGAGAAGCGCACCACACTTGGCGCGTCGTCGATCGCGACCGCTTCGCGCAGCTCCTCCCGGAGACGGCTCGCATCGCGGGGCGCCGCGAGGTGCAGGCCCGGCACGGTCTGCACCATGGCCATGTCCCACATGCCGTGGTGGCTGGGCCCGTCAGGACCGGTCACGCCGGCGCGGTCGAGCACCAGGGTGACTCCGGCCTTGTGCAGGGCGACGTCCATCAGCAACTGGTCGAAGGCGCGGTTCAGGAAGGTCGCGTACACGGCGACCACGGGGTGCAGCCCACCGAAGGCGAGCCCGGCCGCCATGGTAACGGCGTGCTGCTCGGCGATGCCGACGTCGATCACGCGATCCGGGTGCCGGGCCGCCATCTCGCTGAGACCCACGGGGATCAGCATGGCGCCGGTGATCCCGACGATGTCGTCCCGCTCGTCCGCGATGGCGGCGATCTCCTCGCCGAAAACGCTCGTCCAGGACCGGGCCCCGCCATTGGAGGTCGGCAGACCGGTCTCCGGGTCGATGACGCCGACCGCATGGAACTGATCCGCCTCATCGGCACGGGCGGGCGCATAGCCCCGGCCCTTTTCGGTGATCGTGTGCACCAGCACGGGGCCGCCGAAGTTGCGGGCCAGGCGCAGGGCCTCCTCGACGGCGGCCTCGTCATGGCCGTCCACGGGGCCGATGTACTTCAGGCCCAGGTCCTCGAACATGCCCTGGGGCGCCCACCAGTCCTTCACGCCCTTCTTGGCGGCGTGCAGGCTCTTGTAGGTGAACTGGCCGACCGGGCCGCCCTCCTGCAGGCGCGTCTTCCACCAGGTCATGGCGCCCTCGTAGCCGGGCTTGGCGCGCAAGGCGTCGATCGTGGGACGCAGCGAGGCGAGGTAGTCGGCGAAGCCGCCGACGGTCGGAGCGTAGGAGCGGCCGTTGTCATTGACGACGATGACCACCTTGCGGTCCTTGTCGGCCGCGATGTTGTTCAGGGCCTCCCAGGCCATGCCGCCGGTCAGGGCGCCATCGCCGATCACCGCGACCGTGTAGCGGTCGCTCTCGCCGCGCAGCTTGCGGGCGCGGGAGATGCCGTCCGCCCAGGACAGGGAGGAGGATGCGTGGGACGACTCGACGATGTCGTGCTCGGATTCGCCGCGGTCCGGGTAACCCGAGAGACCGCCCTGCTGCCGGAGCGTGGCGAAATCCTGCCGCCCGGTCAGGAGCTTGTGCACGTACGACTGGTGCCCGGTGTCGAAGACGATGGAGTCGACGGGCGAATCGAAGACCCGGTGCAGCGCGATGGTCAGTTCCACCACTCCCAGATTGGGACCGAGGTGTCCACCCGTCTGCGAGACGTTGCTGATCAGGAACTCACGGATCTCCGCCGCGAGGGGTTCCAGCTGGTCCTGGTTCAGCCGCTGCAGATCATGCGGTTCCCGGATACCTTCCAAGATGCCCAAGGGCCCTCCTTCTCCCGCCGGTTGTGCTCTCCCACTTTACCGCCTCCCCGGACAGGGAGACGTCGTGACTTCGCCGGAAACGGAAGACTCCGACCCCGCAAGCGAGTGGAGACGTCGGCGGTGCCGAACGCGGCAATCACCCCGGGGACCCGCGCTGGCACCCTCCTCTGCTCGCTCCGGCAGGTCGGATCGGACAGCAGAACAGCCTTGACACTTAGTTGAGTTGAGTCATAATTGAGTGTACTCAGTTATTAGTTTCCGGAAGGATCAGCCATGCGAGCGTTCACCGTCACCAGATACCAGGAGCCACTGCGCGAAGCCGACGTCGCCGAGCCGTCCCTTGGCGACCACGATCTGCTCGTGGGGGTGCACGCAGCCGGCCTCAACCAGCTGGACGAGAAGATCCGGCTCGGCGAGTTCAAACAGATCCTCCCGTACAAGCTCCCGCTGGTCCTCGGCCACGACCTCGCCGGGACAGTCCTCCGGGTCGGCGCCGAGGTGCGCGGCTTCAAGCCCGGCGACCAGGTCTATGCCCGCCCACGCGACGGCCGCATCGGCACCTTCGCCGAGCGCATCGCCGTCGCCGAGGACGACGTGGCGTTGAAGCCCACAACACTGAGCATGGTGGAGGCCGGCTCGCTGCCACTCGTGGCGCTGACCGCCTGGCAGGCCCTGGTGGAGCGGGGCGATGTGAAGCCGGGGCATAAGGTTCTCATCCATGCCGGCGCCGGAGGGGTCGGCTCGATCGCCATTCAGCTTGCCAAGCATCTCGGCGCGACCGTCGCCACCACGGCGAGCGGCGCCAACGCCGACTTCGTCCGCGGCCTCGGGGCGGACGTCGTGATCGACTACCGCGCCCAGGACTTCGAACAGCTCCTGAGCGGATACGACCTGGTGCTGGACAGCCTGGGCGGGGAGAACCTTCAGAAGTCGCTGCGCATCCTCCGGCCCGGCGGGAAGGCGATCGGGATCTCCGGCCCGCCCGACCCGGCGTTCGCCCGCGAAGCCGGCCTCAACCCGGTGCTGCGCCTTGCGATCGCCGGGCTCAGCGCCGGGATCCGCAGACAGGCGAAGAAGCTCGGCGTCAGCTACGAGTTCCTCTTCATGCGCGCCAGTGGGGAGCAGCTGCGCCGGATCAGCGCATTGGTCGACGACGGCGTGCTGCGCCCGGTCGTCGGGGAGGTCTTCGGTTTCGAGCGGACCCCGCAGGCGCTGGGATCCCTCGCCAAGGGCGGCCTCCGCGGCAAAGCGGTCGTCACGCTGGCCGACCGGGCCATGCCCACTACGGAGCCCTCAGGAAAGACGGCATCATGAGCGACATCAGCACGCCTGCGGACTCCAGCGCACCGAGCGACCCCCTGGTGACCTCCTACGCGATGGCACCGACCCGGACGATCACCGCCGGCGGCGTCACGTACGCCTACCGGGAGCTCGGACCGAAGGGAGGCATCCCGGTCGTGTTCTTCGTGCACCTCGCGGGAACCCTGGACAACTGGGATCCCCGGATCATCGATCCGATCGCGGCGAACCGCCACGTCATCACGTTCGATCAGCCCGGCGTCGGCGCCTCCACCGGAAAAGTGCCCGGCAGCATCGAGGCGATGGCGGACGACGCCTACACCTTCATCCGGGCACTTGGTTTCACGACGATCGACGTCTTCTCCTTTTCGATGGGCGGTATGATCGCCCAGGATCTGGCCCTCAAGCATCCGGGCCTCATCCGCAGGCTGGTGCTGGCGGGCACCGGGCCGCGCGGAGGCAAGGACATGGACAAGGTCGTCGGCACCACGTACCGGGATATCCTCCGCGCCGCCCTGGCCCGATCAGATCCTAAGGAGTTCCTGTTCTTCAACCGCGATGCCGCAGGAAAGCAGGCCGCGAAGGCGTTCGTGAAGCGCCTGCAGGAGCGCACGGCCGACCGGGACAAGCCGGCCAGCACCCGGGCGCTCCGGGTGCAGCTCAAGGCCATCCAGCGGTTCGGCCGCTCCGCGCCGTCGGACCTGTCGAAGCTCACCCAGCCCACCTTGATCGCGAACGGTGACAACGACCGCATGGTGCCGTCCGCTCTCTCCTGGGACCTTCACCACCGCATCAAGGGATCCGAGCTGATCATCCACTCCGGTTCCGGCCACGGCGGCATCTTCCAGTTCCACGCCGAGTTCGTTCCCGCCGCCGTCGAATTCCTGGGCGATTGACCCTCCCTCGCACCGCACCGTACCGCGCTGTCTCCGGGGATATAGTCAACTCCGAGTACGGTCAGTTTTTTCTTGGGAGGAGCCACCATGTCTGTCGCGCCCCAGCCGCTCGGACGACGCGAGCGGAATAAGCAGCAGAAGCTCGATCGCATCACCGCCGCGGCCGACGAACTGTTCACCGAACACGGCGTCGATGAGGTCACGACGCAGCAGATCGCCGACAAAGCCGACATCGGCACCGGCACCCTGTTCCTCTATGCCAGGACGAAGGGAGAGCTCCTCCTGCTCGTCCAGAACGCCCACTATGCCGAAGCGCTCGAACGAGGCCGGGCGGATGCAGAAGCCGCCCCGGAGACCCTCGACGCGGTGATGCGCATCGTGCGGCCCATCGTGGAATGCAACCGCGTCCAGGTCGACAACGGGCGCACCTACTTGCGGGAGATGGTCTTCGGAGACCCGGCCGAGCCGCACCACGCCGCGGCCCTGTCGATCGTCGCGCAGACCGAGGAGGCCATCGCCGGCGTCCTGGCCCGGGAGGAGCCTGCCGGACTCTCGGAGGCCGCGACCAGGGCCCACATCATCTCGGCGATCATGTTCCTCGGCATGGCGGCAAGCGAGAACGCCGCCCTGAGCACGGAGGCGATCGTGCAGGACATCAGGACTCAGATCAGCGTTCTGCTGCCCACCACGTGACCCGGTGACGCGAATGCCCCGTCAGGCCGAAGCCTGACGGGGCATTTGCGGTGGATCCTGGAGTGACGGTGAGTCAGCTACCAGGGCCTCCTGCCTCCGAGCCGATCAGCTCAGGAACCGCTGATCTGGCGCAGCACGTACTGGAGGATGCCACCGTTGCGGTAGTAGTCAGCCTCACCGGGGGTGTCGATGCGGACGACGGCGTCGAAGGACTTGCTCGTGCCGTCCTCCTTGGTGGCCGTGACCTTGAGGGTCTTCGGCGTCACGCCTTCGTTCAGCTGGGTCACACCCGAGATCGAGAACGTCTCGGTGCCTTCCAGGCCCAGAGTCGCAGCGTTCTCGCCCTCCGGGAACTGGAGCGGCAGGACGCCCATGCCGATCAGGTTCGAGCGGTGGATGCGCTCGAAGCTCTCGGTGATGACGGCCTTGACGCCCAGCAGCGCGGTGCCCTTGGCAGCCCAGTCACGGCTGGAGCCGGAACCGTATTCCTTGCCGCCCAGGACGACCAGCGGGGTGCCCGCTTCACGGTAGTTCTGCGCCGCGTCGTAGACGTAGGCCTGCGGGCCGTCGGGCTGGGTGAAGTCGCGGGTGAAGCCACCCTCGACGCCGGCGCCGTCGTTGAAGTCGGCGAGCAGCTGGTTCTTGATGCGGATGTTCGCGAACGTGCCGCGGATCATCACCTCGTGGTTGCCACGACGGGAACCGTAGGAGTTGAAGTCCTTGCGCTCCACGCCGTTCTCCAGCAGGTAGCGACCCGCCGGGGTGTCCGACTTGAAGGAACCGGCCGGGGAGATGTGGTCCGTGGTGACGGAATCGCCCAGCTTGAGCAGCACGCGGGCGCCCTCGATGTCCGTGACGGGCTCCGGCTGCGCCTTCATGCCCTCGAAGTACGGGGGCTTCCGGACGTAGGTGGAGTCCTCGGCCCAGGCGAAGGTGTCGCCGGCGGGGGTGTCGAGCGCCTTCCAGCGGTCGTCGCCCTCGAAGACGCCTTCGTAGCCCTTGGCGAACATGCCCTCGTCGATGGAGGAGTCGATGACCTGCTGGACCTCGACCGGGTTCGGCCAGATGTCCTTGAGGAACACATCGTTACCCTGCTCATCCTGGCCCAGGGGATCGACGTCGAAGTCGAAGTCCATGGTGCCCGCCAGAGCGTACGCGATGACCAGCGGCGGGGAGGCCAGGTAGTTCATCTTGACGTCCGGGTTGATGCGGCCCTCGAAGTTGCGGTTGCCCGAGAGCACGGCCGTGACGGAGAGGTCGTTGGCCTGGATGGCCTCGGAGATCTCCGGCTCCAGCGGACCGGAGTTGCCGATGCAGGTGGCGCAGCCGTAACCGACGATGTAGAAGCCGAGCTTCTCCAGGTACGGGGTCAGGCCGGACTTCTCGTAGTAGTCCGTGACGACCTTCGAGCCCGGGGCGACGGAGGTCTTGACCCACGGCTTGGCCGTGAGGCCCTTCTCCACGGCGTTGCGGGCCAGCAGAGCGGCGGCCAGCATCACGGACGGGTTCGAGGTGTTGGTGCAGGAGGTGATCGAAGCGATCGACACGGCGCCATGGTCCAGCTCGAAGCTGCGGCCGTCGGCGGTCGTCACGGTGACCGGCTTGGACGGACGTCCGTTGGCCCCGTTGGCGGCGGAGGCCACCACGGTGACCTCATTGTCCTCGGTCATGTGGGAGTCCGGCGAGAAGGACGGGGAGTCGGAAGCCGGGAAGGACTCGTCCAGCGCCTCGTCCACGCTGCCGTCGGCAAGCGTGACGTAGTTGTGGATGTCCTTGCGGAACTGCTCCTTGGCGTCCGTGAGCTCGATGCGGTCCTGAGGACGCTTCGGGCCCGAGATGGACGGAACCACGGTGGACAGGTCCAGCTCGAGGTACTCGGAGAAGCGCAGCTCGCGGGACGGATCGTGCCAGAGGCCCTGTTCCTTGGTGTAGGCCTCCACCAGGGCGACGTTCTCCTCGCTGCGGCCGGTGAGGCGCAGGTAGTCGAGGGTGACGTCGTCGATCGGGAACATGGCGGCCGTGGAGCCGAACTCCGGGCTCATGTTGCCGATGGTGGCGCGGTTGGCGAGCGGCACGGCCGCGACGCCTTCACCGTAGAACTCGACGAACTTGCCGACGACGCCGTGCTTGCGCAGCATCTCGGTGATGGTCAGCACCACGTCGGTGGCGGTGGCGCCGGCCGGGATGGAGCCGGAGAGCTTGAAGCCCACGACGCGCGGGATGAGCATGGAGACAGGCTGGCCGAGCATCGCCGCTTCGGCCTCGATGCCGCCGACGCCCCAGCCCAGGATGCCCAGGCCGTTGACCATGGTGGTGTGGGAGTCGGTGCCCACGCAGGTGTCCGGGTAAGCGCGCAGCTTGCCGTCCACCTCACGAGTCATGATGGTGCGCGCCAGGTACTCGATGTTGACCTGGTGCACGATGCCGGTTCCCGGCGGGACGACCTTGAAGTCGTCGAAGGCCGTCTGGCCCCAGCGGAGGAACTGGTAACGCTCCCCATTGCGCTGGTATTCGATCTCCATGTTCCGCTCGAGCGCCCCGGCATTGCCGAAGGCGTCGATCTGCACGGAGTGGTCGATGACCATCTCGGCGGGCGCCAACGGGTTGACGCGCTTCGGGTCACCGCCCAGATCCTTCACGGCCTCGCGCATGGTGGCCAGGTCGACCACACACGGCACGCCGGTGAAGTCCTGCATGATCACGCGGGCGGGGGTGAACTGGATTTCCGTGTCGGGCTCGGCTGCCGGATCCCAGGCGGCCAGGGCGCGGACATGGTCGGCGGTGATGTTGGCACCGTCCTCGGTCCGGAGCAGATTCTCCAGAAGGACTTTCAAGCTGTAGGGAAGGCTTTCCGCGCCTTCCACAGAGTTCAGCCGGAAGATTTCGTAATCGGTGCCTTTGACGTTCAGTACGCCCTTGGAACCGAAGCTGTCCACAGTGCTCATATAGCAGGACTCCTCTCGCAACACTTTCATCTTTGTCGCGTCACAGAACGCATGCTAGTTAGGTCTGCCTAACCGTTCATGACTGGCGCGCCACCGGCCGGATTCCTCACTGACCGGCGA
This sequence comes from Arthrobacter sp. RCC_34, assembly GCF_041360795.1. NCBI lineage: Bacteria > Bacillati > Actinomycetota > Actinomycetes > Micrococcales > Micrococcaceae > Arthrobacter > Arthrobacter sp. RCC_34. The sequence continues at coordinate 1,281,409 of NZ_JBFUPW010000001.1, read as the reverse complement.
TGTTGACCATCCACGTGACGCCGAACCGGTCCACGACCATGCCGAAGGTGTCGCCCCAGATCTGCCGTTCGAGCGGCATCACCACCTGTCCGCCCTCGGAGAGTGCGTCCCAATAGCCCTGCAGTTCCGCTGCGTCATCACCCGAGAGGCTCACCGAGAAACCGGCGTGGCCCGTGAACTGCATCTGGTTCGGCGTGTCCGCCGCCATCAGCGTGAAGCCCGCGGGGGTCTTGAGCAGCGCGTGCATGATCTTGTCGGCCTCGGCCGGGTCCTCGGACGCGTGGAATTCACCGAAGGTGTTGAGCGTCAGTTCACCGCCGAGCGCACCTTGATAGAACTCCATGGCCTGCCGGGCGCTGTCCTGGAAGTTCAGATACGGGTTGAGGTTCGATGCCATGACGGGCTCCTTTCGCGGCGCCGCCATGGCGCCCCACGGTCAAGCTACACCCGGTGTCAGCACCCCGCAATGGTCCCGGACGTCAGGCTTTCGGCAAGAGCAGACCGACGGTCTCGAGGTGGTGCGTGTGGGGGTACAGGTCGAAGGCCCGCAGGCCGGCGAGCTCCCAGCCCTGGCCCTCGAAGAACTTCACATCGCGGGCGAACGACGCCGGGTCGCAGGACACGTAGGCGATGGCACGAGGGCCCGACTCCGCCAGTTGCTGGACCACGGTCCGGCCGGCGCCGGCGCGCGGCGGGTCGAGCACGACGGCGTCGAGCCGCCGGGGCCGCTGCCGCAGCACGCGCTCGACCTTGCCCTGAACGATCTCGACGTGCCGCTGACCGTGGAAGTTCTTCCGCGCGTCGCGGCTGGTCCCGGGGGCGCCCTCCACCGACAGCACGGCGCCGCTCTCGCCGACGGCGGCGGCCAAGGGGGCGGTGAAGAGGCCCGCGCCGGCGTAGAGGTCGGCGACGGAGGCGCCTTCGCGCAGGAAGCCGCCCTCACCCAGGAAGCCGGTGACGGCGTCCATGAGCGTCTGCGGCGCACGGCGGTGGATCTGCCAGAAACCTTCGCCGGTCACGCGGTACTCGAAGCCGTTCACGCTCTCCCGAACCCAGGAGCGGCCCCGCCAGCGCAGCAGCTGCTTGCTGGCCGGGTCCATCACGGCCACCGAAACACCGTCCGGGATCTGCGCGACGGCGCGATTGAGCGCTCTGCCCTGCTCCTTCTCCCCCAGCGCTTCCTCGGGCCAGAGGATCACCAGTGGCTGCGAGCCGTTCGCCGGTGCCGCCACCTCGACGCGGGTGACGCCCTTCCAGAGGTGGTCCCACAAGCCGAGGTCGACGATCGCCTCGGACGCGAGCGGCATGGAGTCGACGGGCAGCACCTCCTCCGAGCGGTGAGCGTGCATGCCGAGGCGGCCGTCCGCCGTCACGGCGAACGCCATCCTGGTGCGCCAGTGCAGGCCCTGGCCGGCGTCGTCCTCCACGGCCTCCACCACGGTGCTCCGGTCCAGACCCGCCAGACGCTGGAGCTGCTCCGCCAGCACCGCCTCCTTGAGGCGCCGCTGCGCAGGCAAGGTGGCGTGGCCGAACTCCGCCCCGCCCAGCGGCTGCGCGGAGGTCCGCGCGGCGTCAAGGGCGGACGCCTGACGCCACGGATGCTCCTGACGGTCCGGCGAGGGCTCCAGGACCTCGACGACGTCCCCGCGCCAGAAACGGGCCTCCGGGGCGGACTCGGTCAGGCGGACCCGCACCTGCTCCCCGGGCAGACCGTGGCGGACGAACACCACGCGCGAGTCGTGGCGGGCCACCGTGTGGCCACCGTGGGCAACGGGCCCCAGGGTGAGAGTGACGGTCTGCTCTGCGGAGTGTGGATTCACCTGAGTTCCTGCAATTGCTGGGCTTCCTTGGACGATTTGAGCTGCCACGGCACACTGGCCACCATGACTCCGGGTTCGAAGTGCAGACGGGTCTTGATGCGCAGAGCGGTCTGGTTGTGCACCAGCTGCTCCCACCACTTGCCGACCACGTATTCGGGGATGTAGACCACGATCAGATCGCGCGGAGAGTCCTTCCGCATGTTCTTGATGTAGTCGAGGATCGGCGTGACCGTTTCGCGGTAGGGGCTGGCCAGGACCGTCAGCGGGACCGGGATGTCGAGCTTCTCCCAGTCCTCGACCGTGCGGGCCGTCTCCTCGGGGCTGATGTCCACGATCACGGCGTCGAGCTTCCACGGACGGGAGGCGCGCGCGTACGCGAGGGCGCGCAGCACCGGCTTCCGGACGTGCGAGACCAGCAGGACCGCGTGCACCCGGGACGGCAGCGCCCGGGGCGCGGAATCCTCGTCGACGGCGAGTTCCTTGGCGACGTTGTCGTAGTGCGCCCGGATGCTCCACATGATGAGGAACAGCACGAGCATGGCGAGCAGGGCGATCCAGGCGCCCTGTTCGAACTTGGTGATGAGCACGATGGTCAGCACGAGCGCGGTCATGCCGAAGCCGAGCATGTTGATGGTGCGGGACTTCATGAGCCGGAGCCGGGTGGCCTTGTCCCGGACCTTCTTCAGCTCGCGGCCCCAGTGCCGGACCATGCCGAGCTGGCTTGCCGTGAACGAGATGAACACGCCCACGATGTAGAGCTGGATCAGCTTCGTGACGTCGGCGTTGAACGCCAGGATGAGGACCAGCGCGCCTGCGGCGAGGGCCAGCACGCCGTTGCTGTAGGCGAGGCGGTCGCCACGGGTCTTGAGCTGGCGCGGCAGGTAGCCGTCCTGCGCGAGGATCGAGCCGAGCACCGGGAAGCCGTTGAACGCCGTGTTGGACGCGAACACCAGGATGACGCCGGTGGCTGCCACGATGACGTAGAACGGGATGGAACCCGCGCCGAACACGGTCTGCGCGATCTGGCTGATCGCCGGGTTCTGGATGTATCCCTCGGGAAGCGGCTTGCCGTCCTTCAGGAACTCCGTGGCGGGGTCCAGCACGATGTGGACCTTGGTGGCGTTGGCGAGGAAGAGGATGCCGGCGAGCATGGTCGTTGCGATGACACCGAGCAGGAGCAGCGTGGTGGCCGCGTTCTTGCTCTTGGGCTTCTGGAAGTTGGGGACGCCGTTGCTGATCGCCTCCACACCGGTCAGGGCGGCGGCGCCCGAGGAGAAGGCCCGGAGCAGCAGGAACGCCCCCGCCAGGCCGACCAGGCCTTGGTCGAAGTGGCTCTCGGGGACGATCTCGAACGCTGCGGACTCGGCCAGTCCCAGCGTGCCCGTGGCGGCCTGGATGGCGCCCACGAGCGACATGCCGATGATGGCCGCCATGAAGATGTAGGTGGGCAGGGCGAAGACCGAGCCGGCCTCCTTGATGCCGCGCAGATTGATCAGCGCCAGCACCACGACGCCGAGCGTCGCGATCAATGCCTGGCTCCCGTGCAGGGACGGCACGGCCGTGGCCAGGTAATTGGCGGCCGAGGACATTGACACGGCCACCGTGAGGACGTAATCCACCAGGAGCGCCGACGCGACGGTCAGACCTGCGAACTTGCCGAGGTTCACGTTCGCGATCTCGTAGTCGCCACCGCCCGAGGGGTAGGCGTGCACGTTCTGGCGGTAGGACGCCACCACGGTCAGCAGGACGACGGCGACCGCCAGCCCGACCCACGGGGACAGCGCGACGGCGGAGACCCCGGCCAGGGCGAGGGTCAGGAGGATCTCATCGGGGGCGTACGCCACGGAGGACAAGGCGTCCGAGGCGAAAACCGGCAATGCGATGCGCTTGGGCAGCAGGGTGTGGGCCAGTCGGTCGTTACGGAACGGCCGGCCGACGATCACCCGCTTGACCGCATTCAGAAGTGACAGCACCTGACTACGGTAGTCTGCGCGGTGCCCCTGTGTCATGACGGGCGGAAATCTCCCGGCCTTCTCGGCACGGATGACGCCCCGCCCCGGATACAGTGGTGTTCTGATCCGTACGGATGCGCACCCGCCATCCGCAGAATTGAAGGAATGGTTCGTGGCGCATTTCGTCATCATGGGCTGTGGCCGTGTGGGCGCGACCCTGGCCCACACGCTGGAGGACTCCGGCCACAGCGTGGCCATCATCGACCAGGACGAGCGGGCCTTCCGCCGCCTGCGCAACGGCTTCCAGGGCCGCAAGGTGACCGGCGTCGGCTTCGACCGCGACACCCTGCGCCACGCCGGGGTCGAGGAGGCCTATGCCTTCGCCGCCGTCTCCAGCGGTGACAACTCCAACATCCTGGCCACCCGCGTGGCCCGCGAGACCTTCCACGTCCCCCACGTGGTGGCGCGGATCTACGACCCCGGACGCGCCGAGATCTACCAGCGGCTCGGCATCCCCACGGTGGCCGCCGTGAAGTGGAGCGCCGATCAGGTGCTGCGCAGGATCCTGCCGGAGCAGTCCATCACCGGTGACTTCCGCGAACCGTCCGGACGCCTGGTCCTGACCGAGCTCGCCGTGGACCACGGCTGGGAGGGCCGTCCTCTGACCGAGCTCGAAGAGGCCGCGGACATCCGCGTGGCGTACCTGACCCGCTTCGGTGAAGGCGCCATGGTGCACGCCGACTCGCGCTTCCAGGAAGGCGACAGCCTGCACGCCATCGTCCCCGTCAAGCGGCTCGACGCCGTGACCCGGATCCTCTCCAAGGCACCCGTGAAGGAAGCAGAGTGAAAGTCGTGATCGTCGGCGCGGGAAGCGTCGGAAGCTCCATCGCCCGGGAACTCCTGGGCCACCAGCATGACGTCCTGCTGATCGACCTCAAGCCCGAAGTGATCGGCCGCAGTGGGCTGCGCGGCGCACACTGGCTGGTGGGGGACGCCTGCGAGCTCAGTGTGCTGAAGGAAGCTCGCCTGGACGACGCCGACGTGGTGGTCTCCGCCTCGGGCGATGACAAGGTGAACCTCGTGGTGTCCCTGCTGGCCAAGACCGAATTCGGCGTGGGCCGGACCGTGGGCCGTGTGAACAACCCGAAGAACGGGTGGATGTTCGACGACTCGTGGGGCGTGGATGTCGCGGTCAACACCCCACAGCTCATGACGGCCCTCGTGGAGGAGGCCGTGGAGATCGGCGACGTCGTCCGGCTCCTGACACTCCAGACGGGAGTCTCCTCCTTGGTCGAGTTCACCGTGCCGCACGACGCCTCATTCATCGGCTCCACGGTCGGCGATATCGACTGGCCGCAGGATGCGACGCTCGTGGCCATCCTCCGGGATCAGGCTCCCATCACGCCGAGCCGCGACGACGTCATCGAGGGCGGCGACGAGCTCTTCTTCGTCACGACCCTGGCGGCCGAGGACGAACTCCGCCAGCTCCTCTCGGCCGCCCACACGGGCGAATCCGCGCCGGAATCCGCAGCGGCTCCCCAGTACGACGACGGCTTCGACGGCTGAGCGGAGCACCCTCTCCGGACACGACGACGGCGGGGCGCGGCGAATGTTCGCCGCGCCCCGCCGTCGTCGTCGGACCGTCCTCGCACAGGCCGGCCGTCAGGCCTCCGGGGCGCGCTCCTCGACCGGAGCCGCGGGCCTGCTGAGCAGCCAGGCGAGCCAGAGGCCCAGCACGTACAGCGGGGTCCCCATGATCAGGCGCGTCGTCCCGAGGGCGGTGAGGCCGGCGTCGCCCATGAAGTAGAGCGGAAGCTGGACCGCCAGGCGCAGGCCGAAGATCGCGATGATCACCCAGGTCGCAAGGGTGTAGCGCTTGAGACGCACCGGGTCCTGGCGCCAGTGCACGCCCTCGTTCCGCAGGAAGCCGAACAGAAGGCCGGCCAGCGGCCACTTCACGATGATGGAGATCACGAGCGCCAGGAGGTAGCCGCCGTTCGTGAAGAAGCCGGGCACGTAGAAGTCGGAGGCCTTGCCCGTGCTCTGCGCGACCCAAGCGGAGATCGCGACACCCACCACACCGGCCAGCGCCATGGTGAGCTTCTGCTTCTGGATCAGACGGAGAGCCGCGAAGACCGCGCTCACAGCCAGGGCCACGCCCAGACCCCAGCCGAGGGATTCCGTGACGGTGTACAGGACCAGGAACACCAGGCCCGGCAGGATGCTCTCGCAGATCCCCTGCCAGCCCCCGGCCGTACGGAGCAGATCGACCCGGCCGTCCTCATGGTGATGGACGCCGGCAGCGGCGGCGACGCTCCTGGCCAGGTCCTGCTTGTCGGGGCCGGTGTTCCCGGGGTCCGGGCTTGCGGCGCCGCCTGCCGGGGTGGCGGGCGCGGCGGCGCCGGGCTCCACGGTGTTCCGGTCATCAGTGGTCATGGGGTGCTGGCCTTTCCAGACGCCGTGCGGATCCCGACCGGTGCGGTCTGGACCGTCGGAGTGCATGCCTCAGTGTTCGCCGGCCGAGATGATCTCGTAGCCGGGGTTGATGATCGTGGCCAGGCCGCTCCGGGACGTGAGCATGCCCCTGACCCGGAGCGTGGAGCCGGGTTCGATGCCGCCGACGGAGCGGCGCCCCAGCCACAGCAGGCGGATGTCCGCCACCGAGCGGTCCCCCGCGGGAACCGGCAGTTCAGGTCCGCTCACTTCCCCCAGACGCGCCGTGAAGCGCGGCTTGCTGCCCTTGGGCTCAAGGGTGACTGAGGAGATCCGGCCCACCCACTCGCCACGGAGCCGGGCGACCGGTCCGTGGCCGGGGATGTTCGGTTCCGCCATGGGAATCAGCCGATCTCGGTGATCTCGGGCCCTCGTTCGGGAGCCTGGAAGGACGGCCTGCCGTCCTCAGCCTGCGGGGCCTCCGCGGAGGCCTTCGGCATGGTCAGCGGCAGCAGCTCGCGCGGCGGCATGGGGCTGTCGCCACGCACCACCACGAGGGCCCGGAAGAGCTCCTCCAGTTCCGTGGCGGCCTCCCGCTGGATGGCCGCGGGACCGCTGAAGACGCCGCGCAGGAACCAGCGCGGGCCGTCGACGCCCACGAAGCGGGCCACCCGGTAACCGGCCGTGCCGTCCGGGGCTTCGGCGGGAACGCTGGCGATCAGCTCGGCGCCGAGAGTGCCTTCCAGCTCGTCGATCTGGCCGCCCTGGCTGCGCACCGACTCCGCGATCTGCTCGCGGATCTCGGGCCAGAGGCCTTCGGAACGGGGCGCGGCGAACGCCTGGACCTGGACGGAGGAATCGCCGATGTCCAGCGACACCGCGATGACCCGCTGGCTGGATTCCTCGACTTCGAGGCGGAGCTCGAGGCCGGGCCGGGGCGAGACCAGGATCGCGCCGAGGTCGAGGTATTCCTCGCGGTCCTCGATCTCGTGGACGTCGAAGGGGCCGCTGGTCGAGCGGCCTTCGGTGTCCTGCTCCTCGATCACGGACTCACTGGGGGTGAGGACTTCGTCGGATTCACGCTGGGATTTGCGGGACCTGCCGAATAGCATGCGGGATTCTCCTCAGTGGCTTCGTGTCAAGGGCGCCGTGGTGCCGTGGTTGTGGGGTGCGTTCAGGCGTGTGAGCCGGCGAAGCCGCCGGTCGATCCGAAACCGCCAGCGCCGCGGACCGAGTCCGGCAGTTCACTCACGGCGACGAAACGGGCGTGCTCCACGCGCTGAATCACCATCTGTGCGATTCTATCGCCGCGGCGCAGATCGATCGCCTGCTCGCGGTCCGTGTTGATCAGGGTGACGGCGATCTCCCCACGGTAACCCGCGTCCACCGTGCCGGGAGCGTTGACGATGCTCAGCCCCTGCTTGGTGGCCAGGCCGGAACGGGGGTGGATCAGGGCGACGTAGCCGAAGGGCAGGGCGATGGAGACTCCGGTCGGAACCAGGCGCCGCTCCCCCGGTTCCAGGTGCACGTCGACCCGGGCCCGCAGATCGGCTCCCGCGTCGCCCGGCTGGGCGTACGACGGCGGCTCCAGGCCGTCGTCGAGCATGCGGAGTTCAACATCAAGGGTGTGCGGTTGGGGTTCAGTCACGCGCTCAAGCCTAGTACGGCCGTCCGGCCTCCCGCTGAACCCGCCGGCCCCGTCCCCGGCCCCTGGGAGGGGTGCTGAGCACCCGCGGGCGGCCCCTCGTGAGAGCCCGGGCCGAGATGAAATGCCCAGGGAAAGGTGCCAAGCTAGTGTCATGCCCTCCACGAACACCGGTCCGGCCATGCCTTCGGACGCCTCCACCACCCCTGCGCTCTTCAGCGAGCGGCTCTGGCCCGGGCTCGGCGCCTGGATCATCGTGGCGGTCCTGTCCCTCGCCGGAATCCTGGTGCTCGCGCCGATCGGGATCGGATACGGCGTCGCCGCCGCCATCGTGATCTTCCTCCTCGTGGGCGGTGCGCTGTACGCGAACACCCCCCGCATCGAAGTCACCGCCACGGAATTCCGTGCCGGCAAGGCCGTCATCGACCGCGCCTTCCTCGGCGAGGTGCAGGCGTTCAGTCACGACGAGGCCTTCCAGGAGCGCGGTCCGCGGCTCAACGGCCTCGCCTTCCTCTGCATCCGCGGCTGGGTGGACCCGGTGGTCCGCGTCGAGATCACCGATCCCGAGGACGAAACCCCGTACTGGCTCGTCTCCACCCGGCGGCCCCAGCAGCTCGTGGCGGCACTGACCTCCTGAGACCGGCACGACCCCGTACGGTCGGCCGCACATCCCCCATTGACGGCGAAGGGCCGGTGCAACTGCACCGGCCCTTCGCCGTGGGTGAACCGTGGCGCCCGGCTGCCGGGTGCCGTCGTGCCGGACGCGCCGTGTCTCAGCCTTCGCAGTCGACGCAGTACGCCAGACCGCCCTGTTCACGGGCGATCTGGGAGCGATGCCGCACCAGGAAACAGGAGGCGCAGGTGAACTCGTCCGACTGCTCCGGAAGGACGATCACTTGGAGCTCTTCGTGGGACAGATCCGCCCCGGGCAATTCGAAGGAATCGGCGAGGTCCGCCTCATCCTCGTCCACCACGGCAGAGGTGCCGTCAGCACGGTGCGTGGTCTTCAAGGCTTCCAGGGACTCGTTCGCCCGGTCTTCCTCGGTCTTGCGGGGCGCATCGTAATCGGTGGCCATGTGGTGTTGTTTCCCCCTTATGAGAAATCGGGAAGCCACCCTCGAGTGGCCAGGAACTACAGCGTCAACGTCGAGAGAGCGGATTTTGTGCCCGAGCCGGAGCCCGCGCCCGATTCTGGCGGAGATCCGGCCTTAAAGCCAGTCAATACGGGGGAAATTTCGCGGCACGCCCTCGAAGCTGACCGCGATGCCGCCCCGGAGATGGCAGAGTTTCGATTGACGGCAACGCACACATGGAGGTACAGGATGCAGGAGCTGCGGCTTCTCGGAGTTCACGACGACGGTGATCGCCTCTTGCTCAGCGACTCCAGTGGAGAACGCTACGAGCTTCCTCTCGATGAGGCGCTGCGCCGCGCCATCGCCCGGGCGGCCGCCCGGCCCAGTGCCCGGGGCGGTTCCGCTTCCGCTCTCAGCCCGCGCGACATCCAGGCCCGCATCCGGGCCGGCGCCACTGCGGCCGAGGTCGCCGAGGAATCCGGCCTGCCCCTTGCCAGCGTGGAACGCTACGAGGGCCCCGTGCTGGCCGAACGCGCCCACGTGGCCGATCAGGCGCGCGGCGTCGAGGTTCCGGGACACCTGGACGACGGCGAGGGCTACCGCAGTGCCTTCGGTCAGGACCGGGCGTTCCTGGGCGAAATGGTCGAGCACCGCCTCAAGCAGCTCGGCGTCCCCGTCGACGGCCTGAGCTGGGACTCCAAGAAGGTGGCCCACGGCCTCTGGGAGGTCACGGCGGACTTCGACATCCCCGAATCGCTCGGCGGTCAGCTCGGTGAGGAACCGCCGGCCCGCTGGACCTACTCCCCGCTGACCAAGACGCTGCAGAACGCCAACCGCTGGGCGCAGCACCTCAGTGAGCTCGAACCCCTTCCGCTCCATGTGGACAGCCCGTGGGGCAGCCGCCGCCTCTCGGCCGTGCGCGACCACCCCTTCGACGTGGAGGCCGACGCGGTCGAGCAGCCCGCGTCCGACGACCTCCTGAGCGACTCCGAGAGCCTGGTCGACCTCCTGAACTCCCGGCGCGGTCAGCGCCTCGGGGTCGACGAGGACAGTGACGACACCCTCGCACTCCTGCTCTCGCAGGGCGTGCCCGCGGCTCACCCCCGCCCCTCCGAGGTGGACGAAGAGGAGGACGACACCCCGGCTGCGGAGGTCCCCCGGCTGCGCCTGGCCCTGCCCGAAGAGGAGGAGCACGAGGACGACGGCATCTCCCTGTCCGACGGTGTGAGCACTCACACCCGCGAGATCCGCGTGGTGCCGCCGGCGGAGCGCGGAGGCCGTAAGGGCGGCCCGAGCCTCGCTGACGAGATCTTCGCCAACGCCACCGAGGAGGAGGCCGAAGCAGGCGAACGCTCCCCTCTGCGGCAGCGTTCCGTGCTGCGTGGTGCGAGCTTCCACAAGGATCCCGAGGACTTCGCACGCGCCGAGGCCGAGCGCCGTCAGCGCGAAGAGGACGCCCGCCGCGACGACGAGTCCCAGAAGGGGTCGCGTTCTGCGAAGGACGACTCCGCCGACTCGGAGAACAAGTCCCCGGAGAAGCCGGCCAAGAGGCGCAGCGTGCCCAGCTGGGATGAGATCGTCTTCGGCACCAAGGGCGACAACTGACAGCAGACGGTGACGCGGCTGGTCACCGCCGGCCGCGACGGTTCATCCGGCCCAGGCCTGTCAGGACCGGCGTCGGCCCGTCCCGCCGCGGCTTCCGGCCTTGGGCCCGTTCGCCAGGAAACTGAGCAGCGGCACTTCACGTTCTGCCCTGGTCAGCGAGCCATGCTGACCGATCATCTCCATGGCCTCCGGCCTGACCCTGCGGAGATCGAAGAACGCGACCTCTTCGCGAGCCAGGATCAGCACGTCGCCGATCCTCGGCAGCACTTCGTCACGGACCGCCCCGAAATAGCCGTCGCGGATCGCCTGGTCCTTCTCCAGCACCCAGATCCGGTCGCCGAAGCGTGATTCCCACGCCCGCCGCAGGAGGGCGGGATCCCCACCCTCCTCCAGGTGCAGATGCAGCATCCGTGGCTCGCCGGCGGTGTGCCGGACACCGTCGATGAGCTCCGGGAAGGCCGAGAAGTCGACGCGGCCGCTCCTCGGGACATCCACCATGCCGTGGTCCGCCGAGACCAGCACGCGGGTGTCCTGCGGAAGCCGGGCCGCCAGCTGACGGAGGGTGAAGTCCACCTCCTCGAGTGCAGCCAGGAACTCCGGGGAGTCCACGCCGTACTTGTGGCCGGCTTTGTCCACGTCATTGAGGTAGAAGTACACCAGGCCCGGCTTCTGGAGGATGTCCACGGCCGCGCCGATCCGGCCGGCCAGAGTCCCGGAGCCGTGGAACTCCGTCCCGCGCAGCGCGGCATGGGTCATGGACGAGGACGCGAAGCGCGGAATGCTGACCGTGTGCACCGGGACCTGGGCGGATGCCAGCTCGAAGACGGTCGGCAACGGCTGCCAGCGGGCGGGATCCACCCCGGCGTCCCAGTTGCCGAGCTGGTTGACGACCTTGCCCTGATCCGGGTCCAGCACGTCATAACCGACCATGCCGTGCTGCCCGGGAGCCGCACCCGTGCCGAGGCTGGCGAGGGAGCTGGCCGTCGTGGTGGGGAAAGCCGCGTCGAGGCGCACGGGGAGCCCGGAGCCGCCGGCCTGGACCAGCGACCTCATGAACGGCACGTGGGCCGCATACCGCTTGAGCACCTGGGCACCCATCCCGTCCACCAGGACGAGGCAGACGCGGCTCGCCGCCGGGATCTTCAGCGCGTTGGGCAGTCCTGCGGCGCCGGCGGCGGAAGCCGCGCTGCTGAGAAGGTCGGCGATGCTGCGGCGGCCGTACGCCGGGACCTGGGGCGGCGCCGTCGTCGTCGCGTCCGTCACTGGCGGTGGCTGCTGCGGGAACCGAGGCGGCCGGAGAGCGCCGCGAGGCCGCGGGCCGGCTTCCGGACGGGCGCGTGTGGGGCCGCCTCGCCGCGCGGAGCGGGGGCCGTCTGAGTCTCGGGGAGGTCCCCGACGCGCTGGCCGGTGCTCGCGGAACGCAGCGAATGGGCGAACTGGCGGGCCTGCTTGAGCGACTTGGGGCCGTCCGCCTCGGCGCTCACGCGCAGCACGATGTCCTCGGCGCTGCTGGTGCCATTGAGGCCGTGGTCGGCCTCGCACTGCGGATCGCCGCACGTGGCGGGCATCAGGTCGAGGCGGCGTCCACCGGACCACGCGATGGACAGGGTCAGCTCGCGCGGCTGTTCCTTGCCGCTGTACTCCTGAGGCTGGGCGTACACGAAGCCGAGCACCACGCTGCGGATCTGGTGCAGCGGCACCGTCTCGGTGGAGACCTGCGCCATGACCTGCTCCCCCTTGTCATCGAGCTGGTGGTCGTCCACATGGACGACCACCAGGACGTCGTGGGTGAGCACGAGGGCGGTGACGTGACGGCGCACTTCGGCGCGGTCGAAGTGTGTCTCGAGGTGAACGAGCTGCTGGAGCGGGACCTGGCCGTCCAGAGCGTCCTGGATGACGTCCATGACCAGTCGCGGGTAGAAACCCGCCCGGTCCACGGCGGCCCGGAGATCACTCATGGGATGTGCCTTTGAGGTGCTGCTGGGCTGGCTCATGGAATCCATTTTCCCATGAGCCGGCGGGTCCACGCGAATGCATCTCCCGCGCGACGGCGACCTCGCCGCCGCGCGCTCTCGCTCACTGGTTGCGCAGAGCCCTCCGCGCACTGTCGGTGCGCTGCGCCGCATTGGCGATGTGCACGGTGGCCGAGAGCACCGTCAGCCCGTGCTGGCCCACGAGCACCGGGGTGAACTCCAGCAGGGCGATCTCCGGGTGGTTGTCCTTCAGCTCGGCGACCGTGAACAGGAGGTCGGCCAGTGCCGACGTGTCCATCGGAGGCAGGCCCTCGTAGCCGGTCAGCTTCACCGCCGCCTTGGGAGCGTGCACGAATTCCCGAGCCTCCTCCTCGCTGAGCGGCGGGACCCGGTACGCCCAGTCGTCCAGCAGCTTGACCGCATCGCCGGCCAGCCCGTATGCCACCACGGGTCCGAGCAGCGGGTCCTCGATCGCGCGGAGCGTGCAGGCCTGACCCACCCCGGCCATGGACTGCACTTCGAGATCCGTGGCGCCGTAGACCGCCAGCACGTCCTTCATCTGCTCGACGTTCCGGGCCAATGACTCGCGGTCCTGGATGTTGAGGCGCACTCCCCCGAGGTCCAGGCGATGCCGCAATGCCGGGCTGAGAGTCTTCAAAGCCACGGGCCAGCCGAGCTCGTCCGCCGCCTCCTGCGCCTCCGCCACCGTGCTGAACTGCCGGGACGGGAGGACCTGGATCCCGTAGCAGCCCAGGAGCGACTCCAGACGATCCTGGTCGAGAGCCACGAGCTGCGGTCCCTGCACCGGCCTCAGCCACTCCGCGAGCAGGGCGGCGGCCCGCTCGCGTGGCTCCCGGGACGCAAGGTCACCCGTCATGTCCGGGGCGGACTCGGCGGACAGCTCCCGATCCCGCCAGCTCACATAGCCTGCGACGGCGGCCACGGCGGCCAGCGCTGCGCCAGGGCTTTCGAACGCGGGCAGGCCTCGCTGCCCGTCGGACGTGCCTCCGAGCACCCCGCTCTCCCGCTGGGCCGGATCGAAATTCCCGGGGAAGACCGCCACCAGGGGCTTCTCCCCCTCCCGGGCGAGGGACGCCAGACAGTCCACCAGCGCGTCATGCTCGAGCCCGAGCGACGGCAGCACCGTCACCACGATGCTGTCCACCCCGGCGTCGTCCTGGAGGGCGGCGATCTCGCGCCGCAGCCGGGCCAGCGCCACGGACTGCCCGCCGTCGAGTGAGAGGGCGCCCTGCACGGTTCCGATCACCAGACCGTGGCCTTCCGCGGTGTCGGCGACGATCCTGGCAAGGTTCAGCGAATTGGAGAGGATCCCCACGCGGCCGCCGCGGGGCAGGGGCTGAGCCTCGACCAGCTGGGCGACATCCAGTAGCTCCTCCATGGTCCCGACCCGGATGACCCCGGCCTGCCGCAGCATGGCGTCCAGCGCCCGGGCGGGCGCCTGCGTGGTGCGGACCGCATGGCCGGGTGGCAGGCGGAGGCCGATGGTCTCCGGCTTCGCCACGATCACCGGTTTGCTCCGGGCCAGGCGGCGCGCGATCCGCGAGAACTTGCGGGGATTGCCGAACGACTCCAGGAACAGCCCCACGGCGCGTGTGCGGGAGTCGTCCTCCCAGTACTGCATGACGTCGTTGCCGGAGACGTCGGCGCGGTTGCCCGCGGAGACGAAGCTGGAGATGCCGACCGCGCGCCGCTGAGCCGTGGCGTAGAGCGAGATCCCGACGGCGGCGGACTGGCTGAACAGCCCGAGCCCGCCCGGCGCCGGCATGCCCGGCGCCATCGAGACGTTCAGGGCGACGGCGGGATCGCTGTTGATGAGCCCCAGGGACGCCGGACCGATCACACGCATGCCGGCGGCCCGGGCTTGGCGCACGATCTCGTTCTGGCGCGCGAGGCCCCGCTCGCCGTCGTCCGCGAAGCCGGCGGTGATGATCAGCACACCCCGCACGCCGGCGGCGCCGCACTCGGCCACGACACCGGGCACCTCGTCGTACGGCACCGCGATGACGGCCAGGTCCACGGGCCCCGGCACCTCGGTGATGCTGCCGTAGCTCAGCCCGCCGCCCACCTCGAGCGCGGAGGGATTGACGGCGTAGACGGTCCCGGTGAACCCGCCCTCGAGCAGATGGTGCATGATCTCGTGGCCGATCTTGCCCCAGTGGCGGCTCGCGCCGATCACCGCCACCGAAGCCGGCGCCAGGAGTTCCTGGACGCTGCGGGCCTCCGCGCGATGCTCGCGGGACTCCATCACGGCGCGGGATTTCACGGTGGGGTCGATGTCGAAACCGACCAGGATCACGCCGTCCTCGAGCTGACGCTGCACCTCGTACCCGGCGTCGGCGAACACGCTGAGCATCTTCCGGTTCTCCGGAAGGACCTCCGCCGTGAACCGCCGGATGCCGTTCTCCAGGGCCGCCGCGGCGAGATGTTCCAGGAGGATCGAGCCGAGCCCCCGGCCCTGGTGCCGGTCCGAGATGTTGAAGGCGACCTCCGCTTCGCGGGTGCCGTCCAGCCGGTCGTACCGGGCGATGCCGACGATCTCCCCGGCGATCGTGATCACGAGGGCGACGCGGTCCCGGTGGTCCACCTCGGTGAAGCGCTTGAGCTCCATGCGGCTGAGCTTGGCCTTGTAGCTGAAGAAGCGCAGATAGATGGAGGACTGTGACTGGGCCTGGTGGAAGGCCTGCACCGCCTCGGCGTCGGACGGGGCGATGGGCCGGATGTGACCGGTGCCTCCGTCCCGCAGCACGACATCGGCCTCCCAGTAGTCCGGATATCCAGCAAGTTCAGCCGCGCGCGCCATAAGCTTTAGAGTAGTCGTCGCGCCACCGGGGCGCGCCGCAGCACACCACGAGGTCATTCGTAAATCCATGGCGCGACGCACCACTAGCCGGGGAGCCCAGCCCCTAGAGCCGTTCACTGAGAACATCGTCGAGATCGACGTCACCACGGAGATGGAGACGTCCTTCCTCGAGTACGCCTATTCGGTGATCTACTCCCGTGCCCTCCCGGACGCCCGGGACGGCATGAAGCCCGTGCAGCGGCGCATCCTCTACATGATGAGCGACATGGGCCTCCGGCCGGACAAGGGCCACGTCAAGAGCGCCCGCGTGGTCGGCGAGGTCATGGGCAAGCTTCACCCGCACGGTGACACCGCCATCTATGACGCCATGGTCCGCATGGCCCAGGACTTCTCCCTGCGCCTGCCGCTCATCGACGGCCACGGCAACTTCGGCTCGCTCGACGACGGCCCCGCCGCCCCGCGTTACACCGAAGCGCGTCTGGCGCCGTCCGCCATGGCGCTGACCGGGAATCTGGACGAAGACGTCGTCGACTTCGTCCCGAACTACGACAACCAGCTCACCCAGCCCGAGGTGCTGCCGGCGGCCTTCCCGAACCTTCTGGTCAACGGCGCCTCCGGCATCGCCGTGGGCATGGCCACCAACATGGCCCCCCACAATCTGGGCGAGGTCATCGCAGGCGCCCGGCACCTCCTCGACCACCCGGACGCCACTCTGGAGACCATCATGGGCTTCATCCCGGGCCCGGATCTGCCCGGCGGCGGACGGATCGTGGGCCTGGACGGCATCCGGGACGCCTACGCCACCGGCCGCGGCAGCTTCAAGACCCGCGCCAAAGTCACCGTGGAGCAGCTCTCCGCACGGCGGACCGGCCTCGTGGTCACCGAGCTCCCGTACATGGTGGGCCCCGAGAAGGTCATCGAGAAGATCAAGGACGCGGTCAACGCCAAGAAGCTGGCCGGCATCAGCGACCTGGTGGACCTCACGGACCGCCAGAACGGGCTGCGGCTCGTCATCGAGCTCAAGAACGGCTTCAACCCGCAGGCCGTCCTGCAGCAGCTGTACCGCCTGACGCCCCTGGAGGACTCCTTCGGCATCAACAACGTCACGCTGGTGGACGGTCAGCCGCGCACGCTCGGCCTGATGGAGCTCCTGCACGTCTACCTGGGCCACCGCCTCGACGTCGTCCGCCGCCGCACCGCCTTCCGGCTCGGCAAGAAACAGGACCGTCTGCACCTCGTGGAAGGCCTGCTGATCGCGATCGTCGACATCGACGAGGTCATCCAGATCATCCGCTCCAGCGACGAGGCCGCCGTGGCCCGTGAGCGGCTCATGTCCATCTACGACCTCTCCGAGGCTCAGGCCAACTACATCCTGGAACTGCGGCTGCGTCAGCTGACCAAGTACTCGCTGATCGAGCTGGAGAAGGAGCGGGACGAACTCCGCCGGCAGATCGCCGAACTCGAGGAGATCCTCGCCTCGGACGCCCGCCTGCGCGAGGTGGTCTCCGCCGAACTGGCCGAGGTCGCCGAGCAGTACGGCACTCCCCGTCGCACGGTCCTCCTGGACAAGGAGGACGTCCCGGTCAAGGCCCTCGCCGCGCCCGCGGGCAAGAAAGCCGCGGCCCAGCAGCTGCCCCTGGAGATCGCGGACGAGCCCTGCTGGGTGGTCCTCAGCGCCTCCGGCGTCGTCGCCCGCACGGACTCGGCCGAGCCACTGGCGGATCCGGGCAACCGCGCCAAGCACGACGTCTTCGTCTCCACCGTCCGCACCACCGCCCGCAGTGAGCTGGGCGCGGTGACCGACCGGGGCCGGATGCTGCGGATCCAGGCCATGGACCTGCCCGTCGTCCCCATGCCGGGCGGGGCGCCGAACCTCGCGACGAGCGTGCCGGTCAAGGAGTTCCTGCCCCTGCCCAAGGGCGAAAGCGTCATCGGCATCGTCCCCCTCAACGAGGTCGTCGCGCTCGGCACCGCACAGGGCGTGGTGAAGCGCCTGCAGCCGGACTACCCGCTCAACCGCGAGGACTGGGAGGCGATCACCCTCAAGGACAAGGACCGTGTGCTCGCGATCGCCCCCGCGCCGGATGACTCCGAGCTGGTCTTCGTCTCGCGGTCCAGCCAGCTGCTCCGGATGGGCGCCACCGCGGTGCGGCCGCAGGGCCGTCTCGCGGGCGGCATGGCCGGCATCAAGCTGGCCGACGACGACGAGGCGATCTTCTTCGGCGTCGTCGCCGCGGGCGATCCCTCCGCCGTCGTGGTCACCATCGCCGGATCGTCCGACGCGCTGCCGGGCACCAACCCGGGCGCCGCGAAGGTGACTGAGTTCTCGGAGTTCCCGGTCAAGGGGCGTGCGACGGGCGGCGTCCGGGCACACCGGTTCCTGAAGGGCGAGGACCGGCTTCTCCTGGCCTGGGCCGGTCACGGTCCCGCCCGGGCGTCCAGTGCCGCGGGCGTGGCGCGGTCCCTGCCGCAGGAACACGGCCGCCGCGACGGTTCGGGAGTGCCCCTGAGCCAGTCCGTGGATCTGATCGGACCGAGCCTGGGCTGAGACCACCGGTCTCCGCCCAGGCCGGCGGGTCGGCCCTTTCACGACCTGCTGACTATGCTGGACCCATGGCGATTGAACCGGATGTGAAGGACTGGACCTGGGTGATCGAGAGGATCTGCCCCGAATGCGGCTTCGATCCCGCAGACATCACGCCCGCGGACGTGGCACGGGAGATCCGGACCCATCCGGCCCGCTGGGAGGCCGTGCTGGCCCGCCCCGACGTCACGGTCCGTCCGGACGAGTCCACCTGGTCGCCTCTCGAGTACGCCGCCCATGTGCGGGACGTGCTGGAGCTGTTCCGGGAGCGACTGCATCTCATGCTCGGCCGTGACGGCGTGGAATTCGCCAACTGGGATCAGGACGCCACCGCCGTGGCGAAGGAGTACCGCCAGGAGAGCCCCCGGCGCGTCGCGCATCAGATCGCCGAGGAGACGGAACTCACCGCCCGGGCGTTCGAGGAGGCGCCCGGCCAGCTGCTCGGTCACCGCGGGCTGCGCAGCAACGGCTCACAGTTCACGGTGGCCTCGCTCTCCAGCTACTTCCTCCACGACGTGGTCCACCACCTGCACGACGTCACGGCGTAGCGGGGATCAGCTTCTCCCAGACGGGGGCCCGGTTCACCACGCGGTAGCCGAGGCCCTCGTACAGCGCCAGGGCACCGGTGCCGTTGCCCGAGTCCATGTCGAGTGCCGCCGTGGTCATGCCGTCCGCCGCGTAGCGCCGCAGCGCTTCCTCCAGCAGATGCCGGGCGAGTCCTCGGCCCCGGTGGTCGGGGTGTACGCCGACCAGTTCGGTGTACCCTTCCACCCGGCCGTGGAGCCGTTCGATCTCCGGGTCATGGCTGCCGAGGTGGTACGCCACGGGCAGCCCGGTGGACGTCTCGCGCACCACGAAGCTCCATGCCCTCCGGACTTCGGGATTGCCCACGCGTCGTGCCCAGGACTCCTCTGTCCGGGGTGCGCTGCCCCAGTGCCCCGCGAAGGCGAGGTTGTGCAGCAGACGAGTCGCCTCGTCCAGGTCCGGCGTCCAGTCCAGGAGCTCGTAGCCCGGCGCAATCGGACGGGCCGGAGGCAGTTCGTCCAAGCCTCGGTGCATCTCGTTGAACCACCGCACGATCCCGAAGCCCTCCGACTCGAGCAGCCTCGCCGGGCCCTTCACCTGGTCCTCGTGCTGGGCCCGGAGCGCCATGCCCGGCAGCCCGCGGTCGGCGGCGAGGCGCCCGGCCCGGTCCTGCTGCCAGTGGAGAACACCCCTCCCGATGCCACGCCGCAGCCAGGCGGGGTCCACGCCGCCTTCGGTGCGCACGACGGCGCCGTCCCCCACGGCGGTGATGCGACCGTGGGCGCGGGGCACGCCGTCGTCGTCGAAGGCCAGGATGGCGTCCGAGCCCGCGTCGTGCAGCTCGAAGAACGTCTCAAGGTCCTCGGCCTTCTCGAACCACGTGTGCCGCTCCGCCTCGGCGATCCGCGCCACGAGCTCCGCCCAGGCCGGAATGTCGGTCCGCAGCGGTGCCCGGACCAGGAGTCCCCCGAATTCCTCAGTCATGGCGCCAGCCTATCGCTAGGCGCCGTGACGGCTCGGCGCCCCGGCTCATCGGGCGTGCGGGGGTCCTCCCACGGGTTCGCGGTCCCCGAGGTCCAGCCGCCCGGGGACGCGGGCGAGGTCCTCGTCCCGGTGTGAGACGACCACCAGGGTCTCCCCCTCCAGCGAGGTGACGAGGTCGTTCAGGAGCGCATCCGCCGCCTCCGCGTCCAGATGGGCCGTCGGCTCATCGAGCAGCAGCACGTTCGCCCCGGCCAGGAGAGTCCTTGCGACGGCAAGACGCTGCCGCTGGCCTCCGGACAAGAAGCTGCCGCCCGGCCCGATGCGCGTGTCGAGACCATCCGGCATGCTCCGGACCGCGTCGGCGAGCCCCACACGTTCGAGGCTCTCCCACAGCGCATCCTCTCCAGCGGAATCCGCCCGTGCGCGGGCCAGGGCCAGGTTGCCGCGGACCGTCGAATCGAACACGTGCGATTCCTGGGGGCACCACGCGATGCGGCCGTGCACGGTGATCGTCCCCTCACGGGGTGGCAGGAAGCCCAGCAGCGCAGCGAGCAGCGTCGATTTGCCGCTGCCCGACGGTCCGGAGATCCCCAGGGCCCGGCCCGGCGCGGCAGCGCCGCTGAGCCCGGTGAAGACCTTGCCCGAGTCCGGCCACGCGACGGACAGGTCCTCGAAGGACAGCCCGCTGGGGGTCGCGGCTGGCTCCACGACCCGGGTCCCCCGCGACTCCCGCACCGGTTCCGGAGCGGTGGCCGCCGTGAGGCGTTCCTCGAGGCGACGGAGCGCAGGCTTGAGGCGGCTCGCGGAGAGATGCGCCTGGAACGGCTCCTGCAGCGCCAGCAGCATGAAGGCGACGACCGCGGTCCGTTCCGCCAGTTCCTGCCCGGTCCCGAGCGCCACCGACTGCACGACGACGGCGGCCGCCCCCGCGGCGCACGCCGCCACGCTGAGCGCCAGCCCGGACCCTTCGGCCCACGCCGCGCGACGTGCGGCCCGGACCATGGCGCCGGAGAGGCGTCCCGCCTGCTCGACCACCCGCGCGCTGAGGCCGTTCCCCCGCACGTCCTTCCAGGACTGCAATGCGGACGCGACCCAGCGCAGGAGGGCCGACTTGCTCTCCAGCACGGCGCGGCTGGAGCGCCGGTCGGCCCTGACGGCCACGGCCGGGGCCACGAACAGCCCGACGATGCACACCAGCACGGTGACGGGAAGTGCGGCCGGCAGGACGAAGGCCGTGGCGGCCACGGCCAGCACGGCGGTGCCCACGGCGATCCAGCGGGGCGCCAGAACCCGTGGCAGGATGTCGCGGTACTCGTCGACATCGGCCACGACGGTGTCGAGGACGTTGCCGCCCTGCATGACGCGACGGATGCCCAGGGCCCTCCCGGAGAGCCCCTCCCACACGCGGGCCCGCAGGCTCGTGGTCACGCGGAACACGGCGTCGTGCATCACGAGCCGGTCGCAGTACCGCAGGACCGCCCGCCCGATGCCGAAGAACCGCACGCCGACGATCGCGGCCATCAGGTAGAGGATGGGCGGCTGGGAACTCGCCCGGACGATCAGCCAGCCGGACAGCGCCGCCAGGGCCACCGAGAACAGCTGGGCCAGGACACCCAGCGCCGCGGCCCGCACCAGCCGCCAGCGGGATCCGGAGAGGAGCGACGCAGAGACACGGGTGGGCAGCGGGACCGCGCGCGACGGACGGCCGTCCTCGCTCTCCGCGTGGGAATCAGCGGATGCCGCAGATCCGCCGTCGACGGCTGCCGGGGAGGCAGCAGCGAGTGTGGCCGCCTGAACATCCGAGGGATGAGCGAGTCCACCGCTGACGGGCACCGGCTCATCCGCCAGCGCGAGCGTCGCGGGTTCGTGGCTGACCAGGAGCACGGGAAGCGTCTCCGAGAGTTCGCGGAGCGAGGCACGGACCGTCGCGGCGCGGACAGGGTCCAGGTGGGCCGTGGGTTCGTCCACGAGCAGCACCTCTGCGCCGAGTTCCGTGAGCAGGAAGGCCCGGGCGAGGGCCACACGGCGCTGCTCCCCCGGACTGAGGTCAGCGATCCGCAGGTCGAGGAGATCGTCGGCGGCCGCCAGACGAGCGCTCCGGTCCAGCCGCTCCGTCGTCGCCTGCTCCCCGGCCCAGAAGGCCAGTTCGTCCCGCACCCGTTCCTCCAGGAACTCGGGATGCTGCGGAGCGTAGGCCACGGCGAGTTCGCCGGTTTCCCCCGGACGAGATCCCTCCGGAGACGCCTGGCGCAGGCGCAGCACCGTGCCCACGGCGTCGGCGCCCGGTTCCAGCGTTCCGGCCAGGGCCGAAAGCAGCGTGCTCTTGCCGCAGCCGCTCGGACCCGTGAGCGCGACGATGGCTCCCGGCCGCAGCGTGGCCGTCACCGGTCCGAGAGTGATCCCTCGGGAGGGGAAGGTCACCGCCAGGCCTTCGAGCCCGAGCCCGGGGCCCCTCACGGAGGCGACGCTCTCGACCTGAAGTCGGCGCGGCTCCGGAGCCTCCAGGACCTCGTCCACCGCTTCCAGCGCCAGTTTGCCGTCCTCACTCGCATGGTACGCGGCGCCCATCGATCGCAGTGCCTGATAACACTCCGGCGCCAGGATCAGAGCGATCAGCCCCGCTTCGAGCGGCATCTGCCCGTGGACCAGACGCACACCGATCGTCACCGCCACGAGGGCGACGGAAATGGTGGCGATCAGTTCCAGGGCCAGTGCGGACAGGAACGCGGTCCGCAGCGTCGCCATCGACTCCCGGCGATGCTGTTCACCGACCGCCTCCAGCGCCGACCGCTGCTCCTTCGAACGTCCGAGCCCCAGGAGCACGGGCAGGCCCCGCGCGAGTTCCACCAGATGCGAGGAGAGGACGTCGAGCGAGCGGTACGCCTTCAGGAGGCTCTCCTGGCTGTGCCGCCCGATCAGGATCATGAACAGCGGCACCAGCGGGATCGTCAGCACGATGATCAGGGCGCTGAGCCAGTCGGCCAGCAGGATCCTCGCCCCCACGAGCAGAGGCACGGTCGCGCAGTTGACCAGGCTGGGCAGGAACTCGGTGTAGTAGCGGTCCAGCTCATCCAGCCGCCGGGTCGCCAGCAGGGCGTCGGCGCCCCGACCCGTGGAACCGGCAGGACGTCGTCCCCCGAGGAGGGCGGCGAGCAGCCGCGTCCGCAGGCTCTCCTTCACGTCGACGACGGCGGCCCGCGCGGCGACCGACTGCCCCCACGCGGAGGCGGCCCGGAGCAGCGCTCCCAGCACTCCTCCGCCGACCAGCGGGACGAGCGCGTCGGCGTCGGCGGCCCGGCCCGCGGCGAGGAGAGCTATCCCTCCGGCCAGGGCCTGGGCCAGCAGCACCAGACCCAGGGCGTTGACGGCCCCGAACAGCCCCATCACATAGACGGGACCCTTGGGCCCGGGCGGGAACGGTGACTTCCTGGTCCGCGCCATGCGTCAGGACTGCCTGGTGAGGGCGCGCTGCAGGACGGCCGGCAGCACCGTGTGGGACTGCGGGATCAGCTCAGCGCTGATCCGGCGGCGGAACACCCAGTACGTCCACGCCTGGTAGGCGATGACGAGCGGCAGACCGATGCACGCGACCACCGTCATGAGACCCAGCGTGTAGTCACTGGAGGAGGCGTTCGAGATGGTCAGGTTGAAGGCCGGATCCAACGTGGACGGCAGGACCACGGGGTACACGGCGGAGAAGATCGCCGCCGTCCCGCTCGCCAGGAAGGCGCCGAGCAGGATGAACGCCTTTCCTTCCTGAGCCTTGCGGGCCAGAAGCCACGCGCAGACCGCCGCGACCACGGCCAGACCGGTGAGGGCCCAGCTCCACCACTTGCCGTGCTGGAACTGCACCAGCAGGACCCAACCGGCGATCGGGAGAAGGCCGAGGGGCAGCCAGCGGATCAGCCAGCGGCGTGCGCGGTGCCGGATCTCGCCGTCGGTCTTGAGCATGAGGAACGCGAGGGCGTGCACGAGCGCGAACAGCACGACGGCGAAGCCGCCCAGGAGTGCAGGAGGCGTCAGCCAGGCGAACGGTCCACCGACGCGGTCGCCGTTGGCGTTCAGCGGCAGTCCCGTCGTGCTCAGGGCCAGCGCCGCACCGACGCCGAACGCCGCCACGAAGGAGCCCAGGGCGATGGCCCAGTCCCAGGTGGTGCGCCAGCGGTCCGTGTTGATCTTGCCGCGGTACTCGAAGGCGACGGCGCGGAAGATCAAGCCCAGGAGCACCAGGAGCAGCGGGAGGTACAGGGCGGAGAAGAGGGAGGCGTACCAGTTCGGGAAGGCCGCGAACGTGGCGCCGCCCGCCGTCAGGAGCCACACCTCATTGCCGTCCCACACCGGGCCGACCGTGTTGAGGAGGACGCGCCGTTCCTTGTCGTTCCGGGCGAAGAGCTTCATGAGCATCCCGACGCCGAGGTCGAAGCCCTCGAGGAAGAGGTAGCCGGTCCAGAGGACGGCGATGGCGATGAACCAGATGGTGGGCAGGGTTTCCATGCTGTCTCTCCTCTCAGTAGGCGAAGGCCAGGACGTCGGTCTCCCGCTGGGAGCCTCCGCGTCCGTCCTCGTCCGGGGTGTCGTCGTGGTGGGCCAGCTCCGGCATGGCCGAGGCCACCCCGCCGCGGATGTAGGTGGTCAGCAGCTTGATCTCGACCACCATGAGCACCGCGTAGACCGTGGTCAGGGCGATGAGGGAGGTCAGGATCTCCCCCGCTGAGACTCCCGGTGAGACCGCCGCGGCCGTGTACATGAACACGGGGTCGATGCCGTTCATATCGGGGTTCGGCGCGACCACGAAGGGCTGACGTCCCATCTCCGTGAAGATCCAGCCCGCGGCGTTGGCACCGAACGGCGCGAGGATCCCGAAGACGGCCAGGCGCATGAGCCAGCGGCTTGCGGGCACGGTTCCCCGGCGGGTCAGCCAGAGCGCGACGACGGCGGCGAGTGCGGCCAGTCCTCCGAACCCGATCATCATCCGGAAGCCCCAGTAGGTGACCTCCATGACGGGCACGTACTGGATCTCCTTGCCCGCGCGGTCGCCGAGCTTCGGATCGTTCGGCAGGTGGGTGCCGTACTTCTCCTGGTACTCCGGCACCAGGGTGTTCACGCCCTTGACCTCGGTGGTGAAGTCACCCTTCGCCAGGAAGGAGAGGAGCCCCGGGACCTCGATCACCGCGACGATGTTGGAGCAGTCCTTCGACCCGAGGTCTCCGACGCTGAGCACCGAGAACTGGGTGCCGTCGTGGCAGGCGGCCTCGGCGGCGGCCATCTTCATGGGCTGCTGCTCGAACATGAGCTTGCCCTGCAGGTCTCCGGTGATCGACGTGCCGGCGAAGGAGATGGCGGCCACGATGGCGCCGATGCGGAGCGAGCGGAGCCACACGGTGTGGTCGGTCTTGTCGCGGCCGGGGACGGAGCGTGCCTCGCCCACCACCACCCGGCCCGAGGCGTCGACCGTGTCGATGCCGTCGGTCCGGCGCCGCCACAGGTGGTACCAGGCGATGCCCAGGAGGAATCCGCCGGCGACGGCGAGGGCGCCCATGATGGTGTGGCTGAACGCCACGACCGCGGTGTTGTTCGTGAACACCGCCCAGGCGTCCACCATGCGTCCGCGTCCGTCCTCCAGCGTCACACCCACGGGGTGCTGCATCCAGCTGTTGGCCACGATGATGAAGTATGCGGAGATGACCGAGCCGATCACCGCGATCCACAGGCAGGCGAGGTGGACACCCTTCTTCAGCTGCTTCCAGCCGAAGATCCAGAGTCCCAGGAACGTCGACTCCACGAAGAAGGCGAGCAGGGCCTCCATGGCGAGCGGGGCGCCGAACACGTCACCGACGAAGCGGCTGTATTCGCTCCAGGCCATGCCGAACTGGAACTCCTGCACGATGCCCGTGGCCACGCCCATGATGAAGTTGATGAGGAAGAGCTTCCCCCAGAACTTGGTCATGCGCAGGTACTCGGCCTTGCCCGTGCGATACCAGAGCGTCTGCATGAAGGCCACCACGAGGCCGAGGCCGATCGTGAGCGGCACCATCATGAAGTGATAGACGGTGGTGATGCCGAATTGCCACCGTGCGACTTCCAAGGCGTCCATGGATTCCCCATTCCCTCGTCGAGGCACAACTTCTACGTTTCGTAGAAAACCTTCTTCTACAGAGTGTAGAACAAAAAGGACCGTGACGCCGCCGCACGTGACACGCGAGACAGAGGCTTCTACTGAACGTAGAAAAACGGGCCGAAACACGATAGATTGAGAGCTGCGCACCCACCGGGGACACCCGTCCCCTGAGGGTCATCATCAGCATTACAGAGGAGATGGACGCTTTCAATGGCAAGCCTCGGGGATCTTGAGCGATCCGTCATGGACCTGCTGTGGGCCGGGACGGAGGCCACCACGGCCAACGACCTGCGGGATCAGCTCGCCAGCACCGACGCGGCCAGCGGAGGCAAGGAGCTCGCCGTGACCACGGTGCTCACCGTGCTTTCCCGGCTGGAGAAGAAGGGCCTCGTGGCCCGCGAACGCGGCACCCGCCCGCATCGCTACCGCGCCGTCTCCACGCGCGCCGAACACACCGCCGAGCTGATGCGCGAGGTGCTGGGCTCCGCTCCGGACCGTGAAGCCGTCCTGGCGACCTTCGTCGGTTCGGTCAGCCCCGCCGAAGCCGACGCCCTCCGTCGTCTGCTGGGTGTGGACCCCTCTTCGGACCTCCCCTCCAGCAGCTGAGGCATGCGGTGCTGATCACCGCCTGGTTCCTGGCGGTCCTCGCGATCATCCTCGCCTGGCCGGCACCGGTCCTCCTGGCCCGGAGCTCCTGGCCGTCCCGCTCCCCCTTCGCCGCACTGGTGCTCTGGCAGGCCATCGGCCTCGCGGGCGGGCTCTCCATGATCGGCGCCATGCTCTGCTACGGGCTCTCACCGCTCGGCGACAATCTGGTCGCGGGGCTTCACGCCTTGCTTCTGGTGATGCTGGGCAGTCAGTCCACCGAAGGACTCGGCTTCTGGCATGCCTTCGCGCTGTCGACCGCCGGGGTGCTGACCGTGCACCTGCTCTTCACGCTGTTGCTCACCTACGTGCGGATCAGCACCGAGCGGCGCCGGCACCGCGAGCTCCTCGGCATTCTCAGCCAGCCGCACGGCGACTCCGGCACCGTGGTCATCGCCCATGCCGCGCCCGTGGCCTACTGCCTGCCCGGCGGAGCCCGCTCCATCACCGTGCTCTCCGACTCCCTCATGGATGCCCTGGACGAGCGCGAACTCGCCGCAGTCCTCGCCCATGAGGACAGCCATCTGACGCAGCGGCACCACTTGCTGCTCTGGGCCTTCGCCGCCTGGAGGGCGGCTCTCCCCTGGCTTCCCACCACGCGCGTCGCCCAGCGCGCGGTGAACGAGCTGCTGGAGATGCTCGCCGACGACGCCGCGTTGAAAGTCAGCGACGCCGGAACCCTGGTGCGCGCGGTCGCCGTCGTCGCGGATGGGCAGCAGCCGCGCCGCACCGCCCTGGACGCCGACACGGCCCTGGCCGGCGACGACGCTGCGGTGTCCGCCACGACGGTGGCCCGCGTGAAACGACTGCTCGCCGGTGCCCCCGCACTCCCGGCCGCGCAGCGCGCCGTGGTGCTGGCGTCCTCGGTCCTGCTGCTCCTGGCGCCGACCGCACTGCTGATCGTGCCGGGCGTCATCCACCTCTAGGACAGCCCCGGCTCGAGGACAGCGGCGCCGGCCGGGCCGGGTCAGGCGTCGATGCGTTCCCGGTCCAGGTGCTGCGCGCCGGCCACGATGAAGTCCTTGCGCGGTGCCACATCCGAGCCCATGAGGAGTTCGAAGACGCGCTCGGCGCTCTCCGCGCTGTCGATGCTGACCCGGCGCAGCGTGCGGTGCCGCGGATCCATGGTGGTCTCCGCCAGCTGGTCGGCGTCCATCTCGCCCAGACCCTTGTACCGCTGGATGGGCTCCTTGTAGCGCTTGCCCTCCCCCTGAAGGCGGTCCAGGAGCGTGAGCAACTCCTGCTCGGAGTAGGTGTAGATGATCTCGTTGGCCTTGGACCCGGAGTTCACCACCTCCACCCGGTGCAGCGGCGGCACAGCGGCGTACACGCGGCCCGCTTCCACGAGAGGCCTCATGTAGCGGTAGAAGAGCGTGAGCAGCAGGGTGCGGATGTGGGCGCCGTCCACGTCGGCGTCGGTCATGAGGACGACCTTGCCGTAGCGGGCGGCGTCCAGGTCGAAGCTCCGGCCGGAGCCGGCTCCTACCACCTGGATCAGGGCGGCGCATTCGGCGTTGGAGAGCATGTCGCCCACCGACGCCTTCTGCACGTTCAGGATCTTGCCGCGGATGGGCAGCAGGGCCTGGAAGTCCGAGGACCGGGCCAGCTTCGCGGTGCCGAGCGCGGAGTCACCCTCCACGATGAACAGCTCAGAGCGGTCCACGTCGCTGCTGCGGCAGTCCGCGAGCTTGCTGGGCATGGTCGAGGACTCCAGAGCGTTCTTCCGCCGCTGGGTCTCCTTGTGCACCCGCGCCGAGACGCGGGACTTCATCTCGTTGACGACCTTCTCCAGCAGGAGGGAAGCCTGAGCCTTGTCATTGCGGTTCGTGGAGGTCAGCCGCGAGGTGATCTCCTTCTCCACCACGCGGGAGACGATGGCGCGAACGGCGGGCGTGCCGAGGATCTCCTTGGTCTGGCCCTCGAACTGCGGTTCGGCGAGGCGGACGGTCAGCACGGCGGTCAGGCCGGCCATCACGTCGTCCTTCTCGACCTTGTCGTTGCCGGCCTTCAGCTTGCGGGCGTTGGCCTCGACCTGCTTGCGGAAGGTCTTGAGCAGCGCCTGCTCGAAGCCGGCCAGGTGGGTGCCGCCCTTGGGCGTGGCGATGATGTTGACGAAGCTGCGCACGGTGGTGTCGTAGCCGATCCCCCAGCGCAGGGCGATGTCCACTTCACAGTGGCGCTCCACCTCGGCCAGCTGGCTGTGACCGTGATCGTCCAGGACCGGCACCGTCTCCTTGAAGGTGCCGGAGCCGTTCAGCCGCCAGATGTCGGTGACCGCGGAGTCCGCGGCCAGGAACTCGGCGAACTCCGAGATGCCGCCGTCGTGGTGGAAGACCTCTTCATAGGGGCCGTCCGCGCCGGGCGTCCCGGCGAGCCGGCGCTCGTCCCGGACGGTGATCTTGAGCCCGGGCACCAGGAAGGAGGTCTGGCGCGCACGTCCCGTGAGTTCGTCATACAGGAACTTGGCGTCCGGGGTGAAGATCTGGCGGTCCGCCCAGTAACGGATCCGGGTGCCGGTGACACCGCGCTTCGCCTTGCCGACCACGTCCAGCATGGAGTTCTCCAGGAACGGGACGAACTTCGCGTCCGGCTTGGGCTTGCCGCTGCCGTCCTCGAAGCGGCCAGGCTCCCCTCGCCGGAACGACATCTGGTAGGTCTTGCTGCCGCGGTCCACCTGGACGTCCAGACGGGCGGACAGCGCGTTCACGACGGACGCGCCCACGCCGTGCAGACCGCCCGAGGCGTTATAGGAGCCGCCGCCGAACTTGCCGCCGGCGTGCAGCTTCGTGAACACGACCTCGACGCCGGTGAGCCCGGTCTTCGGTTCGATGTCCACGGGGATGCCGCGGCCGTCGTCGTGCACCTCCACGGAGTTGTCCGCGTGGAGGATGACCTTGATGTCGTGGCCGTACCCGGCCAGGGCCTCATCGACCGCGTTGTCGATGATCTCCCAGAGACAGTGCATGAGGCCGCGGGAATCGTTGGATCCGATGTACATGCCCGGACGTTTGCGGACGGCTTCCAGCCCTTCCAGGACGGAGAGGTGCCGGGCGTTGTATTCCGAACTCGGTGACACGGGTGGTGGACTCCTTTGGGGCCTGAAGACGCTCTTTTCAGGGTAGCGGCAACCGCCCTCGTCCCCGCGCAGGCGCACCGTGAGGAGCGCCACCACGAGACGCCCGACTACGCGCAGAGCGAAAGAGACCGAATTGTGGCATGTATCGGGCCTGTCCGCTGGTTATATAGACGTACAGAACTTTCGAAGGAGGCCCCGATGTCAACAGCAATTGCGGAACGTACGCTCAACGCGGCTGACCGTTGCGACCGTTGCGGCGCCCAGGCATTTGTCCGGGTGGTGCTTGAGGCCTCTGGTGGAGAGCTTCTCTTCTGCGGGCACCACGCCCGTGCGGTCGAAGCGACTCTGAAGCCCCTGAGCCGTGAATGGCACGACGAGACCTCCCGTCTCCTGGAGAAGGAAGTCGTCGTCGACTAGGACTCACCGAGTCCGTCACAGCGGAAGTGCCCGGTCCCTTGAGGGGCCGGCCACTTCTGTGTTCCAGGCACTTCTGTCTTCCAGGCACTTCTGTCGTCCGGACACGAGGTCAGGCTGACACATGAGGCTGACACACGAAGGGCCGGTGGCCGGGAGATCTCCCAGCCACCGGCCCTCGCGTCGTCAACGGGTCAGGACTCCGGCCCGCTCAGTGGATCCACGGTTCCGTGGAAGTGCCTCCGGGCGCTGCGCTGGTTCCACGCCTGGAACTCCGTGCCGGACCACGCGCCGTCCGCTTCCTCGTCGCGGATGCCGACCGCGACTGTGGCGGGCAGGTACACCGGCGCTTCGAAGGTGACGTGCCACCGGACCCCGGCGTCGCTGTCGTGGCCGGACTCGGCCAGCGCCCGCGCCACGGAGTACATCCCGTGCGCGATCGAGGTCTTCATGCCGAGCGCCTTAGCACTCAGCGAGCTGAGGTGGATGGGGTTGTAGTCACCGGACACCGCGGCATAGTCCCGGCCCGTGTCCACGCCCAGCCGCCAGAGTCCCGTGGGCACCGGCGGGCGGAAGTCCTCCCGCTCGGGAGCGGGCACGGCGGTGTCGACGCCGGGAAGGAAGACCCCCTTGGCCAGGTAGCGCGAGGTGCCACGCCACAGGAGTTCCCCCGTGCCGGCGTCGAGCACATCCGCCACCATGTCCACCAGGGTCCCGGAGCGATGAGCCCGCAAGCCCTCCGCGTGGGCGCGCACCGTGAGGCGGGCGCCGAACGGGATGGCGTCGTAGTGCTCCACCGTGTTCTCCAGGTGGACGAGCCCGAGCAGCGGCAATGGGAAGTCGTCACGGGTCATGACGCTCATCGCGACCGGGAACGCCAGCGTGTGAACGTACGCGGACGGCAGCTCGGAGCGGACCGTCCCGTGGACCAGCCGCTGGAAGGCGGTGACGTGCTCGATGTCCACCGTCACCGATTGCACCTCGTGCACGGCACGCGGCACGACGACGGGCTGTTCCTTCTTCAGGAGCCGCTGCTTGGCCGCAGCTCCGGCCGCGTTGAGGTACAGCTTGGCCAGCGACGGCATCTCCTGCAGGATGACCGTTTGCTCGCCGCTCATGCCCCCACCAGATTCTGTCCGCAGACCCGCAGCACCTCGCCGTTGACACCACCGGCGGCGTCGCTCGCGAGGAAGGCGATCGCCTCCGCCACATCACCGGGCTGTCCGCCCTGCTGAAGCGAGTTCAGGCGCCGCGCCACCTCGCGGGTGGCGAAGGGGATGCGCGCTGTCATCTCGGTCTCGATGAAACCGGGGGCCACGGCGTTGATGGTGCCGCCGAGTCGGGACATGCTCGCGGCGGTCGCCTGCACCATGCCGATCACGGCCGCCTTGGACGCGCCATAGTTGGTCTGGCCCCGGTTGCCGGCGATGCCGGAGGTGGAGGCCAGGCTCACGATGCGCGGCCGGTCGCTGAACAGCTCCGAGGCGAGGAACGCCTCGTTCATGCGCAGCTGCGAGGCGATGTTGACGGCGACGACGCTGTCCCAGCGGGCGGGGTCCATGTTGGCCAGGAGCTTGTCCCGGGTGATGCCCGCGTTGTGCACCACGATGTCCAGGCGGCCGAAGCGCTCCTCGGCCAGAGCCAGGATCTTCGCCGCGGCGTCCAGGGCGGTGATGTCCGCCTGCAGGGCGATGCCGCCCACGCGGTTCGCCACCTGCGCCAGCTGCTCCCCCGCCGCCGGGACGTCCACCAGGATGGTGCGCGCGCCGTCGCGGCTGAGGGTCGTGGCGATCGCGGCGCCGATGCCCCGCGCGGCGCCCGTGACGACGGCGACCCGCCCTTCCAGGGGCCGCTCGCCTCCGTCCGGCACGGCCGGCGCGTCGGTGATCTCGAGGAACTGGCCGTCCACGAAGGCCGAGCGCGCCGAGAGGAAGAAACGGAGCGCTCCGAGCGCTGCCGGGCTGTCCGCGGGGACGTCCTCTTCCAGCACGAGACCGTTGGCCGTCGCCCCGGCCCGGAGCTCCTTGGCCAGGGACCGGACGAAGCCGTCCACGGCGCGCCGGGCCGCCGACGTCGCCGGGTCACTCGCCGTGCGAGGTTCCCGCGAGAGGGTGACCACGCGCGCCGAGGGGCGGAGCTGGCGCAGCAGCTGACCCGCCTCCAGCACCGGCGCCGAAAGATCCGAGGGGTGGGTCAGTGCGTCGAGCACCAGGACGAGCGCGGCGAGCTTCTCCGCGCCGCCCACGGAACGCCGGACGTCCAGGCCCCAGCCCAGCAGTTCGGAAGCCACTCCGTCGGCGCCGGTGCCACGGCCGAGCACCACCACGGGTCCCTCGAGGAGTGACTGGCCCGGGGTGTAGCGACGCAGGACCGCCGGCTGGGGCAGCCCCAGCTTCCGGGCGAGGTCGCGGCCGAAGCCGCGGCTGACGAATTCGGTGTACTTGTCTGCCATGTTCCGTTCCTGCCGCTCAGTATGCTTCGAGGATCGCGACGACACCCTGACCGCCGGCCGCGCAGACCGAGACGAGGCCGCGCGCCGGACGGCCGTCCACCTGGCCCTTCTCGTGCAGGGCCTTGGCGAGGGTGGCGACGATGCGGCCGCCCGTGGCCGCGAAGGGGTGGCCCGCGGCCAGCGAGGAGCCGTTGACGTTGAGCTTCGCACGGTCGATCGCACCGAGCGGCGCGTCCAGGCCGAGGCGGTCGCGGCAGAACTCCGGGTCCTCCCACGCAGCGAGGGTGCTCAGGACCGTTCCGGCGAAGGCCTCGTGGATCTCGAAGAAGTCGATGTCATCGAAGGTCAGCCCCTGACGCGCGAGCATCCGCGGCACGGCGTAGGCCGGCGCCATGAGGAGCCCTTCCTTGCCGTGCACGAAGTCGACGGCTGCGGCCTCGCCGTCCAGCACCGTGGCGAGCTTCGGCAGCTCGTGCGCATCGGCCCATTCCTCGGAGGCCAGGAGCACGGCGGAGGCGCCGTCCGTGAGGGGCGTCGAGTTGCCGGCGGTCATGGTCGCAGGGGTGGGCAGGCTCTTGCCGAACACGGGCGAGAGCTTGGCGAGCTTCTCCAGCGAAGTGTCCGCACGGAGGTTCGAGTCACGGCTCAGACCGCGGTAGGCGGTGACGAGATCCTCGAAGAAGCCGCGGTCGTAAGCGGCGGCCAGGTTCTTGTGGCTGGCCAGGGCGAGTTCGTCCTGCGCTTCGCGGGTGATGCCCCACTCCGCCGTAGTGATCGCCTGGTGTTCGCCCATGGACAGCCCAGTGCGCGGCTCACCGGTGCCGGGAGCGTTGGGCGCGAGGTCCTTGGGGCGCAGCTTGGACAGGGCCTTGAGCTTCTGCTGAGCGGTCTTGGCACGGTTCAGTTCCAGCAGGATCCGGCGGAGGCCTTCGCTCACGGCGATCGGGGCGTCCGACGCCGAATCGACGCCACCGGCGATGGCCGAGTCGATCTGCCCGAGCTTGATCTTGTTGGCGAGCCCCAGCACGGTCTCCAGACCGGTGGCGCAAGCCTGCTGAAGATCGTAGGCGGGGGTGTCGGGCGCGAGTGCCGAACCCAGGACCGCTTCACGGGTCAGATTGAAATCGCGCGAGTGCTTCAGCACGGCCCCGGCGGCCACCTCGCCGACGCGCTCACCCTGCAGTCCGAACCGCGCCACGAGCCCGTCCAGAGCCGCGGTCAGCATGTCCTGATTGGAGGCGGTGGCGTACGCGCCATTGGCGCGGGCGAAGGGGATGCGATTGCCGCCGACGACGACGGCCTTCCGTACGGTGGTCATGTTCCGCTCCGTTCTGCACGGGCGGCTTTCCGGCGCCCGTGCGGCAGGGTTTCCAATCGAAGAGTTACTGATACCCAGCGTACCTGATACGCTGGGTATCGTGAACCCCGCCACACAGCAGCGCGCCGCGTCCCGGCAGCCTTTCCCGGCAGAACCCGAGGCGCCCGGCGACGACGAATCCCCCGCCAGCACGGACGGCCGCGCCGCCCGCTGGCAGCACCACCGCCTTCAGCGCCGTGCGGAACTGATCCGCGCCGCCCGGCGAGCAGTGCACCGCCTCGGACCGGAAGCGTCCATGGAGGACATCGCCTCCTCCGCCGGCACCTCCAAATCGGTGTTCTACCGCTACTTCGGCGATAAGTCCGGCTTGCAGCAGGCCGTCGGTGAAGTGGTCCTGGACCGCATGCAGGCGAGGATCCGCGAAGCCGTCCAGGAAGCGACCTCCCCCGCTGAGGGTCTGTTCGCGATGGTGAACGCCTATCTCCAGATGGCCGAGACCTCCCCCAACGTCTACGCGTTCGTGACGCAACGCGGCACCGGAGAGAGTGATGGGCCGGGTCCTGCACAGGACGCCACCTTCGGCCACTTCCTCAACGCCGTGACGGACATGATCGCCCAGCCCATGGAAGAGCTCCTGGCCGAGCCCGGGGCCCTGCTGGACTACTGGCCCCGCGCCGCCATCGGGCTGGTGCGAGCGGCTGGCGAACAGTGGCTCCTGAGCCCGACCGGCCCCCAGCGGCCCAGCCAGGCGGAGATGGCGACCACCCTCACCTCCTGGCTCGTCGACGGCGTGCGGCCCATGGTCGCGGCGCCCGTCACCACCGACCAATCACACGAATCCAGGCACGCGGGCTCCGCACCCGGGCCTGCCCCGACCACCGGAAAGGAAGAGCACCATGACTGAAGCACTCCAGAACGTGCGCCGCAGTGAGAAGCAGGACGCCGGTAAGGAACCCCGGGTGGACGTCGCGCTCCTGGGCGAACGTCTCCTCGGCACCTGGGCGGAGGTCCGTCGCGAAGCGCGGGCCCTGGCCGGCAAGGAGGAGTTCCACAAGATCGAAGGCATCACCCACGTGGAGCACCGCGCACGGGTGTTCGAGCAGCTGAAGGGACTCGTGGATCACGGCGCCGTGCACCGCGCGTTCCCCGCGCGCTTCGGCGGCTCCGATGACCACGGCGGGAACATCGCCGGCTTCGAAGAACTGGTGACCGCCGATCCTTCGCTGCAGATCAAGGCCGGTGTCCAGTGGGGCCTGTTCGGCGCCGCGGTGCTGCACCTCGGCACGGAGAAGCACCACGAGAACTGGCTGCCGTCCATCATGTCCCTCGAGACGCCCGGCGCCTTCGCCATGACCGAGATGGGCCACGGTTCGGACGTCGCGAGCATCGGCACCACGGCCACGTACGATCCGGCCACGGAAGAGTTCGTGATCAACACGCCGTTCAAGGCGGCGTGGAAGGACTACCTCGGCAACGCCGCCAAGGACGGCATCGCCGCCGTGGTCTTCGCCCAGCTGATCACCCAGGGTGTCAACCATGGGGTCCACGCCTTCTACGTCCCGATCCGTGACGCCGAGACCAAGGAGTTCCTGCCCGGCATCGGCGGCGAGGACGACGGCGTCAAGGGCGGCCTCAACGGCATCGACAACGGCCGCCTGCACTTCAGCCAGGTGCGGATCCCCCGCGAGAACCTGCTCAACCGCTACGGCGACGTCGCCGCCGACGGCACGTACACCTCCCCCATCGCGAGCCCGGGCCGCCGCTTCTTCACCATGCTCGGCACCCTCGTGCAAGGCCGCGTCTCCCTGGACGGCGCGAGCGTCGCCGCCAGCAAGATCGCGCTGGCCTCGGCCATCCGCTACGCGAGCCAGCGCCGCCAGTTCAACGCCGGTTCCCCCGTGGACGAAGAGGTGCTCCTGGACTACCAGCGCCACCAGCGCCGGCTCTTCACCCGGCTCGCCACCACCTACGCGGCGAGCTTCGCCCACGAGCAGCTGCTCGAGAAGTTCGACGCCGTGTTCTCCGGCAAGCAGGACACGGACGAGGACCGCCAGGATCTGGAGACGCTGGCCGCGGCCCTCAAGCCGCTCAGCACCTGGCACGCCCTGGACACCCTGCAGGAGTGCCGTGAGGCCTGCGGCGGCGCAGGGTTCCTGATCGAGAACCGTTTCGCCTCGCTCCGCGCGGACCTCGACGTCTACGCGACGTTCGAAGGTGACAACACCGTGCTGCTCCAGCTCGTGGCCAAGCGCCTGCTGGCCGACTACGCCAAGGAGTTCCGGAACGTCGACTTCGGCGTCATGGCGCGCTTCGTCGCGGCTCAGGCGTCCGACGTCGCGCTCAACCGCACCGGGCTGCGCCAGGTGGCGCAGTTCGTGGCCGACACCGGCCTGCCGCAGAAATCCGCCCTGGCGCTCAAGGACGAGGAGAGCCAGCGGGCTCTGCTGACCAGCCGCGTTCAGAGCATGGTCGCCGAGGTGGGCGCCGCGCTCAAGGGTGCGAACAAGCTGCCGCAGGCCAAGGCCGCTGCCCTGTTCAACGAGCACCAGGACCAGCTGATCGAGGCGGCCCGTGCGCATGCCGAGCTGCTGCAGTGGGAGGCCTTCACCGAGGGCCTGCGCGGCATCGAGGACGCCGGCACCCGCGAGGTCCTGACCTGGGTCCGCGATCTGTTCGGCCTCTCGCTGATCGAGAAGCACCTCTCCTGGTACCTGATGAACGGCCGCCTGTCGATGCAGCGCGCCCGCACCGTCGGCGACTACATCAACCGCCTGCTGGTGCGCCTCCGTCCCCACGCCCTGGATCTGGTGGACGCCTTCGGCTACGGCCAGGAGCACCTCCGCTCCACCGTGGGCAGCGGCGCCGAGCTGGTCCGTCAGGACGAGGCCCGTGCCTACTACCGCACCCTCCGGGCCTCCGGAGACGCCCCGGTGGACGAGAAGGTCCTCCTGGAACGCGCCAAGAGGAAGTAGCCCGTTATGCGAAAGCCCCCTGCGCCGCACGGTGCAGGGGGCTTTCGCATAACCGTCAGCTCTGGTCGCCGCCCTGGGGCAGCACCGTGCGGTAGACGTCCAGGGTCGTCTGGGCGATCGAGTCCCAGGAGAAGTTCTCCTCGGCCCGGCGGCGTCCCGCCCGGCCCATCGTGCGGGCCTTCTCCGGGTCGGAGACGACCTCGTTGAGCGCGGCCGCGAAGTCATTGACGAACTTCTGCGGATCCAGCGGCGTCCCCGTGCCGTCCGTGACCTGTTCCAGCGGCACGAGCAGACCGGTTTCGCCGTGCGCCACGACCTCGGGGATGCCACCGGTCGCACTCGCGACGACGGCGGCGCCGCACGCCATGGCCTCCAGATTGACGATGCCGAGCGGCTCGTAGATGGACGGGCACGCGAAGGCGGTCGCGTGACTCAGCACCTGGATGAGTTCACGGCGCGGGAGCATGCGCTCGACGACCACGACGCCGTCCCGCTCAGCCTGGAGACCGGCGATCAGCTCGGCGGTCTCGGCCGCGAGCTCCGGGGTGTCCGCCGCACCGAGGCACAGGACAAGCTGGACATCGGGGGGAAGCTGCTGAGCCGCCCGCAGCAGATACGGGACGCCCTTCTGGCGCGTGTTGCGGCCGACGAAGACCACGCTGGGACGCGACGGGTCGATGCCCAGGGCGCGGACGGCGTCGTCGTCCTCATCGCGTTCCCAGAGGGAGACGTCGATGCCGTTGTGCACCACGTGGACCTTGGCCGGGTCGACGTTGGGGTAACAGCGCAGGATGTCCTGGCGCATGCCTTCGGAGACGGCGATGATGGCGGCCGCAGCCTCGTACGAGGTCTGTTCGACCCACGAGCTGAGGCGGTAGCCGCCGCCCAGCTGCTCGGCCTTCCAGGGCCGGAGCGGCTCCAGGCTGTGAGCGCTCAGGACGTGCGGGATGCCGTGCAGCAGCGAGGCGAGGTGGCCGGCCATATTGGCATACCAGGTGTGGGAGTGGACGAGGTCGGCTCCGGCGACGTCCGGCACGATGCTCAGATCGACGCCGAGCGTCTGGACCGCCGGATTCGCATCCTGCAGCTCGGCGGGGGTCGCATAAGTGCTGACCGTGGCGCCGTGGAAGTCGGTGTCGCGGGGCGCGCCGAAGGCGTGGACCCGCAGATCAACGTGCGAAGCGAGGACGCGACTCAGCTCGGCAACGTGCACTCCGGCACCGCCATAAATATCAGGCGGAAATTCTTTGGAAACAATATCGATTCGCACGTTTACAACGTAGTCCCAAGTGCCCAACTGATCTAGTGTGAAAGCTGTTCGGTGGTCTACATGACGGCCGTCACACTCGGAACGTACGCAGGAGTACCCATATGGCACTGAAAAAAGTCCTTGCAATAGTCCTGGCCGGCGGAGAGGGCAACCGGCTCATGCCGCTCACGGCTGACCGGGCTAAACCGGCGGTGCCCTTCGCGGGCAGCTACCGACTGATTGACTTTGCTTTGTCAAACCTGGTGAACTCCGGTTATTTCAAGATCGTGGTGCTGACGCAGTACAAGTCCCACAGCCTTGACCGGCATATTTCCGAGACGTGGCGCCTGTCCACCCAGTTGCAGAATTATGTGGCCTCGGTGCCGGCACAGCAGCGCATCGGCAAGAGCTGGTTCCTCGGCAGCGCCAACGCGATTTACCAGTCCCTGAACCTGATCCACGACGCGCAGCCTGACATCGTGGTCGTCGTCGGCGCGGACCACGTGTACCGCATGGACTTCCAGCAGATGGTGGCGCAGCACGTGGCCAGCGGCGCGAAGGCGACCGTCGCCGCCGTCCGCCAGCCGCTCGAGATGGCCGACCAGTTCGGCGTGATCGAGGTGGATCAGGAGGACGCCTCCAAGATCTCCGCTTTCGTGGAGAAGCCCACGAGCACCCCCGGCCTGGCCGCCGCTCCGGATCAGTTCCTCGCATCCATGGGCAACTACGTCTTCGACGCGGACGCCCTGGTGGAGGCCCTGACGCTCGATGCCGAGCGCACCGACACGAAGCACGACATGGGCGGGGACATCATCCCCCACTTCGTCTCCCGCGGCGAGGCCGGCGTGTACGACTTCACCACCAATTCAATCCCCGGCGCCACCGAACGGGACCGCACCTACTGGCGCGACGTGGGCACCATCGACTCGTTCTACGACGCCCACATGGACCTCATCTCCCCCGTGCCGGTGTTCAACCTCTACAACCGCGACTGGCCGATCTTCACCCGCCAGACCATCTCCCCGCCGGCCAAGTTCGTGAAGGGCCGCAACAACACGGTCGGCACCGCGCTGGACTCCATCGTCGCCAACGGCGTGGTGGTGTCCGGCGGCATCGTCGAAGGCTCGGTGCTCTCCAACGACGCGTACATCGAGGCCGGGGCCCGCGTGCTGGACTCCGTGCTGATGGACAACGTGTACGTGGGTGAAGGGGCCATCGTGCGCCGGGCCATCCTGGACAAGAACGTGAGGATCCCGAAGGGCGCCACGATCGGCGTCGACCGGGACCTGGACGAGGCCCGTGGCTTCAAGGTCACCGAATCCGGGATCACGGTGCTGTCCAAGGGGCAACCGGTTCCGGAACCGGATGAGGATGAGCTCGCCCTGTCCCGGAGCCTGCGGGGCACCGTGCCGGAGAGCGTGAAGGCCGCCGTCGAGGAGTACGACGAGCTCAAGGCCGCGATCGACAAGGTCTCCCTGGTGCAGACCGAGACCACGGAGGCGCCGGCCGACGAGGACGCGGACTCCGCCGACGACGCCGCAGCAGCGGTGACGCTGAACGCGAAGGGCTCCTAGCGCCCGGCTGCACAGATTCACAGTGAGCGACGGCGGTCCCGTGCGGGCCGCCGTCGCTCGCGTTCCGAGCAGTGGGCCGCGCCCACTAAAATAGGGGAAATGACCACCCCCGAACTCACACCGGATGAGATCGAAGCCTGCCTCAAAGTCCTCAACACGATCCACGTCTATGACGAAGAGGATCCGGACTACATCGCCGTCCGTCGCGCCACCGGCAAGATGTTCAAGGCCGTGAAGCGGCACCGGCGCAACGAGAAGCGCGACGCGATCGCCGAAGCGGACCGCTCCGTCATGGCGCTCACCGCCACCGCCGCCCCGGACCGGATCGACGACGAGACCCGCGGCAACAAGCTGTCGAGTTCGGCGACGGGTGAGATCGCGGGGCACCTCATCAGGTCCCGCCCCTGCTACATCTGCAAGCAGCACTACACCCAGGTGGATGCCTTCTACCACCAGCTCTGCCCGGACTGCGCCGCCATGAGCCACGCCAAGCGGGACGCACGCACCGACCTCACGGGACGCCGCGCACTGCTGACGGGCGGCCGCGCGAAGATCGGCATGTACATCGCGCTGAGGCTGCTGCGCGACGGCGCCCACACGACGATCACCACACGGTTCCCCAAGGATGCGGCGCGCCGCTTCGCCGCCATGGAGGACAGCGCCGAGTGGCTGCACCGCCTGCGGATCGTGGGCATCGACCTGCGTGATCCCTCCCAGGTCATGGCCCTCACCGACTCCGTCGCCGCCGCCGGACCGCTCGACATCATCATCAACAACGCGGCCCAGACCGTGCGCCGCTCCGGCAACGCCTACCAGCCGCTCGTGGAGGCCGAAGACGAGTCCCTGCCCGCAGCCCTGCAGGAGGGCAACGGCGGACCGGAGCTGGTGACCTTCGGGCACGCCCATGACAAGCACCCCCTCGCCCTGGCGTCCAGCGTCCTTGAGCACCCCGTGCTGGCGGGGGATGCGATCACGTCGCTCGCGCTCTCGACGGGCTCGGCGTCGCTCGACCGCATCGCGGCCGGCACCGCCATTGACGCCGGCGGTCTGGTCCCCGACCTCGCCACCATCAACTCGTGGACGCAGGTGGTGGACCAGGTGGACCCGCTGGAGATGCTGGAAGTGCAGCTCTGCAACGTGACCGCACCCTTCCTGCTGGTCAGCCGCCTGCGGGATGCCATGCGGCGGTCCACCGCCCGGCGCAAGTACGTGGTCAACGTGAGCGCCATGGAGGGTCAGTTCTCCCGCGCCTACAAGGGACCGGGCCACCCGCACACCAATATGGCGAAGGCGTCCCTGAACATGATGACCCGGACGAGTGCGGGCGAGATGTTCGAGAGCGATCAGATCCTCATGACCGCCGTGGACACCGGCTGGATCACGGACGAGCGCCCGCACTACACCAAGGTCCGGCTCATGGACGAGGGCTTCCACGCGCCCCTGGACCTGGTCGACGGCGCGGCCCGGGTCTACGACCCGATCGTGATGGGAGAGGCGGGCGAGGACCAGTACGGGGTCTTCCTGAAGGACTACAAGCCCTCCCCCTGGTGACCTGCTCATCGTGACGAAGTGACGGCGGCTGGCCGGTGAAGGCGCCACTTCACCGGCCGTGGCCGCCGTGCATGGTTAAATGTTCGGGTGCAAAACCAGAATCTGAAACGCCTCGAGGCGCAGGACCGCTCCGCCGCGGTGAAGACCCTCAGCTATGACGTGACCCTGGACGTCCGCGACGCCGAGGACCCGGCCGTCGCCTGGTTCCCCAGCGAAAGCGTCATCACCTTCGAGGCGACCCCCGGCGGCTCCACGTTCCTGGACTTCATCGGGGACAGCGTCCAGGCGGTGTTCCTGAACGGCAAGAAGCTGCCCGTGGACGAAGTGGTCGACGGCAGCCGGATCCGTCTGGACGGCCTCCGGGAACTCAACCAGGTCACGGTCCTGGCCCGCGCCCTCTACAGCCGCTCCGGCGAGGGCCTGCACCGTTACGTCGATCCCGCGGACGGCAAGACCTACCTGTACACCCAGTACGAGCCGGCGGACGCCCGGCGCGTGTTCGCGAACTTCGAACAGCCCGACCTGAAGGCCCGCTACACCTTCCACGTCACGGCCCCGGCGCACTGGCACGTCGCGTCGAACGGCGCCGAGACGGCCCGCACCCCCCTGGCCAGCGACGCACGGGCCGCACGCTGGGA
Source organism: Arthrobacter sp. RCC_34 (assembly GCF_041360795.1). NCBI lineage: Bacteria > Bacillati > Actinomycetota > Actinomycetes > Micrococcales > Micrococcaceae > Arthrobacter > Arthrobacter sp. RCC_34. Next base: position 1,239,987 of record NZ_JBFUPW010000001.1, on the reverse strand, counting down.
CTTCGCCGAGACCCTGCCGCTCAGCACCTACATCACCGCGGTGCTCGCCGGCCCGTACTTCACGGCCGAGGACAGCTGGACCGGCACGGATGTCGACGGCGAACCGCTCGTGGTGCCGCTCGCGCTGTACTGCCGCGCCTCCCTGGCGGAGTCCTTCGACACGGCGACGCTGTTCGCCCAGACCAAGCGCGGCCTGGACTTCTTCTCCGAGCTCTTCGACTACCCCTACCCCTGGGGCAAGTACGACCAAGCGTTCGTGCCCGAGTACAACCTCGGCGCCATGGAGAACCCCGGCCTCGTCACGTTCACCGAAGAGTACGTCTTCGCATCGAAGGCCACGCAGGCCCAGTACGAGCAGCGCGCCAACACCCTGCTGCACGAGATGGCGCACATGTGGTTCGGCGACCTCGTGACCATGCAGTGGTGGGACGATCTGTGGCTCAAGGAGTCCTTCGCGGACTTCATGGGCACCCTCGGCGTCGACCGTGCCAGTGACTTCACGACCTCCTGGGTGAACTTCGCCAACCAGCGCAAGGCCTGGGCCTATGTGCAGGATCAGCTGCCCACGACGCACCCGATCGTCGCGGACATCCCCGATCTGGAAGCCGCCAAGCAGAACTTCGACGGCATCACCTACGCCAAGGGCGCCGCGGTGCTCAAGCAGCTGGTCGCGTATGTGGGCTTCGACGCCTTCGTCGAGGGCGCCCGCAGCTACTTCAAGCGCCACGAGTTCGGCAACACCACCCTGGCCGATCTGCTCCACGAACTGGACGCCGCGTCCGGCAAGGAACTCGCGTCCTGGTCTGAGGCCTGGCTGGAGACCTCCGGTATCTCGACGCTGCGTCTGGAGATCCAGGACGACGACGGCGTCATCACCGCCGCGGGCATCGTCCAGGACGCTGTGGACCCCGTCACCGGCGCCACCTCGCTGCGCCCGCATCGCTTGCGTCTCGGCCTGTACGAGCCGGACGCCACGGGACGCCTGGTCCGCACCGAAGTGCTGGACCTCGACGTCGACGGCGCCGAGACGGAGGTCGAAGCCCTGACCGGCCGCGCCCGTCCCGCCCTGGCGTTGCTGAACGACGACGACCTGAGCTACGCCAAGATCCGGCTGGACGACGTCTCCTACGAGACCGTCACCGGGCAGCTCGATCGTCTGGATGATCCGATGGCGCGGGCTCTGGCCTGGAACGCCGTGTGGAGCGCCACCCGGGACGGCCAGCGCCCGGCCGAGGAGTACCTCCGCATGGCGATGCGCTTCGCTCACATGGAGAGCACCATCGGCGTCCTCCAGTCGGTGCTGAGCAACGCCGTCTTCGCGGTCAACCACTACGTGCCGGCCGACGGCCGCGACGCGCTGCGAGACGAACTGACGCGGACCGCCGTCGCGCGCCTTCAGGACGCTGAAGCCGGCTCGGATGCCCAGCTCGCCTGGGCGCGCTGCGTCATGGCTCTCAGCCTGCACAGCGGCGAGGCACTTCACCTGATCACCGGCCTGCTGGGCGGTGGCCGCCAGGTGGACGGGCTGGTCCTGGACACCAAGCTCCGCTGGGCTGCGCTGCAGGCCCTGGCAGCCCACGGACGACTGGACCGGCCCGCGCTCGACGCGGAGCTGGCCCGCGAGGACAACGCGGACGCCCGCGCCGGGCACGCTCTGGCAGTCGCGGCCCGGCCGACCGCCGAGGCCAAGGCCGAGGCCTGGGCCGCGTGCGGCCCGGACACCGAGCTCTCCAACCGCAACTTCAGCGCGACGATCGCCGGTTTCATGACCGGTTCCGGCAAGCTCCTGGCACCGTACGTGGAGCCGTACTTCGAGCGGCTGACCAGCGTGTGGGGCTCCATGAGCATCGGGATGGCGAGCCGCCTGGTCCTCGGGTTCTTCCCGGACGCACAGGATCTCGCCCCCGACCAGGCGCCGGCCGAGCACCCTGTGGTCGTGCAGTGCGACGAGTGGCTCGCCGCTCACGAGGATGCCCCGCGCGCACTCCGCCGCCTCATCCTCGAGGAGCGGGACAAGCTGGTCCGTGCCCTGAGGGCACAGGCGGCGGGCTGATCATCAAGGCGTGACTCCCCGGAGAGCCGGTCGTCCCCTGGGACGGCCGGCTCTGCTGTTGGAGGAACACGTTGACGCATCACGACCCATGCGACAAAGTGCGAGGGTGAGCTACTCGATCGCACACCTCAGTGACTCCCACCTTCGCGCAGGTGCGTTGGTCTCCTCTCCGGCCGAGGCTCTGCACACGGCACTCCGCTCAGTGCTGGCTCTTGATCCTCCGCCTGACTGCGTGGTGATCACGGGCGATCTGGTCGAGCACGGCACCGCTGAGGAATACCGGGTCCTTCAGGAAGTCGTCGCGGGATTCCCCTTGCCGCTGAAGCTCGTGGCGGGTAACCACGACGAACCTGGCGACCTCGTGGCGGCCTTCGGAGGGTCAGACCTTCTGGGACGGTCAACGTCCACCCATTACGTCGAGGAATTCGCAGGTTTCGCCCTGGTGGTGTTGGATTCCTGGCAGGCCGGGGTTCCGTCCGGAAGGCTGGGACCCGAACAGCTCTACTGGCTGGACGGCACCTTGGCCTCACTCCGAGCGAAGCCGGTCTTCGTTGCTCTGCATCACCCGCCGGCACCGGTCGGGATTCCCTTCCTGGACGGCATGCGCCTGGAGGATGAGGACAAGTTGGCCGACGTCATCGCTCGCCATCCTCACGTCGTGCGAGTGCTGGCCGGGCATGTTCACCGCGCGGTCACGGCCCCGTTCGCGGGCACGATGCTGGCGGTCGCCCCCAGCACGTACCTCGCCTCCGGCCTGACGCTCGACGGCTCGGTTCCCCACTACCGGGCTGACCCGACGTCGTACCTCTTGCATCTCGGAGACGGGCCACAATGGGTCACTCACGTGGTGCCCGTCAGTCACGCAGCGGCGCCGATCGCCGGTTTCTGATGGTGAGTGACCGCGAAGCGATGCCCTCAAAGGGCCGTCGAGTCGGAATGGCCCTGGCTCAGCCGAGCAGCTGCAGCGGGATCTCGCGTTCGACGGCGGCCCCGCCGTCGAGCTCCACACGGAAGGCCTGGCTGCCCGGGCGCTCCGCGAAGCCACCCTCCAACTCACCGTCCCGGAAGAGCAGGGCGGCGTAGTCGTCGACCGTGTAGCCCGCCGGGAGGGCACCGTCGGCGACCCAGCCCAGGTACCGCTCGCGGCGTCCCGGCTCGCCGCGGTAGTGCGGGCAGGCGCTCCCCCGCAGCAGACCGAGCCCATCGTTCAGGGGAGCCAGGGCCCCGAAGGAGTCAGTCGAGGACGCCTCGTACCAGCAGTTCATCCCGGCACTGATACCGGCCAGCACGGTGCCCTGCGCCGCGGCCTGCTCGACCAGTTCCGCCACGCCGTGCCGTCTCCACAATTCCAGGAGGTTGACGGTGGAGCCGCCGCCCACATAGATCACGTCCTGGTCGAGGAGCATGGCCGGGTCGGTGTATCCCCACGGGTCCCGGCAGAAGAGCGAGAGCACCGACGTCGTCGCGCGCCCGCGGAAGGCGTCCTCGAAGCGCCGGATGTAGCCGCCGTCGTCGCCGCTCGCGGTCGGCACGAAGCAGACGTTCGGCCGGGACGAGCCGCTCAGGGCGAGGATCTGATCATCGATCAGGGAGGCGCCGTCCTCGGACATGGAGAACCCGCCACCGCCGAGCGCCAGGATGGTGCCCCTCATGGCACGCGGTGCAGCCACTCGGGCGTGGAGAACTTGCTCGCGGCGAGCTCGCGCGCAGCGGCCAGCTCGGCCTCGCTGAGTTCGGCGCGGATAGCGCCGTACCGTTCGGCGAAGACCTCCATCATCACGTCGATGATCGCCAGCCGGTCCAGGCCGGCCTGGCGCTTGAGCGGATCCACACGCTTCTTCGCGCTCCGCGTGCCCTTGTCCGAGAGCTTCTCCTGCCCGATCCGCAGGACCTCCACCATCTTGTCCGCGTCGATGTCGTAGCTCATGGTCACGTGGTGCAGCATGCCGCCGTTGGCGAGCCGCTTCTGGGCCGCGCCGCCGATCTTGCCCTGGTCCGTCGCGATGTCGTTGAGGGGGACGTAACGGGCCTTCACGCCCACCCGTTCGAGCGCCTCGATGACCCAGGCGTCCAGGAAGGCGTACGACGCTTCGAAGCTCTGCCCGTCCACGAGGCTCTGCGGCAGGTACAGCGAGTACGTGATGCAGTTGCCGCCCTCCATGAACATCGCCCCGCCGCCGCTGATGCGGCGCACCACGTTGACATGGTGGCGGGCGACGCCCTCGGGGTTCAGCTCATTGCGGTACGACTGGAAGCTGCCGATGACGACGGCGGTCTCCTCCCAGTCCCAGAAGCGCAGCGCGGGACGGCGCTCCCCCGCCCCGACGGCCCGGGTGAGCACCTCGTCGAGGGCGACGTTCACCTCGGTGGGCAGAACGCCGGGGCCGATCAGCTCCCACTCGTGATCCCGCCAGGTGCTGGCCAGGCCCAGGGCCCGCCGGACGGCCGTGGCGACGGATTCCGGGCTGAAACCGAAGAGCTGCGCGTTGACCGGCAGCGCATCCTTGATCCGGCTCGCCAGGACGCTGGAGGGAGAGTCCGCGGGCGAGCCTTCGATTGCGGCGTTGATGGCGTCCAGGGCCTCGTCCGGCTCCAGGAAGAAGTCCCCGCTGATGGAGACGTCCGCCAGTTTTCCGTCGCTCACCTCCAGGTCCGCGACGACCAGTTTTCCTCCGGGAACCTTGAACTCACCATGACACTTCGGCATGTTGTCCAGCCTATCGCCCTCGGCTTGAGGGTTGCCGCAGCCTGCCCGTCAGCGCCGCCTGCCCGTTAACGCCGAAAGGGGCCACAGCCGAGCTGTGACCCCTTCCGGGAAGGCAAGGAGATTACTTCTTGCCGAAGCCCTTGAAGCGAGCGTTGAAGCGCTCCACGCGGCCGGCGGAGTCCATGATGCGCTGCTTGCCCGTGTAGAACGGGTGCGACTCAGAGGAAACTTCCACGTCGATGACGGGGTAGGTGTTGCCGTCTTCCCACTCGATGGTCTTCGAGGAGGTCGCGGTGGAGCGGGTCAGGAACTTGACGCCGGAAGCCAGATCGTTGAAAACGATGGCCTGGTACTTCGGGTGGATATCAGACTTCATCTTGGGGCCTTTGTTCGCGCCACTGGATTTTGCCAGCAGCAGGGATGATTCGGTGGCCATGACGGCCAGCTATCAACTCTACAGCATCGGCCCCTGCCCGGGCCAACCGGAGAGGTCAGTTGATGATCTCTGCGCGCTCGTCCGCTCGGATCGCCGCAAGCCGGTCGCGCCAGCCCTGCAGCGCCTCCGGGGTCAGCTGCGTCCAGTCGTTCACTTCGCCGAGGATCCGCAGGGGTTCCGTACTGCGGTAGGAGCGAGTGGGGTTGCCGGGGAACTTCTTGTCCGTGACGTTCGGATCGTTCTCAAAGTCGCCGGTCGGCTCCACGAGATACACCCGCGGCTCGCCCTCCCCTGCGGCGAGTTCCGCGGCCAGCCCGGCCCCGTCCCGCAGGGCGGTGAAGTAGATGTGGTTCATCACGATCTCCGGCTTGTAATTGGACCGGAACCCCGCCGTGAGAAGATCTCCGGCCTTCAGATCGGCTTTGGTGCCGTGATAGAACGGTCCCTCATCCAGTGCTTCGCTCATGACTCCACGGTAGCAACGCGGACCGGGTGCCGCACCGGCTGTCAGCGCGCCCGCAGCTCCCAGAACGCGACAGCGGACGCCGCCGCCACATTGAGCGAGTCCACGCCGGGGCGCATGGGGATCTCCACCGCGACGTCGGCTGCCTCCAGCGCCTCGGGCGTGACGCCGGCGCCCTCGGTCCCGAGGATCAGGGCGAGCCGTTCCGGGCTGCGCGCCGCGAGGGCGTCGATGGTCAGGGACTCCGGCGTGAGTTCCATGGCGGCCACCGTGAAGCCCGCCGCCTGAAGCTCCCCGATCCCGTCGGGCCAGGAGTCCAGCCGGGCCCACGGCACCTGGAAGACCGTGCCCATGCTCACGCGGATCGACCGGCGGTACAGCGGGTCGGCGCATCGCGGCGTCACCAGCACCGCGTCGATGCCCAAGCCGGCGGCGCTGCGGAACATGGCCCCGAGGTTCGTGTGGTCCGTGATGTCCTCCAGCACGGCGACCCGCCGCGCGCCGTCGAGCACCTCCTGCAGCGCACGGGGTGCGGGCCGCTCCATCGCGGCCAGGGCGCCCCGGTGGAGGTGGAAGCCGGTGATCTCCTCCAGGACCGAGGACTCCCCCACGTACGCCGGGACGTCGGGGAACTGTTCGAGGATGTCGGCGAGGTCCTTGATCCACTTCTCCGTGAGGAAGAAGGAACGGGGCCGATGGCCGGCGGCGATGGCCCGCCGCACCACGCGGGACGACTCCGCGATGTAGAGGCCGCGCTCGGGTTCGGTCTTCAGGCGCAGCTGGACGTCGGTGAGGTTGCGGTAGTCGGCGATGCGGGGATCGGAGGCGTTCTCAAGGGCGATGAAGGGCACCCAAGGATTATGCCAGCAGCTTGCCCAGCATCACGGCCAGCGCCAGGAGGCCCAGCACCACGATCACGGTGCGGAGCACCACGGGCTTGAGCTTCTGCCCGATCTTCGCGCCCAGCAGGCCGCCGATCAGGGACGAGACCGCGATGAGGGCCACCACGGGCCAGCTGATCCGGTCGAAGGCGAACAGCAGATAGGACACCGCCGCGACGACGTTGACCGCGAGGACCAGGAAGTTCTTCATCGCGTTGGCCTGCTGCATGGTGCCGGCCATGAAGACCCCGAGGATGCCCACCAGCAGCACGCCCTGCGCGGCCACGAAGTAGCCTCCGTAGACGCCCGCCAGGAACACCAGGATCAGGAGCAGGACTCCGTGGTTCTTGTCCTTGAGGGCATTGCCCGGCACCTGCTCGCGGTTCCGGACCCAGCGCTGCAGCCGGGGCTGGAAGACCACCAGGAGGAGCGCGCACACGATCAGCACCGGGGCGACGTACTGGAACACCTCCTCCGGGAGGTGCAGCAGGAGGTAGGCGCCGGTGACCCCGCCGAGCAGCGAGGCCGGCATGAGGGTGGCCAGCGACCGCCAGCGGCCCTGCAACTGCTTCCGGTATCCGAGGGCGCCGGAGACGTTGCCGGCGATCAGGCCCATAGCGTTGCTGATGGATGCCGTCACGGGCGCCGTTCCCAGGGCGACCAGCACGGGGAAGGTCACGAGCGTGCCCGAGCCCACCACCGTGTTGATGGTCCCGGCCCAGATGCCCGCGAGGAAGATCAGCGCACCGTGCAGCCACTCCATGACGGGCGGCTCCTAGGCGCGGGCGCGGGCGGTGTACCGTCCGGCGTCGTGTGTGACGGTCAGCGGCAGGCCGAAGGTGGTGCTGAGGTGGTCCTCGGTCAGCACATCGGCGATCGGACCGGCGGTCACCACCTCGCCGTCACGCAGCAGCAGGGCATGCGTGAACGACGGTGGGACCTCCTCCAGGTGATGCGTCACCAGGATGGTCACCGGGGACATTGGATCGGCGGCGAGCTTGGACAGCTCGGCGACGAGCTCCTCGCGTCCGCCGAGATCCAGGCCGGCGCCGGGCTCGTCGAGGAGGAGCAGCTCGGGGTCGGTCATGAGGGCACGCGCGATCTGGGTGCGCTTGCGTTCGCCTTCGCTCAGCGTGGCGAACTGACGGTTGAGGAGAGGTCCCATGCCCCAGGCGTTCAGGAGGCGGAAGGCGCGGCGCTCGTCGGCGCGCTCATACCCCTCACGCCAGCGGCCCGTCACGCCGTAAGCGGCGGTGACCACCACGTTCAGAACGGTCTCGTCCTCCGGGATGTGGTTGGCGAGGGCGGCCGAGGAGAGCCCGATCCGGGGACGCAGTTCGAAGACGTCTACGCGGCCGAGGCGCTCGTCGAGGATGTCCACCGTGCCGTCGCTCGGGTGCATCCGCGCACCCGCCAGCTGGAGCAGCGTGGTCTTGCCCGCGCCGTTCGGACCGAGCACCACCCACCGCTCGCCGTCGTTGACCTGCCAGGAAACATCGTTCAGAAGTGTTTTCCGGCCCCGGCGCACCGAGACATGGCTCAACTGGAGGACTTCGCTCATGACATAAAACCCTAGGGTAAAAGTGGGTTCCATGGATAACCGCAACGCTGGCTACCATGGCTGAATGCAGTCACACTTCTCCGCCCTCGCCTATGCCCCGGAACTCTCCGCCACAGCCCTGCAGGAGGCGTCCGCCGTCCTCGCACGGCACGGAGCAGTGGAGGGCGAGTGGCGGCCCGTCAGCGCGGAGGGGTTTCAGGCGGCCGAGCTGACCGTGGTGGCCCCGGCCGATGCGGACGCCGCCTCGGTGGTGCCGGAGCAGTGGCTCGTCTCGGCCCGTGAAGCGCTGGCCGAGGCCGGTCTGAGCATCGACGTGGCCGTCGTGCCGTACGCGCTCCGCCAGGCCGAACGGAAATTCCTCATCATGGACGTCGACTCGACCCTCATCCAGCAGGAGGTCATCGAGCTGATCGCGGCCCACGCCGGCAAGGAGGCCGAAGTGGCCGCGGTGACCGAGGCCGCCATGCGGGGCGAGCTCGACTTCGCAGCGAGTCTCCATCAGCGCGTGGCCCAGCTGGCAGGCCTGCCCGAGACCGTCTTCGACGAGGTCCGTCAGGCCGTCCGGCTCAGCGTGGGGGCCCAGCGGCTCGTGGACGCCTTCCATGGCGCCGGTCACCGGGTGGCCGTGGTCTCGGGCGGCTTCAATCAGATCCTGGGGCCGCTGGCCGAAGAACTGGGTCTCGACTTCTGGCTGGCCAACGACCTGGAGGTCCAGGACGGCCTGCTGACCGGCCGTGTCGCCGGCGACGTGGTGGACCGTGCCACGAAGGCGAGCCGGCTCCGCGAATGGGCGCAGGCCTCCGGCGTGCCGCTCGAGGCCGCGATCGCGGTGGGCGACGGCGCGAACGACCTGGACATGCTCGCGACGGCGGGCCTCGGCGTCGCGTTCAACGCGAAGCCCGCCGTGCAGGCCGCCGCGGACGCCGCCATCAACGTGCCGAATCTGGATGCCGTGGCGGTCCTGGCAGGCGTTCCGCTGGCCTGACCCGGACTCCCGTCAGACGCACGACGGCGGCCGCTCCCCTGAGGGGTGCGGCCGCCGTCGTCGTGTCCGGGGCGGGTGCTACTTCTGGAAGTGCCCCGCGCCGCCGGCGTACTCGGTGTGGCCCGTGGGGACGTCGGCCGTCGCCATGCGGGCGACCTCGACGCCGAACTCCTCCACCGTGAACAGCTTGCCGGCCTCGGCACGGCGCTCGGCGATCGCACCGGGACGGGCGCGATCGAGCAGGGTGGCCGTGACGGTGCCCTCGATCATGTCACCCGAGATGACCACGAAGCTGATGCCCTTGGCCTCGAGCGCCGGGATGAACTCGCGCAGTGCGGTCTCGCCCGCACGCTTGCTGCGCGCGACCGGCTCGTACTCCGGCATGGTGGGCACAGTGTCGATGAAGTGGGCCTGGTGGCTCGTGACGAACACCACACGGGACCCGGCCGGCATGACGGCCGTGGCGGTCTCGAGCATCTTGACCTGAGCGTCGCGGTTCAGGCGCAGCGCGTAGTCCTCGCCGAGGCCCGTCTCCATGCCGCCGGAGGCGTTCAGGACGAGGATGTCCAGGCCGCCGAAGTTCTCCTGAGCGGCCGAGACGAGGGCCTGTGCGCCCTCCTCGGTGGTCAGATCGGCGGAGACGGCCACTGCGCGGCCACCGGCCTCGGTGATCTGCTGCACCACCTTGTTGGCGCGGGGCGCCTTCTGACGGTAATTGACGACGACGGCCGCGCCTTCACCGGCGAGGATCTTGGCGACCTCGGCCCCGATGCCGCGGGAAGAGCCCGTGACGATGGCGGTCTTGTTGTCCAGAGTTCCCATAAGTGCTCCTTGGAATCAGGGAAGAAAATTCAGGGGGAATCGCGTGAAGCGGAAGACGTGAGGGGTCAGTGACCCATGCCCAGGCCGCCGTCCACCGGGATCACGGCGCCGGAGATGTAGGCGGCTTCATCGCTGGAGATCCAGCGGACCACGCGTGCCACTTCCTCGGCCTCGGCGAAGCGGCCGGCCGGGATGGTGGAGAGGTAGTTTTTCTGGGTCTCCTCGGGGAGCTCGGCCGTCATGTCCGTGTTGATGAAGCCGGGGGCCACCACGTTCGCGGTGATGCCGCGCGAGCCGAGTTCACGGGTCAGCGAGCGGGCCATGCCGACCAGGCCGGACTTGGAGGCCGAGTAGTTGATCTGCCCGGGCGAGCCGTACAGGCCGACCACGGAGGAGATGAACACCACACGGCCCTTGCGCAGGCGGATCATGCCCTTGATGGCGCGCCTGAGCACGCGGAAGGAGCCGGTGAGGTTGGTGTCGAGCACGGAGGTGAAGTCGTCCTCGCTCATGCGGAGCAGCAGCGTGTCCTTGGTGATGCCTGCGTTGGCGACCAGGACCTCCACGGGACCGTGAGCCTCTTCCACCTGCTTGAACGCGGCATCGAGGGAGGCCTCGTCGGTGACGTCCGCCTGGACTCCGAGGATCCCCTCGGGCAGCTCCGTGGCGGTCCGGTACGTCACCGCGACCTTGTCACCATTGGCCAGGAACTCCTGGGCGATGGCCAGTCCGATGCCCCGGTTCCCGCCGGTGACCAGGACGCTGCGGCCCGTGGTGCTCTGCTCGCTCATGCACGCTCTCGCTTCCATACTCATCATTCGATGATTCGACACTCATCCATCGAAACGTCATTCGATACGGATTGCATCCTATCGGTCCGCTCGTTTTTGGGCTCATGGCACACGGTGCGAGAATGGATGTGAAGCATATTGGAGCGTGAGTGAGAACCGTGACGAACCAGCAAGGCGGAGGCCGGCACCCCAAGTCGGCCCAGAACGCCGAGGTCGTGAGCATCACCGACGCCGGTGCCGCGCATTCCGATGAGATCCGCTCCCGGATGATCAAGTACGCCGTCGCCATGGGCATCCGCATGGTCTGCCTCGGACTCTTGTTCGTGCTGGACGGCTGGTTCAAACTCATCGCCGTCGCCGGTGCGGTCTTCCTTCCGTGGTTCGCCGTGATCATCGCCAATGGCGGGGACAAGGCGGAAACCCCCAGCGACCACCTGCTCGGCATGCCGCTCCAGGCCGCCCTTCCGGCCGAAGCCACGGAACCGGGCGACGACATTTCGGAGGACACCGCCTCGTCCCCGGGCGAGGACGGGGATGCTGGAGTGATCATCCAGGGCGAGATCGTCGAGCAGTCTCCGTCGGCTGAACCGGCCGACCCTACCGAGCGCCCGACCCCGCGGCAGGGAGACGCCGCATGAGCTTCTTCGACGCCTTGAGCCAGGCCGGCACGGGCCGGAGCGCTCAAGCCGCCCCGGAGGCCATCTGCTCCCGCAAGGGCTGCCGCACTCCCGCCGCCTGGCAGGTGCTCTGGAACAATCCGAAGATCCACACGCGGGAACGCCGGAAGATCTGGCTCGCCTGCCCGGAGCACCGCGACTGGCTGGAGGACTACCTCCGCCAGCGGTCCTTCTGGAAGGAGACCGTGCCGTTCGATCCGACTCCCGAACCGACCACGGATCCCGACACGCCAGGAGCGCCGGCCTAGATGTACCGTTTCCTCTTCTCCCGCCGCTGGATGGGGTACTTCGTCCTGGCCATCGTCTTCGCGATCGCGTGCGTGCTCCTGGGCCGCTGGCAGATGGACCGCCGGGCCGAAACCCAGGCCAACATCAACCGGATCGTCACCAACTACAACTCCGCTCCGGTGGCGTTCGCCCAGGCGAAGCCGCTGTTCGAGCACATGGACACCGCCCGCGAGTGGTCGCAGGTGAAGCTCCATGGAACGTACCTGCCGCAGGACCAGCTGATCGTGCGGAACCGGACCCTCAACGGACAGCCCGGATATCAGGTGCTGGTGCCGTTCCGGGTCAATTCCGGCGACACCGTGATCGTGGACCGCGGCTTCCTCCCCATCGGCAACAAGGAGAACGGCCGGCCGGACTCGATCCCGGACGCGCCCCGCGGCGACGTGACCGTGGTGGTGCGGCTGCGGCCCTCTGAGCCGGCCCTGGACCGTGGGGCGCCGTCCGGGCAGATCGCCTCGATCGACCTGAACCAGTTCGCGAGCCAGGTGAAGTACCCGCTCCTCACGGGCGCCTACGGCCGCATGGCGTCCGAGTCCCCCGCACCCGCCGTGGCCCCGATGCAGCTGCCGATGCCGGACACGGATGAGGGCACGCACCTCTCGTACTCACTCCAGTGGTTCGCCTTCGGCGTGCTCATGATCCTCGGCTTCGGCTACGCCGCCCGTCAGCAGGCCAAGAACGACGCCCTGGATGCGGAGGACGCCGAGCTCGCGCGAGCCGCCGCAGCGGCCGGTGAGGCACCCGACGACGGCGGCCAGGACGGTGGCGAGCACGGTGCAGAGTCGGCGGCGGGCGCGGGCGCCGTGCCGCCGTCGTCGCACACCGCGGCGAAGTACTGGCGTCAGAACCGCAAGAACGCCGAGCGCAAGACCGCCGAACGGCGTGCCGCCGGACGCCGCAGCGCCGAGGACGAGGAAGACGCGATCCTCGACGCGCAGGGGTTCAAGTAGGCGACGACTCGGACGTCCGCGTCGCCTGACCCCCGGAACCGCAGAGGGCCCCACGGAGTCATCCGTGGGGCCCTCCGCTGTTCTGCTCGGCTCTGTTCGGTTCTGCTCGGCTCAGCTCAGCTCAGCTCAGCTCAGGCGAGCGTGATCAGGTCCAGGTAGTCGGCGTTCCAGAGGTCCTCGACACCGTCCGGGAGCAGCACGACGCGCTCCGGGTTGAGGGCCTCGACCGCACCCTCATCGTGGGAGACCAGCACGACGGCGCCCTGGTAGTTGGCGAGGGCGCCGAGGATCTCGGCGCGGCTGGCCGGGTCCAGGTTGTTGGTGGGCTCATCGAGGAGCAGCACATTGGCGCTGGACGCCACGATGGTCGCCAGGGCCAGACGCGTCTTCTCTCCACCGGAGAGCACACCGGCCGGCTTGTCGACGTCGTCGCCCACGAACAGGAACGAGCCGAGGATGCTGCGCACCTCGGTGTCGGTCATGTGCTGCGGCGCGGCGGACCGCATGTTCTCCAGGACCGTCCGGTCGTGGTCGAGCGTCTCGTGTTCCTGGGCGTAATAGCCGATCTTGAGCCCGTGGCCGGCGATGACCTCGCCCGTGTCCGGCGCGTCGACGCCGGCGAGCATGCGCAGGAGCGTCGTCTTGCCGGCGCCGTTCAGTCCGAGCACCACGACGCGGGAGCCGCGGTCGATGGCCAGGTCCACATCCGTGAAGATCTCCAGCGAGCCGTACGACTTGCTCAGGCCCTCCGCGGTCAACGGGGTCTTGCCACAGGGCGCGGGCTCGGGGAAGCGCAGCGCGGCCACGCGGTCCGCGGCGCGCACGTCCTCCAGGCCACCCAGCATCCGCTCGGCGCGCTTGATCATGTTCTGCGCGGCCGTGGCCTTGGAGGCCTTGGCGCGCATCTTGTTGGCCTGATCGAGCAGGACGGAGGCCTTCTTCTCGGCATTCGCACGCTCGCGACGGCGGGCGCGCTCGTCCGTCTCGCGCTGCTGGAGATAGCGCTTCCAGCCCATGTTGTAGTAGTCGATCGTCGAACGGTTCGCGTCGAGGTGGTAGACCTTGTTGACGGTCGCCTCGAGGAGCTCCACGTCGTGGCTGATCACGATCAGGCCGCCCTGATGGCTCTTGAGGAAGTCCCGCAGCCAGGCGATCGAGTCGGCGTCGAGGTGGTTGGTGGGCTCATCCAGCAGCATGGTGTCCGCACCGGAGAACAGGATGCGGGCCAGCTCGACGCGACGGCGCTGACCGCCGGAGAGCGTCTTGAGCGGCTGGTTGAGGATGCGCTCAGGCAGGGCCAGGTTCGCGGAGATCGTGGCGGCCTCGGACTCGGCGGCGTATCCGCCTCCGGCCAGGAACTCGGCTTCCAGACGGTCGTACCGGTTCATGGCCTTGCGGTGCACGGCCTCGTCCTCGCTGGCCATCTCCTCCTGCGCCTTCTTGAGCTTGCGCGTGATGACGTCGAGGCCGCGGGCCGAGAGGATCCGGTCCCGGGCGAGCTGCTCCATGTCCGGCGTGCGGGGGTCCTGCGGCAGGTAGCCGATCTCGCCGGCGCTCGTCACAGTGCCACCGGCCGGAACGCCCTCGCCTGCGAGGACGCGGGTCAGGGTGGTCTTGCCGGCGCCGTTGCGGCCGACCAGGCCGATCTTGTCACCCTTGTCGATGCGGAACGTCACCTGGTCCATGAGCAGGCGCGCGCCAGCGCGCAATTCGAGGTCTTGGACGCTGATCACGAGAGTGCCTTCCGAAGGGTGCGTGGGAGTGGCCGATTCGGTGTCCACGACGGACACGACACACCAGGAGTGCGGGAGGGGCCTCATCGATTCTACCGGCTCCTGTCTCACGCCCTTCACGCCGCTTCGTCCGGCCTCTCCCGCACGCACTGTGGAATCCAACGACCCGTTCCCGATTCCCTTAGAGGAAGCCCACAAAAATGGCCCGATTCCGCGGTTCTAAGGTGGAGCGCATGGCACAGCTGAAAGAGGAAACCGTGACCGAGCAGACGCCCCTCCCCGCAGGTGACACCCGTTCCGCCGAGCGCTGGGGAGCCCGCGACCTGGCACTCGTGGCCGTCTTCGCCGCCCTGGTCGCCGCGTCCGCACTCGTCCCCGGCATCAGCATCGGGGGCGTCGGCGTCCCGATCACCATCCAGACCCTGGCGGTGGTGCTCACGGGCCTGGTGCTCGGCGGTCCGCGGGCGATCGCCGCCGTGGGTCTCTACGTGGTGCTGGGCCTGGCAGGTCTGCCGATCTTCTCCCAGGGACGCGCGGGACTCGGCGTCCTCGCCGGCCCCTCGGCCGGTTACATCATCGCGTTCCCGCTCGTCGCGGGTCTGGTCGGCTTCCTGGCCACCCGCGTGCTGCGCAAGCGCCTCAAGCCCCGGACCCTGTGGTTCTTCCTGGCCGCGTTCGGGAGCAGCCTGCTCCTGACGCACACGCTCGGCCCTCTGGGCATCATGATCAACGGGCGCACGTCCCTGTCTGCCGCGTTCCTCGCGGATCTGGCCTTCTACCCGGGCGACATCCTGAAGAACCTGGTGGCAGCTCCCCTGGCCGTCGCCCTGCACCGGGCATTCCCCGACATCCTGCTGCGCCGCGCCGCCGCCCAGGGCGCCCCTGCCCCGGCGTCCGCCGAGCAGCGTTGAGCGGAGACGGCGGTTCCATGAGCGCCCTCGAACTGCGCGACGTCGTCGTCCGGATCGCAGCCGACGACGACCGCCCCGCCCGCACCATCCTGGACGTGCCACGCCTCGACCTCGCGGAGCGCCGCATCGGCGTACTGGGCGCCAACGGCTCGGGCAAGTCCACGCTGCTCCGCCTGCTGAACGGCCTGCAGGAGCCGAGTTCCGGGACGGTGACCGTTCACGGCAGGGACACCCGGCGGGAGGGTCGCGCGGTGCGCGCCGAGGTGGGCTTCGTGTTCACCGATCCCCTCAGCCAATTGGTGATGCCCACCGGCCGCGAAGATCTGGAGCTCTCCTTGCGCCGCACGGTGCCCCGCAAGGACCGCCGCGCGCGGGCCGAGGAGATCCTCAGCCGCTTCGGTCTGCTCCCTCTCGCGGATCAGAGCGTCTACGAACTCTCCGGCGGCGAACGTCAGCTCATGGCGCTGGCGAGCGTCCTGGCCGTGGAGCCCCGCGTCCTGGTCCTCGACGAGCCGTCCACTCTCCTGGACCTGCGGAACCGCGAACTCCTCCGCCGGACGCTGGCCGGCCTGCCCCAGCAGATCGTCCTGGCCACGCACGATCTGGAACTGGTCCTGGACATGGAACGGGTGCTGGTGGTCGAGAACGCACAGGTGGTGTTCGACGGCGGCGCCGCAGACGCCGTCGCGCACTACCGCCGCCTCTGCCTCGCCGAGCGCTCATGAGCACCGGGCGCTATCCCCTCGGCGATTACGTGCCCGGTGACTCGTGGCTGCACCGCTCACCCCTCGGACTGAAGTTCCTCGGTGTGGTGCTCCTGGGCCTGGGCACCTTCTGGCTCAAGTCCTGGATGGCGTCCCTTGCGGTCCTGGCGGTCATGATCCTGCTGTTCGCGTCGGCACGGCTCGGGGGCCGTCGGCTGGTCCGCCTGGTGGCCGGGCCGGCCCCGCTGCTGCTGGCCGTTCTGGCGTTCCAGTGGTGGCAGCTGGGGCCCGCCCAGGCCGTGAGCATCGTGGCGAACGTGTACGCCTGTATCGTGGCCGCCTCGCTCCTCACCCTGACCACCCCCGTTCCCGCGCTGCTGGACGGTGTGGTGTCCGCTGCCCGGCCCCTGAAGCGCTGGGGCGTGGATCCGGAACGGCTCGCGCTGGTCATCGCGATCACGCTGCGCAGCATCCCGTACCTCATCGGCACCTTCTCCACGGTGCGGGACGCGGCACGCGCCCGGGGTCTGGAACGGAATCCGCGGGCACGCGCGATGCCCGTGCTCATCGCCACCGTGGCGTACGCCCAGAGGACGGGCGACGCCCTCGCGGCCCGCGGACTGGCCGACGCCGAACCTTCGGACACACACCGTTCCTGACCGTAAGCCATGAATTCCATCGTCTGACGAACATTTTTCAACTGATTCCGTTGCTTAATCGGCAGATTTGCCACAGAATCGGACTATGAGCCGTGGAAAGAACGCCCTCCAGCTCGATGACACGTCGAAGCGACTGGTGGAACTCCTGCAGGAAGACGGACGCCGGTCCTATGCGGATCTCGGCAAGGCCGTCGGCCTGAGCGAGGCCGCCGCGCGGCAGCGGGTGCAGAAACTCATGGACGCCGGGGTCATGCAGATCGTGGCCGTCACGGACCCCATGAGTCTGGGATTCCACCGGGTGACCATGATCGGGGTGAAGACCACGGGCGACACCCGCCGCGTGGTCGACACCCTGGCTCAGCTCCCGGCGGTCTCCTATCTGGTGCTCAGCGCGGGGTCGTTCGACATCCTCGCCGAACTGGTGTGTGAGGACGACTCAGATCTGATCGACCTGCTCAACAGCCAGATCAGGACCATCGACGGCGTGGCATCCACGGAGACGTTCGTCTATCTCGAACTCCGGAAACAGAAATACGGTTGGGGAACACGATGAGAACACCTTTCAGCCCTGAGGGACCGCACGACACCGCAGCACTGCAGGAGAAGGCGGCCAAGCACCTCTGGCCCCACTTCACCTCCCGCAAGGTGCTCAACGACGGCATCCCGATCGTCACGCGCGGCGAAGGGCACCACATCTACGACGCCGACGGACGGAAGTACATCGACGGCCTCTCAGGCCTCTTCGTGGTCAACGCCGGTCACGGACGCCAGCGGATCGTCGACGCCGCCGCGCGGCAGATGATGCAGCTGGACTTCATGCCTCTCTGGTCCTATGGCCACCCGGCGGCCATCGAACTGTCCGAGCGGCTCGCCTCCTACGCACCCGGCGAGATGAACAAGGTCTTCTACACCACGGGTGGCGGCGAAGCCGTGGAGTCCGCCTTCAAGCTCGCCAAGCATTACTGGAAGCTGCGCGGCAAGCCGATGAAGCACAAGGTGATCTCCCGCGCGGTCGCCTACCACGGCACGCCCCAGGGCGCCCTCGCGATCACCGGCATCCCGGACATGAAGAAGTTCTACGAGCCGCTCACCCCCGGCGGGCACCGCGTGCCGAACACCAACTTCTACCGCGCCGGCGAGATGGGCGCCCCGAGCGACGACCTCGAAGCGTTCGGTCAGTGGGCCGCCAACCGTATCGAGGAGGCCATCGTCTTCGAGGGCCCGGACACCGTGGCCGCGGTCTTCCTGGAGCCTGTGCAGAATTCGGGCGGCTGCTTCCCGCCGCCGCCCGGCTACTTCCAGCGCGTCCGTGAGATCTGCGATCAGTACGACGTGCTCCTGGTCAGCGACGAGGTCATCTGCGCCTACGGCCGGGTGGGCGACTTCTTCGCCTCCAAGGCCCTCGGCTACGAGCCGGACATCATCACCTCGGCCAAGGGCATCACCTCTGGATACGTCCCCCTGGGCGCGATGATCGTGGCGGACAAGGTGTCCGAGCCGTTCAACTCCGTGGAGAACACCTTCTATCACGGCTTCACCTTCGCCGGTCACCCCGCTGCCGCGGCCGCCGCGCTGGAGAACCTCGACATCTTCGAGGAGGAGGACCTCAACGGCCGGGTCCGGGAGAACTCCCCGCTCTTCCGCGCGGAGCTTGAGAAGCTGCTGGACCTCGACATCGTGGGCGACGTTCGCGGTGAGGGTTACTTCTTCGGCATCGAACTGGTCAAGGACAAGGCCACCCGGGAGACGTTCAACGCGGAGGAGTCGGACCGGCTGCTGCGGGACTACCTCTCCCCCGCCCTCTGGGACGCCGGGCTGTACTGCCGCGCCGACGACCGCGGCGACCCCGTCATCCAGCTGGCGCCGCCGCTGACCATCGGACCGGCCGAGTTCCGTGAGATCGAAGGCATCCTGCGCTCCGTGCTCAAGGACGCGTCCGCCAAGATCTGACGCATCACGGGACCGATTCCGGGAACGTTATCGGGCCGTGGGCCCCGGCTGAAGAGTCGGCGCCCACGGCCCGTGGCGTACCGGAAACCGCGAATCAGACGGGAAGCCTCGGCACCCGGGGGTCGCCGTCGAGGATCCAGTCGCGCAGCAAGGCGCGACTGACCTTCCCGCGGGCGGTCAGCGGCACCTCCCGCAGTTCGTGAAACGCCTCGGGCAGCATCCGGGGATCCAGAAGGTCGGCCAGGCCCATCCGCAGCTGTCCCTCCCCGATTCCTCGGTGCTCCGTCCGCACGGCCGCCACCAGGCGCTCTCCACGGAGCGGATCGTCGACGCCCGCGACCAAGGCGAACTCGACGCCGGGCAGCGTGCTGAGCGCCCGCTCGATCTCCTGCGGGTGAAGCACGAGTCCGCCACTCTCGACCATGTCGGAGGCCCGGCCCAGGAAGTGCAGCTCCCCCTCGTGGAGGAACCCCTGATCGTGGACCGTCGCCCACTCGCCGAACCGCTCGAAATCCTTCGCCTCGCCCCAGAGGTAGCCTTCACCGACCATCGCGCTGCGCACGGCGATGGACCCGGTATGCCCATCGGGAAGCGGCACGCCTGACGGATCGAGGATCGCGAGCGACACACCCGGGAACGGGCGGCCCACACTCGTCGACGCCAGGAGACGATCCGTCAGAGGATCCTCGGGCGCCAAGCAGGAACCGCTCACGAAACTGAGTTCCTGCGCGCCGTAGTACTCGTGGATCCGAGCCGCCGGCGCCCAGCGCCGGGCCGCTTCGAGCGTCCGGGGATCCAGTTTGGCGCCGGCGACGACGATGCTGCGCAGCGAGGAGGCGTCGGAGCCCGCCAGGATGCCGCCCTCGGCCAGCACGCGCAGCATCGACGGAACGAGCACCAGGCGCGTCACGCCGTCGTGTTCCACGGCCTCATGCACCGCGTCCACGTCGAACGCTTCGAGCGTCCGGAACTCCGCGCCGGCGTGGAGGCACTCGGACAGCGCGTACAGCCCGAGTCCCGAGGACAGCGGCCCCGGGGCCAGCGTGACCTCGTCCCGGGTGAGCCCGAAGAACTCCGTGGACGAGACGAACGACGCCTGCCAGGAGGCCCGGGTCCGCACGATCGCCTTCGGCAGGCTCGCCGTGCCGGAGGTCAGAGCGAGCAGGAAGGGAGTGTCCGCCGGCCCATCCACGAGCTCACCTCCCCGCGCGGCTGCATGATGCACGACGACGGTCTCCCGGCTCGGTCCGCCCGGCACCGCTGCGAGGTGCCTGTCGGCGCGGGTGGCGAGGGCATCCGGCGCACCCCAGCGGGCGGCGACTTCGGTGCGGATCCGGGCCCTGAGATCGTCCGGGAGGCCTGCGTCGAGCACCACGCACCGTCGGGCGCCGCTCACTCCGGCGACCCAGCGGAGGATGAAATCGAGGGAGTTCGGCTCCTGGAGAAGGAAGTAACCGCCGTCGGGAACGTCGTCCAGCAAGACCGCCGCCCCCGCGCGCAATTCCTCCCAGCTCAGGGATTCACGGCCGACCCGCACGGCCCGCGCCTCCGGCGAGTCCTGTGCCCAGGAACGGAGGCTGGAGAGGAAGGGCACGCAAGGATTTTACCGGCCTGCGGCTCCGGCAGCACGCTACTCTGGGGGCATGAGTTTCAACGAAGGCAGTCAGCTGGATTCCTCGCAGGTGGAGGACCGGCGGGGTATGAGCACCGGCGTGAAGGTGGGCGGCGGCATCGGCGGCGGTCTGCTGATCCTGGTCCTGACGCTGCTGGGGGTCAATCCCTCGCTCCTCGGTGACCTCACCGGCACCGGTGAGCAGCCGCCCGCGCAGAGCCAGCAGTCCGGCCAGGGCAGCGCCGCCCAGTGCCGCACCGGCGCGCAGGCGAATCAGCAGCTCGATTGCCGGATCACCGGCACGGTGAACAGCCTGAACGCCTTCTGGCCTGATTATCTCCGGCAGTACGGCAAGCAGTACCCGCGCCCCAAGACGGTCCTGTTCACTCAGCGCACCCAGAGCGGCTGCGGTCCCGCGACCACCGAGGTGGGGCCCTTCTACTGCCCTGCCGACCGCACCGCGTACTTCGACCCCGGATTCTTCCAGGAGCTCGTGACCCAGTTCGGATCCTCTGGCGGGCCGCTCGCGCAAGAGTATGTGGTGGCCCACGAGTTCGGGCACCACGTCCAGAACATCCTCGGCACCATCGACTACGCCCAGCGCGATCCCCAGGGCCCGCAGTCCGGCGGTGTCCGGGTGGAGCTCCAGGCCGATTGCTTCGCGGGTATCTGGGCCCACTATGCCAGCACCCAGCCGGATAAGTCCGGCGGGCAGCCTTTCCTCAAGCCGCTGAGCCAGAGCGACATCCGCGATGCCCTGTCCGCCGCGTCCTCCGTGGGTGATGACCGGATCCAGAAAGCCGCCACGGGCCGGGTGAGCCCCGAATCCTGGACCCACGGTTCGAGCGCTCAGCGCCAGAAGTGGTTCCTCACGGGCTACCAGTCCGGCGATCTGAACAAGTGCGACACGTTCTCGGGCCGGGTCTGACCGGCATGAGACACGACGCCTGGCAGGTTCTCCGCAGGACGTCTCACCGTTCCCGGCGGCACACCCGATTCATCGTGCCGCTCACAGCGGTCGCGATCCTTCTGGGTGCCTGTGCACCAGCCGTGGGAACGCCCACCGAGACCTCCCGCGCGGACAAGCCGACCCTCGAAGAAGCCAAGAAGACCGTGCTCTCCCTCGAACGGACGGTCCTGGACTCCGTGCCCAGCAGTTCTCGGGGGACTCAGTTCCTCAACGAGAAGTCCAGCCTCATGGCGTGTCAGGGCGAGCAGAAACTCTGGTCCGGCGCGGGCGAGGTCACCTTGGTCGGCCAGCCCGACAAGGCGGCGATCCTGGCCACGGTGAAGACCGAATTCGGCGGCAAGGATGGCTGGACACTGACGGACAAGACCGATGACGACGGGCAGTCCGCCGTGGACCTGCTCCACCGCGACGGGACCCATCTGATCGTTGGCTTCTCCGCAAAACCCGACAGGCTGCGTGTCGACGCCTTCAGCACCTGCTTCGACTTCCCGGAGTACAAGTACGGCGAGGAGTACTGAGCACCGAGTCACCGCACAACGACGACGGCGGCCGTCCCGGATTCCTCCGGGACGGCCGCCGTCGCGCTGTGTCGGACGCCGGTGACTGTAGCGCTGTGTCAGTGTCCGGCGTCGTGCCAGCTGTGGCCCTCGCCCACCTGGACGTCGAGCGGCACGGTCAGTTCTGCCGCGTTGCCCATCTCCCGGATGACCAGCTTCTCAACCTGTTCACGCTCACCTTCGGCCACTTCCAGGACGAGTTCGTCATGGACCTGGAGCAGCAGGCGGGACTTGAGGCCTTCCTCCTGGAGCGCCCGGGCGACACCCAGCATGGCCCGCTTGATGATGTCCGCGGCGGAGCCCTGGATCGGCGAGTTGAGGGCCACGCGCTCCGCGATCTCCCGCAGGTGCCGGTCCGTGCTGGTCAGGTCCGGGAGGTACCGGCGACGGCCTTCGATGGTGGCCGTGTAGCCGTCCTGCCGGGCCTGCTCGACGACGCCGCGCAGGTAGTCACGCACGGCGCCGAAGCGGTCGAAGTAGTCCTTCATGAGGGTCCGCGCCTCGTCCACCGAGATCTCCAGCTGCTTGGAGAGCCCGAAGCTCGTGAGCCCGTACGCGAGGCCGTAGGACATGGCCTTCACCTTGGACCGCATGGCACTCGTGACGTCCTCCGGGGCCACCCCGAAGATGTGGGAGCCGACGTAGCGGTGCAGGTCCTCGCCGTCGCGGTACGCCTGGATGAGCCCGGCGTCCTCGGAGAGGTGCGCCATGATGCGCATCTCGATCTGCGAGTAGTCGGCGGCGAGAAGGCACTCGTAACCCTCGGAGACCTCGAAGAGATCGCGGACCCGCCGGCCTTCCTCGCTGCGGACCGGGATGTTCTGCAGATTCGGGTTGTTGCTGGAGATACGTCCCGTGGCCGCGACGTTCTGGGCGTAGGTGGTGTGGATCCGGCCGTCATCGGCGACGGACTTGTACAGGGTCTCCACCATCTGACGCAGCTTGGAGGCCTCGCGGTGGGCCATGAGCTGGACCAGGAACTCGTGTCCGGTCTTCTCCAGCAGGTTCTTCAGGCTCGCCGCGTCCGTGGTGTAGCCGGACTTGATCTTCTTGGTCTTCGGCAGGGCCAGCTCCTCGAAGAGCACCGTCTGGAGCTGCTTGGGCGAGCCGAGGTTGACCTCGTGGCCGATCGCGGCGTAGGCGCCCTGCTGGGCGATCTCCACCTGGCGGGCCAGATCGTCGAGCTGTTCCTGCATCTTCTCCCGGGAGACCGAGATGCCTGCAATCTCCATGTCGGCCAGGACGCGGGCCACGGGAAGCTCGAGCGTGAGGAGCAGCTGATCGGCCTGGCGCTCCACGAGCAGCGGGGCCAGGTGGTCGCTCAGCGCGCGCACGGCCGCCGCTTCCCGCACCAGCGCCTCGGCGCGGGCCTGCGCGGCGGTGCCGTCGACGTCGAGACCGAGATCGAGCTGCCCGGCGGGGACGGCAGGGGCCGACTCCAGGGTGATCTTAAGGTGGTGCTGCACCAGCTCGGCGAGCTCGTAGTTCCGGCGGTCGGGCTGGATCAGGTAGCCGGAGATCGAGGTGTCATCCACGACGCCCTCCAGCGTCAGACCACGGGCGTGCAGGGCCTTGAACGCTTCCTTGTACTCATGGATGGCCTTCTCCTGGCCGCTGTCCGCGAGCCAGGCGGCGAGCACACTCTCGGTGGCGGCGTCGAGCTCGGTCAAATCCAGGTACCGGGCGGATTCACCGCGCAGGATCGCGATGGCGCTGGCCTCCTGGCCGATCCCACCGCTCACCGAGGCGACGGCCAGGGCTGCCGGGATGCCGCCGCTGTCCCCTGCCAGGAAGGTGCCGAGCGACTCCGCGTCGGCCCCGATCTCGAAGGGCGGCAGCTCGACGCCTTCGTGCTGGACGCCGTCGGTGTCCTCGCCGTACAGCGCGAACAGGCGGGTGCGGAGCGTCCTGAACTCCAGCGCGTCGAAGAGTTCCTCCACGGCGTCCTGGTCCGGTCGCGGAGCGGCCAGTTCGTCCAGGCCGACGCCCAGGTCCAGATCCGTCAGGAGCCGGTTGAGCCGGCGGTTGCGCTTGACGTCCTCGATGTGGGCGCGGAGCGAATCGCCGACCTTGCCGCCGATGCTGTCGAGGTTCTCCAGGATCCCCGGGAGGCCGCCGTAGAGGTTGATCCACTTGGCGGCCGTCTTGGGACCCACGCCGGGCACGCCGGGGAGATTGTCCGCCGTCTCCCCCACGAGCGCCGCCAGATCCGAGTACTGCTCGGGACCCACGAAGTACTTCTCCCGGACAGCCTCCGCGTCCATGCGGGGGATGTCCGAGACGCCCTTCTTCGGGTACAGGACGAAGACGTTGTCCGTGATCAGCTGGAAGGCGTCACGGTCGCCCGAGACGAGGAGGACCTCCCAGCCCGCCTCCTCACCCTGCGCGGCAAGGGTGGCCAGGATGTCATCCGCCTCATAGCCGGGCATGCGCAGGGTCTTGATGCCCCAGGCGCCCATGACCTGGTCGATCAAATCGATCTGACCGCGGAACTCCTCAGGCGTGGCGTTGCGTCCGCCCTTGTACCCGTCGTATTCCTTCTTGCGGAAGGTGGTGTCATCCGAGACGTCGAACGCGACGGCCACGTGGGTGGGCTGCTGGTCCTTGATCAGGTTGATCAGCATCGAGGTGAAGCCGTGCACCGCATTGGTGTGCTGGCCGGTGGACGTGGCGAAGTTGTCCGCGGGAAGGGCGAAGAACGCCCGGAAGGCCATGGAATGCCCGTCCAGCACCAGGAGCCGCTTCCGGGTCTCCTGAGAGGCCTGGTCCGCCGGTGCCGGAGCAGTGGACTCGAGGGGCTCGGACGGACCGGTGGACGTGGTTGCAGCTACCGCGCTCTGGGATGTTTCACTCACCCTGCCAGCGTAGTGGCACGCCCGGACATTTTCACCCGGCGGGCTTGAGCGCGTACCGGAGTTCCAGGACGTTGCCCACGGCGGCGCTCTCCATCAGTTCGAGCTGACGTATCCCGCCGGTGAGTGGCAGGATGCGCTTCCCGGAGCCCAGGATGACCGGCATGACCGTGAGGATGAGTTCGTCGAGATGACCGGCCGCCGCGAACTGAGCGGCCAGCTCACCGCCGCCCATGACCCAGACGTCCTTGTCCCCGGCGTCGCGCAGGAAATCCGGGACGAACTCTTCGACGTCCCCGCGGATGAGCGTGACGTCGCCGCCCGGATACACCGGCATCTCGTGGTGGGTGAACACCCAGACCGGCGTGCCGCTGTACGGCCACTCGCCTTCGAAGTGGTCGAGGATCCACTGGTAGGTGGTCCCGCCCATGACCAGGCATCCGACGCCGGCGTAGAACTCCTCGATCCGGCCTTCAGTGCCGGTCTCCTCGGCGTTCAGAAGCCAGTCGAGAGAGTCGGATTCCGTGGCGATGAAGCCGTCGAGGGACACTGCGGTGAAGTACTGGAATTTCCCCATACCTCACCCTAGCCCGACGACGCCGGGCCGGTCGCCCTCGCAGGCGCCCGCCCGCTGAAGTGCCTACTTGCTCAAGTGCCTACTTGCTGAAGTACGGGACGATCAGGTAGATCCCGAACAGGACCGCGATCCCGCAGGCGCCGAAACACAGGTACGCGAGCGACCGCGCGAGGCGCGGGGACTTCTGCTCGGCGTCGGCCGCGATGGCGGTCAGGCGCACGCCCAGCGAGTACAGCACCACCAGGATGACGGCGGAGACGAGCGTGACGCCCGCGACCTGCAGCAGTTCCAACCACTTCATTCCTGGACCTCGTTGTTCGTCGCCTTGGGGGCCTTGGAGGCCTTCTTCTTCTTCTGGAAGCGGACGGCCGTGCCGGCCTCTTCAACCTCGACCGCATTCGCGTGGCTCACATGCGACTTGCGGGAGTAGACGAACATGGCGACGATCGTGCCGATGCCGACTGCGATCGCGATGGCCGTGCCGACCGGGCCGGTGCCCACCAGCAGCGCCGTGAGGGCGCCGACGACGGCCGCCGCCGGAAGCGTGAAGAGCCAGCCGGTGGCGATCTTGCCCACCATGCCCCAGCGCACCGTGGTGCCCTTACGGCCCAGGCCGGAGCCGATCACCGAACCGGACGCCACCTGCGTGGTGGACAGCGCGAAGCCGAGGTGCGACGACGCCAGGATGGCGGCGGCCGTGCTGGTCTCCGCCGAGAAGCCCTGGGCGGGCTTCACCTCGGTCAGACCGGAGCCCATGGTCCGGATGATGCGCCAGCCGCCGGAGTACGTGCCGATGGCGATGGCGAGAGCACAGGCCGCGATGACCCAGAACTCCGGGCCGGAACCGGCCGGCTGCGTGCCGCTGGCGATCAGGACGAGGGTGATGATGCCCATAGTCTTCTGCGCGTCGTTGGTGCCGTGCGCCAGAGCGACCAGGCTGGACGTGAAGATCTGGCCGGTGCGGAACCCACCGCGCTTCTGGGTGAGCTTGTCACCGGTCTCCGGATCATGCCGCGAGGTCAGCGCATAGGCCAGACGGGTGCAGATGTACGCGACGCCGCCCGCGATGACCGGCGCGAAGACCGCCGGGAGGATGACCTTCAGCATCACCGTGTCGAAATTGACCGAGTACACGCCGATGCCGACCACGGCCGCGCCGATGAGGCCGCCGAACAGGGCGTGTGACGAACTGGACGGCAGGCCCTTGAGCCAGGTGAACATGTTCCAGAGGATCGCGCCCATCAGACCGGCGAAGATGATCTCCGGAGTGATGTGCACACCGTCCGAGCCTTCCCGGATGATCCCGCCCGAGACGGTCTTGGCGACCTCGGTGGAGAGGAAGGCTCCCACCAGGTTCAGCGCCGCGGCGAGAGCGACGGCCGTCTTGGGTTTGATGGCGCCGGTGGCGATGGGTGTCGCCATGGCGTTCGCGGTGTCGTGGAAACCATTTGTGAAATCGAAGAACAGAGCCAGCACAATAACCAGCGCTGCCATGAAGGTGACGTCCACCCGGGCCCAATCTGTATGTCGTGAGTCAGCCGCAGCGCGCAGGGACGCCACATCGCTATGTTAAGGGCAGTTGACGAAAGCATGAAAATCCGGTGAACCACCGGCGCGCTCAGCCCTGGTGTTCCTCCGAAGCCGGGCGGTGGGACGGATCCAGCGCTGCCGCGATCTGGCGCTCCAGCGCCGAGAATGCGGTCTGCGGGACGGCGAGAAGACCGTCGAGCTCCTTGCGGACCCGGCGGTAGGCGGCCTGGCGCTCCGGCGCGGTCGACCCGGGGTCGACGGCGATGTTGAGCAGCTGCCGCGCGCGGGACAGGCGTTCACGCTCCTCCGGCGAGAACGCCGCGTCCTTCATCCTGTGCGCGTTGCGCTCCGCGACGTCGAACGCATGACCGTAGGCGAGCACAGCCTCGCGGTACGCCTCGAGATCCTCGCGGCTCAGTTCCTCCTGACCCACCGGCCGCAGGGAGTCCGCACGGCGCTTGGCCTTGAGGTACTCCACGGTCAGCGGCTCCCCGACGTCGCTCATGCCGGGGAAGTCGATCATCTTGGCCACGTCCAGCTCGTATTCTAGCCAGCGGGCATTGATGGCGTCGTGATCGGCCAGGAGGCGCGAGGCGTCCTGGACCGGCGACGGCGCGGCCTTCCCGTCCTCGGTCCCGGGCTCGGGCGCGCCGGACTCCGCCGGCTGCGGTTCGCCGCCTCCGCTCGGCTCCGGAGGGAGGCCGGCCCTGAGCCGCTCCAGTTCCAGGCGGCGCCGGTGACGGATTTCGCCCTCCTTGGAGAAACGGTGCCACCATCCGCCGGCGACTGCGCTGAGCGGGAAGATCAGCCACCAGAACGCGACGAGGTGTCCCCAGAACGAATCCATCCTCACACGCTACCGGAGCCGACGTATGCTCAGAAGCATGGCCCGCTATTTCGACATTCACCCCCTGGACCCTCAGCCACGCCTCGTGCAGCAGGTGGTGCAGATCATCCGCGACGGCGGCCTGGTGGCCTACCCGACCGACTCCTGTTACGCACTCGGCGCCGCGCTGGGCAATCAGGAGGCGCTCAACCGCATCCGCCAGATCCGGCACCTGGATGACAAGCACCATTTCACCCTGGTCTGCAGTAGCTTCGCCCAGATGGGCCAGCTCGTGAACATCGGCAACGACGCCTTCCGCGACATCAAGGCCGTGACCCCGGGCAGCTACACGTTCATCCTCCCGGCCACCAAGGAGGTGCCGCGCCGCCTCCTGCAGCCCAAGAAGAAGACCGTGGGCGTGCGCATCCCGGACCATCGCGTGACGCAGGCGATCCTGGACGAGCTCGGCGAACCACTCCTGTCCTCCACCCTGCTGCTGCCCGGTCAGGAGACCCCCATGGTCGAGGGCTGGGAGATCAAGGAGGAGCTGGACCACCAGGTGGACGCCGTGATCGACGCCGGCGAATGCGGCGCGGAGCCCACCACGGTGATCGACTACTCGAGCGGCTACCCGGAGATCGCCCGCTACGGCATGGGCGATCCGTCCCGCTTCGAATAACCGGCCCGCGCCGGACAGGACGGCGCCGCATCCACCCGCCCACGCGGGCTTCATATACCCCGTCGCAGGGCCGCAGGGCTTCTCATCCCCGTCCTGGATCATATACAATCCTGGGCAACCGAACTGAGATCTCCATCACACGATGGACGTCTCTGATCAACGGATGGGAATCATGATGCACGCTCCCGTACACGGCGCCGCCGGACAGCCCGTCAGCTTCCAGCGCAGCCACGACTTCGAAGCCTTCCGGGAGAGTGTCTCCTCTTCCTTCGTCCCGTTGAAGGTGTCCGGCCCGGAGCACGGGGTGTTCTTCAGCAGCATCCGCTCCGCCTCGGCCCTGGACTTCCACCTGACCGAGCTCACGGCGGGCGGGCATCAGGTGGAGCGGACGCCCGAACTGATCCGGCAGGGCGGCGAGGACTACTACAAGGTCAGCCTCGTGCTGGCGGGGTCGAGCCTCCTGATCCAGGACTCCCGCGAGGTGTTCCTCCAGCCCGGCGATCTGGCGGTCTACGACACCTCCCGGCCGTACTCCGTGATCTCCGAGGAACAGACCCGCGTGCTCGTGGCCATGTTCCCGAAGTCCACCTTCGAGCTGCCCGAGTCCCAGATCCACCAGATCTCCGCTGTCAACCTCGCCGCTCCGGGGCAGCTCGGCAGCCTCGCCGCCGCGCTGCTCGCCAAGGTGTCCACGAGTCTCGACCAGCTCTCGGGCCCCTTCGGCGTGCGGATCGCCAACTCCTGTCTGGACGTCCTGGCCACCGCGTTCGCCGGGTCGCTGGGCGCCCAGCGTCCCGTCGTCGACCCGCGGGAGAAGCTCCTGGCCGACATCCACGCCTACATCGAGCGCAACCTCGCCTCGCCGGACCTGACCCCGGGCTCCATCGCGGCGGCCCACTACATCTCCACCCGGCATCTGCACGGCCTGTTCCACTCGCAGGGCGTGACGGTGTCCGCCTGGATCCGCCAGCAACGCCTCGCCCGCTGCCAGCGCGAGCTCTCCGATCCGTTCCTCGTGAACCGCTCGGTCGCCTCGATCGCGGCGTCGTGGGGCTTCCCGGATCCGGCCCACTTCAGCCGCACCTTCAAGTCGACGTTCGGCGAGAGCCCCCGCGACTTCCGGATGCGCTTCGCCGCCTGACGTCCGGACGACGGCGGGTGCGCCGCCGTCGTCGCGCATCGCGGCCTTGTCCGGGAGGGCGCGGGTTGGCCGGGAGAGCACAGGCCTTGACCATGCCTGAAGCCTTCCCTCCCCCGTCGGCCCGGAACGCCTAGCGTGGGAGGGACAGTGGGCGTCGGCCGGACCGGCGCCCGGCATCGCGGAAGGACCACTTGATGGCGCACGGGCACACGGACACGACTCTTCACACCCACGGGGAACGGACCACGGAGCCGCGCGAGGTGGCGCATCCGCTGGACCCGCTCACGGCGGAGGAGATCGCACGGACCCGGGCCGTTCTGGAGGACGCCGGGCTCCTGGGATCCTCCGTCCGCGTGCCGCAGCTCCTGCCGCTGGCCCCCGAACCCGCGTGGCTCGACGAGTGGCAGGAAGGCTCACCCCTGGAGCGCCGCGTCGAGATCGTCCTCCTGGATATCGCCACAGGCGAGGCCACCCGGGCCGTCGTGCTCCTCGGCGAACCGGGGTCTGACGACGTCGGGACCGTGGAGTCGGTCCGCACGATCGACACGGACACCGAAGGCCAGCCGCAGTACCTCTTCGAGGAGTACGAGCGGGTCGAACGGATCGTCAAGGACGACCCGTCCTGGCAGGCCGCCATGGATCGGCGAGGTCTCGGAGACCGCCGGGAGCTCGCCTTCTGCGCTCCGCTGGCCCCAGGCCACTTCGGCCGTGAGGACGAGAGCGGCACGCGGGTCATCCGATCCCTCACCTTCCTCCGCGACCACGAGGGCGACAGCCCCTGGGCCCATCCCGTCGAGGGACTGGTGGTCCACATCGACCTCACCCGCGAGCGCGTCATCCGTGTGGATGACGAGGGGGACGTGCCCGTCCCTGAGGCATCCGGCGACTACTCGCTCTCCGCCTGGGGGCCGGCCCGCGAGAGCCTCAAGCCGATCGAGATCACCCAGCCCGAGGGGCCGAGCTTCCGGGTGGACGGCTCGAAGGTCACGTGGGAGAACTGGTCGTTCCGGGTGGGGTTCAACGCCCGGGAGGGTCTGGTGCTCAACGGCCTGAGTTTCCGGGACGGTCAGCGGGAGCGCAGCGTCCTGCGCCGGGCCAGCGTCCCCGAGATGGTGGTGCCGTACGGTGACACGGCGATCGGGCGTTACTGGATCAGTTACTTCGACGCCGGCGAGTACCTCCTGGGGAAGAACGCCAATGCGCTCACCCTCGGCTGCGACTGTCTCGGCGTGATCCACTACTTCGATCAGTTCGTGGCGGACGACCACGGGCACCCCGTGAAGATCCCGCACGCGGTCTGCATGCACGAGGAGGACTACGGGATCCTCTGGAAGCACACGGACACCGAGGGCAACACGGAGGTCCGCCGCTCCCGCCGCCTGGTCATCTCCTACTTCTCCACCATCGGCAACTACGACTACGGCTTCTTCTGGTACCTGTACCTGGACGGGACGGTCCAGCTGGAGGCGAAGGCCACCGGGATCGTGTTCGCGGGTGCGGGTCACCCCGGCGCCGAGAACCCGCATGCCCCCGAGGTGGCCCCGGGTGTCTTCGCCCCGGTGCACCAGCACCTGTTCTGCGCCCGTCTGGAGACCGCCGTGGACACCCCGGAGAACTCGCTCTACGAGGTCGAGGTGCGTGGCGTCCCCACTGGTCCGTCCAACCCCTACGGGAATGCCTTCACCTGGGAGGAACGGCTCCTGCCCACGGAGTCGGCCGCACGCAGGAAGGCGGACCCCTCGATGGGGCGCGTCTGGGAGGTCCGGAGCGGCTCCGCCACGAACGCCGTCGGCCGTCCCACCGCATACCGGCTCCACCCGCACACGGGGCCGGTCCTCATGGCCCAGCCGGAGTCGACGGTGTTCCAGCGGGCGACCTTCGCCACGGAGCACCTGTGGGCGACGCCGCTCCACAGCGATGAGCGGTTCCCGGCGGGCGACTTCCCGAACGCCAATCCGGGCGGCGCGGGTCTCCCGGCGTGGACGGCGGCCGACCGGCCCTTGGAGGACGAACGTCTGGTCCTCTGGCACGTCTTCGGTCCCACCCACGTCCCGCGCACCGAGGACTGGCCCATCATGCCCGTGGACTACTCGGGCTTCAGCCTCAAGCCGCACGGTTTCCTGGACCGGAACCCCGCCCTCGATCTCGCGGACGGCGCCAAGAGCGCCGGCGGCGGGTGCTGCGGCGGCGAGCAAGCCTGCACCTGCCACTGACCACGGCGCGCGACGACGGCGACGGCCCGGCCGCCGTCGTCGTGATCCGTCCGCGGATCATGCGCTGCCGGACAAGCCGCGCACGCTGGGAGCCGATGACGGCCAGGTCGCCCGGTCCTAACGTGAGGGAAGCACCGTCCATCAGGAGGAGGAACCATGGAACAGTACGAGGAACTGCTGAACGCCGTCCAGGCCGGTGACGGCGGGCGGGAGATCCGCGACGTCGCCACCGGAGAGGTCATCGGCCGGGCGCCGGTGGAGGGCGTGGAGGACCTCGAGGCGGCGATCGCCCGGGCGACGGCGGCGCAGCCGGCCTGGGACGCTCTCGGCCATGAGGAGCGGAGCCGGCTGCTCCACGCCGCCGCCGACGCGGTCGAAGCCCACGGCGAGGCCCTGGCCCGCCTCCTGTCCCGTGAACAGGGCAAGCCGCTGGACGGCCCGAACGCCCGTTTCGAAGTGGGCGCCTGCTCCGCCTGGCTGCGCGCTGCGGCGGACACCGTGCTGGAACCGCAGGTTCTGGTCGACGACGAGAGCGGCCGGGCGGAGCTGCACTATCGCGCGCTCGGGCTCGTCGCGGCGATCGGACCGTGGAACTGGCCGCTCATGATCGCCGTCTGGCAGTTCGCCCCGGCGCTGCGCATGGGCAACGCGGTGATCGTCAAGCCCTCCGAGTACACGCCGCTGAGCGTCCTGGCGCTCGTGCACGTGGTGAACTCCGTGCTTCCCGCCGGCGTCCTGGAAGTGGTGAGCGGCGACCGTGAGGTCAGTGCCGCCCTCGCGGAGCACCCCGCCATCAGCAAGGTCATGTTCACGGGTTCCACGAAGACGGGCAGCTCGATCATCCGCAGCTCCGCGGACACCATCAAGCGCCTCACCCTGGAGCTGGGCGGGAACGACGCCGGGATCGTCCTGGACGATGTCAATCCAGTCGCCATCGCGGAGGACCTCTTCTGGGGCGCGTTCATCAACACCGGCCAGACCTGCGCGGCCCTCAAGCGGCTCTACGTCCACTCCTCCGTCCACGACGCGGTGGTCCGCGAGCTGGCCGCCGTCGCCGCCCGCACCCCGATGGGTCCGGGGCTGGAAGAGGGCAATCTGCTCGGTCCGGTGCAGAACGAGGCGCAGTTCCGCATTGTCCAGCGCCTGGTGGACTCTGCGAAGGCCTCCGGGGCGACGCTCGCCACCGGCGGAACTCCCCTGGGCGGGACGTTCTTCCCCATCACGATTGTCACCGACATCGCCGACGACGCCGACCTGGTCCAGGAGGAACAGTTCGGTCCGGCGCTGCCCGTGGTCCGCTTCGACGATGTGGAAGACGCCATCGCCATGGCGAACGCCGCGTCCGTGGGGCTCGGAGCCTCCGTGTGGTCTTCGGACCGCGCCCGCGCTCTGGAGCTGGCGTCACGCCTCCAGGCCGGGACAGTCTGGGTCAACAGCCACGGCGGCCTGCACCCGATGGTGCCGTTCGGCGGCGTGAAGCAGTCCGGCTACGGCCTGGAGTTCGGCGTCGAGGGGCTCAAGGCCGTCGCGGCGAGCCAGGTCATCAGGAGCTGACGCCCGACTCCGGACGTTCTTGAGCACGTGAAAGCCCCCGGAAGATTCCTTCCGGGGGCTTTCACGTGCGGCTCGCGCCGCCGGTCAGGCGAAGTCAGGCCGGGTCGGACAGAGCCGGACCGAGCCGGCTCAGACGAAGTTGAGGTTCTCCGGGTGGACCGTCATGGACACCAGGCGGCCGTGGGCGCCGAAGGTGAAGTGGGTCGGGACCTCACCGGTCTCGTCGAGACCGAAGAGCACGCCGTGTGAGCGGATGGCGGAGGCGTCCCGGTGGTCGGCGATGGTCACCGAAGCGCAGGGGATGACCTTCTCTCGCCACGCGAAGACGTAGATGCCCGGCCGTACCTGCCAGACCGAGTTCTCATCCGTGTCCGCCAGGCCCTTCTCCGGTCCGGCGAGGCACTGCCACGTGTACCACTGCTCGGAGAGGTAGATGTGCTCGTAGGCGTGTTCGGGGCTGTAGTCCCACACGACACGGCGGCCGATCAGGGCCGACGTCGGGGCGGGCGCCGCGCCGCTCACCTCGCCGCCGCCGATCACCGCAGAACCGATGTCGTGCCGCACCCGTGTGGCGCCGGCCGGACGGTCCTCGTCCAGGATGGTGCTGAGCACGCTCAGGGCACGCCCGTCGCGGAGGTCCAGCACCAGCGACACGGCCTGATCCTGACGGAAGCGGTGGTGGAACTGGACGAAGTAGAGACCGTCGTCCACCAGGAAGGCTTCGTAGGCATCCGTGCCCTGATGAGCTTCCAAGGTGTCATCCGGGCCGGGCTGGTAGTCCCAGGACACCTCGCTGTCGGTGAACGCATGGGTGACGCTGGTGCCGCGCTCATCGGTCACCACGATCACCTGCCCGGCCAGACCGGTGTCATGCGGGGCCTTGTTGGCGTCGAACCCCGGGGCGAGGCCGTCCAGGGGAAGCCAGGTCGAGGTGTCGGAGAGCGAGGCGCCCGGAATCGTGCCGTGTTCCGTCATGATGCTCCTTGAAACTGCCGTGCTGAATACAGCGTGTCCATGCCCGACGGGCTGCCGGGCCTGCCTTCAGTCTGCTCCCGCCGTCCGCGTATTCCCATGGGTGTCCGCGCCCTGCACTTGCCCAGGGGTGAAGAGCCTCACGTCCACTTGCCCGGGCGGGCAAGGCAGTAGCCGTTCCGCGCAGGCCCTGGCGCTCTCGTCGTGCGGAGAGTTCAGGATGAGATCCATGAACTCGACGACTTCGCCCTCCGCGGCACGCTCCCCCGAGGCGCTCCCGTGAACACCGGACTGGGCGGCCGGTTCGCGGTGGTGACCGGCGCGGCGAGCGGCATCGGCCGCGCGGTGTGCGCCGCGTTGCTGTCCGAGGGCTGCGCGGTGGCTGGTCTGGACCGCGACCAGGCCGCCCTGGACCGCGCCGCCCAAGAGTTCGCCGCGTTGCCACCGTCGCCGGACGGCTCGCGCCTCGCGACGTCCGACGACGGCGCGCCCGCACCCGCGGCCGCCGCCTTCGTACCGCTGTGCCTGGATCTCTGCGACGAGACCACGGTCCAGACGGCGTTCGCGTCCCTGGCGGACCGCTTCGGCTCCTTGGATCTCCTGGTCTCGTGCGCCGGGGTCTCCGGGCCGGTCGGCACACCTCTGGAGGACACGGAGCTGCGGGAGTGGCGGACGGTGCTCGACGTCAACCTCCTGGCCCCGTTCCTGGTGCTCAAGCACGCCCTGCCGCTGCTGCGCGAGGGGCGGCAGCCCGCCGTCGTGCTTCTGGCGAGTGACTCGGCCGTCGTGGCGGCGCCCGGCATGGCCCCCTACTGTGCGTCCAAGGCCGGGCTGGTCCAGCTGGGGCGAGCGGTGGCGGTCGAGTGGGCCGGGCACGGCATCCGGGTCAATTCCCTCTGCCCTTCCGTGGTGGACACGCCCATGAGCCGGACCGATCTGGAGAAACCCGGTGGCTTCGCGGACGCCGCCTTCCCGGTGCAGAGCCCCGAGCAGGTGGCGCAGCAGGTGCTGTTCCTCCTGTCGCCGCAGCTGGGTCCTGTCAACGGGACCACCCTGCTCAGCGACTTCGCGTACAGCGCCCGCAGCGCCTTCCCGGCCTGACACGGCCTTCCCCACCTGATTTTGGAGGACACCTTGCTTTGGAGGACATCATGACCACAGATCCTGAAACGAACACCGCCCCTGAGACCCCGTCACAGGTCGTCCTGATCACCGGCGGAGGCACGGGCATCGGCGCCGCGATCGCCCGCGCCTTCGCCGCTGCCGGGGACACGGTGGTCGTGGCGGGCCGCCGTGCGGAACCCTTGCTGGCGATCGCCGAGGAGATCAACGGCACGGCGCTCGTCCTGGACGCCTCCGACGCCGCATCCGCCCAGGAGGGCGTCGCCGAGATCGTCCGCCGGCACGGACGGCTGGACGTCCTGGTCGCGAACGCGGGAGGCCACGGCTTCTCCTCCGCTCTCGACACCGACGACGCCGCCTGGGACGCCGCCCTGCGCGCCAATCTGAACACGGCCTTCGTCACGGCCCGCGCCTGCCTCCCGGAACTCATCCGCAGCTCGGGCCGGATCGTGGTGATGTCCTCCCTCGCAGGGCTCTTCGCTGGCCCATCCGTCGTCGGCTACACCACTGGCAAGCACGCCTTGATCGGCCTGACACGGAGCCTCGCCCGCGACTACGGCCCCCACGGTGTCCGGGTCAACGCGATCTGCCCCGGCTGGGTGCGGACCCCCATGGCCGACGCCGAGATGGACGAATTCGCGGCACAGGCCGGCATCGCCTCCCGGGAGGACGCCTACCGGACCGTGACCCGCAACGTCCCCCTCGGCAGGCCCGCGGAACCCGAGGAGATCGCTTCAATCGCCGTGTTCCTCGGCTCACCTGCCTCCTCGTACATCACCGGCGCCGTGCTCGTGGCCGACGGCGGCGCCCACGTCGTAGACGTGCCCACGATCGCTTTCGCCGACGCCGGTCTCTGACCAGCCGCCCCCCATCCCCTCGCATTCGCTTCACCGTCAAGGAGATACAGCGTGGAAAAACTCCCAGCTTCAGCGAGCCCGGCGTCAACCGGCTCGGCCTCCGGCCTCAAACGCGGCACGCTCGGCACCCCCGGCGTCGTGTTCCTGGTGCTCGCCGCCGTCGCTCCGCTCACCGGCACGGTGGTGGTTGCCTCACTCGCGATCGCCCTCGGCAACGGCGGAGGCACGCCCTTCGCGTTCCTCGTGATCGCCGCCCTCTTCCTGATCTTCGCGGTCGGCTACGCCCAGATGTCCCGCGTGCTGGTCAACGCCGGAGGCTTCTACGCGTTCGTCCTCAAGGGCCTCGGCCGGACCGGCGGTCTCGTGGCGGGACTCATCGCGACGCTGGGCTACAACTTCTTCGTGGTCGGCACCATTGGGACCAGCGGCTTCTTCATGCAGACGATCATCGCCCAACTGACCGGCCTCGACGTGCACTGGTACGTGTGGGGTCTGCTGTCCATCGTGGCGTCCTTCCTGCTGGCCCGCCGCGGCATCGACATCAGCTCCGCGGTGCTCGGCATCGCCCTGGTGCTGGAGACCCTGGTGCTCGTGGTGTTCGACATCTCGGTCCTGGTCCGCACCGGCTTCAGCGTGGAGGCCTTCTCCCCGGACGCGATCTTCTCCGGATCGCTGCCTATCGGGCTCCTGCTCGCGGCGACGGCGTTCCTCGGCTTCGAAGCAACCAGCCTCTTCGGTGAGGAGGCCAAGAACCCCTCCCGCACGGTGCCCCGTGCCACCTACATCGCCGTGAGCATCATCGGCGTGGTCTTCGCGCTGACCAGCTGGGCCGTGGTGAGCGCCACGGGCGTCGCGCAGGCACAGAGCGCCTCACAGGAACACCTCGAATCCGGCGATCTGCTCTTCAGCCTGGCCGGCCAGTACCTCGGGGATCCGCTCGTGAAGATCATGATGGTCCTCCTGCTCGTGAGCCTCTTCGCGGCGATGCTGGCCTTCCACAACTCGGCGGCCCGCTATCTCTACGCCCTGGGCCGCGCCCGGGTGTTCCCCTACGCCCTGGCCCGCACCAACGCGGGAGGGTCCCCGGTGGTGGCGTGCGTCGTGCAGGCAGTGTTCGCCGTCGTCGTGGCAGGGGCGTTCGCCCTGGCCGGCCTCGACCCGATCACCTCGCTCGTGCCGAGCATGATCGGCTTCGGCACGCTGTGCATCATGGTGCTCCAGGTGCTCGCGGCCCTCGCGATCATCGTCCACTTCCGGCGGCAGCGGGACCCGCGGATCGGCCGGACCTTCGTGGCGCCGCTCATCGCCATGCTGGGCCTGGGGACGATCGTGGTCCTGGCGATCATCAACTTCGACATCGTGGCCGGCTCAGACGCCCTGGCCGTGCGGCTCCTGCCGCTCCTGCTGGTGGCGGCCGTCGTCGGCGGGCTGATCCTCGGACCGTACCTCCGGCGCAAGCGGCCTCAGGTGTACGCGGCGCTGGCCGAGGACATGGACAAGGCCGGTCTCGACGACGCGGAGGAACCCGAGCCGCTCCCCTCACCCACCGCCTGACCACGCACCTGCGCGACACGTACCCGCGCGAGGGAACAGCTGATGCCCGGATACACGCCGTATCCGGGCATCAGCTGTTCTCTCGCGGAGGACGGGACGTGCGCGTCGTCAGCTCTGGTTGCTGAAGGCGGCGTCGAAGGACTGGGAGCTGGGCTCCAAGTCGAAGCGCTTCAGGGCCGCCAGGGCCTCCGGCGCACCCTGCAGCCGGTCCATCCCGGCGTCCTCCCACTCGACCGAGATGGGGCCGTCGTAGCCGATGGCCGTAAGCGCGCGGAAGGAATCCTCCCACGGCACATCCCCGCGGCCCGCCGAGACGAAGTCCCAGCCCCGGTGCGGATCGCCCCAGGCCAAGTGGGAGGACAGGATGCCCGCCCGGCCGTTGCCCATCCGCATCCGGGTGTCCTTGCAGTCCACGTGGTAGATCCGGTCCGCGAAATCGGTGATGAAGGAGACCGGGTCGATGCCCTGCCACATCATGTGGGACGGGTCCCAGTTCAGCCCGAACGCCTCGCGGTGCCCGATCGCCTCGAGCGCCCGCTGCGTGGACCAGTAGTCGTAGGCGATCTCGCTCGGGTGGACCTCATGGGCGAAGCGCACGCCACACTCGTCGAACACGTCGAGGATGGGGTTCCAGCGGTCCGCGAAGTCCTGGTAGCCGGCGTCGATGACCTCGGCCGGGACCGGCGGGAACATCGCCACGTACTGCCAGATCTTCGACCCCGTGAACCCGACCACGGTCTTCACGCCGAGCTTCTTCGCGAGCCGCGCGGTGTTCTTCAGCTCCTCGGCCGCGCGCTGCCGCACGCCCTCCGGGTCGCCGTCGCCCCACACCGCGCTGCCGACGATCGCCTGATGCCGGAAGTCGATCGGGTCGTCGCACACGGCCTGGCCCTTGAGGTGGTTCGAGATGGCCCACAGCTTCAGGCCGTGCTTCTTGAGGATCCCGAGCCGCTCGGCGATGTAGTCGTCATCGTCCCAGCGCGCCGCGTCGAGATGCTCACCGGAGACGGCGATCTCCAGTCCGTCATAGCCCCAGCCGGCGGCCAGCCCGGCCACCTCGTCCAGGGTCAGGTCGGCCCACTGGCCGGTGAAGAGGGTGAAAGGTCGTGCCATGGCTCAGGCCTCCTGGGTGGCTGGGGATGCGGGATGAAGATCGACGACGGCGCCACGCGCCTCCGCGGACCGGGCGGCTGCGTCCAGCACGGACTGC
This sequence comes from Arthrobacter sp. RCC_34, assembly GCF_041360795.1. Lineage (NCBI taxonomy): Bacteria > Bacillati > Actinomycetota > Actinomycetes > Micrococcales > Micrococcaceae > Arthrobacter > Arthrobacter sp. RCC_34. The sequence continues at coordinate 1,201,190 of NZ_JBFUPW010000001.1, read as the reverse complement.
ACCTGGAGCCCGTCCGCGAACGACGGGGACGGTGTGCCGCCGTCCCGGATCGCGACGAGGAAATCACGCACCTGGTGCGTGAAGGTGTGCTCCCAGCCGATCACGTGACCCTGGGGCCACCACGCCGAGACGTAGGGGTGTTGCGGCTCCGTGACGAGGATCGTCCGGAAGCCTTGTTCCTCCACGGGGTCGGCGCCGTCCAGGAACTGCAGTTCGTTGGGACGTTCCAGGTCGAACGCCAGGGCGCCCGCGCTGCCGTAGACCTCGATCCGCAGCGCGTTCTTCCGGCCGAACGCCATGCGGGAGGCTTCCACCGAGGCGACCGCGCCGCCGTCGAGCGCCAGGGTCAGCCAGGCCGCGTCGTCCACCGTGACGTCCTCCAACCCGTCCGGGCCGCGGCGCCGGGGCACGAACGTCTCCAGGCGGGCGGACACGCCGGTCACGGCGTGGCCGGTGAGGAACTGGACCTGGTCGATCGCGTGGCTGGCGATGTCGCCGAGGGCGCCGCTGCCGGCCGTTTCGCGACGGAGCCGCCAGGACATGGGCGCTTGCTCGTCGGCGAGCCAGTCCTGAAGGTAGGAGGCCCGCACCTGGCGGATCTCCCCCAGGCGGCCGTCCCCGATCAGGCGCCGGGCGTAGGCGAGGGCCGGGACGCGGCGGTAGTTGAAGCCGATCATCGACTTCACCCCGCGACGAGCGCCACGCGCAGCAGCCTCGACCATGGCCTGCGACTCCTCGAGGGTGTTGGAGAGTGGCTTCTCGACCAGGACGTGCTTGCCGGCCTCCAGCGCGGCGATGGCGATCTCCGCGTGGGTCCAGCCGGGTGTGCAGATGTCCACGACGTCGATGTCCGGCCGCGCGATCACCTCGCGCCAGTCCGTGGCCGACTCCTGCCAGCCGAACCTCTCGGCGGCCTCCGCCACCTGGGCGCCGTCCCGGCCCACCAAAACTTTGCGTTCGAACGCGGGCACGTCGAAGAACGAGGCCACATTCCGCCACGCTTGCGAATGCGCCTTCCCCATGAAGGCGTAGCCGATGGCCGCGACGCCCAGGGGCCGGGTCTCCCCGCTCATGCCGTCCCCTCCAAGGTGGCCGCGAGCGGATCCCAGTCCTCGGGCAGCGGCGCGGACGGCTCCGCGGAGCTGTCCACCGTGAGGAATTCCCCGCGTTCCACGGAATCGGAGATGGCGATCATCGTGTCCAGCACGTGGAAGGCCAGCTCGCCCGTGGCCCGATGCGGCGCCCCGGCGCGGATCGAACGGGCGAGATCCAGCACGCCCATGCCACGGCCTTGCGCCGCCCCGCTCGCCGGGATGCCGGTCCAGTCGTCCTCGCCGGGGCGGATCAGCTGAAGCTCGCCGTCGAAGTTGTTGGGGTCCGGGATCAGCAGTGTGGCCTCGGTTCCCGTGACCTCGACGTAGCCCGTCCGGACGTGAGGCGACTGGAAGCTGAAGACGCTGTGCGAGGAGGCGCCGCCCTCGAACTCGATCTGCGCGCTGACGTGGGTCGGGACCTCGACGTCGAAGGTCTCACCGGCCAGTGGACCGGTCGCCACCGTGCGCCGCGTCAGCGCCGCCGACCCCATCGCGGCGACCCTGCGGGCGCTGCCGAAGGTCTGGACGAGGGCCGTCACGTAGTACGGACCCATGTCGAACAGGGGCCCGGCGCCCCGCTGGAAGAGGAACGCCGGGTTCGGGTGCCAGCGGTCCGGCCCGGGGTACTGCATGACGGTCTGTGCGGTGAGCGGCGTGCCGATGTCGCCGCGTTCGATCACGCGGCGCGCCGTCTGGAGCCCGGCTCCTAGGAAGGTGTCCGGCGCGCAGCCGACCCGCACCCCCGCGGCGGCAGCCGCCTCCAGCACCTCCCGGCCGCTCTCCCGGTCCAGGGCGAGCGGCTTCTCGCTCCACACGTGCTTCCCTGCGCGGATCGCCTGCAGCGCGACGTCGGCGTGCACGGCCGGGATGGTGAGGTTGACGACGATCTCGACGTCCGGGTGCTCCAGCGCCAGCTCGGGCGTGCCGTGCTCCACGATCCCGTATTCCTCGGCGCGAGCCTTGGCCGCCTCCGGGTAGAGATCCGTGATGGCGACGACCCGGATGTCCGGGAAGACGGTGAGATTGTCCAGGTACTGCTTGCTGATGTTCCCGGCGCCAATGAGCGCGACGCCGACGGGGCCGCGGCTCATGCGCCGGCCTCGGCGCGGGCGTCGCTCTCCGGACGGCCGGCGTCGAGGTAGGCCAGGGAGGCGGCGAGGCCCTCGAAGATGTCTCCGGCGTAGTCATCGAACTCCACGACGCCCACTTCCAGACCCGGGGCGGCGTCGATGACATCCCAGATGTTCACCTCGCCTTGACCGGCCGGGAGCTGTGAGGCGGTGATCCCGGCCATCTGCTCGGGGTCGAAGCCGTCGCTGGGAAGCACGGTGATGGGACCGTCTTTGAGGTGCACGGCGACCACGCGGTCACCGAGCCGACGGAGGAACGCGGCGGGATCCTGGCCGCCAGCAGCCACCCAGTAGGCGTCCGCCTCAAGGACGACTTCGGGGTCGAGGAGGCCCGCGAAGAACTCGAGGGCCGTGGCGCCCTCCAGGGTGGACCCGATCTCCCAGTAGTGATTGTGATAGCCGACACGGATGCCGTACTCGGCGCCCTTCTTGGCAGCGGCGTTCAGGCGCTCGGCGATGTCCCGCACGCTCCCGGCGTCCTGCCACTGCGCCGGTTCGACGAAGGGGTCGATGACGGTGCCGATGCCGAGTTCACGTGCCGCCGTGAAGATCTCGTCCTGGTCCGCGGACAGCAGCGAGGCGTGGCCGGTGGGCGCCGTGAGCCCGTTCTCCCGCAGGGCCGGTCCGAGCTGATCGGCCAGCGCGGCGAAGCCGTACGGCTCCACCTGGGTGAACCCGAGCTCGGCGAGACGCCGGAGCGTCCCCGGAAGGTCCTGGCTGAGCGCGTCGCGGACGCTGTAGAGCTGCACGGAGTAGGACATGAGTGGGGCACCCCTTCTGACTGCTGATGGACATCCTGTGACATGGGTCATCCTCGGCCCAGGCTACGCCCCACGCTAGGGGCCACTTATGACGGAAGTCAAGCAAAAGTGCCTGGCGTTTTCTGAAAAGTCGCTCCCGACGCGCCCTCCTTGTGCTAAGTCTTATGCATGACCAGTAGCTCCCCCGCCGCGCCCGGCGCCGTCGACCCCACCGCACCGAGCGGACCCGGCCAGCTCTTCCAGCTGCTCCGGGACGGCAAGGCCCGCACGCGCGCCGAGATCATGGGGCTCACGGGGCTGGCTCGGACCACCGTGGTCGCCCGCCTGGACGCGCTGCTCGGGGCGGGCCTGATCGAAGCCGCCGGCGAGGCGGCATCCTCGGGCGGCAGGCCGCCGTCGCGCTTCGCCTTCCGCGCCTCGCGCCGGATCGTGCTGGCCGCGGACATCGGCGGCGCCCACGCGACGGTCGCCGTCGCGGATCTGGGCGGAGCCATCCTCGCGCGCCACTCGGAGCCGCGGGACATCGCCGACGGCCCGGAATCCACCCTCGCATGGATCGCCGCCACCGGGCGGGAACTTCTGGCAGATCTCGGACGGGACGAGCGGGAACTCGCCGGAATCGGCGTCGGCCTGCCCGGGCCCGTGGAGCACGAGACCGGGCGTCCCGTGAACCCGCCGATCATGCCCGGCTGGGACGGTTTCGACGTGCCCGCGCGCCTGGCGCAGGAGTGGCAAGTGCCGGTCCTGGTGGACAACGATGTCAACATCATGGCCCTCGGCGAACAGCACACGCACTGGAGCGAACACCGGGAGTTCCTCTTCGTGAAGCTGGCCACGGGCGTCGGCTCGGGCATCATCGCCGGAGGCCGGCTCCAGCGCGGCGCAGACGGCACGAGCGGCGACATCGGCCACGTCCGGGTGCCCGACGGCGAGGACGTCCCCTGCCGCTGCGGCAACACCGGGTGCCTGGAAGCGGTGGCGTCCGGACCTGCGCTGGCGGCGAAACTCCGCCTCCAGGGCCTCGACGCCGACCGGGGCTCCGACGTCGTCGCCCTCGCGGCCCGCGGCGAAGTGGCCGCCATCCACGCCCTGCGACAGGCGGGACGGGACCTCGGCGAAGTCCTCGCGTTCTGCGTCAACGTCCTGAACCCGTCCGTGATCGTGGTGGGCGGAACGCTCGCGCAGGCCGGGGATCCGCTCATGGCCGGCGCGCGGGAGGCCGTGTACCGGCGGTCCCAGCCGCTCGCCACACGGCATCTGAGGATCGAGCCGTCCCGCGCGGGGTCCGACGCCGGCATCCTCGGCGCGAGCCGCCTCGTGATCGAACACCTCCTGTCCCCCGAGTCCATCGAGGCGGCGATCGCCCACGCCTGAGCGCCACGGGCCTGCGCAAGCGCCGATGTGCAAGCTCCGATGTGCAAGCGCTGACGCAAAACCCTTGACGCGCCGGGCGGCGCGTGAAAATCTGCTCTTGGCTTCTTGTGCGTTACTTATGACTTTTATTGTGCAAAAGTCCTCTCAAAAGCTCCGAGAACCATCCCCTCTCCACCACCCGAAAGGAACCACCTGTGACTCAGGAACCCACCCGGCCGGACGCTGAGCAGCTGAGGGTCGGCGTCGTCGGCATCGGCTGGGCCGGCCAGCAGCACTTGGAGGCGTACTCCCGGATCCCCGGCGTCCGTGTGGTGGCCCTGGCCGCCATGGAGGCCGAACCCCTCGCGAAGCTCCAGGCGGAGTACGACGTCCCCGCGACCTACGCCCGCTGGGAAGACATGCTCGACGCCGGTGGTCTCGACGCCATCAGCGTCGCCGTGCCGACCTTCCTGCACGCGCCCATCACGGTGGCGGCCCTGGAACGCGGCCTCCATGTGTTGAGCGAGAAGCCGCTGGCCAAGGACGCAGTGGAAGGCCAGGCGATGGTCGACGCCGCACGTCGCGCCGGTCGCGTCCTGGACGTGGCGTTCAACCACCGCCGCCGGGGCGACATCGGCGCCCTGAAGACGGTCATCGACTCCGGCGAGATCGGCCGCCCGTACTACGCCAAGGCGGCGTGGCTCCGCCGCAAGGGCATCCCGACCCTCGGCAGCTGGTTCACCAACCCGGCGCTGGCCGGCGGTGGTCCGCTGGTGGACATCGGGGTGCACGTCCTCGACTACTCGCTGCATCTGCTCGGCGAGCCGAAGGTGCTCTCCGTCAGCGCCACCACGCACTCCGAACTGGGACACCGCGGTCTGGGCGGCAGCGGCAGTTACAAGGCGACCTCCACCGAACACCGCTTCGAAGTCGAGGACTTCTCCTCGGCGTTCCTGCGTCTGGAGGGCGGCGGCGCGCTGCTGATCGAGGCCGGCTGGGCCAGTTACCGCAACCCCGACGACGAGATCAACTTCCTCGTCTACGGCACCGACGGCGGCGCCGAGCTCCGGGTGGCCGGCGAGCCGATGCCGGAAGCCGGGCACCTGACCGTCTACAAGGACACCGGCGAAGCGAGCGCCGACTACGCCCCGGTGATCGGCCCCAACGGGATGCACCAGCAAGTGGTGGAGGACTTCGTCTCCGCGGTCCGCTCCGGCCCCGAGGAGTGGGCCCGGCACGACGGCTCGGTCGCCCTGGGCCGTGCCCGGATCATCGATGCCGCTTACCGTTCCGCCCGCGAGAACCGGGAGGTTCAGCTCTGATGTCCCGTCCCCTGCGCATCCTGGTGTGGAACGAAGGCGTCCACGAATCACTCAACGAACCCGCCCACATCGGCGAGATCTACCCCGACGGCATGCACGGCGCGATCGCCGACGGACTCCGGGAACTGCTGCCCGGCGCCGAGGTCTCCACGGCCACCCTGGCCTCCACGCCGGACCACGGCCTGACCGAGGAGGTCCTCGCGGCCACCGACGTCCTCCTGTGGTGGGGCCACATGGCGCACGCCGAGGTGGATGACGCCGTGGTGGAGCGCGTGCAGCGGCACGTCCTGGGCGGCATGGGTCTGCTCGTGCTGCATTCGGGGCACTTCTCCAAGATCTTCATCAAGCTCCTGGGCACCAGCTGCTCCCTCGCGTGGCGCAACGACGGCGAGCGGGAACTGGTGTGGAATGTGAAGCCGTCCCACCCGATCTCCGAGGGGGTAGCGAACCCGATCATCATCCCTGAGCAGGAGATGTACGGCGAGCTGTTCGACATCCCGGATCCGGACGATCTGATCTTCATCAGCTCCTTCGCCGGGGGCGAGGTGTTCCGCTCCGGCGTCACCTTCACCCGCGGCAAGGGCCGGATCTTCTACTTCAGCCCGGGCGATCAGGAGTACCCGGTGTACCACCACCCCGAGGTCCGCAAAGTCCTGGCCAATGGCGTGCGGTGGGCGGCGCGGCCCGGTCTGGACCGGCGCGAGCCCGGCGTCCAGAACCTCCAGAGCGGCTGGTACGAGGCGATCCCCGCGGTCTGACCACGACTGGGCCGCGCAACACGAAGGGCCGGTCACCGAGAGGTGGCCGGCCCTTCGCCGTCGTCGTTGCCGGAAGTCACGGGACGATTCCGCCGGGGAGGCGCCGTGCTCTAAAGAGAGCGCTCCGTCAGGAGACGAGCACCCAGAGCAGGCTCGCCATGCCGAAGCCGACCACCGAGAGCACGGTCTCCAGCACGGTCCAGGTCTTCAGCGTGTCCTTGACGGACATGTTGAAGTACTTGGAGATGATCCAGAACCCGCCGTCGTTGACGTGGCTCGCGATGATGGAGCCGGACGAGATGGCCATGACCAGAAGGGCCAGCTGCGGCTGCGAGTACTGTCCGGAGGTCAGCGCCGGGGCGAGGATGCCGCCCGTGGTCACGATCGCCACGGTCGCGGAGCCCTGGGCGATGCGCATGCCACAGGCGATCACGTAGGCCGAGACGATGAGCGGCAGACCCGCCTCGGACAGCGAGGTGGCGACGGCCTTGCCCACACCGGTGGCGGCGAGCACCGCACCGAAGAACGCGCCCGAACCGACGACCAGCAGGATCATGCCCACCGGACGCAGCGAGGAGGAGCTGAGCTCGGACAGGTCCTTGGACGTCATCCCGTTGCGGATGCCCAGGAGCCACATGGCCAGCAGCACGGCGACCGTGAGTGCGATGGCCGGGTTGCCGAAGAAGATCAGCACGTCCCGGAAGCCTCCCGCGGGAAGGAACACGTTGCCGAAGGTCGCTCCCAGGATCAGGACCATGGGCAGGCCGATGGTCAGCGCGACGACGCCGATGTGCGGCTCGCGCCCCTTCGCCTCCTCGGATTCGGGGACGATCCGGTCCTCGGGGACATCGACCATGACGCGCTTGCCGATCCAGGTGCCCCAGAGCATGCCGGAGACGAACCAGGCGGGGATGCCGCAGGCGAGGCCCATGATGATGATCCAGCCGAGCTCCACGTGGAAGAGGCCGGCCGCGGCCACGGGGCCAGGGTGAGGAGGCAGGAACGCGTGGGTCACGGACAGACCGGCCAGGAGCGGCAGTGCGTACAGGACCAGGGACTTGCCGCCCCGGACCGCGGCCACGTAGACCAACGGGGCCAGGACGAAGATGCCGATGTCGAAGAAGACCGGGATGCCGAGCACGAAGCCCGTGATGCCCATGGCGAGCGGGGTGCCCTTCTCGCCGAACACCTTCACGAGGCGGCCGAGCAGCACTTCCGCGCCGCCGGAGCGTTCCAGGATGGCGCCCAGGACCGTGCCCAGGCCGATGATCAGGGTGATGTGGCCGAGGATTCCCGCGAAGCCCTTTTCAATGAGGGCGTCGCTGCTCTTGATGGGCGATCCCACCAGCTGCTCGACCGTCACGCCGCCCACCAGGGCCACGAGCACGCCGGTGCCGACGAGGGCGATGAAGGGTTCGACCTTCACCTTGATGATGAGGAAAAGCAGGAGGGCGATGCCCACGCCTGCCAGCAGGAGCAAGCCTGCTGTGTCGTGGCGCAGCCACGACAGGAATCCATCCATGTTCTCTCCTTTGAGCTGTTCGCCGCCGGGGGCCGGGGCGCGGATGATCTATTGGGGGGTGAGGGTTGGGGGGAACGTCAGTGCCCGGGGTTTCAGAGCCCGGTGCCTCAGAGGGCCTGGACGAAGGCCTTGGCGCGCGCGGTGATGTCGTCCCAGTCCCCGGCGTCGACGGCGGCCGGCGGCACCACGGAGGTGCCACAGCAGACGGCCAGCGCGCCGGCGTCGAGGTAGCCACGAGCGTTTCCGGCGTCCACGCCGCCGGACGGCAAGAGCTTGATCCCCGGGAATGGTCCCTGAAGGTCCTTCAGGTACTGCGGTCCGAGCTGGCGGGCCGGGAAGATCTTCACGATCTCCGATCCGAGGTCCAAGGCCGCGGCGACCTCGGTGGGGGTCATGGCGCCCAGGCTGATGGGCACTCCGGCCTCCCGCGCGACGGCGGCCACGTCCGGGCGCAGGCCCGGAGTGACGAGGAACTGAGCGCCGGCGTCGATGGCCTCGCGCGCCTGCGCGGCGGTCATCACGGTGCCCACGCCGACGACGGCGCCATGGTCACCTGCCGTCTCGGCGGCTCGGCGGAGGTGCCGGGTCACGTCGGGGGTGGTGAAGGTGAGTTCCAGGGTGCGGATGCCGCCCTTGGCCAGGGCCTCCGCGAGGCGCGCGGCGTCCGGGATGGCCTTGGCACGGACCACGGCCAGGGTGCGGTCCTCCGCGAGAATCCGTTCGAGCTCCGAGTTGTTCATCGCTGTGCTGCTGTTCCTTCCGGGGTTCGGTGGAGCGCGCGGCCCGCGCGGGCTCCGGTGGGCCGGCCGCCGGCGATGGCCGCCGTGCCGTTGACGAAGACGTAGTGGATGCCCTCGGCGGCCTGTCGCGGCTGCTCGAAGGTGGCGGTGTCCCGGACGGTCTCCGGGTCGAAGAGCACCAGATCCGCCGCATAGCCTTCGCGGACCAGACCCCGGCGGTCCAGCTTGAGGCGCGCCGCGGGCCGGCCGGTCAGATGGTGCACGGTCTCCTCGAGGCTGAGCAGCCCGAGCTCCCGGCAGTAGTGGCCGAGGTAGCGCGGGAACGTGCCCCAGGCCCGGGGGTGCGGCTTGCCGCCCACCAGGAGTCCGTCGCTGCCGCCCGTGTGGGTGCGGTGCACCATGATGGCGCGGACGTTCTCCTCATGACCGACGTGCTGGAGGATGCCTGTGCCGCAGCGGTCCTCGAGCAGGATCCCGGCGAAGACGTCGAACGGCTCTCGCCCTTCCTCCTGTGCGATCTGTTCGATGGTGCGGCCCACGTAGCCGGCCAGCGCCTGGTTCTGCACGCCACTGATCTCCAGGGTGTCCCATTCGGCGACGACGCCGTGGCAGCCGTCGGATCCGTAGATCTCCACGTTCTCGCGGATCCTCGCGCGGGTCTCCGGATCGCGCAACCGGTCCAGCGTCGCGTCCGTCCCGCCTGCCGAAGCCCAGCTCGGAAGGATCGCGGACAGCGTCGTGGCGCCGGGAAGGTACGGGTACGTGTCCAGGGTGATGTCCACACCGTCGTCCAGCGCCTCATCGATCAAGGCGAGGAGTTCGCCCGCCCTGCCCTTGTTCTCGGCGAAGTTCATGGTGGCGTGGGAGAGGTGCAGCGCACAGCCGGTGTCCCGGCTGAGGCCGATCATCTCGGCATACGCGTCGAGCGCGCCCCTGCCGTACGAGCGGTGGTGCGGGGCGTAGAAACCACCCAGCTCCCCCACCGTGCGGCACAGCGCGCCGAGTTCCTCGGTGGTCGCGTACATGCCGGGCGTGTACGTCAGACCGGAGGACATCCCGACGGCGCCCTCCTCCATCGCGGTCCGGACCACCTCTCGCATGCGTTCGACGTCGTCAGGGGTCGCCTCGCCCTCGTCGAAGCCCATGACGAGCGCCCGGACGGTGCCCTGGGGCACGAGGTACGCGGCGTTCGTGGCGATCCGGCCGCCGTCGGCGTCCGGACGGTCCAGCCGGTCCAGGTACTCCCGCACGGACCGCCAGTTCCAGTCGAAGTCCTCCGGATTGTCGTTCCATCCGGCGATCTTCTGGCGGACCCCGGCGAGCGTGGGGTCATCCACCGGGGCGTAGGACAGGCCGTCCTGACCCAGGAGTTCCGTGGTGACACCCTGGCTGAGCTTGGCGTAGTGGTCCGGGGTGACCAGGAGCTGGAGGTCCGAGTGGGCGTGCATGTCGATGAACCCGGGGCTCAGGACCAGCCCGTCGCCCTCGATGATCTCGCAGCCGGACTCCACGTGCTCCCGGAGCTCGCCGGGACCGGCGATGCAGGCGATCACCTCGCCGAGGAGCAGGACGTCGGCGGCCCGCCGCGGCTCGCCGGTGCCATCCACGAGGGTCACATTCGTGAAGAGGATCTGGGTGCCGCTGTTCTGGGGAGCGCTGATCTGGGAAGACATCGTCGCTCCTAGAAGAAGGTCCGCACGGCGCCCACCACGGTGGGCGCGTCGGTGTCCCGGGTGGAATCGAGCACGGGGATCACCGTCCACTTGTCCAGAGCCGTGCACGGGTGGGAGAGGCCGAGACGGATCACGTGTCCGGGTTTGAGGTCCACGGTTTCGGGGAACCGCAGGAAAGCGTGCTGGTCGTTGACCGCCGTGATCTCGGCGCCGTCCAGGGGCACGCCCGGCTCGCCGAGGCCGGGGCTCAGGAACTGCGGGACGGGCAGGCCCTCGTCGAAGGGCAGATCGCGCTTGCCGCCTTCGAGGATGGCCAGCCCCGGCTCGGGCTGGGACACCACGCGCACCCAGGCGTGCATGGCCGAACGGAACGATGCCGGGCCGTCCGGATCCTGCCGGGAGAACGGCGAGATGCCGTGGTAGAAGCCGTCGTCGTGGACGATGTACGCGCCGCTGCGGATCACGACGTCCACGCGGGGCGTGCCGTCGCCACCGCTCGTCCGGACCGGCCCGAGCACGTCCACGACATCGTCGAAGTAGGCGCTGCCGCCCGCGGTGACCAGCAGCTCGTCCGCGTCGTAAAGCCCTTCGGCGAGCAGCGCTTCGTGCAGTGCGACGACGTCGGCGAGGTAGCCGCGCACGGCGGCCAGGCCGGCGTCGTCGGCCGTGTGGGCGAGGGCGCCTTCGTAGCCGCCCACGCCGACCAGCCGGAGCCTCGGCGACGCGTGCACCGCGCGGGCGATGGCCAGCGCTTCCTCGTGGCTGCGGGCTCCCGTCCGTCCGCCGTGACCGCCGCGTTCGACGATGACGTCCAGGGTTCCGTGCCCCGCCGGGCCGTCCCCGGCCAGTTCGCGGTCGAGCAGGGCGACGGTGTCCGGCGAGTCCACCCAGGAGACGATCCGGGCGCCGTCGGCGGCCTGCTCCGCGGCCCAGCGGATCGCCTGCGGGTCGGTGAGGCTGTTGGCCAGCATGAGGCGCGTGAATCCGAAGTGGCGGGCCACCCGGAGCTGTGCCGCATTGGCGAGCGTGATGCCCCAGGCGCCGAGATCCATCTGCTGCGCCCACAGCTCGGGCGACATGGTGGTCTTGCCGTGCGGTGCGAGCAGGACGCCGCGCTCCTCGCACCAGTCGGCGAGCAACCGGGCGTTGAAGTCGAGGGCATCGCGGTCGAGGGTGAGCAGCGGGGTCTGAAGCCGGTCGAGCCCACGGCCTCCGAAGTCCGCGAGCCGGAGACCCTGCAGGGCCGACGGCACGGCCTTATGCCGGAAGTCGAGGATCTCCTCCCCCACGCTCCTGACCCGGGCCGGGTCGTACATGGTCTGGCTCACTGGTGCACCTCGTCATCGTGGTCGCTCTCCTGGCGCTCACTGCGTGAGAACCGGGGAGATCATGCGTTGCGTAATTTGCAATCGGTATTGCAAAATGTCTGCCTTCATGTTTAGCATTGAGCCGGGGCCGCGTCAACGGATGCGGCCGGAATCGTGTGAGCAGACCGTCGCAAAGGAGCCGAGATGCCACGAGCCATCTGCCTGGGAGAGACCATGGCGATGCTGACCCCGGGCGGCAACGGGAATCTGGAGACCGCGGACACGCTGCACCTCGGAGTGGGCGGAGCGGAGTCGAATGTGGCGCTGGGCCTCGCGGCGATGGGGCTGGACACGGCCTGGATCAGCCGGGTCGGCGACGACGGCTTCGGACGGCGCATCCTGCGCGAACTCGAGCGGCACCGAGTGCGGACCGACGGCGTCCAGCTCGATCCCGAACGCCGCACGGGCCTCTACGTCAAGGTTCCCGGCGACGCCGGCACCGGCTCGGCGATGCTCTACTACCGCAGTGGCTCCGCGGCCTCGGCGATGGATCCGGGCCTGCTGGAGGATCCCGCCGTCGCGGCCCTGCTGGACGACGCCGACCTCATCCACCTGAGCGGCATCACCGCCGCCCTCGGAGACTCGTGCCGCGATCTGCTCCTGGCTCTGCTCTCCCGGCCCCGCGACCGGCAGCTGATCAGCTTCGACGTCAACTGGCGGCCCGCGCTGTGGGAAGGCCGGGATTCCACGGTCCTCCGCCGGCTCGCCAATCTGGCGGACATCGTCCTCATGGGCAAGGATGAGGCGCTTCTCGCCTTCGGCACCCAGGATGAGCGCGAGCTCCGCGCCCTGCTGCCCGATCCGGGCGTGCTCGTCCTCAAGAACGAGGCGATCAGCGCCATCGCCCTGGGGCACGACGGCGAACGCTGGGAAGTGCCCGCGCTTCACGTCGAGGTGGTGGAGCCGGTGGGCGCCGGGGACTCCTTCGCCGCCGGCTACCTGAGCGGCGTCGTGTCCGGCCTGGAACAGCCGCTGAGCCTGCGCCGCGGTCACGTCGCCGCGGCCTGCACCCTCACGGTCCACGGTGACCGGGGGCCGCTCCCGGACGACGAGGATCTCGACCGCATCCTCCGCTGCCCCGAGCGCGAGTGGGACGCCATCACCGTGGCTCACGGCCGCTTCCTAGTGGGACAGTCATGAGCCAGAGTCTGCTGCGCGCCCTCGACCTGCTCTCAGCCCTGGCGGCAGGCCCCGCCACCCTCGACGAACTGGCGTCCACGGCCGAAGTTCACAAGACCACCGTGATGCGTCTGCTGCACAGCCTGGAGGACCGGAGGTTCGTGGTCCGGGACGCCCAGCAGCGGTACCGTCTCGGCTCGAAGCTGTTCGAACTCTCCAGCCTCGCCCTGGAGCAGAGGGACATCCGCAGTTCCGCCCATCCGCACCTGGCGCGGCTCAACGAGGCCACCGGACACACCGTGCATCTCGCCGCCCCGGAAGGCCGGGACATCGTCTACATCGACAAGCTGGAGTCCCGCCATCCAGTGCGCATGTACTCGCGGATCGGTCTCACCGCCGCGTTGCACGCCGCCGCAGTGTCCAAGGTGATCTTCGCGGACCTGCCCCTCGAGCAGCGGAAGGCCCTGGCCGACAGCCTGGAGTACACCCGCTACACGGACAACACCATCACGGGCCCGGCCGCCTTCCTGCGCGAGCTGGACGTGGTGGCCGGCCAGGGCTGGGCGCTCGACGGCGAAGAGTTCGAGGAGTTCGTGCACTGCGTCGCCGCGCCCATCCGAGATGCCGGCGGCCGGGTGGTCGCGGCCGTCTCCTGCTCCGTCCCGACCGTGATGCTCGACCGCGAAGGCCTTCTGGGCCTGCTGCCCGCGCTCCGGGAATGCACGGATGCGGTGTCGGCCGAGCTCGGCTACACGAAGCGGTGACAGCTCCGCGGCCGGCCTGACCGTTCTCAATCAGCACCTCCCTCAGTAAGCACCGAACCTGAATCAGCACCGAAAGGAATCACCATGAGCTCCAAGGAAATCGTCTTCACGGAGAACGCCCCGGCCCCAGCCCACACCTTCTCCCAGGGGGTGAAGAAGGGCGGCCTGTTCCAGGTCTCCGGCCAGGGCCCGATGGATCCCGAGACCAACCAGTACATCGGCGACGGCGACGTCCGCGTCCAGACCCGTCGCACCCTGGAGAACGTCAAGGCCATCCTCGAGGCCGGCGGCTCCTCCGTGGAGGACGTCGTGATGTTCCGCGTGTACCTGACCACCCGCGACGACTTCTCCGCCATGAACGAGGTCTACGGCGAGTTCATCCAGGAGAACGTCCCGAGCGGTCAGCTCCCCAGCCGCACCACGGTGTTCGTGGACCTGCCCCACGAGGTCATGCTCGTCGAGATCGACGCCCTCGCCGTCACCGCCTGAGCACGGCGAACGCCGTCCGGAGCCTGATCCCTCAGGCGAACCACCGGGCAGCATGAAGGCCCGGAGCGGACAGCCGCTCCGGGCCTTCGGCGTCCCCCGAAGCGCGCTTCAAGCTCAGCCCTCGGTGGCCCGGCGTTGCAGCAGCGCGCGCGTGCGGAACGGCATCGTCTCTTCGAGCGACACCGCCGTGCTCGACCGGACCACTCCCGGCACCGCGACCATCGCCTGCGTGACCCGGTTCAGATCCGAGGTGTCCCGCGCCACCACCTTGACCAGGAAGTCGGCATCGCCGGTCGTCTTGTGGATCTCCACCACCTCGGGGATCTCCTGGACACTCCGCACCGCCGTCGCGCTGTCCGCCTGAGCGATCGCCAGCGAGACGAACGCGACCAGCCCATAGCCAAGAGCGGACGGCGGCACCCGCTGGGTGAAGCCGAGCAGCAGTCCCTGACGGTTCATCCGCTGCAGCCTGGCGTGCACGGTGTTCCGCGAAACCCCCACCAGTTGAGCGAGCCGCAGCACGGAAGCACCGGGTTCCTCGTCCAGGGCGAGCAGAATGCGGGCGTCAAGCGCGTCCAGGCCATGAGGGTCATTCATCGGTGAATCACGCTTCCTCTTGTCAGAAATACAGGATTTCCGGGAGATGTCTTGGCACTCATCCCAATGAAAGTGAACGAGCTTGCGCGGATATCCCAGTCTTCCGAGAATTCTCTCATGACCATCATGCAGGCCCGTCGTTCCCAAGACGTCCCCTCGACTCATCCGGACTCCCCCGTCGCCGCCTCCGGCACGGCTGCCTCCGTCACCCCGGAGACCTCCCGGCACGGGCTCGCGGAAGACCTGCTCGGGCTCATCACGGGAACGTTCATCGCCTCCCTCGGCCTGTACCTCCTGCACAGCAGCGGGACGGTGACCGGCGGGACGGCGGGGCTGTCCCTCCTGCTTAGTTACGCCGTCGGGGCCCCGTTCGGCGTGGTCTTCCTCATCGTGAACGCCCCGTTCTTCGCCCTGGCGGCGTGGAAGAAGGGATGGAACTTCACCCTCCGCACCATCGTGTGCGCCCTCGCCGTCTCCGCGCTGACGTCCCTGCACCCCCTGGCCCTCGGCGAGATCCACTTGAACCCCGGCTACGGTGCACTGGCCGGCAATCTCCTCTCCGGCGTCGGGCTGCTCATCCTGTTCCGGCACAAGGCGAGCCTCGGCGGATTCAATATCCTGGCGCTGCTCATCCAGGAACGCATCGGCTGGCGTGCCGGCTACGTGCTCATGGTGGCCGATGTCCTCGTGATCCTCGGAGCGCTGGCGGTCGTCCCCTGGAACCTCGTCCTGCTGTCGGCGGCCGGGGCGATCGTCCTGAACATCATCCTGGCGTTCAACCACCGCCCGGGACGTTACACGGGGATCTGAGTCACGCGGCCGTCTGCCGCACCCGGCGCGCCAGGGCCGCGACAGCCCAGACCACCAGGAAGGACGCGACCAGGAGCAGGCCGGCGTCGCCCAGATCGATCGAGGCCAGGAACCCGGTGACCGGATCCTCCAGGCCCAGGAGCTCCCGGAAGAGCGCCCCGAGCGTGATGGTGGCGACGAACAGTGCCGAGACGGCGGACATCCCGGTCACCACCAGGTTGAAGCGGAGCCGCTGCAAGGGCTGGGCGAGCGCGTTGCGGTAGAGCGTCATCATCGCGGCGCCGTTGGCCGTGTCGAAGAGGGTCATCGCGGCCGAGAACGCGAACGGCATGGCCAGCAGCGCGACGGCGGGCACCCCGGCCAGGACGGCCGACGCGGAGGTCACGAGCAGGCCGACCGTCGTGGCGGTGTCGAAGCCGAGACCGAACAGGAACCCCACCGCATACAGGTGGCGCGGCGCCTGCACGGACTTCAGCGGCGCGGCCACCAGTCGCGCCGCCAGGCCGCGGGGTTCGAGATCCCGCGTGCTGACCGGCCGGCCCTCCCTCAGCATCCGGGCCGTCCGGGCCGTGCCGAAGAAAGCGCCCGAATTGAAGAGCCCGAGGGCCAGGAGGAAGAATCCGGACACTGCCGCCCCGGTGCAGGACAGCACGACGTTCGCGGTGCTGCCGTCGGCGAAGAGCTGCTGCATGGATCCCACCCCCAGCACGACGAGCGCGCAGGCCAGCACCACCACGGTGCAATGCCCCAGGCTGAACGCCAGGCCGACGCCGGTGTGATACCTGCCCTGCGCGGCGAACCGGCGGCTGGAATTGTCGATGGCCGCGATGTGGTCCCAGTCGTAGGAGTGCTTCACGCCGGCCAGGTAGGCCACCGCGCATAGTCCGAGGGCGGCGCCGGACTGAGGCCCGGCGGCGGCGAGGAGGAACGCCCCGGCCAGGAGGTGCAGGACGAGGACCACGGCTGCGGCCCGGAGGGTCTTGTGTCGCATCTCGGTACTTCCTCAGGTCTGTGATTGCGGCGGTCGGTGTTTTCCGCCGTCAGTATTTGCGTAGCTCAACGGGCGACTGCCCGTGCCATTCCCTGCGCATCCAGTTCAGCGCCCCGTGGAGGACGGCCTCGGCGGACTGAGTGCTGCCGGTGAGGGCTCGCAGGACGAAACCCGGCACGGCCAGGCGGGTGATCCCCAGGAGTGCGCCCGACGACGCCGGCGGCAGCAGGACGCCGAGCTCCTCGCGGAGCCGCTGCACGGCGTCGTCGTCCGCACGCGGGTCGACCACGAGCAGAGTGGCGAGGTGCGAGTGTCCGCCGAGCATGAGGCGGGCAGTGCCGCCCTGGTCCGGGCGCAGCAGGAGATTGTCGGAGACCGCCAGCCGGTCCCCCACGTGCACGCGGGTGCGCAGGGACACCTCGTCGAAGCGGAACGGCGTGCCGTCGGGCGCCCAGCCATGCGTGACGGTCTCGGCGAGGGCGAGCGACGCCATCGGATGCATCCACACCTCGGTGTCCTGGTGGTAGCTGGCGGCCTGATAGGCGATCAGCGCGTCCGGAACGGATTCGAGGCGCGCGCCAGCCTCCAGGCGGAACTCCTGGCTCGACCGGGCGGGCCCCTGAGGCGTGCGGTAGACCTTCGTGGCCGATTGCGTGGTCAGCAGAAGGGCAGTGTCCGCGCCCAGCTCGGCGCCGAGCACGTACCGGTCCCCGCCCAGATAGCCGCCGCCCGGGTTGATGGCGGTGACCAGGACCTGCTCAGCCTGCCCAAGCTGCCCGGTCTGTTCCGCGGTCCCCTGCTCGGCGGTCCTCTGACCGGGGGACCAGGCCTGGTCCCCCGGATAGAGCGGCCGGAGCATCCGGAGTGCACCGGAGTGGAACTGCCCGGCGACCACGGAGCGGCCGTTCCGTGCCTCGAGCCGGAGGCGCACCTCGCCGGTGAGCGGCTCGGCAGGAGAGCCCGACGGCTCCACCGGGCCGGACTCAGGAGCCCCGTGGGACCCGACAGCCCCGCTGGACTCAACCGTCATGGTCACGCGAGGTCCGTCATGAGCACGTCCCGGCGGATCCAGTTCAGCACATAGTCCAGGCCGTCGTCGGTCTTGAGGTTGGTGAAACAGAACGGGCGGTCTCCGCGGAACGACCGCGAATCGCTCTCCATGACGGCCAGGTCCGCGCCCACATGCGGCGCCAGATCCGTCTTGTTGATGACCAGCAGGTCCGACTTGATCATGCCCTGCCCGGCCTTGCGCGGGATCTTCTCCCCCTGTGCCACGTCGATGACATACACGGAGAAGTCCACGAGTTCCGGGCTGAAGGTGGCCGAGAGGTTGTCACCGCCGGATTCGACGAAGATCAGTTCCAGCCCCGGATGACGTTCCTTGAGGTTCTCGATCGCGGCCGTGTTCATGGAAGTGTCCTCACGGATTGCCGTGTGCGGGCAACCGCCCGTCTCCACGCCGACGATCCGGTCCTCCGGGAGCACTCCGTTGCGCGCCAGGATCTTCGCGTCCTCGATCGTGTAAATGTCATTCGTGATGGCGGCCATCGAGAAATCGTCGATGAGCGCACGGGTCACGCGCTCCACCAACTGGGTCTTCCCGGCGCCCACGGGGCCGCCGATGCCGATGATGACGGGATCGTTCATGGTCTGCTCCTCAACTGGCGAACATGCGCGCACGCTGGTGCTCGTGCCGCATCTGATGGATTTCAAGGGCGGGCGCCGCGGCGCCGAAATGGCGCTCCTCGGCGGTCCTGGACCGTTCGACGGCGGCGGGCACCCGGGCGCGCACGCCCGCCAGGACGCGCTGCCCGGAGAGCTGGCCCAGCGGGATGGCCCGCACGGCGTTGTAGGCGAGGGAGGTCAGCGCCGCCGAAAGGTGCGCCTCCACCACGGTGTCCTCGTCGAAGCCGAGCCCCTGGGCCGCGAGGGCGAACGCGAGGACGAAGTGGCCCTGACAGTCCCCCGCGGCCACCGCGTCGGCGTAGGCGTCCACGGCCGGCGACGGGAACGACTCCCGGGCGATCTCGAGCAGACGGCGGCCCATGCGCAGGCTCGCCTCCCGGAGCTGGCGCGGGATGAGCAGCGCGCCGAGTTCGGCGTCGAGCTCCTGAAGACCGGCGAGGGCCGCTCCCCCGGGTCGCTCCCGCAGCGCCGTCGCCAGCCGGCAGGCCCGGCGCACCGCGATGGCGTCCGTGAACGTCAGCTGGGTGCTGAGGTACCCCTCCAGCCACGCCAGCAGGGTGTGCTCGTCCGTCACCTCGCCGCTGTCCAGGTACGGTTCCAGGCCGAAGGAATGGCTGAACGCACCGGTCGGCAGGGCCGAGTCGGTGAGCTGGAGGAGCGCCGCGACGCTGGGGCCGGTTCCGGTCATCAGTGGGTGTGCTCCGCGTGACGGAACGGCACGGCCATGACCCGTTCCTGGCGGCTGTACGGCACCTGGTGGTGGTTCAAGAAGTCCTCCACGGTGTGGTCGTACTGGCACACCATGACCTCCGCGGCATAGTCCGAGTCCGGCCCGAAGAACTGCGCCTGCAGATGGCGGTTGCCGAGCGAGTGGGCCGTGAACAGAGCCTCCCCGATGCTCCGCGGCGCGATCACCAGCACGTCGCTCGCCTCGACCGCCACCACGACGGCGTTCCCCTCCTCCGCGAACAGCACGTCGCCGTCGCGCAGATCGGGTGAGCCGGCCGGCAGCCGGATGCCGAGCTCGCGGCCGTGGTCACTCGTCACGCGCTGAATCCGCTTGGCCAGGTCTGCCACGGGGAGGGTGACCTTCTCGCGGTGGCCGGCCGGGAAGGGGTGGTCCTCGTCATGGACGTTGCCGAGGATGCTGGTCACGATCATGGTCGTCTCTTTCTCCGGGTCCGGACTGGAACAGGTGTCAGAACAGGAAGTACCGCTGGCCGAGAGGCACGGTGTCCACGGGATCGCAGGTCACGACCACCCCGTCCACGCGCACCTCGTAGGTCTGCGGGTCCACGTCGAGCCGCGGGGTCTCCCCGTTGAACGGCAGGTCCTGTTTCCGCAGCGTGCGGATGCCGTGGACCGGCCGGATGACCTTCTTCAGCCCCAGGGCTGCGGGCACGCCCGCGTCCACGGCCGCCTGTGAGAGGAAGGTGATCGAGGAGGCCTGCACGCTGCCGCCGTAGGCGCCGAAGGCCATGCGGAGGGTCTGCGGCTGGGGCGTGGGGATCGAGGCGTTCGGGTCTCCCATCACGGAGTTGGCGATCGTGCCGCCCTTGAGGACCAGGTCCGGCTTCACTCCGAAGAACGCCGGATCCCAGAGGACCAGATCGGCGAATTTGCCCACTTCGACGCTGCCCACCGAGTCCGCGATGCCCTGCGCGATGGCGGGATTGATCGTGTATTTGGCGACGTAGCGCTTGATGCGGAAGTTGTCCGAGTCCGTGCCGGCGTCCGGTGCCGTCGTGCTGCCGTCGGCGTTCAGGTGGCCGCGCTGGGCCTTCATCTTGTCGGCCAGCTGCCACGTGCGGGTCACCACTTCCCCCACGCGGCCCATGGCCTGCGAGTCGCTCGACATGATCGAGAACACCCCGAGGTCATGCAGCACGTCCTCGGCGGCGATGGTCTCGGGCCGGATGCGTGAATCGGCGAACGCCACGTCCTCGGGGATCGCCGGGCTCAGGTGGTGACACACCATGAGCATGTCCAGGTGTTCCTCGGCCGTGTTGCGGGTGAAGGGGATGGTCGGGTTGGTCGAGGCCGGCAGGACATTGGGCTGGGCCGCGATCGCGATGATGTCCGGCGCGTGACCGCCGCCGGCGCCCTCCGTGTGGAAGGTGTGGATCACCCGGTCCCCGATCGCCGCCACCGTGTCCTCCAGGAAGCCGCATTCGTTCAGGGTGTCCGTGTGGATGGCGACCTGCACGTCGTATTCGTCCGCGACCTGCAGCGCCCTGTCGATCGAGGAGTGCGTGGCGCCCCAGTCCTCGTGGATCTTGAGCCCGATGGCGCCGGCGCGGATCTGCTCCGCGAGAGGCTCCGTGGTGCTGGCATGCCCCTTGCCGAGCAGGCCGATGTTCATCGGGAACGCCTCCGCGGCCTGGAGCATGCGGCCGATGTGCCAGGAACCCGGGGTGACCGTGGTGGCCTTGGTGCCTTCCGCCGGTCCCGTGCCGCCGCCGATCATCGTCGTCACGCCGGAGGCCAGAGCGGTGGGGATCTGATCCGGGGAGATGAAGTGGATATGGGTGTCGAGGCCACCTGCGGTGAGGATCTTGCGTTCCCCCGCGATGATCTCGGTGGACGAGCCCACCACGATGTCCACGCCGTCCTGGATGAGCGGGTTCCCGGCCTTGCCGATCGCCTGGATGTGGCCGTCGCGGAGCGCGACGTCGGCTTTGTAGATCCCGCTGTGGTCGACGATGAGCGCGTTGGTGATGACCGTGTCCGGGACGTCGCCGCCGTCGCGCGTCACCTGGCCGTTCTGCCCCATGCCGTCGCGCAGCACCTTGCCGCCCCCGAACACCACTTCCTCGCCGTACACCGTCAGGTCCCGCTCCACCTCGGCGAACAGCCCGGTGTCACCGAGCCGGACGCGGTCACCAGTGGTGGGCCCGTAAAGCTGGGCGTACTGCGTGCGCGGGATCGCGAGGTTCGGCAGGCCACCTTCTTCATCCGCAGCCGACAACGACGGCGCCGTGTCATCCAGCGGGCCCTCGGTCAGTCCACGGAGGCCGTACACCTCGCGCGCCCCGGCGAGCGGGACGAGCCGCACGGTCTTGGTGTCGCCCGGCTCGAAGCGCACGGCCGTGCCGGCCGGGATGTCGAGCCGGAGCCCGTGCGCGGCCTGACGATCGAAATCGAGCCCGCGGTTGGTCTCGGCGAAGTGGAAATGCGATCCGACCTGGACCGGCCGGTCGCCCGTGTTGGTGACGGCGATCTCCGTGACGGGACGGCCCGCGTTGAGCGTGATGTCGCCGTCCGCCACCAGGGTCTCGCCCGGCGTGAAGGACGGGGACGAAGCGGTGCTGTTCTCGATGCTCATGGCTCGGCCTAACGGATCGGTTCGTGGACGGTGACGAGCTTGGTGCCGTCGGGGAAGGTGGCCTCGATCTGAACGTCGTGGATCATCTCCGGCACCCCGTCCATGACGTCCTCGCGACGGAGGATCGTGGCGCCCCAGGACATCAGGTCTGCCACCGATCGGCCGTCCCGCGCCCCTTCGATCAGTTCGTAGCTGAGGATGGCGATCGCTTCGGGATAGTTGAGTTTCAGCCCGCGCGCCTGTCTGCGCCGCGCCAGATCGGCGGCGACCACGATCATCAGTTTTTCCTGCTCACGTGGGGAAAGACGCATGGGGAGGCTCCTGCGGACAGGAGTGACGGTTCAGGGGCTCCGGCACTCACGGGGTGGGGGGAATTTGATCGTACGACCACACGCGGCGGATCTGTTTCATGGGGCAACAGAACCGTGGCGTGTCGCCGTTTGTTACCGACAGGCTCACGGCCGTCGCTGCCTCACCGCGGATCGGCAGGCAGGACGTGCGCGCCGCTGCGGTCCGTCGCGAGAGCGAGCGAGGACACGTAGCGGATCTCGCCCTCGGGCCCGTCCACGGCGGAGCGGATCATGTCCGGGCGTTCGAATTCCAGCCCCGTGACGTGGCACAGCAGCGTCTCCCCGGAGGGGTTGCCGTGCTCGTCGAACATCGGCAGGTCAACGCCGTCGTCGGCACGGCGCAGGTAGTACTTGCCGCGGGTCAGGATCGCCATGAGCGGGGTGGCGATGAACGCGACCAGCACGGCGACCACGGGCGAGAACGGCTGGATCGCGGGACCGAAGGCCCCGAAGAAGACGGCGATGGAGAGGCCCGCCGAGAGGATCATCGAGACGAAGCCGACCGGATTAATCGCGTAGAGCATGCCACGGCGGAACTCCGGCACCTTCGGGGAGATCTTCAGGACGTACTTGTTGATCCCGATGTCCGTGGCGACCGTGACCACCCACGCCATGGCGCAGTTCGCGTAGAAGCCGAGGATCGCGTTGAGGAAGGAGAACATGTCCGCCTCCATCAGGACCAGGGCGATGCCCACGTTGACCACCACGAACACGAGCCGCCCCGGGTAGCGGCGAGTGAGCCGCGTGAAGGAGTTGGTCCAGGCCAGCGAGCCGGAGTAGGCGTTGGTCACGTTGATCTTGATCTGCGAGATGACCACCAGGACCACCGCGAGCGTCATGGCGAGCCACGGCGGCATCATCTCCCGGTAGACGCCCAGGAACTGGTGCACCGGCTCGTTCGCCGTCGCCGACGCCGCCGGGTCCAGCCGCGCGACGAGGTACACCGCGATGAACAGGCCGACCGCCTGCTTGATGGCGCCGAACACCACCCAGCCCGGGCCGGCCAGGATCACCGCGCGCCACCAGGAGCGGCTGTTCTCCGGCGTCTTGGGCGGCATGAAGCGCAGGTAATCGATCTGTTCGGCGATCTGCGCCATGAGCGAGAGGCAGACACCGGCGGCGAGCATGGCCGAGGCGAGATCCACCCCGCCCTGCCCCGAGGTGCCCTGGTAACTGAGGAAGGCGCCGAGCGAATCCGGGTGCGCCGCCACGAGGTAGACGAGCGGCACCACCATGAGCAGGAGCCACAGCGGGGTGGTCCAGACCTGCAGCTTCGCCAGGGCGTTCATGCCGAAGATGACGAGCGGGATGATCAGCGCGGAGGAGATCAGATAACCCAGCCAGCGCGGGATGCCGAGCCCCAGCTCGAGACCCTGCGCCATGATCGAGCCTTCGAGGGCGAAGAAGATGAAGGTGAAGACGGCGAAGATGACGTTGGTCAGGATGGAACCGTAGTAGCCGAAGCCGGATCCGCGGGTGATGAGGTCCAGGTCGATGTTGTAGCGGGCCGCGTAGTAGGCCAGCGGGAAGCCGGTCACGAAGATGATGACGGCCGCGATCGCGATGCCGAGCAGCGCGTTGACCGTGCCGTAGGCCATGCCGATATTGGCGCCGATGGCGAAGTCGGCCAGGTACGCGATGCCGCCCAGCGCGCTGGTCGCGACGACGCCGACGCCCCACTTCCGGTACGAGCGCGGCGCGAAGCGGAGGGTGTAGTCCTCCAGGCTCTCGCGGGTCGCCGCCTGGGCGGCGGCGTCCTGCGAGGACGCGTGCTGAGCCGGTGGGGTCTGAGGTGTGGTGAGGGTGTCCTGCGTCAAGAGCTGCCTCCTGGTGATCGGATGAGGTTCCTGCTCAGCACGCTACGGAGCCACGATGCCCCCGGGATGACGCCGGTGTTTCGGCGAGGTATCGACGTGTGTCGGCAGCGTAAATCCGCGTTTCGGCGACATTTCGCGGAAGCGGCCGCGAAGCCGTCTCGCACCACTTGCCTGTGAATCAGATCACGTGTATCTTCAACTTTTGTGGTCCTCTGAGGCCACGAAGGATTGTCACCCGGGATGAACCGGGGCAAGACCTAGGAAACACCCCTGCGGGTGGGTCCTAGGTCTTTTGTCGTTTCCGGGCCAGTGCGGGCACGGAACACAGGAAGAAAGGACCCACCATGGCATCGGTCGATTACCGGTCGCTGGCCGCCGACATCCTGCGGGAGGTCGGCGGGGAGGACAACGTGTCCAGCGCCGTGCACTGCGCCACCCGGCTGCGCCTGCGCCTCAAGGACGAGGGGAAGGCGGACACCGCCGCCGTCGAGAAGCTCCCCGGCGTCATCACCGTGATGAAGGCGGGTGGCCAGTACCAGGTGGTCATCGGCAACGACGTCCCCACCGTGTACGCGGAGCTGAGCCGGATCACGCGCTTCGGCTCCGAGGACGCGGGCGCCGCCGGGGGCGACGCTCCCTCCCAGGGCAATCTGTTCAACCGCTTCATCGACATGGTCTCCGGGATCTTCACCCCGATGCTGTGGCCCCTGGCAGGGTCGGGCCTCTTCAAGGCCTTCCTCACCATGGCCACCACGTTCGGCTGGATCAAGGCTACCGACCAGAGCTACATCATCCTGGCCGCGGCCGCCGATGCGCTCTTCTACTTCCTGCCGGTCTTCCTCGCTGTCACCGCGGCCCGCCGTTTCAAGGCGAACCAGTTCACGGCCATGGCGATCGCCGGCGCCCTCGTCTACCCGACCATCGTGGCCCTCGCGGCCGACGGCAAGCCCGTAGCGTTCGCCGGGATCCCCGTCGTGATGATGAACTACACCAGCTCAGTCATCCCGATCATCGTGGCGGTCTGGCCGCTCGGCTACCTCGAGCGCTTCCTCGCGAGGATCCTCCCCTCGGCCGTCCGCAATTTCCTGGTCCCGCTCCTCAGCATCGCGATCATGGTCCCGCTGACCCTCATGACGGTCGGCCCGGTCACCACCTTCGTCTCCGCCGGCATCTCGAACGGCGTCTCGGCGATCTTCGGCTTCGCCCCGTGGCTGGCGGGCGCCATCATGGGCGGCCTCTGGCAGGTCTTCGTCCTCTTCGGCCTGCACTGGGGCTTCGTCCCGCTCATGGCCACCGATCTCGCGACCCTGCACTACTCGATCATGTTCGGCCCCGTGGTCCCGGCCGTGCTCGCCCAGGCCGGTTCGATGCTCGCCGTCGCCCTCCGCAGCCGGAGCGCCAAGCGCCGGGCCGTGGCCGCGCCCGCCGCCCTGTCCGGATTCCTGGCCGGTGTGACCGAGCCGGGCATCTACGGCGTCAACCTTCCCCTGAAGAAGCCGTTCTACTTCGGCATCGCGGGCGGCGCCGTCGGCGGTGCGATCGCGGGCATGGGCGGCAGCGCGGCCACGGCGTTCGTGTTCCCGTCGCTGCTCTCCCTTCCCGCCTTCTCCCAGGTCGGCAGCTTCGCCGTCCTCATGCTGGGCGTCCTGGCCGCGGTCCTCATCGCCTTCCTCCTCACCTTCTTCTTCGGCCCCCGTGAGCAGGCGGACGACGACGCCGCGGCCACGGCCGTGCAGGAACAGTCCGGCTCCGCAGTGGCAGCCGTCGGGAACATCACCGTCCTGGCCCCCGTCACCGGGGCGGTCGTCGCCTTGGCCGACGTCCCGGACAAGGTCTTCGCCTCGGGCGCGATGGGCGCGGGCCTCGGCATCGTTCCCGAAGAGGACCGGGTCTACTCCCCCGTCTCCGGCACCGTCCAGGCCGTCATGAAGACCGGCCACGCCTACGGCATCAAGTCGGACGACGGCGTCGAGGTGCTGGTGCACATCGGCATCGACACCGTGCAGATGAAGGGCGAGGGATTCGTCTCCGCCGTGTCGCGCGGTGACCACGTCGAGGCCGGCGCTCTGCTCGCCATCGTCGACCGCGCCAAGGTCCTGGAGGCCGGCTACGACACCACCACCCTCATGGTGGTCACCAACACCAAGGACCTCACCGCCGTCGTGCCCCTCGCCCAGGGCCGCCTGACGCACGGGGTGCCGGCGCTCGACGTCGAACTCTGATCCGGTCCCGAAGAGAACAAGGAGCACCAGCATGAGCAACACCGTGACCCGGCCCGCGACCGGCCCCTTCCCGGAAGGCTTCCTCTGGGGCGGCGCGACCGCCGCGAACCAGGTGGAGGGCGCCTACGCCGAAGGCGGCAAGGGCCTGTCCATCCAGGACGTCATGCCGCACGGCATCACCACGCCCCCGACCGAGGGCCCCACGCCGGACAACCTGAAGCAGGTCGCCGTGGATTCGTATCACCGGTATGCGGAGGACATCGCGCTCTTCGCCGAGATGGGGTTCAAGGTCTACCGCTTCTCCATCGCGTGGAGCCGCATCTTCCCGCGCGGCGACGAGGCCGAGCCGAATGAGGAGGGCCTCGCGTAC
Source organism: Arthrobacter sp. RCC_34 (assembly GCF_041360795.1). Lineage (NCBI taxonomy): Bacteria > Bacillati > Actinomycetota > Actinomycetes > Micrococcales > Micrococcaceae > Arthrobacter > Arthrobacter sp. RCC_34. Next base: position 1,174,930 of record NZ_JBFUPW010000001.1, on the reverse strand, counting down.
TACGGCCGTGTCCTGGACGAGCTGGAGAAGCACGGCATCGAGCCCCTCGTGACCATCAGCCACTACGAGACCCCGCTGCACCTCGCCCGGCAGTACGGCGGCTGGACCAACCGGGAGCTGATCGGGTTCTACGAGCGGTACTGCCGGGTGCTGTTCGAGCGCTTCGGCTCCCGCGTGAAGTACTGGCTCACGTTCAACGAGATCAACTCGGTCATCCACGAGCCGTTCATGTCCGGCGGCATCCCGACACCGCGCGAGGACCTGACGGACTCCGACCTCTACCAGGCCATCCACCACGAGCTCGTGGCGTCCGCCCGGGTGACGCGCCTGGCCCGCGAGATCATGCCGGAGGCCAGGATCGGCTGCATGATCCTCGCGCTGCCGGTGTACCCGCTCACGCCCGCGCCGGCCGACGTCGTGAAGGCGATGGACACCGCCCACGCCAGCTACGCGTTCGGCGACATCCACTGCCGCGGTGAGTACCCGGGCTACCTCCTACGCTTCTTCCGGGACAACGGCATCGAACTGGACATCACAGACCAGGACCGAGAGGACCTGCGGAACACGGTCGACTTCGTCTCCTTCAGCTACTACATGAGCATCTGTGAGACCGCCGATCCGGACCACCAGGTCCAGGGGCCCGGGAACATCATGGGCGGTGTGCCCAACCCGACCCTCGAGGCCTCCGAATGGGGCTGGCAGATCGACCCGCAGGGCCTGCGCGTGGTGCTGAACGACTACTGGGAACGCTGGCAGAAGCCGCTCTTCATCGTGGAGAACGGCCTGGGCGCCAAGGATCAGCTGGTCGAGGTGGACGGCGTGAAGACCGTGGAGGACGACTACCGGATCCGCTACCTGAACGACCACCTCGTGCAGGTGCGCGAGGCCATCGCCGACGGCGCGCAGGTGCTCGGCTACACCACGTGGGGCTGCATCGACATCGTCAGCGCCTCCACAGCGCAGCTGAGCAAGCGCTACGGCTTCATCTACGTGGACCGGAACGACGACGGCTCGGGCACCCTGGAGCGCCACCGGAAGAAGTCTTTCGGCTGGTACCGGGACATGATCGCCGCCAACGGCGCCAACCTCGTCTGACCTCTTCCGCATCCCTGCCGTGTGGCGGGACCGCCCGGTCCCGCCACACAGCCGTATCCTCTCCCCAGGAGCTCCCCCGGGGGGTTCCGCCCGATTCCGACAGACAGGCAGCACCCATCGTGGAGATCCTCCGCGTTTTCAACAACAACGTCGTCCTGGCCCGCAACGACGCGGGGCAGGAGACGATCCTGACCGGCCGCGGCCTCGGGTTCCAGGCCAAACCGGGCCAGCAGGTGGACCCGGCCAAGGTGATCCGGGTCTTCGTGCCGGAGAACGGCCGCGATCCGGACAATTTCGGCGCCGTGGTCGCGGCGATCCCGCCCGAGCATCTGCTGCTGGCCGATCAGGCGCTCAAGGCCGTGTCCGCCGAGTTCAGCGACGCCGTGGGATCGACGCTCCTGGTGGCCCTGGCCGATCACCTGAGCTTCGCCATCAAGCGCGTCCGGCAGGGCATCCGGCTCGAGTATCCGCTGCGCTCCGAGGTCCTGCACCTCTACCCTCACGAGTTCCGCATGGCCCGCCGGATCGTGGAGCATGTCAACGCCACCGTGGAGGTTCGCCTCCCGGAGGAGGAGTCCGTGGCGGTGGCCCTGCACCTGGTCAACGCGGGATTCTCCACGGGAAATCTGGCGTACACCTACCGCATGACGGGCGTGCTGACCCAGTTGTTCGAGGTCATGGAGACCGCCTACGGGCGACCCTTCGACCGCGACTCGGTGAACGCGGCCCGCTTCATCACCCACCTGCGGTACTTCTTCGTGCGGGCCCACTCCGGGCGTCAGCTCAACGAAGGGAATGACAAGCTGTTCACCGCGATCCGGGAGGCCTACCCGGCGGATTACGCCACCGCCGTGAAGCTCCAGTCCGTGCTGGAACTCCGGCTGGATCAGGAGCTCACGGACGACGAGGTCGCCTACCTCACCCTGCACCTGGCCCGCATGGCGGACGATTCCCGGGGCTGAGCGGGCGGGGCCGGCTGGTGTGGCCCCCGGGTTTGGCGGCCGGGCCCGGGCAGGCTTCCCGGCCGGGTGTCAGCCCAGCAGGCCGAGTTCCGCCAGCGCGCGGGCCACACCGTGCTCCGCGGGACCGGCCGTCATCCGATCCGACACCGCCATGAGGTCCGGCGCCGCACCCTCGACGGCGATCCCGATCCCCGCGTACTCCAGCATCTCCAGGTCGTTCGCGCTGTCACCGATCGCGATGATGTCCTCCCGGGCCAGTCCGAGATGGTCCTGGACCACCTGGATGCCCACCGCCTTGTGGGTTCCCGCGACAAAGATCTCGCCAGCAGTGTCACCGAGCGCCGACAGGGAGCTGGGCACGAGCCCCACCTCGGGGCCGAGTTCGGCGATCACCTGGGTCAGTGGGGTGTCCGAGGCGAAGCAAGACACCTTCGCGAAGGAGGTGCCGCGCAGGTCATCGGCATACTGCATGGGGCCGAGGATGTCCGCCGCGGGGTCCACGGTGGCACTGTGCCGTCCCGGGCTCGTCTCCCGCCCCGCGAAGATGGGGGCCAGGACCTCGCGGAGCCGCTGATCCACCCCGTGGCGGCCGTGCAGGGCATGCGGGGCCTCCAGGATGTAGGCGGCGTGGTGGGCGTCGAGAGCCTCGATCACGCGATCCGCCAGTCCCTGCTCGAACCGGGTGTCCCGCAGGGTCTCACCGCCCACGTCCACGCGGGCGCCGGCTCCGGAGACAACGCCGTCGAACCCAGGGGCCAGGATGCGGTCCGCGATCATCGCGAGGGGCCGGCCGGTGCACAGGAACACCTTGTGCCCGACGCTCCGCGCCAGCTGAACCGCCTCGACATGCGCGTCCGGGACCAGGCCGTGATCCGCGTAGGTGCCGTCGATGTCCAGGAAGACGGCACGGGGACGGAAGGGCTGCTGGCTGGTCACGCGGGAACTCCTCGGGTTGATGTCGGCCCTTCCGATCCTATCGGCTGACCACTCCCCTCCGCGGGTCGGCGACCACCCAGTGGACACGACGACGGCTGCCTCCCGCCGTGCCTCGCGGCGACGGCGCCTCCGCGGGGCTCAGCCGAGCGGGCTCCCCACGAGTCCCCAGGACGGTTCCGGTTCGATCCCGAGCAGGGACAGGATATGCGGGTGGACGTCCGCATGGTCCACATCAGTGCGCTGGCCGGGGCCGCCGAGACCGGGACCTGCGGCGCACATCCAGGCCGTGCGTTCCTCGTCGCTGTCGCCGCCGTGGTGCCCGGCGTCGCGATGTCCGTGGTCGGTCAGGACGATCACGGTCCAGTCCTCCTCGCCCCGGGTGGGACGCTGTTCGATCGCGGCGAGCATGACGCCGATCTGCTCGTCACAGCGCTCAATCGCCTCCTGATACCGCGGGGTGACGCCCTCGTGGTGCCCGACCATGTCGACCAGGAGAAGGTACGCGAACGTGACCGTCGGCGCGTCGTGGAGCAGCGTCCGCGCCACCCGGGACGTGACCGCCTCGTCCATGACCTCGATGACGTCGAGTTCCCCTTCCTCGGAGTCGACCGGCAGGCCTGGCCGGTACCCGCCCGGCGCGAACACCGGACCACCGGCGGACTCCGTCACTAGGGGTCCCCAGGCCGCCGCGGCGAATGTGGTGGCCCCGGGCACGTGCTCCCGCACGCGCCTCAGGAAGTCCGGGTACTCCTCAAGGCGATGACCCGCGAGCTGATTGTCCCGGATGCCGTGGACGTCGGAGTAGACGCCGCTCGCGACCGTGGACCACACCGGCCCGGAGATGGTGGGGTTGCGCTCGTCGACACGCACCGGCGCCAGGAATCCCTGCCGTGCCAGCGCGTCGAGATGCGGGGTGTGGGCTTTCAGGAGGCTGTCGTGACGGCAGCCGTCCACGCCGATCACCAGGATGTGCTGCTTCTTCGCTGCGGGCATGTCGTCTGCCGCCTTTCGGTGTGCTGGTGGTGCCGCCGGGTCTGGCCACGGCGCGGGGCGTGACGGAGCCACGCCCACTCTCGCAGGCCGGGAGCCGGACCTCAAGGAGGCCCGGCGCCCGGCCGGCTCGGTGGTGAGAGCTGGTGCGGTGAGACCCGGTCAGCGCGTCGAGATCTCGCTGACCGCCAGATTGCCCCAGGTCAGATTGGCCGCCTTGACGACCAGCCGGATCTTGCCCGTCGTCACGGCGGACGGCAGCTGGACCGTCTTCCGTTCGACGGCCGCGGAGTTCCCGGTCCAGCCCAGCTGAGCGTTGGAGAGCTGTGTGACCCAGGCGGAGCCGTCCCAGCTCTGCACATCGACGGTCTTGATGCCCTGGCCGGCGCCGAAGATGGTCGCCAGCTCCACCGCCTTCACGGTCCTGGGGCTCGCGAACTCCAGGGTGATGTTCCCAGGGAACTGGACCCCGCTGGACGGACTCGCCCAGGGGGTCAGATCGCTGCCGTCGGCGATGGCGGCGGGCACGGTGGACTGACCGTTGCCGAAGCTCGTCGTCACCGTCGGCGCCGCCTCGTTCAGGCCCGCTCCCGCAGTCGACTGCACCGCGCCGAGATCCGCCATGCCCGAGGGCAGCAGCGTGCCGCGGACGTCCCGGCCGCCGTCGAACGGGATGTCCAGTCCCTGCGCGGTGGCGAGCGATCCCGCGGTCGGGGCGTAGCCGGCCAGGTCGTTGATCGAGGTGGCAGCACCGGGCGCGCTCAGGCCGGCCGTTCCGCTGAGGGCGGCGCGTTCACGGGCCGGGATGGGTCCGCTCTGGTAGAAGTTCCGGTCGTAGCTCACCGCGGCGGAGTCGCGGTAAGCGAGGCCCGCGCCGTTGTAGATGATGTTGTTGCGGAAGCTGACATTGGAGACCGAGGTGTTCCAGACCTTGACCATGCTGAATTCGGCGCGGTCCGGGTTGTTGGCGATGAACGGCGTCAACGGGGTCCAGATGGTGTTGTTGTAGATGTCGATGTTCTTCGCGTTCGTGGACAGCGCGAAGATCTGATTGCCGTCGCCCTGGCTCACGTTGTAGCGGATGGTCGCCTCCGCGGGACCTGTGCCGGTGGAGACGGCGATGAAGAAGCCGCCCTCGTTGTCGTGGCTGTAGTTGTACTGCACCAGGCTGCGGTGCACGGAGGCGTCGGCATCGAAGCCGTTGCCATCGCTCGCCAGTCCCCAGTACTTGGTGCCGGACACCTCGTTGTGCTCGACCACCGTGTCATCGGCGCCGGCCCACCAGATGCCGACGTTGCCGTGGTTCTGGGCGGTCTCGTCCACCCGGTTGTGATCGATCCGGGCGCCTTGGGCCTGCATCACCGTGATGCCGCCGGCGGAGATGTCATGGACGGTGTTTCCCGTGACGACCGTGCCCGTGCTCGGCGTCCAGGCGCGGTAGCCGCCCGCGGGGACCGGCATGAAGTCCCAGAGGTCGTTCCAGCCTTCGCGCTGCATCCAGGAGGACCACGTCACGATGCCGTAGGAGCGCGAGTCGGCCACCTCATTGCCTTCGATCCGCAGGCCCCGGTAGAAGGTGGGGGTCGTGGAACCGAGGGCGGAGACGATGATCCCGCCCACCGAGGGATTCGAGGAGTCGTTGCCGCTCGTGGCCCCCTGGATCCCGTGGACGTAGCTGTTCCGGACGGTCACCCCGTCCACCGCACCGTAGTCGCGCGCCGTGACCTGGATGCCGATCCGCGGCGTGGCTCCGCCGCTGGTGTTGGTCACCTCCAGCCCGTCGATGGTGATGTCGTGCTCGTTCTCCACCTTCACGGCGGCGTCCACGGCGCCCGCGCCGTCGATCCGCGGCTTGGCTCCGGTCCCGTAGCCGCCGACGACGATCGGCTGGCCTGGCGAGCCGGAGCCGTGCGTGGCGAGCTGCCCGGTCCACTGCCCGCCCGCCTTGAACAGGATTCGGTCTCCCGGTCCGAACGTCTGGGCCGAGACCTTGGACAGGCTCTTCCACGCGGTCCCCGGGGACCGGCCGTCCGCCGTGTCGCTGCCCGCCGGGTCGACGTAGTAGCTGGTGGCGGTCTGCACTGCCGCCTGGATCCGGGCCGGCGCCGTGACCTCTCCCGGCAAGGCCACGGCGGGAGCCAGGCCTGTCGCCAGGAGGACACCGCTGCTGGCAAGGATGGCACCGATGGTGCTGGTCCGTCGCTTCATGGCACTCCTCATCGAGTTCAATAATGAAAGGAGTTTTAATTAAGTACAGGCGGTCCGGACCCGCGTCAAGAGTTTTCCCAGCCTCGCTGAACCAGAGAGCCGCAGTCAGGAGGCCGCGGCGAGGGGCGCGGGCAGCACGCTCTCGACGTCGTACAGCTGATCGTCCACCAGGTTCAGCGCATGGCGCAGCGCCCCGGACACGACCGCGCGCTCCCCCAGCGAGGACAGGCTGAGCTGGGGCGCCTCGATGCACAGCGGCGCCAGGTAGCGGGCGAGCGGCTCCAAGAGGATCTCCCCGGAGCGCGACACGCCGCCGCCCAGGACCACGAGTTCCGGGTCGAGCGTCAGGACCAGAGCGGCGATGCCTTCCGCCAGGTCGCTGGCATAGCGCTCGACCGCCCAGCGAGCCTCGGCGTCGCCGGTCTTGGCGGCGTCGAACACCGTGGCCGCCACGGATTCACCGGGCGTCCCCTCACTCAGACCGGAGAAGGCCGCGAGTCGCGACGGCGCGCGATGCCAGCCGACCAGCGGCAGCGCCCCGATCTCCCCGGACAGCCCACGGGCTCCGCGGTACAGCTTCCCGTTGATGAAAAGCCCCGCACCCGTCCTCATACCGCAGTGGATGTACGCGACCTCGCTGTAACCGGCGGCCACACCCTTCCAGGCCTCCGCCATGGCCGCAAGGTTGCAGTCGTTCTCCACCGCCACGGGGCAGGCGTAGTCCTCGGCGAAAGCGCCGGCCAGATCGGCCCCCTCCCACTCGGGCAGCGCCACGGAGTGGGTGACCACGCCCGCGGTGCTCACCGTGCCCGTGGTCCCGACGCAGACGGCGGACAGCGCGGACGGCGTCAGGCCGGCGTCGGCCACCGCCTGGGCCGCGGCGGCCCGTGCCGCCCGGAGGCGCGCCTCACGCCCGTCCCCGGGCAGGACCGGCGCGGAGGATGAGCCAACGGGCTCTCCCGCGAGATCCGCCACGACGGCCCGCACGGTCACCGATCCGATGTCCACGCCCATGACATGGCCGGCGTCCGCCCGGAATTCCACCAGGCGCCGAGGACGGCCCACCTGACCGGTCTCCGGATCATGGGAGAAAAGCCAGCCGGCCTCCAGGAGCGAGTCCACGATGCCCTCCACGGTGGGCCGGGACAGCCCACTCTGCGTGGCCAGCTCGGTCAGGCCCATCGCGCCCTGCTCACGGAGCAGTCGCATGGTCAGGACGGCGTTCTGCCGTCGCAGGCGGGAGGTGTCCCCTCGGCGCAATTCCACATTCACTCCTTCTCGAGGTCTTGACAGTTCCGTTCCCGGGACCTCAGATTAAAGAAACCTCTTTTAATTTCTATGGTCAGGGGAACCACGTGCAGTCTGCAAGTCCCATCGCGTCCACTCCTCCAGTGGACGCACCCACCCTCGCCGTGATCGGCGCCGGCCTCCGCAGCACGGTCTACGCCCAGCGGGCCCGGGCGACCGGCGCGGCGCGGATCGTCGCGGTCGCGGAACCGGACCCGGTGCGCCGCGAGCGGTTCGCCCGCGAACACGGCATCCCGGCGGAGAACGTCTTCAGCGGATGGGAGGATCTCCTGGCCGGCGAACGCCTGGCCGACGGCGTCATCATCGGCACCCAGGACCGGATGCATGCCGGACCGGCAGTGGCCGCGGCCGGGAAGGGCTATCACATCCTCCTGGAGAAGCCGATTGCGCCCACCGAGGAGGAGGCCACCCGCATCCTGGCGGCGGCGGAGGAGAACGACGTCATCCTGGCCGTCTGCCACGTCATGCGGTACTCCCCCTACACGCGGGCACTGCGGAAGATCCTCGAAGACGGCACTATTGGTCAGGTGATCAATGTTCAGCATCTGGAGCAGGTGGGCTGGTGGCATCACGCTCACTCCTTCGTCCGCGGCAATTGGCGCAAGGAGGCGGAATCCGCCTCGCTCCTTCTGGCCAAAGCTTGCCACGACGTCGATTGGCTTGCCTACATGATGGGAGCAATCCCACAGCGTGTCTCCTCCTTCGGGTCGCTGACCCACTTCACGGCGTCAGCCCGCCCCGTGGGCGCCGCCGACCGCTGCTGGGACTGCCCGCTTGAAGCGATCTGCCCGTACTCGGCCAAGCGTTTGTACCTGGGGTGTCTGGGTGATCCGGAGAAGGAGTTCTGGCCGCTGTCCGCCGTCACGGAGGACGCCACCCCTGAAGGGGTGGAGCGGGCGCTGCGCACCGGCCCGTACGGCCGCTGCGTCTACGCCTGCGACAACGACGTGGTGGACACCCAGACCGTCTCCCTCGAGTTCGGCGCCGGCGCGACGGCGACCATCACCGTCACGGCCTTCGCCGCCCTGGAACACCGCAAGACCCGGATCTTCGGGACGCACGGCTCGATCGACGGCGACGGCCGCCACCTCCGGATCCACGATTTCGTCTCGGACAGCTGGACCGAGATCGACACCGGCGGGGGCGACGACGCCTCCATGGCCGGCGGGCACGGCGGCGCCGACGAATCCCTGGCGGATGCCTTCTTCGACGCCCTGCGCCACGAGGATCCGTCCCGGATCCTCAGCAGCGGACGCGAGAGCCTCGACACCCACCGGGTGGTCTGGGCCGCGGAGACCGCCCGGAAGCAGGGCACCGTGGTCACGATCCCGCCGGCAGCACTTTCAGCGACACACCTTTCAATGACGAAACAGGAAGAATCGGAGTACACAGCATGAAGAACCAGAAACTGCGGGTCCTCACCGCCGTCGTCCTGGCCGGCGCGGTGGCCACCGGCGCCTCCGCGTGCGGCCAGAAGAACAGCGCCGCCTCGGCCGCCGAGCGGACGCTGAGCTATCGCTCCATCTGGAGCGCCGACGAGCCGCAGGCCAAGATCCTCAAGAGCGCCCTGGACGACTTCGCCCAGCAGGAAGGCGTCAAGGTCGACGTCAAGTTCGTCGGGCGCACGGGCGGTGACGCCCTGACCACCGAGATGGCCGCAGGGAAGGGGCCGGATCTGTTCGACGCCGGCTCGGACAATCTGCCCGCGTGGCGGGCCCAGAACCTGGCCGCCCCGGTGGACGACGTGCTGAAGATGCCCGTGCCGGGCGAGAACGGCAAGACGGTCGGCGATCTGGTGCCGGCAGCCCTGCAGAAGGCCGCCTCGGATGACAAGGGCCTGGGATTCCTTCCGCACACCGCCATCTCGACCGCCGTGTGGTTCGACGCCGCCAAGCACCCGGAACTCGCGTCCGCTCCCCCGAAGACCTGGGATGAGTTCGTCGCGTACCTGAACAAGGCCAAGGCCGCCGGGCGGACCCCGATCTGCCAGGACGGGACCGTCCCGTTCTACAACGTCTACTGGCTGTACTCCGCCCTGGTGAACGCGGGCGGCTCCGGCAGCCTGCTCGGTCTTCAGAAGACGTCGGACGCGTGGGACAAGCCCGAAGTCCTGGCGGCCGCGGGCAAGGTGGAGCAGCTGGCCAAGGGCGGCTACTTCCAGCCGAACTTCATCGCGACCAAGTACCCGGCCGCCCAGAACGACTGGGTTCAGGGCAAGTGCGATCTGAACATCAACGGCACCTGGCTGGCCAGTGAGGTCGCTTCCGCCACCCCGTCCGGCGCTCAGATCCGCTCCTTCCAGCTCCCGGTGGGCGGCAAGGACTCCGTGGAGGCAGGCGCACTGGGTCTCGGGGTGAACGCCAAGGGCAAGAACGCCGAAGATGCCAGGAAGTTCCTGGCCTTCTTCGAACAGTCCAAGTACCAGAAGCGCATCGCGGACGAGGCGAAGAACATCCCGGCCCGCAGCGACGTCCCCGCCCCGAAGGCCCTCTCGGATGCCCAGAAGGCGCTGGCCGAGGCCAAGGACGTGCACCTGACGTACGACACCGCCGCAGGCAACAAGGCCTGGTGGAACGACATGTTCCTGCCCCTGGACGACCAGCTCCTCCAGGGCAAGATCAGTGCCGCGCAGTTCGTCCAGCAGGGCAAGCAGAAGTCGGCTCAGATCATGGCCGGGCAGAAATGACCAGTCGCCTCGCGGATGCCGGGGCGGTCCCGCAGAGCCGGACCGCCCCGGCGGAGGTGGCCCGCAAGCCGCTGTTGCCGTCCCGGGAGAAAGTCTTCTGGGCCTTCCTCGGACCGGCCCTGGTGCTCTACACGCTGCTGTTCGTGGCGCCGTCCTTCTTCGGGGTCTGGGTCAGCCTGACCAAGTGGGCCGGTCCGGGTTCGGACATGTCCTGGCGTGGCCTGCAGAATTACGTGTCGCTCCTGGGCAATGAGGCCTTTCTCCGTTCCTTCGGCAACACCCTGGTGCTCGCGGTGGTCAGCGGGACGCTCGTCTTCGGCGTCACCTTCCTGAGCATGGTGGTGCTGCGCCAGCTGAAAGGCCGGGCGTTCATCCGCTCCGTGGTCTTCCTGCCGGTGATCATCTCCCCCATCGCGGTCGGCGCGGCCATCGGCTTCCTGCTGAACCCCGACGGCGTGGCGAACCGCATTCTCGGCTTCTTCGGCATCGCGCCGATCGGCTTCCTCGGACCGGACACCGTGTTCGCCTGCATCATCGGCGGGGTGGTCTGGTCCTCGACCGGCCTGTACATCGCGCTCATGCTCTCCGCCATGGATGCCATCCCGGAGGACCTCTACGAGGCGGCCCTTCTGACCGGCGCGTCGAAGTGGCAGCAGTTCCGCTTCATCACGCTGCCCCTCTCCTGGGACGTGTTCGCCGTGGCCTCGGTGCTGTGGGTGGTGAACAGTCTCAAGACCTTCGAGATCGTCATCGCCTTCACCACGGGCGGCGCGGTCGGCGTCCCGCCCATCCAGGCCCGCACCGTGGCGGTCCAGCAATACAACTCGGTGGTGGTGAGCGGCGGGGTGCCGGACCTCGGGGCCGGCGCCGCCATGGGCGTCATCGTGACCGTCCTGACCATCATCCTCATCGTCCTGGTCCGCCGGATCACGGCCCGCGAACAGGTGGAGCTCTCATGAAGAAACTCGGCCGTTTCTGCGGCAACGTCTTCGTCCCGTCCGTGACCGTCGCCGCCCTGTGGGTGTGGGTGGCGTTCAACCTGGTGCTGGTCGCCTGGATCGGCATCCAGTCGCTCAAGACCTCGGGCGACATCATCCAGAACCCGTTCGCCCTGCCCACCGACCCGCAGTGGAAGAACTTCGGCACGGTCTGGGAGCTCGGGCAGTTCGCCCAGGCGGCGCTCAACAGCGTGGTCGTCACGGGGCTCGGGGCGCTGCTCATCGTGGCGATCGCCGCGCCGGCCGCTTATGTGCTGGCCCGGTCGAGCAAAAGGGTGGCCGGCCCGCTCACGGCGTATTTCGCCGTCGGGCTCTCGATTCCGCTGCAGACGCTCGCGGTGCCGATCGTGGTGGCGAAGCTGGGTCTGAGCAGCTTCATGGTGGACTGGGTCACCGGTTGGTGGGACGACCGGATCACGCTGCTGATCTTCGAGGTCGTGTTCTCGCTGCCGTTCGCGGTCTTCGTCCTCACGGGCTTCTTCCGGTCCCTGCCGCACGAGGTGGAGGAAGCCGCGGAGGTCGACGGCGCGGGCCCGCTCACGCTGTTCCGGCAGATCGTGCTCCCGCTGGCGAAGCCGGGGCTGACGACCGTTCTGGTGCTCAACATCATCGGCCTCTGGAATTCGGCGTTGCTCGTGATGCTGATCGTGTCCGATCCGGAGCAGCGCACCCTTCCGGTGGCTCTGCTGAACCTGTACTCCGCCATGCAGTACAGCTCCGATTGGGGCGGCCTGTTCGCCGGGATCGTGATCCTCGTGTTCCCCATGGTCGTGCTGTACCTGTGGGTCGGGCGGAGGATCATCGACGGCATGACCGCCGGCATGGGCAAGTAGCGCCACCCGGGAAGACCTGAGTCAGGCCACGCGCCGTCGTCGCCGGATCATTCCGGCGACGACGGCGTCCACGGCGCCGATCACCAGCGCCACCAGCACGTATCGCCACGACATTCCCGCCGGTCCGAGCGCTGCGACGAAGGTCTCGCCGGCCGCTTCCAGCGCGTCCTGGGGATTGCGGAGGAGCACCCGGGAGCCCGCCGCGGCCATGATGCCGGTGAAGAGCGCCGGCACGATCCAGAGCAGGAGCAGCGCGACGATCCAGGCCAGCACACGGCCCACGCTGTGCACGCCGCACCAGGCCAGCACAGCGCCCACCAGGACGGCGGGGAGCCACTCCAGCAACGGCAAGGGGGACGCGATCCGGAACGGGCCATCCTGCGCGTACAGCAGCGTGCTGAGCCACGAGTCGAGGACGAGTGCGCCCACCGTCAGGCCCAGGGCCGCCCCTGGCACCGGCGCACGGGAGACGAGCACCGCGACCAGCAGGCCCACCACGATGGACGCGATGATCGCCCCCAGGATGGTCCCGAAGTAGAGATCGCTCCGCGAGTCCTCCGACAGTCCGGGTCGCACTTCGGACGCCGTCTGCGCGGTGGCCGCACCCTGCACGAGCAGGAGCCCCACCCAGGCCAGGACGAATCCCGCTGCCCGTCGTGGCCGGGCGGCCCTCCGGAGCAACAGGCCGGCCAGAGCCGAACCCGTCACCATCAGGGACACGAGCAGGATCAGGGAGTACTGGCTGAACGGCAGAGCGACCAGCGGCATCGCGTCCGGCGACGCCGCATCCGACCAGAGGTTCTGGAGCGGCAGTCGCATGCCCTGAACGAGCCACGGCAGCAAGCCCACCAGGGCACACACGACGCCGAGCAGGAAGCAGGCCCAGTCGGGCAGGCCGGAGCGCGTGCGTGAGCTGAGAGCTGGGGCCGTGTCCGTGTCCGTGGTGTCCATGTCCTGATCATGGCATGGGCGCTCCGGCGTCGTGCTTCCCACGGGCTGATCGGGCAGGGTCAGCCCGCCGAAAGCGCGTGTGGCGGAGTGTCTCCGGCACCGGCCCGGCCGAGCGGCAACGTGACCTCCAGCTGGAATCCATCGGGGACCTGGCCGGCCCGGACCTTCCCGCCGTGCGCCTCGACGATGCCCCGCACGATCGCGAGCCCGAGACCCGCTCCCGAGGAGAGCGCGGACGGCTCTTCGGCGGTCCGGGCGGTGTCCGCCCGCCAGCCGACGTCGAAGATCCGCCCCAGATCCTCGGCGGCGACGCCGGGGCCCTGGTCGAGCACCGTCAGCACCAGGCGGTCCTCCCCTACGGTGTCCGCCGCGATGAGGATCTCCGAATGCTCCGGGGCGTGCCTGATCCCATTGCTGAGCAGATTCCCCAGCACCCGGCTCAGCTCGCGCGGATCCGCCCAGAGCACCCGCCCTTCGACGCCACGTTGCGAGATCCGGATGTCCTTCCGTTCCGCCAGCGACTGGACGTCGGTCACGGCATCCGACACCAGGTCGAGCAGCTCCACCAGCTCCGGATGAAGCCGCAGCGTGCCCTCCTGGAGCTTGGACAGTTCGAACAGATCGTCCACCATCCTCGTCATCGCTTCGGCGCGGGACCCGATCCGGCGCGCAGTGGCCCCGGCGTCCTCCACGACGCCGTCCTCCAGCGCTTCCGCGAGCGCCCGGATCCCCGTGAGAGGAGTCCGCAGATCGTGAGAGATGCCGGCGTAGAACTGCCGCCGCGCGGCGTCGAGCTTCTCCAGTTCGGCGCGTGCGGCCGCCAGCCGCCGTGACGTCTCGGCGAGTTCCGCGGACAGTTCGTTGAACTCCTGCCAGCCAGGCGTCCCCGCCACGACGACGGCGCCGTCCCCCACCCGCTGCGCCGAGGCCACGAGCGCGTCCAGGGACCGTCGTGCTGTCCTGCCGGTGATGAGGACGGCCGCGGTGACGCTCAGGACAGCCGACACCCCGAGCACCCACACGAGGACCGTGAGGTCGTGGGGTGAGAAGAACATCTCGACGAGCACGGCGAGCGTGGAGCACGCGATGGAGAGGACCACCGCGACGATCACGATCGCGAACTGGGACGCGATCGACCCACGCCTGTTCCAGCGCAGGGCCAGCCACGCGAGCAGGCTGACGGCGCCGGTGCACACGGCCGTCGTCACGACGATGAGCAGCAGATCCGCGGGGCTCAGCATGACGGCTCGATCGTGAAGCGGTACCCGGCTCCCCACTCGGTGCGGAGATAGCAGGGGTACCGTGGGTCCGTTTCGATCTTCTCCCGCAGCCGCCGGACGTGCACGGTCACTGTGGACGGGTCGCCGAAGCCCCAGCCCCACACCTCGCGCAGGATCTCGTCTCGGCTCACCACCTGGTCGGGATGCTGGACGAGGTAGAGGAACAGTTCGTACTCCCGCGTGGTGAGCGCCACCTCCCGCTGGTCCGCCCAGACCCGGCGATGTGCGGGGTCGATCCGGAACCGCCCTGCCGTGAAGGCCGCCGGTGCGCTGGAGGAGACCCGGCGCCGGACCAGGGCCGCGACCCGCAATTGCAGCTCACGCAGGGCGAAGGGTTTGCTGAGGTAGTCGTCGGCCCCGTGTTCCAGACCCTCGATGCGGTCCTCGACAGCGCCCAGGGCGGTGAGCATCATGATCGGCACATCGGAGAACGTGCGCACCTCGCGGCAGAGCTCGTCCCCGCTGAGTCCCGGCATCATGCGGTCCACGATCAGCACATCGGGCACCTGGTCCCGCAGGGCGTCGCGGGCGCTCGCCCCGTCGGCGTGCTGGGCCACCGCGTACCCCGCGGCACGCAGGTAATCGCTGACGATCATGCGGACGGTGGGGTCGTCCTCCACGACCATCACGCGGGCTGTTCCAGGGTCCATAGTCGAAGCTTAGCCGCGCCCGTCCCGCTCCGGACCGTGGCGGTTCTTACCGTTCTGAAAGGTCTCTTACGGCCGTGAAAGGACCGCCCCGCGAGCGCTTCCCGCCTGCTTGACTCGAGAACAGCGAGCGGCCCTCCTCCGGGCGGTGTCCCGCTCCCTGACCGGATCACCTCACCTCATAGAAGGAAGAACATCATGCGTACCAAGGCTCTCGTCGGTGCAGGACTTCTCGCTCTCGCCCTCTCCCTGTCCGCGTGCGGCGGCGCCGGGACCGCGGGCTCGTCCGGCGCCAGCTCCTCTTCCATGCCCGAGTCCAGCATGCCGGCAGCCAGCGGCTCGCCGTCGTCGATGTCCTCGGAGTCGCCCATGGCGATGTCCATGCACAAGGGCGAGTTCGCCGGGCTCAACGGCAAGTCCGTCAAGGGCACCGTGACCGTCGCCGACGGCAAGGTCACCCTGGCCGGCTTCTCCTCGGACGAAGGCCCGGATCTGCACCTCTACCTGGCGTCCGGGACGGATGAGGCGGCCATCGGCACGGGCACCCAGCTCGGCAAGGTCTCCTTCAACACCGCGTCCCAGACGTTCACCCTCCCGGCCGGCGCCGGGTCCTCCGCCTACGTGGTGGTGCACTGTGACAAGGCGAAGGCCGTGTTCGGCGCCGCCAAGCTGTCCTGATGGACCGCACCGGACCACGGATTCCCGCCCTCGCCGCCCCGATCCTCGTCGGAGCGGTGAGGGTGGTCCTCGGGATCCTGTGGCTGAACGAGGGCATCACCAAGTACCGTGCGGGCTTCGGCCGGGCGGACATCCTCCTGGTGGCGGGCAGCGCGTCGGGCAACAGCCGGGTTCCGGAGTTCTTCCAATGGTTCGCCACCGGTGTCCTGGGCAAGGCGCCCGAGCTGTTCGGCGTGGTCATGCCGCTGCTGGAGACCGGGCTGGGCGTGGCGCTCATCCTCGGGGTCCTGACACTGCCCGCCGCCGTGGGTTCAGTCTTCACGCTCATGACCTACTGGATGGCCGACCAGCTGATCGGGCAGTATCCGGTGATGGTGCTGCTGTCCCTGTGCGTGGTGCTGTGGCCGCGCAGCGCGACGCGCCTCGTGCTCGACAGGCTCCTGCTCCGGGTCCTCCGACGACGGCGGACGGGCACAGCAGGCGCATAGGGTCGCCACAGTCGCCACATGCCCTGCCGGGGTGTGCTGGTGTGCATGACCTCCAGCCCAGCCTCCCTGTCCCCCGCTTTCTCACCCTCCCTCGAGCGCCCGGCGCCCCGCACCGGGCGCTGGGGTCCCTGGCCGCTCGGGCTCCTCGCCCTGGGCCTCGGCGCCGCAGCGCTCACGGTGTGGGGCGTGTGGTCCGGCTCCCGCTCCGAGTACTACGCCTCGATCGCCCTCTCGATGAGCCAGAACTGGCACAACTTCTTCTTCGGAGCGTTCGACCCGTCTGGAACCGTGACCCTGGACAAGATCCCGGGTTCCTTCTGGGTCCCGGCGCTCTTCGTCCGGCTCTTCGGGTTCTCCACGCTCTCGGTCGTCCTGCCGAACGCCCTGGCCGCCGTGGCCGCCACCCTGCTGGTGGCGGTCACGGCGAAACGGGTGGCGGGCACCTTGGCGGGGCTCGTGGGCGGCGCTGTCGTGGCGACCACGCCCATCCTCGTGGCCGTGTCCCGCTCGAACCAGCCGGAGACGTTCTTCGTCCTGGGTCTGGCTCTCGCGGCCTGGGCCGCGGTCCGCGCACTGGAACAGCGGAGCCTCGGCTGGCTGCTGCTGGCGGGCGCCTTCGTGGCGGTCTCTTTCCAGACGTACATGCTCGAGGCCTGGGCGGTGTGGCCGGCCCTGGCCGCCGCCTACCTGTGCACGGCGCAGCCGTGGTGGCGGAAGCTGTGGCACACGGCGCTGGCCGGGGTCACAAGCCTGGCGCTCTCGCTCGTGTGGATCGTGGCGGTCGCGCTCATCCCGGCCACGGACCGTCCCTATGTGGGCAGCACGCTCCACAACGACCCCTGGGAGATGGTGTTCGGCTACAACGGCCTGGGACGCTTCGGGGAGAGCACCGCGGACTCCTCCGCCTACAACTCGTTCACTCCGCCGTTCTCCGGCTCGGCCGGCGTCTTCCGCCTCTTCAACGAGCAGCTCGCGGGGCAGATCGGGTGGCTGGTCCCGGTGGCGCTGCTCGCCGTCGTCGTTCTGGCGGTCCTCAGGTACCGGACGGCAGTGACGGTGTTCCTCGGCGTGTGGAGCCTGACCTTCGCGGCCATGTTCTCCGCCGTGGCCGGGATGCACCAGTTCTACACGGCGGCGCTCGCCGTGCCGATGGGCCTGGCGGTCGGGCTGGCGATCGGTGTCGCCCGACGACGCCGGGTGGTCTGGGCGCAGCTCGCCCTGCTGGGCGCGGCGATGGTGACTGCGGTGGCGATCGCGCTCGTCTACGGCGGCTACTCCGTGGCGGTCGCCGCCGTCCAGGTCCTCCTCGGGCTCGGGGCGATGGTCCTCATCCTCCGGGAGGCCCGGCGGGGCGCCGCCTTGAAGGTCTGGACGGCGGTCCTGCTGCTCGGCGGGCTGATCCTCACCCCGGCGGCATGGTCCGTGGTGACGATCGCCCACCCCAGTTCCACCAATCCGGTGGCCGGCGGCGTCAGCGGCATGAGCATGGGCGGTCCCGGTGGGACGGGAGCCCGCTTCGGCGGCAATCGGCAGGGCTTCGGCCAGGGACAGCCGGGGGCCATGCCGGGCACCCCACCGAGCGGATTCCAGGGCCGCGGGTTGAACGGCGCCCCGGGCGGCGCCGGTTTCCCCCAGGGCGCGGCGGGCGGCCGCGAGGGCGCGGCGTCGACGGCGCTGCTCAGCTACCTGAGGGCCAACCGCGGAGACGCGGACTACCTCGTGGCGACCTTCGGAGCTCAGGAGGCGGCGAGCCTCATCACGGGTTCCGGCGGCGAATCCGTGCTGCCCATCGGCGGCTTCAGCGGCAACGACCCCGCGCCCACCCTGCAGAAGTTCACGGCCCTCGTCAGCTCGGGCGCGCTGAAGTACGTGCTCGTGGGTGAGGGCGGCAGGGGCGGTGGCTTCGGCGGCGGCTTCGGAGGCGCAGCCGCCGGAGCAGCCACGACGACGACCGCCTCCGAGATCAGGACCTGGGTGGAGGCCAACTGCACGGCGGTCAGCGCCGACGGCGTCACCGGCCTCTACGAGTGCACCGCGACGGCCGCGCAAGGGGCGTGAAACCCTTCGCGCGGAGCTTTGTGGACAGGTCTTGTGGGCGGGCCGGACCGATGATGTGATGGTTTCTGAACGGCATTCACCACGGCGAAGGGACGTCCCAGTTGATCAACGGCCAGGTGTCCCATTGGTGGGACACGCTCGGTGCCCCGGAGCCGCGGCCCGCACTGCCCGGCTCCCTTCAGGTGGACGTCGCGATCGTCGGGGCCGGGTTCACCGGCCTCTGGACGGCTTACTACCTGAAACGGGATCATCCGGATCTGCGGATCGCCATCCTTGAACAGCGGCATGCCGGTTACGGCGCCTCGGGACGGAACGGCGGCTGGCTCACCAACTCCATCACGGGAGGCCGCGAGCAGTATCTGGCACGCCACGGCCGGGACGTCGTCGAACGCTTCCAGCGCGCCATGAACGAGACCGTCGATGAGGTGATCGCTGTCGCGGAGCGCGAGGGCATCGACGCGGACCTCGTGAAAGGCGGAGAGTTCAACGTCGCTTACACGGCGGCGCAGGAAGAACGTCTGCGCGCGACGGCGGCGGCCGAGCAGGGCTGGCGGCACACCGATGTGGACCTGCTGCCCGCCGTGGAAGCCCGGGAGCGGATCGCCGTGCAGGGCATGCGGGCGGCGCTGTGGCATCCCCACGCCGCCCGGATCCACCCCGCCAAGCTGGTGCAGGGGCTCGCCCGGACGGTGGAGAGCCTCGGAGTCTCCCTCTACGAAGGGACGCGGGCCCTGTCGATCGAACCGGGCCGGGTCATCACGGACCACGGCACGGTCTCGGCCGACACGGTGGTCCGCGCCACGGAAGGCTTCACCGCGCAGCTCAAGGGCCTGAAACGGCTCTGGCTCCCGATGAACTCCTCACTGATCGCCACGGAACCCCTCTCCCCGGAGGCCTGGGACCAGATCGGCTGGGCCGGCCGGGAGGTGCTCGGCGACTTCGCCCACGTCTACATGTACGCCCAGCGCACCGCGGACGACCGCATCGCCATCGGCGGGCGCGGAGTGCCGTACAAGTACGGCTCCCGCACGGATCTGGACGGGCTGACCCCGGAGCGGACCGTGCGCACGCTGGAGGAGATCCTGCACCGGTTCTTCCCGGCGACCCGGGGAGCCTTGATCGAGCACGCCTGGTCGGGGGTACTGGGCGTGCCGCGGGACTGGTCCGCGACCGTCGGGCTGGACCGTCACACCGGCCTCGCCTGGGCCGGCGGGTATGTCGGCACCGGGGTCACCAGCACCAACCTCGCAGGCCGCACGCTCCGCGATCTGATCACGGGGACGGAGTCGGAACTGACCGGTCTGCCGTGGGTCGGACACCGGGTGCGGCGCTGGGAACCGGAACCGCTCCGCTGGCTCGCCACCCACGGGCTGTACGCGGCGTACGGGCGGGCGGACCGTGCCGAGCTCGCGGGCCGCCCCACGACGTCCCCCATCGCCCACGCCGCGGACCGGATCACCGGGAGGGACTGATCATGCCGCTCCGGGCAGGATGACATGATGGGACCACCGACGAAGGAGATGACGTGTCCGGATTGATCGACGCCGCCCTGGACGAGGACGGCGCACTGACCGCCTCCACGACGCTCCCCGGCGAGCGGGACGTGGAGGTGCTGGCAGAGCCCGGCGAGCAGAGGCTCAGCCTGGAGCAGCTCATGGAGATCGTCGAGGACGCGCTCCGGCCCCTGGACCGCGGATCGTTCTCCGAGGCGGAGCGCGAGATCCTTGCCGCGCTCGACGGCGGCGCCGCGACGAAGGCGCCCACGCTCCGCCTGGACGGCGTGATCGTCGAGCCGGGCGGCGTCGTCGTGCTGCTGTACACCGCACTGTCCCCCGCCGGTGACTCCACCGTCTACTGCACGCTCGGGACGGACCAGGGCGTGGAGAGCATCGAGGTGGCCGAGGAGGACGTCCAGGGCTGACTCAACGCCGGCTCAGGGCTGCAGGCGCTCCACCGGCTGCCGGAGGATGGTGCGCTGTTTCTCCGGGGCCGTCCGGCGGAAGTCGCTCAGGTAGATCTCGTGGTGCTTCCCGCGGAGGGCGAGTCCCTCCGCCGGGACGAACTCGTGGTGGAGGCGATGCAGCACGGGGGCTTCGTCGTCGAACGAGCCGATATGGAGCGTCTGCACGCATAGCCCTTCCGCGAGCGCTTCGAACCGGACGTCGTCCAGGCGCGCCGGGCGGTTCTTCGCCCCGGCCTGCTCCTTGGCCGCCAGCACCTGGTCCTCGTCGATCCACTCGGGCACCAGCAGCATCATGGTCCAGTCCCACTGGGACTTGTCCCGGGCGGTGGTGAAGGCGTCCAGATCGTCCGCCCACCACAGCCCTTCGAGCGGCGGGACCACATAGTCACGCCCTGTCGTGGCGCGGCTGCCGAACTTCAGTTTGTAGGCCACCGGGTAGAGGGACTCGACCGCCTGCGTGAAGTCAGGCGAGGAGTTAGGGTCCCCGTGACCGTCGATCATGAGGTACCGCCGTTCCGGGACGGTGAGAATCCGGAACGCGCCCTTCGGCGCCTGGTACGAGTCCAGGGTCTTCTTGAGATCGATCTTGTCCATGGTGTCCCCTCGCTCCCGGTGGTGCTCGGTCAGTCGTCCAGCAGGGCCGCCGCGAACATCGGGCGTGCGGCGTCGGCCGACGGCGGGTGGAAGAGCCCCGCCGTCGCGTCCCGCCAGAGGCGGCTCAGTTCGGAGCCGTTGTCGAAGCCACTGCCCCCGGCGCACATCAGCGCGGTCTCGGCCGCCCGGCGTGCGGCGGTGGCCGCGTTGAGCCGGGCGCTCACGAGGCGCAGCGGCCAGCCGGCTCCGTGATCGACCAGCTCGTCGACGTCGCGAGAGTACGTGTCCAGCTGGGCGGGGACCGCCAGGTACTCGAGGTGGGCGTCGGCCAGCCGGGTCCGGTACTCCGGCACCTCGGAGAAGGGGGTTCCGCTCTTCGCCGAGCTGCGGCGCTTCAGGCCGGCGGCGCCCAGCTCCAGGGCGCGCCACGCCACCCCGGCGTAGACGGAGCCGATCATGAGCTGGAAGTGGCTCGTGATGGCGAACGTCAGCAGATCCGGCGTGCGGCCCGGCGGGATCCTCCGCACCACGTTCCCGGCCTTCAGCGGCACGCTCTTCAGGATCGTGGCGCGGCTCTGGGAGGCCCGCATCCCGAGCACGTCCCACTGATCCGACACCGCGATGCCGGGGGCGTCCCGTTCGAGGAAACCGTACACGAGCCGGGGGTTCTCCGGATCGGCCGCATCCAGGCCGTGCGCCAGCAGGCGGGTCCAGACCGGGGAGAGCGACGTGAAGATCTTGACGCCGGTGAACAGGTATCCGCCGTCCTCCTGAACCTCGGCCACCGTGGTGGACCCCTGCAGCACCCAGTCGTTGGACGGTTCGCTGATCCCGAAGGCGAAGACCTCCCCGGCCATCGCCTCCTCGAACACCCGGGTCAGGGAGTCATCGCCGCGCGCCCACAGCGCCCGCGCGACGCCGGTGCACATGAGATGCATGTTGATCGCCAGCGCTGTGGCCGGGGCCGCCGTCGCCAGACGATGCTGCAGCCGCGTGACCTCGAGCAGATTCAGGCCGGGACCGCCGAACTCCTCCGGGACGAAGAGCTGCAGATAGCCCAGTTCCCGCAGCTCGGCGAAATCCCCGTCGAAGAAACGGTTCTCCCGGTCATAGACGGCCGCCCGTTCGCGGAACCGTTCGAGCAGCTCCTGCGGCAGGTACCGCTCCGCCAGCTCAGCCTGCCGCGTCTCCCGATCGGTCACGGTGTTCCTCCTTCATCCGCGCGGGCCAGCAGCACCGCGGCATTGTGCCCGCCGAATCCGAACGACGTGGACAGCACACTGTTCACGCGGAGCGGCCGGGCGGTTCCGGCGACGATGTCCCAGTCGGGGAACTCGGGATCATCGAGGTTCAGGGTGGGCGGCAGGAGCCCGTCGCGCAGGGCGAAGATCGAGAGCACGGCTTCCACCGCTCCCGACGCACCCAGCAGATGGCCGGTGAGGGACTTCGTGGCGCTGATCGGGATGGTGTGGGCCACCGCGCCCAATGCCGCCTCGAAGGCGAGCAGCTCCGCCGCGTCCCCCGCCGGGGTGCCGGTGCCGTGGGCGTTGATGTGCCCGACGTCGGCCGGTTCCGCCCCCGCGTCGGCGAGGCAGTCGCGGATCGCCTGCGCCGCGCCCAGTCCCTGCGGGTGTGGCGCGGTCGGATGATGGGCGTCGCTGGACGCCCCGAACCCGGCGACCCGTGCCAACGGCAGCGCACCCCGGGCCGCGGCGTGCTCCGCCGACTCGAGGACGAGCGCGGCCGCCCCGGCCGACATGACGAAGCCGTTGCGCGCCCGGTCGAAGGGTCGGCTGGCCGCGGCGGGGTCATCGTCGTGACCGGTGGCCAGGGCCCGCAGGTTCGCGTTGGACGAGAGGTTCACCCCGTTGAGGCAATCCTCCATGCCCACCACGAGGACCGCGTCGGCGTAGCCGTGCCGGATGCGTCGCATACCTTCCCCGAGGGCGATGGTTCCGCTGGCGCACGTGGCGGACACGCCCTGGGCCGGGCCGCGCAGACCGTGACGCTGGCTGAGCAGCGCCGCGGCGGCGTCGGGCGCGCCATGCATCGAGAGCGTCAGCGGCACGGCCCGCGGGCCACGGGAGTCGAGGAGACGCGTGGCGTGCTGCATCGCGTCCACGGGGCCGGACCCCGTGCCCGCGATGACGGACACCCGCGCCGGATCCCACGGCAGTTCCGTGCCCAGGGCCCCGGCCTGTCCGAGCGCTTCCTCCGCGGCGGCGAGCGCCCAGTGCTGCACCGGGCTGAGGCGCCGCACGAGGTTCCGTTCCAGGACCGCTTCGGGATCGAAGCCCCGCACCTGGCCACCGATCCGCACGGGCAGGCCGTCGAACTCTTCACCCTCCAGGCGGCCGATCGCGCTCCGGCCCTGGGACACGGACTCCCAAAGCTGCTCCGCGCTGAGGCCGCTAGGCGTGATGGCCCCGAGTCCTGTGACGACGACGTCGCGCGGCGCGCTCACAGCCGGACCGCCGCATCGCCGTCGAGCAGCTCAGCCGTGGCCGGGCGACGGATCTTGCCGCCCACCGTCCGCGGCAGCCGGGGCGCCAGATACCAGCGGCGCGGCACGAACTGGGGCGCCAGTCGTTCCCGGGCCCAGGCCTGGAGATTCTCCTTGCCCGGGGCGTCCTCGCCTTCGAGCACGAGAGCCACCACACTGCCGAGCCGCGCGTCCGGCACGGCCACGGCGCACACGGCGCCGAGGCCCGGCATGCCCTCGAAGGCCCGCTCCACGTCGGGCAGCGCGATCTTGTGCCCGCCGCTGACCACGATGTCGCCGGACCGCCCCAGGAGTTCGATGCGGTCTCCCACGTGCCGGGCCTGATCGTGCACGGTGGCCCAGCCGTCCGGCTGCCGGAGCACCGCGTCCGTGGTGCCTGCCAGATACTCGTCCGAGCAGGCCGCCGCGCGGACCCACAGGGTGCCGGGCTCGCCGTGGGGCAGCTCCTCGCCCCCACCGTCCCGCACGCTGACCTCGATGCCGGGGTAGACAGAGAGGGCCGTGCCGTCCCCGTCCCGGCTGTCCCCGATGAAGCCGATCTCCGCGGCGCCGTAGTAGCTGATCAGGCGCACCTGAGGCAGCGCACGGGCGAGTCCAGAGCGGATCGCCGAGGACAGATTGGCTCCGCCCGTGACGATGAGGTCCAGCGAAGCGAACCGTTCCGGGTCCCGGCGTGCGGCATCCGTGATCGACTGAACCACCGCCGGGACGGCCACGACCCTGCTGACGCCGTCGGTCGCGATGCGCTGCCCCAGCCCGACCGGGTCGAACGTGTCGGCCACGTGGACGCTGCCGCCCGTCGCGAGGCATTCGATGACGGCGTAGAGGGTGAGGCTGTAGGAGACCGGTCCCGGCGCGAGAGTGCTCACTCCCGGCAGGGGTTCCAGGTGGGCGCTCGACACCGCCACGTTGTCCCGGTACTGCTGCCGGGTCTTCAGGAACGCCTTGGGATTGCTCGTGGTGCCGGAGGAGAACAGCAGGAGGAACGCCTCCCCGCCGTCGCGGACCGTCGGCGGCGGAGCGGGCGGAAGGCTCCGCTCCAGTTCCTGGAAGTCCGTCAGGCCGAGGAGGGTCCCCGTCCAGCCTCGCGCCGTGAGGGCCTGCGCGAGGTCCTCCGAGTCACTGATGACCACGCCGATCCCGGTCGAAAGGATCACGCCCACCCGGTGCTCCAGGGGCCAGCGGGGATCGATCGTGGCGGACACGGCACGGTATCCGGCCAGCCCGGCCACGATCCTCGCGGTGTGGAAGGCGGAGCCGATGCTCACGGCGGTGATCGGGATGCCCCGGGTCTCCGGAGCGGGGGCCGGAGGAGAGGTCTGGCCGCGGTGCAGGGCGTCCACGGCGGCGAAGGCCCGGCGCGAATCCTCCACCAGGTCCCGGTAGCTCAGCCGCCCGTCCGCCCCGGCGATGGCCGTCCGTTCGGGATGGCGTTGCGCGACGTCCAGCACGGTCCGGGTGATCGGCACCTGTGTCCTCCCCTGGTGGTCATCCCGGCACGGCCCGGCTCAGCAAGGCCTCGGGTTCGGGCCCAGTTTAGCAAGGGGCTCAGTGGCGGTCCGGGGACCATTCGGACGGCCCGCGACGTCACATTCGGAGACCCCCGCCCTTCGCGCATTGGCGCCTTTAGGCATAGCTAACCTAAGCTTGCTCAGGACCCTCCCCAGGACTCCGAACCCTTTTGCACGTAGAAAGCAGTTCCCATGAAGTTGCGTAAGAACGCTCTGGCAGGCATCGCCCTCGCCGCGACCGCCGCTCTCGGCCTGGCCGCCTGCGGTTCCGGCAGCTCCGCGCCCGCCGCGGGCGGATCCGGAGACTCCAAGATCTCCGGCGAGATCACGGTCTACAACGCCCAGCACGAGTCCCTGACGAAGGAATGGGTGGACGCGTTCACCCAGGAGACCGGCGTCAAGGTCACCGTCCGCCAGGGCGACGACTCGGAGATGTCCAACCAGATCGTCCAGGAAGGCGCCGCCTCCCCCGCCGACGTCTTCCTGACCGAGAACTCCCCCGCGATGGCCCAGGTGGAGAACGCCGGCCTGTTCGCGGATGTCGACAAGGCCACCGTGGACCAGGTCCCCGCCGCCTACCGGCCCTCCACGAACAAGTGGACGGGCATCGCCGCCCGCTCCACCGTGCTCGTGTACGACAAGAAGAAGATCTCCGAGGACAAGCTGCCGAAGTCCATGCTGGATCTCGCCAAGCCGGAGTGGAAGGGCAAGTGGGCCGCCTCGCCGTCGGGCGCCGACTTCCAGGCGATCGTCGCCGCATTGCTGGAGCTCAAGGGCGAAGCCGCCACCACCGAGTGGCTCAAGGGCATGAAGGAGAACTTCAAGGCCTACAAGGGCAACAGCACCGCGATGAAGGCCGTCAACGCCGGTGAAGTGGATGCCGCGCTGATCTACCACTATTACTACTACGGCGACCAGGCCAAGACCGGCGAGAACTCCAAGAACGTCACCCCGTACTTCTTCAAGCATCAGGATCCGGGCGCATTCCTGTCCGTCTCCGGCGGCGGCGTCCTGAAGTCCGCCAAGAACCCGGCCGCCGCGCAGGCGTTCCTGAAGTTCATCACCGGAAAGAAGGGCCAGGAGGTTCTCAAAAACGGGACCTCCTTCGAGTACGCGATCGCCTCCGACGTCGAGGCGAACCCGAAGCTCGTGCCGATCAAGGATCTGCAGGCCCCCACGGTGGACCCCGCCAAGCTGAACTCCGCCAAGGTCACCGAGCTGATGACGCAGGCCGGACTGCTCTGATTCCGTGACCGCTGATTCAACGGCCTCCGCTCCGGCGGAGACCACCGTCAGGCCGCCGCAGGCGGGCAAGGGCGCACGCCCTCGCCCGCCTTTCGGCGTCTCCGTGATCTCCCTGATCGCGATGCTCATCGCGCTGCTGTCTCTCATCCCGCTCGGGTACGTCGTCTACATGACGGCCACCACCGGCTGGGACACGGCGGTCTCGCTCATCTTCCGGCCACGCGTCGGAGAGCTGCTGCTCAACACCGTGCTCCTCGTGGTCCTCACCGTGCCGCTGTGCCTGGTGCTCGGCGTCGGCGGCGCCTGGCTGGTGGAGCGGACCACGCTCGCCGGGCACCGGTTCTGGGCCGTGGCCCTCGCCGCGCCCCTCGCGATCCCCGCCTTCGTCAACAGCTACGCCTGGGTCTCCGCCGTCCCGTCCCTGGAGGGGATCGGCTCCGGGGTGCTGATCTCCACGCTCTCCTACTTCCCGCTGGTCTACATTCCCGCCGCTGCGGCTCTCAGCCGCCTGGATCCGGCGCTGGAGCACTCGGCCGCCTCGCTGGGCCTGGGCCCGTGGGCGTCCTTCTTCCGCGTGGTCCTCCCGCAGCTCCGCGTGGCGCTCACCGGTGGCGCGCTCCTGGTCTCGCTGCACCTGCTGGCCGAGTACGGCGCCTTCGCCATGATCCGTTTCGACACGTTCACCACGGCGATCATGATCCAGTTCCAGTCCACCTTCAACGGCACGGCCGGCAACATGCTCGCCAGCGTCCTGGTGTTCCTGTGCCTGCTCCTGCTGCTCGCCGAGGTCCGCGGCCGCGGAACCGCGCGGTACTCCCGCGTCGGGTCGGGCAGTCAGGGCGTCGCCCTGCGGCTGCCGCTGGGCCGCTACCAGGTGCCGGCGCAGCTGTCCCTGCTGGCGCTCGTGCTGCTCGCCTTCGGGCTGCCCCTCGCGCTCGTGCTCCGCTGGGCTGTTCAGGGTGGCGCCGCCGTCTGGACCGCGGACGAGTTCGTCCCGGCCCTGGTGCAGACCCTCTTCTACGGAGTGGCCGGGGCCGCGGTGACCACCGTGGTGGCGTTCCCGCTGGCCTACCTGGCGGTGCGGAACCCGACGTGGTTCAGCAAAGCCCTCGAGCTGTGCAACTACGTCACCAGTTCCCTGCCCGGGATCGTGGTGGGCCTGGCGTTCGTGACGGTCACCATCCGGCTCGCCCCGGCCGTGTACCAGACCACCGGCGTGCTGATCGCCGCATACGTGCTGCTGTTCCTGCCGCGCGCCCTGGTCAGCCTGCGCTCCGGCCTGGTCCAGGCCCCCAAGGAGCTGGAAGAGGCGGCCCAGGCGCTCGGGAAATCCCCGTTCCTGGCGTTCCTCCGGGTCACGGTGCGCCTGACCGCCCCCGCGGCGGCCGGCGGCGCCGCCCTGGTGTTCCTGGCCATCGTCAACGAACTCACGGCGACGCTCCTCCTCTCCCCCAACGGCACGCACACCCTGGCCACCGAGTTCTGGAGCAAGAGCAGCGAGATCGACTACGCCGGAGCCGCCCCCTACGCGCTCCTGATGATCGTGCTCTCCGCCCCCATGACCTATCTCCTGTTCCACCAGTCCAAGAAAGCAGCCGGACAGTGACCTCCCCCTCCTCCGCCCACTCCGTCGCCCCCGGCGTCGCGCCCTCCGTGGCCGGCACCACCGACACCCATCTCGCGATCGACGGAGTGGTCAAGAACTTCGGCAGCCAGGAAGTGCTGCGCGGGATCGACCTCGCGGTCGCCCGCGGCGGCACCACGGCCATCGTGGGGCCTTCCGGGTCCGGCAAGACCACGCTGCTGCGGCTCATCGCCGGATTCGAACGGCCCGACGCCGGCTCCATCCGTCTGAGCGGCACGGCGGTGGCGCAGGGTTCCGCGTGGGTTCCGGCGCACCGGAGGAACGTCGGCTATGTGGCGCAGGACGGCGCACTGTTCCCGCATCTGTCGGTCGCCCAGAACGTGGCTTTCGGTCTCGCGGGTGACCTGGGCAGCCACCGGTCGTCTGCAGCGAAAGCCCGGATCCGTGAACTGCTCGAGATGGTCTCCCTGGATCCGGCTCTCGCCGCACGCCGTCCCCACGAGCTCTCCGGCGGCCAGCAGCAGCGCGTCGCCCTTGCGCGCGCCCTCGCCCGTGAACCCGAAGTGATGCTCCTGGACGAGCCGTTCTCCGCGCTCGACGCCGGCCTCCGCGTCGCCACGCGCCGCGCCGTGGGCGAGGTGCTCCGGACCGCCGGCGTCACCACGGTCCTCGTCACCCACGACCAGGCCGAGGCCCTGTCCTTCGCCGATCAGGTGGCCGTCATGCGGGACGGCGCCCTGGCCCAGGTGGGCAACCCCTTCGTGGTCTACACCCGGCCGTCCGACCGGGCCACCGCGGAATTCCTGGGCGAGGCCGTGGTGCTGGACGCCTGGCTCGAGGGCTCCCTCGCCATGTGCTCCCTGGGCGGGATCCCGGTCCGTCGTCCTCCGGCGCAGGGCAAGGTCCACCTGATGCTGCGGCCCGAGCAGATCCGCATCGCCCCGGACGGCCCGATCCGTGGCACGGTCGTGGACACGGACTACTTCGGCCCCGAGACCACCGTCCGGATCCGTCTCAATCCCCGTCCCATCGTGGCGGGCGGGCCCGAGATCCCCGGCGGCGGCGAGACGATCACCATCCGGCACTGGAACGCGTCCATCACGCGGCCCGGCACGGAACTGTGCCTCCGCGTCATCGGCGAGGGCGTGGCCTTCCCCTGGGACTCAGCTCAGGACTGAGCGCGACCGGGCCTCGCCGCGGGCAGGACGATGCGCATGACCGTGCCGTCGGTGTCCGACCGGACGAGTTCGGCCCGCCCTCCGGCCTGGGTGGCGATCTCCCGGACCAGGGCCAGACCGATGCCGTAACCACGTCGCCCGGTCCCGGCCGAGTCGTTGGTGCTGTGCACGAAGCGCTCGAAGATCCGCTGCCGATCGACGTCGGAGATCCCGCTGCCCGTGTCCGCGACACTGAGCGTGACGGTGTCCCGTTCCCGGCCCACCGTCACGGTGACGCGGCCGCCGTCGGGCGTGTGGGCCAGGGCGTTGTCCAGCAGCGCGAGGAGGGCCCGCCGCAGGCTCTGCGTTCGGATGACGGCGAAGGAACCATCCCGTGTTGCGCAGTCCACGGTCACGTGGCGGGACTCCGCGAGTTGCGCGGCGCTTTTCACGACCTCCGCCGCCAGGGCGCCGACGTCGATCGGCCCGGCGTCCGGTGTCGCGTCACCTCCGGTGGCTGCCTCCAGCAGCCCGTTGACCAGTTCCGTCAGCGCCGCGGTGTCCTGCCGGATCTGCGCGAGCGCCAGGCCGGCCGCAGAATCCGACGGGCTGGTCCGCTGTGCCAGCTGGACGCGCGCGTCCAGGATGGCCAGGGGCGTCCGCATCTCGTGGCTGGCGTCCTGCACGAACCGCCGCTGACGGGCGAGGGCGTCGCTGAGCGGGCGGATCGAGCTCCTTGCGCTGAACCAGCCGATCACCCCGGCCAGCACCACACCCACGAGTCCCACCAGGATCATGTCGCGGATCAGATCCCGCGTGTCCAGGGAGACGAAGACCGCCCCCGACTCCGCGGCATCGGGCCCCGGGCCGCCGGCCTTGCTGAAGAGGTACACGGTCGCCACGGCCAGCAGGCAGAGGACCAGAGCGCCGCACGCCGCGCTGATCCGGAGCGCGATCCGCAGCGCGGCCCTGCGAAGTTCCACCTGGTCAGGCCCGGGACGGCGGGGTTCAGTCATGAGGGTCACCGATCTGATAGCCGACACCGTGGACCGTGCGGACCACGGCGCGGGAGATCTTACGGCGGAGGTGGTGCACATGGGTGTCCACGAGGCCCGGGGTGTCCGTGGGCTGGAAGACCCGGGCCAGGATCTCCTCTCGGCTGAAGACCCTCTCCGGATCGGCCGCCAGGAGCGCGAGCAGCTCGCCCTCCTTGGCCGTGAGCGAGGCACTGAGCCCGTGGATGGAGCGCGCCTGCCGCCCCGCGGCGTCGAGTTCCCAGTCGCCGAAGTGGAGCGACGACGGCGGCGCCTCATACGTGCGAGTGAGCGCACGGAGGCGGGCGGCCAGCTCCGCGGCGTCGAAGGGTTTGGTCATGTAGTCGTTCGCGCCGGCGTCGAGCCCCCTGACCTTCTCCTCGGTCGCGCCGAGCGCGGTCAGGAGGAGGATCGGCGTCGCCACGCCGCGCTCGCGCAGGGCCGTGACGACGGCGATGCCGTCCAGGCCCGGCAGCCCGCGGTCGACCACGAGCACGTCCCAGTTCTGGGTGAGCGCGAGGTGCAGGCCCTCTCTGCCTTGGATGGCGAGCTGGACCCGGTACTCGGGAGCGAGGAGTTCGGCCGTCAGAGGACCCAGGACAGGATCGTCCTCCACCAGGAGCACGGAGGGCCGGGGCGCGGGATTCACAGGATCATTCTCGCTCCCCTGGCACCCCGGACGGTGTTCCTCAGCCGTGTCCTTCCATCTTACGGACCAGCTGGGCCACCGGCGGAAGGGCCAGAATCCGCGGAATCAGGGTGTTCCAGAGCCAGGTGAAAGCGAGCATCGCCGCACCGGTCACGAGGAAGGAGGCGAGCACGTCGGTCGGGTAGTGCACCCCGATGTAGAGGCGTGACCAGGCCACCATGAGCGCCATCGCCGCACCGGCCCAGACCGCGAGCCGGGCCCAACGGGTCCCCCGGAGGAGGAAGTACACGGCGAAGACCAGCGCCACGGCCAGGCACGTGTGACCGCTGGGGAAGCTGTTGGACCCGGTCTCGGGAGCCAGGGGGTCCAGGAGAAGAGCGGGGTTCGGCCGCGGACGCGCCACGATCAGTTTGAACACCTGCGACATCCCCCAGCCCCAGCTCACCGCCGAAGCGAACAGCACGGCCCGGAGGACCTGCCGTCGGACCAGCAGCAGTCCGGCGACCACCGCGATGATCAGCACCCCGCCCGCGGGGCTGAAGAGGGTGTTCAGCCCCATCGCGACGGCGGTCAGCAAGGCCTCGTGATGCCGGCTGAGTTCCTGGTCCACCCCGAGTTCCGCCCCGCTCAGGCCGGGCATCAGGCGGATGCAGAGCCCCAGCGTCAGGGCAGCAAGCGCGAGCACCGACGACGCCGGCAGCCAGTGCCGCGGCACGCTCAGCCGGGGGAAACCCCGGGGAGGCCGGGGCCGGGCGGGAAGGGCGGGCGTGGACTGCGAAGCCATGGATGTTCCTTTCGAACCGTGCGTGGCTCCGATCGTGTCAGGACGGTCCTCAGAAACTCTTAAGAAGTGCTCCGGTCCTGCCAAGGCGTCGAGTTCGGGGATCCCGTGGCGTGGTCATTGACCTCTCGCGTCGATCAGGAAGTCTTAGATCTGCGTTCGATGAGGAACGTGTCTTGCCAGGCGCCATCAGCGCGTTGAGCGATGCGTTCGCGGCGGCCGACGAGGCGGAATCCGGCGTTTTCGTGCAGGCGCAGGCTGGCCTGGTTCTGCGGGAAGATGCTGGATTGGATGGTCCAGATCCCGGCGGCCTCGGTGGAACCGATGAGCGCGGTCAGGAGGGTTTTGCCGAGTCCTTGGCCGCGTGCTGCGTGGTGGATGTAGATGGAGTGCTCAACGACTCCGGCATACACCGGGCGGGCGGAGACAGCCGAGACAGCTGCCCAGCCCAGCACCTCCCCGTCGACGTCGGCGACGAGGCGGTGGGCCGGCAGCCGTGAGGCGGTGAAGGCCTCCCAGGTGGGGGTGGTGGTTTCGAAGGTCGCCAGGCCAGTCGCGATCCCTTGGGCGTAGATCTCTTCAACGGCGAGCCAGTCATCGGATTCCATTGGCCGGACATGCGCCGCTGGTCGGGTGGTCACAGGCTCTCCACGAGCCCGGTGACCCGGTCCAGGGCGCCCTCGATGAGGGAGTAGTAGGCCCAGGTGCCGCGCTTTTCGCGGTGCAGCAGTCCGGCGTCGACCATGATCTTCAAGTGGTGCGAGACGGTCGGCTGACCCAGATTCAACGGCTCGGTCAGATCACACACGCAGGCTTCCCCACCCGGAGCGTTCTTCACGATCGAGAGCAGCCGCAGGCGGTTCGGATCGGCCAGGGCCTTGAACACCACGGCCCGGTCCGCGGCGTCCTCGGCGGCGAGGGCCGGCGAAGCGGAGGGCTCGCAGCAGGCCGTTCCCGCGGGGGTGAGCTCCAGAGTGCGCGAGGCGTTCATGAACCCATCCTCCCACATACATTGACATTCATCGATCTATGGTTTGATACTCAGGTAGATCGATGTTCATCAATGAAGAGTGTGGGTGTGGTGGGTTCTCAGGTCATGGACGCCGCGAGGGATGCGTCCCCGGAAGCCGGTGGGCGTTTGTCGCGGATGGATCGGTTCTTGCCGGTGTGGATCCTGGTGGCGATGGCTGCGGGCCTGGCATTGGGGGCGTTGATGCCCGGGCTGGGATCGGTGCTGGAGGCGGTGAAGGTGGGGCAGGTGTCCTTGCCGATCGCGGTCGGGTTGCTGGTGATGATGTATCCAGTTCTGGCCAAGGTCCGGTATGACAGGGCTCATCGGGTGCTGGCGGATCGGAAGCTGATGATCGCTTCGCTGGTGTTGAACTGGGTTCTGGCGCCGGCGTTCATGTTCGTGCTGGCGTGGGTGTTCTTGCCGGATCTGCCGGAGTACCGGACCGGGCTGGTGATCGTGGGTCTGGCCCGGTGTATTGCGATGGTGCTGATCTGGAACGATCTGGCCTGTGGTGACCGGGAATCCGCCGCAGTGCTGGTCTTGCTGAACTCGGTGTTCCAGGTCCTCGCATTCGGGGCGCTGGGCTGGTTCTACTTGCAGCTGCTGCCCGCCTGGCTCGGTTTGCCCACCACCAGTGCGGAGTTCTCCTTCCAGACGATCACGGCCTCGGTGCTGGTGTTCCTCGGTATTCCCCTGGTCGCAGGTTACCTGACCCGGACCGTGGGCGAGCGGCTCAAGGGCCGCGCCTGGTATGAGGATAGGTTCCTGCCCCGTCTGGGCCCATGGGCGCTGTACGGGCTGTTGTTCACCATCACCGTGCTCTTCGCCTTGCAGGGCGGCACGATCCTGGCTCGTCCCCTGGACGTGGCCCGGATCGCGGTCCCGCTGCTCGTGTATTTCGCCGTGGTCTTCGCCGTTGGAATGGTCGCGGGCAAGGTGCTGGGTCTGGGATACGCCCGCACCACCACTCTGGCGTTCACCGCGGCAGGGAACAATTTCGAGTTGGCGATCGCCGTGGCCATCGGCACCTTCGGAGTCACCTCGGGGCAGGCCCTGGCCGGGGTCGTCGGCCCGCTGATCGAAGTGCCGGCACTGCTCGGCCTGGTCTACGCGGCCCTCTGGGCCAGAACCCGCTACTTCACCATCCCCAACCAGTCCGCCCTCCAGGAGATCTCATGAGCACTGAAACCAAGAAACCCTCCGTGTTGTTCGTCTGCGTCCACAACGCCGGCCGGTCCCAGATGGCCGCGGCGTACCTCACCAGCCTCTCCGGTGGGTCGATCGAGGTCCGTTCCGCGGGCTCGCAACCGGCCGAGCAGGTCAATCCCGCCGCGGTGGCCGCAATGGCCGAGGTCGGGATCGACCTGTCCGCCGAGATCCCCAAGGTCCTCACGACTGAGGCCGTGCAGGAATCCGATGTGGTCATCACCATGGGCTGCGGGGACACCTGCCCGTTCTTCCCCGGCAAACGGTACGAGGACTGGGTTCTGGAAGACCCGGCCGGGCAGGGCCTGGAGGCTGTTCGTCCGATCCGGGACGAGATCAAGGCCCGGGTCCAGGACCTGATCGCTGCCCTCACGAAGTAGCAGCCCACCGCACGAGAGTATCCAGGCGCCGTCAAGGGGCGTCGCGAACCCTTGAGGAGAATCCACATGGACAGCACTTCGCAGCTTCCCGTAGCCGTGATCGGAGCCGGCCCGATCGGCCTGGCCACCGCCGCACACCTGCTCGAGCAGGGCCTGGACCCGGTGATCTTCGAATCCGGGCCCACCCCGGCCGCCGGGATCAACCAGTGGCGGCACATCCGCCTGTTCTCCCCCTGGCGGTTCAACCTCGACGCCGCAGCCGTCCGGCTCCTGGAACCCACCGGCTGGAAATCCCCCCGGCTCACGGCCTTGCCCTACGGGGCGGAACTCATCGACGAGTACCTGGCGCCCCTGGCCGCACACCCTGTGATCGCGAAGCGCCTCCACACCGGAGCCCGCGTGATCGCCGTGACCCGCGCCGGGCTGGATAAAACCCATAGCCGCGGCCGGGAGCAAGCCCCGTTCCGGATCCGCGTCCAGCACGCCGACGGCACCGTCACCGACCACCTCGCAGCCGCGGTCATTGATGCCTCCGGCACCTGGAACACCCCCAACCCTGTCGGGACCGGCGGGCTGCCCGCGATCGGCGAAGACACCGCCGCGGACCGGATCACCACGCCTCTTCCCCACGTGCTGGGCGCCGAACGAGACCGGTTCGCCGGGCAACGCGTCCTGATCATCGGCTCCGGACACTCCGCAGCGAACACTCTGATCAACCTCGCCACCCTGGCCCGGGATGAGCCCGAAACCCGGATCCTCTGGGTGATCCGGGCTGACACTGCCGCTCGCGTCTACGGTGGCGGGGACGCCGACGGGCTCCCAGCCCGTGGACAGCTCGGCACCCGCCTGCGCCGCCTCGTCGAGGCCGGCACGATCCAGCTGACCACCGGATTCCACACGCAACGCATCGATGCCGCCGACGATCACCTGGTTCTCACCGCCGTGGATGGGCGCACCTTGGAAGCCGATGTCGTGGTCCCGGCCACCGGGTTCCGCCCCGAACTGGACATCCTGCGCGAGCTCCGCCTGGACTTGGACCCCATCGTCGAAGCCCCCACCCGGCTCGGGCCGCTGATCGATCCGGAATTCCACTCCTGCGGCACCGTCCCACCCCACGGCGCCCGGCACCTGGCCCACCCCGAACAGGGCTTCTACATCGTCGGTTCCAAGTCCTACGGCCGCGCCCCGACCTTCCTCCTCGCCACCGGTTACGAACAAGTCCGTTCCATCACCGCGGCCCTGGTCGGTGACACCACGGCCGCGGACGCGGTACACCTTGTCCTGCCCGAAACCGGGGTCTGCTCTGCCGAAGCTGGGACCAGCTGCGACGCCCCTCCAGGCCAGGACACGGAAACCGAGACCGAGTCCTGCTGCCGCACCCCTGAACCGGCATTTCTCGGCATCCCCACCGGGCTGGTCCATGGGCGAGTCGCGGCAGAATCATTCGCTGCTGGAAAGACTGAAGAAACGTGACCGGCACTCCGTCACGCGACTTCTAGGAGGGTCCGACGGCGAACCCACCCCTTGCGCACGGGGACCCTCCGGGCCAGGATCGGCGTATGACCAAGTACCTGATTTCCTTCCCGAGCGACGCGATGGTGGTCTCGGAGGAGGACTTCCCGACCGTCGTCGCGGAGTCCCATGCCGTCATCGCGGAAGCCCAGGCCGCGGGCGTGTACGTCTTCGGCGGTGGCATCAACGAGGAGGTCGAGCCGGTCCGCGTCGGGGCGGACGGCACGATCAGCCCGGGCCCGTATCCGGGCCTCGACATCCGCGGTGGCTTCACGATCCTCGAGCTGCCGGACCGCGCGTCCGCCGAGGCCTGGGCTGCGAAGATCGCCGCCTCGTGCCGTTGTCCGCAGGAACTGCGGGAGTTCATGTACGACCCGATGAGCTGAGCGGGACGTCCTCGCTCTGCCTCGGCCGTCGGCGCCGGAGCGTTCTCAGGCGATCCAGGGGCGGGTGAAGCCGAGCACCCGTTCGCCGTCGCCGTCGGCCAGCGAAACGCCCACGAAGTTCCGTGCGGCGTCGGAGGTCTGATTCCGGAAATGGAACTCCGGCGCGGTCGCGATCTCCGCGATCACGGCACCCGCACTCTCGGCAGACTGGGCCCGGGAGAACGCTCCGGTGCTGCGGCTGATGTAGGCGTCGAGCAAGGGCCCGTAGGCGCCGGCATCCATGGGGCGCGAGACGTTCGCCACGAACTCACTGGCCACCGCGGCAGGTTCGATCACGCCCACCTGCACGCCGAACCGTTCGGCGACCACCGCGAGCGACTGCATGAAACCCTCCACGGCGAACTTCGCCCCGCAATAGGCGTCGGCGAACGGCTGGCCCACGGCTCCGCCCACGCTCGTGACGGTAAGGATCCGGCCGCGTCCCTGTTCCCGCATGCCGGGCAGAACCAGCTTGGTGAGGTTCACGGGCGCCAGATAATTGACGTCCAACTGGGCCTGGATCTGCTCCATGGACAGCTGTTCGGCCGTCGCCACGCTGCCGCGGCCGGCGTTGTTGATCAGCACGTCGATGCGGCCGTGGTCGGCGAGCACGCCGCGCACCACGCGTTCGGCGGCGCCGTGATCCACGACGTCGAGCTCCCGCACGTCCAGCTCCACGCCGGCGTCGCGGGCAGCGGTGTGGAGGGCGGCGGCCCGGGAGGTGTCACGCAGCGTGGCGACCACGGTGAGGCCCCGGCGCGCCAGGTCGACGGCGGCGTGCAGGCCCATGCCGGAGGAGGTTCCGGTGATCAATGCGACATCAGACATGCGGTCATCGTACGCCCCCGCACTGGCGGGACGGATCACCGCACGCGCCTTCCGAGGCGCGCCAGGTGCACACCGAGCGCGACACCCGTGCCGATGCCCAGGCTGATGGCCGCGGCCGTGCCGAAATGCTCCGCCGCATTGCCCCCGCCCATCGCCTGGAGGATGCCGAAGAACACCGGGATCCCGGGGAGCAGGGCGCCCGTGATGCCCATGAGCGCGAGCACCTGATACGGGTAGCCGGTGCGCTTCACCAGGGCTGCGCTGAGGAGACCGAGGACGACGGCCGAGAGTGAACTCGCCCAGACCGCGGACAGACCGGCGATCAGGAGCAGCACTTGGTTGACGGCGCCCGTGACCACGCCCAGGAAGGCTGCCGGCGCCACCAGCGCCAGCCTCCCGCCGTTGGCGAACGCATTCGCCACGGCGCCCAGGGCGGAGAACACCAGCACCAGATACCAGGGCAGCGTGGGCAGAGCGTCGAGCCGTGGATGGGCCATGCCGAGGACTTCGCCGAGCGCGAAGGTGAACCCTCCGCCGATCGCGATGCCTCCGGCCGCGATGGCGACGCTCGCCACGCGGGTCATGGCGGATAGATGGTCGGCCTCGATGGCGTCGGTGACCGCCCCGATGACCTGCGGCAAAGGGATCAGCAGGAGCCAGTTCACCGCGATCGCCGCGGCCGCGCCCACCGGATCCACGAATCCGAGCTGGACGAGGGCGGTGGCGAAAGCGCCCGCGGCGCAGCTCTGCACGGCGATGGCGAACAGCCGGGGCAGTCGCAGCCCGCCGATCGCCACTCCCGCCAGGGAGGTCACGGCCTGCACCAGGGCCGCTGCGACCCAGGCCTGCCAGCTCACGCCCAGTTGCATGCTGATGAAGAACGCCAGGAGTGTCAGCCCGAGCGTGACCACCCACCACGGAGTGGCCGTGTCCCGCAGCCGTTCGACCTCCTGCCGCGCCGCCGTGAGGCCGTCGTGGGCCGCGGCGGAATCGGCCCAGCTCCGGGCGTCCTCAACGGTGCGCTCAGCGAGTCTGTCGAGTGCGCGCGCTCTGGTGCAGTCGATGGCGTCGAGCGACCGGGCCGCGCCGGAGAGGGAGACCGTGCCGCCGTCGCGCGTGACGGCTTCCAGCAGCAGCATCCGGCCGAACGAATTGAGCACGAGGCCGTCCAGGCCGAGCTCGCGCCCGTACCTCCCGAGGGCCTCCTCAGTCTGGCGCGTGGTCTGGCCGGACTCCAGGAAACCGTGGCCCAGCGCGGACAGGAAGGCCAGGCACAGCCGCACCTTCTTGGCGGACAGGCCCGCGGCGGCGGGTTCGGGCACGCTCAGGCCGGAGGACGGGGCTGCTGCTTCCATGCCTCGATCCTAGGGTGCCCCGGCGGGTGACGGCGTCGTGCCGTTCCGTGCGGACTACTCGGTGGTGTCCGCGATGTAGACGTTGCACTTGGCCTCGTGCGCCACCGAGTTGGCGACGCTGCCCAGGACACGGGCCAGGCCCCTCATGCGGCGGTTGCCCACCACGATCACGCTGGCGTCGTGTTCTTCGGCGTGGGCGATGAGCGCCTCGGCGGGGGTGCCCACGACGGAGAAGGCTTCGACCTGGACACCGTCGGCGGACAGCGTGCCGGCGACCGTCCTGGCGGTCTCGGCAGCCTTCTCCTGGCGGTCGCCGAAGATCACGGCACGCTCGTAGTTGGCGCCGTGCAGAGACGCCTTGGTGCCTTCATAGGCGGTGACCACGTGCAGCGTGGCGCCGAAGCCCTGGGCGAGTCGCAGGGCCTGCTCGGCGGCTCGCGCTGCGGTCTCGGTTCCGTCCACTCCGACGACGATGATCTCCGGCATGCTGGTGCTCCTTTTCAACGATGATGGCCTGGTCAAAACGGTACCGTGCGGACCCTCGGCCGAAGCGGGATCATCCGTAACAAACCCCGGAACTCGGCCTGAAAGTGATGGAGAAAACACCGTGCAGGGCGACGCGGGCCACCCACTCCGGCCGCTCACTCAGGAGCGGGTCAGCACCGTCTGCAGCCCGGACGTGGCGGGCGACTGCGGGAAGACGCTCGGCGCCGGGGACGGCACCGGCGCGAGGGCCACCCGCACCGGATCGGCCCCCACGTGGACGAGCTGGTCCCGGACCTGGACCTCCAGAGGCCCACCGGATTCGACGCTCAGCATGATCTCGCCCGGCGCCAGCCGCACGGCGAGCACCGAACCCCGCATCCGCAGGCGGAAGGCGAGCCCCTCCCAGCCTTCCGGCAGCCGGGGGTCGAAGAGCGGGTGCTCCCCCTGGTCTCGGAAGCCCGCGAAGCCGTTGACGAGGGCGGCCCAGACGCCACCCGCCGAGGCCGTGTGGACGCCGTCCACCGTGTTGTGGTGCAGATCGTCCAGGTCGATGAACGCCGCCGTCGTGAAGTGCCGGAGCGCCACGTCCCCATACCCGACCTCGGCCGCCATGATGCCCTGCACGCACGCGGAGAGCGTCGAGTCGCCGGTGGTCAGCGGATCGTAGAAATCGAAGGCGCGCTGTTTCTCTTCGGCGCTGAAGTCCTGCCACTGCAGGAACATCGCGAGCACCGTGTCCGCCTGCTTGAGCACCTGATGCCGGTAGATCACCAGCGGGTGGAAGTGCAGCAGCAGCGGGTACTTGTCCCGTGGCACGTCCCAGTCCCAGGGTTCCAGGGTCATGAAGTCGGCATCCTGGGCATGGACGCGCAGATCGGTGTCGTAAGGCAGGGTCATCCGCTCCGCGGCTTCGGACCAGAGCTGCCGCTCCGTCACTCCGGCGAAGTGCCCCTCGACGGCGGCCGCGGCCCGGAGATTGAACCGCGCCATGACGTTCGTGTACAGGTTGTTGTTGACTACGGCCGTGTACTCATCCGGACCCGTGACACCGTGCAAGTGGAAGCGTCCGTCCTTGCCGAAGAAGCCCAAGGAGACCCACATCCTGGCGGTCTCGGAGAGGATCTCCGCCCCCTCTCCCGTGCGGAATTCCTCATCGCCCGTGGCCCAGACATACCGGGCCGCGGCGAAGGCGACGGCGGCGTTGATGTGGAACTGCGCGGTGCCGGCGGCGTAGTACGCGCTGGCCTCCTGGCCGTTGATGGTGCGCCACGGGAAGAGGGCGCCATCCACACTGAGCTCGGCGGCCCGGGCCCGCGCCGCGGGCAGCATCGAGTGCCGGAACGCGAGCACCTTGCGGGCGGCATCCGGGGACGTGTAGCTGAGGTAGGGCATCAGGTACACCTCCTGGTCCCAGAAGTAGTGGCCTTCGTAGCCCGAACCGCTGACGCCCTTGGCGGGGATCCCGGACACGCCCGCTTGCGCGGTCGCCTGGCCCAGCTGGAAGAGATTCCAGCGGACCGCCTGCTGCAGCTCCGGCTGCCCGGGGAGCTCGATGTCCGCGGTGGACCAGTACTCCGCCCAGTGTGCGGCCGATTCCGCGGCGAGCTCCTCGAAGCTGAGAAGCGACTCCTCGGCGCGGGCCAGGAGCGTCTCCGGCGTGTCTGGACCCACGGCATAGGAGACGCGCTTTTCGAGCACGAACTCCTCCCCCGGGTCGACCGGCAGGACGTAGCGGACCGAGCTCCGGTCGGCGTCCGTCTCCGTTGAAAAGGGCGGGAGGGCGCCCGGTGCCACATGATCGACCGCGACGGCGACGCTCTGGCGGGAGGCCGCCGTCGTCCAGGCGAGCCGCAGGGAGCCCTTGGCGCCGTCGCTGGCTGCCGGCATGAGCACGCGGCCGGCGTGACGTCCCGAGCGACGGGGGTCGTGATCCGAGTGGTCCTCGGCCGGCTGATCCTGCCGGTTCACCACCTGAGAAACCGCATCCAGCACGATCCGGCGGTCCGCGCTCAGGCGCAGTTCGACGGCGAGCGAACCGCGGTGGCTCTGCCCGAGCACCCGGCGTTCGACCGTGGTGACGACCGCGCCGGAAGCGCACTGCCAGACGATGGCGCATTCGTAGACCCCGCTCGCGAAGTCCAGGGTGCGGCGGTAGTCGAGGACCGGCACGGCGCCGAGCGCGAGCTCCTCGCCGTCCACGCGCAACAGCGTCTCCTGCGCGTCCGGCACGTACAGCATCCGCTGGCCCTGCTTGGCGAAGCCGTAGGCGTTTTCGGCATGGCGGATGTCGAACGTTTCGTGGAAACCGTTGATGAAGCTGCCCGGCAGGAAGGCGTCGGCGGCGGAAGCATGGGAGCCGCGCACGCCGAGGTGACCGTTGCCGAGGGCGAAGACGGTCTCCAGGGCGCCTTCCGATCCGGGCGTGTACGACGTTTCGAGCAAGGCCCAGGGGTCGGCGGGGAATCGGGTGCGGTCAGCGGAGATCAGAGACATGGGAAGGCTTTCGGACGCTGGATCGATCGGGGGGGACGCCGGGACGTGGGGGAAGTGTCCTGGCGGAGTGTGGGGTGGGAGTGGGGCGAGGCAGGATCAGGCAGGGAGCAGTTCGTCGAGATCGGACACCACGAGCGTGGCCCCGGCGGAGCGCAGGACATCCTCCCCCGCTCCACGGTCCACGCCGATCACGGCGCGGAACCCACCGGCCGCTCCGGCTTCGACTCCGGAGACGGCGTCCTCCACCACCGTGGCTGCCGCAGGGTCCACTCCGAGCAGCTCGGCGGCCCGCAGGAACGTAGCCGGATGCGGTTTGCCGGGCAGCCCCTCGCGGGCCGCGACGTTGCCGTCCACCACGATGGGGAACAGATCCGCCATCCCTGCCGCCTCCAGCACGGCCGGAGCGTTGCGGGACGACGACACGACGGCGAGCTTCACGCCGCGCTTCCGGGCTGCCGCCACGAAGCGGGACGAACCAGGGTACGGTTCGATGCCGTCCTCGATGATCTGGGCGAACAGGCGGTTCTTGAGGTTTCCGAGCCCGCGGACGGTGCGTTCGGTCGGCGCGTCGTCGTCCTGGCCCTCGGGCAGGGTGAGGCCTCGCGAGGCCAGGAATTCGCGGACTCCGTCATACCGCGGCCGCCCGTCGATGTGGGCGTAGTAGTCGGCATCCGTGTAGGCCGGTCCGATGCCTTCGACGGCGAGAACGTCCTCGAACAACGTGCGCCAGGCCTGTTCATGGGCAAGAGCGGTGGGGGTCAGCACGCCGTCGAGGTCGAACAGGAGCGCCTCGGTGCCGTCCCAGATCGACGTGTTCAGTGATGTGGTCATGGGGAGTCCTCAGGGTTGACGCCGGGGGCGGCGGGTGGTCTTGCGTTCGATCAGGGTGACGGGCAGGCGATGGACCTGCGGCTCCCCCGCCCGTCCTTGAAGGCGTTCGGTGAGCAGATCGGCGGCGAAGGCCGCCTGGTCCGCCACTGGCTGCGCGACGGTGGTGAGCCCCAGGACGGTGCTCATCGGGTGGTCGTCGATGGCGATGAGCGAGACGTCCTTCGGAGCGGACAGCCCGTGCTCGCGGAGTGCCTTGAGCGCTCCGAACGCGGCCTCGTCACAGGCCGCGAACACGGCCTCCGGGAGGCCCCGGTTGTCGATCAATTCGGTCATGGCCCGGTACCCACCTTCGATACTGGACGGTTCCTTGATGATGCGGTCAGGATGCACCTCGAGATGGTGTTCCGCCAGAGCCTGCGTGAACCCTGCGAGGCGGTCGCCCGAGGTGCCGACGGTTCCGCGGTCATCCTCGCCGACCGCCAGGATGGCGAAATCCCCGTGCCCGAGGCCGACGAGGTGACTGGTCGCCGCGTGGGCCGCCCGAACGTCATCGATCCCTACGGTGTCCCACGGTACGCCGCTCAGTCCCATGCTCGCCACCTCCA
Organism: Arthrobacter sp. RCC_34; assembly: GCF_041360795.1. Classification (NCBI taxonomy): domain Bacteria; kingdom Bacillati; phylum Actinomycetota; class Actinomycetes; order Micrococcales; family Micrococcaceae; genus Arthrobacter; species Arthrobacter sp. RCC_34. The sequence continues at coordinate 1,132,657 of NZ_JBFUPW010000001.1, read as the reverse complement.
GAGGAGAGGCGGCCAGCGCCTCCACCTCATCGTCGCCGAGGTCGACGCCGAGCAGCAGCACGCCGTCGACGCGCTGAGCCAGGGCGTCCAGATCACCGAAGATCCTCTCGCGGACGTCGGCGCGGCCGCGAAGGCTGATGAGCACGGAGTCGAGCCCGCTGTCGGCGAACACCTCCTCGGCCGCTTCCACCGCCTCGGCGAAGAACCAGGTGGTGGCCCTGGGGACGATGATCGCCACGGATCCGGTCCTGCCGCCTGCCAGTCGCGCCGCGGCGGACGAGGCGCGGTATCCGAGTTTGGAGGCTGCGTCCTCGACCCGGCGCTGGGCGTCCTCTGACACGTTGGGGAGTCCCCTCAAGGCCCGCGACACGGTGCAGATGGACAGGCCGGACAGCAGGGCGACATCCCGGATCGTCGCGCGGTTACGCTCAGTCAAGGAACACGGCCTCAACCCTTTCATGGTGCATATTCCGGCGCGATGGAGTCAGCGCCGACAGTGATTGTAAGCGTTTACACTCACCGCTGACAACGCCGCGTTCGGGGATGTCATACAAGGGTGGCTGTGGCGTCGCAACGCGCCTGGTCAGCCGTCGCCGGGCGTCATGCCGTCAGCCGTTCACCCTTTCCGAGGCGCTGCGCTCGACGCAGAATTCGTTGCCCTCAGGATCGTGCAGGGTCACCCACCCGGTCCCGTCGGGCCGCCGGTGGTCACCCTGGACGGTGGCCCCGAGCGAGAGCAGGCGTTCGACCTCCTCGTCGCGGCTGCGGTCCTGGGGCTGAATGTCCAGATGCATCCGGTTCTTCACGGTCTTGCGGTCATCGACTCTGACGAACAGCAGCGCACCGGCGGCGGACGTGACCATGGCTTCGGGATCGCCGGGCGCGTCGTCGTCGCCCAGTGAACCGTCCAGGGCTTCCGCCCAGAACCGTGCCAGCTGGAAGGGGTCTGCCGCATCAAGGGTGATGTGCCGGATCAGTGAACTCATGGTTCCAGCCGACCACGAAGCGGGCGATCCGTCCAGAGCGATCCCCTGTTGAGCCTGTGGTCAAACCCGCGCCGATGCGGCGAGGGCTCCCCGGATGCGGTCTTCTTCTCCGCTCTCAGTGGTGCGGAGCCGAAGGAGAGGCAGCCCTACGCGTTGCAGGACCGAGTCCTTCACTCTGTCCCGCCTCAACTGGGCTGGATTGTTCTCGTGCCAGGCGAACCCGTCCACCTCAATGGCGAGTTGCGGTAGCTGAGTCACGGTGTTGTAAACCACGAAGTCGACCGAGGACGTCCGCCGGACAAACGCACGCTGCTCATCGTTCAACGAAGTTCCTCGAGCTACGAGATTCTTGAGGAAGACTTGCTCCTGCAATCGAAGATGGCCATGGGCCGGCTCGGCAAGGATGTCTCCGATCAACACTCTGATGATCTCCTCCGAGCGGTACTTCGCCGTGCTGCTGAGCCGACCCGCCAGGGGAGCCAATTGCGCGTCAAAGTCTCGGTACAGCAGGTCGAAAACCGACACCACCGCGCTCGGCTCGACGGCCTGATCGGGATAGTGGTACTCGATGTAACCGATCAGATCCCGTATATGCCGGCTCTTCGGAAGCTGGTCGAAGTTTGTGACGAGCACAAAGGTGTCGATGGCTCGGGACACAGCGACATTGATGAGCCTGGGGTCGTCGACGAACTGCAGGCCGCGGAGGCCCTGCCAGGTCTCGGACAGCACCGTTGTCAGCACCACCATGCGTTTCTGTCGGCCCTGCAATCGATGCACGGTGTCGACTGTGTCCATCTGATCGCTCAGTTGCGCTGCGGCCTTGTCAGCCTGCTGTCGGTACGGCGCCGCGAACGCAATGTCCTCCAGCCGGGTGCCCGGCGGAGCTGCGGGGAGAACTTCCTGAAGCACGACGTCGATTTCCCGCTGATTCGATTTCCCGCCTCCTCGGTGCTGGCGCATGTGATTGCCGCGAGCTGTGGGATGGACCCTCATGGCCGGCGCGGCCCGGCCGTCGCTGCTCGTATAGGGAATCAGTTGGCCATCGTAGAACGCACGATTGCAGAAGCCGATAATCGCAGGATGACAGCGATAGTGCTCACGGAGCAGAGTCACCGGCACCGCTTCGCCGTAGAGAAACTGCAACGAGGAGAGGATGCTCTGCTCGACATAGTCATAAGGCGGAGATGGTGCCGGCAGTGCGCCCTCCGGCATCGAGCTGATCTGCGGAAGTTGCTTGCGGTCACCGACAATGACGAGGTTTCGGCACACCGACATCGCCAAGCTCGCACTCAGGAGGTCGACCTGCGACGCCTCGTCAATGATGAGGTAGTCGAACAGATTGCCTGCCGGAATATTTCTTCGCAAAGAGTGACAGGTGCTGAGAACCAATGGGTACTCGTGAACTAGCGAGCGAAACGATGTGGCGTGCCGTAGCGAGTCCGGGGTGAAGTCGGCCCGGCCGCCTTGACCGACTCTTGATGCAAGCGATGCAGCAAATGTCTCAAGCGACCGCAGCTGCCGCTGGCGGGCTACTTCTTCGAAGTCGGAACCATCGAGCTCGCCGTCGAGCCTGGCGATGTCTGAGACGAGTTCGGCAATGCGCTTTTGGTAGTACGCGGACTGAAGCGCGAGAACAGTTTCAACGTCGGCCGGATCGATGTCTCGTATACGCCCATACTTGAAGAATTTCCTCACCCGACCGATGAGACCCGGGCGGTAACCAAACTCCATTTCGAGGGAGGACTCAGCAAGGAACTCCAGGATGCGCGAGGTGGGGCGGCGCAAAAGCGGAAGCGAGTCGACACTCACCGACTTTTCGTCGTCGCAGCGTCGTCGGAAGTGATCATACTCCAGCCGGTACTCGGCGAGGAGCGCCCGAGCCTGTGCCCGTTCGCGCTCCATGGCTTGTAGCGCTCTCAGCCGCTCGTCGAGCTCGGCAAGCTGCGTGGGATCCGGTGCGGGCGGCGAGCAATGGGCAAAGGCGACAGCAGCTTCATTGCGCTGCCTTTGGCCCGCGAAAAAGGCTTCCTGTTTCGTTCGGTTTCCGAGCTCAGCCACTATATGACCGAACCCGTACTCTTGGAGCTTCTCACCCACATTCTCGACAGCGGAGTTGCTCAACGACACCACGGCAACGCTCCCCAGATCGTTGACGACGATGTTTGCGATCAGGTTCAAGATGGTCTCCGTTTTTCCGGTCCCGGGCGGTCCCTCGATCACCGAGATCTGATGCGTCAGCGCTTTCTCGGTAGCCTCCTGCTGGCTGAGGTTGCTACGAAATGGATACACCCGCTTAGCTGGCGCAGACCGTGGTGACGGCAGCCCTCCCGAAAGATACCTTGCGAGCACGCTCTCCGGATGGACGAAATCGAACGATCGATAGGCCCGGACTATCGGGTCGGATTCAGGATCCTTCGCCTCGATGATCTCTCGGAAATAGCCCAAGACTGCACTGGACTGGGCAGAGCGGTACGTCGCGTCAGCCATGATGACCACGTCTTCCGCCTCGTACCAACACGTTTTCTCGATGCCATCCCGGCTGGTCCAGAACAACTTCCTCAGTCGCCCATCCGGGCCATCGAACTCGAAGATCTCGGGAGCCGATGACCACAGAACTCCGCGCACCAAGACCACATGCTGGTCCGGCACAAGAATCGGGGTCCCTGGGGCACAGACGGCCGCCCGCACCCGGCTGTATGAGTACGCGATGCGTGGGCTTCCTGCGTGCTTCGGCACAAAGGTCAAGGTGATCTTGGACGCGCCGATGGCGAAGGAGTCCACCTCGTGCGTGCTGTCCGACCATCTAGACTTCGGGTCTTTTCGCGTGAGTACGAGTGCGCTCCGTGGATCAACCAAAATAGCCTCCTCAAAACCGTTAAACGACCAGGCATCCTGCCGTCGACCGAATACACGGGCCTGCATGGGCTGACGCCCGCCTGAGAGTGGAATCGGGCGTCAGCTCATGGCGGCCACCTCACACGTCACCGTGTACACGCCTCAGCCGAATTTCCCAAAGGCCTGCACCGGTTTGAATGCGGCGGCCCTTGAGAAATGAACCTAGCGAGCAGCTGCGGCAAGCGCTCCGTCGACCGCTGTCCTGGTCAGCAAGTCCGCAATGTCCTCCCCAGTGGCCTTTCTGTGGTAATTGATCCCGCCGGGATTCACGAGGTTGAGCTCGACGAGGTATGGATACGCCATATCAATCCCCACGAAACGAATTCCGAAGTCCTTCAGCCGCTCACCGATCTTCTCGCTCAGGGCAAGCTCATCCGCATTCAGCTCGAGCGCACCGACATCGCCGCCTGTCGAAGCGTTGCCGCGGAACTCGGCACCTTTGCCCGTCTTCTTGAACCCCCCGACAACCTTTCCGTCGGCGATCATCACCCGCTTCTCGGTTCCCTTGAGCTCCGGCAGGAACTCCTGAAGCACTGCATACTTCTCCGCCTGGCCGAAGGCCTCCCGCGTGAACATCTCGTACTTCTGGTAAGCGTTGCCCGTCGCTGACTGAAGAAGGGCGGAGAAATTGGCGTCGCCTGCAGTCAGCTTGAACACGTCTGCACCGCAGCCGGCATTCGGCGGCTTGATCACCCAGGAGATGTCACCATTGGACTCGCAGACCTGACGGAGGGTCTCCTCGTCGCAGGAAACAAACGACTCGGGAAGATTGTCCTGCAGATCAAGAGCCGCGATTCCGATCTTGTTGTTCATGAAGAAGAGACCGCTGGGGTCGTTGACGAAGGGGACTCTGCGCTCCAGGAGCCACAGGAGCTGGAAGAACTCCTTTTCACGGTCGGGGTGACTGTAGTCCAGCACCCAGACGAGATCGAAGTCTTCACACGAGCGCATCTCATCCATGATCACGTGCGGTTCGCCGACAGCCCCGCCTTCGAAGGTGGCCTGCTTGCACTGAATGACCCCTTGGAGGTAGCTGAGCGTATCGACATCACCGAGGGCGACCTCGTGGCCCTGGCGGTGCAGGGACTCCGGGATGAGGAAGTTATTGACGAACTTGTAATCGTTGGTCTGGATCGTCAGAACAAGAATCTTCATGTTTCCCTACTTGAGTTCAAGGTTTGCAGCATTGATTGCTCGCCGAATACGGGCGCGTTCGTCTGTCGAACCACAAAAAACGACCAGGCTGTGCCGGGTACTCGACGAAACGATTTCGCCGCGCTCCGCTTCCGGCAGCAAGATGGAAGCCTCTACGACCCCGGGGAGACTGAGCATGCGGTCCGTCCATTGCTCATCGGTGGACTTCATTCCCGTGAGATCCAGAAACTCGACACCCGCCGTGACCCCTGATTCCTGGACCACCGGGAGCCTACCGGTGAGCATCGCATCGAACCAGAGTTCGAACGACGACCGGCCACGAACCAGGCCGACCATGTCCGAGATGCGATCGCCCCCTGGTCTGCCGTGCGACTCCACCAGCTTGGGTCCCGCGTCATCCAGGATCAGCTCAGTGTGAGACAAGCCGCTAAGGTGGCCTGCGGCGCTGAGAATCTCTTTGGTGGCGTGCTCGAGAGCGTCTCGGACCTCGAGCGAAACGTCCGCCGGAAACTCGTGCCCGGTCTCGATGAAGCCCGGAGGACCGGAAGTGAACTTCCGGGTGACACCGAGAATCGAATGCTCCCCGTTCCAGCTGAGCGCCTCGACCGAAAATTCCGGACCGACAACCCGCTGTTCCACGACCGCGCCCTGCGACATCCACGACGTGTCGATCGCCGACAGGGTCGCGCTCACCGTTCCGGGGTCCAAAGTAACGATGTTGCGGCTTCCGCTTCCGTCTGCGGGCTTCAGGATCGCCTGCGTGCCGATCTTCTCGACAAACCGAACGACCTCGTCGCACCGTGACACCGCGGCGAAAGGAACGTTGAGCGGGTTGCCCTCTCCGAGGACACGGCGAAGCTTGGATTTGCTGCGGAATGTCTCGAGGGTGACAAAGTCCAGGTATCCCGGAAGGTCCCACCCAAGCGCAGCATTCACAAGACTTGCCACCTCGGTCGACTTATCCCCGAACGCAAGGCAGATCGATCGAGAGTCACCATCCGCGTCTCGTGCGAGAACAGCCCGGGCAACCTCAACCGGGTCGAGTGGATCTTGAACGAACAGGGGCTCGAGCCCCCCGTATTCGCTCAAGTCCTGACCGGGCTGAATCACTGGAACAACTGACAGGCGGCCGAACCGTCTCGCTGCCTCCAGGACTATCCCCCGGGGAGTCGGAATGTAGATGGTGAACCTCAACTCAGCTCCTTCTTTCGTAAACCCCAGAGTGCGAGGACCATACCGAGAAGGCCCGCGAAGAGACCGGCGGCGCTGGCGGCCGGACCAGTGCCAACGGCACTCAGAATCCCGCCGGTCATGGCGCCACCGGCGAATGAGGCTGCTCCGGACACTGATCCGATGAGGCCGAACAGCCGACCCAGTCCCCCGTGTCCGAGGGAGAGCCCGGATGCGGTCTCATCAAGAGTCGGACTGACGAGAGCCTCGCCAAGAGTGAAAAGCACAACGAATGCCACAACTGCGGGGGCGGCCCATCCGAACATGAGCACGACGAATCCGGCGACCAGACTGCCGTATCCCAGGACCAGAATGCGACGTGAACTCAGACGACCGAGCAGGTGCACGAGGAGGAGATATTGAAGCCCAAGGATCAGAGCAGCATTAGCAATGTAAAACCATGACGAGGCTTGATCCGTGTGGAATGCCTGCTTGGCGGCAAGCGGCATCAGCAGGTTCCACTGCGAATATGCGAACCAGTACGACGCGACCAGCAACAGCAGCACTGCGATCTGCCGACGCTTTCCAGATGCAAACAGGCGGTCTTCAAGCACCGGTGGATCAGCACTGGGCCGAACTCCGGCGCCACGGGATTCAAAGCGCACAAAGACGATGACAGCACCCATGACCAGGTAGCTGATCAATGAGGCGGCGATGATCATGTTGAATCCTGTGACCTGGAAGAGGATCGCCCCGATGGCAGGACCGATCAGGGCACCCGCATTGACCGCCGCCGACCGGAGTGAAATCAGCTTTCGCGAACCGGCCGCAGCAAGAAGCTCAGTCTTGATCCCTAGAGACACACTGGTGGACCCGATGCCCGCAACAATGCTTCCCACAAGGTAGCTGGCAAAATCATCACGGAACAGGAAGGTGGAGAGTCCGGCAGCCCTCACCACGAGCCCGCAGAGCGCCACGCTTTTCGAGCCGAACCTCGCCACCAAGGATCCGAGAAATACCGACGCAATCTGTCCGGACCCGGTCATCGCCCCTACGACGATTCCAATGCTGGCGACGCCCAGTCCTCTGCGCACGAGCTCAAGCGTGAGCAGCGGCAGGAACATGAAGGTCGTGATGCCGGACGCGACGATCAGAACCAGCAGCGTCCAGGAAGATGTTGGGATCTTCGCTGGCGCAGGCGTCAACGTCTCAGTCACCGGAAACCGTCACCCTCAAGTGCCGGCTGGCTGAAACCGCGTAGTCCTGGGCCAGCCCTGGCTCCGCCGCCGTCGCATAGATGTTTCCGATCCGAGATTTGTAGTCCCCCACGTGTGAGATCTCAGCTCCGACCGCCTTGGCCGGGATCCAGCCGATGTTCCCAGGAAGGCCATCGAGCAGATCGAGTCCGTCGATCGACGTCAAGGTTCCAGCTGTCTCCGCATAGACACTGACGTGAGAGTGCCCACCTCGGATGTTCCTCACGAGAGAACACGGTTCTTCTCCAAGGGCATCTGCGATCAGGATGTCGTAGATATCGATCCCTGTCGTCTGATGAATCGCAGGACCGATGAGCGCACCGGCCATTCGGGCGTTGATCTCAATCAGCTCAAAACCGTTCGCCGTCTCACAGAACTCGATGTGGGCGAACCCGGCTTCGAATTCGACACTCTCCAGGATCGTCTTGGCCCACGCCTCCACACTGCCCTCCCATGAAGTGCCGTGAAGATGGGGAAACGTCTTCACCAGCTCCACAAAGAGAGGTTCGGGTGACATGATCCGGTTGGTCACGCCCAGCAATGCCGTCGACCCGCCCCGGGTATAGGTCTCGGCGCTGTAGACCGGACCTCTGAAGTAGGGTTCCACTACCCATTCATCCGACACCAGATTCCGCTTTTCTGCAGACTCTTCTAGCTCCAGACGCGTCGGGAACAGTTCAATGTTCTGTGACCCGGTGCCCTTCCGCGGCTTCAGAATATGTGGCGACTGATCGATGCCCGTGCGCACCTTTCCGAATGCGGCATCGGTGGTGTGTCGAACCCATGCCTTGTCCCGGAGCTTCTCCAGCCTCTCCGACGACGTGAGATGCGGGAGCCCCAGTTCCTCGCAAAGCGCCACCGCTTGAATCCCCCACGTATCGGTGGGGCTGAGCAGGCCAACAAGAGAGTCGCCATGCTCCTCAAGGCGGGCCCGAACCGCATCGAGATCGAAGGTGTCGCATTGCTGGATGTCCACGTCCCGGCCACCTGGTAAATACATGCCCGGGACCCCCGCCAGGACGATGAGATGGAGGTCTCGGCGCCGCGCAGCGGCGTCGAGAAGCTCGAGATTGACGGTCATCGCCTCGAGAGCGACGATAGTTTTAGAACTCATTCCAATCCTTCAGGGGAAGTTCGGCTCGATCAAGACGGCTCCACGGGAGTGCCAGGTCGTCTCGACTCCGCACGAATATGGGTGCCAATTCGTCGTAGTGCATGACAGGTTGAGAGATGTAAGGCAGCAAAGCCTGTGCGTAACGATGACCGGTGTCGGGAGCGATCATGACCACTGATTCGCCTTCGGCGAGATTTCTATGGATCATCTTGTCGGCGACCAGATAGGCACATCCGGACGACAGGCCTGCGAACAAGCCGATCTCCTGATACATCCTTGCCGTTGCCGTGGCCGCTACACCGAAGCTCAGCCAGTCGATCGATCGGTAGAGATCTCTCTCGACGTTGTCGAAATGAATGGCGCTACCGATTCCAGCGATGATCATGTCGGGGTCTTCGACGTGCTCCGAAGAAAACGTCACGGACCCGAACGGCTGGATTCCGTGGACTACGACGTCGTGATTCGACTTCAAACCATTGGATATCCCTTTTGTCGAGGCGCCGGAACCGACACTCCCCACGAGATGAACAATCTCTGGACGCTCAGGGAAGGTTAGCTCGGAGGCGATTTCCGCATACCCGTCATAGTGCAGCGGATCGTGATATTGACGCATCCAGTACGCATCAGGCGTGGCCTCGATATATGCCTGAACCCTCCGAACCCGCTCACCCTGATCGAGCTTCAGCGAAGCGGATGGTGGGACGCTCTCCACCTCAGCGCCGAGAGATTTCAGTTGCGCCTGGGTGACGGCGTCAACGGTCGTCGAAGCGAAGATCTTGCAGCGCAAGCCGAATTTATGGGCCGCCATCGCCAGCGCAACCGCGTAAATACCACTCGAACTGTCGACAAGAATTGATCCTCGATCAATGCGCCCCTCGTCAAGAAGCGTTCGCACCGTCGTTACAGCGGAGGCGACTTTCATAGACTCAAAGCGCAAGACATGGAACCCCGGTCTCACTGTGAGAAGGGCCGGCTTGGAGAGAAAGTCCGCTGGATGAGTCAGCATAATCCCACACTTCCTTCATAGCATTCCATCAAACTACGGGAGAACATCCGCTTGACCTCGTCAGCCTCCGCGGCCGCTGGGCGCTCCTCGAAGAGCAGGCCGGCTACGCTTCCGGTGTGGCCGCGCACGACGCCGGCAGCACCCAGCTCTCGGTAGCTGCCGAGGAGACTTTCAACGGACGGTGACCATAGGTAGTCCTGCGCCAGCCGGGCACTCTCCGTCGCCTCCGCAGCCACTGCCGCAGCAGATCCGGCGTCCATACCGGCCACGAGTCGAGACAAGGACGCCGCGTATGCGTCGCGATGTCGGCAGTACGAGTCGAGCAGCAAGCCACGGTCGAAGTGCTTTGTCGCAGTCGTCTCGCCTCCGAAGGCCCAATAGGCATAAAAACCGACCCGCGATTCGAATCGTCGGTAGACCCTCTGCAGTCCACTGAAATAGATCGACTGATAATCATGAAAGATCGGATCAGACCGCTCGATATGACGAAGGATCTCCCGCATCGCTTCATCGGTCACGGGCGAACCATGAAGCTTGAAGAGGCATCTGATGACGGAAACGATGTCAGCGGTCGAGCTTGCCATGCCCTTGCCACGTGGAATGTCACTCAGATACCGGAGCACCACATCTTGGCGAGGGAACCCCGTCATTCCGTAAAAGACATCTTCGGCCTTCCTCCTCAAGCTGTCGTAACTATCGCGATGTTCAAGACCGCCAGGCTTCGCGGGGCTGGCATAGGTGATGCTCTGATTCGGGCCGTGCAGGGTCAGAAGCGCAACCTCGTCCGCGCTACCCGACCATGCTGGACCCTGCCAGAGCTCACCTACGGACCCGGAGCAGGTGCCAATCGCGAGAACATCCAACTCTTGTCGCGCCAGATGCGCAGATTCACGCATCAGGGCGTGACCATCGTCGTGCGCCACGGATATCTCCTTTTATCGACGAACCACAGTCGCCATATCGTGAAACTCTTGTTGTTGAATAGCATTTGGACGACCCAGAACCTCCTGTCACGCAAACGGTGACACCGGCCGGATTCTGATCGGTGAATCTGAACAAGCAGCCCCGCGGGACTGCTATCAAACACATTTTCGAGCAGGGCGACGCCGAAGATCCGGATCACCTCCGATGTGGGCTACGCAGGCAACAGAATGGCGGGCTGGCCGGCCGCAGGCTGCCCGCTCCACCTGGCCCCAATAGGCGCACGAGGCTCGCGCTCGATGCTCTTCGCTGGCTCAGGCCTCACCTCAATGAACCCGGCAGCACGTCGAGTCAGCCGCGGCTTCATCACACAGAAGACAAAGAGTGATTCTCAAAGGGACCCTTTCCTGACGTCGCTGAACCAACTCCAGGCTGGATCGCTCTTGACCAAGTCACTGCCACTCGCCGTTCCGGCTCTGAATGGAGGCGAACGACCGAAACTGCGAGATATACGTTACATACCCTATCTTAATGAGGATCGTCCTTGCACTACGACCTGTCGTCCATATCAGGTCCGCTGGCGAGCGCGATTTTCTTCCGTCGCTCCATGGACAATGTGGGTAACGCCCGGCTGGAGGCTTGTCGCCATCAAGGTTGTCATCGCAGGACACGTCACCACCTTTCGGCCGATAGCGGCACCGCAGGGAACCCGAAGAGGAGTGTGGGCCCGACGCGGCGGGGCACCGTAAACCTGGGCCGCAATCGAGATGCCATCGCCGTCATCGCAAGGAGCGGCGCGGTAGACTGCTCGCGCCCATCCCCAGGCGGGCCCTCCCGGCAGTTCGCGGCCTGATATGGATATGGGCTGCTGACCGCCTCGGCGTGATGCCTCGGCCTGGTCAGCAGCCCTCCGAGCATCAATAGCCCGATTCCCAGCGGTGGAACGACGGCGAAATGCTCGTCACGAAGCCAGGCGGCTTCCTGCACCCTTTCCGCGCGATGGCCCGTTGGCCTCGCCCCCCAGAACAGGAGGCCACCAGAATCACCTTCAAGCCCCCAATGACCATGAAGGTGAGCCCATCACGCGTCCGCGCTCCCCCGACGAGTCTCCCCATCAGATGCCCACAAGACGTCAACGTCTCGACGCCTTTACGTTACACCACCTGTCATAATATTGATCTGATGCGCTCAATATGACCGCGGACGGCAGCGTGTTCCAGCGGTGCTCACGCGTGGTCAGGCCGGGTCCTCGGCACGATCCCTGCCGGTCTCAAGCAGCAAGACGATCTGCCCAACCGTCTTGCCCATGATCTCGGGCAACTCACTCCACCGCCCGCTGAACGCGACCAGCTCTTTCGCCCCTAGACCCGACGACACGATCAACCACGCCGCAGACTCGCAGTCGACGCCTGAGCGAAGACGCCCTTCAGACTTGGCCAGTTCCAGCTGCCCGACGACGAACGCCTTCCACGTGCGGAATGGGTCGATCCGCCGCTCGGGGTAGAACCGTCGGGACTCCTGTGCGATCCGGATGCCAGCCCTGACGATCGGCTGAGAACTGATGTTCACGGCCACCGCATGAAACGTGGACTGGAGCACCGCGAGCGGGTCACTCCCGGCTGACGCACCGGCGCGCTGCGCTTCCCGCATACTGTCTCCCTCGGCATTCAGAAGGGCGGCGCCGATGTCGACGACGGAACCGAAATAGCGATTCACCTCCTGAAGCGGCGCAGGGAGGACGCGAGCGACGTCCGACAGGGCCACGTCCGCAAGTGGCATGTCGACAAGCAACGATGCTGCGGCCGAGAGAATCTCCTGCCTGCGCTCTGAGTCAGGAATCATGCCCGCACCTCACCTCTCACTGAAGTACGCCAGATCCGCCACACCTTCGACGCCCACCGATGCCAAGGATCGGACACGCACGGTCCGCAGCCGCCGGCCGTCGATCGCCACGGCGCCCTCCCGGTCCAACGTCGTCACGGCTTCAAAGGGTCCGGGGACGATCGGCCGTCCACCATGAACCGCAATGGTCATCGTCCGCATCCACAGATTGTCCACGCCAGTCCGGTCTGTCGCGTGAGCCCGGTACACCAAAGCCTGAGCCAGCTGGCCCATGGTGACAAGGAAGTCGATGGCTGACGCATACGCCGGGGCCTGGTCGGCAGTCGTCCCGATCGCGAGGACATGCCTCGATCTGAGTTCATGGACCATGGCATCAGGCTCGTCCACCGCAGACGCGATCGAGTGGTCCCGATAGTCGAGATCACTGATCGTCTCAGCCATCGTCGAAGGCTTGATCGCCGCCACGGCAAGCCCCAATTCGACCTTCATGTTCCCCACCCGGGCCGAGCACCATTCGAGCGACCGCCCGCCATGTGCACGCCTGCTCATCTCAAGCGCGACCGGGACGTCGGTCAACCGATCCCACGGTTCGCTCCCCGCCCGGATCTTCACGTACCTGACCCAGTATTGCGTATCGCTTTGAGACGTGAAGGCCTCCCGCGAGTGGGTCTTGGCGAGTGCTGTCATCGGGAGTGCCAGCGCGTCCACCGAGCTCAGATGCGGACGGCGGGAACGCCCGTCTGACCCGAGCGACCACAGCACCGGATAAGTGACTCGCCCCTGCCATAGCTTGCCGTCGCCGTCGCCGTCTTCCAGCAACTCGTGCTTGACCTGACGGTATCCGCCGCCGAAGTACCGATGTTCCGCGGGACCGAGCTCATCTTCAAGACTCATCCCGCCAGGCCTCTCCCCCACGATTTCTCCTTCGTCACGCAGAGATCCATTACAGCGCCTTCACTATATTAATTCACCGACGGCGAGACAAGGACCGCGAAGGAGGCGGCTTGATAGACTGGCCGCATGGCAACCAAACGAGGCCGGCCGCTCTCTTCTGATGTCAGCGAAGCCCTGCGACAGGCCGCCGAACGCATCATGCGGAGCTCGGGTTACTCAAGCCTCACCGTCGACGGCCTCGTGGCAGAGGTCGGCACCACGAGGCCGACGTTTTATCGCAGGTACCGTAACGTCGGACACCTGGCGTTCGACGTCATCCAGCATCGATTCGGCGTGAACGAGATCGAGGACACGGGAGCCCTTAGCTCCGACCTCCTCCGGCTTCAGCGCCAGGAGGTCGCGATGTTCGCCGATCCGTTGCTGCGGAACAACCTCCCAGGGCTGCTGGAGACGATCCGTATCGACGAGTCGATCCGGCACCTTTACCTCACTCAGTTCATCGGGCCCCGCCGGGCCAATGTGCAGGCCGTCTTGGATCGGGCCGTCACCCGCGGAGAGATGGAAGCCTCGCAGATGGACCTCGACTGGATCTGCGATCTACTCCTGAGCCCACTGCTCACCAAGGCACTCCTGCCAGTGGGCGCGGGTCTCACGGACGAACTCGCCCGCCGAACCGCCGAACTGGCCTTCGATCAGGCGACACGGAGCAGTGCGGTCGTAGCCCGAGGCTGAACTGCCTCGCCCTGCGTGGAACCCTCAGCCCCCAGCGGCCCTCGTCCGCCAACCTCGTCTTGTTGGTGCCACTGGGTTCACATTCCCGAGCGGAGCTCCCTAGGCAGGCACAGCGACCGTGGCCCCCAAAAACGCCGAAGGGCCGGTCTCTCGACCGGCCCTTCATCTGTGGAGGTAAGGGGATTCGAACCCCTGACCTTCTGCATGCCATGCAGACGCGCTACCAACTGCGCCATACCCCCCTATTCACTTGTCCACCTCGCCGGGAAATCGTTCCCCGCCGCTGCGACTCATATAGCTTAGACCACCGGTGGCGGATCGCCCAAATCGAGCCCTGACCTGCGCTTCCATACCTCAGAAGCCCAGGTTGGCCCGACCCTCACCGGAGCCCGTCGAGGGAGCTCATCACGGTCATCAGGAGACTCTTCAGTTTCTCGGCATCCTCGCGGCCAAGCCCCACGATTTCCCCCAACCGACCCGGCACTTCCGCCACCACCTCGCGGAGAGCCAGCCCCTCCGGCGTCAGGGACACCAGCACGCGCCGCTCATCCTCCGGCGAGCGGTGCCGAGTCAGTCGCCCCGCCGCCTCGAGACGCTTTAGTAAGGGTGTCAGGGTGCCACTGTCGAGCCGCAGCCGCTCCCCCAGCTCACCGACACTCAGGGAACTCTCCGCCCTCCACAGCGCGAGCATCACCAGATATTGCGGGTAAGTGAGGCCCGATTCGGCCAGCAGCTCCCCATAGGCGCGCGTCACGGCGCGCGATGCCGCGTGCAGCGGGAAGCACAGCTGCGCGTCGAGGTCGAGTTGTTCGTAGGACATGTCTCTATTCTAGATTGCGCATTTGTATTTTGCACAATATAGTTGCGTACATGACTACAAAAGCTCTCTACACAGCCACCGCCGTCGCCCATGGAGATGGCCGCAACGGCCACATCCAGTCCTCCGACGGCCTCCTCGACGCCCCGGTCCGCACCCCGAAGGAACTCGGCGGAGCCGGCGGAGCCACCAACCCGGAACAGCTCTTCGCCGCCGGGTACGCCGCCTGCTTCCACTCGGCACTCAAGCTTGTGGCGGCACAGGCCAAGCTCGACGCCGGTGAATCCGAAGTCGTTGCCGACGTCTCGCTGCACTCCCTCGACAATGGCGGCTACGGCCTCTCCGTCCGCCTCGAGGTCGACCTGCCCGCACTCCCCCGCGAGCAGGCTCAGGAACTGATCGAGAAGGCGCACCAGGTCTGCCCGTACTCCAACGCGACGCGCGGCAACATCGACGTCGAACTCGCGGTGGCCTGACATGACCGTCCTCGCCGTCGTCGGCCTCATCCTGAGCGGCATCGCCGCGCTCGTGCACGTCTTCATCTTCTGGATGGAATCCTTCGCCTGGACCTCGCCGCGGGCGCGCGCCGTGTTCGGCACCAGCGAGACCGAAGCCACCGCCACTCGTGAGCTGGCCTTCAACCAGGGCTTCTACAACCTCTTCCTGGCGATCGCCGTCCTGCTCGGCATCATCCTCGTGGCCGCCGGCCAGCCCGCCGTCGGCAACACCCTCGTCTTCACCGGCGCCGGCTCGATGGTCGCCGCCAGCCTGGTGCTCCTGCTCTCCAGCCCGGAGAAGGCATCCGCAGCGCTCAAGCAGGGCGTGATCCCCGCGCTTGGCGTCATCTCCCTCATTCTCGGCATCACCCTCTGACCCGGAAGGAACCCCATGACTGACTTCACCACCACCGAGATCCAGCTCGCCCGCCGCCCCGAAGGCTGGCCCGTGCCGGAGGACTTCAACACCGCGACCGTCACCCACCCCGCGCTCGAGCCCGGTCAGGTCCGCGTCCGCAATGAGTTCATCTCCGTGGATCCGTACATGCGCGGCCGGATGAACGACACCCGCAGCTACGTCGCCCCTTATCCCCTGGGCGAGGCGATCGCGGGCGGCGCCATCGGCCGCGTGGTGGAGTCCGCTTCCGACGTTCTGCCCGTCGGCACGGTGGTGCTGCACCAGCATGGCTGGATGGACGGCGTCCAGGATGCCGCCGAGACATTCCGTGCCGTCCCCGAGATCCCGGGCGTGCCCCTCTCCCTGCGTCTGCACATCCTCGGCATGACCGGCCTCACCGCCTACGTGGGCCTCACCGAGATCGCGAGCCTCAAGGAAGGCGAGACCGTCTTCATCTCCGGCGCTGCCGGCGCCGTGGGCACCGCGGCCGGCCAGATCGCGAAGCTTCTGGGCGCCAAGCGCGTCATCGGCTCGGCCGGGTCCCCCGAGAAGGTCGCCCTGCTGACCGAGAAGTACGGCTACGACGCCGCGTTCAACTACAAGGACGGCGACGTGCGCGAACTCCTCGCGGCCGCCGCTCCGGAGGGCATCGACGTCTACTTCGACAACGTCGGCGGGGACCACCTCGAAGCCGCTCTGGACGCGTTCAACGACGGCGGCCGCGCGGCACTGTGTGGCGCGATCTCCGCGTACAACACCACGGAGCGCACGCCGGGCCCGGACAACATGGCCAATATGATCACCCGGGGTCTGCGGCTCCAGGGCTTCACCCTCGGCTCCTACCTGCACCTCGGCCAGGAGTTCTCCGAGCGGATGAACGGCTGGTTCAGCGAGGGCCTCATCAGCTACGACGAGACGATCGTCGACGGCGTCGAGAACACCGTCGAGGCGTTCCTGTCCATGATGCGTGGCGCCAACACCGGCAAGATGCTGGTCCGTATCTAGCCACCTGCGCGGTTCGACCCCCGGCTTGGTGGACGACCCACGGAAATTTCCGTGGGTCGTCCACCAAGCCGGGGGGTTTTCCGTTGCGGCGCACCCGGAGAACGCTGAAAGGGCCCCGGAACCTCCATGGTTCCGGGGCCCTTTCAGCGCGGCGCGCCCTCCCCAGTGCGGCCGGGCCTGAGGGGTGGGACTACTTGGTTCCGCCCAGATGCGCCGCCCACGGGTAGTAGACGTAGTCGAACGACGCCGGGGCGCCGGTGATGCGGTTGTTCATCCACACGTCGTTGCGGAGCTCCACACCCGGGAACATCGGGTTCATCTCGTCGAGGAGTTTCTTCTCCGCCTGTGCCACCACGGCGGCACGCTGCGCCGGATCCTTGGTGGCGCGGGCCTGGGCGAACAGGGTGTCGATGCCGTTGTAGCCGGACTGGTTGAACGTTCCGCCGGTCACCGCGGTGGTGGCGAGCCAGTCGAGCGGGTTGGGGATGCCTGGCCAGAACTGCGTGTAGAGCAGGTCGGTGGCGCCTCGGGTGGCCGGGTCGTACAGGTAGTTGGAGTAGCCGGTGGCCGGAACCACGTTGAGCTTGAACTTCAGGCCGATCTTGTCCGCGGAGTCCTTGATCGACACCCCGAGCTGCTGGGTCTCGGCCTGAGCCGGGACCACCAGAGTGATCTCCTTCGCCTTCACCTCCGCCGGGACATCCGCGAGGAGCGCCTTGGCCTTCTCGATCTGAGCGGTGCCATCCGAGGCGACCGTGCCGGCGAGCTTATTCA
This sequence comes from Arthrobacter sp. RCC_34, assembly GCF_041360795.1. Taxonomy (NCBI): domain Bacteria; kingdom Bacillati; phylum Actinomycetota; class Actinomycetes; order Micrococcales; family Micrococcaceae; genus Arthrobacter; species Arthrobacter sp. RCC_34. Next base: position 1,115,196 of record NZ_JBFUPW010000001.1, on the reverse strand, counting down.
GCTCATCCTTGGCGAAGCCGTACACGGACGGCGGGGTCTGCAGCTTGCTCGGCGTGCCGAGGCCCCCATACACCGTCTGTCCGATGCCCTTCCAGTCGATGGCCAGCTGCAGTGCCTTGCGGACGTTGGTGTTCGCCAGAGCGCCCTTCGGGTTGGCGACCACGAGCGTCGTCTCCAGAGGCGCCGCGCCCACGTAGTACTTACCGGCCGAGGAGGCCTTGAGCTGGGCGGTGCCGGAGGTCGGCACGTTGTATGTCCCGTCGATCTGTCCGGCCAGCAGACCCGAGGTGATCGCGTTGTCATCGGTCAGGAAGGTGAAGTCGATCTGCTTCACCTTGGGCTTGAGGTCCTTGTTCCAGTACCCGTCATACCGGGTGGCCGAGATCGACTGACCCTGCTTCCACTGGCTGAAGCGGTACGGGCCCGTGCACATGAGGCCCGTGTCCGGCGAGCCGAACTTCTTCCCGGCCTTCTGGTGGAACGCTTTCTCCACCACGACGCCGGCGGAGCTGGCCATCTCCTCGTTGAACAGATAGTCCGGCTTGGTGAGCTTGACGGTGACCTGGTGCTCGCCGCTCTTGGCCACGGAGGCCACGTTCGCGTAGAGGTAGTTGTAGAAGGAGGTCTTGTCCTTCAGGTTCACGTCCAGGCTGTAGGCGACGTCGTCTGCGGTCATCGGGGTGCCGTCCCAGAACGTGACGTCATCCCGCAGCTCATAGACCCAGGTGAGCGGGTCAGGATTGGTGAAGGACTTCGCCAGACCCGGCTTGATCTGGAAATCCGGGGTCTGCTGGAGCAGGCTCTCGCACATGTTCGAGTTGATCATGTTCGGGTGTAGTCGGCGGCGTGGAAGGGATCCACGGTCTGCGGCTCGCCTTGGAAGACGTTCCACGTGACCTTTTCGACCTCGGCGCCACCCGCTGGGGTGAGCGTGGTCAGGCCGCCGTCCGTGCCCGACGTCGTCGTCTGCACGGCTTTGCTGCTGCAACCGGCGAGAGCCTCAACGGCGATCAGGCCGATGGCGACGGCCGAAGCGCCGCGGCGGCGCGGGCTGAGGGTGGAGGGATGGTGCATGGGTGGCTCCTTGAGAGGGTGATGCAGAAATCAGGACCGTGCGGAGACGGTGAGGGGATCCCAGCCCTCGCGCGGAACACTGTCGCGCAGGAGGCGGGTGTAGGGATGCTGCGGGTGGTCGAGCACCTGGGCGGTGGCGCCGTGCTCGACCACTTCGCCGTGGCGCATGACGATCGTGTCGTCGCACACCTGACGGATGACCGCGAGGTCATGGCTGATGAACAGGTAGCTCACGCCCCTTTGCTCGCGGATGTCGGAGAGCAGATTGAGGATCTGCGCCTGGATGGAGACGTCGAGGGCGGAGACGGCTTCGTCCAGAATGAGGATCTCCGGCTCGGCCGCGAGCGCCCGGGCGATCGCCACGCGCTGCCGTTGCCCGCCCGAAAGCGCCTTCGGCAGGGCGTTCAGCTGGCGTTCGTCGAGGCCCACGAGCTCCCCGAGTTCCCGCACCCGCTTCTTGGTCTCCTCCCGGTCGAGCCGGAAGTGGACGCCAAGCACCTCGGCGAGGCAGTCCCCGACCCTCTGCCTGCGGTCCAGCGACGTGTACGGATCCTGAAAGACGATCTGGATGTTCCGTCCGCGTTCCCGCAGCTCACGGACGGTACGGGCGGGCCGGGTGCGATCCTCTCCGCGGAACAGGATCCGCCCTTCCGTGGGGTCCTCCAGGCCGATGATCATCCGCGCCGTGGTGGTCTTGCCGGATCCGGACTCCCCGACGATCCCGAGGGATCCTCGCTCGCCCAAGGCGAAGCTGACCCCTGCGACCGCGGTGGCCTCGTGGCGTCCCTTGCCGAACTTCTTGGTCAGCTGCTCGACGACGAGCAGTGGTGTGGTGCTCACAGGGTCTCCTCCCCCGGTTCGACAGTCGACGGCGTGTCGCCGCCGTGCGCGGCCGTCCCCGCCGCGATCGGCACGGCCGCCGCAGCTCCCGACGGGCGGGTCAGCAGCTTCCCGTGCAGCTCGGGCATCCGGAGGCAACGGCTGTCCCCGTGCCCGCCGATCTGGAGGAGCGGCGGCACACCGGCCCGACACGCTTCCTCGGCGAACGGGCAGCGCGGGGCGAAAGCGCAACCGTCCGGCGCCTCGTAGGCCGTGGTGGGGTGACCCGGCAGGGCGGGGAGACGATCCGCCCGGTGGGTGATCTCCGGCCGGGCGCGGACGAGCGCGGCGGTGTACGGGTGCAGCGGATCGTGGTGCAGCCGGGTCGCGGTCTGGCGTTCGACCACCTGTCCCGCGTAGAAGACCACCGTGTCGTCGCAGACCGCGCTGGCCAGCTCCAGGTCGTGCGTGATGAAGAGCATCGACATCCCGTACTCGGCCTGCATCCGCTTGAGGATCACCATGACCTCCGCCTGCGTGGTGACGTCGAGCGCCGTCGTCGGTTCGTCGGCGAGGATCAGGCGGGGCCGGACGGCCACCGCGGCGGCGATCATGACTCGCTGCAGCAGACCGCCACTCAGTTCATGCGGGAACTGCCGCAGGCGCCGTTCGGGGTCGTGGATGCCCACCTCGTCCAGCAGGGCGACAGCGCGCGCCTCCGCCGCCTTCCGCGGCATCCTCTGATTCGTGCGCAACGCCTCGGTGAGGAAGTCACCGATCCTGCGGACCGGGTTCGTGTGGGCACGCGCGTCCTGGAAGATCATGGACACGTCACCGGCGCGGTACTTGCGCAGCGCTTCGCCCCGGAGATCGAAGACCTCCTGGCCGTCGAAGCGCACCTGGCCCGTGACCTCTGCGCCGGGAGGCAGAAGGCGGGCGATGGTGCGGACGGTCATGGATTTCCCGGAACCTGATTCACCCACCAGGCCGAGTGCTTTGCCCTCTTCCAGTTCGAACGAGACGTCCCGGAGCACGGTCCGCAGCTCATGGGCGACGGGCAGCTTCACGGTCAGGCCGTCGACGGACAGGAGCGGCCCGGTCGAAGCGCGCCGGGAAGCCTCTCGCGGAGTGGCGGAGGGGGTGAGGGACATCATGAGCGGGCCTCCGAGCGTTCGGTGAGGCGGTCGCCGAGCACGTTGACGGCGGCGACCGTGATGACGATGAGAGCACTCGCGAAGAGCGCCTCATCCGGGTGGCCCTGCAGGATGCCCGACATTCCGGTGCCGACGGTGGCGCCCCAGTCAGCGGTGGGCGGCTGCACCCCGAGGCCGATGAAGGAGAGGCCGGCAAGGTCCATGAGTGCGAAGCCGAAAGCCAGGGTGGCGTTGGCGACGATCAGGCCGGCGATGTTCGGCAGGATGTGCCGCAGCGAGATCAGGAGGCCCCGGACGCCTTGCACCCTCAGTGCCGCGACATAGGGCAGATTGCGTTCACGGAGTGCCGCACTGCGGACGATCCGCCCGATGTACGGGATGTAGGCGATGGCGAGCGCCGCGATGGCCGCCGTCAGACCCGCCCCGAAAAGCGCCGTCGCCAGGATGGCGAGCAGCAGTCCCGGGAAAGCGAACACGGCGTCCATCACCCGCACCGACACCTGGTCGAACCAGCCGCCGAACCACACGGCGGCCAGGGCCAGCGCCGTGCCGAGGACAGTGGAGACGAGCACCACCAGGAACGGGCCGAGCAGTGCGGTCTGGGCACCGAACAGCAGACGCGCCAGCAGGTCACGTCCGTTGCCGTCGGTTCCGAGCAGGTGCTCCGCGCTGGGGTCCTGGTACGCCTCGGACAGGCTGACGGCGTTGGGGTCGGCGGGCACCAGCAAAGGGCCGAGCACGGCCAGGAGGACGACGACGGCCAGGACTCCGGCCGCGATCCGTCCGGAGGCCCCGAGGGAACCGGAACGGCGTAAGCGGCGCGCGCTCCGGGCGATCATGCGCCGGTCGGCGGCGGCGGTGGTCATGAGGCGCTCCTTCCGAGCGTGACGCGGGGGTCGAGCAGCGAGTAGAGGATGTCGATGGCCGTGTTCAGCAGGATGAACGACCCCACATAGACCAGGCAGATCGCCTGGACCACCGGGAAGTCCTTCTGCTGCACGCTCGAGACCAGGAACTGGCCGAAGCCACCGAGCTGGAACACCTGTTCCACCACGACGCTGCCCGCGATGAGACCGGCGATGGTCAGGCCCGCCACGGTCAGCACGGGCATGGCCGCGTTGCGGATCACGTGGCGCTGGACGATGAACCGGCGCGGCAGGCCCCGGCTGATGGCGGTCTGCACGTGGTCGGCCTGCAGTTCCTGGCGGATGGCCGCCTGGGCGAGGCGCGCCACGAAAGCCACGGACGCCAGCGCTAGTCCCAGAGCCGGGAGGACCATGTGGTAGACCGCGTCCAGGCCGGGCGCCCCCGCCCCGAAGACCGGGAACCAGCCCAGATTCACGGCGAAGACGAGGATGAGCAGCACCGCCGCCACGAAGGTCGGGACGGCCATGACGGCCGTCGCGAGACCCATGGTGGACCGGGACACGATGCCAGGCTTGAGCCCTGCGAACACCCCGATGACCAGCCCGAACACGAGCACGATCACCGCGGACAGCGCCACCAGGAGCAGCGTGTTCGAGGCGCGCGCGGCCAGCAGATCGGACACCGGCTGGTTGTAGATGATCGACGTGCCGAAGTCACCGTGCAGCACGCCGCCCAGCCACCGGAGGTACTGGAGCCACAGCGGATCGTCGAGGTGGTACTGGGCTTTCAGCTGGGCGATGCCCTCGGGCGGGAGCGACCTGCCGTGGGTGAGGAACGTGAGCGGATTGCCCGGCGCGGCGTACAACGCGCCAAAGACCACCAGACTGGCCACGAACAGGGTGGCGAGCAGGCCGCCGATCCGTTGCGCGATGAAGCGGAACAGCCCCCAATCGGGTCCGCGGCGCGGAGTCTCGGACGAGGCCGGAGCCGTGACCGGGGAGGCCGGCCCGGCGTCGATCTGTTCACTCATGCCGGGATCCTGTCCTCTGCGGCGCGCTGCCGCCCGCCCTGCGCGTCCTCGGCCAGGTGCACGGTCCTGCCCCCGACGACGGTCCGCACCACGCGCGCCTCCAGGAGCTCCTCGAGCGGCGCGCTGAAGATGTCGCGGTCCAGCACGATGAAATCGGCATGGAGCCCCGCGGCCAGCCGCCCGTAACGGTCCTCGGAGCGGCAGGCCCAGGCAGCGTCCCGGGTGGCGTGTTCGACGGAATCGGCCAGGGGCACGGCGTACCGCGGCAGGTTGGCCTCGCGGCTCGGGTCCAGTGCCGAGCGCCGGGTGGCCGCGACGTACATGTTCGGGAGCGGGGCTTCGGGCGAGGTGGGCGAGTCGGTGCCGAAGACCAGGGGTGCGCCGGCGTCGCTCATCTCGGGCCACGGGTAGCCCCGCTCAACGCGGGCGTCCCCGAGCTGAGCCCGCCAATTGTCCTGGATGGCCGGGTCGGCATGGACAGGCTGCATGCTGGCGGTGATGCCCAGGGCGGCGAGGCGTTCGATGTCGGCGGGGTCCGCCACTTCCAGGTGCTCGATCCGGTGTCGGCGCTGGGCCGGCCCGTTCTCGGTCACCGCGCGCTCGACGGCGGCGATCGCGATCCTGATCGCCTCGTCGCCGATCGCGTGCATCGCCACCTGGAGTCCGGCGGCATCCGCGGCGACCACGACGGGGGCCAGTTCCTCGAGGCTCCAGACCGGGTCGGCGCTGCTCCCGTCGGCATAGGGCGCTCCCAGCGCGGCGGTGCAGCCGTCGACCGTGCCGTCCACCATGACCTTGATCCCGGTGATCCTCAGCCATTCGGACTGCTGTTCGGCGGCCAGGGCCGCGACCTTTTCGACCTGGGCGAGGTTCTGAGCCGGGTCGCCCGTGGGCTGGACCCGCCAGTGCGCGACGATGCGGGCGGTGAGCGTGCCGTCACGTTCGGCGCGCCGCATGGCGGCGAGGTCGCCGTCGTCGAGCGCCATGTCCGTGGTGGCGGTGACGCCGGTCCGCCGGTAGCTCTCCAGTGCGGCGGCGAGGGCCACGTCCCGGTCCGCATCGCTGACGTGCGCGTCCAGCACGGGCCAGACCAGGCGGTGCATGGCGGTCTCGTCGACGTACCCGGTCGCGTGGCCCTCGGCATCGCGGTGCACCGTGCCCCCGGGCGGATCCTGGGTGGCGTCGTCGATGCCCGCCATGTCCAGGGCGGCGGTGTTGAGCCAGATCGAGTGGAAATCGTAGGCCTGGGCGAAGACCGGACGGTCGGCGACCACGGTGTCCAGCTGGTGGCGATCCGGCACGCCGCCCGGGAGTGCCCCGTGATTCCAGCCGTGGGCCCGGATGACGGGGACCTCCGGGTGGGCGGCGGCCCACTCACCGATCCGTCGCTGGATCTCGTCGAGGTCCGTGGCGCCCCAGAGATCCACTTGGGCGGCGGCCTCTCCCGTGCCGACGACGTGGGCGTGTCCGTCGACGAAGCCGGGCAGGACCGTGGCGCCGTCCAGGTCGATCTCCCGGACATCGTCGCCGGCGAGACGCCGTGCGGTCTCCTCGTCACCGACGTAGGCGATCCGCCCGTCGACGACGAGCAGTGCTTCCGCCCACCGTCGTCTGTCCGCGGTGAAGAACCTGGCGTTCCCATAGAGTTCGGATGCCAACGCTGCCTGCTTTCCCTGAGTTTGGTCACATGAGGTGTGCTGTCCGCCCCGGCCGTTGAAGCCGTTGCGGAGCCTGCGCCAAACGTAGGGAAGTAAAATGTTTTACTCAAGGAGTTTCCGGGCTCACCGGACGTCAGGATCCGACAGCGGACCCCTAAATCCCCGAAAATGACTGTGATTCAGCTCACTGAAAAAGTTTCAGACAAGGACGATTTCCACCCTTCTCACGAGCACTCGGGGCGTCACAATCGGCTTCGCGGAGTCCCCGCCGGCCGGCCGTGGCGAACCCATCGCGGAATTCGCCACGGTGGCGGTCGCGATGGGTTCGCCCCGGCCGGCTCTGGCGGTGATCTGAGCGCGACCACGACGCCGGCTGGACTCAGCCTTCCTTGCGGCGCACCATCTCCGTGATCCACACCGGGGCGAAAGGCGAAGTGCAGCCCGGCGGCGTGGGGTAGTCCTTCAGGACTTCGAGCCGCTCCCCGATGTCCAGGGCGCGGGCCCGCAGCGCAGGATGTTCGATCCCGATCTGCGCGAGGCAGTGGTTCATCGCCCACTGCAGGCGCTCCGGCGCGTCCTTCATCCTGGCTTCGATCGTGTCCAGGAGGCCGTCCAGGTCCAGGCCCTCGGGCTTCTTGGCGACCCGGTCCACCGTGAGCATCCACCCTGCGCTCGCCACCACGGGGTCCTCGTCCGCGAACCACAGGAGCCGCAGGTCCTCGGCGTGCGGGGACTTCTTGACGACGTAGTTCACGAGCCAGTCCTGGACCTTCGGGGCGCGGGCCTCGCGCAGCATCGTGTCGAGCTCGTCGCGGCTGAACTCCTTGGGACGGCAGATCAGCAGGGACAGCAGCCTGGCTGCGGTGTCGCCGGTGGCCCAGAGCTCGCGGGCGAGGTCCTGCTGGGTTTTCAGGCGTTTCGCGATGGCCCGCAGCTTGCCGAGATTCACGCCGTGGTCGTCGCCGTGGCGGAGATTGACCTCACGGGCCCGTGGGTCGTCCAGTGCCGCGAGCTCTTCCATCAGCCCGGCCACGGTGGTCGCCTCGGTGGTTGCGGACATCGCGTCTCCTGTCGCTCGTGAGCCTCACGGTGCGCTGAGTCATGGTGCTCTGTGTCAGCCTACGCCGCAGGAGCGCAGGCCGAACCGGATCAGACCTTCTTGACCACGCTGGATTTGAGCTGCATGGGCCCGAAGCCATCCACCTTGCAGTCGATGTCGTGATCCCCCACGCCCTCGATCAGCCGGATGTTCCGCACCTTGGTGCCCACCTTGATGGAGGTGGGGCTGCCCTTGACCTTCAGGTCCTTGACGATCGTGACGGTGTCACCGTCGGCGAGCACCTTGCCCACGGCATCCTTGATGACCTTCTCCGCACTCTCCTCGGCGGACGCGGGCTCCCATTCGTGGGCGCATTCCGGGCACACGAGGAGCGCGCCCATCTCGTAGGTGTACTCGCTGGAGCACTCGGGGCAGGGAGGCAGGGTTTCACTCACCGTCAGATTTTATCCGGGCGAGGCTCTCCTGCGCAGCGTGCTCCGGTTCGCTGCGCTGTGCAAGGGCCGGCCGCAGCCATGCTGCGGCCGGCCCCGGCAATTAGAACCCCACTCCCCGACCCGGCCTCACCGACCGGCGATGGCGCCGCCCAGGCGCTTCACGCCTTCTCGCAGGGTGTCCTCATCCTCCAGCGAGAACGCCAGCCGCAGCTGCGAGAGGCCCGGCGCCCCGGCGCCGAAGTCCGGACCGTCGTAGAACGCGGTCCCCGGAACGAAGACCACCTTGGCGTCGATCGCGGCGTCCAGCACCGTGTGGCAGGAAACCCCTTCAGGCAGATCCAGCCAGGTGAAGAACCCGCCACGCGGCACGCTCCAGCGGGTCCCCGCCGGCATGTGCTCCTCCAGTGCTTCCCGCACGGCCGCGGCCCGGCCGCGGTACAGGCCACGCGCCGTTGTGAGCGCCGTCTGCCAGTCATGACCCAGCACGTACTCCTCGATGAGCGCCTGGCTCAGCACCGATGCGCAGATGGTCGTGGCTTCGGAGGCGAGCTGCAGCGGACGGCGCAGCGGCTCGGGCGCCACGGCCCAGCCCACCCGGAGACCGGGTGCCACGATCTTGGAGAACGACCCGAGGTAGATGACGTTCTCCGGATCGAGCTGCTGCATGCTCTGCTGGACCTCACCGTCGAAGGACAGGAGGCCGTAAGGATTGTCCTCGATGATCGGCACCCCGGCGCGGCGGCACACCTCGACCACCCGTGGGCGCCGCTCGGCCGAGAGGGTGATCCCGGTGGGGTTGTGGAAGTTGGGGATCGTGTAGAGCGCCTTGACCGTGCGGCCCTGCGAGCGCAGCCGGGCAATCGTCTCCTCGAGGGCGTCCGGGCGCAGGCCGTCCTGGTCCATGGCGACATGTTCCACCTCCACCTGCAGCCCAGCGAACACGCCGAGCGCGCCCACATAGGTGGGCCCCTCGGCCAGGATCACGTCGCCCGGATCGCACAGCAGCTTGATGACCAGCTCCAGGGCCATCTGCGAGCCGGCGGTGATCTGGACGCTGTCCGCGTCCACGGGGATGCCTTCCGCCGCCATGACCCGCACGACGGCGTCGCGCGCGCCCTGCGTCCCGGTGCCGGAGCCGTACTGGAGCGCTTCCATGCCGCGCTCCGTGACGATCCGTGAGGCGGCGGCTCCCAGCTCCGCGAGAGGAAGGACGGTGAGGTCCGGGTTGCCGCCGGCGAGCGAGATCACGCCCGGCTGCATCGACACCTCCCAGAAGTCGCGCACCGGAGAGGGGCGGTAGCCGGCCGCGCGGGCGGCGGGCTGGAGGAAGGTGGGGGTGGTGCTCATGGTCGCCTCATTCAGGGTGGGTGCGGCACCGGCGTCGTCGCCGGTCTGGCCTGGTTTCAGTGATAGTCGACGGCGGTTGCGCCCGCCGTCGCGCGAGGGAGTTTCAGTTCGGATTCGACGAAGCTGTGGAGGATCGCATGCATGCGCGGCGCGGTCATACCGAAGGTGCCGTTGATGGCCTGGAAGGCCAGGCCATCGGTGAGCCCCAGGACCGAATTCACCACGTCCTCCACGGTGCGGTCGGTGACGGCCTGGCCGGAGTCGAGGGCGTCCTGGATCGCCTCGGTGAAGAGCCGCTGCCAGTAGCGGAGCCGGTCGTTGACCTTCTCCGCCAGGGACGGGTCCAGGCGCGCGGCGGCGTAGAGCTCGAACCAGAACCCCCACGCGTCGGTGAAGTCCTTCTCCCCCATGACCGCGTAGTCGATCAGGCCGCGGAGCTTGCGGGCGGCGTCCGCTCCGCCGTGCCGCGAGGCGATCTGACGCCATTCGGCCTCGGACTCCTCCATGCGGTGCTCCACGCAGGCCTCGATCAGCTTGTCCCGGGTGCGGAAGTAGTGCTGGATCATGCCCACGCTGAACCCCGTGGCGTCCGACACCGCCCCGAAGGAACAGCCGGACAGGCCGGAATTCACGATCACGGACGCGGTGGAGCGAAGGATCTCGACCCGCCGTTCGGCGATGGCCTCCTCGGTGACGGCATTGCTCCTGCGACGCACCACGGTGCCCATGGACTTCCTCCTGACGGATTGCAGTGACATTCAGAACGCTAGCGGATCGCCCTTGACAGTGACTCGCATCACTCAAATAATAAGTTGAACTTATTGAAGTTTTCAACAGCAACCCCAGCTGCCTCCCCTCCAGCCGCCAAGGAAGACCCACCATGAAAAAGATCGCCGACAAGAAGATCGCAGCCGGCCGCCTGGCCCGCCGCACGGCTCTCACCCTGACCGCCCTCGCCCTCGTGGCCGGCACCTCCGCCTGCACCAACGCCGAGACCCCGGCGGCGGCGGGCAACCCGGGAGCCTCCGGCACCAATGCCCCCGGCGGGGTGGGCGCGGGTGGCCGCACGGCGGCGGAGGCCGTGCAGGCGGATCCCGCGGTCGAAGCCCTCGTGCCGGCGGCCCTCAAGCAGAAGGGCGCCCTCAGCCTCGTCACCGACCCGACCTACGCGCCCATCACCTTCACCGACAGCAGCGGCGCCTTCGTGGGCCTCGAGCCGGACCTCGCCGTCGCCGTCGGCAAGAAGATGGGCCTCAAGGCCGACTTCAGCAAGGGTGACTTCAACGGCATCATCGCGGGCATCCAGGCCAAGCGCTACGACGCCTCCTGGGCCGCCTTCTCCATCACGGCCGACCGCGCCGCGCAGGTGGACATGGTCAGCTACATGAAGGGCGGCACGTCCGTCATGGTGAAGAAGGGCAACCCCTCCGGCGTGCAGAAGGTGGAAGACCTCTGTGGCAAGACCGTGGCGGCTCAGACCGGCACCACGCAGGCACTCTCCGTCCTCCCCGCCTTCCAGAAGCAGTGCGCCGACGCCGGCAAGGGCCAGATCACCGCACTGATCCTCCCGCAGCAGGACAACGTGAATCAGGCCGTCTCCACGGGCCGCGCCCAGGCCATGGCCGCCGACAACGCCCTCGTGGCGTACTACTCACAGCTGCAGCCGGACGTGTTCTCCGCGGTGGACAGCATCCTCGTGGAACCTGCGCTCACGGGTGTGATCACCAACAAGGCGGACTCCGCCCTGGCCAAGGCGTTCCAGAAGGCTCTCGGCTCGCTCATGGCGGACGGCACCTACCAGAAGATCCTCTCCGCCTGGGGCATGTCGGCCTCCGCGATCCCGGCCTCCGCGATCAACCCCGTCAAGTAGCCCGCGCGCCGACACCAGGAGCACCCCGTGACCCCTTCCAGCCCCGGAACCGTGACCGAAGACCACGGCCGGATCGATTACCTGGCCATGTCCGGGCTTCCCGTCCTGAAACGACGGCGCCCCGGGCAGGTGGTCTCCGTCATCGTCATCGCCCTCCTCATCCTCCTGATGGTGGGCACCCTGCTGACCAACCCCGGCTTCGGCTGGCCCACCGTCGGCAAGTACCTCTTCGACACGCGCATCCTTGCCGGTCTGCTCCTGACCCTGGAGCTGACCGTCATCGCCGAGGTCATCGGCTTCGCGGTCGGCATGATCCTGGCCGTGATGCGGATGAGCCCCAACCGGCTCATCTCCGGTGTGGCCGGCGCCTACATCTGGTTCTTCCGCGGCACACCGCTGCTCGTCCAGCTCCTCTTCTGGGGCTTCGCCGCGGCCCTGTTCCCCACCATCGGCATCGGCATCCCATTCATCGGACCGAACTTCGTGGAGTGGAACACCAATGACGTCATCTCCCTGATGGGGGCGGCCATCCTGGGTCTCGGACTGAATGAGGCCGCATACACGGCGGAGATCATCCGGGCCGGTCTGCTCAGCGTTCCCGCCGGACAGACGGAGGCCAGCCGGTCCATGGGCTTCAGTCACCTGAAGACCCTCTGGTACGTGGTGATCCCCCAGTCCATGAAGGTGATCATCCCGCCCATCGGCAACAACGTGATCTCCATGCTCAAGACCACCTCGCTCGTGATCGTGATCGGCGTCGGCGACCTGCTCTACAACGCCCAGCAGATCTACGCCCAGAACCTCAAACAGATCCCCCTGCTGATCGTGGCCAGCATCTGGTACATCGCCCTGACCAGCGTCCTGAGCTGGTTCCAGTCGCGGCTCGAGAAGAAGTACTCCAAGGGCACCGCCCGTCCGGCCAAGCCCGCCAAGAAGGAGGCCCGCTGATGGCTACCGTCGAGTTCCTCAACGTCCACAAGAGCTTCGGCCCGGTCGAGGTCCTCAAGGGGATCGATTTCCGTGTGGAACCGCAGCAGGTGGTGTGCCTGATCGGCCCGTCCGGCTCCGGCAAATCCACGCTGCTGCGCTGCGTGAACCACCTCGAGGTCACCACCGCAGGCGCCATCCTGGTCAATGACCAGATGATCGGCTACAACGTGCACGGCGACCGTCTGGTCGAAGCGTCCGACGCCGAGATCGACCGACGACGTGCCCGCATCGGCATGGTGTTCCAGAGTTTCAACCTCTTCGGGCACATGACGGCCCTGGAGAACGTGATGTTCGGCCCCACCAAGCTGCTCAAGACGCCCAAGGCCCTGGCGGAGAGCGAGGCCAGGGAACTCCTGGCCAAAGTGGGCCTGGCCGAGCGTGCCAACAACTACCCGTCCCAGCTCTCCGGCGGTCAGCAGCAACGGGTGGCGATCGCCCGGGCCCTCTCCATGAAGCCCGACCTCATGCTGTTCGACGAACCCACCTCGGCCCTGGACCCCGAGCTGGTCGGCGAAGTGCTGGACGTGATGAAGCAGCTGGCCGCGAGTGGCATGACCATGATCGTCGTGACCCACGAGATGGGGTTCGCCCGTGAAGTGGCGGACGTCGTGGTCTTCATGGACGGCGGCGTGATCGTGGAACAGGGCCTCCCGGACGACGTCCTCCTGAACCCGCAGCACGACCGCACCCGGTCCTTCCTCTCCAAGGTCCTCTGACGGAGCTCCTCCGACGCAAGTTCTCTGACCAGGAACCCTGCCGCGGAGTTCCCGCACCCGGCGCCTGCTGCCACGGACCGTCGTCGTCCCGCCCCTCGCCTCTTCGACCGAAAGCCCCCCATGCGCACCCTCACCACCTTCCACCGGTCCGCCGCCCAGGCCCACCCTGTGGTGCTCCACCACGCCACCTTCCACACCCTGGAGGACGGGTCCTCGCCGGAGGCCCTCCTCGTCTTCGGCCAGGACATCGCCGCGGCTGGGACGCTCGAGCACTGCCTCACGGCAGCGGCGGCCCTGAGCCCCGCGGCGCCGGAGGTCGTCGACCTGGGCGGCGCCGTCGTCGTCCCCGGCTTCATCGACGCACACGCCCACCCGCTCATGTACGGCCAGCTCATGACGTGGGTGGACTGCGGACCGGAGAAGGCCGGGTCCATTCCCGAGATCGTGGCGCTCCTGCAGGAGGCCGCGAGAGACCTGCCGGCTGGCCTGCCGGTGCGCGGCTACGGGTACGAACACCGGAACCTCGTGGAGGGCCGCCACCCCACGCGGCACGAGCTGGACCAGGTGGCCACCGACCGTGAGGTGTACCTGATGAACGCGTCGGGGCACGGCGGGGTGGTGAACAGCTTCACCCTGGAGCTCCACGGCGTCACGCGGGACACCCCGAATCCCCCGGGCGGCGAGTTCTTCCGGGACGCCGACGGCGAGCTCACGGGCGAGCTGTCCGACGCCGCCTGCAACGTCCTCACCGGGGTGCATGGCGTGAAGGTGGGCCACCACGGTCCGAACTTCCACCTCGCCGACGCCCCGGAGGAGCACCTCCGTCAGCTCGCGACCGCCCAGGAGAAGTTCCTGGCCGGCGGGGTGACCGCGATCGGCGACGCCCAGGTGTCCCGCCGCGAGTTCGACATGTACCTGCGGCTGGCTGAAGCCGACGGCCTGAAGACCCGCGTGAGCATGTATCTGCTGTCCCATCTGCTCGACGACGCGCTCGAGATGGGCCTGCACGGCGCCTTCGGCAACGACATGCTCAGCTTCGCCGGGATCAAGCTCTACGCGGACGGGACCCTGGGCGGCTGGACCGCGTACTTCCCGGACGGCTACGTCGGCGATCCGTGCCGGACCGGCCAGCTCTACCACGAGCCCGCTGAATACCGGGAGCTGATCCGCAAAGCGCACGCCGCGGGCATTCAGACGGCCACCCACGCGCAGTCCCCCACCGCGCTGGAGATGGTCATCGGGGCGATCGAAGCAGCTCTGGAGGACCGTCCGGACGACGACGCGCGGCACCGGATCGAACACTGCGGTCTGCCGACGCCCGAGCAGATCGAGCGGATGGCCACCGCCGGAATCTTCCCGGTCAATCAGCCGCAGCACTACTACAACTGGGGCGAGGGCGTCACCGCCGCCATCGGCACACCCGGCGAGCGCTTCAACCCGCTCGGTGAATTCGTCCGGGCCGGTGTGCCGGTCACCATCAGCTCCGACGCCCCCGTGGCAGATCCGCTGCCCCTCGAGGCCATCCAGGCCGCGGTCACCCGTGTCACCCGCCGGGGCCACCGGCTCGGTTCCCTCGATCTGCGCATCACCCGTGAAGAGGCCCTGACGGCGCACACCCTCACGGCCGCCCGGGCGATCGGACGGGAAACCGATCTCGGCTCCCTCGCGGTCGGCAAGCGGGCCGACTTCGCAGTACTGTCCGCCGATCCCCTCACGGTCCCCGAGGACGAGATCGCCCGGATCCAGGTCCTGCAGACCTGGGTGGACGGGCGTCGCCGCTTCCTCGCCGGAACCCCCACCGCCATCCCCGCACAGCACGCGAACCAGGACTGAGCCATGAACACCATCACCTCCCCCGAGCAGCAGCCGATCGAGGCCGGACCGTACGCCAACGCCGGGCTCGCGATCATGACGACCCTGAGCAACTACGGCATCGACACGATCTTCGGCATCCCCGGCACCCACAATCTCGAGTTCTACCGCCACCTCGCGCCGCTGGGGATCCACCCCGTGACCAGCCGTCACGAACAGGGCGCCGGGTACGCCGCGGACGGCTGGGCTCAGCAGACGGGACTGCCCGGCGTCGTCATCACGACGTCCGGCCCGGGTCTGCTCAACGCCCTCTCCGCCGCCGGGACGGCCTATTGCGAATCCCGCCCCCTCCTCCTGCTCTCCCCCGGCCCGGCACTGGGTGACGAATTCGCGGACCGCGGAGCGCTGCACGAGACCAAGGACTCGACGGCGGCCGCCGGAGCGATCGTCGAGTGGAGCCTCCGCGCCACCTCCGCCGAGGAGGCCGTGGAGGCCATTCACCGGGCCTTCGCGCTGTTCCGCGGCACCCGTCCGCGCCCGGTCCACCTCGAAGTGCCCCTGGACGTCCTGGAAGGCCCCGCTGCGCTGAGCAGTCGGCTTCTCGCCGCACGCCCCGCGCCGGCCCCCGCCCCCGCGGACGACGACGCCGTCGCCACCGCCGCGCGACTGCTCGCCGGGGCGGCCCGCCCGGTCCTCCTGGCCGGCGGCGGCTCGCTGCCGGGCCGTGGCGCTCTGCGCGCCTTGGCGGAATCCCTGCCGGCCCCCGTGGTCACGACCCTGAACGGGAAGGGCGCTCTCCCTGAATCCCATCCGCTCTCCCTCGGCTCCGACATCCGTCTTCCCGCGGCGCAGGCGCTGTGCAATGACGCCGATGTCCTGCTCGTTGTTGGCTCCAAGGTGGGCGAGGCCGAACTCTGGGGTGGCGAGGTGGCGCCCCGTGGCACGGTGATCCGGGTGGACATCCTGGAACGCCAGATGGACACGAACCTGAGCGCGGACGTCCGGCTGGTGGGGCACAGCGCGGCAGTGCTCCCGCAGTTGCTCGAGGCGGTGCGGAGCGCGCTCTCTGAGGCGGCGACCGCCCCTCCCACGGGCCACGAGCCGCGCGGCTCCGGGCTCACGGCCCGGCTCAGCGCCCTCCGCACCGAGCTGAAGGACGCCGGCCGGGCGATGGCCCCGGATCTCGCCGCCCTGGCCTCCGAGATTCAGGCCGCGGTCCCGGCGGACACGATCATCGCCGGCGACTCCTCACAGATCACCTACTTCGGCACGTCCACCTTCATCCCCCAGGACGAACCGCACTCGTTCCTCTACACCCCCGCCTACGCCACGCTCGGCTACGGGTTGCCTGCTGCGATCGGGGCCAAGGTCGGCGCTCCGGACCGGCCCGTGGTGGCGGTCGTGGGCGACGGCGCGCTGATGTTCGCGGTGCAGGAGTTCGCCACGGCGGTGGAGCAGGGCCTGGACCTCGTGGTGGTGTGCGTCGACAACGGCGGCTACGCCGAGATCAAGCAG
Source organism: Arthrobacter sp. RCC_34 (assembly GCF_041360795.1). Taxonomy (NCBI): domain Bacteria; kingdom Bacillati; phylum Actinomycetota; class Actinomycetes; order Micrococcales; family Micrococcaceae; genus Arthrobacter; species Arthrobacter sp. RCC_34. The sequence goes on along the minus strand of NZ_JBFUPW010000001.1, from coordinate 1,098,850 downwards.
AACGAGGCGGACCGCGGGATCCCCCCGGTGGGCGTCGAACTGCGCCAGCCGGACTGGGCGGCGCTCGCCACGGCCTTCGGCGGACACGGCGTGTCGGTGAGGGCCGCGGCGGAGGTGCGGCCCGCCGTCGAGCAGGCACTCGCCTCAGGAGGCGTGCAACTCGTCCATGTGCCGCTCGGGGTCTTCAGCGACGCTCGCGAGGACGGCGAGTCGCCGGACGACGCACAGGGCTGAGCGACGGGTCACGGGGCAGTGCCGCCCCGGGACCCACGCTGCCGCAGCGGAACCTACTGCGGAGCCATCCTGAGAGCGCCGTCCATGCGGATCGTCTCGCCGTTGAGGTAGTCGTGCTCGACGATCATCGTCACCAACCGGGCGTACTCCTCGGGGCGGCAGAGCCGCTGCGGGAAGGGCACGCTCGCGGCGAGGCCCGCCCGGTACTCCTCGCTCACCGTGGCGAGCATGGGTGTGTCGACGATCCCCGGAGCGATGGTGCAGACCCGGATCCCGTGCCGTGCCAGATCGCGCGCGGCCGGCAGGGTCATGCCCACGACGCCGGCCTTCGACGCCGAGTACGCCACCTGGCCGATCTGGCCTTCGTAAGCGGCGACGGAGGCGGTGTTGATGATGACGCCGCGCTGGCCATCGTCGTCCGCGGCCGTGGCAGCGATGGCTTCCGAGGCATAGGCGAGGACGGTGAAGGTCCCGAGGAGGTTGACGTTGAGGACCGTGGCGAACAGCTGGGGGTCGTGGACGCCGTTCCTGCCAAGGATCCGGCGGCTCGGGGCGATCCCCGCGCAGTTCACCACGGTGCGGAGCGGCAGCTCCGCGCCGGCCTGCTCGACGGCGGCCTGGACCTGAGCCGCGTCGGTCACGTCGGCGGGGATGAAGGTCACGCCGTCGGGCGCCGAAGCGTGCTCCAGCTGCTGCGGGAGGTCCAGGGCGAAGACGCGGGCCCCACGCTCCACGAGGGCGGCCGCCGTGGCCGCTCCGAGGCCGGAGGCCCCTCCGGTGACGAGGGCTGCTGTGGCGGTGAGTTCCATGGACCCGGCTCCTTGAGTGGAAAGCTTGCGTGGAAAACGGGACCCCGGACGGTTCGTGCCGATCCGCGGGACCCGAGCTGACGTGGGACGGCTTCGTGAGCGTCCTCACAGGACACTTGGCAGGCTAGCAACAGTCCTGCTCCGGGGCCAGAGCAGCCCGTCCGGGACCTTCCCGGCGTCGCCCTTGGGAATAAATCATCTGGAACTATAGTATTTACTCATCAGACCTTGTGGCCGGAGTCACAGACCCCTCGCGGGCGACGTTTTCCGGCCCCACGCAATCCTTCGCATTCAGGGGGCGCGCGGGGATAGGCTCGTGAGGCACGGCGTCCGCAAGACGGGCAGGGGCTAGCCGAACCGCGTCTGCCAGTGGAAAATGAATGCGTGTAGAAAATTAGGTCCGGTTCCCACCGGACCTCGTAGCTGAAGCGAAAAGGACACGTTCAATGGCGACGACCACAAAACAGGGCTACCGGGTCACGAACCCTGCCACCGGCGAGGTCGTGGAGGAGTTCCCCTTCTCCACCGATGCTGAGGTGCAGGATGCGCTGACCAAGGCCCAGACCGCCTACGAGGACTGGGGATCGCGGACCATCGAGGAGCGCGCCGCCGTCGTGCAGCGCGCGGCCGAACTGTTCGAAGAGCGCAAGGAGGAGCTCGCCCGCATCGCCGCCACGGAGATGGGCAAGCCGTTCCACGAAGGTGTCGAGGAAGCCGAGTTCTCCAGCGCGATCGTCGGTTACTACGCCGAGCACGGCCCCGCCTTCGTCGCGGATCAGGAGGTCCCGACCCTCGCCGATGGCAAGGCCGTCATCCAGCGCCTGCCGATCGGCCCGCTGCTGGGCATCATGCCGTGGAACTTCCCGTACTACCAGGTGGCACGCTTCGCCGGCCCGAACCTCGTGCTCGGCAACACCGTGCTTCTGAAGCACGCCGAATCCTGCCCGCGTTCCGCGCTGGCGATCGAGCAGATCTTCCGCGATGCCGGCGTCCCCGAGGGGGCCTACGTCAACGTGTTCGCCACGCACGAGCAGATCTCCACGATCATCGAGGACCCGCGCATCCAGGGCGTCTCCCTGACCGGTTCAGAGCGTGCCGGCGCCATCATCGGCGCCCAGGCCGGCAAGGCCCTCAAGAAGGCCGTGCTGGAACTCGGCGGTTCCGACCCGTACGTGATCCTGGATTCCGATGACATCAAGGAAGCCGCCGCCACCGCGTGGGGCACCCGCATCTACAACACGGGCCAGGCCTGCAACTCCAACAAGCGCATGATCGTCATGGAGGACATCTTCGACGACTTCGTGTCCGAGCTGACCGAGCTGGCCAAGGCCGTCAGCCCGGCCAACCCGCTGGAGCCGGGCGAGAACTCCTACGGCCCCATGTCCTCGCGCCGTGCGGCCGAGGACCTCGACGCCCAGGTGCAGGACGCCGTCGCCAAGGGCGCGACCCTGCACGCGGGTGGTGTCCTGGCCGAGGGTGACAGCGCGTACTACTCCCCCGCCGTCCTCACGGGCGTCACCCCGGACATGCGCGCCTTCCAGGAGGAGCTGTTCGGCCCCGTGGCCGTGGTCTACAAGGTCACGAGCGATGACGAGGCTCTCGAGCTGGCCAACAACACCCCGTTCGGCCTCGGCGGCGCCGTGTTCGCCAAGGACGAAGACCGTGCCCGTCAGATCGCGGACAAGCTCCAGGTGGGCATGGCCAACGTCAACACCCCCGCCGGCGAAGGCGCCGAGCTGCCGTTCGGCGGCGTCAAGCGCTCCGGTTTCGGCCGCGAGCTGGGCCCGCTGGGCATGGACGAGTTCGTGAACAAGCGCCTGTACTTCGTGGCCAACTGATCACGTCGATCCCGGTTCAGGGGCGGTGCACCGGTTCGCCGGTGCACCGCCCCTGTCATTTCACGGCGGCCCCTCCCCGGGGGCTCCACGGAGTTGTACGATCAAGCCACGAGGGGGCGCATCATGGCGGCTTATTCCACGGCTGGGAGACCGATGGGAACAGCCGGCCTCCATCAGGACGCCGGGGGCCGACATCTTGACTTCTCTGCCACCGTGCCACGGGAGCTCGTCCACAAGACCTCATTGTCGGAGGTCCTGCTGACGGAGATTCAGCGGCTGGACGAGAATCACTTCGTCGTGGGCGCTCAATGGCCCCGCTGGCACGTGTTCTACCGCGGCCCCGGCGGTCGCCCTGATTCCATGCTCCTCGCGGAGACTCTGCGGCAGTCGGTGATCCTGCTCGCCCACAGCAGCGGGGTCCCCCTGGACCGCAAGTTCCTCATGCCCCACCTGGTTTTGGAGGTCTCGCCTTTCGACCGTGACCCCCAACGGCCCACCGAAGTGACCGTCGGCCTGGATGTGGTCCGGTCCCAGGAGCGCGCCGGCATGTTCACCTCGCTGGAGGTCTCGGCGCGCTTCATGTCCGGAAACCTCAGGATCGGAACCGGCTCGGCCGCCGCACGGATCCTGGACGCGCGAACCTACCAGCGTTTCCGGTCCCAAGTCTCACCCGAGCCGCCGGGTCCACGGCCCGCCCGCGCCCTCGATGCCGCACAGGTGGGGCACGGGGACGGCCGGCATGTGCTGCTGGGAGCCTCCCAGGAGCCGTCCAGCTGGCCCTTGGTGGTCGACATCGCCCACCCCGTGTTCTTCGACCATCCTCTCGATCACGTCCCGGGAATGCTCCTGGTGGAGGCCGCACGCCAGGCGATCCGTGTGGCGGAGGGACGGCCCGACGTCGATCTGGAGAGTTTCGCCGCAGAGTTCAACCACATCGTGGAGCTCTGGTATCAGGCGGCCGTGAACGTCGTGATCCTCGAGGCTGGAACCGCCCACGTCGAGATCACGGCGGGTGATACCACCTTGATGTCGTTCAGAGGCCTCTATGCCTGAGGGGCGAACAGCTCGTGAGTGTCCCATCGCCGGAGATCCGTGGCGATGGCCGGCAGCATGAAGGCCCACATCTGACGGATCCTCTCCATGACGTCCGCGCGTCCCGTCAAGACGTTGGAGACCATCTGCACCCCGGTGAAGGACGCCACGAGGTACCGCGCGAAATCAGCCGCGTCGACATCGTCGCGGATATCGCCCTCAGCCTGGGCCTGGGACGCCAGAAAAGCCATGGTGTCGATCCAGTCCTGATATGGCCCGGTGACGTCGGCGTCGAAGGCGGAGGCTTCGAAGGTGAGGCGGATGCCGGCCCTGACCACGACGTCGTCGAGCAACTGCTGACCGAACACGCGGCAGAGTTCGATGATGGTGGGCAGCGCCTTCTGCCCGAGGGCGGTGACTTTGTCCCCCGCGTCACGCGACCGAGTGTGCTGAGCCTCGATCACCGCGAGGGCGATCTCCTCCTTCGACTTGAAATGGAAATACAACGCGCCTTTGGTGACCTCCGACTGCGTGGAGATCTCGCTGAGGCTGGCGTTGCCGTATCCAGCGCTTTCAAAAACCTTTGAAGCACCTTCGATGACGGAACTCCGGGTTTCGATGGCCCGCTGCTGCATTGCGGAGGAGGACCTTTCGTCGTGGGGTCAGGAGGAATACTTGTCTCTATGAAAGACCCAACCGCCGGGGCGGGCAAGACGGCGCACCGGGATGTGGATGGTCCGACGGCGATCCTCCTGGTGGGTTCCACGGGCTTCATCGGAAGCCGGATCGCGGCTTCGCTCCTGGGCGCCGAGGGCGTTCGGCTCACCGTACTGTCACGGAATCCGTCAGAGAGTCCCCTCGCCTCACACGCTATCACCGTCCCCGGCGACCTCAGAGACCCTCACAGCCTCGCGAAGGCGCTCGGCGGCGTCGACGTGGTGATCCATGCCGCCTCGTACGTCGGGGCGGATCCACGGCTGGCGGACGAGATCAATCGTCAGGGCACGGCGAACTTTCTGACGGAATGCCGCCGACACGGTGTCGACCGCTTCGTATACCTCAGCACCACGAGCGTGTACGGCAGCGGTCCGCACCACGGCATCACCGAAATGGACCGCACCTATTCCCCACAGTCTCCGGTCAGCGCCGCGCGAGCGGAAGCCGACCGCATGGTTCTTCACAGCGGCGGCACCGTCATCAGGCCGAATCTGGTTTTCGGCGCCGGCGACCAATGGTTCATTCCAGGCCTGGTGAAAATGCTCCGGACCAGGGTTTGGCCGGGCGATGGGTCGGCATTGTTATCGCTCATCGGAGTGAGAGAACTGGGAGAAATGGCTGCTCGCCTCGCCCTTTCACCGAAACATCATGGACGGGCCTTCCACGCTGTCGGATCGCGACCGGTCACGGCAGCGGAATTGCTGACGAAGGTCTCCGCCGAACTGCGCCTCCCCGCCCCGGCGTTCGGGCCCGAGGACGTGGGACGCGACGCCCTGACGAAGGCCGGATTCACCGCTCATCAAGTGGACCTGGTCACGCGGGACCACTGGTATTCGGGGGCCGGGCTTCGCGACGTCACGGGGTGGAATTCAGAGGCCGATCCCTTGCCGGATGCCGCCGATTGGGCCTGGTACCGGACGAAGATCACCGGGAGATAACAATACGATCATATGGTGCAAAACCGGCTGAACGGTTTGTTTACTTCCTGGTCCAGGAATAGACTAAGAGCGTTGATACCACCAACCGAGCTCGGTTGATCTGTCAGCGAAGCTGGATTGGGGGGAGGTGCGGTCACTGGCCGCACCTCTTGCTTTAAGGGATGTTTCCGGGGTTTGCTGTACCCGCCCACCACTCCCGGCCGGCACCATGAGGAGCGCTCCATGACCGTCGTCTTCAGCAGAGACCCCTGGATGCCGACCGCCATCCGAGAGGGCGGAGCTCTCAGCCTCCGCATCGTAGGTGGAGCCGATGCCAACCATGACCCTCGCGAGTTCAGCATTCCCCTCACCGAGCCCCAGCTCGAGGTCATCCAGCACGACCTGGAACGTCACCTCCTGCTCTGGAGCGCGTTCCTGCCGCTCTGTTACGACGCCGGGATCAAAGGCCCGCTCAAGACTCCTGCGGCAATGGCCCTCCTCGACCCGATCCTGTTCGGGACGCCTCAGGAGATCGACGCGCTGTTCCGTCGCATCCCGTGGGACAAACGACAGCTCGTCGCCCAGGGCGCCGACATCCCACCGCTGGAGCGCGGCAAGGTCAAGGACGCCGTCCGCACCGCCACGCAATACTCCGACTGGAACCGCATGTGGGAGTACGACGCCGATCAGCGGCGGGCCGCGCGAGGTGTCCGTCTCGGTCCGCTCGACGCGGCGCTGCTGAAGTACACCGGACGCTATGCGCAGGGAGGGAAGACACCCGCGCGCCACTCCTCCGCCGTCGAGCCCGAACTCCTGCCGCAGGTCCTCGAAGTCATCGCTGTCGCCGAGCGCGCGACTTCCGGCATGCCGATGTCACCGGGCTGGGACGGCGGAGAGCAGGGCGAACAACGACGGCGTGAGTGGAACCGCATCAAGGAGTCGGCCCAATCGGCGGTCAGGTCCGCCTACCCCGATCTCGTCGACGATGCGGTGGAGACGGTCAGCTTCCTGGTGTGCAGCGAGGCCCATGACTTCGCCGACGCTCTGGCCGAGGCCGACGAACAGGACTGACCGTGGCGCCTCAGCTGTCGCTTCGGGGCCGGACCAGGCAGAAGGGGTGTCCGACGGGATCTGCGTAGACGCGGAACCCCGGGTGGTCCTCAGACCCCTCCAGAAGGGTCGCGCCAGCGGCGAGAACCGCCGCTTCGCCCTCCTCGAAGTCCTCCACGCGCACGTCCAGGTGAAGCTGCTGAGCGGGATCTCCAGAGGTCCAGTCCGGTGCGTGGAACTTCTCGGTCCGCTGCAGGTCCAGGGACGGCAGGCCCGGACCCAGGTCCAGCGAGATCCACTCCTCGTCCTCATAAGTCCTCGACGCGCCCAGCAGCGCTTCGTAGAAGGGGGCGAGGACGCGAGGGTCAGGGCAGTCGATGACGATTCCACTCAGGCTTCCGATCATGCCTTCAGTCTTCGCGGGCAGGACCGCCTGCGCAAGACCCCTTGTGCCGCAAGCGTCGTGCGCCGCAGAGGCCGACCCCGGAAACGCCGAAGGGCCGGTCTCTCGACCGGCCCTTCATCTGTGGAGGTAAGGGGATTCGAACCCCTGACCTTCTGCATGCCATGCAGACGCGCTACCAACTGCGCCATACCCCCGTATTCACTTGTCCACCCCGCCGATCAAGCCTGCTTTCCCGGCCGGGGCAACTCATCCAGTGTAGACCATCAGCCGGATGAGCAGCAAATCAGCGGGCCGTTCAGGCGCTGGCTTCGTCCTCATCGCTCGCGGCGGCGGAGTGCTCCGGAAGTTCGAGATCCACCACGGGGCAATCCTGCCAGAGGCGTTCCAGCGCATAGAAGACGCGCTCTTCGCCGTGCTGGACATGGACGATCACATCGGAGAAGTCCAGGAGGATCCACCGACCGGCCGCGCGGCCTTCCTGACGGAGGATCTTGCGGCCGCTGGCGATCAGCTGCTCCTCGATCTCGTCGGCGATGGACTTGACCTGCCGTTCGGAAGCGGCGGAGGCGATGACGAAGATGTCGGAGAACGGCATGCGCTCACTGACGTCCAGAGCCAGGATCTCCTCGGCCTGCTTGTCATCAGCTGCCTTGCCGATCAGTCGGGCCGTTTCAATCGCGGAAGAGCTAGCGCTCACAGGTCTCCTTTGTCACACACAGTTGCCGCTGGACGGATGCCAGCATCATTCAATTCTAATCCCTGCGGTCAGCGGCCACCGGCGGAGATGGCCAGGATCACACCGACCACCAGCGCCACGCCGCCCAGCGCCAGCACACCCCAGTACAACAGCCGCAGCCGCGTGGCGACATGCACGCCGGCCGTGCCTACGTCCAGCGGGTCCAGACCATGTGCGTCCCGCGCGGCGACCGGACGCGATTCCACGGCCACAGCGCCAGGCGCAGCCTGCGGCGCGGCCGCAGGCTTGACGGGTGTCTGCCGGGCCGCATCGCGCGGCGCGGGCGCGGGCTCCGCCACCGTCACGGGCGCGGCCACCGGAACCGTCGGGGTGAAGACCTTGCCGAGATTCTGCGTCTCCGGCGCCGGACCATCGGCCGCAGGAACGACGACGCCGGCCGCCTCCCCCTCAGTCTCTCCGGCGCTGGCGAGGGCCTCCGCCTGAGCCAGCAGCTGTGCGCGGCGTCCGGGCTTGCGCCCCTTGCCGCCCTTCTTCCCGTGGTTCGCCGAACCCGGCACGGGGGCCTCCGGCTGAGCTGCCGCCGTCGTCGCCCTCGTCTCCGGCTCGACGGACTCCGAACCCGGTGCGGGCACACGCTGCACCTGGACCGTCTCAGGCGCAATTTCCTCGCCCGGCCCGGGCGCGGTCGGGGCGGCCGCCGGCTTCTGCGGCTTGCGGGGCGGCACCGGGATCTGGACCTGAGTGGTCGGAGCCTTGATGACGGGGTGGGCCACACCGGGCACCTCGACCGTCTCCTCCCGGGACACGGCCCCGAGATTGTGGGCGGTGGCCGGAGCGAAGGAAGGCTTGGGTCCGGCTTTGGCGTTCTCCGCCTCCCGGGCGAGCTCTTCCTTGCGCTGCGCGCGCTGGTTGAGGATCGCGGCGCGTTCCGCCATGGCGATCTGCTCGGCCAGGACGTCCTGGTCCACCTCGCCGGGAGCCGCGCCGGGGTTCTCGGCGAGCTTCGCGAAGTACTCCTGGGCCTGGGCGGTGAACCGCTCACGCTCCGCCAGCGCCTCCTCGAGGCTCATGTCCTCGGGAAGGGGCTCCCCCGCGCTCTTCGGGACGACTCGCACCGCTCCAGTGCCGGGGACTGGGCCGAGGCTGACGCCCATAGCGGGGCGCCCTGTGCCTTCATCGCCCGAACCGCTCTGTCCAGGCCCGGCGCCGTCGGACGGGGGCATCGGCACCACGGGCCGTTGCCTCGTCTCGAGGGCCAGTTCCTGGAGCCGTCGCTGCCTGCGGGTGGGCGTGCCACCGCTGAGCTGTTCTTCCTTCTCCGCGAGATCCTTGATGGCCCGGAGCGCGGCGCGGTCCCGCGCCCGCAGCTGCGAGCTGCGTTCCGTACGTACCGGCTCGGCGTCGATCGGACCTTCGGCGACGCGGCGCGTGCGGCCCGTGGGAGGGGCGGTCTGCCCGCTTGCCGCGGGAGTCCGAACTGGCTTGTCGGCGTTGTCGGCCGCGGGCGCGACTGAGCCGCCTCCCGTGGGCTCGTCCTGCTGAGCGTCAGGAGTCGGCGAGTCCGCAGCGGTGGTCTGCACCGTTGCCCGCTCGCGCGCCTCACGCAGTTCTCGTCGTGTGCGGAAAGGCTGCTCTTCCTGACTCATCAGTTAATCATCCAGTTCCGTTCAATGGTGCGGGGTGCCCGCGAAAGGCCCGCCCCGCCGTTCAAGTGTTCAGCGTCCCCGTGAAGGAACGGACGGCAGCACGTCAGGGTTCCCCGGGACAGAAGATGCCGCATCGCGTTCGTACAGGCCGTACTTGGCAATGTACTGCACAACACCGTCCGGCACGAGGTACCACACCGGATTTCCCTCGGCCACGCGGGCGCGGCAATCCGTGGAGGAGATCGCCATGGCCGGCACCTCCAGGAGGCTGACATCCTCACGGCCCAGGGCGTCGAGTTCGTGCCCGGGCCGGGTGACGCCCACGAAGTGAGCCAGCTTCCAGAGTTCCTCGGAGTCCTTCCAGGAGACGATCTGGGCCATGGCATCGGCACCCGTGATGAAGAACAGGTCGGAGCCCGGACGCAGACGGTGGAGATCCCGGAGCGTGTCGATCGTGTAGGTGGGACCTGCACGGTCGATGTCGACACGGCTGACGGTGAAGCGCGGATTCGAGGCCGTGGCGATCACCGTCATGAGATAACGGTGTTCGGCCGGGCTGACCTTCTTCTTGGCTTTCTGCCAGGGCTCGCCGGTGGGGACGAAGACCACTTCGTCCAAATGGAACTTGGCGGCCACCTCACTGGCGGCCACCAAGTGCCCATGGTGGATCGGATCAAAGGTGCCACCCATCACCCCGAGGCGGTGACGGCGCGGCTCCTGGGTGCCGCTGGGAATGTCAGTGTCCCTGGTGGCTGTGATCGTGCTTGTTGGTGTGCTGACGGTGCGGATCAGCGTGTTCCTCGACGGCGTCGTGACGGTTGCCCAGATTGCTGTAGGACACGGTGATGAAGAGAAGCGTCAGCAGGATCGCCATCATCACGCCGCCCACCACGAACGGCGGGGCGATCAGCGGAGCGAGCTCTTCGTGGCCGCCCTCGGCGGCTGCCTGGATTACAGTGGTGGCCAGCTGAGCCAACATGGTGTTCCCTTCACAGTGCTTCTTCCCGGATCACTCCGGGGGCGACCAGCGACGCTGCCGCCGTGACGTTGTTCAATCCTACCCGCACTCAGGCGCGGGTCTGCCCTTCGCCCTGGACGATCCACTTGGTGGTGGTCAGCTCCCCCAGGCCCATCGGCCCGCGGGCGTGGAGCTTCTGCGTGGAGATGCCCACCTCGGCGCCCAGCCCGAACTCGCCGCCGTCCGTGAAACGGGTCGAGGCGTTCACGATCACCGCTGCGGAATCGATCTCCGCGATGAACTTCTCCGCATTGCGCAGATCGTTCGTCAGGATCGCTTCCGTGTGGCCCGTGCTCCAGGTGCGGATGTGCTCCAGCGCCTCGTCGAGGGTGTCCACCATCGCCACCGCGAGGTCGAGGTCCATGTACTCCGTGCCCCAGTCCTCGTCCGTGGCGGCCGAGACGTCCTCGCCCGGAGGCAGCAGCGCCGCGACCCGCCCGTCGACGTGGAGCCGCACGCCGGCGTCGCGCAGGGCACGTGCCACGGCGGGAAGCACGGTCGAGTGCGAGTGCACCAGGAGGGTCTCCACGGTGTTGCAGACGCTCGGACGCTGAGTCTTGGCGTTGAGGAGGATCTCGACGGCCATGTCCTCGGAGGCGGACTCGTCGATGTAGATGTGCACATTGCCTTCGCCCGTCTCGATGACGGGAACGGCGGAGTTCTGCACCACGGTCTGGATCAGCTCACGGCCGCCGCGCGGGATGAGGACGTCCACACGCCCACGCGCCCGCATGAGCACGTTGGCGCCGTCACGGCCGTAGGCGTCGATGGTCTGAATGGCGTCCGCGGGCAGACCGACGGAGTCCAGGGCGTCCCTCAGGACTTCCACGAGTGCCTCGTTGGTGCTGGCGGCAGCCGAGCCGCCACGGAGGATCACGGCGTTCCCGGCTTTGAGCGCGAGCCCGGCGATGTCCACGGTCACGTTGGGGCGGGCTTCGTAGATGGCCGCCACCACGCCCATGGGCACGTTGACCTGGCGCAGGCGCAGGCCGTTCGGCAGGGTCTGGCCGCGGACCACGGTCCCCACGGGATCGGGCTGGGAGGCGAGGTTCTCCAGCGCGTCGGCGAGGCCCTGGATGCGCGCGGGAGTCAGGCTCAGGCGGTCCAGCATCGCCTTGGACGTGCCGTTGCCCCGGCCGCGCTCCACATCCTGGGCGTTCGCGGCGAGGATGCGTGGCTCGTGGTCCAGAAGCGCTGCGGCGATCGCTCGCAGCGCTTCGTCCTTCCGTGCCCGGGTGGCACGGGCGATCCGGCGGGACGCGGTGCGTGCCCGGTCGGCGATCGCGTGGACCGCGGCTTCGACGCCGTGCAGCTGCGCGTCGTCGAGGCCGGTGGAAAGAGCGGTGTCAGTCATGCGACAAGTTTAGGCCAGTGTCCGCCTCAGAGGACGACCAGGTCGTCAACATGAACCACTTCGCGTTCATATTCGTGGCCCAGCTCGCGCGCCAGCTCCTTGGTGGACCGCCCGAGCATCCGAGGCAGCTCCTCCACGGAGTAATTCACGAGCCCGCGAGCCACCACGGTTCCGGCGGGATCGACCAGGTCCACCGGGTCGCCGGCCTCGAATTCACCGCGCACGGCGGTGATCCCCGCCGGCAGCAGCGAGCGGTGGTTCCGCGTCACGGCCCGCACCGCGCCGTCGTCGAGCACGATCTCACCGCGTGCGGTAGCCAGATGCGCCAGCCAGAGCAGACGGATGGGTTTCCTGTCGCCCTGGACGGAGAACCACGTCCCCACGTCCTCGCCCTGCAGGGCGGCCTGGGCGTTGGCCGTGGACGTCACGAGCGCGGGGATGCCGGACCCGGCCGCGATGCTCGCGGCCTGCACCTTAGTGGCCATGCCCCCGGTGCCGACGCCCGCCTTGCCGGCGCTCCCGACCACGACGCCGGCGAGGTCCTCCGGGCCGCGCACCTCGGCGATGCGGCGCGCACCGTCCTTCGGCGGACCGTCATATACGGAGTCGACGTCGGAGAGGAGCAGCAGAGCATCGGCCCGCACGAGGTGGGCCACCAGCGCGGCGAGACGATCATTGTCGCCGAAGCGGATCTCGTGGGTGGCCACGGTGTCGTTCTCATTGACGATCGGCACCACGCCGAGATTCAGCAGCCGGTCCAGAGCCCGGAAGGCATTGGCATGCTGCGTGCGGCGGACCAGGTCCTCCGCCGTGAGCAGCACCTGGCTGACGGTGATGCCGTGCACCGAGAACGCCTGGGTGTAGCGCGACATGAGCCGTCCCTGTCCGACGCTCGCGGCGGCCTGCTGGGTGGCGAGATCGCGCGGACGGCGCGCCAGGCCCAGGGGGGCCAGGCCCGCGGCGATGGCGCCCGAGGACACGAGGATGACCTCGGTGCCGCCGTTGCGGCGCTCCGCCAGGGCCTCCACGAGGGCGAGCACCGATTCCTCGGAGATCCCGCCCTGAATGCTGGTCAGCGAGGACGAGCCCACCTTGACCACCACGCGCTTGGCGTCACGCAGGACGGCGCGGCCCTCCTGCGTGAGCGGTGCGAGGCTCATGCCTCGTCCTCGTCACCCAGGCCTTCGGCGGAGAGGATGTCACGTTCGACGGCGGCGGCCTTGTCCTGCCGGCGCCCCTGTGAGGACTCGGTCCAGATGCCGGCCTTGCGCTCCGCTTCCAGCTCGGCTCGGGCGGCGGCCTTGGCGTCGCGGCGTTCCTGCTGCTCCTCACGCTTCTGGGCGCGCGTGGGACGCGAGCTCGTCTCGGCGTCGGCGATACGGATGTCCGTGCCACGCGGCGACGCGAGCAGTTCCGCGCCGGCGGCCATGGTCGGCTCCCAGTCGAACACGACACCGCTGTCGTCGCCGATCACCACGGTGTCACCGGGCTTGGCGCCCATCTTGAACAGTTCCGTCTCCACGCCGAGCTTGGCCAGGCGGTCCGCGAGGTAGCCGATGGCCTCCTCGTTCTCGAAGTCGGTCTGCTTGACCCAGCGTTCGGGCTTCTCGCCACGGACGCGGAACAGCGGCTCCAGATTGCGTTCCTCGCGGCGGATGACGAAGCCGGTCTCATTGACCGCGCGGGGCCGGAGGACGGTCAGGGCCACCACGGGCGCCGCGACGGCGAGCCGATCGCGAGCCTCCTGGACCAGCTCAGCCATCGCGAAGCCGAGGGTCCGGAGGCCCTCGTGGCTCGTGGCGGACACCTCGAAGACGCGGTAGCCGCGGGCCTCCAGGTCGGGACGCACGAATTCGGCCATGTCCTTGCCGTCGGGCAGGTCGACCTTGTTCAGCGCGACGATGCGGGGACGCTCGTTGAGCGGGATGACCTCTCCGTCGCCGTACGCCATGTCCACGGCGTAACGCTCGAGTTCCCGCTCGATGATGTCCAGATCGCTCAGCGGATCACGGTCCGACTCCAAGGAGCCGCAGTCCAGCACGTGCACGATGGCGGCACAGCGCTCCACGTGACGGAGGAAGTTGTGGCCGAGGCCCTTGCCCTCGCTCGCGCCCTCGATCAGACCAGGCACATCGGCGATGGTGAACCGGACATCGCCGGCCTGTACGACGCCGAGGTTCGGGACCAGGGTGGTGAACGGGTAGTCCGCGATCTTCGGGCGCGCTGCGGACATGGCGGCGATGAGGCTCGACTTGCCTGCGGACGGGAACCCGACCAGCGCGACGTCGGCGATCGACTTCAGCTCCAGGACGATGTCCCGCTGCTCCCCCTCGATGCCGAGGAGGGCGAAGCCGGGCGCCTTGCGGCGCTGCGAAGCGAGCGAGGAGTTGCCCAGGCCGCCGATGCCACCGGCTGCGGCGATGAACTCGGTGCCGGGCTCCACGAGGTCGGCCAGCACGGCGCCGTCGCGGTCCTTGACGACCGTGCCCTCGGGGACGGAGAGCACGAGGGTTTCGCCGGCCTTGCCGCCGCGCCAGTCGCCCATGCCGGGTCCGCCATTGCCCGCATGGCGGTGCGGCGAGTGGTGGTACTCGAGGAGAGTGGTGACCTGCGGATCGACCCGGAGCACCACGTCTCCGCCATTGCCGCCGTTGCCGCCGTCGGGACCACCCAGTGGCTTGAACTTCTCCCGATGGACGGAGACACAACCGTGTCCCCCATTGCCGCCGGAGACGTGCAGGACCACACGGTCCACAAAGCTCGCCACTGGTTCTCCTTTGTTCTGCTGTCGAAGATCCGCGTCGACGCGCGGCTTCCACAATGATTCTATGGTCCCGGCCAGAGCCTGGTCGGGATGTTAAACGCCGATGGGGCGGGCCTCAGGCCCGCCCCATCGAAAGTGTGCGACTGATCACTCAGCGGCTGCGGCCACCACGTTGACAACGCGGCGTCCACGGCGGGTGCCGAACTCGACAGCACCGGGCGTCAGGGCGAACAGGGTGTCGTCCTTGCCACGGCCAACACCGTTGCCGGGGTGGAAGTGGGTGCCACGCTGACGGACCAGGATCTCACCAGCGGAGACGACCTGACCACCGAAGCGCTTCACACCGAGGTACTGAGCGTTCGAATCGCGACCGTTGCGAGTGGAACTCGCGCCCTTCTTATGTGCCATGCCTTATGCCTGCCTTCTAGGTAGAAGTAATCCCGTGAAGGGTCTTACTTGATGCCGGTGATCTTGACGCGGGTCAGTTCCTGACGGTGACCCTGACGCTTCTTGTAACCGGTCTTGTTCTTGTACTTCTGGATGACGATCTTCTTGCCGCGCAGGTCTTCCAGGATCTCGGCAGTGACCTTGACCTTGGCCAGATCGGCAGCCTTCGTGGTGAGCTTGTCACCATCCACCAGCAGGAGGGCAGGCAGCTCGATGGTGCCACCCACTTCACCGGCGACGCGGTTCAGGGTTACGAAGTCTCCAACCGAGACCTTTTCTTGACGGCCGCCGGCGCGGACAATCGCGTACACCACTTGGGAACTCACTTCTCTCGACGATTCTTACTAAGTTTGCGTGCCGGACCAGAGGGAAATCTCCCATCAGGTCCTGGCTGTGCCTCTGCGCCGTCGGACCCTACGATAAGGGGCCGATAAAGGAGTCCGGGCGATTCCTCTTCAGGATCTTCCCGCAATACCCATGGGTTGGCGTTAGCACCGAAGGTCTAGCTTACGCTAGTCCTCACCCTCGCTGCAAATGAGGCTGGTCCACAGGGCGCCGAACGTGGTATGCCCCACGTGGCGCCTTTCCCGACATAAAAGTCTAGCGGATACCGGGCGCACTCCGCGGACCACGTCGGCGCGGCGCGTCAAAGAAGTCCACCTCGAAGCCGGAGGACACCGCGAACGCCTCCTGCATCCGGGCCCAGCGGGCCGGACCGGCCTGCCGGGCCGCCTGGGCGGTCCAGGCGATGGCCTGCCGAGTGGACTCGGCGAAGGCCGGATCCGAGTAGCTGCGGAGCCACACCGCGTAGGGGTGGCTGACCGGCGCACCCGCCTCCTCGAACTCACGGAACAGCGTGGCGCCCACTTCGGCGTAGAGCCAGTAGCAGGGCAGTACGGCGGCGACCAGGACGGCGTAGTCCCCCTCGGCGGCGCGGGCGAGCAGGTGGTCCACATACTGACGCGTCTCCGGACCGGGAGTCAGGCTGACCTCGCGGCCGACGAGCCATGTGCGGTGCAGCTCGGCCTCCACTTCCAGGCATTCGCGGGCGCCCTTGGCCCAGAAGGCCTGCTCGGCCTCCGTGGGGGCCAGCGTGCTCGCAGCGGCCAGCACGCGCGAGTACGCGTTGAGGTACAGGGCGTCCTGCGCCAGGTAGTAGGCGAAGTCCGCTTCCGCCAGACTTCCCGTTCCCAGCTGCTCGATGAAGGGCAGCGCATGGATCCGTTCCAGATCCGCTGCGGCGGCGGTCCATAGTTCCCCGGCGTAAGCCGCCTGGCTGCGGGCGCCCGCGAGGACCCCGTGGTGGAAGTGGTTCACCGGTCCGTGCCCATGGCCCACCTGGAGCTCGGACGAGGTCTTGATGGCCTCGAGAAGCCAGGCCTTCGCCTGGCGCACGGCATGCTCCGAGTCGTGCCCGGCGCCCAGCAGCGTCGCCACGGCGGAGGAGAGCGAGCAACCGGTCCCGTGAGTGTTCAGTGTCTCCACGCGAGGACCCTCGAACACTGTGACGTCAGAGACCGACCGGCCGCTCAGATCCACGAGCGCATCCCAGGCCGTCTCGCCCTCCAGATGACCACCCTTGACCAGCACGGACACCCCGTGGGCGGCGGCGAGGCGCTTGCCCTGTTCCAGGGCCGTCTCCCAGTCGACCGCAGGGCTCTCCCCCAGCAGCACGGCCAGTTCGGGGATGTTGGGGGTCACGACGTCGGCCAGGCCGAGCAGGCGCTCCAAGGCGGCCTCCGCTGCGGCATCCAGGAGCCGGTCCCCGCTGCTGGCCACCATGACCGGATCCAGGACCACGACCGGTGGCCGATGCTGTTCCAGCCACGAGCTGACGGTGTCGATGACCGCGGCATTGCCGAGCATGCCGATCTTCACGGCGTCGACGGTGATGTCGTCGCTGATCGCCTCGAGCTGCTGCGCCAGGAACTCCACGGGCGGGACGTGCACCCCTCGGACTCCCTGGGTGTTCTGGGCCGTCAGCGCCGTGATCGCCGCCATGCCGTAGCCGCCGTTGGCCGCGATGCTCTTGAGATCCGCCTGGATGCCGGCTCCCCCGCTCGGATCGGATCCGGCGATGCTGAGCACCCGCGGCCGGGGCGGAACCTCCGTCGGCAGGAGCGACGATGCGACGGGGACACGGGTCATGGCGGAACTCCAATCGGGGATGTGCCCCCAATGTAATACAGGAGGGGGCGCGGCATTCGCCACGCCCCCTCCTGTCAGGTGCTTCAGCGGTCACATGCCGTCCGCAGACGGTCTTCGACCACGTCCAGCCGTCCGAAGACGGCCGGACTCACAGCTCGGATGCGGGCACGCCGACACCGAGCACCAGCGGCTCCTCGCCGCTGGGACCCTTGTCCCGCGCCTGCCCGGCCTGCACGGACGCCCTGCGAACGGACCCGCTCTCCTGAGCCGCGGTCACCTCCACCTGCTGGACATCCGAGGCGCCGACGGCACTCTGAGCCCGGCGGGACGCACGAGGACGGCGCGCGGGACGTGAAGCCTGAGGGGCCTTGTCCTCGCGGGCCTCCGCGGCGGGAGCCGCCTGCTCCGCTGCCGGTTCCTGAGCCGGAGCGGCTTCCTGAGCCGGAGCCGCCGTCACGGGGGCCGACGGGCCGCCGATGCTGTCGAAGGCCGCTGCGAGGGCATCCAGGCTCAGCACGGGCGCCGGCTCCTGAACGGTCTCCTCAACCTGGCCCAGGGGCAGTTCGACCACTTCGCCGCCGATGGTCAGGACGGCCGCCGGACGATCCGTCTGGTCGTCCTCAGAGCCTTCGTGACCGTGTTCCCCATCGTGGGAATGCGCGGCGTGAGCCGCGGCAGCGATGTTGGCGAGCACCGCACGGGTGGCGGCGGCCTTCGCGGCCTTGTCCTCGTCGTCGTGCTCCGGAGCCGGCTGCTGCGCGGGAGTCTCCTCCACCGTCGCAGCGCTGGAACGTCCACGGCGGCGCTTGCGCTCCGATCGGGCGCTCGGCTGCTGCGGGGTCTCCGGACGCACGCCGTGCTGGTGCTCGAAGTGGCCGGTGGGACGGCGGGTGTCCAGGGGCTCGTCATGCGTGATGACGCCGCGGCCGGCACAGTGCTCACACTGCTCACCGAAGACCTCCAGGAGGCCGGTGCCCATCCGCTTGCGGGTCATCTGGACGAGACCCAGCGACGTCACCTCGGCCACCTGGTGCTTGGTCCGGTCACGGCCCAGGCACTCGACCAGGCGGCGGAGCACCAGGTCGCGGTTGGATTCGAGCACCATGTCGATGAAGTCGATCACGATGATGCCGCCGATGTCCCGCAGGCGGAGCTGGCGCACGACCTCCTCGGCCGCCTCCAGGTTGTTCTTGGTGACGGTCTCCTCCAGGTTTCCGCCACTGCCCGTGAACTTGCCGGTGTTGACGTCGACCACGGTCATGGCCTCGGTCCGGTCGATCACGAGCGAACCGCCGGACGGCAGGAAGACCTTGCGGTCCAGCGCCTTGTGGATCTGCTCGTCGATGCGCCACGCGGAGAAGATGTCCTTCGCGTCGGTCCACTTCTCCAGGCGGCCCACCAGATCCGGGGCCACGTACGTCACGTAGGCCTCGATGGTGTCCCACGCCTCCTCGCCGGAGACGATCAGCTTCGAGAAGTCCTCGTTGAAGACGTCACGGACCACCTTGATGGTCAGGTCCGGCTCGCCGTAGAGCAGCTCGGGGGCCAGGACCTTGGTGGAGCCGGTCTGGGACTCGATGGACTCCCAGAGGGCGCGGAGACGGTTGATGTCGTTGGTCAGCTCCTCCTCCGAGGCGCCTTCCGCCGCGGTGCGGACGATCACGCCGGCGTTCTCCGGCAGACGGTCCTTGAGGATGCGCTTGAGACGGTTGCGCTCGACGTCGGGCAGCTTGCGCGAGATGCCCGTCATGGAACCGCCCGGCACGTACACCAGGTAGCGGCCCGGGAGGGAGATCTGGCTCGTCAGGCGGGCGCCCTTGTGGCCGATCGGGTCCTTGCTGACCTGGACCAGCACGGAGTCGCCCGACTTCAGCGCATTCTCGATGCGGCGCGGCTTGCCCTCCAGCGACACGCTGTCCCAGTTGACCTCACCCGCGTACAGCACGGCGTTGCGGCCGCGCCCGATGTCGACGAAGGCGGCTTCCATGCTCGGCAGCACGTTCTGGACCTTGCCCAGGTACACGTTGCCGATCAGGGAGTCCTGCTGGGTCTTGGAGACGAAGTGCTCGGCGAGCACGCCGTCCTCGAGGACGGCGATCTGGATGCGGTCGTCCTTCTGGCGGACCACCATCTGGCGGTCCACGGACTCGCGGCGCGCCAGGAACTCGGCCTCGGTGATGACCTGGCGACGGCGGCCCGACTCACGGGACTCACGACGGCGCTGCTTCTTGGCCTCCAGGCGGGTGGAGCCCTTCACACTGGTGACCTTGTTGCTGACGGTCTCCGACGGCGTGCGCGGCGCGCGGACCCGGGTGACCGTGTTGGGCGGATCGTCGTCCAGGCCGCCGGTCAGTTCGAGGTCCTGATCGCCCCGGCGGCGACGACGACGGCGGCGCGACGTCACGCCGTCGCTCTCCTCCGTGTCCTCTTCGGCCGGCGACGCCTCCTCAGCGCCTTCGCCGCTGCGGCCACGCGAACGGCCGCGACGACGGCGGCGCGAGCGGCTGCCGGCGCCCTCGGTGGAGTCGTCCTCGTCCTCCTCATCCTCGCCGTCCTCGGTCTCCTCGCCTTCCGGGAAGGCCAGCGACAGATCAGGGGCGTGGAAGAGCACGGACGTCACATCTGCGGGGGCCAGGAAGAGGCCGGAGACCGAGGAGGTCTCCTCGGCCGACTCCTCAGTGACGGCGTCCGTGGAGGCCTCGACCGCGGCGGCAGGCTCCGCGGCTTTCTCGGCAGGGGCAGTCTCGGCAGGGGCAGTCTCCTCGGCGGGCACCGGCTCGGGGGCGACGATCCGCACGGCCTCGGCCGGCTCCGTGGCCTGCGCGGGGGCACCGGACTCCTGAGCGGACTCGGCCGGCTCGGTGACCTCGGCCTCGACCGCCTGCGGCGCCGCCTTGTACTTGCTCACCCGGCGACGGCGGACCGGCGCGGCCGTCTCCTCGGCTGCCGGAGCGGCGGGCTGCCGTTCGGCGGCGCGATCCGTGGCGGCCGCGGAGGCGTTCTGCGAACGGGCGTTTCGGCTCCGGGAATTCTGGGGGCGACCGCCTTCGGCGCGAGCACCCTTGGACCGGTCGGCCTGCTGGCGGCCACGCGACGACCGCGAGCCCTGGCTATTGGCGTCCTGCCGGCTCGTGTCCTGCTGGTTCGTGACCTGCGCCGGAGCCTCAGCGGCCACCGTCTCGGCCGCCACGTTCTCCACGGCCGGGGCGGCAGCGGCCTCAGGCTGCCGGGGCTCCGCGGCCGCGGCGTCGGCTGCCTTGCGGCGGCGAGCGGGCGCCTTACGGGTGGACGTCTTGGGAGCTTCAGCGGCCGGGGCTTCCACGACCGCCGGAGCCGTCTCGGCCTCGGCGCGGGGCTCCGGCGACGCGGTCGGAGCGGTGGCCTTGCGGGGCGCGCGTTTGCGGGCAGGCGCCTTCGCCGGCGCTTCAGTGCTCGCGGCGGCGGGCTCTGCTGCCGGTGCAGCCGGGGCGGACTCTTCCGCGACGGCGGCCTTCGCCCGGGACGGACGACGACGCGTGGTGGTCTTCGCGGGGGCTTCCCCGGCGTCAGCCGCGGGGGCTTCAGGTGCGGCCGGAGTCTCGGCCACCGGAGTCGGTGCGCCGGCAGGGGCGGACGCGATACGGCGTCGCGACCTGGCGGGCTTCTTCACCGCCTCCGTGGAGTTCTGTTCTGCGTTCGTTGCTTCCCCTGCGGGGAGATTTTCGGAATCCATGGTCAACATTCCCGCCCGACGGGAGCCCCCACACCCGGTCCCGCGCGAGGCGTTTCACGAAGTCAGCACCCTCGGGCACCGACGAAAGTCAGTAGGTACCCGGCGGCTGCGTGCCTCTGCACAACGCGAGGACTACGGCCGGCTCGGGCCAATGGAGCCTGGAACCCGCCGTAAGGACTACGGCCAGGTGCCACAGTGGCTTCAGGGCGCCTGGTTCCGGGGCGGGAAGCGACGAAGCATCCCTCCGGTGATCGGGCACCCGACGCATCACGTGGATCTTGCGGGCATCACACTGGGCCAGGGCTCCGGGTGTGGACCGGGCCCAGCCGTACCCATCATCCCACAAAAGCCCGAGAACGGGCTTTCCCGCACCGTGGCGCAGTGCTCGGAGTTTTTCCGGAGGTCCCATGGTTACAATCGGCGGCATACCGGTCTTATCGAAAGGACACGCCAGCGCATGAGTACCGCCGCGGGAGGCACTCCCACCCAGCACCAGGATGAGAAGGCGCTTCCCCTCATGACCCGGCACCGGCCTTTCGCGTGGCTCCTGCTCGTGACCGGCGTCGTCGGCTTCATCGCGTCATGGTGGCTCGTCATCGAGAAGCTGGAAGTGCTGCAGGACAAGAACCACGCCACCATCTGCGACATCAACCCGTGGATCTCCTGTGGCCAGGTCATGCAGACCGCGCAGAGCTCCGTGTTCGGATTCCCGAACATGTTCATCGGCATCGTGGCGTTCCCGGTCATCATCACGACCGCCATGGCTTTGCTTTCCGGCGCCCGTTTCGCACGCTGGTACTGGCTCGGCCTCCAGACGGGTGTGACCCTCGGCTTCGCGTTCGTCTGCTGGCTGTGGTCCCAGGCCCTCTACTCTATCGGCATCCTGTGCCCGTTCTGCATGATCGTCTGGGCCATGATGATCCCCATGTTCGTGTGGGTCACGGTGCGGAACATCGTCCACGGGGTCATCCCCGTCCCGGAGAAGTTCCGGAGGTCCGTGGGCGATTTCGCCTGGCCGCTCGTGGCGCTGCTCTACATCGGCGTGATCGCCTCGATCCTGATCCGCTTCAGCGGGGTCTTCTTCGGCTCCACCATGTGAGTCCCGGAGACAGCAATGCCGGTCCAGGAGAGTTCCTGGACCGGCATGGTGCTTTAAGGCCGACGTTCTCAGAACCAGATGGCGATCTCACGCTCGGCGGACTCGACCGAGTCGGAGCCGTGCACGAGGTTCTGCTGGACCGCGACACCCCAGTCGCGGCCGAAGTCGCCGCGGATGGTGCCCGGGGCGGCCGTGGTGGGGTCCGTGGTCCCGGCAAGAGAACGGAAGCCCTCGATCACGCGGTCGCCCTCGACGATGGCCGCCACGACCGGGCCGGACTGCATGAACTCGAGCAGCGGTTCGTAGAAGGGCTTGCCTTCGTGCTCCGCATAGTGCTGCTCCAGCAGCTCGCGGCCGGCGTCGAGCTTCTTCAAGGCGGCCAGGGTGTAGCCCTTGGCTTCGATGCGGGCCAG
The DNA here is from genome assembly GCF_041360795.1 of Arthrobacter sp. RCC_34. Taxonomy (NCBI): domain Bacteria; kingdom Bacillati; phylum Actinomycetota; class Actinomycetes; order Micrococcales; family Micrococcaceae; genus Arthrobacter; species Arthrobacter sp. RCC_34. The sequence goes on along the minus strand of NZ_JBFUPW010000001.1, from coordinate 1,076,549 downwards.
AATGGCCCCGGTCAGCTGCCGCTGGACGCCGTCAGGCTTGACGAGGACGAGGGTGCGCTCAATGCTCACTACTGCTCCCAAAAAGAGGTGGTTGGTTCCGTAACGATTCTAGGTTGTGGCCGGGCCGCCCGACGACGGCGGTTCAGGCCTCGTCCGGGTGCTCGGCTTCCCAGCGGGCCTGCTCGGCGGCGCGTTGACGCTGCTCCCGGTCGATCCGCCCGCCGGCCCGGAGTCCGTACCACCACGTGATGGCGAACAGGATGCCGATCACGAACATGGTGGATTCCAGGAAGCCCGTGAGGATCAGCAGCAGCTGGATGCCCCAGCCCAGGCCGTAGCCCCACTTCTTCTGCAGGAAAGCGCAGGAGAGCACCATGAGGACGGCCAGGCCGATGCCGACACCCAGGAGCACCGGGGCGATCGGCTCGCTTTTGCGGAGGCCGAAGACCACCAGCGCGGCGAAGAACATCACGAACGCTTCGAGCACCAGCACGGTCGAGGCGAACGTGACCTTGGTCGAGCGGGCCTTCTTCGGGGTCCCGGGACGCCATTCCCGCTGCGCGCGGGTCAGTTTCGCCATGCTCATGCCCCCTTGGCCTGGAGCAGGATGCGGGCCTCCGCCACCACGGTGATCGAACCGGTGATGAGGACCCCTCCGCTCAGGTCATCGTTCGCCTCGGAGCGGGCCACGGCCCATTCGATGGCGTCGTCGAGCTTCTCGGAGATGTGGACGTTCTCCTCGCCCCATCCCAGATCCACGGCCAGCTCAGCCAGCTCCGCGGCAGGGATGGCGCGCGGCGAGGTGGACTGGGTCAGGCAGATCTCCTCCGCCAGGTCGCCCAGGGACTCCTTGAGCTGGTTGAGGATCTCGGCGGCGTCCTTCTCCTGAAGGACGCCCAGAACCACGACGAGCTTGCTGAAGCTGAAGGACTCCTGGATCGCTTCGGCGGAGGCGCGGATGCCGTCCGGGTTGTGCGCCGCGTCCACGATGATGGTCGGAGCGGTGCGGACCACCTCGAGGCGACCGGGCGAGGTGACGTTGAGGAACGCCTCGCGCAGCACCCCGGGATCGAGCTCACGCTCTCCCCCGCCGAAGAACGCCTCCAGCGCGGCCACGGCCACAGCCGCGTTCTCCGCCTGGTGGGCGCCGTGCAGCGGGAGGAAGACCTCGTCGTAGCGGCCGGCCAGGCCCTGGATGTCGAGCATCTGCCCGCCGACGGCCACGGCGCGGGATTCCACACCGAACTCGACGCCTTCGAAACGGAACGGCACGCCCACTTCCTGGGCCTTCTCCAGGAGCACCTGAGCCGCGTCCCGCGGCTGGACGGCGCTGACCAGGAAACCGCCGGGCTTGATGATCCCGGCCTTCTCCACGGCGATCTCGCCCGTGGTGTCACCCAGCAGATCGGTGTGGTCCAGGGAGATCGGGGTCACCACGGAGACCGCGCCGTCGCCCACATTGGTGGCGTCGGTGATGCCGCCCAGGCCCACCTCGATGACCGCGACGTCCACGGGCTGGTCTGCGAAGACCGCGTAGCCCAGGATGGTCAGGCACTCGAAGTACGTCAGGCGCGGCTGATCATCCGCTTCCAGCTCGGCGTCGACGATCGCGAGGTACGGACGGATCTCATCCCAGATCCGCACGAACGTCTCGTCGCTGACCGGCTCACCGTTGATGCTGATGCGCTCGGTCACCTTGGACAGGTGCGGGCTGGTGTACCGGCCGGTGCTGAGCCCGTGGGCGATCAGGCCCTGCTCGATCATGCGGGCCGTGCTGGTCTTCCCATTGGTCCCGGTGATGTGGATGATGGGGCACGCCTTGTTCGGCTCGCCCAGCACCTCCATCGCCCGGAACAGCGGGGCCAGGCGCGGCTCCATCTTGTTCTCCGGAGCACGCCCCAGCAGTTCGGCGTAAACGCTCTCCACCGAGAATTCGTCGCTCATGCTTCCACCTTCTCCACGATCACGGTCGGCTCATCTGCGGTCGCCAGGTCGAGCTCCAGGCTCAGGGTCTCACCCTTGACCAGTTCGCGGTGCGCCTCGAGGGCGTCCACGGTCGCCAGATCGGCGCCGATGCGGGTGCGGATCCGGTCGGAGACCTCGAGCCCGGCGTCCTTGCGGGCCTGCTGGATGGCGCGGACCATGTCACGGGCCACGCCTTCGGCCTCCAGCTCCGGCGTCACCTCGGTGTTGAGCACCACGAAGCCACCGCCGGGCAGGACCGCGGCGGCGCGGGAGCCCGCGTCCTCCGACTCGGCCACCACGGTCTCCAGGGCGTACTCGTGCGGCTCGAGGGCGAGCCCGCCCGCGGTCACCACGCCGTCGTCGCCCACGGACCAATCGCCCGACTTGCTCGCCTTGATGGCCAGCTGGACGTTCTTGCCGAGGCGCGGGCCGGCGGCACGGGCGTTGACCACGAGCTTCTGCTCGATGCCGAACTCCTCCGGGGAGGCCGATTCGGCATCCAGGACGCGGACCTTGCGGACGTTCAGCTCATCGGCGACGACGCCGGCGAAGGCCTCCAGAGACGCTCCACCGGGCGCCACGACGGTCAGCTCCTGCAGCGGCAGGCGCACGCGCAGCTTGGCGGCCTTCCGCAGCGAGGATCCCGTGGAGCAGATCTGCTGCACACGGTCCATGGCCGCGACCAGCTCTTCGTCCTGCGGGAACAGCGCGGCGTCCGGGTAGTCCGTGAGGTGCACGGACCGGCCGCCGGTGAGGCCGCGCCAGATCTCTTCCGCCACGAGGGGCAGGAGCGGCGCGGCGGCGCGAGTCACGGTCTCGAGGGCCGTGTAGAGGGCGTCGAAGGCATCCGTGTTCTCGTCGAAGAAGCGCTGGCGGCTGCGGCGCACGTACCAGTTGGTGAGCATGTCCAGGTACTCGCGCAGGGCGTCGCACGCATCGGAGATGTCGTACGAGTCCAGCGATTCCCGGACGGTCGTCACCAAGGCGCCGGTGTTGGCGAGAAGGTAACGGTCCAGCTCGTCGCTGTAGCCGTCGTAGCGGAGCTTCGCCTCGTAGCCCTGTCCGCCGTTCGCAGTGTTGGTGTAGAGCGAGAAGAAGCTGTACACGTTCCACAGCGGGAGCAGCACCTGGCGCACGCCGTCGCGGATGCCCTGCTCGGTGACCACCAGGTTGCCACCGCGCAGGATCGGGCTGGACATGAGGAACCAGCGCATGGCGTCGGAACCGTCGCGATCAAGGACCTCGGACACGTCCGGATAGTTGCGCAGGCTCTTGGACATCTTCTGCCCGTCGGAGCCCAGCACGATGCCATGGCTGATGACGTTGCGGAACGCCGGGCGGTCGAAGAGCGCGGTGGACAGGATGTGCAGCATGTAGAACCAGCCGCGGGTCTGCCCGATGTACTCGACGATGAAGTCCGCCGGGTTATGGGTGTTGAACCACTCTTCGTTCTCGAACGGGTAGTGCACCTGGCCGTACGGCATCGAGCCGGAGTCGAACCAGACGTCGAGCACGTCCTCCACGCGGCGCAGTGTTCCGCCGCAGCCTTCGTGGACGCGCGTCAGCTCGTCGATGAAGGGACGGTGCAGATCGGTCTCGCCCTGGTGGTTGACGGGCAGCCGGCCGAAAGCCGCCTGCATCTCGGCCAGGGAGCCGTAGACCTCGCGGTGCTCGCACTCCTCGCCATCGCATTCCCAGACCGGGATGGGGCTGCCCCAGAAGCGGTTGCGGGAGATCGACCAGTCGCGGGCGTTCTCGAGCCACTTGCCGAACTGGCCGTCCTTGACGTTGCCCGGGATCCAGTTGATCTCCTGGTTGAGCTCGACCATGCGCTCCTTGAAGGTCGTCACGGAGACGTACCAGGAGGACACGGCGCGGTAGATCAGGGGGTTGCGGCAGCGCCAGCAGTGCGGGTAGCTGTGCTCGTAGCTCGCCTGGCGGACCAGACGGCCCTGAGCCTTGAGATGCTGCGTGATCGGCTTGTTGGCTTCGAAGACCTGCAACCCGGCGATGTCGGCCAGCTCACCGTGCTTGAACAGCGGCAGGAACTTGGCGCCCTCGTCCACGGACAGCACGACGGGGATCCCGGCTGCTTCACAGACCTTCTGGTCGTCCTCACCGTAGGCGGGAGCCTGGTGGACCAGACCGGTGCCGTCGGTGGTGGTGACGTAGTCGGCCACGAGGATGCGCCAGGCGTTCTCGGTGCCGTACTTCTCGGCGTCGGCGAAGTCGTCCCAGAGGCGCTGGTAGCCGATGCCCTCGAGCTGGGCGCCCGCGTAGGTGGCGGTGACCGCCTCGGCGGCGGCAGCGGCGTCGTCGTATCCCAGGTCCTTGGCGTAGCCGGCCAGGAGGTCCTGGGCGATCAGGAAACGGGAGCCCTCGGGGACGTCGGAGGCCTTGACGCCGTTCGGACCCATCGGCACGACGGCGTACTGGATCTCCGGCCCGACCGCGAGAGCGGCGTTCGTGGGCAGCGTCCAGGGGGTGGTGGTCCAGGCGAGGGCGAGGACACCTTCGAGGTCGCGGGACAGCGGGTTCTCCCCCGCGATGAGCGGGAAGGTGACGGTGACGGTCTGGTCCTGGCGGTTCTTGTAGACGTCGTCATCCATGCGGAGTTCATGGTTGGACAGCGGCGTCTCGTCCTTCCAGCAGTACGGGAGGACGCGGTAGCCGTTGTACGTCAGGCCCATCTCGTGGAGCTGCTTGAAGGCCCAGATGACGGACTCCATGTACTCGACGTTGAGCGTCTTGTAGTCGTGCTCGAAGTCGACCCAGCGGGCCTGAGCGCGGACATAGTCCTTCCACTCGTCCGCGTACTTCATCACGGAGGCGCGGCAGGCGTCGTTGAACTTGTCGATGCCCATGGCGGCGATCTGGGTCTTGTCGGTCATGCCCAGCTGCTTCATGGCCTCCAGCTCGGCGGGCAGGCCGTGCGTGTCCCAGCCGAAGCGGCGCTCCACGCGCTTGCCGCGCTGCGTCTGGTAGCGGCCGACGAGGTCCTTGGCATAACCGGTGAGGAGGTGGCCGTAGTGCGGCAGGCCGTTGGCGAAGGGAGGACCGTCGTAGAAGACGAACTCGTTGCTGCCATCGACTCCGGCGTCCCGCTGGTCGATACTGGCCTGGAAGGTGCCGTCCTCATCCCAGTACTTGAGGATCCGCTTCTCGATCTCGGGGAAGCGGACGGAGGCGGAGACGGTGCGGTCCTCGCTGGAGGAGACCTTGGGGTAGATGGTCACTGTGGCATCCTGGCGTTTCGCTGCGTGTCGGCGCGCTGTGCCCGCAGGGGCACGGTGCGACTGCGCGAGGACGCTTCCCTGCCGCTGGGGACAGGTGGCGCGGTACCACCCCGCTTGCCGTCCTCCCGCTGCTGCGGAGGGACGACCGCTCATTGGTGCGCTGTGACGGGCACGACCGTCCGGTTCTACTCTCCCGCTGCTCCTGGCGCACGACGCCGCCGGGACGGGATTTCTTCCGGAAGCTCACCGGTGATGGCCGGGTCGAAGCTTTGTGTCCAGTTTAGCGGATACCGCAAGGTGGCGTGGGCCCGGCGAAGTGGACGCGCATCCCGTCCTTAGTTGGTTCCGAGCGGGCCGCGCAGAAGCTTATGGGCCGCAGGCTGGGCCACGGGCCGGATGGTCACGTGAGCGAGGTTCACGTGATGCGGAGCCTGAACGGCATAGGCGATGACGTCCGCGACATCCTCGGCCACCAGAGGTTCCTCCACCCCCGCGTAGACCTTCGCGGCGGCCTCGGCGTCGCCCAGCCGGCGGAGGGCGAACTCCTCGGTCTGCACCAGACCGGGCGCGATCTCGATGACACGGATGTTGTGCTCGGCTTCCTCCAGGCGCAGTGCGTCGTTGAGCGCGGCCTGGCCGAACTTGGCGGCGTTGTACCCGGCACCGCCTTCGTAGGCGACATGGCCGGCAGTGGAAGTGACGTTGAGGACCGTGCCGCGTCCGTGAGCGCGCAGCAGGGGAAGGAACGCTTTCGTGAGCTTGAGGGTGCCCAGGACGTTGACCCGGTACATCCATTCCCAGTCGTCGGTGTCGGCGTCCGCCACCCGGTCCGCGCCGCGAGCGCCCCCGGCGACGTTGATCAGGGTGTCGATGCCGCCGTCGGCGGTCACGGTCTCGACCAGACGCGCGACGTCGGCGTCCTCGCTGATGTCCGCCGCGAGCGGGACGACGCCGGTCTCCTGGGCAAGTGCCTCCAGGCGGTCCGCGCGGCGTGCGACGGCGTAAACCTTCCAGCCCTCCGCACTCAGCCGGCGGGCCGTGGCCTCGCCGATGCCGGTGCTGGCTCCCGTGACGAGAGCGATTCGAGGGGGCTGGGAGTTCTGGAGCGTCATGGCACCACTTTAACCGGCGTCGGGAAGCACCGTGTCACAGCAGCCTTCGCTCCGGAGCTCCCGCAGCGGAACCAGGCCCATCGGGGGCCGGAGATGACGGAGGCGGAAGGGCAACTCCCCCTCCGCCTCCGTCCGTTCCTCAGGCCCTCGCAAGGCCCCTGACAGCCACCCGGACAGTCGCCGTCACGCGTCATGTCGAGCGCTCCCCTGGTCAGGCTGCTGTGCAGGTGTCTCCTGCGCTCCGGCCGTCACGGGGAGACCGCCCTGTCGGCCGTCCACGGGAGCGATCACCGAGTACACGGAGGAATCACCCTGCAGCGATTGGCTGGCGGTTCCATCGACTCCCACCGGAACGTCACCGGCGATCGTGACGCGGTTGAGCCGGCGCGGCTGGGAATCGTAGTTGTCCGGCGCGTAGTGCTGGGTGATGCGGTTGTCGAAGAGAACCAGTTGATTGGGTTCCCAGTTCACGCGGACGACGTTCTCCGGCCGAGTGACGTACGCCTGGAGCAGGCGCAGGATGTCCCGGGACTCGGTGTTGGACAGACCGACGATCCGGAGTCGCTGGGCGAAGCCGCCGATGAAGAGACCATGCTCGCCGGTCAGCGGATGGACGCGGACCACGGGATGCGCGGTCTCGAAGTGGACCCGGGTGAACTCCTTACGCCGTTCCTCCGCGGTCGCGTGCTCCAGGTTCTTGGGGACGGAGTAGTCGTAGTCGTTCGTGTGGATCGCCCAGAGGGTGTTCGCGAAGCGGCGCAGTTCCTCGGGCAGGTCACGGTAGGCGCCCTCGGTGGTCGCGATCAGTGTCTCTCCGCCGTAGGCCGGCACCTCGATGCTGCGGAGGGTGGAAGCCTGGGGCGGGTTCAGCACGAACGTGACGTCGGTGTGCCAGGTGTTGGCAGAGCCGTTCTCGCTGTCCACGGGTAGGACGTTCTCCTCCCCTTCCACGGACGCGACGGTCGGATGCGCCTTGGTCAGCGGGCCGAAGTGACTGGCGAACCGGACCTGGTCCTCATCGGTGAGGATGTTCGCTTCACGGAAGACCAGGGCCTTGTGCCGGTTGAGGGCCTCGCGGATCTGGGTCACGGTTGCCGGGTCCAGCTCCCCACTGAGGTCCAGCCCTCGGATCTCGGCCCCGATGCGGGCGCTGAGCGGAGTGAATTCAAGTTTGGTGGCGGCGATGGTGCTCATCACGTGCCGTCCTTTCGGTCGTCTTTCTGGAAGGTCAGCGGACCCGCCGCGGGGCAGGCCGTACCCCCGTGTCTACCGGGGTTTCGGGCCTGACGAAAGGTCCGCCGACTTCCAGCTCAACCGTGCGACGTGGCGCTTAAACGGGCGACATCAGAGGTCACCCCCGGCACGCTCGTGTGACCCGGTATGAGCTTCCGTGACCCCTGAATCCGGGCCCGGGAAGAGTGTGAGTTTTCCTCCGGGATGGCCTGTCGACAGGAAGCGGTGAGCCGCCGGGGCCTCCGACAACGGGTAGCTGCGGCTCAGCGGAACCCTCAGCAGACCCCGGCCTGCGAGCGTCACCAGATCCTCGCGCGCCGCGTCCCGGAATGCCGCGCTCTCGGGCTTGGTGCCGGCGAGCGCCTGGAACCCGTTTTCCTCGGCCCGGCGTGATGCGGCGACAGTGACGATGCGCTGTCGGTCAGCGACGAGAGACAACGACACCTCGACGGCTTCATCGGTCCCTGCGGCATCCAGAGCTGCATCGACTCCGCCGCGCTTGAGGGAACGGACCGCCTCCTCGACCCGCTCCTGCAACCCAGGCCCGTAGAGGACCGGGATCCCGCCGAACCCTCGAACCTCCTCCGCCCGGGCTTCACTCGCCGTGCCGATCACGGTGATGCCCCGCAGCGCCGCGAGCTGAAGGACGATGGAACCGACAGCGCCGGACGCCCCGTGCAGCAGAAGGGTCTCGCCGGCGGTGGCGCCGACCGCGTGGAGCATCTCCGCCGCAGTGGTTCCCGCCAGCAGGAGATTCGCGGCCTCCTCGACATCGAGCGACGGCGAACGGTGCAGGACCTTCTCGGCCGACACGGTGAGCTCCGTGGCATAGCCGCCACGGACCCGGAAGGCGAGCACCTCGTCGCCCACCATGACGGGGCCGGTCACAGCCGTCGCACCGGGACCCACCGCCACGACGGTGCCGGCGACCTCATAGCCGATGGCGACCGGCAGCTGCTGACCCGCGCGCGGCGCCGCGACATGCTTGGCATCGGCCGGGTTGACCCCCGCGGCCCGCACGGCGATCGTCACCTCTCCGAGCCCAGGTGCCGTAGGAGAGTATTCGAGGAACTCCCATCCGTCGGGGCTTCCCCATTCCGACGCGATCCAGTGCCATGCCATGAGTTCTCCTTCTTTCGAATGCCAACTGTTTGAATACCGGCCTATTCCGGCCCGTTGCTGTTCCTGTCGAGCCGGTCCTTCGAAAAACCCACTCACGCCGAAAAACGTGCCCACCCCCGGCTTTCGTTCGACGCTACTCCTGCGCTTCAGAGGGAACACCCCTCTCTCACCCAGCGAACACTGCTCCCGGCGACAACCCTGCCCACCCCACGGAGGCCCAGGATTACAGTGGACGGATGCTGCCCTCCCCCACGTCACGCCTCCGCTTCCGTGAAATGACCCCCTCGGACCTCGACGCGATGGCCCGCCTCCTCGGTGATCCCACGGTGATGGAGTTCTACCCTCGCCCGAAGACCAGGCCCGAGGCGCTGGCGTGGATCGAATGGAACCAGCGGAACTACCGCGAGCTCGGTCACGGACTCTGGGTCGTGGAGGACCACGACGGCACCTTCATCGGGGACTGCGGTCTCACATGGCAGCGGGTCAATGGCCTGCCCCGCCTCGAAGTGGGCTACCACGTCGTGCCGGAGTTCCAGCGCCGGGGTCTGGCCACGGAGGCTGCCCAGGTGTGCCGGGATTTCGCGCGGGACGTGCTCGAAGCTCAGGAACTCGTCGCGATCATCCACCCTGAGAACCGGGCATCCCGGCGGGTGGCGGAGAAACTCGGCATGAGGCAGGGCCCGGATGATCACGGGGATGCTGGAGCTCTCGAGGGCACCGGGCCGATCCGGACCGTCATGGCCATGGATTTTCCTCCGCCTCGTCCGTGAGGTCCTCTGGATCCAAGGGGTGCGGTGGCGGGATGCGGTCGGCGCCGGACGGATGTCACTCCACGTGTTCCAGCAGATAGGCGCGCAGCACCTGGGCGTGATTGATCTCGCGGTCCTTCGCCGCGTAAAGCAATTCGACGTCCCGGCCCTCCCTCACGAGTCCGATCACGTGGTCCACCGGAACCGGGTGCTCATCGAGTTCCTCCCGGTACAGCGTGGTGAACTCCTCGAAGCGGGAGGCCATGTGCGCGAACTCCGTTCGGAGCGGGCCGGAGGGGGCGATGTCCTTGAGCCACTCGTCCAGCGCGGCTTTCTCCTTGCTCACCCCGCGTGGCCAGAGCCGGTCCACGAGGATGCGGTACCGGCCTTCGACGGGCTCGTCGTAGATCCGGGCGGTGGTCAATTGTCCAAGCTGCTGATTCGTCATGGTTCATGCTAGGCACCGCGGTTCCATGTCGACCCGAGTGAAGGTCTCTATGTGGACAACCGGCCGGGCCACGCCCTGTGGTGTTCCGTAGACGGGCTGGGCAGAGAGAGTGACCCGGTCAGGTCACGGTCACGGTGAAGGTCATCCGCTGGCCGTTGAGTTCATAGCGGTCGCTGAGCTCACGCCGGACCCGGAACTCGTAGATGACGGTCGCCGTCCCCGTGGAGACCGCGGTGAAAGTCTCGACCTGTTCCGAAGCACCTCCGACAGGCCGAGGCTCGGCGGGCGGCTCTTTCGGGACATCGGCGAGATGCGATCCCGGGCCTTCGACGCGCACCCAGTGGTATCCGACAGACGAATTGGTCATGCCGAGATCGATGATCACTCGGCCACCCACCGGGACGGTCGCGGCGGTGTGGTCCTTGTCCAGACGGAACTCCGGCGCTGCGCACGCGCTGGCGGTGAAGGCCAGCCAGACTCCCGGAATCGACACCAGCACCGCACGACGGCTCATCGATGCCCCTGGCACACTTCTTCTGCTCCCCCGATGACCGGCCATGGTCGGAGTGTACCCGCAAGGCGTGCGCCGGCCCGGTTACAGTGGCACCGTGAACTCTTCCGGTGCCGGCCGCTACGCCCCGTCCCCCAGCGGTGACCTGCATCTGGGCAACCTCCGCACCGCCTTGCTGGCCTGGCTCTTCGCCCGCAGCACGAACCGCCGTTTCCTTTTGCGGGTGGAAGATCTGGACAGGGTCCGGGCCCGCGCCGAAGAGTCGCAGCTCCGAGACCTCGAGGCCGTGGGCGTGGCCTGGGACGAACCCGCGGTCCGCCAGTCCGAACGCGGAGGGCTCCACGACGCCGCCCTCGAAACGCTGATCCGCGACGGGCGGACCTTCGAATGTTTCTGCACCCGCCGCGACATCGCCGAGGCGACGTCCGCGGCGCACGGCGCGATTCCCCTCTACCCCGGGACCTGCCGGAACCTCAGCGATGCCGAACGCGAGGAACGGCGCCGTGAACGCCCTGCCGCGCTGCGCTTCCGGTCCGGGGGCGGCACGGAACGCTTCACCGACGCCCTGGCGGGCGACTACGTGGGTCCCGTGGACGACGTGGTCCTGCGCAGGAACGACGGAGCCGTCGCCTACAACCTGGCGGTCGTGGTCGACGACGCCGACCAGGGCGTGGACCAGGTGGTGCGCGGTGACGATCTCCTCGCCTCCACGCCCACCCAGATCCGGCTGGCGCGCACCCTGGGCCACGCGCCGCCGTCGTACGCCCATGTGCCGCTCGTCCTCGGGCCGGAAGGCAAGAGACTGGCCAAGCGCGACGGCGCGGTGACGCTCAGCGATCTGGCCGCGGCAGGCTGGGACGCGGCGGAGGTCCGCGACGCGCTGTTGCAATCGCTGGGTCTGCCCGGGGGCGGGCTGGAGAACGCCCTGGCGGCCTTCGACCCCGAACGGCTCCCCCGCGAACCCTGGGTGTTCCGCGGCACACTGGGCCGCGGAACACCCGGCTGAGGACCGCCGCGCGCACCAGGCATGAAAGAATTGCTCTCATGACTGATGCGACGCAGGGTACAGACACGCCCGAAGCCACCACCGTTCCCGACAAGCCGGCCCTCGAGGGCCTGGAAGCCAAGCTCACCGAGCGGTGGCTGGCCGAGGGGACCTACAAGTTCCAGCAGGACACCACCCGGGGTGAGGTCTACTCGATCGACACTCCCCCTCCCACCGCTTCCGGCTCGCTGCACGTGGGCCACATGTTCTCCTTCACCCAGACCGACGTTCTCGCGCGCTACCAGCGCATGCAGGGCAAGAACGTCTTCTACCCGATGGGCTGGGACGACAACGGTCTGCCCACCGAGCGCCGCGTCCAGAACTACTACGGCGTCCGCTGCGATCCGGCCATCCCCTACCAGGAGGGCTACCAGCCCCCGGCCGAGCCGGCGAAGAACCAGCGTGACTGGGACGTCGTGTCCCGCCGCAACTTCATCGAGCTGTGCGAGCGCCTGGCCGTCGAGGATGAGAAGGTCTTCGAGCACCTGTTCAAGACCCTCGGACTCTCCGTGGACTGGGACATGACCTACCGCACCATCGATGACGCCTCCCGTGCGGTCTCCCAGCGCGCCTTCCTGGCGAACCACGCGGCCGGGGACGCCTACCTGGCCGAGGCCCCGACCCTCTGGGACGTGACCTTCCGGACCGCCGTGGCCCAAGCCGAGCTCGAGGACCGCGAAGTCGCCGGCGCGTACCACCGGTACCCGTTCTTCACCGAGGACGGCGAGAAGATCTTCATCGAGACCACGCGTCCCGAGCTGCTCGCCGCGTGCGCCGCGCTCGTGGCGAACCCGGACGACGAGCGCTACCAGCCGCTCTTCGGCAAGAAGGTCACGTCGCCGCTCTTCGGCGTCGAGGTCGAGGTCAAGGCCCACCCGCTGGCCAAGGCCGACAAGGGCTCCGGCATCGCCATGGTCTGCACCTTCGGTGACCTGACCGACGTCACCTGGTGGCGCGAGCTGCAGCTGCCCACCCGCGCGATCATCGGCCGCGACGGCCGCATCCTCGCCGAGACCCCCGAGTGGATCACCACCGACGCCGGCCGTGAAGCCTACGAGCGGATCGCCGGCAAGACCGCGTTCTCCGCGAAGGAGGCCGTGGTCGAGATGCTGCGCGAGCAGGACCTCCTGGACGGCGAGCCGAAGAAGATCATGCACGCCGTGAACTTCTTCGAGAAGGGCGACAAGCCCCTCGAAGTGGTCACGAGCCGCCAGTGGTACATCCGCAACGGCGGCCGCGACGAGGACCGTCGCGAGCGCCTCATCGCGCGTGGCCGGGAGATCGACTTCCACCCGGCGTTCATGCGGTCCCGCTACGAGAACTGGATCGAAGGCCTCAACGGTGACTGGCTGGTCTCCCGCCAGCGCTTCTTCGGCGTGCCCGTGCCGGTCTGGTACGGCCTCGACGCCGAGGGCAACCCGGACTACGAGAACCCGATCGTCCCCGCCGACGAGATGCTTCCCGTGGACCCCGCCGCCGACGTGGCCCCCGGTTACACCGAGGACCAGCGCGGCGTGCCCGGCGGCTTCATCGGCGACGCCGACGTCCTGGACACCTGGGCCACCTCCGCGCTGACCCCGCAGATCGTGGGCGGCTGGAGCCGTGACGAGGACCTCTTCGCCAAGGTGTTCCCGTTCGACCTCCGCCCGCAAGGCCACGACATCATCCGCACCTGGCTGTTCTCCTCGGTGGTCCGCGCGGACGCCCTGCAGAACGTGGCGCCGTGGAAGCACGCGGCCATCTCCGGGTGGATCCTGGACCCGGACCGCAAGAAGATGTCCAAGTCCAAGGGCAATGTGGTGGTCCCGACCGCCGTCCTCGAGGAATTCGGTTCGGACGCCGTCCGCTACTGGGCCTCCTCCGCCAAGCTCGGCGCGGACACCGCGTACGAGATCGCCCAGATGAAGATCGGCCGCCGCCTGGCCATCAAGCTGCTCAACGCGTCCAAGTTCGTCCTGAACCTCGGCGCCACGGAGGCCTCGGTGCTGACGGCCGACAGCGCGGTGCTGACGAACGCCCTGGACCGCGGGCTGCTGACCCAGCTCGCCGAAGTGGTCCGCCAGGCCACGGACGCCTTCGAGAAGTACGACTACGCCCGTGCCTTGCAGGTGACCGAGTCCTTCTTCTGGCAGTTCACGGACGACTACGTCGAACTCATCAAGGACCGCGCCTACGGCGCTCAGGGCGAGGAAGGACAGGCGTCGGTCCTGGCCGCACTGGCGACCACGCTGGATGCCCTGCTGCGCCTCTTCGCACCGTTCCTTCCGTTCGCCACCGAAGAGGTGTGGAGCTGGTGGCGCACCGGGTCCGTGCACCGCGCCGCCTGGCCGGCGCCGCTGGAGGGCATCGACGGCGACGTCGCGCTGCTCGCCACGGTCGGCGAAGCTCTCTCGGGTCTCCGCAAGGCGAAGTCCGAGGCGAAGGTCAAGCAGCGCACCGAGGTCCTGCAGGCGACGGTCTCCGGCCCCGCCGCGCGGATCGCGCAGCTCGAGGCCGGCCTCGCCGATCTGAAGGCCGCAGCGAACGCCCGCGAGGTCTCCCTGGTGGAGGCCGACGGCGAGCTCACGGTGAGCGACGTCGAGCTGGCTCCGGCCGAGGCGCCGGCGCAGGCTTGAGTCAGACGCTCGGCTGGTCGCGGCACAGGGTGCCGCGACGCCGAAGGGGTGGTCCCGGATCTTCCGGGGCCACCCCTTCGGCGTTGTGCTAGGGTTGCTTCACATTCAGGCGTTCCGACCGCCTGCTCGAGACGCTGAAGGAGGTGTGACCATGACTGTCACGTTCCCCGTCGCCATGCCCGGCGACGCTTCGACACTCCACACCTCCCTCGTCTCCGCCTGAGCCGCACTCTGACCCGCGCCGTCCGCGCTCCGTCCCTCCGGGACGCACCGAACCGCGCCGGAATCTGCGGCAGGAGACCTCCACGAAAGAGTCTCCACTGTGACTTCTTCACTGCACGAAACCTTTGAATCCCCACTGCTCCGCGCCCACGGCTGGGATCCGGAATGGCAGGACACGTTCTCCGGGCTCGCCGAGCCCGGAACTCTCCCGGCCCGGGTGCTCCGGGCCGAACGCGGCCTCTGCGAGGTCATCACAGCCCACGGACCGGACCGGGTCCAGCTCCTCGGCTCCACCGGACCCGATCACGGCATCTGGCCGACCACGGGAGACTGGATCTCCATGGTCCCGGGCACGAGCTCGACGGCTGCCCACCTGGGTTCCGTCCTGCCGCGGCGGACGCTGCTGGCCCGGGCGACGGCGGGAGGCAGCTCCCAGGAACAGGCCCTCGCCGCGAACGTCGACACCGTCGTGGTGACGGTGTCCCTGGCGAGCCCGCTCCGCCACTCCCGCACGGAGCGGCTCCTCGCCCTCGCCTGGGCATCAGGGGCCACGCCCGTCGTCGCGCTGACGAAAGCCGACACGCATCCGGATCCGGAAGCGGCACTAGAGGAACTGGGACCTGTGGCCCTCGGTGTCCGAGTGGTCGCCACGAGCGCCGAGACCGAGGAGGGCGTGGAGGAACTCCGCGCTGCGATCAGCGGCACCGTGGCCCTGATCGGACCGTCCGGAGCCGGGAAGTCCAGCCTGGGCAACCGCCTGCTGGGCGCCGAGCTTCTGGCCACGGGCGACGTCCGCGCCGTCGATGGCAAGGGGCGCCACACCACCGCCTGGCGGGAGCTGCTGCTGATGCCCGACGGCGGGGTGCTCCTGGACACCCCCGGGCTGCGCTCGGCGGGCGTCACCGGATCCGAAGAGGGAGTCAGTGACGCCTTTTCCGACCTGGAGGAACTGTCCGCACGGTGCCGATTCTCGGACTGCGCCCACACGAGCGAACCAGGGTGCGCCGTCCAGGAGGCGATCGCAGAAGGCACTCTCACGGAGCGCAGACTGCAGAGTTACCGGAAACTCCAGCGGGAGGCGGAACGCATGGCGGCCCGGACGGATGCGAGGCTGCGCTCCGAACGGCTGGCCCAGATGAAGTCGATGGCTCATCAGCACCGGGCCTTCGCGAAGGAACGGGGGCTTTCGAAGAATCGCGACCGTCGCCGCTGAGGTGGCGGGCCCGGAGCCGTCTCGCTCCGGACAAAGGGGAAGCCCCATCGGCGTGTTGCCGTCGGTGGGGCTTCGACTTTCGGCTGCCTGGTGACGGACCGGCAGTCTGGCGGAATCCTCGGATCTTCAGGTCTTCCCGCCTCGTCACTGGCGGCGAGTTCCCGACTTCGCCGATGGCTGCGTCAGGAGTCCCTCATCTCTGAATCTCTGGCTTCCGCGTCCTCTCCTTGCGGAGTGGTACTCACCATTGTGAACCTGTCCCCGGGGCGGGACAAGACCTCCGGAAGAACTACTCCGATGTGATTCCGCATCATCGGTTTCCGTCCGCGTGCGGCACGCATACCGAGCGGCCGGGACGCCTGCCGGGCGCGGTATGGCGCGGTGTGGCACAGTAGTGGCATGCCGGAACTGCCAGAGATCACAGGGCTGCGGGCCTTCCTGGACGACAAGCTGCGAGGGGCCGTCGTGGACTCCGTGCGGATCACCTCCTTCGCCGTGCTCAAGACGGCGGATCCCCCGTACTCAGCGTTGGAGGGGCGGACCGTCACCGGCGTCGCACGACACGGGAAGTTCCTGGATCTCGACGTCGAAGGGATCCACTTCGTCTTCCATCTGGCCAAGGCGGGCTGGCTCCGCTTCACCGAGAACCCCTCGGCCAAGCCGCTCCGGCCAGGGTCCGGTCCGATCGCCGCGCGGCTCTCCTTCACGGTGCCACCTCGCGACGGTCAGGCGGCAGCCCAACTCGGCTTCGACCTCACGGAGGCGGGCACCCGCAAGAGTCTGGCGGTGTACGTGGTCCGCGACCCACAAGAAGTGCCGGGTGTCGCCACCCTGGGGCCGGATCCACTCGACCCCGGCTTCACGCAGGACGCGCTGGACGGCATCATCGAGGGCAGCTCGCAGCAGATCAAGGGGCTGCTGCGGAACCAGGCCGTGATCGCGGGCATCGGCAATGCCTACAGCGATGAGATCCTGCACGCCGCGAAGATCTCCCCGTTCGCGATCGCCAAGTCCCTGGACGAGGACGAGCGCACCCGCATCTTCGCCGCCGTCGAGCAGGTTCTCGGCGAGGCCGTTGCCTCCGCCTCGGGTAAGCCGCCGGAGCAGCTCAAGGACGCCAAACGGGGCGGAATGCGCGTCCACGGCCGGGCAGGCCAGACGTGCCCGGTGTGCGGTGACACGGTCCGCGAAGTCTCCTTCGCCGATCGGGCACTGCAGTACTGCCCCACCTGCCAGACGCACGGGAAGATCCTTGCGGACCGCCGGACCTCACGGTTCCTGAAATAGCGTCAGGGCACGGGATCAGTCGAATGCAGGGCTTTCGGTCCTGCTCCGCTTGAGCTCGAAGAAGTGCGGGTAGGCGCCGAGGGTGACGGCGGCATCCCAGATGCGGCCTGCTTCCTCACCGCGCGGGATCCGGGTCATCACCGGGCCGAAGAAGGCCGTGCCGTTGAAGGCCACCACAGGGGTCCCGACGTCCTGGCCCACGCGGGAGATCCCGTCCTCGTGAGAGGCACGGAGCGCCTCATCGTAAGCATCGCTCTCGCCGGCCTCGGCCAGTTCTGCCGGGAGACCCACCTCGGCCAGTGCCTTGGCGACGACGGCCGGGTAGTCCTTGTTGCCGTTGTTGTGGATCTCGGCGCCCATGGCGTCGTACAGCGGCTTGATGTACTGCTCACCGTGCTGCTGGGCGGCCGCGATGATCACCCGGACCGGGCCCCAGGCCTGGTCCATGAGGGCCCGGTAGTTCTCCGGGAGGTCACGGCCTTCGTTCAGCACCGAGAGACTCATGACGTGCCACTGGACCGTGATGGGCCGGACTTCTTCCACCTCGCCGATCCAGCGACTGGTCACCCAGGCGAAGGGGCATACGGGATCGAACCAGAAATCGGCGCGCTGCTGTTCCACTGGAAATGCTCTCCTTGCTGTGCGGGGTGTTACGGGTCAGGATCTCAGACGGATCGGATCAGGCGGACTTGTTCCGGCGCTTGGCCCGGACTTCGTGACTGATGACGGTCGGTTCGGCCTTGTCCGTGACCACGTCCTTGGTGATGACCACGGTGGCCACGTCTTCGCGGCTGGGCAGATCGAACATGATCGGCAGCAGGACCTCCTCGAGGATGGCCCGCAGGCCACGGGCGCCGGTGCCGCGCTCCAGGGCCTGGTCCGCGATGGCGTCCAAGGCTTCCTGCTCGAACTCCAGTTCCACCCCGTCAAGGTGGAACATCTTCTGGTACTGCTTGGTCAGGGCGTTACGCGGCTCGGTGAGGATCTGGATGAGCGCGGGGCGGTCCAGATGGGACACGCTCGTGATGACCGGCAGACGCCCGATGAACTCGGGGATCAGACCGAACTTCAGCAGGTCCTCCGGAAGGACGTCCGCGTAGTTGTCCGTGTGGTCCTCGGCGGAATGCAGCGGAGCGCCGAACCCGATGCCCTTCTTCCCCGCACGCGAGCCGATGATCTCCTCCAGACCGGCGAAGGCGCCGGCCACGATGAAGAGCACATTGGTCGTGTCGATCTGGATGAACTCCTGGTGCGGGTGCTTGCGGCCGCCCTGCGGCGGCACGCTGGCCACGGTCCCTTCCAGGATCTTGAGAAGAGCCTGCTGCACGCCCTCACCGGAGACGTCACGCGTGATGGACGGGTTCTCGCTCTTCCGAGAGATCTTGTCGATCTCGTCGATGTAGATGATGCCGTGCTCGGCCTTCTTGACGTCATAGTCGGCGGCCTGGATGAGCTTGAGAAGGATGTTCTCGACGTCCTCACCCACGTACCCGGCTTCCGTCAGCGCCGTCGCGTCGGCCACGGCGAACGGGACGTTGAGCCGTTTGGCGAGTGTCTGCGCCAGATAGGTCTTGCCACAGCCGGTGGGGCCGACGAGCAGCACATTGGACTTCGCCACCTCGACCTCGTCGAGGCCTTCGCCCAGGGCGGTGCCGGAAGCTCCCGAGCGGATGCGCTTGTAGTGGTTGTAGACGGCGACGGAGAGCGCGCGCTTGGCCGGCTCCTGGCCGATGACGTACTGCTGCAGGAAGTCGAAGATCTCGCGGGGCTTGGGCAGCTCCATGGGACCGAGGTCCTTGACCTCCGCCAGCTCCTCTTCGATGATCTCGTTGCAGAGCTCGATGCACTCGTCACAGATGTACACCCCGGGACCTGCGATGAGCTTGCGCACCTGCTTCTGGCTCTTTCCGCAGAAGGAGCATTTGAGCAGGTCCGTGCTCTCACCAATCCGAGCCATGAGGGACTTCCCTTCGTCGCCCACCCGGGAACGGTGTGTCTCCGGGCTCCAGTCGTATTTCCACTCTAAGTCAGGGCTCCGACACTTTGGCCGAAGACAGACGTCGCCGGGGCAAATAATTGCCCCGGCGACTTCCGGTTGCGCTCAGGATCAGCGCGTGATCGCGGCCTTCTTCACCTTGCGGGAGTCAAGCACCTGATCCACGAGGCCGTATTCCACGGCCTCGGCGGCGGTCAGGATCTTGTCACGCTCGATGTCGTTGTTCAGCTGCTCAGGCGTGCGGCCCGAGTGCTGCGCCAGAGTCTCCTCCAGCCAGGACCGCATCCGCATGACCTCGTTGGCCTGGATCTCCAGGTCGGAGGCCTGTCCGCCCTGTCCGCCGGAGAGGGCGGGCTGGTGGATCAGGACGCGGGCGTTCGGCAGGGCCAGACGCTTTCCGGGGGTTCCGGCCGCGAGCAGGACCGCGGCGGCGCTGGCCGCCTGGCCGAGGCAGACCGTCTGGATCTCCGGGCGGATGTACTGCATGGTGTCGTAGATCGCGGTCATCGCCGTGAACGACCCACCCGGGGAGTTGATGTAGAGCGTGATGTCCCGTTCCGGGTCGGTCGACTCGAGCACGAGCAGCTGCGCCATGATGTCATCGGCCGAGGCGTCATCCACCTGGACGCCCAGGAAGATGATGCGGTCCTCGAAGAGCTTGGTGTACGGGTCCTGGCGCTTGAAGCCGTACGGCGTGCGCTCCTCGAACTGGGGCAGGACGTAGCGGTTGTTGGGCAGGTTTCCCGCGGACCAACCGAAGTTGTAGTTCATGTCTGTGACTCCTTGCGAATCGGTCCGATGTTACTTGTTGGTTCCGCCGCCGCCCGGCACGGAGGCCGCGTGCTCGGCGATCTTGTCGAAGAAGCCGTATTCCAGGCCTTCCTTCGCGGTGAACCACTTGTCCCGGTCGTTGTCCTTCAGGATGGTCTCCACGCTCTGACCGGTCTGGTCGGCGGTGAGTTCCGCCATGACCTTCTTCATGTGGAGGATCAGCTCGGCCTGGATCTTGATGTCCGAGGCCGTGCCGCCGATGCCGCCCGAAGGCTGGTGCATCAGGATGCGGGCGTTCGGGGTGGCGTAGCGCTTGCCCTTCGTGCCCGAGGAGAGGAGGAACTGACCCATGGAGGCGGCCAGACCGGTCGCCACCGTCACCACATCGTTCGGGATGAACTGCATGGTGTCGTAGATCGCCATGCCCGCCGTGACGGAACCGCCGGGCGAGTTGATGTAGAGGTAGATGTCCTTCTCGGGGTCTTCTGCCGACAGGAGCAGCAGCTGGGAGCAGATGGCGTTGGCGTTTTCGTCACGCACCTCCGAGCCGAGCCAGATGATGCGCTCCTTGAGCAGGCGATTGTAGATGTAGTTGTCCTGCGCCGCAGGGTCAACGCTCGCCATGCGCGGTGCCGGTGTTTGCTGTGACATGGTTGCCTACCTCTTTCGTGGATGGCCGCAAACGGATTTCGGTTACTTGGACACTAACCGTTTTCGGCGGGCCGTTGTTCGCCAAAACGGCCCTGTTCGCTTTAGGCGCACCGGGCCGGTGGCTGCACAGCGCAAAGGACCGCCGGAGGATCATTCCTCCAGCGGTCCCTCGTGTCATGCAGCGTGCGACGGCGGCAGCCCGCCGTCGTCGGAGTGCTTACGCCTTGGCGTCAGCAGCTTCCTCTGCGCCTTCTTCGGCGGCTTCGGCTTCGAGCTCGTCGCGGCCCTTGACGAAGTCGCTCAGGTCCACTGCCTTGCCCTCGGAGTCGACGACCTCGGCCTGGCCCAGCACGACGGCCAGAGCCTTGCGGCGGCGGACCTCGGCGACCATGAGCGGCACCTGGCCGGCCTGGTCGAGGATCTGGGCGAACTGGTTCGGCTCCATGCCGTACTGCGAAGCGGTGGTCACCAGGTAGTCGATGAGCTCGTTCTGGGAGACGCCGACCTCTTCCTTGTCCGCGATGGCGTCCAGGATGATCTCGTTCTGGAACGCACGCTCGGAGTTGGCCTTGACCTCGGCGCGGTGCTCCTCGGTGTCGTGGTCCTCACCGGAGTGGTTGTTCTCCGGGGAGAAGTGCTGCTCGATCTGCTCTTCGATGACGGACTCGGGGACCGGCACGGAGATCAGCTCGACGAGCTTGTCCAGGACCTTGTCGCGGGCCTCGACGCCCTGCTCCATGAGCTTGCCCTCGGCGGCCTGCTTGGCGAGGTCCTCACGGAGTTCGGCGATGGTGTCGAACTCGGAGGCCAGCTGAGCGAAGTCGTCGTCGGCCTTCGGCAGTTCGCGGACCTTGACGCTCTTGAGAACGACCTTGACCTGAGCCTTGGCGCCGGCGTGCTCGCCGCCCACCAGGGTGGTGTCGAAGACGGCGTCCTCGTCGACGGACAGGCCGGTGACGGCCTCGTCGAGGCCTTCCAGCATGGTGCCGGAGCCGACCTGGTAGGACAGGCCACTCGCGCTGTCGACCTCTTCGCCGTCGATGCTGGCGGTGATGTCGATCGTGATGAAGTCATCGTTGGCGGCGGGGCGCTCGGCGGCGACGAGGGTGCCGAAACGGCCACGCAGGTCTTCCAGCGCCTTGTCGACGTCGGCTTCGCTCGCCTCTGCGGCGGCGACCTCGACCTTGATGCCGGCGTAGTCCGGGAGCTCGACCTCGGGACGGACGTCCACCTCGACCTGGAACTTCAGCTCACCATCGGTGGCGGAGGGGTCGGGGACCTCGGTGATCTCCACCTCGGGACGGCTCAGCGGACGGATCTCCGTCTCGGCCACCGCCTGCTGGTACCAGCCGTTGAGGCCGTCGTTGATGGCGGTCTCGAGGACGTAGCCACGACCGACACGCTGGTCGACCAGCTTGGACGGAACCTTGCCCTTGCGGAAGCCCGGGACCTGGATCTGGGAGGCGATGGTCTTGTACGCCTCGTCAATGCTGGGCTTCAGCTCCTCGAAGGGGACCTCGACATTGAGCTTGACCCGGGTGGGCGAAAGGTTCTCGACAGCGCTCTTCACGGCGTTCGTTCTCCTGATTGGTGTCTGGATTCAGTTCTGCGCCGCCGGATTGCTGTGAACGCACCGATGGCAGATGTGTGCGCAGAGTCGGGGTGACAGGATTTGAACCTGCGACTTCCTGCTCCCAAAGCAGGCGCTCTAGCCAAGCTGAGCTACACCCCGTAAGTGCAGATGACAGTCTATAGGCCACCGTGACGCATTCCCTAAATCGGGTTCGGCGCACCCGGGGAAGCCCCGTTTTGCGATCGTCCCGGCTCGCCTGTAAGCTCAAACGCGCAACGGGGACGTAGCTCAATGGTAGAGCCTCAGTCTTCCAAACTGATTACGCGGGTTCGATTCCCGTCGTCCCCTCTCCCGATGCCCCGGTTCCTGCGAACCGGGGCATTTTTCATGCCCTGGGATGGGCGTGTGTGCTCAGTTGTTGCGGGTGTCGCGGCTGAACATCCGCAACAACTGAGCACACAGCGAGGGAGCAGTGATTCAGTGCTGGCAGCCCGGGCACCAGTACAACTTGCGCCCGGCCAGTTCGCGGAGAGCGATGTCCGTGCCGCAACGCGGGCACGGGCTGCCCTGGTGCTGATAGACGGAGAACGCCTCGTGCTCTTCCGGCAGCGGACCCGACCAGGCGCCGGGCTCCGTCGTGATGATCCGGCCGTCCCGCACCCCATCGGCCAGGAGACGCTCCGCGTCGGCCCAGAGTCCGGCGGCCTCCTCGGCGCTGAGCGACGTGCCGGGGCGCGCCGGGTCGATCCCGGCGCGGAACAGCAGCTCTGCGCGGTAGATGTTGCCGATCCCGGCCACCACGCCCTGGTCCATCAGCAGCTGCCCCACAGAAGTGCGACGCGACCTCAGGCGGCGGGCGAACTCTTCGCCGTCGCGCTCATGGCCGGGAAGACCACGGTGCAGCGGATCGGGGCCGAGCTTGGCGCGCGCGGCCGCCACCTCCGGGCCGGTGGCGGCGTCGCAGCGGCTCGCGCCCCGCAGATCCGCCCAGCCGTGCTCGCTCACGAGGCGGACGCGGACCGCGCCCACGGGCGCCGGAGGGCCCGTGTAGACATCCTCGCCGCTGTCCGCGACTTCGCGCTCACCGATACGCCGCGGGGCGCCGATGCTCGACGCCCCCGTGAAGGTCTCATCGCCGCCGAACTCCCAGGCGCCATAGAGGCCGAGGTGCACGTGCAGCCAGAGATCGTCCTCGAAACCGAGGAACAGCTGTTTTCCGTGAGCCTCGGAGGAGAGCAGACGCCGCCCGTCAAGCAGGGCAGCGCCCGCGGCGAACCGCCCCTGAGGGCTGCTCACCGCCAGGCGCTGACCGGCGAAGACGTCGTGGAACTGGATGGCCAGTCGCCTGACCGAATGCCCTTCAGGCACTAGGCCAGGACCTCGCCCGTCTCTTCGTAGTGGGCGATCTTGCCGATGCGGCGGACGTGGCGCTCGTCGTTGCTGAAAGGCTCGGTCAGGAAGGCGTCGATCAGCGCGGCGGCTTCTTCGACCGTGTGCTGACGGCCACCCACGGCCACCACGTTGGCGTCGTTGTGCTCACGGGCCAGGCGGGCCGTGGAATCGTTCCAGGCGAGCGCCGCACGGACGCCCTTCACCTTGTTCGCGGCGATCTGCTCACCGTTGCCGGAACCGCCCAGGACGATGCCCAGGGCGTGAACGCCGGCGGCCTGATCGGCGACGACGGCCTGCGCCGCGTTGATGCAGAAGCCCGGGTAGTCATCGAGCGCGTCGTACTCGGTGGGCCCGTGGTCGATGACCTCGTAACCCTGCTCGGTCAGGTGCTTCACCAGGTAGGCGCTCAGCTCCATTCCGGCGTGGTCGGTTGCGATGTGGACGCGGGGCTTGACGGCAGTGTCGGTCACGTGGTTCTCCGGGGAATTCTGAGGAGGGATCGGTCGTCTCCACCCTACCCGTCCCGGGCGCACGTTACGCGGGCCGGGCGAGGCTGCGCAGCGCGGCCGCGAGCCGCTCAGCCGTTTCCTGATCGGGGGCGGAGAACGTGACCGCCGGATGGCCGCCGCTCGTCATCGGCAGCACGACGACGGCGGGCCCGCTCGCCACGAGAAAGCTGCGGCCGCGCTCCCCCGTCCTCGGCCCCCAGCCGCCGTAGTCGGCAGCCGTCGCCTCGAGCGCTTCGGCGCCTCGGATGTCCCCCGCGGAGATCCGGCACACGGGAAGGAACCCGCCCAGGCGCAGCGAGAGCCCCTCACGGCTCACACGGATGCGCAGGATCAGCAGCGCCGCGGCGGCCAGGGCGAGCACCAGGAGCACCAGGGCCAGCCACGGGTTCACGATGCTCACGAGGGCCGCCGGGAAGACCCCCAGGAGGCCCGTCATCACGAGCACCGACGTGCGGGGACGCGCCCACACCGCGGTCTCCACGGCGGCCAGCTCCGGATGCGCCAGTGCCTCGAGCTCACGCTGCAGCGCACGGTCATCGCGGGGATCCCATTGCGCGAGCGGGGTGTAGACGTAATGGACCAGCAGGCCGAGACCGAGGGCGCCGCCGGTGCCCAGCAGCAGGACCAGGTTGTCCACATGGGAGTTCCGGGCGTCCGTGAGGTCGAACTGCCCGGCGAGTCCGGCCGCGGCCACCGTGCAGAGGAACAGGCTCAGGGTGATGCCTGCGGAGAGCATGATCCGCCGCATCAGCACGGGGAGGTTCGTCAGACCGGAGGCCACCAGGAACGGCAGTGAGGGGATGATGATCAGGAGGACCGCCATCGTCAGATAGCCGGCGAGGTCCGTGAACGCCACGCCGCCCTGGCTCTCCCAGCGGAACGCCACGGGCGTGGGCAGGCGGCGCGCGACCGCCTGCACGGCCAGCCAGAACGCGCCGGCCAGGACCAGGGGGAAGCCGACCGCGAAGCGCAGGGTCCGCCAGTCGACCACCCCGTCACGCCGACGTCGTGTTTCGTCTCCTTCAGCACCGCGCATGTTCTTCACGCTACCCTCTGGCGGAGAGGAGCGGTCAGCGGGCATAGTTGTGAAACACTAGCTTCAAAGTGGCGCCAAAGGTGGCGCTCCTCACCATCAGCCCCAGGGAAAGGCGCAGAACTTGCCAGGAATGAATCTCACCCGAGCGGAAGCCGAGGAGCGCTCAGCGCTCCTTTCTGTTGACTCCTACACGGTGGACCTGGACCTCACCAGGGGCGATCGGGTCTTCGGCAGCACCACCACGGTGCGCTTCACGGCCAAGGACGACGCCTCCACCTTCATCGACGCGGTGACCGACTCGGTCTCCCAGGTGATCCTCAACGGCGCGGATCTCGATCCCGCCCAGGTCTCCGACGGCGTGCGGATCCAGCTCGACGGCCTGGCCGCCGAGAACGTCCTCACCGTGGTCGCCGAGAACCCTTACATGAATACCGGAGAGGGCCTGCACCGCTTCGTGGATCCTGTCGACGGAGAGGTGTACCTCTACACGCAGTTCGAGGTCCCGGATTCGCGCCGCATGTTCGCGGTCTTCGAGCAGCCCGACCTCAAGGCGACCTTCACGTTCAACGTCACGGCCCCCGCGCACTGGGACCTGGTCTCCAACTCCCCCACCCCGGTTCCCGTGCCGCAGCCCGCAGGCGAGGACGGCGGCGCCCGCTCGCTGTGGAGCTTCACCCCCACCCCGCGGCTGTCCTCGTACGTCACCGCCCTGATCGCCGGCCCGTACCAGTCGGTGCGCAGCGAACTCGTCAACTCCGAGGGACGCACCATCCCGCTCGGCGTCTTCGCCCGCAAGTCCCTCATGCAGTACCTCGACGCGGACAACATCTTCGAGCTGACCCGGCAGGGCTTCGAGTTCTTCGAGCAGCAGTTCGGCATCCCGTACCCCTTCGAGAAGTACGATCAGCTCTTCGTCCCCGAGTTCAACGCGGGCGCCATGGAGAACGCCGGAGCCGTGACCATCCTGGAGGGCTACGTCTTCCGCGGACAGGTCCCCCAGGCCCAGGTGGAGCGCCGCGCGATCACCGTGCTGCACGAACTCGCCCACATGTGGTTCGGCGACCTCGTCACCATGCGCTGGTGGAACGACCTCTGGCTCAACGAGTCCTTCGCCGAGTACATGTCCCACCTGGCGGCCGTGGAGAACACCGCGTTCACCAATGCCTGGACCACGTTCGCCTCGGTGGAGAAGTCGTGGGCCTACCGCCAGGACCAGCTGCCCAGCACGCACCCGATCTTCGCCGCGATCAACGACCTCGCGGACGTCGAGGTCAACTTCGACGGCATCACCTACGCCAAGGGCGCCTCGGTGCTCCGTCAGCTCGTGGCCTGGGTGGGCCAGGAGGAGTTCATGGCGGGCGTGCGCGCCTACTTCGCCAAGCACGCCTGGAAGAACACGGTGCTGAACGACCTGCTGGTCGAGCTGGAAGCCGCCAGCGGGCGCGATCTGGGCGACTGGGGCAAGCTCTGGCTGGAGACCGCCGGCGTGAACACCATCAAGCCCGAGCTCGAGCTCGACGCGGCCGGCGTCATCACGTCCTTCACGCTCGTGCAGACCGCGCCCGAGGACCACCCGACCCTCCGTCCGCACCGCCTGGCCATCGGCCTGTACTCGCTGGACGCCGAAGGCCGCCTGGTGCGCACCCGCCGTCTGGAGCTCGATGTCGACGGCGAGCGCACCGAGGTTCCGGGGCTGGTGGGCACGCCGCACAACGGCCTCATCCTCATCAACGACGACGACCTCGCCTACACCAAGGTCCGGCTCGACCCGGCGTCCTGGAGCTATGCGCAGGAGCACCTCTCCGCGTTCGCCGAGTCCCTCCCCCGCACCCTCGTGTGGGCCTCCGCCTGGGATGCCGCCCGCGACGCCGAGGTGCCGGCCCGTCAGTATCTTCAGCTGCTCCTGAACAACATCGGCGCCGAGACGGACTCGTCCGTGGTGCTCATCCAGCTCCGCCAGCTGGCCACCACGCTGAACTTCTACGTGGCCCCGGAGCACCGGGAGCAGGCCATCATCGAGGCGGCGGACGCCCTCCTGGAGCTCGCCGAGAACGCGGCGCCGGGCAGCGACAGCCAGCTCCAGTTCATCAAGGCCTTCGCGCTGCACGCCCGCAGCCAGGCCCAGCTGGACTGCGTGGCCGAGATCCTCGACGGCACCCGGGAAGTCCCCGGCCTAGCCGTGGAGCAGGACCTCCGCTGGGAGCTGCTGACCTCGCTCGTGGTCGGCGGACGGGCCGCGCAGGCGGAGATCGACGCCGAGCTGGAGCGCGACAACACCGCGAACGGCCAGAACTCCGCAGCGCTGGCCAAGGCCGCCATCGCCACTCCCGAGGCCAAGGCCGCGGCATGGCAGGAGATCGTGGTGGACGGCAAGCTGTCCAACGCGATCCAGGGTTCCGCGGTGTCGGGCTTCACCCGCGTGCATGACGCGGCCCTCCTGGCGCCGTACGCGGAGAAGTTCTTCGAGGCCGTCCCCGGGATCGTGAAGAGCCGCACGCTGGCCCTCGCGCAGCAGATCCTCGTCGGCCTGTACCCGTCCTACCAGACGACCCAGCAGACGGTGGACCGCACCAACGCGTTCCTGGAGACCCTGGACGAGGACAGCGCCGCGCTGCGACGCACCCTTCTGGAGAACCGGGACGCCGTGGAGCGCGCACTCCGGGCGCAGGCCGCGGACGTCTGATCCCGGCGGTGACCTGAGCGGCTGCGCCGCCACAGCAGTCCCGACGACGGCGGGCGGGCCACTCACACGAGTGGGCCGCCCGCCGTCGTCGTCCCCGCCGTCCTGCCCCGGACAGCCCGGACGGCCTGGGCAAGCACCACGTGCCCAGCACGGCACTAGGCTGAGCACATGGCCATCGACCTGCATCATTACGACGTCACCGTGGACTGGACCGGGAACCTCGGCACGGGGACGAGTTCCTACCGCGCCTACTCGCGGGATCACACCGTCCAGCTGCCCGGGCTGCCCCCGCTCCCCGGCTCGGCGGACCCCACCTTCCACGGCAACGCCGAGCGGTACAACCCCGAGCAGCTCCTGCTCACCGCGCTGGCGCAGTGCCACATGCTGTCGTACCTCCATGTGGCGGTCCAGCACGGGGTGACCGTCACGGCGTACCGCGATCACGCCACGGGGACCATGCGGCTGAACCGCGACGGCAGCGGCCAGTTCGAGGAGGTCACCCTGCACCCTGAGGTCACCGTGGCGGATCCCGCGCACCGCGAGCTCGCGGACGAGCTGCACCGCGAGGCCAATCGCCTGTGCTTCATCGCCAACAGCGTGAACTTCCCGGTGCACCACGAACCGAGCGCGCGGGCCTGACGGTCCGCCTGCTCCTTCGGCGCTCCGGCGGGACGCGCCTCCCGGCAAAGGACGGGCCGCGCCTACCTCAGCAGGGCCTACCGCAGCAGTCCCAGCAATTCAGTCTCCCGCGCCGCGCTGAGTCCTGCCTTCCGCTCCCGGTCGAAGCCCTGACGCCGCTCCCACTCGAGAGTGTCGGCCCAGGTCTCGTCGAGAGGACCCTGACGCAGCCCCGAGGCGACAGCTCCGACAGCGGTGCGGGTCATGAAGCCTTCATAGCCGGCCGGGAGCCAGACGGGAAGCGACCCGGGACCGGCCCACGGAGCGACGCCCTGCTCGTCCAGCCAGGCGTCCTCGGCGACGATCGGCTCACCGTCGAACCCTGAGACGCGCAGCCACTCGGCCACCTCATCCACCCAGGGCCGGGAGGCGCCGGCCGCATTGAAGGTTCCCGCCAGGCGCCGTTCCGCGGCGGTCAGCAGGAACGCCGCGTAATCCCGGACATCCAGGTACTGCACGCTCGAGCGCTCCCCGCGAGGCAGCAGCACGCGGCCTCCTCGCGCGAGACGGGCGGGCCAGTAGCCGAAGCGGTCGCTCGGGTCACCCGGGCCCACCAGCAGCCCCGGCCTGCTGATGTGGGCCCGCTCCGGGAGGGCGCCCAGCACCTCCAGCTCGCAGCGGACCTTCGCCGGGCCGTACTCCTCCATGGAGGCCATCGGCGCGCCTGCCGGCAGCGGTTCGAGCAGGTCCGCGGTCTCGTCGGCCTCCGGCACATCATGCGCGGCGTAGACGGAGCAGCTCGACACGAGCGTCCAGTGCGCCGCCCGATCCGCCAGAGCCTCCAGCGCCCAGGCCGCATGGTGCGGCTGGCGCGTCACGTCCACGACGGCGTCGAAGTCCCCCGTGAGCCCGTCCAGGGCGGCGACTCCCGCCTCCCGGTCGGCCCGGTGCCAGTGGGCGCCGTCCGGGGCCGCCCCGCTCTCCCCTCGGGCGACGAGGTGGACCTCGTGGCCCGCGGCGACGGCCTGGCGGGCCAGTTCGGACGAGAGGAATGCGGTGCCACCGAGGATCGCTATGCGCATGCGTTCAGGCTACGGCGCTAGGGTGGTGAAGGCCATGGCTTCAGCCCACGGCAGAGACCGACCAGTACGGCGAGGAAAGGACCCGAGTGGCATTCAAGACAGGCAGCAGTGAGCAGGCGGCGATCGTGATGACAGGAGCGTCCGTCGATTTCCTCGAAGTGGCGATCGTGATCGCGGTCGGAGTGCTGATCTGGGCGCTGGCGACCTTCTTGATCCGCAAGGTCACCAAGCGGATCGCCCAGGGGATCACGTTCCTGAAGAAGGAGCGCTTCCGCTGGGTAGCTCCCGCGCTGCAGGCCCTGGAGAGCCAGCGCCGTGAGCAGCGGGCCAAGACGATCGGTTCCCTGCTGACGAGCGTGACCACGGTGGTGATCTCCGTGATCGTGGTGTTCTACGTCCTCAAGGCGTTCGGCGTGGACATCGCGCCGCTTCTGGCGAGCGTCGGCGTGGTGGGCATCGCGATCGGTTTCGGCTCGCAGCAGCTCATCCGGGACTACCTGGCCGGCATCTTCATCAGCCTCGAGGACCAGTACGGCATCGGGGACCGGATCGTGACCAGTGAGGTCGAAGGCGTCGTGAAGGCCGTGGGTCTGCGGATCACCAAGGTCGAGGGCGACGACGGCACCATCTGGTACCTGCGCAACGGTGAGATCATGAGGGTGGGGAACCGCTCGCAGGGCAACTATGTCCCCGCAGAGACCCCCTCCGGCACGGAAGAAGGACAGTAAGCGCATGGTCAACCCCGAGGAGCGTCCGCAGCTCATGCGCAACGACCCGTTCTCGCAGCCCACCTACACGGATAGCTTCTACGAGCTGATCGGTGGTCACGAGACGTTCGTGAAGCTGGTCGACGTGTTCTACGAGGGCGTGGCCCAGGACGAGCTGCTCCGGCCGATGTACCCCGAGGAGGACCTCGGCCCCGCGAAGCACCGGCTCACGATGTTCTTCGAGCAGTACTGGGGCGGGCCGAACACCTACAGCCAGGAGCGCGGCCACCCGCGCCTGCGGATGCGGCACTTCCCCTTCACCGTGACGGCGGAGGCCCGTGACCGCTGGCTCCTGCACATGCGCGCAGCCGTGGACGCCCTCGAGCTGGCGCCTCTGCACGAGGCGACGCTCTGGGACTACATGGAACGCGCCGCCCACTCGATGGTCAACACGCCGGGCTAGTCCTCGAGAGTTCCTTCCAGGGGCCCGTGGTTTGGGCCCTGGGGAGGATCAGCCGAGCAGGCTGGCGGGGCGGCGCACCAGCACGTGGCCGGCAGGCGTGCTCAGCCGCCACCAGGTGCCGTGGCGGAAGAGAGTGGCGTCGGCGTCGTCAGTGAGGAAGCCGAGCGCATGGGCCGCGAAGGCCGCGCCACGCGGCAGTTCGGCGGCTGACTCCGGCGCTTCGCCCTGTTGCACGGTCCACGGCGCCGTGAACGGCTCGCCCCAGACGCTCGCCCGGGCGTTGTTGACGATCAGCGCACCCGGGCTGTCCGGCAGGATCCCCGCCACGCGGCGGATGCCTTCCTCGGCCGCGTCCTTCAGGGCGGCGCCGGACACGGTGGCGACCGGCTCCCACGGCCCGCGGGGCACCCCGACGCCGGCCCACGACTCACGGACCGTGGTCGGCGGGATCTCCAAGTGGGACGCCTCCGGCTGTCGCGCCACCCGGTCAAGGATCGCAGCGAGCGGAACGGTGACGTCGAGCTCCGCGGGGGCGGCCAGGGCGACCGTGCGGAGACCCAGGACGGTCGGCGTCGACTCGCCCAGCAGCGCGGGACGCAGCACGCAGACCGACGCCAGGAGGACCGGACCCGCGGCTTGCAACCGAATGCCCGAATCCTGGATCGATTTGGCGCGCGTCACGAAGTTCTTCAGGTCTGCGAGGTCCCGGGCGTCGCTGAAATCGAGCTGTTCCGGACGGAAGAGGGTGGGTGCTTGCACCCCATCGACTTTACTCGCGCCCGCGCTGCCGAAGGTCGCGCTGTGTCATACGCCTCAATGGCCGGGTCCTGCCGTCACCGCTGCGAATCTCTCCGGACTGCCGATCAGCGACGACGGCGGAACGGCACCGCCTCGCCGTTCCACTGTTCGAGCGCGTGCCGCTGAGCGGGGCTGAGTCGGACGGGCACGCCGCTTTCGCGGTTGACCAGGACCATGGACGACGCCGCAAGCGCGTACACGGCCGAGCCGTCCGGTTCCGCCACCTCGTACCCGAAGTCGAAACTGGAGCCGCCGATGCCCGTCACCCAGATGTTGACGTGCACCGGATCGGTGCGGAAGAGCAGCGGCTTGACGTATTCGATCTCGTGACGTGCCACCAGGGTGAAGTTCTCCACGCCCACCAGATCGTCGAAGGAGTCCTCCTCCGCCGCGCCCGCTCCCGCGTCCTCGCCCAGCGCCCGGTGGATCAGCTGCACGCGCGCATCCTCGAGGTAGCTGAGGTAGACCACGTTGTTCACGTGGCCGTAGCTGTCGATGTCGCCGAAGCGGATCTGGACGGGGAAACTCAGGCCGGGTCGTTCTGTCATGAGGGAGATTCTTCCAGATCAGCAGGCCGGTCAGGTCTTCGCGGGGCGCCGGCGGCGGCCGTGGACGGCGCCCAGTCGGTGACCGCCGAACTGTCACCGGGCTCTCGGTTGAGCCTGCCGGACGGCACTGAGTAAAGTCAGCTCCATGACTGCCGAGCATGATCGTCCGACCCCTGCCGTTCCGGACCCCCAGGAGACCGGGCGGAGGGCCACTCAGGAGCTGCTGAAGCTGCTGGAACTGGATGACTTCAACGGCATCAGGACGGACGAGGACATCTTCGTCGGGCCGGTGCACGAGCAGCCCCGCAGCCGCGTGTTCGGCGGCCAGGTCCTGGCGCAGTCCCTCATGGCGGCCGGACGCACGGTCGATCCGGAGCGCGCCGTCCACTCGATGCACGGATACTTCCTCCGTGCCGGTGATTCGCAGGAGCCCATCACGTTCGGGGTTCAACGCCTGCGGGACGGCCGCTCCTTCTCTGCGCGCCGCGTGCATGCCTACCAGGGCGGCGTGCCGATCCTCTCGATGATCGCGTCCTTCCAGACGGAGGACGAGGGCGTCGACCACTTCCAGCCGATGCCCGAGGGCATGCCGGATCCGGAGTCCCTCCCGTCCACCGCCGAGCTGCTCGCCGGGATCGACCACCCGGTGGCCCGGTACTGGGCCTTCGAGCGGGCGTTCGACATCCGGCATATCGACGCTCCGCTCTACCTGAGCGCCGATCCACAGGCCGGCGCGCGGAACGCCGTGTGGATGAAGACCTTCGACACCCTGCCCGACGATCCCGCACTGCACCGCGCCGCCCTCGCCTATGCGAGCGACTACACGCTGCTGGAGTCGATCCTGCGCAGGCATTCGCTGGCCTGGAGCAATCCCGGGATGAGCGTCGCCAGCCTGGACCACGCCATGTGGTGGCACCGTCCGGTCCGCGCCGACGAATGGCTTCTCTACGTGCAGGACTCCCCCAGCGCCCAGAACTCCCGAGGGCTCGCGCAGGGCCGGATCTACGACCGGAACGGTGTCCTCGTCGCGTCCGTGGCACAGGAAGGCATGGTCCGCGTCCCCGAGCTGTGAAGCGCGAGACCGGCTCCGCCCCGTCTTAAGACGCAAACGGCGAGGGCCGACGACGGCGGTCTCCCGCGGTCGTCGGCCCTCGCCGTTGCGCTGTGGCCTTGTTTGCTGCGCTGTGGCCTGGTCAGCTGACCTGTCCGGCCTGTCGCGATCAGTCGCGGGTCAGGCGGCGGTGCGTCACGCGATGAGGACGGGCCGCTTCGGCCCCCAGGCGGTCGACCTTGTTGGCCTCGTAGGACTCGAAGTTGCCCTCGAACCAGTACCAGTTGGCCGGATCCTCCTCGGTGCCTTCGTAGGCCAGGATGTGCGTGGCCACTCGGTCCAGGAACCAGCGGTCGTGGCTGACGACCACGGCGCAGCCCGGGAATTCGAGCAGCGCGTTCTCAAGGCTGCTGAGAGTTTCGACGTCGAGGTCGTTGGTGGGCTCATCGAGGAGCAGGACGTTGCCGCCCTGCTTGAGGGTGAGCGCCAGGTTCAGGCGGTTGCGCTCACCACCGGAGAGCACCCCGGCCTTCTTCTGCTGGTCCGGTCCCTTGAAGCCGAACGCGGCCACATAGGCGCGGGACGGCATTTCGACCTGACCCACCTGGATGAAGTCCAGGCCGTCGGAGACGACCTCGAAGAGGGTCTTCTCCGGATCGATGCCGCCACGGCTCTGGTCGACGTAGGAGATCTTGACCGTGTCGCCGATCTTGAGCTCGCCGCCGTCCAGGGGCTCCATCCCGACGATGGTCTTGAAGAGCGTCGACTTACCCACGCCGTTGGGGCCGATGACGCCGACGATGCCGTTACGGGGCAGGGAGAAGGTCAGGCCGTCGATCAGGACACGGTCGTCGAAGCCCTTGCGCAGGTTCTCGGCCTCGATGACGAGGTTGCCCAGGCGCGGTCCCGGCGGGATCTGGATCTCTTCGAAGTCGAGCTTGCGGGTGCGCTCGGCTTCCGCTGCCATCTCCTCGTAGCGGGCCAGACGGGCCTTGGACTTGGTCTGGCGGCCCTTGGCGTTGGAACGGACCCAGTCCAGTTCCTCGGCCAGGCGCTTGGCCATCTTGGCGTCCTTCTTGCCCTGGACTTCCAGACGGGCGCGCTTCTTCTCCAGGTACGTGGAGTAGTTGCCCTCGTAGGGGTAGAGGCGGCCACGGTCGACTTCACAGATCCACTGGGCGACGTGGTCCAGGAAGTAGCGGTCGTGGGTGACTGCCAGGACGGCGCCTTCGTAGTTGCTGAGGTGCTGTTCCAGCCACAGCACGCTCTCGGCGTCCAGGTGGTTGGTGGGCTCATCGAGCAGGAGGAGGTCGGGCTTCTGCAGCAGCAGCTTGCAGAGCGCGACACGGCGGCGCTCACCACCGGAGAGGACCGTCACGTCGGCGTCACCCGGCGGGCAGCGCAGCGCGTCCATGGCCTGCTCCAGCTGGGAGTCGAGGTCCCAGGCGTTGGCGGCGTCGATGGCCTCCTGCAGCTTGCCCATCTCTTCGAGGAGGGCATCGTAATCCGCATCGGGATTGGCCATCTCTTCGGAGATCTCGTTGAAACGCTGGACCTTGGAGTAGATCTCAGCGACACCTTCCTGGACGTTGCCCAGGACGGTCTTCTCCTCGTTCAGAGGAGGCTCCTGGAGAAGGATGCCCACGGTGTAACCGGGGCTCAGCCGGGCCTCACCATTGGAGGGGGTGTCCAGCCCGGCCATGATCTTGAGGATGGTCGACTTACCAGCACCGTTCGGGCCCACGACACCGATTTTGGCACCGGGGAAGAACGACATGCTGACGTCATCGAGAATGACCTTGTCACCAACGGCCTTGCGAGCCTTGGTCATCGTGTAAATGAATTCCGCCATGACCTTAAATCTAGTGCGTGGGCGCACCGAAGTCCTATTCGTTCTCCGGACCGCCCCGCACCGGCACCGCGTTCCGGGTGGCCCTTGCCCCGCGCATCACCGCACGAAAGGCGCCTTCGGCAGAGCTCAGGACCCGGTCCGGGGGCCGCCCTGGTCGCCGATGAAGCACTTGCCGTTGCTCAGCGTCGGCAGCGTTTTGCTGCTGACGGTCCCCTCCCGGAGGTAGACGAACACGCAATTCTTGGGGACCACCACCGCTGCGGCGACCACGGCATCGGCCTCCAGCCCGGTCGGGGTGACCGAGCTGCTGACCTCCACCGTCACGCCCGGACCCACCGCCGCCTGCATGGCCTTGCGGACCACGTCGGTGGACGGCTTGGAGACCCCCTTGAGACTCTTCTCCACCGAAGCCTCCACCTTCTGCCGCGCCTGTTCGGCAGGGTTCGGCGTGGCCGCGGAGCCCGCGCCCGCCGTCGTCGCCGGGGATCCCGGTTCCACTGGCGCCGGGGCCGGAGAGCTGCACGCGCTCAGGACAAGGCCCAGGCTCACGGCGCCGGCCGACAGGAGGCGGCGCGAACGACCGCCACGCTGCACGTCGGACCCTGACCGCGC
Organism: Arthrobacter sp. RCC_34; assembly: GCF_041360795.1. Classification (NCBI taxonomy): domain Bacteria; kingdom Bacillati; phylum Actinomycetota; class Actinomycetes; order Micrococcales; family Micrococcaceae; genus Arthrobacter; species Arthrobacter sp. RCC_34. The sequence goes on along the minus strand of NZ_JBFUPW010000001.1, from coordinate 1,041,449 downwards.
ACGGTGGAGTACGGGCTCGCGGAAGGAGGACTGCGGGGCGGGGGCGGAGGGCTTCATCAGGCGTTATTGTGCCATGCCGCCCCGTCAAGATGCCGGGATCGCGCCTCCGCCGTCCCCGATGCCCCCTTTGCCAGGGTGCTCAGGCCGCCTCGGGATAGCGGCCGGTCTCCTCATCGTCACGCACCACACCGAGCGGGCCGCCCTTCTGCCCCTCGCCGTGCCCCTCGCCGTCGTCGCCGCGTGCAGCATCACCCGGCTGATCGTCCAGGACCTCCCCCGTCACGGGATCGACGCGCTGACCTTCGGCCAGCAGCAGGTCGTCGCGCGCCGCCTGCGTCCCGGCATCGGGCTCACGGTTCGCAGGCTGCTGCGCGACGCTCCGCTGATAGTTCGCCGTTCCCCAGCTGAGGTCATGACCGATGCTCTCCGCGTCGATCTGGGCGACGTTGTAGACCCTTCCATCCCGTTCCCATTGCCGGAGTTTGAGGCGGCCCATGACCACCACCCGCTGCCCCTTCTTGACGCTGCCCGCGATGTTCCCCGCCAACTGGCGATAGGCCTGGACCGTGAACCAGTTGGTGTCCCCGTCCACCCACTGCTGCGTGGCTCTGTCGTAATGCCGGTCCGTGGAGCCCAGGCGGAAGTTCGCCGTGTTGACGCCGCCGTTGGTGGTCCCGGGCCGGACGTCCCCGGCCACGAAGCCCCGCACCGTGATGATGTCTGCCATGGTCGTTCCTTTCTCGTGCTGAATCGATGACTCCAGCCTGTGGCAACGGCAACCGTCCAGAGCCGCCTGTCCGCCCTATGTGGACACCTCACGCAACAGGCCCTCCACAACTTCGGGGTAGACTCGATGGGCCGCCGGGTTACCCCGGCCGGCCCCTGTAGCTCAGTGGATAGAGCAGCGGCCTTCTAATCCAATGGATCAGGATTCGGACCATCTGTCCCATACATGAGCCAGGAAAACGGAACTCCCGTGCGCAGAGCCCATGCCCGCACGGCAATCTTCCGAGGCTCGACTAGGCCGCGCTCATAGTTGCTCACGGTGGCCCGTGAAATATCAATCTCCTTCGCCAAGGTCACCTGATCTAGGCCGGCATGCTCGCGCGCCTTCCGGAGACGGTCGGCCAAGGTCCAAAGCGGAATGACGAACTCTGGCTGTGTACTCATAGCTCCAACTTAGCCGAACGCTTCGCAACTACGCAATGGATAGCCCTACCCATAGAGTTTGACAATTGCGTAATCGCGCCTAGGGTTAGCTTTATGCCTAACCCTCAGCTTCTCACCGCACGTCAGGTTGCAGACCGCTTGCATCTGACTCTTCGAGTTGTGCAGCTCCGCGCTAAGAAAGGCGACATTCCTGTCGCGTTCAAATCCCCTGGAATCACAGGGCAGTACCTGTTCGATCCGGCAGACGTGGCCGCTATCGAGGAGGCCATTCGTGCTTGATCTGATCATCGCGTGCTTGAACGCCGTGCTCGCAGCGCAGGCCCTATTGGTGATAGTCGCCGTAGTGTCCGGCCTTGCCATCGCGGCCGTACTGCTCGCCTTCGTGCACGGGCTTACCCGCGCCGGCCGGGAGGCGGAATGGCGGATTCACGACCTAGAACGTCGGGTTGAGCTACTGGACCACGAAGACGAACGCGCTTGGGCGGCTGTAGACGCCGGATGTACTTGGACTGCACCACGTCCCACCTCCTGGGCCAGACCGCCCGCGCGCCCACGGTCCTCTGAGAGCGAATCAGAATGACCGCGCGCCCCTTGTCGTCCATATACACGCGGAAGCCGTCAGATTCACCGTCCGCTAGCCTGTCGCGTTCAAATCCATCGCGGCTCCGATATCCGGACTGGACAACACCGTGCTGCGCCCACGCCTTGACGTGCATCGAGGGGTCGGGGCCGAAGTGCTTGACACGGACCTTGTACAGGCCATTCTCCAACGTCCGGCTGAGCACAAGGCCCGACTTGCTGCGGTTCTCCCATCGCTGGAACAAGGCCCAACACCAGCCAATGAGCCCAAAGACCGTGGCAACTATGGCACTCCAATTCACACTTTCCATGCCAATGATCCTAGGAGGTCAGTAGTGGAAGCCCTGGCAATCGCGGTAATCGTCTCGGTCGCTGTCTGGCACCTTTGGAAGGCCGACAGTGAGCGTTGAAGCCATGACAATCGTGCTCCACCACTCACAGGCAAAGGGGACAGACAAACTCGTCCTACTGGGCATCGCCAACCATGACGGCGACGGCGGGGCGTGGCCCTCAATGGCGACCCTCGCGAAGTATGCGAACGTGACCGTCCGAAACGCCCGCGTCGCCGTACAGCGATTGGTGGAGCTGGGCGAGGTGCAGCGGTCTGTTATGTCGGGTGGTACTCACCGCACGGCGGACCATCTGCGGCCGAACCTGTATCGAATCCTGCTGCAGTGCCCTCCGGGGTGTGATCGCTCGTCGCAGCACCGTGTGGACAACTCGCCCACACCCCCGGATGCCAACGACCGGGGAGGACGTGAGCGACCGGGGTCCCCGGATGCCAACAACCGGGGACCCCGGATGCCAGCGACCTCCGAACCCAAAGTGAACCACCAGGGAATCAATCAGGGGTCACCTAAGCCGGGTACCTCACCAGCAGCCAAGCAAGTCTGCTGGGCCTGTGGAAAACCCTGGAAGGGACGCGGCCTCTACTGCACGCACTGTTCGAGTGACGGACTCGCTACCCCGATGATCAGCTGCCGGCACTGCGGCAACTGCCGCAAGCGGGCCTACCCAGGAGAACAGGACTTCATATGCAGCGACCATCCAAGCGCCTAGACCCGTTCGAACTCCGCGTGCTGTGGTCCGGCCTCGCCCGCGAACTCGCAGACCTCGAACGCCTCAACGGCAAGCCCTGGGATCGAGCCGTGGTCTACAAGCAGCTACTCACCGTCGAACGCTTCCAGAACACCAAACACATACCCATCAGGAGGAACAAGCCATGACCACCAAGCAGGAACTACCTACGAAGCCACCGTTCGTCATCGATCTGACTAAGACCACCACGGTTACGAGAGATGACCTCGGATTCATCGCCCGGACGCTCGGCCTTGACCCGTACAAGGTGCGTGCAATTCGGATCGATGCGGAACGGATCACCGTCGAGCACCGAATCGGCGCCCGACAGATCGAAGTGCGCGTCTGGGACGTGACCAAGTGATCGCGGAACGCGCCGTGACGACCCAGGGCCACGACATAAGCACCCTGCACGCCTGGATACTGCACAGGTGCGCTGTCTCGCTTGACCGGGATCACCCGGAGTTCGAGTACGGCAGATGGACCATCGACGGGGACGCCGCCCACACCGCCGACACGAACGGGAGGCTGTGGTGAGCGAGGGCGTCTACACCCTGGCCGGCGATGACATCGGGGATATCCCGGTTGCCATGCTGAACGAGTACGCGGGCCTCTCGCCAAGGTGGGCACGCACTCAGACATTGATGGCTATTGATGGGGATGCTGTGGCTCGTGCCGCCGGCGCCCGGCTGCAGCGGTCTGTGGATCAGGTCATGGCGCAGTGGCCGAAGCTGCCCCGGTTCACGGCGTGCGCCGGCTGCAACGAGGACGTGGCCGATTGCGTGTGTGACCGCATGTGCAACGAATGCCACCAGCTCGTGAGCGAGTGCGTCTGCTACCCGTGGGGCGAGGTGCCCTGCTGATGGCTAGGCGATGGGGCGGGCGGAAGGTCGCCCGCTTGACGCAGTTGGTGATCGATACCTACGGCCTCAAGTGCCATCTGTGCGGCGGATACATCATGTCGAAACGCTCGCTGAGCGTTGACCATGTGTTGCCGCGTGCTCGTGGTGGCAGTGACTCGTTGGAGAACCTGAGGCCGGCTCACGTCAGCTGCAACAGCAGCAAGGGCGCGCGAATCAGCAGCGAGCAGCGAGCCGTGGAGGACTACACCGGCTTTTTCAGCTGACGGACCGCCGGAAGCCCCGCGCCCCGTTTCCTTTTCCCCCCGACAAAAAACAAAAACCCCGAAAGGAGGCCCAAAATGGCGGACGAAATGACGCCGGCGCTGCCCGGACTCGGGCCGATCCAGCCCGAAGCGTCCCGGCTTGAGCGGGCGCTTGACCAGCACATCCGGGAGCTGAACGACGCGGACCTCATGACCTCGGAATCCTGGGTCTGGGCGAATCTCGTGATGGACCTCGCCCGCGCCATCGCGTCGAGCGCAGCGAAGGGCCGGGCCTCCGGCGCCGCGCTGGCGACTAAGCCGCTGATCGAGGCTTTCGACCGGCTGCCCGTGAAGGACGGCAGCGACTTCGCGGCCATCATGCGGGAGGCCGGCTTTGCCGCTGCCTGACCTTGAGCCGGGAGCGCCGGCCTACGCCACGAAGCCGAACCCGGACGCACCTAGCGACATGGGTCAGATCACCGCGGCTTCCCGGATGCTCGGCCGTGACCTGATGCCCTGGCAGAAGCTCGTGGCACAAGTCGCGGGCGAGCGGCGCATTGACGACCCGCGCCGGTACCGGTACCCCATCGTGTGCGTGACCGTGCCCCGGCAGTCCGGCAAGACGACGCTCATGCGGACCGTGCTCGCGCAGCGCGCCATCGCGAACCGTAACCGCGTGGCGTTCTACACCGCGCAGACCGGGAAAGACGCCGTGGCGCGCTGGGCTGACCTCGTGAAGGACATCGAGCAAGGCCCGCTTGCCCGGTTCGTGGAGAAGCGGATCGCGGCAGGCTCGCAAGCTCTGACGTTCCCCACCGGCTCCCGCATTTCGCCGTTCGCGCCGACTGCAAAGAGCCTGCACGGGTACACCCCGCACGACGTGATGCTCGATGAAATCTTCGCGTGGGACGCCGCGCAGGGCGCCGACCTCATGGGCGCCATCAAGCCGGCGCAGCTCACCTTGAAGGACAAGCAGCTGTGGCTTGTCTCCACCGCCGGCCACGCCGGCAGCGAGTTCCTGAAATCGTGGGTCGACGCCGGCCGGCTCGCCGTGGACGACCCCGGCGCCGGCGTCGCGTACTTCGAGTGGTCCATGCCTGAGGGACTGGACCCGTACGACCCCGCGTCGTGGGCGTTCCACCCCGCGCTAGGCCACACGATCACGGCCGAAGACCTCGCATCCGACGCGGAGTCTCAGACGCGCGGCGAGTGGATGCGCGCCTACATGAACGTCTGGACCGGCAGCGTCGAACCCATCTTCGACATGGACGCCTGGGAGAAGCGCCGGCACGTGCTTGACCCGGCGCCGTGGCATCAGGTCACCGTCGCCTACGAGGTGGCCTACGACCGCAGCAGCGCCGCCGTCTGGGGTGTCTACACGAACCCCGCCAGCGGCCGGCCGGCGTTGAAGCTGATCAAGGCCGGCCCCGGTGCCGAGTGGGTGGCGCCTGAGGTGGCCAAGCTCGACTTCGAGCACCGGCCGCGCGCCATCTACGCCGACGACGCCGGCCCTACCCGGATCGTCACTGACCAGCTCCGCACGATGCCCAGCCGCCGCGCCGGCGCCAAAGGGATCGACGTGCAGACGCTCAGCTCCAAGGACTTCGCCACGGGCTGCGCCGCGTTCAAGGCGCACGTGAGCGAAGGCGGCTTCGACCACGACGCCGGCCCCGAGTTCGCCCGGCAGATGGAAGGCGCCGTGTCCCGCCCGATGGGTGAGGGCTGGGTGTTGAGCCGCCGCGACTCCCGCGTACCCATCCCTGACCTGATCGCCGGCGTCGTAGCGCTGCGCGGTCACGAGCAAGCCCCGCCCACCCTCTCCAAGCCGAAAGTGCGGTTCTGACATGGCAATCAAGATCGACTTCACCCGACACAGCGTGGTAGCGCTCTGCACCGAGTGCGGATGGCGGACCGTGCGCGCCACACGGGAGGCCGGCCACCGCGCCGGCGCCGACCACTGCCGCGACATGCACGCCGGCGCCGCCGGCAACCCATCCGCAGCGGCCCGCATGACCTCGCTGAGGGCACGAAAGCGCCCCGACGGGGCAGAATGACACCGGCGTAATTTTCGAGCGTTACGGGGCGGTTGGAAGGTTCCTATATGGGACTTTTCAGCCGCCTCCGCCGTTCCGGTGACGCTCTCGCCATCGCGCAGCGTCTCGAAGCGAGCTATGACGGGATCGTTGGGTGGGAGTCTCCCCGCGACCAGTTCAAGAGCCTCGTGCTCGCCGAACTCTACGACCTCGAATATCAGCCCGTCACTCGGCAGACCGCGATGGCCATCAGCGCCGTCGCGAAGTGCCGGCACCTCATGGCCGGCCACCTCGGGAAGATGCCCCTCGTTGCCTACCGTGGCAACAAGCCGATGGACAAGCAGCCGCTCATCGTCACGCAGCCGGAAGTCGGCCGGCCCCGGTTCATCACCATGACATGGACCGCTGACGCTCTCATGTTCTTCGGCCGGGCATGGTTCACCGTCACGCAGCGCTACCAGGAGGACGGCCGGCCGGCTCGCCTCCGGTTCGTTCCCGAGTGGGAAGCCGAAGTGATCGACGGGCAGCTCGTCAAGGCGTACGGCGTCAAGGTCGATCCGAAAGACGTGGTTCGCGTCGACGGTCCCCATGAGGGGCTGCTGACCTTCGCCGGCCCGCGCATCCGTGAAGCCCTCGCTATCGACCGCGCTGCAGCCCGCGCGGCCGATAACCCGGTCCCGTCCATCGACCTCCACCAGACCGGCGGCGCCGACATGAGCGACGAAGAAATCGACGCACTGATCGAGCGATGGGGAACCAAGCGCAGGGGCGTCCACGGCGCCATCGGCTACACGAATGCCAGCATCGAGGCCCGCGCCCTCGGGCAGCCCGTGGAGCAGCTTCTCATCGACGGCCGCAACGTCGCCGCCCTGAACATCTGCCGCTCCCTCGGCTTCCCCGCGTGGGCTGCGGACGTGACCGTCGCCGGCTCAAGCCTGACGTACTCCAACGTCCAGTCACGCACCCGTGAGCTGATCGAAAACACGTACGCCTCCTACATGGCAGCCATCGAGGCGCGGTTCAGCATGGACGACATCCTGCCCGCCGGCGTCTGGGCCGGCTTCGACACCTCCGGCCTGCTGCGCGGCGACTTCACCGAACGGATGAACGGCTACAAGGCCGCTATCGACGCCGGCATCTACACCGCTGAACAGTGCCGTGCCCTTGAGGCCGGCCGACCCTTGGAGGAAGCATGAGCACCCGCACCCCGCCGGCCGTCGTGACCCTGGCCGGCCACCGCGCCGGCCTGACCGCCTCGGCCAAGTCCCGCACGATCTCCGGCGCCATCCTGCAGTACGGCGTCGTGGGATATTCCAGCGCCGGCCCCACGATCTTCGAGGCCGGCAGCCTGACCGTCCCGGAACCCATCAGCAAGGTCAAGTTCCTGCACCAGCACGACGACGACAAGCCCCTCGGGGTCATGTCGTCACTGACCGATGCCGGCGAGTTCCTGCACGCCTCGTTCACGATCCCGCCCGGCGAGGACGGCGACCGCGCCCTCACCGAAGCTCAGGACGGTCGCCGCGACGGCCTGTCCGTGGGCGTCCAAATCACCGAATACGCCTGGGACGACAACGACAACCTCATCGTCAAGGCCGCCCGCCTGCACGAAGTCTCCCAGGTCACCATCCCCGCATTCGAGAACGCCCTCGTCTCCGACGTTGCCGCCTCCCATGGAAAGGACACCACCATGCCCACGACCACTACCGCCCCGCCGGCCAAGCCCGCACCCGACACCACGGCCACCGCCGCCGCTCAGACTCCCCCGCCGGCCCCTCAGACTCCCCCGGTCACGCCGCCGGCGCCGGCCGCGTCCGGCCTTGAGGTGTTCGAGCGGCAGGCCGCCCCCATCGTCCCGGCCAACGCCGGCCGTGGCGGCATGACCCTCGCCGCCGCCGCGCAGAAGGTGATCGAGCTGGCCCAGGCCGGCCACTCTGCCCTGCAGATCACGGCAGCCCTGAACGACATCGTGCCCGCCGACGACGCCGGCGAAGGCTACCTTCGCCGTCAGTTCATCGGCGAGCTCTGGCAGGCGATGAAAGACGACCGGCCCATCATCGACAGCTTTGGCCGTGGCAAGCTCACCGGCACGAAGGTCTACGGCTGGAAGTGGGACCTTGAGAACTCCCCGAAGGTGGGCAAGTACGCCGGCAACAAGCAGCCCGTGCCGTCCAACAGCCTCAAGACCATCCCCGTCGAGGGTGACGCTCAGGACTTCGCCGCCGGCTGGGACGTGGCGCGTAAGTACATCGACCTCGGCGCCTCCGGCTTCATCGAATCCGTGTTCCGTGGCGCGGCCGTGGACTACCGACAGCAGACCGAACTTTGGTTCGGGCAGCAGATCATCGAGGCCGGCACCCCGCTCGCCGGCGCCACGTCCGTCCTGTCCGCCCTGAACGCCGGCGCCATCGCCGCCGCGAAGATCGGCGCATCCATCAACGTCATGCAGTTCGGCACGAAGGTCTGGGAGGACTTCATCAACCTCAAGACCGCCGACGTTCCGTGGTGGCTGCAGAAGCAGGGCAACATCGAAATCGACGGTCTCAAGGGCAACGCCGGCGGCATGTCGTTCATCTGCAACGTCGGCCTTGACGACGGGCAGGTGCTCATGGCCGACAAGCGCGCCGCGACCTACTACGAGGACTCGTCCGACCCGATCCGCGTGCAGGCGCTCGACCTGCCGCGCGGCGGCGTGGACCTCGGCGTGTTCGGCTACGCCGGCGCCATCGTCCACGACCCGCGCGCCATCCTCGTCGCGGACACGACCCCGGCACCGCCGGCCGGCTAACGATGGCTAAGCAAGTCACCGTTGACGACCTGGGCACGTGGCTGAAAGTCGCCGGCATGGCCGGCGACCAGACCGCCGCTCAAGTCGTCGCGGCCACCAACTCGTTCGTGTCGTCCCTGCCGTCCATCCGCACGGACCCTGAGACGGGAGATTGGCACCCTGACACGATCCTCGGTGCCACGATGCTCGCCGCGCGCCTCTGGCGCCGGCGGAACAGCCCGAACGGCGTCGAGGCGGTCACGGAGGCCGGCACGTCGTTCGTAGCCCGGTACGACTCGGACATCTCACGGCTGCTGCGGATCGACGGCTACGGCCCGGCAAGGATCGGCTGACATGGACTTCCCCGCAGTGCTCGCCCACGTGCAGGAACAGCTGGCCGACGCCGGCATCACCTCGGCCACCGACTCCCGGAACCTCGAACTACCGGGAGCATGGGTGACCCCCGGCCCGATCCACCTTGACCGCCTCGACCGTGAGACCGGGCAAGTCGAGGTCGACCTGTTCCTGATCGCCCCCGACACGGGCGCCGGCGAGGCGCTCGTCAACCTCGCGGACCTGCTGCGCCGCGCCGCCGAAGTCCTGGTGTTCGAGGACGCCGCCCCGGTCAACGTGCAGCTCCCCAACCACGGCGCCGACCCCATGCCGGGCCTACAGATCAGTCTCAGCTACGAAGTCACCCCCGACTAAGGAGAACCCAATGCCCATCAAGAGCGACAAGCTCGGCCCCGGCCGGCTCACCATCGGCGAGACCGGCACCGTGCAGGAATTCGGCTCGCAGCTGCGCAAGTGCCAGCTCGAACCGGATGTGGACACCGAAGACCCGATCCCCGTCCTGTCCGGCGAGGAACTGGCCGGCGACGACACGATCAAGGCCAACCTCACCGGCTCCGTGCTGGACAGCTACGACATGCAGTCGCTGGCCGTCTGGGCGAAGAAGAACACCGGCAAGGAACTGCCCTTCGAGTTCGTGCCCAACGAAAGCACGACCAACGCCTACAAGATCATCGGCCGGGTCAAGATTCGCCCCATTGGCTCCGGCGGCGACGTGAAGACCCGCAACGAAAACGACTTCGAGTTCCCCGTCGTCGCTGATTGGGACTACGTGCCCGTCAACGAAGGCCCGTAGTCATGGCACGCCCTCAGGTCGAGGTCCGGGGAGCGACACGGCTACGCGCCACGCTCCGGCAGGCCGGCATGGACATGCAAGACCTGAAGGACGCCAACGCGCGGGCAGCGGCCACCGTCGCGGCCGCTGCCCGCACCACGGCGCCCCGTGTGACCGGGACGCTTGTGAGCACCATCCGTTCGACCGGGACCGCCCTCGCCGGCGTCGTGCGCGCCGGCTACAAGCGGACCCCCTACGCCGGCCCTAACAACTGGGGATGGCCCACCGGCTCCGCGCCGCGCGGGCATTACGGCGGCTCGAACTTCATCACCACCGCAGCGGCGAACACGCAGCCGACATGGCTGCCGATCTACCTCCGTGACCTGCAATCCATCATCAACAACGTCAAAGGAATCTGACATGCTCAACACCCCGCAGCGCAGCACCGCTTACTACGAGACCAAGGACGGCGATATTCACGGCCCGTACCGTGTCGGGATCGCAAGCAAGCTGCAGTACGAAAAGACGGCGAAGGCGCGCGGCTGGGACGCCGACGAAAAGCCGTTCACCCTGAACCTGTTCTTCGCATGGCACGCATCCAAGCAGGCCGGCGCTCACGAACAGACCTTCGACGAGTTCACCGCCGCCACGTTCGACGCGTGGATCACGTACGAAGACGTGCCGGGCCTGGGGCCTACCCAGTCGGCACCGGCCGACGAGAGCTGATTTGGCTATCGCTTCAAACGGGCATCCCGCCGTCCGTCCTCGAACAGGAGAACGAGGCGGATTTGCTCACCATGTTCGATTTGCTCACCCCTGACGAGTAGGAGGCCCGCCCGTGGCTAAGAGCGCCATTCTGGCCGTGCGCATCGTCTCCGATGCGAAGGACGCAGTGTCTGGCATCGGCAAGGCAACAGGCGCCGTGGGCGGCCTCGTCAAGGCGGCAGGCGTCGCCGCCATCGCCTACGGCGGCGCCAAGCTCGTGGAGTACGGCACGAAGGCCGTGAAGATGGCCGGCGACTTGGAGCAGTCGCAGGGCGCCATCAAGACCGTGTTCAAAGGCTCCTCCGGGCAGATGCTCAAGTGGTCTGAGCAAGCCGCGACCGCCGTGGGCCTGACGAAGAACGAGTTCAACGAACTCGGCACGCTGATCGGTACGCAGCTGAAAAATGGCGGGACCGCTATGGATCAGCTCGCCCCGAAAACGAACCAGCTCATTACCCTCGGTGCAGACCTCGCGTCCATGTTCGGTGGCACCAGCAAGGAGGCCGTTGAGGCGCTGTCCTCGGCCCTCAAGGGCGAGCGTGACCCCATCGAGCGTTACGGCGTCTCCCTCACTCAGGCGAAGATCGACGCCGAAGCCGCCGCGCTCGGCTTCAAGAAGGTAGGCGGCAGCCTCTCGGAGGAAGCCTCCCAGGCTGCGACGCTCTCCCTGATCATGAAGCAGACCGCCGACGCCCACGGCAATTTCGCGAAGGAATCGAACACGCTGCAGGGGCAGCAGGCCCGGGCGAAAGCTCAGTGGGACAACATCATTACGACCCTCGGCACGCTGCTGCTGCCGATCCTCACGCAGGTGTTCGGCTTCATCAACACGAACGTCCTGCCCGTGGTCAAGCAGTTCACGGACTCGCTCGGCGCCAACGGCGCGCAGGGCGCCCTCACCGGCACGACGGGAGCGATGGCGCCGCTGCAGGAAGCGTTCAAACAGGTCACCCCTCTGATACCCCAGTTCGCGGGCCTGTTCAAGCAAATCGCGCCCCTTGCCGTAAGCCTCGTGTCCGCCGTCGTGCCGCTCGTCGCGGAACTCGCTTCCGAACTCGGCCCGACCCTCGTAGACCTGGCTAAGGAGGTGGTACCTCCGTTCATCGAGGTGCTGCGCGAAATCGTGCCGGTCATCAAGATTCTGGCGCCAATCGTGTCGCAGACCTTCCAAGTAGCCGGCGCCGTCATCAAAACGACGCTCGGTTTCATCGCCGGTCTGCTGAAGACCGTCACGGCCGCGATGCGGGGCGATTGGTCCGGCGCCTGGAATGCCATGAAGGACACGGCGCTGAACTTGGTGCGCAACATCAACCAGACCGTCGAACGCTACTTCGGGATGATCCCTGGCAGCATCATGCGCGGCCTCGGCGACCTGAGCCAGCTCCTGACCGGCGCCGGACAGGCCATCATGAACGGACTCCTCGGCGGCCTGCAGTCCATGTGGGGCAACGTGCAAAATTTCGTGGGCGGCATCGCTGACTGGATCGCACAGCACAAAGGCCCGATCAGCTATGACCGACGTCTTCTGACGCCCGCCGGACAGGCCATTATGGCCGGCCTCATCGGTGGGCTCAAAGACGGCATGACACCACTGGACCGTCAGCTCAAAGCCATCACCGGCCGAATCCTCGGCATCGACGGGCTGGCCCCGTCTGTGTCGCTCGGGGTCGCAGGTGACGGCTCGTCCGGCGCGCAGCTATCCGCCGCCGGCCGGGGCAACACCTACATCACTGTGAACGTGGAAGGCGCCCTTGACCCGGTGGCCGTGGGCCGTCAGATCGAATCCGTGCTGACTCAGGCCATGCGCCGCACGGGCCGTCTGTCGAACGGGGAGGCGCTGTGATCCGGTTCGATCAGGCGACGCTTTCCCTGAACCGTTACGAGCTGTCGCCGTCGGTCAAGACTCGCGGCATGGTCCCGACCGTGCTTTCCCCGCTGTCCTATGAGTGGGGCGCGGAGTCGTGCGCTGACAACCTCGACCCCGCGACGCTCACGGCTGAGGTGATCATCCCCCGCACACACGCCCACCTCTACCCGACCTTGCAGACGCTCGTCTCCCTCGCCCTGACGGTCAGCGACGGCGCCGGCGGATTCCTCGGCGGCGGCCCGGTATTCCGTGGCCGCGTGGAGTCCGTGAACTACTACGACCAGGAGAACCGTGGCGACATCTTGAACCTTGTCCCGGCCGCCGGCTGGGCATTCCTGTACGGGACGGATCGGGCCGGCGCCACGGCGCTCCCGGTGCAGCAGACCGGCCGGCGCATGAACGTGACCGTACCCGTTCCGCCCGGCGCCGGAACGCACCACCTCTGGGCCGTGTCTCCGATCATGACGGCTACCCCGGACGCGATGTATCAGCTCGGTTCCTACACGCAGGACGTGTTCGATGTGCCGTGGGACGTGGCCGTTACCGTGGAGGAACTGGACGCCGGCGGCGCCGTCACCGGCTCGTGGGAGCTGTACGACAAGCGCCTGACGACCACGGATAACCAGACTGACAAGTGGTACCTCCGTCACTTCGGCGACGTGATGTGGCCGGGAGCGCAGCGTTTCCGTCTGGTGTTCCATGCCTCGGTACGCCCGGTCAGCGGCGCCGGTGTGCGCGTCGTCGGGCTGGACATGACGCAGGCTGTAGACGTGACCGGCTGGGATGAAAGGGAGTTCCGGCCGGCGCTGCGACGGTACAAGATCAGCGTTGCCGACGCTTCCGGCGCCGCCGGCCGCATCCGCGTGGGCAGCGAGCCGTGGCCGGCGGAGTCCGGCGGGAACCGTGCGTTCCGCATTGCCCAAGCGGCGCAGGATCGTGGATCGCTGCTGAGCTTCACAGGGCCGGCCATCTATCAGCTGCTCGCGCCCCGCGACGTGGACAGTCAGTCCGCGCTTGATTGCATCCAGCGCGTCTACGCGTCGACGGGCGAGGTTAGCACTGGCTCGGCCACGGCCTACGACATGGTGACGCCGGCGAAGCTGCCCCTGTACGTTGACCGGCTCGCCGTGAACCCTGCCACGGGTAAGGCGCAGATCGTCGCCGGCCGGGTCTACGACCTCCCCGCGGGCTGCATCCAGCGTTCTGATATCTCGCTCGACTCGAACGACCTGACGAATCAGTACCGGCTTGGATGGCGGGACACGACGGCGCAGGAGGACGCCGCAATCGACTTTGTGAATACCGCCAGCGTCAACCAGTTCGGCCCCATGTCCCGCACCTCTGACACCGACCTACCGGCGCCGGAAGGTCCGGCTGCAGAACGGGCGCGTGCCATCACTGCTCTGCAGGGCTCCCCCCGCCCGCGCCTCTCACAGGATGCCGTGGTGGTCCTCAAGGCCATGCCGGCGCAGAACGGTATCGACGCGCTGCTCGACTCCGTGACCGGCTTTGCCGCCGTCGTGAGGATTCCCGACCCTCCCGATGGGATCGGGAACCTTCACCGCGTGCACGGCCTCAAGCCCGTGTTCGGGAAGTCTCCCAGCCTGACCCTCAAGCTCGAACCCTACGAATCGACGTGGGCGCGAGCGGTCATGTTCTCCGAAGTTCAGGCCGACCCCGAACTCAGCTCCCTGACGTTCGCCAAGTCCGACACCGTGACCTTCTCCCAAGTCCGCACCGCATCCCCGAAGGGCCGCTAACCATGAAGCCAATCAACGGATTCCCCGCCCTCGAAGACTCCGACACCCTCTATCAGACGAAGCTATGGAGCGACGCCCTCACCCCCGGCGCGTGGACGAAACTCACCCTGCTGAACGGCTGGCAAGACTACGTGGGCGGCGGTCAGTACCGAAACGGCCTATGGGTCCGTTCTGAGGCCGGCGGCTGGCGTCTGGCCGGCATGATCAAGGGCGGCGCCGCCGGCTCACAGATCGCATCAATCACTTACCCCGCCGGCACCGAACAGGGAAAGACCCGGCCCGGCTTTAGCGACATGATCACCGTCCACACCTCCGGCGGCTACGGCGCCGTGCTGTTCGCCGTCAACGCCTCCGCCGGCACGACCGACACCCTTTCCTACCTCAGTGGCGCGGCCAACCCGACGTTCCTGAACATCAACCGTTTCATCCCCAACGCCTAAGGAGGGCACATCATGGCACTCACGCTCCAGCAGTTCGTCAACAAGTACGACGGCCGGGAAATCCTCATCCCCGGCTACACCACCGCCGAATGCGTGGCGGAGTTCTGGGCGTTCAACCGCGAATGCGGCAACGGCGAACAGTACGCCGCGCCCGGCGCTTCCGACCTCTGGAAACTGAATTGGGACGACTACGAGAAGATCACCGGGCAGCTGCAGCCCGGCGACCAGTGCATCTGGGGAGGCTGGCCCGGCCACGTCGCCCTGTACCTCGGCGCCGACCAGGGCGAAACGTCGCTGTTCCTCTCGCAGAACCCCGGCCCATGCCGGACGCAGCGCCTCAACCGCGCCGGCATCATCGGCGCGCTGCGACTCAAGACGCTCCGCGCCGGCCAAGTCGGGAACCTCACGCTGCCGGCCTCCGCCACTCAGTGGGCCGTCTACCCGCAGGGCGTGGCGCCGGTGAAGGGTAATCAGGTGGGGTACCTCTACCCGTCCAAGTTCGGCGGCCTGACCTATCAGGTGAAGGGCTGGACGATCCCCGGAACCGTGGCCCTGATCGACACCCGCGACTACGGCCGCGTGCAAATCTACGTCGCTCCCGGCACGGGCGCGCAGCTCGCTTGAAAGGAACCCATGACCCGCGCAATCGGTCCCGTCACGACCGCCAGCACGGCCGGCGCCGCCCTGGCCGTCATCCTCATATGGGGATTCGAGACAGCAACGCACATCGACATTCCCGACCTCGTGGAGGGCGCCATCACCGTACTCTGTACGGCCGTCTCCGGCGCCGTCGTGCCGACCCGTGGCCGGCACGCCGCCGGCGGTGGTGAGGATGGCTGAGAGCGAGGACAGCGCCGTGACCCTCGGGGAGCTGTCCCGGCACATCAAGAGCTTGTCTGGTGAGGTACACGCCGTTCGGGACAAGCTGGACAACCTGACCTCCTGGCGAGACGTGCAGCGCGTCGAGGAAGGTCTACGCGCCAAACACGACGCCGATATCGCAGCGGTCAACCTGCAGGTGTCAGCCCTCACCGCCCGTCTGCAGGTGCTTGAGGACTGGCAAAAATGGTTCCAACGCATCGTGATCGGCGCGGTTGTCCTCGCCATTCTGGGCGTGGTGATCGCCACGAAATCCGGCGCCATGTGACAAGAGCGGCCCGCGTCGAAACGCGGGCCGCTCTGACGTGCCCCTGGAGGGAATCGAACCCCCGACCGTTGGATTAGAAAGCCACTGCTCTATCCTCTGAGCTACAGGGGCAGGCGCCCACCAGTCTAGATCATGCCGCCCGGCGCCCTGACCTCGCCGGCATACTCACAACGGGCAGCGTCTCATAGCCGGCCCTGATCTGTTCGAGGTCCACCTTCAGGTAGTGATTCGTCGTGTCCATGCGCTCGTGACGCATCCCACCTTGGATCACGAAGGCGCTCACGCCGTGCCGGTTCATCTCCGTGGCCGTCGCCGCGCGCAGGTCATGCGGCCGGTGTTTGAGGCCGGCGCGGCGGATCGCGTCACTCAGGACGGCCGACACGGATTGGCCTGTGATGTGCCCCTCGCCGGCCGCGAACTTCCGATTCGCCTGATGGTTCGGGAACCAATAGGCGTCCCTCGGCATGTCCTGCACGATCTCCCACAGCGCCGCCGGTATCGGCAGCTCTTTCGTCTTGTTGCCCTTGCCTACCGTCGTGAGCGTCTGACGCCTCCAATCCACGTCTCCGCCGTGCACAGCGGCTATCTCAGACGCCCGAAGTCCCACGTAGTAGTAGAGCGCCACCATCACCCGAGTACGCCGGTAGATGCCGGACGACAGCAGCGCCTCAATCTCGTCCACGTGGAACGGGCGCGGATCGCGCGGCGCCATCTGCACCTTGGGCAACTGATAGGCCGGGTTATCCGCCCTGAGCCCCTCTTCCTGCATCCACGCGAAGAACGTGTTCAGACCCGACCGCCGGTGAACCCGCGTGGAGTTCGACCAGCGCTGAGCGCCGATCCACTCAATCAGCTCCCGCTTAGTCACGGAGTAGATGCCCGACGTTTCCCGATCCACGTGCCGAATGAAGATCAGCCGCTCCCGGATCGTCCGCTCCGCCAAGTCCGCCGTGCGCATGTAGGCGGTCCAGTACCTCAAAGTCTCCTCAGTGTTCATGTCTCCCCATGTCAGTGCGATTGGGCGTGTCGTGGCACAAAAATACACGCCCACGTGATATGTGGGCGTGTACTAGTGTTGAACCTTTAACCAATACCGGCCTCCCGGTTTGTTCCCTTCACCCTCACCACCTCGGGCACGTCGGGATCAAGCACGACAGGCCCATCCTCGCGCCTGTGCACCCGGTCAGCCGGCCGCGTCCCGGTCAGCCAAGCCCCGAACCTCCTGAGCCACGACCACGCCCGCCTCACGCCGCACGCTCCAAATCGTCAGCCGGCGCCACTGGCCAGAAGTCGACCGTGATCACGTTCTCCGGCTCGTCTGAACCCTCGTCCATATAATCCGACGGTCGGGGGTTCGACTCCCTCCAGGGGCACGCAGCCCGGATGCCCGGGCCTCCTTTCACCGGAGGCCCGGGCATCTCGCGTTCCGCCCTTTCCTGCCGAAACCTCTCGGCCACGGCGCCTTCCATGAGCCAAAACCGCCACCAATCGCCATATCTTGCCCGAATCCGGGCAGATTTTTGCCACTCGCAGTGGATGAGCGCAATACTCCCTATATGCCTGACCACGACCTCGTCCGCCGGATCGCCGGCTCCACGGGCCTGCCCGAGTCCGTCGCGGCCCGGGTGATCGAGGACGTCCTCGCCGTGCACTCCGAAACCGTCGACAGCTACGTCCGCCGCCGGCACGCGGAACTGCAGGTCCACGGCACCCGCAACACCGAAGCGTTCGAGCTCATCGCGGCCGAACTCAAGGACCGCCCCTTCGCGGCGCCCGACCTCTCGGTCCGGCAGCTGCGCCGCATGATCTACGGCTGAGCCGGCACCGCCCGGCGAAGCCACCCAGCACCCAGCACCACCCACCCCCTCGACCCCCAGGAGACTCCCCCATGTGCGGAATCGTCGGATACATCGGCCACCATCCGGCCGCGCCCATCCTCATCGAAGGCCTGACCCGCCTCGAGTACCGCGGCTACGACTCGGCGGGCATCGCCGTCGTCGGCAGCAAGGGCACGACGACGGTCCGCCAGGTCGGCCGCGTGCGCCAGCTCGAGGCGGCGCTCCCCAAGCGGCTGGCCGGCAAGGCGGGGATCGGCCACACCCGCTGGGCGACCCATGGCCCCGCCGTCGAGGAGAACGCACACCCGCACCGGAGCCAGGACGGCCGGATCAGCGTGGTTCACAACGGCATCATCGACAACGCCGCCGGCCTGCGAGCGCAGCTCACGGACGCCGGCGTGACCTTCACGAGCGAGACCGACACCGAGGTGATCGCGCATCTGGTGGCCCGTTCCACCGCGGGGACCCTTGAAGAATCGGTCCTCGAAGCCCTGGGCAAGATCACCGGCACCTATGCGCTGGCCGTGCTCGACGAACAGCACCCGGACCGCATCGTCCTGGCCCGGAGCGGCTCCCCGCTCATCATCGGGATCGGGGACAAGGAGATGCTGGTGGCCAGCGACGTGGCAGCTCTCGTCCGCCACACCAATCAGGTGGTGCACCTGGAGGACGGCGAGCTCGCCACCGTCACGGCCACCGGATTCAGGACGTTCGACCGTGGCAACAGCCCCACGAGCAGGGAGCCCGTGGAGATCAGCGTCGCCGCCGAGGACCTGGAACTGAGCGGTTACCAGCACTACATGCTCAAGGAGATCCACGAGCAGCCCGACGCGGCCGCCATGGTCCTGCGCGGACGCCTGGATGAGCGCTTCGCAACCGCCCGCCTGGACGGCCTCGGCCTGGACCCCCGGGAACTGCGCGGTTTCCGCCGGGTGAAGATCCTGGGCTGCGGCTCCGCCTACTACGTCGGCCAGCTGGGCGCCCAGCTGATCGAGGACCTGGCCCGCATCCCCGCGGACGCGGAGGCCGCGTCCGAATTCCGGTACCGTCAGCCGATCATCGAACCGGACACGCTCTACGTGGTCGTGAGCCAGAGTGGCGAGACCGCGGACACCGCGTTCGCCGTCGAGGAGATCAAGCGCAAGGGCGGGCGCGTGATCGGCGTCGTCAACGTGGTCGGCTCCACGATCGCCCGGACCGTGCACGGCGGCATCTACCTGCACGCAGGCCCGGAGATCTCAGTGGCCTCCACCAAGGCGCTCACCAACATGGCCCTCGCGTTCGCCCTGCTCGCCCTGCACCTGGGCCGCCTCCACGACCTCTCGCACGCCGAGGGCGAGCGCATTCTGCGCGGTCTGCAGCGCATCCCGGAGCAGGTGAAGGCGATCCTCGACGACGCCAGCCAGGTGACAGCGCTCGCCCAGGAGATCGCGAAGGCGCGCAGCGTGTTCTACATCGGCCGGGTGCGCGGCTTCCCGGTCGCGCGGGAAGGCGCACAGAAGCTCAAGGAGATCAGCTACATCCACGCGGAGGCGTACCAGACGAGCGAGCTCAAGCACGGCCCGCTGGCCCTCATCGATGAGCAGATGCCCACCATCGCGGTGATCCCGGATGACATGCTGACCGACCGCAACGTCGCCGCGGCCGAGCAGGTGCTCGCCCGCAAGGGACCGCTCGTGGCCATCACCCACGACTCCGTCGAGCTCGGGCACCTGAAGGCGCAGAAGATCGTGGTCCCGAAGAACGAGCCGGAGCTGGACCCGATCCTCCTCACCATCCCGACGCAGCTGCTCGCTTACCAGGTGGCGGTCCTTCTGGGTCATGATGTGGACAAGCCGAGGAACCTCGCGAAGTCCGTCACCGTCGAGTAAGTCGAGTGACCAGGACCGGCCGGGCCGAAGGAACGGGCCGAAGAAACGAGCTGAAGGAACAGGAGCCCTCATGAGCACTCTCTGGCGCGACGCGTGGCACACGGTCCGGCCCCGCCCGGACGATCCCCACGGCCCGCTCGCCCCGATGCTGGTGCTCCTGACCGTCGTGACGGGCCTGGTCGACGCGTTCAGCTACCTCGAACTGGGCCGGGTCTTCGTGGCGAACATGACCGGCAACGTCGTGTTCCTGTCCTTCGCCCTGGGCGGGGCGCCGGGCTTCCTCTGGTGGGCGTCGCTCCTCGCGGTGGTCACCTTCCTGCTCGGGGCGCTGCTCGGCGGGAGGATCGGCGCGGTGTCGGGCGGGCATCGCGGCCGCCATCTGTTCGCGGGGGCGGCCACCCAGACCGCGCTGCTCGCCGTCGCCGTGATCCTGACCTGGGTGACGCCGGTGGCGTCACCCAGGGATTCCTATGACGGCGTGCTTCTGGCGGTGCTGATCGTCATCCTCGGGGTCGCCATGGGCCTCCAGAACGCGACGGCGCGCGGTCTCGGCGTCCCGGACCTCACCACGACGGTGCTGACCA
Source organism: Arthrobacter sp. RCC_34 (assembly GCF_041360795.1). NCBI lineage: Bacteria > Bacillati > Actinomycetota > Actinomycetes > Micrococcales > Micrococcaceae > Arthrobacter > Arthrobacter sp. RCC_34. The sequence goes on along the minus strand of NZ_JBFUPW010000001.1, from coordinate 1,021,320 downwards.
TGACGCTCACCGGCATGGGTGCGGACAGCAGGATCGCGGGCGGCCGGGACGGCCGGATCGGCAGGAGGCTCCTCTCGGTGCTGGCGATGTTCGGAGGCGGGCTGGCCGGAGTGCTGCTCATCGAATCGGGGCAGGGCCGCTGGGTCCTGGTCTGCGCCACGCTCCTGCTGGGCGGGGTCACGCTGTGGGCGGCACGTTCCCGCTGCATCACCGCCGGATGGACGAAGAAGCCGGCCTGAGCGGGATCGGGAGGGGCCGGCCTGAACTCCCCGTGACGGACGGCCCGGCTAAGATCGACTGGTGCTGAACACCCCCGAACCGCGGAAGACCCGGCTGCCCTTCGAAGTCTGGGCCCTCGTGGCCGGAGGATTCACGGTGGCCCTCGGCTACGGGGTGGTGGCGCCGGTCATCCCCCAGTTCGCGCTGGAGTTCGGGGTCTCGAATTTCGCAGCGTCCGCCATCGTCAGCGCCTTCGCTCTCATGCGGGTGGTCTCCGCCCCCGTGGCCGGCCGGGTGATCGACCGCTTCGGCGAACGCCGCACCTACATCACGGGCATCCTGATCGTCGCACTGTCCACCGGCGCGTCCGCCCTCGCCGTGGACTACGCCCAGTTCCTCGTGCTCCGGGGAGCGGGTGGCATCGGCTCCGCCCTTTTCACCATCGCCGCGACCGCCCTGCTCATCAAGGTGAGCCCGCCCGACGCACGCGCCCGGGTCGCGAGTCTGAACGCCGCCGGATTCCTGCTGGGTGGCCTGCTGGGACCCGTGTTCGGCGGCATCGTCACGGCCTTCGGGCTGCGCGCGCCGTTCGTGTTCTACTTCTTCACCCTGCTGGCGGCGGCCACCGTGGTCGCGATCGCCCTCCGCGGTTCTAGCCACGCGGCGCGGAGCGTGCCTCTGCCCGGGGCCGAGGCGCCGGTGGCGTTCCGGACCGCTCTGGTCATCCCCCAGTACCGTGCCCTGCTCCTGTCCGTGTTCGCCTTCGGCTGGACGTCCTTCGGGGTGCGTGTGTCCGTGATCCCGATCTTCGTCGTCGTCGGTCTGCACGGCGACCCGGCGACGGCGGCCTGGGTTCTGGCCGCCTATGCGGCGGGCAATGCGGCGCTCATCTTCCCGGCCGGACGCTGGGGCGACACGATGGGCCGCAAACCGCTGCTCATCAGCGGGCTACTCCTCATGACCGCGGTGTATCTGCTGGTTCCCGCCGTCCCGATCCTGTGGGCCACGCTGGCTCTCATGGTGATCGCGGGCATGGGCTCGGCGCTCGTCAATCCGGCGCAGCAGGCCGTGCTCGCGGACGTCCTGGCGCAGCGCCGTGGCGGCAACGTGGTGGCGGCCTATTCGATGGCGAGCGACCTGGGCGGCGTGCTCGGTCCGCTCATCGCGGGGGCGCTGCTCGACGCCGCGGGCTTCGGCTGGGCGTTCTCCGTCACTGCCGCGCTGCTCGCTGCAGCCACACTCACCTGGGCACTGGTCCCGGACTCACGCAAGCTCCAGTCCGCGGATCCCGTGGACACCGCGCCCGGTCGCTGAAGCCGGTCGCTGACCACGCCCCGCCGCCCGGACCACAGCCCGCTTCACCGCGCGGAACGTAGCCCCGGAGGTCAGTCGGCCTTGCGCTTCCGCGGTCGCGGCGCGTTGAAGAGGTGATGCGTCTTCCGGTCCGTGTAAATCAGGTGCAGCACGAGCACCACACCGACCGCGATCGCGACGCCCCGTGCCACAGGCATCCCGAACGGGATCCAGCCGAACACGCTCAGCTGGTCGGTCAGGGCGATCAGCACGAAGAACACCGTCAGGTAGTAGACCAGGCGCAGCTGCCAGCCCTCCGCGATCCCGGTCATGCCGAAGAAGACCAGCAGCCAGACCATGTACCAGGGCTGGATCACCGGGGCGAGGACCACCACCGCGGCGAAGGCCCAGGCGTTGTTCCGCAGGATCTCCCGCGTGAAGTCCTGGTCCTTCCGGGGCCAGCGGAACACGAGCCAGAGCACCACCAGGACGGAAACGACCTTGCCGATGGTGAGGATGACGTCGGTGACAGGGTCGCCCGATCCCCCGAGCAGCTGCACCGCGAAGCCGACGGCGTGCCCGACCAGCCCCACCGGCGCGAACCAGATCCAGACCGCGCCCGGCGTCTGGAGGGCGCCCAGCCAGCCGAAACCCAGCCCGTTCAGATACCCGACCACCGCCAGCAGACCCAGGGAGATGCCCGCCGTCGCGCCCCAGCAGAGCAGGCGGCGCGGCCAGCGCGCGTCACGTCCGGCCCACAGGAGGCCGGCGAAGGGCAGGGCGAGGATGGTGATGGGTTTGATGGCGATCGACGCGGTGATCAGGATGACTCCGCGCACGGCCCGGCGGGTCGCGGCGTAATACAGGCCGGCCACGACCAGGCCCATCATGAGGGAATCGTTGTGACCGCTCGCGACGAAGTTGATCAGGAGCACCGGGTTCAGCACCACGAGCCAGAGCGTGCGCTCCGGGTTGAGGCCGACCAGGGCGGCGATGCGCGGCAGGTAGATGTACAGCAGGACCACGCCGAGCACCCCGGCGAGCCGGAAGAGCAGCAGCGCCGGTTCGGGGATCCCGCCGGACACGAGCACGGTCCCGAACTCGATCCACAGCCATAGCGGACCATACGGCGTCGGCGCCTCGGTCCAGAGGGTGTCGGGGCCCAGGTTGAAGTAGTTGCTCAGCGAGGAGATCCCGTTGGTGTACGGATCGAGGCCCTCCAGCATGAGGCGGCCCTGCCCGATGTACGCGTACATGTCCCGGCTGAACAGCGGCACCGCGAAGACCATCGGGGTCACCCAGTACCAGAGCGCCCTTTTCAGCAGCGGCCGCGTCTCCGGGGTCCACTCCCCGACCTTCTGGCCGAGCCGCAGCCACGCGCGCAGGAGCAGCACGGCGCCGGCGCACAGCAGGACGGTGCACACGACGACGGCGGGCAGCGTGGTGCGCGCGACGATGAACGGCCAGGTGCGGATCAGGACGCTGCTGGTGCCGGCCAGCCAGCCGACTCCCACGGAACCCAGGGTCATCAGGACCGATCCCAGCAGCCCCTGGCGCAACGCCACCTCGACCCCGCCCCCAGCGGGCTTCGGCGCACTCATCTGCAGTCCTGGTTCCTTCCGACACTCTGAATCTGTGGCACGTGATGGAAGGCACGTGCCCGGCCCGGTGACCGCATGGCACCCGGGCGGAAGCGGGACCCGAAGGCCACCGCACCCCCACCGAGGCTATCCGAGCGTTCTCAAGATCGGCTGGGACGAGGGTACTGGGATAAAATGTACCGTCTGGGCCTCTGTCTCCGTACCACCACGCCCAGGCCGAGGCCGCGCGTGTTGGCCGTGGACCCATTCGCTGGCAGACAAGGACAAGCCCATTTTCTCCGACGCCTTCTTCTCGAAACTGACGGATCTCAGGACAAGGCTCATCCCCCGCCGAGCCCAGGACTGGCTGACGACCCCTCGCGGTCTCTGGACCGGTTTCGGAGTGCTCCACGCGGTCTTCCTGATCTTCGCCCTGGTGCTCGCCACACGCAATGAGGCGTTCAGCGACACCTTCATCTACCGCGACTGGGTGGCCGCGGGGTTCAACGACCAGCTCATCTCAGGCCCGAGCCCCTGGGTGTACCCGATCCTGGCACTGCCGCCGATGGCGATCGCCTACGCGTTCGGACCCGCGCTCTTCTTCTTCCTGTGGGTGCTCATGATCACGGTGCTCAACGGCGTCGCGCTGGGGATGCTCACCGACTGGGGACGGAACCGGAAGTCCATGACGGCGGCCTGGTGGTGGCTCAGCTTCGTGTTCCTCATGGGCTGGCTCGGCTTCGCCCGAGTGGACGGCTTCACCGCTCCGATCGTTCTGATCGCCCTCATCCACGGCGTCCGCCGGCCGTTCGTCGCCTCGGTGATCCTCGCCGTCGGCACCTGGATGAAGGTGTGGCCGGCCGCGGTCATGCTGGCGCTGTTCGCCGTGGTCAAGAACCGCGTCCGCGTCATCCTCGGTGGTGTGGTGGTCACCGCGGGTGTCGCCGCCGTCGCCGCCGCTCTCGGTGTGCTCCCCCGCCTTCTCAACTTCCTGACGCAGCAGGGCGACCGCGGCATGCAGCTCGAAGCCACGTTCACCACGCCGTGGCTGTGGCTCTCCGTGCTCGGAGTCGGGGATTCCCACATGTACATGAACACGGACATCAACTCCATGCAGGTGGACGGCCCCGGCACCACCGTGATGTCGGCCCTCATGCAGCCGCTTCTGGTCCTCGCCGCCCTCGTGGTGACCGGCCTGGTGTTCTGGGCCCTGCACCAGGGCAAGCAGCGCGGCGGCATCGACCGCACCGAGCTGCTGCTCGCGGGTGCGCTGGCCCTGACCACGGCGTTCATCGTGTTCAACAAGGTGGGATCCCCGCAGTTCATGGTGTGGCTGGCTCCGACCGTCGCGCTCGGTCTGATCCACGACTTCAAGGCCTGGCGCACGCCGGCCGTCATGCTGATCCTGATCGCGATCACCACCTTCCTGATCTACCCGCTCTTCTACGACGCGCTGAGCCACAACAATCCGCTCATGGCCCTGGTCCTCACGGTCCGGAACCTCCTGCTCGTCGGTCTCCTGGTCATCTCCGTCCACCGCCTGTACGTCCTGGGCCGCGACGCCAAGACCGCCGCCCCGGCCGTCACCGCGGCCTAGGAGCTGACCATGCTGGATCGTCTGACCTCCCTGCGGGACCGTGTCCTGCCCGCCTCCGTCGTGGCCTGGTTCGGCACCCGCGCCAGCGTCTGGTGGGGCTTCGCCGTGGTGCACGGCTACTTCCTGGCGTGGATGGCGTCCTTCTTCCTCCGGGGGGACACCTTCAGCGACACCGAGCAGTACCGCCAGTGGGCGACCGGGATGGTTCCGGACCGCCCCGGCATGGCGCCCATCACCCCATGGGTCTATCCCGCGCTGGCGCAGATCCCGATCCACCTGGCGAACGTCTTCGGCCCCTCGCTCTACCTGCTCGGCTGGTTCCTGCTCATCACCGCCCTGAACGCGTGGGCCCTCGTGGTTCTGCTGTCCGGTCCGCGCCGGACGACTGGCATCGCGCCGGCCTGGTGGTGGATGTTCTTCCTGGTGTTCATGGGCTACCTGAGCTTCGCCCGCGTCGAGGGGGTCGTGGCGCCGATCGTGCTGGTGGGTCTGCTCGCCGCGGTGCGCCGCCCGGTGCTCGCGGCCGCCCTCCTGAGCGTCGCCACGTGGATCAAGGTCTGGCCGGCCGCGGTGATCGCGCCGATCATCATCGCCAGCCGGGACCGGCTCAAAGTCCTTGTCACGGGCGTGGTGGTCACGGCCCTGGTCGCCGCAGGCTTGTGGAGCACGGGCAACCTCTCCCACATCGCCGACTTCATGCTCCAGCAGGGTGAGCGCGGCATGCAGCTGGAGGCGACCTTCTCCACCCCCTGGGTGTGGCTGAGCGTCTTCGGGATCGCCGGCTCCCACATCGCGGACAACGTCGCGATCAATTCCTCCGAGGTTTACGGGCCGGGAGCCTCCGTGGCCGCCTGGCTCATGCAGCCTCTGTTCCTGCTGGTGATCGTCGGCGGGGCCGCGATCCTGATCTGGGCCCTGCGCCGGGGCGCCGAGCGTGAGGAGCTGTTCCTCGAGGGCGCGCTGCTCATGACCGCCGCGTTCATCGTGTTCAACAAAGTGGGCTCGCCCCAGTTCATGATCTGGCTCGCGCCCGTGGTGATCGCCGGCCTGACCCACGACTGGGACCGCTGGAAGGTCCCCGGGGCACTCCTCATGGTGATCGCCCTGACCACCTTCGTGATCTACCCGCTCTTCTACACGCCGCTGATCCACGCGCACCCGGTCATGGCCGCCGTGCTGACCCTGCGGAACGTGCTGCTGGTGGTTCTGCTGGTGTGGTCGATCCGGAGGACGCTGGATCTCGGGCGCAGCGCCTCCCGGCGCGTGGAGGACGCCCCGGCCCCGGCTCTCTGAACCAGGGCTTCGGCCACCATCCTCTGACAGGACGACGACGGCGCGCCACCAGCGCGCCGTCGTCGTCCTGTTCCGTCTCCCGGCACCGTGCCCCGGCGGGGCCCGCGCCTCCCGTTCAGTCGCGCGCTGCGCGGCTCAGATGACGCCCCAGTTCCCGTCGTTCCGGCGGCCGCCGAACAGGGCCTTGCGGGTGTGGACGTCGAGGAAGGCGAGGTACACCGTCATGCCGAGCGCCACGAAGAAGGCGATCGACGTGACCGGGACGCCCAGCTGGACGAAGGAGTAGACCGAGAGCTGGTCCTGGGCGCCGAACACCACGAAGAAGGTCACGACGATGTAGAGGGACTTGACCTGCCAGTCGTTGCGGATGCCCGTGGCCGCGAGGAGCGGCACGAACCATAGGATGTACCAGGGCTGGATGATGGGCGAGAGCAGCACGATCGACGCCATGGCGAGCCCGGCCCGCCGCACCAGATGCTCGTGCTTGCCGCGCAGGATGAGCAGTGCCGCGATCACCATGGATCCCACCTTGAGCAGGGTCCGGAAGCCCGTGGCGATGTCACCGCCGGGCAGGCCCAGCGCGTTGAAGATCATCTCGAGCTGCTGCCCCAGGAAGCCCGAGGGGGCGTAGCCGGTGTAGCCGGGGGTGGGGTCTGTCAGGGCGAACAGCCAACCCATGCCCAGGTTGTAGGGGATTCCGCTGACGACGAGGATCGCGAGCGACCCGAGCCCGCTGATGGCCCAGAACACCACTTTGCGGAGCCACCCGGCGCCCTTCCCGGCCCACATGAGCCCCAGGAAAGGCAGGAAGACCACGGTGATGATCTTCACCCCGATCGACCCTGTGATGAGCAGCAGAGCCGTCACGTGCTTACCCACCGAGGCGAAGTAGAAGGCCGCCACGGCCAGGCCGACCATGAGCACGTCATTGTGCGCGCTGGCCACGAAGCTGATGAGGAAGAGCGGATTCGCGACGGCGAGCCACAGGGCCCTGCCCGGGTTGATGCCGTGCTGAGCCGCGAGCTTGGGGACGTACACGATGCACAGCACGACGCCGATGAGCGCCACCACGCGGAAGAGCAGCACGGAATAGTCCGGCTGGGCTCCCGTGATGCCGACGACGGCGCGGGCCAGCCAGAGGAAGTACGGCCCGTACGGGGTGCGGTTCTCCGCCCAGGCTTTGTCCGCGCCCAGCTGGAACCAGTTGCTGAGGGACGAGATGCCCTGTGAGTACGGGTCGAGTCCTTCGGCCACCAGCCGCCCTTGGCCCGTGTACGCGTAGATGTCCCGCGAGAAGATCGGGACGGCGAAGAACAGGGGCAGCGCCCACAGGGAGATCGCCCAGACCACCGCTTTGAGGGAACCTGGCCCCCAGCCTCCCAGGCGCTGGCCCAGCCGGATCCAGGAGCGGATGAGGATCATGGCGCCGAGGCTGAGCGCCAGGGTCGAGGCGGCGATCCCCTGTCCGTCGGTGCGGAGGAAGATGACCAGAGGGTGCCGGAGCATGGGCGACGCGGGAGCAATCCACCCCATGCCGACGGAACCGGCGAACATGAGGAACGACCCGAAGGTCCCCTCGGCGATGGCCGGCCAGGCACTGCCCGCCCACGGCTCACGCCAGGAAAGGCGACGCCTGCGAGCCGGTTTGTCCACGGTGGTTCCGTCCTGCGTCTCCGCCATCCCCGTCACCACCGCCACCCGTCCGTTCGTACCACTTCCATCCCAGCGTGCCGGCAGGGGTGATCGATCGGCCGTCCGGCCAGGCCCCTGCTTTTGCAGACGCCATTTTATCAGCGCACGCACCGGAAGCGCGGGAAGCTCATGACCCCGTGCCGCTCGTCCACCGCTGTGCCGCACTACTGACCGGTAGGCTGTCTTCGTGGCTAAAACACAAGAACGAATTGTCTGGATCGACTGCGAGATGACCGGGCTGGACCTGGAACACGACGCCCTGATCGAGGTGGCCGCCCTGGTCACCGACTCGGAGCTGAACATCCTGGGTGACGGCGTGGACGTGGTCATCAAGCCGTCCGATGAGGCACTGGCCCAGATGAACGACTTCGTCCGCCAGATGCACACGGACTCCAAACTGCTGGACGAGCTCCCCCACGGCATGACCATGGAGGAAGCGCAGGAGAAGGTTCTGGCGTACATCAAGGAATGGGTTCCCGGGGTGGGCGTCGCTCCCCTGGGCGGCAACTCGATCGGCACGGACAAGATGTTCCTGCTGCGTGACATGCCGGATCTGGTGAACCACCTGCACTACCGCGTGATCGACGTGAGCACCATCAAGGAACTCTCCCGCCGCTGGTTCACCCGGGCCTACTTCCAGGCGCCCGCCAAGCACGGCGGACACCGCGCTCTCGGTGACATCCGGGACTCCATCGACGAACTGCGCTACTACCGCCAGGCCGTCTTCGTCCCGGCCCCCGGGCCCGACACCGCAACCGCCCGTGAGATCTCCGCACAGATCTCGGCGGCTCCCGAGAGTGCCGCCACCGCGGCTCAGCTCGGCCAGCAGCTGTAATCTGCGCCACTCGCCGAAACTTTTTTCGCGAAAAGTGCCAAAAGTGGCACGAAGTGGGTTCCGGAGCAGGTAAGCTAGTTGACGTTGCTTTTCGGGGGAACACCGGGAAACCGGTCCGTCGAAAGCCGCATGGTGGGCGTAGCTCAGTTGGCAGAGCGCCTGGTTGTGGTCCAGGAGGTCGCGGGTTCAACCCCCGTCGCTCACCCCATGTGTGGCGAGGTTCAGTTCTGAACCTCGCCACTTTTGTTTTCCCCTCACGAAGGCCCCTTCATTCTCCTGTCAGTCCCGCTCTTGAGACTGAGGACGAATCCGGATGACGGAACGGTGCGTCCACGTGGCCGCAAGAATGAGCCGGAAGGGGATTCCGTCGGAGACGCCGCGCGGCGGTTGCCGGGGACACGACACCTGAGCAGGCAGAATGATCCGTGAACCCGGCCCTTCAGCAGCGAGGATCCCCATGCGTCACCGCCCGTTCCGCCAAGTCGACGTGTTCTCCGGAGCCCAGTACCGGGGCAATCCCCTCGCGGTCGTCCTCGACGGCGACGGGCTGGACGCCGAGCAGATGCAGGAATTCGCCCGCTGGACGAACCTCTCCGAGACCACCTTCGTGCTCCCGCCGGACTCCCCCGAGGCCGACTACCGCGTCAGGATCTTCACCCCGCTCACGGAGCTCGCGTTCGCCGGGCATCCCACGCTGGGCAGCTGCCACGCCTGGCTCGCGGCCGGCGGCACACCCCGGAACCCGGACCACGTGGTGCAGGAATCCACGCAGGGTCTGGTCCGGGTGCGGCGCGATGCCGGCCTGCTGCACTTCGCCGCCCCGGATCCCGTGCTGGAGCCGGTGCCGGAGAATCTCCAGGCCGAGGTCTCGCGGGCCCTGGAACTGCCGGAGGGCGCCCTGCACGGCGTCTGCTGGATCGACAACGGCGCACGGTGGATGGGCCTCCTCCTGCGCGACGTCGAGACTCTGCGTGCGGCGCGCCCACAATCGGCCGTGCTGCGCTCCCTCGGGGTCAAAGCCGGGATGTGCGCACTGCACCCGGGGCGCGACGGCGAGACGCCCGTCCTCGAGGTTCGCGGCATCACCCTGACGCAGCAGGGCACCGCGGAAGACCCCGCGACCGGCAGCCTGAATGCCGGGCTGGCCGGCTGGCTGTCCCGCGAAGGCGTGCTGGACACGCCCTACACCGCCCACCAGGGCACCGGTATCGGCCGGGCCGGTCGCCTGTTCCTGACCCGGGATACTGAAGGCCGGTTGTGGGTGGGCGGTGCGGTGCGCGACGGCATCGCGGGGACCGTGCTGCTGTAGCCCGGGCCCCGCGCCGGACCGCGCCTACTCCTTGCGCTTGCGCCGGCCCAGGAGGTTCTCCCGGTGCTCCGGGCGCATCGACTGGGCGGCCTTCGTGACCCCCATGACGATCGCCTGCCGGCGGCGGCTGCTCAGACCATCCCACCAGACGTCCGCGCTGCGCGGGCCGGACTCGATCGCGTCGTCGTCGGACTCCAGACCGAATTTCTCGGAGAGGTCCGCCACGAGCGCTTCCCGGCGCAGGCGGTCCGCCCGCCGAACGTTCCGCTGCAGGGCCTTGAAAGTGGCCACGCACATGAGAATCATCACGACGCTGAAGGGCAGTGCGATGGAGACGGCGAGCGTCTGAATGGCGGCGAGACCCCCGGCGAGCAGCAGCGCCGCGGCCAGGGCCGCCGTCGCGAGCGTGAAGAAGACCCGGATCCAGTTCCGCGGCTCGGTGTCACCGCCCGTGGCCAGCATGGCCATCACCAGGGAGCCGGAGTCCGAGGAGGTGATGAAGAAAATCGCGGAGAGGATGATCGCGCCCACCACCAGCAGACCGCCGGCGGGAAGCTGCTCCAGCACCTGGAACAGGGCCGCGTTCGCATCCACGCTGCCGTCGGCCGCGATCACCGAGGTGTAACCCGCGGTCTTGTTCATCTCGTGGAAGATCGCCGTGCCACCCAGGACACCGAACCAGACGAAGGTGATGAGGGCCGGCACGAGCACCACACCGAGGATGAACTCACGGACGGTGCGACCTCGGGAGATCCGCGCGATGAACACACCCACGAACGGCGCCCAGCTCATCCACCAGCCCCAGTAGAAGGTGGACCAGGACGCCTGCCAGGCCTCTCCCGCGGAGCCGGTGAAGGCAGAGGTGTCCGTGGACATGCCCAGCCAGTTCTGCAGGTAATGCCCCACGGACTGCACGATCTCTTTGGCCAGGAACTGCGTCGGGCCGACGATCAGGATGAAGAGCAGGAGGGCACCCGCGAGGATCAGGTTGATGTTGGAGAGCCACTTCATGCCGCGGGAGACGCCCGACAGCACCGACCAGAGCACGAAGCACGTGACCACCACGATGATCACGTATTCGATCCAGTGGTTGTCCGCCGCGATCACGCCGAGCGACTTCAGGCCCGCGCTGATCTGGGTCACGCCGAGTCCCAGCGAAGTGGCGACGCCGAACACGGTGCCCACCAGAGCCACGACGTCGATCGTGTTGCCCCAGCCGCCGCGCATCGCCTTCTCGCCGAAAAGCGGCTCGAGGGCCCAGCGCACGGCGAGCGGCCGGCCACGGCGGTGGATGGCATGGGCCAGCGCGAGGCCGACGACGACGTAGATCGCCCACGGCTGGAACCCCCAGTGCAGGAACGTGGTCGCAATGGCCTCCTGCGCCTGGGCGCTCGGCTGCAGGTGCTGCTCAGCGAGGGAAGGCTTGGGGGTGGCGAAGTGGGTCAGCGGCTCGGTCACACCGTAGAAGACCAGGCCGATGCCCATGCCTGCGGCGAAAAGCAGAGCGAACCAGCTCAGCAGGGAGAATTCGGGGTCGTGGTCGGGCCGGCCCAGCTTGACGTCGCCCTTCCGGGAGAAGCCCAGGTAGATGCAGAACAGCACGAAGCCGAAGGCGAGCAGCACGTACCACCAGCTGAAGTTCGCGATGATCGCACCCTGTACGGCCGCGATGCCGACGCTCATGCCGTCGGGGCTGATGATGGTCGCCGTGACGAACGCGAGGACGATGACCGCGGTGGGCCAGAAGACCCAGCGGGCGATGCCGGTCCGGGAGACTGTTGAAGGGACGGGCGGGCTCTGGCTCTCCGTACTCATGCTTCGACGGTATCCAAGCCCCGAATCAGCGGGCAAGCCGGCGGTCCCGCCCTGACGGCCCGGCGGAACCAGGCGGTTTGTCCGGGATTGCGGCTTCCGGTAATGTTTCCGGACGTGCCCCACGGCACGGTTCCAGGGCTCCGGCCCGCTTGGCCGTATCGGATTCCGATGCGGCCTTATTCGTTCATCCGCACATCGGCAAGAGGGGAAGTGGCGGCCATGGCAGTCCGTCCTGTGACTATCTGGGGCGAACCGGTGCTCCACCGCCGGGCCGACGAGGTCACCGTGTTCGATGAGGAGCTGCGCGCTCTCATCGCGGACATGTTCGAGACCAACGACGCGGCCAACGGTGTGGGCCTGGCGGCGCCGCAGATCGGCGTCGGGCTGCGGATCTTCGTCTACAAGTACGCCAATGAGGACGGTGTCCCGCCCCAGGGCGTCCTGGTGAATCCCCGCCTCACGCTGTCCAAGGTCTCCGGGGCCGCGCCGGATCCGGAGGACCACGTGGAGGGCTGCCTCTCCTTCCCGGGTGAGCACTACCCGCTCCAGCGCGCCGACTGGGTCCGCGTCGACGGCTTCGACGGCTTCGGCGAGCCGGTCTCCTTCGAGGCCACCGGCTGGTTCGCGCGCGTCATGCAGCATGAGTACGACCACCTGGACGGGCTGCTCTACGTGGACCGCCTGATCGACCGCTACGCCCGCCGCGCCAAGCGCCAGGTGAAGCGCAACGGCTGGGGCGTCCCGGGCCTGACGTGGATGCCCGGCGTCGACCCCGATCCCTTCGGCCACGACACGGAGGACTGAACCGTGGAGACCACCGCGCTGGAACCGGCCGAGCTCCTGACACTCCTCGGTGTGCAGGACACCGACCGTGACGCCGTCCTGGCACTGCTGGACGGCCCGCCCAGCGAGGGAGCACAGACCGCGCTCGGCGTTCTGCGGGAGCGCCTCGGCACGTTCCCCGGCGGATACGCCCCGAAGAGCGACGTCGACGAGTTCGGCTGGCTGGAGGCGTACGCACGCTTCACCCCGGATCTCCTCGCCTACTGGGAGGGCCTCGGCATCCCCCAGGAGATCGTGACCGCGACGCTCGCGGACCTAGGCCGCCACGTGGACATCAACCGCAGGGTCTTCAGGACGTTCGGTTTCGAGACCTTCGGCTGGCTCTCCCTGCATTTCGCCGGCAATCTGTTCCAGCTCGGGCGCCTGCAGTTCCATCTGCTCCAGCACCACGAGGACGCCGACTGGGCAGATCCCGGCGAGTGGATCCTCTCGGTGCACATCCCGGAAGGCGGCGGCCTGTCCCCCGCCGCCGTGGACGCGAGCTTCGCCCAGGCCGTCGAGTTCTTCGCCCGCCACTTCCCCGACAAGCCGGTCCGCAGTGCCGAGTGCATCTCCTGGCTTCTGGACCCCGAACTGGCGCGACGCGTCCCGGGCAGCAACATGGCCGCCTTCGCCCAGCGCTTCACGCTCGACCGCACGAGTGCTTCCCCCACGGATGCCGTGTACTTCACGTTCCGCCAGCGCGGCCTCGACGGCCTGGACCGGCTGCCCCGCGACAGCTCACTCCAGCGCGCGGTGCTGGAGCACATCGACGACGGCGGCGAGTGGGGCCTGGGCCACGGCCACCTGACCCTGCCGCGCGGCTGAGCCGGGCTTCCGTCCGGTTCCCGTCGCCGCCAGGGCGGCGGCGGGCTCAGCAAACGCGAGCCCAACAAGCGCCGACTCAGCAGACGCCGGCCGCCTGCCGGAAGGCCTCCACGACAGCCCGGTGGTCGCCGTCGCGCGTCGCGAGCTGCACCTCCGTGGTGTAGCGTTCCGGCCCGGCAAGGCTCACGCGGACCGCGCCCACGGGCAGCTCCCCCGTCACGCTCTCCGGGGCGATCGTGACACCCAGTCCTCGGGACACGAGCTGGATGATGGTGTGCCAGCCCGTGCATTCCTGGTCGGCCCGGCGCTCCACCCCGAGGTCCCGGAACGGCTTCACGTTGAGGTCATAGGCCCGGGGGCCGCTCGTGCGCGGGAACAGGATCAGGGGCGAATCGAGCAGCTCGGCGGCGCCCACCTCGGCGGACCCCGCTGCCGGATGATCCGCCGGGAGCACTGCCACGAAGTCCTCACGGCTCAGCGTGCTCAGCAGGATCCCGTCCTCAGGCTCCGCGTCGCGGACGATCCCGATGTCGCAGCTGCCCCGCCGGAGCTGGTCCAGCACCTGGGTGGTGTCGCCATTGGACAGCCGCACCTGTACATCCGGCCGCACCGCGGCGAACCCCTGCAAGTGTCCGCTGACGATCACGCCGGCCGAGGTGATGAAGGCCAAGTCCAGCCGTCCGGTCTCACCACGCGCCACACGCTTCGCTTCCTCCACGTCCCGCTCCAGACGGTCCAGGAGGTCCCGGACCCGCGGCAGGAATGCGGCGCCCGCCTCGCTGAGCGCCACATGCCGCGATGTCCTCTCGAAGAGCCGGAGTTCCAGCAGATCCTCCATCTGCCGGATCCGCTGTGACAGTGCCGGCTGGGCGATGCCCAGCTCGAAGGCCGCCTGACCGAAGTGAAGTTCCTCGGCCAGCGCGGCGAAGGCACGGAGGTGTTTCAGCTCGAGCGAGTTATACATAAGGTGAGCTTATCAATCATCATCGTCCGATTTATTGGACTTCTTGATCGCGGCTGGACAGACTGATTCCACGCCTGAAAGGAGGCCTCCATGTCCCAGCAACCCACCCTCCGTGTCACCATCGACTCCCTGCGGGGAGCGGAGGACGCCCTCGCTTTCCGTCAGATCAGCGAGGAATGGCTCACGGAGCACTTCCAGGTCGAGCCGGAGGATCTCCACGCGCTCGGCGACCCGCGGCGCACCATCATCGACGCCGGTGGCGACGTCCTCCTGGCGCGCGACGACACGACGGGCGAGATCCTCGGCGCGGTCGCCCTGGTCGCGTATCCGGAGGAGGTGTTCGAACTCGCCAAGATGGGAGTGCGCCGCACGGCGCGCGGGCGGGGCATCGGCGGTCTCCTGGTGCACGCCGCCATCAAACGGGCCGCCGCACTCGGCGGCCGCAGGCTCTTCCTGAGCACCAATCACGCCTTGACGAGCGCGCTGCGCCTGTACCGGGCGGCGGGTTTCGTGAGCATCCGTCCGGACGAGGTGCCCGTCAAGAACTACTACGCCCTCGCCCTGGACCGCGCCGACGTCTACCTGGAACTGAAGTAGCCGGCCTGACCGACCGAGCCGGCACGCCGGCTCAGCGTGCCGGGACCGCCGGACGCGCGATGGCGCCCTGGTCCGGGCAGCCGTCCAGCACGCGCCGCATCGCGTCCCGCTCCTGGGGGCTCACGCTGAGGCCGTAGCTGTACTTCACGGAGACCTGACGGGCCACGTAGTGGCAGCGGAACCCCCTGTTGGCGGGGAGCCAGGTGGACGCATCCTGGGCGCTCTTCTGCTGATTGGACGGGCCGTCCACGGCGAGAAGGTTCAGCGGATCGTTGGCGAGGGTCTGACGCTCGACCGGCGTGAGGTGGTCGGCGCCGCTCTTCCAGGCCTCGGCCAGGGCCACCACGTGGTCGATCTGGATGACCTGACTGCTCCCCTGTCCTCGTTCGAAGGGGATGTGGTGGCCGGTGTACGGGTCCCACAGCGAGCCGGTGGCCACCCGGCACTGCGTGCGCGCGGAACTCGCCGTGAACGTCACGGCATCCAGATCACGGCGCAGGATGTCGTTCCGGGTGTCACAGCCGTTGCGGTCCTCATCGGCCCAGGCCTGACCGAACACGGCGCGGTCGTAGCCGCGGGAGGAGTCTTTGGCCGCCACGGGAAGGGCGTCCAGCACGGAACGGGCCGGGGCGTCCGGGACGGCGTGCACGCCCGGTAGTGGCTTCATCCATGCCATGTCGTACAGCCGGGCGGTGGTCGGCCCGGAGCCGCTCTCCCCCAGCTCGAACTGACCGCGCAGAAAGAACCAGCCGAGCAGCCCCACGACGGCGGCCGTGACCGCGGCGAGGAGCGCTGCGGCGGACCGGGAGCGCCGTCGTCGTCTCCGGTAACCGGCCCAGTTCACGCTCACAGACAACCCCTTCCAGACCGGACCGATGTCCGCACCGGTCCAGCCTAGGAGGAGTCACTGACAGGATGAGCGGCCTGCGGTGAGGATGTGGAAAAACTCACACACGGGCCGGGGTTTTACTGCTCTTTCCGCACCCTGACCAGGTCGGCGTCCGCGGCGTCGGCCAGTTCCTGGAGCTGGTTCACCCGTTCCTGGGTGACGTCGCCGGTCGCCAGCATGCCCTTCGCCTGGTCGAGGAGACGGTGCGCCTCCTTGCTGTTGGCGGTGGCGATGTCGAGTGCGTGTTCCAAAGTGGTGTCGTGTTCCATGAAGCCCATCTTGATCCCGTGCCGCGTTAAAAGCGAGAGGCCACGCCAGGGCGGCGTGACCTCTCAGCTTCCAGCGGAAATGCTCAGGCAGCGGGGAAGGCCGGCGGGTTCACGCCCGCCATCTCCTCCATCACGCGGACGACCTGGCAGCTGTAGCCGAACTCGTTGTCGTACCAGACGTAGAGGACCAGGTTCTTGTCGTTGGCGATCGTGGCGAGGCCGTCCACGATGCCCGTGCGGCGCGAGCCGACGAAGTCGGTGGAGACCACCTCGGGCGAGTCGATGAAGTCGATCTGCTTGCGCAGGCCCGAGTGCAGGGACAGCTCGCGCAGGTACTCGTTCACCTCGTCCTTGGTGGTGCCGTTCTCCAGGTTGAGGTTCAGGATGGCCATGGACACATCCGGCGTGGGAACGCGAATGGCGTTGCCCGTCAGCTTGCCCGCCAGCTCCGGCAGGGCTTTGGCGACGGCCTTGGCGGCGCCGGTCTCCGTGATGACCATGTTCAGCGCGGCGGAACGGCCACGACGGTCACCCTTGTGGAAGTTGTCGATCAGGTTCTGATCGTTGGTGAAGGAGTGGACGGTCTCGACGTGGCCGTGGAGGACGCCGAACTTGTCGTTGATGGCCTTCAGGACCGGGGTGATCGCGTTGGTGGTGCAGCTCGCGGCGGAGACGATCGTGTCCTCGTCCGAGATCACGCCGTGGTTGATGCCGTGGACGATGTTCTTCAGATCGCCCTTGCCCGGAGCCGTGAGGAGCACACGGGCAGCGCCCTTGCTCTGCAGGTGCTGGCTGAGGCCTTCGGCGTCACGCCACCGGCCGGTGTTGTCCACCACGAGGGCGTTCTCGATGCCGTACGCGGTGTAGTCCACGGTGGACGGGCTGTCCGAGTAGATGACCTGGATGCGGATGCCGTTGACCGTGATGGTCTGGGATTCCTCGTCCACCTGGATGGTGCCCTCGAAGGGGCCGTGAACGGAGTCGCGACGGAGCAGGCTCGCGCGCTTCGCGAGGTCGTTGTCGCTGCCCTTGCGGACCACGATGGCCCGCAGACGCAGGCCCTGGCCGCCACCGTGCTTCTCCACGAGGATGCGTGCCAGCAGACGGCCGATACGGCCGAAACCGTACAGCACCACGTCCTGGCTGGTGCGGTCATCGGCGCCCTGGCGTCCGACGACGGGGGCCAGCTCTTCACGGAGGAACTCCTCCAGCGGACGGCCGGCGGCGGTGTCGTGGTACTTCTCGTTCAGCAGGGCCAGATCCACGGCCGCGGCGCCGAGCTCGAGGCGGTCGATCGCCTCCACGAGCGGCAGGGTGTCCTCCAGGGTCAGCTCGCGCTGGCTGATCCGGCGGGCGAAACGGTGCGCCTTGAGGATCTGCATGGTGGACTTGTTGATCAGGCTGCGCCCGTGGATGCTGGTCACCACATTGTTGTCGCGGTACAGGCGGCCGACGATCGGGATCATCGCCTCGGCCTTGGCCTCACGGCTCATCCACTGCTCGAAGGACTCGGAGTTCTGACTCACTCAAGGAACCTTTCTCTTCTGCGCGCGACGTCGGGCGCAGTTCGCCACCGGGGGTTCAGGGCATGAAAAAACCGCCTAGGCGAACGCAGGCCCGGCGGGGTGAACAACAGCGTTCGGGTTCAGTTTATCGTCCCGGGGACCGCCTCCGGGACGGGACTCCGGTGACATCAGTCACAATCGCTGTGATGAGTGGACGGGTTGGCCTGTGAGCCGGGTTCTGTCAGCCGCGCCCGTTGCCAGGTGCGGCGTAGCGATCATCCATCTAGGACCACTGTTGCCAGTGGCCTCAAGCGGCCTACCCGGATGCTCGGGCGAGCAGCCCTCGAACACATCCTGTCTGGCCTTGCTCCAGGTGGGGTTTACCTAGCCTCCCCGGTCACCCAGGGAGCTGGTGGTCTCTTACACCACCGTTTCACCCTTACCCCGCGCCGAGGCGCGTGGCGGTCTGTTTTCTGTGGCACTGGCCTGCGGGTCACCCCGAGTGGGCGTTACCCACCACCCTGCTCTGCGGAGCCCGGACTTTCCTCGGTGACGCCGGAGCGTCAACGCGATCGCCCAGCCAACCCGTCCAGCGACCATTCTATCCGCCGCGGGCACGCCCGGCCGCCAGCCCGGACCGGACGGCGTCGAGCCGGATCAGGAGCGGTCCCGCGATTCGCTACCATCGAACGGTGCTGATCCTCCTCCCACCGTCCGAAGGCAAGACCGCCGCCTCCCAGGGCCCCGGCGTCGACTTCTCCACCCTGAGCTTCCCGGAACTGAACACCACCCGGGCCGAGGTGCTGGAAGCACTGGGCACCGTGAGCGCTCATGAGGACGCCCTGGAGCTGCTCGGCGTGGGAGCGTCGCTGCACGAGGAAGTGGCCCGCAACACGCGGCTGCGCCACGAATCCGCCGCCCCGGCGCACAGCGTGTACTCCGGCGTCCTCTATGACGCCCTCGGCTACGCCTCGATGACCGCCGCTCAGCGGCGCAAGGCGGATGACGCCGTCGTGATCATCTCCGCGCTCTGGGGCGCCCTGAAGTTCGACGACGCCGTCCCCGCCTACCGCCTGTCCATGGGCACCGCGCTGGCGGGGCTCGGCCGACTCGCCTCCTACTGGAAGCCCCGGCTGTCCGAGGCGCTGGCTCCGCTGATCGACGGGGAACTCCTGGTCGACTGCCGTTCCAGCACCTACGCGACCGCCTGGGTCCCGCCGGCGGAGCAGACCGTGGCCGTGAACGTGTTCCGCGAGCGCGACGGCAAGCGCAGCGTGGTCAGCCACTTCGCGAAGCACACGCGGGGCGAGCTGGCGCGCCACCTGCTGACGCGGCGTGGCAAGGCGCCTCAGACTCCCGAGCAGCTGCTCAAGGCCGCCGCGGAGCTCTACCGCGCTGAGCTCGTTCCGGGCACGCCGCGTAAGGCGCACGCCCTGAACATCATCCTCGCGGACTGACGACGCCCTCCCGGCGCCGGGCCGTGACCGGGTGAGCCGGCGTCAGTTCCACTCGGGACTGCGCACCAGGATGACCCCGGAGTCCGGGCAGTACACCACGTCGTCCTCGGCGGCCGCCCTGACCTCGGCCAGGTCGCCCGGGCTCAGGTCCATCCCGGAACCCTCGCTGTGCCCATGGAACAGGCGGGCCGCACCCACGCCGCGCCGGTCGAGGGTCTTCTCGTAGAGGGCCAGGAGGGCCGGATCCAGAGTGACCGCGAAGGCGTCGCGTTCGACGCGCACACCGTCACGCTCCGCCTCGGCCTCCGCGGTCTTCGCGGCCAGTTCCTCCTGCACTTCACGGAGCTGCCGCTTCGCCTCGTCGAGCGCCTCCTGGCGGGTGTTCACTTCCGCTTCCGCGCCCTCGAGCTCCTCCATGAGCTCCAGCTCGGTGTCCTCTTTGCCGGACTTGAACGCGCTCAGCGTTTCGATGTCCTTCTGCAGCGCCATGAGGTCCTTGGAGAGGCCGCCGGAGTTGAGCCGCACCGTGTCCCGTTCGATCTTGACGTCCAGCGCCGAGACCTCGTCCTCCAGCGCGGTCAGCGCCTTCCGCACGGCGTCCCGCGCCTGCTCGGCTTCCTCGGCGCCTGCCTGAGCGTCCTCCACGGCGGCCAGAAGCGCCGGAAGACGGGGATCCTGCTCGAGCGCTTTCAGCCGCGTGGCGTTCGCTTTGAGAGCACTGTCGAACGCCTGGAGTTCGAGGAGTCTGAGCTGCTCGGCAGCCGGTGCCTTGGCCATGCGGACCTCCTATGACGACGCTGAGGATCAGGTCGTCTCTGTGGTGACAGGTGCTTTGAGACTAGGCCATATCCGGGCCGAACGAAACGCGCCGAGCGGCACGGGTCATCACCGACCGGCCCAGGTCAGCCCTCGCCGTCGCCGTGCGGGGTGAGGATGAAGTCCCACGGGTCCGTGTTGATCCCGCTGACGCCGATCTCCACCGGGAACCCCTGGTCCTCGAGCACATTGTCGAGGGCCTGGGCGGCCGCCGGAAGCCAGAGCCACTCGCTCGCGAAATGGGAGACGTCGATGAGGTACGGGCGGCCACCGCGGGCGGTCTCACGCGCCTCCGACGCCGGGTGGTGCCGCAGGTCCGCCGTGATGTAGACATCGGCCTGGCGCGCGCGGACGTCGTCGAAGAAGGAATCCCCCGCGCCGCCGCAGATCGCCACGCGCTGCACGAACGCGTCCCGGTCCCCCGCGACCCGGACCCCACCCGCCACGGAGGGCAGAAAACCGCAGAGCCGGGCCGCCAGATCGGCCAGGGTGACGGCGGAGCCGAGGGCGCCCACGCGTCCCACGCCTTCCTCGGGAAGGCCGTTCCGGGCGGCCGTCAGCGGCTCGCGGTCGTGCAGCTCAAGGGCATCGGCGATGACGTCGGAGACGCCGCCCACCGCCGAGTCACCGTTCGTGTGGACCGTCAGGAGGCCCACGCCGTTCTCGATGAGCCGGTGGATCACCCGGCCCTTGGCGGTGGTGGCCGCCACCGAGCTGACGCCGCGCAGCAGCAAGGGGTGGTGGGTGATCAGCAGGTCGACGCCGAGGTCCACCGCCTCCTGGACCACTTCTTCGGTGGGATCCACCGCGAACTGGATGCGGCGTACCGGCTGCTCCGGCCGGCCCGTCACGAGGCCGACCTTGTCCCAGTCCTCGGCGAGCGACTCGGGCCAGAGCTCCTCGACGGCGAGCTGCACTTCGGCGAGCGTGGGCGTCTGCTGCTCCGGGGCCTCGGTGACGGCCGCGTCGCCCGGGACGGACGGGGCGTCCTCGCCCGGCGTCGTCGTCGCATCTGCGTGTTCGCTGCCGGCGGGCGTCTCTCCGTGGCGCCCCTCCGCCTGGTCCTGGGCGGGGAGCTGCTCCGCTCCGGTTTCAGGGGCCGCGGTGGGCGGGACCTGGCCTTCCAGAGCCGGGCCGGGGCTGCCGTGCGTCTCATTCTGCATACTCAAGTTCTACCGCACCGCGTCCGGGAAGGGGACGCTCTCCCGGTCTACGAAGGCGCTTCTCCCAGAGCTGAACCCGTACGGGGCCATCGGGGGAACATTTCAGCTCCGCCGGCCATTGAGCATGCTGTGAGAACTTTCATCCTGGCCGGCGGCTGCTTCTGGTGCCTTGACGCGGTGTACCAGCAGACGCGCGGCGTCTCTTCTGTTGTTTCCGGCTACATCGGCGGGCACCTGCCCGATCCGGGCTACTACGAGGTCTGCTCCGGCACCACCGGGCATGCCGAAGCGGTGGCCGTCACCTTCGACGAGGACATCATCCCGGCCGACGTCATCCTGGACATGTTCTTCGCTCTGCATGACCCCACCACGCTGAACCGTCAGGGCTACGACGTCGGGACGCAGTACCGGTCCGCGATGTTCTACCAGGATGAGGAGGAGGCTGAGCTGTTCCGCGCCGCCATCGAGCGCAACCAGGCGCTGTGGAACGCCCCGATCGTCACCGAGGTGACCCGGGCCAGCCGCTTCTACGAGGCCGAGGCGATCCACCAGGATTACTACGCCAACAACTCCGGGCAGGGATACTGTCAGGTGATCATCAATCCGAAGCTGGCCAAGGCCCGGAAATATTACTCCGCATGGCTGAAGTCATGACGCTGGGTGAACCGGCTCACTAGGCTTTCCTTAACCATCCACCTGGAGATAGGCAGCAGTACACCATGGCACGTATCTACGATGACGTCACTCAGCTCATCGGCCGGACCCCCCTGGTCCGGCTGAACCGTCTGACCGAGGGCCTGGATGCCACGGTCGCCGTGAAGCTCGAGTTCTACAACCCGGCCAACAGCGTCAAGGACCGCATCGGCGTGGCCATCATCGACGCGGCCGAGAAGGCCGGCGCGCTGAAGCCGGGTGGCACCATCGTGGAAGGCACCTCGGGCAACACGGGCATCGCCCTGGCCCTCGTCGGAGCGGCTCGTGGCTACAAGGTCATCCTGACCATGCCGGAGACCATGTCCACCGAGCGCCGTGTCATGCTGCGCGCCTACGGCGCCGAGATCGTCCTGACCCCGGGTTCCGAGGGCATGCGCGGCGCCGTGGAGAAGGCCCAGGAGATCGTCGCCAACACCGAGAACGCCATCTGGGCCCAGCAGTTCGCCAACCCGGCCAACCCGGCCATCCACCGCACCACCACGGCCGAGGAGATCTGGGCCGACACCGACGGTGAAGTGGACATCTTCGTGGGCGGCGTGGGCACCGGTGGCACCGTGACCGGCGTCGGCCAGGTCCTCAAGGAGCGCAAGCCCTCGGTCCAGGTCGTGGCCGTCGAGCCCAAGGACTCCCCCATCCTCAACGGCGGCGCCCCGGGTCCGCACAAGATCCAGGGCCTCGGCGCGAACTTCGTCCCGGAGGTGCTGGACACCAGCATCTACGACGAAGTGCTGGACGCCAGCCTCGAGGACGCAGTCGCCACCGCGCGTGCGCTCGGCGTCAAGGAAGGCATCCTCGGCGGCATCTCCTCGGGTGCGGCCGTCTGGGGCGCCCTCGAACTGGCCAAGCGTCCCGAGAACAAGGGCAAGCTGATCGTGGCGGTCGTGCCCGACTTCGGCGAACGCTACATCTCCACCGTGCTGTACGACGACATCCGCGGCTGATCCTCCCGGCTGCGCCTGCCCGGCGTCGCCCCTCCCGTCCATGCGGTCCCTGCGTGCTCCAGAGCACGGACCGCGGACGGAGGGCGACGTCGGGCAGTCGGCTGCCCAGGGAATTCTTTCCCGGGCCCGCTGGTTATCCGTTCAGCATCCACCACGTACGCGCCCGTGTACGGCGACCAGAAGGACAGCGTGAGCTTCTTCACCCGCCTGAAAGAGGACCTCGAGAGCGCCCGCTCCCATGACCCCGCCGCCCGCGGGTCCGCGGAGAACTTCTTCGTCTATTCGGGGCTGCATGCCATCTGGGTCCACCGCGTGACGCACCGCATGTGGCAGAAGCCGGCGCTTCGCTTCCCCGCCCGGGTGCTGTCCCAGCTGACCCGTTTCCTCACGGGCATCGAGATCCACCCCGGCGCCACCGTGGGACGGCGCTTCTTCATCGACCACGGCATGGGGGTGGTCATAGGGGAGACCGCCGAGATCGGCGACGACGTCATGATCTACCACGGCGTGACTCTGGGCGGTCGGTCCCTGGCCAAGGTCAAGCGGCACCCGACCATCGGCAACAGGGTCACCATCGGCGCCGGCGCCAAGGTCCTGGGCCCCATCATCATCGGTGACGATTCCGCGATCGGCGCTAACGCCGTCGTCGTGAAGGACGCGCCGGCCAACTCGATCGTCACCGGCATCCCCGCCACCTGGCGTCCCCGCGTGGCTGAGGTCGAGACGAAGCCGGCCGTGGACCCCGCAGAGTACTACTACATCTGACGGGTTCTCTCCGCCCTCGGGCCGAGAACCCTGGCGCGCAAGTCCGTCCCGGGTCCGAGGCGGCCGGGGGCGCTCCGCTCCTAGCGTGGAAGCATGACAACCTCCACGAACCCCACCGTGTCCGGCCGCGCTCGGACACTGACGGTCCTCGGCCTGGCCGGCGCCGCGCTGTTGCCGCTGAGCGCCTGCGGCATCACGCCCCTGGCCGACAACTACGACAAGCGGGAGAGCCACGACTGGCCCCACGGAGCCGAGGCCACGAAGGACGGCGTGGCCCCCGCCTGGATCCCTGCCGGTGCGACCGACGTCCGCGAGGTCATCCGGACCACCGGCGCGGAGCGGATCCTGAAGTACTCCGGCGACGTGTCGGGCCTCCCCGCTCAGTGCAAGGCGCTTCCCTCCGGCGCCCGGCCGGGCCCCCAGGTGGAGGCCGGGGACTCTCGGAAGGCCGACGACTTCATCTCGGAGGCCACGCTCTCCGCCGACTGGTGGCCCGCGGGTCAGGAGCGCACAGCGAGCCATTACTGCGGACAGTGGTGGGTGTCCGCGGCCAACGGGACCGTCTACGCCTTCGCGCCGGAGATGAGGACGATCGCACGGCACCTCGGCAAGGACTGACCGCACCTCGGGTTGCGTGCTCAGTTGTTGCGGGTGTTCGCCGTGAACACCCGCAACAACTGAGCACGCAACGCGATTGGCCACTCAGGGCGATGAAGCACGACGGCGGCCCCCACCGGAAGGTGGGGGCCGCCGTCGTCGTGCGGGGTGAGTCAGTGCGTGTCGACCGCGCTGACCTCGGTGCGGTCACCGCTCCACTGGGTGTGGAACGTGCCCTCTTCATCCACGCGCCCGTAGGTGTGGGCGCCGAAGAGGTCACGCTGGCCCTGGATCAGAGCGGCGGGCAGGCGCTTGCGGCGCAGACCGTCGTAGTAGGCCAGCGAGGAGGAGAACACCGGCACCGGGATGCCCAGCTGGACGGCGGTGGCCACCACGCGGCGCCAGGCCGGGACGGCCTCGCCGACGGACTTCGCGAACGCCGGGGCGAACAGGAGGTTCTCCGGCTTGGCGTCGCCTTCGTAGGCGGCCATGATGTCCTTGAGCAGCTCGGCGCGGATGATGCAGCCGGCGCGCCACAGGGAGGCGATCTCGTCCAGCTTGAGGTCCCAGCCGTACTCCTTGGCGGCGCTGGTCAGCATGTCCAGGCCCTGCGCGTAGCTCACGAGCTTGGAGGCGTAGAGGGCCTGGCGGACGTCCTCCACGAAGTTCTCGGGAAGCGCCACCTCGATCTCGTGGCCTTCCAGGGTCTCCTGAGCGATCGAGCGCTGACCACGCTGCGAGGAGATGCCACGGGCGAACACGGACTCGGCGATGCCGGAGACCGGCGAACCCAGATCCAGGGCGGACTGGACCGTCCAGCGGCCGGTGCCCTTCTGCCCGGCGGAATCGACCACGACGTCCACGAACGGCTTGCCCGTCTTGGCGTCCACGTGGCCGAGCACCTCCGCGGAGATCTCGATCAGGAAGGAGGACAGCTCGCCCTTGTTCCACTCTTCGAAGATCTTGGCCTGCTCGGCGGGCTCGATGCCGGCGGCGCTGCGCAGCAGGTCGTAGGCCTCACCGATGACCTGCATGTCGGCGTATTCGATGCCGTTGTGGACCATCTTGACGAAGTGGCCGGCGCCGTCGGTGCCGATCCAGGCGCAGCAGGGCTCGCCGTCGACGTGAGCGGAGATCTTCTCGAGCAGCGGGCCCAGAGCCTCGTAGGACTCCTTGGAGCCGCCGGGCATGATGGACGGGCCGTTGAGCGCGCCCTCCTCGCCGCCGGAGACACCGACGCCCACGAAGTGCAGGCCCTTCTCCGCCAGCGCGGCCTCGCGGCGGCGGGTGTCCGTGTAGTGGGAGTTGCCGGCGTCGATCACGATGTCGCCCTCATCCAGCAGCGGGACGAGCTGATCCACGACAGCGTCGACGGGAGCACCCGCCTTCACCATGATGAGCACGCGGCGCGGCTTCTCGAGCGAGTCGACGAGTTCCTGGAGGCTCTCGGTGCGGACGAAGTCGCCTTCGTCGCCGTGAGCGGCGAGCAGGGCGTCCGTCTTCTCCACGGAGCGGTTGTGCAGAGCGACCGTGAAGCCGTTGCGGGCGAGGTTCCGGGCCAGGTTGGCCCCCATGACGGCGAGACCGGTGACACCGATTTGTGCAGGCATCTACACTCCAAGTCAATGCTAGTAATCTGATTTTAACAAGACGTTTTCAACCCTACGTCCTGGACACCGGCGACGGAAGAGCCAGCTGTAAGGTGAAGCACATTTCACGCGGTCGGGGCGGAAACCGCCGGAAGAACCTACGCTGGTGTTACTTCACATTTGACCACTTCACCCTGAGGATTTCGACATCGATGACGAGCCGTCAGCCCAGCCTTCACCACCAGGCACTGGATATCCTCGGACGCAGGATCGTCACGGGAGACCTTCCCGCAGGTCACGTCATGCTGGCGGAGAAGCTTGAAGCCGAGCTGAAAGTGTCACGATCCGTGGTCCGCGAGGCCGTCCGAGTCCTCCAGTCCCTCGGCATGGTGGAGAGCATCAAGCGGGTGGGTATCCGGGTCCTTCCCGCCCACGCGTGGAATCCCTTCGACGCGAGCGTGATCCGCTGGAAGATGGACAGCGACGCACGGGGCGCCCAATTGCGGTCGCTCGCGGAACTGCGCTCCGCGGTGGAGCCCGTGGCGAGTGAGCTGGCAGCTCAGAACGCGCCCTTCGCCCTGCGGCGCGAGCTGCTGCAGGTGGCCGAGGAGATGGCGAAGGTGGGGCGTCAGGGGAAGCTCGAACGCTTCCTCGACCTCGACACGCGCTTCCACGCCCTGGTGCTCAGCGGCTCCGGGAACGAGATGTTCGCGACCCTGATCGGGCAGGTCGCCGAGACCCTGGCCGGACGCACCACGCACGGACTGATGCCGAGCCAGCCGAAGGAGGAGGCGCTCCAATGGCACCTCGACGTGGCCCGGGCCATCCTGGACGGCAAGGCGGCGGCAGCCCGCCGCGCCTCGGCGAAGCTGATCAACGAGACCATCGAGGACCTCTCGCCCCAGTGGGCGGGTCAGCCGCGCGTCTTCGTCCCCCTCAAGCCGCTCAGCACGCAGGGTTAGCGGCTCCCGAAACCGCTCCACCACGAACCTTTGACGGAACGACGGCGGGGCCGGCCCCGAAGGACCGGCCCCGCCGTCGTCGTCAGCACACCGTCAGGCGCGCCGCTTCGTAATCAGGCCCCAGATGAAGAGCACCACCAGCGAGCCGACGATCGCCAGCAGCCAGGTGGACAGGGACCAGAATTCATTCAGGCCGACGTGGAAGAGGGCGGATCCGATCCAGCCGCCTACCAGGGCGCCCACCACTCCGAGGAGCAGGGTCGCCAGCCAGCCGCCGCCCTGCTGGCCCGGCATGAGGGCCTTCGCAATCGCGCCGGCGATGAGTCCGAGGACGATCCAACCAAGAAATCCCATGATGAACCTTTCTGTAGAAAGCCTTCTCAGAGCCCGGTTGAGGCTTCTTTCAGCCTACCGTCAGACAACCGGACCCGGCGGACCTGACTTTTCGAGGGCGTGCCGGAAAAGGCCTCACGCCTCCTCGCGAAGGTGAACCCGGCGCATCTCCTCGGCCAGCGCGGGGTTTCTCTTCCCCACCTCCCCCACGATGTTCTCCACCGTCTCCGTCCCCTTGTTCTGGCTGAGCTTCGCCCGAGCCTCGAAGCGGTCGACCCTCATCCGGAGGCCGACCGTCCCCTTCGCGATGCGGCGCGTCCCCTCCTCGTCCTCGCTCAGACTCCGCCCGTGCGGCAGATGGCGTTCGAAGTGATCCGTGAGGCGCCCCAGCATCGCGTAGTTCTCCTCATCGCTCAGGATCTCCGGCGTCCCGTAGAGATGCGCGGTCACGTGATTCCAGGTGGGCACGAGGTCGCCGGGCGCGTACCAGCTCGGGGAGACGTAGTCGTGCGGGCCCTGGATGATGACGAGGATCTCGTGGTCGCCGAGTTCGTGGAGTTTCTCGTCCGGCCGTCCGAAGTGGCTGACGATCACGATCCCTTCCTCGTCCTCGTCCAGGATGGCCGGGTAGTGGGAGGCCGTGAGTCCCTGCGACGACGGCGAGACGAAGGTCGCCCACGGGTTGTTGCGGATGAGCCGCTCGACTTCGGCGGGGTCGGTCATGAGGTAGCGGGGTGTGTGACGCATCAGAGTCCTTTCGCGGGGGTCACGGGGGTGAGGCGGGTGCGGACCGCAAGTGCGGCGCACAGGATGACGGCGACGCCGCCCAGGAGTGTCGGGACGCCCGGCTGCTCGCCCAGCAGCAACGCCGCCCACAGGATGCTCATGACGGGCTGAGTGAGCTGGATCTGACTCACCTGGGCCATCGGGCCGATGGCGAGTCCGCGGTACCACGCGAAGAAGCCCAGGAACATGCTCACGACGGCCAGGTAGGCGAACGCCCACCACTGCGCCGGGCCGGCCAGGAGGATCCGCCCGTCGAGTGAGACGACCGTCAGCACGGTCATGAGGGGCGCGGCGAGGACGAGGGCCCAGGAGACGGTCTGCCAGGAGCCGAGTTCGCGGGCGAGCAGTCCGCCCTCCGCGTAGCCGGCGGCCGCCGCGAGCACCGCGGCGAAGAGCAGCGCATCAGCCCAGTGCAGCGTCGCGATCCCGTCGCCCTGCACCGACGCGAAGGCCACGGCACACGCGGCACCGAGCGCGGAGAACACCCAGAAGGAACGAGCGGGCCGTTCTTTGGCGCGGAGGACGGCCAGGACCGCCGTCGCTGCGGGCAGCAGACCGATCACCACGGCGGCATGGCTCGCGGGCACGGTGGTCAGCGCGTAGGAGGTGAGAACCGGGAAGCCGACGACGACGCCGGCGGCCACGACCGCGAGCCGCAGCCACTGCGCCCCGCGGGGCAGCCGTTGCCGGGTGAGCGCGAGGGCGCAGGCGGCGAGTACCGCCGCGACGACCGCGCGGGCCGAGCCGATGAACAGGGCCGGGAGACCTGCCGCCGCGATCCGCGTGAACGGGAGGGTGAAGGAGAAAGCCGTGACGCCCAGCAGACCCCACCAGAGGCCCGGATGCCGGGATAGCACTGTCGTTCTCTTGAGAGTAACGCTACTATGTACTTCCATGAATCATGATAGCACCGAGCGGATCGTCCAGGGCCTGCGCGCGTGGATCGCCACCGCCGCACCTGGCGCCAAGGTGCCGTCCAACCGGGCCCTGACGGCCGAATACGGCGCCAGCCCGGTCACCGTGCAGAAGGCGATGCGGACCCTCGCGTCCCTGGGACTCATCGAAAGCCGCCCGGGCGTCGGGACGTTCGTCCGGGGCGTCCGGCCCACTCGGCCCGCCGATTTCGGCTGGCAGACGGCGGCCCTCGGGGCTCCGCCGTCGCGGGGCGGCGCGCTGTCCTCGACCCAGCGCACCGTGGCGCCCGACGCGATCGGGCTGCATTCCGGCTATCCCGCCCGTGAGCTGCTCCCCGAACGGCTCGTCCGTTCGGCCCTCGCCCGCGCAGCGCGCACCGAGGCCGCCATCGGGCGCTCCCCCGCCGCAGGGCTGCCCGAGCTGCAGGCCTGGTTCGCCGGAGAGCTGGCGGCGTCCGCGCCCGTGGACGTCACGCCGCCGAGCGCCCGGGACGTCCTGGTGCTCTCGGGGAGTCAGAGCGGCTTGAGCTCGATCTTCCGCGCCCTCGTGGGACCGGGGCAGCCCCTCGTCATCGAATCGCCCAGCTACTGGGGGTCGATCCTCGCCGCCGCGCAGGCCGGAGTGACTCTGGTGCCCGTGCCGAGCGGTCAGCACGGCCCCGATCCCGCCGACGTCGAGCGAGCCTTCGAAGAGACCGGGGCACGCGCTTTCTACGCTCAGCCGAGTTACGCCAATCCGAGCGGCGCCCAGTGGAGCCACGAGCGTGGGCTCGCGATCCTCGACGTGGTGCGCCGCCACCGCGCTTTCCTGATCGAGGACGACTGGGCTCATGACCTGGGTATCGACACGGAGCCGCATCCGATCGCGGCCCAGGACGACCAGGGGCACGTGATCTACCTGCGCTCCCTCACCAAGAGCGTCTCCCCGTCCCTGCGCGTCGCGGCGCTGATCGCCCGCGGTCCCGCGCGGGACCGCATCCTGGCGGACCGGGCCGCCGAGTCGATGTACGTGAGCGGACTGCTCCAGGCTGCCGCGCTCGACGTCGTGACGCAGCCGTCCTGGCGGACGCATCTCAAGGGTCTCCGGCGTCAGCTGAAGGACCGGCGCGATCTGCTGCTCGACGCCCTGCGCGCGCACGCTCCCCAGGCCCAGGTGGAGTTCACTCCCCCGGGTGGCCTGAATCTGTGGGCACGGCTGCCCGACGGCACGGACGCGGAGCTGCTGGCGCGCCACTGCGAGAGCCGCGGCGTCATCCTCGCACCGGGCACGGAGTGGTTCCCGGCCGAGCCGTCCGGGTCCTACGTCAGGCTCAATTACTCCGGTTCCAATCCCGAGCGCTTCCCCGAGGCCGCCCGGATCCTGGGAGAGGTCCTGGCCGAGAGCTGAACCCCTCCCCGGTTTGCCCGTTCGGCAAACGGGCTTGCCACTCGCCGCCCTGCTGGCGATGCTGAGAGGAGACTCCGGATGAAAGGCCCCCACGTGACGCACACCTTCGACAAGCAGTACTGGGACGGGCATTGGCGCGACGCGGCGGACCGGCCCACCCCGGCGAACCCGTATCTCCAGGAGCACCTGTCGGCTCTGACGCCGGGCACGGCCCTCGACGCCGGCTGCGGGACGGGAACTGAGGCGGTCTGGCTCGCCGAGCACGGCTGGCGAGTGACGGGGGCCGACCTCTCCCCGCACGCGCTGCGGGAGGCGTCCGAACGGGCCACTCAGGCCGGAGTCGCGGAGCGGGTGAGCTGGGTGGAAGCGGACCTGACCACGTGGGAACCGGCCGAGCGCTTCGACCTGGTCGTCACCAACTACGCGCATCCGGCGACTCCACAGCTGGACTTCTACCGCAGGATCGCGGACTGGGTGACGGTGGGCGGGACTCTGCTCATCGTGGGGCACCTGCACGGTCACCTGTCCGAGGTACGGCACCCCGCGCCGGACGACGCGGAGGGACCGGATCACGACCACGAAGGCGGTCACGCCCCGGAGAAGAGCACGGTCACCCTCGCGGACACGGTCGCCGTCCTGGATCCGGAGCGCTGGAGGATCGACGCGGCCGAAGAACGGCATCGCACGGTCCTGATGCCCGAGCGCGAACTGTCCCTGCACGATCTGGTGGTACGGGCGACCCGGCTCGCCTGAGGCGAGCCGGCTCGGCCGGCCGGAGGAACCCAGCCTTGAACTCAGCCGGCCTCAGCGTGCCAGCACGGCCTCCAGAACGCGCGCCACGCCGTCGTCCGCGCAGGCAGGCGCCCGGAATCGCGCGGCGGCGAGCGCTTCCGGATGCCCGTCCGCCATGGCGTAGCCCTCGCCGGACCAGGAGAGCATCTCGAGGTCGTTGGGCATGTCGCCGAAGGCGATGACCTCGGACGCGCCGATGCCCAGCGTGGCGGCGTGCTTCTCCAGCGTGCGCGCCTTGGTGACGCCCGGGACGGCCAGCTCCAGGAGCGCCAGGCGGTTGACGTCCGAGTAGGTGACATGCGCCAGGCCTCGCACTGCCGGGGCGACGAGCGCGTGGAACTCCTCGGCACTGAGCACCGGCGAGATGGCGAGCAGCTTCACGACCGCGGCGTCCGGCGCGAGCGTCTCGGACAGCGGCCCGACCACCTGGTCCTCCACGGGGAGGCCGGGATGGAACCGGAGGAACTCGGGCTCCCGGTGCGGACCGGTCACCAGTTCACTCGAGAACCCCGCCTCGGGATGCAGGGCCCTGATGAGCTCCTGCAACCGGAGGGCCTGCTCCAGCCGGAACGCCTCAGCACTCACGACCTCCCGCCGGGCCATGTCCCAGACGACCGCGCCGTTCGAGCAGATGACCGTCCCGGCGTGGTCGAGCTGTTCCTCCAGAGGTCCGAGCCAGCGGATCGGACGGCCGGTCACGAACACGACCTCCACACCGGCCTCACGCGCACGGCGGAAGGCCGCCCGGGTCCGGGCGGAGACGACTCCACCCGGACCCATGATGGTGCCGTCCACATCGCTCGCGATCAGGCGCGGCCGCGACGGCCGGGCTGTGGATCCTGTGCGGATCGCCGGTGTGCCCATGACCCCAGTCTCCGCCACGGCCGTCCCGAGGAGCAGGGTCACCGCAGGACCACAGTCCGGTTCCCGTTGAGCACGACCCGCCCTTCACAGTGCCAGCGCACCGCGTTGGACAGGGCCTTGCACTCGGCGTCGCGGCCCACGGCCACCAGGTCCTCGGGCGAGTGGGTGTGGTCCACATCGATCACCTGCTGGGCGATGATCGGTCCCTCATCCAGTTCGGCGTTGACGTAGTGCGCCGTGGCGCCTACCGTCTTCACGCCGCGCTCCCAGGCCTGGTGATACGGCTTCGCACCCTTGAACGACGGCAGGAAGGAGTGGTGGATGTTGATGACACGGCCGGCCATGCGGGTGGCCAGCGCATCCGAGAGGACCTGCATGTAGCGGGCCAGGACCACCAGCTCCGCGCCGTACCGGTCCACCACGGAGAGCAGCTCCGCCTCGGCCTCCGGCTTGTTCTCCTTGGTCACCGGGATGTGGTGGTACGGGATGCCATGCCACTCCACGAGCCCGCGATGATCCTCGTGATTGGACACCACGGCCACGATCTCCACCGGCAGCTCCCCGATCCGGGCCCGGAACAGCAGGTCGTTGAGGCAGTGCCCGAACTTGGAGACCATCAGCAGCACCTTGGTCTTCTCCCCGGCGGGCCGCAGGGACCAGGTCATGCCGAACGGC
Organism: Arthrobacter sp. RCC_34; assembly: GCF_041360795.1. Lineage (NCBI taxonomy): Bacteria > Bacillati > Actinomycetota > Actinomycetes > Micrococcales > Micrococcaceae > Arthrobacter > Arthrobacter sp. RCC_34. Next base: position 989,058 of record NZ_JBFUPW010000001.1, on the reverse strand, counting down.
TCGGCCACGGCGGCGAAGTCCTCCGCCAGCGCCTCCGCCGTCTCCCCGGCACGCGCCTCGAAATGCAGGCGCATGTAGAAGTGCCCACCACGGCGGTCGCCGTACTCCTTGATGTCCTCGATGTCGCAGCCCCGCTCCGCGAGGAAGCCGGACACCGCGGCGACGATCCCCGTGGACCAGCCGCAGTCGAGCGTCAGGACGAATTCCGGTCCGGTCATCTCAGTACACCTCCGGCGCGGAGAACTCGCGCATCGCATCCACGAGCCAGCGGCCCACATGATCGGCGAACGACGCCCGGGGCAGCACCCTGAACGTCTCCGCGCCCGTCTTCCACACCAGCACCGGAACGTGGTCCAGCACCGTGACAATCGCCTGACCTGCGGGGAAGGACCGCGGGTGCAGATCGAAGGAGACGCCCTTCTCCAGGACCAGGCGGGCGCTCGGACCACTCAGTTCGAAGGTCGTGCGGTTCGCCGAAAGGTCGACGACGGCGCCCGGCAGCCGGGAGCCCGGCTCGCCGAGGGTCGCGGCGAGCCGTCCCGCCTCCGCCGGACCGCGGTCCAGGCCGGCAGTGCTCTCGTCACCGACCGCGAGGAACTCGTCGGGGCCGATCCACAGGACGGTGTAGCCGCCGCCCGCCGTCGTGCTCCCATGACCGGACGGGAGCGGGAAGCCCAGCGCCGCCTCCACGGCCGCGGCCGCAGCGGATCCCGGCACGGCACGGAGGCCCAGCTGGGTCAGGAACGGGATCTCCCGGAGGGTCACGCCCCGTTCGCCGGCCACGCCTGCGGCTGCGAAGGCCTCCGCGAGCTGCGCGGCCGGGCTGCGCCGCAGGCTCGCGGCATCGGCCAGGGTTGCCTCGGAAATCATCTCAGCCATCACGGCGCTTCCCTTCAGGGTCGTAAAGGACGGTGTCACCGACCAGGACTTCCACGATCCGGTCCCCGGCGACGGCGGTGAGCTTCTCGCCGATGCGGTTCCGGCCGTTCTTGATCAGGGCCAGCGCGAAGGAACGTCCCAGCGCGGCCGAGTGGTAGCTGGACGTCACGTGTCCCAGCATCGGGACCGGGCCGTACGCCGGGTTGAGCGAGATGCCCTGTTCGACCACCTGCGTACCCTCCGGCAGCCGGAACGAGTGGTCCACCGGGAGCAGCGAGACCATGTGCTTGCGGTCCGTGCGTGCAGTGTCGAGCCGCGCGTAGGAACGCTTGCCCACGAAGTCCTTCGCCTTCGAGACGATCCACTCCATGCCGGCGTCCTGCGGGGTCACCGTGCCGTCCGTGTCCTGGCCGACGATCGGGTAGCCCTTCTCGGCGCGGAGCACGTGCATGGTCTCCGTGCCGTACGGGGTGATCCCGAACTCGGCTCCGGCCTCGGCCACGTCTTCCCAGACCTGCAGGCCGTACCAGGTGGCCACGTTGATTTCGAAAGCCAGCTCGCCGGAGAAGGAGATACGGCAGACGCGGGCGGGGATCCCCGAGGCCAGAGTGGTCTCGCGCCACGCCATGAAGGGGAAGGCGTCGTTGTCCACGTCGAGCGCGGGGGCGACCTTCGCGATGACGTCGCGGGACTTCGGGCCGACGACGGCCACCGTGGTGACCTGTTCCGTGACGGACGTGAAGTTCACGTCCAGGCCGGGCCACTCCGTCTGGTGCCACTCCTCCAGCCAGTCGAGGACCTTCGCGGCCCCGCCGGTGGTGGTGGTCATGAAGAAGCGGTCCTCGTCGAGGCGGAGGGTCACGCCGTCGTCGAACATCATGCCGTCCGGTCCGCACATGACGCCGTAGCGGCCCATGCCCGGCGCGAGCTTCTTGAACGCGTTGGTGTAGATGCGGTTCAGGAACTCGCCGGCGTCGGCGCCCCAGATCTCGATCTTGCCGAGCGTGGTGGCGTCCATGAAACCGACCGATTCGCGGACGGCCCGGCACTCGCGGAGCACGGCCTCGTCCATCGACTCCCCCGGCTGTGGGAAGTACCAGGGGCGCAGCCACTGGCCGACGAACTCGAACTCGGCGCCGTGGGCCACATGCCAGGGGTGGATCGAGGTGATCCGTTCCGGATCGAACAGATCGCCGCGCTTCCGTCCGGCCATGGCCGCGAAAGCCACGGGGGCGTAGGGGGCCCGGAAGGTGGTGGTGCCGATGGAACCGAGGTTCTCCGGCACCCCGCCCTGGGCGTCCTTCAGGGCCGCGGCGATGACGCCGATTGCGTTGACGCCGGAAGTCTTGCCCTGGTCGTTGGCGGTGGAGATCGAGGTGTAGCGCTTGATGTGCTCCACGGACCGCATGCCGGCTCCGGTCGCACGCAGGACGTCGGCCACGCTCTGGTCCCGCTGCTGGTCCACGAAGTGGGTCTTCCACTCCCCCGGCCCACCTTCGGCGCCGGGCACCAGCCAGAGCTGGCGCGTCGGCGCGTCGGCCGACGGCGCGTGGCTGGACAGGGCGGACGCATGGGCTCCGGCCTCGGTCACGAAGCCTGCGTTGAACGCGGCCACGGCGCCGGCGTGGGCGCCTTCGGAGGCGCAGTCCGCCAGACGGTACGACCCGCGGGCCGCACCCACGATCTGCTGCGCCTTGACCGTGCTCGCCGGCACGAAACCGGCCAGTTCCTCGTCCCAGCGCAGCTTGCCCTGCCGCTGGCTGAAGAGATGGACCACCGGGCTCCAGCCGCCGGAGACGGCCAGGAGATCGGCCTCGATCCGCTCGGGCTCGCCGCTGAGCGAGCCGTCGGCATCAAGCGAGCGGACGACGACGGCGCTCACCCGGCCGGTCGGCCCGTCCGCCTCGGTGCCGCAGACGGCGGCCCCGCTGATCACCCGCACACCGGCCGCCTCGGCTGTCAAGGCGGCGTCGCTCCTCTCCGCGCGGGCGTCGACGACGGCCGCCACGGGAACCCCGGCGGACGCCAGGTCACGGACCGTCTCGTACGCGGAGTCGTTCGTGGTGAAGACCACGGCCCGACTGCCGGGCGCCACACCGTACCGGTTGAGGTACGTGCGCACCGCGGAGGCGAGCATGATGCCGGGACGGTCGTTGTCCGCGAAGACGAGCGGCCGCTCGTGGGCGCCGGTCGCGAGCACGACCTGGCCGGCCCGGATGTGCCAGAGCCGCTGCCGGGACACGCCCTGGGCGTCCAGCTCGCGGGCCCGCTCGGTGCCGAGGTGATCGGTCCGGGACTCCAGGGCGATCACGTAGTTGGAGTCGTAGGAGCCGAAGGCGTTGGTGCGGGTCAGCACCGTGACCTCCTCGGCGGCGGCGAGTTCCGCGGCGGCCGCGGCGATCCACTCGGGTGCGGGCACGCCGTCGACGGTCTCGCCGGGAGCCGAGAGCAGCGAACCGCCCAGCTCGGGCTGGTCGTCGATCAGGATGACGCGGGCGCCGGTGGCGGCGGCCTGGCGTGCCGCGGACAGGCCCGCCGGGCCCGCGCCGATGACCAGCACATCCGTGTGGACGTGCTTCTTGTCGTAGTAGGCCTCATCCTTGCGGGGGTCCAGCTTGCCGAGGCCGGACAGGTATTCGGCGTCCAGACCGTCCGTCAGCTCGACGATCGTGGCGGGGAGCATGGACTCGTCCACGCCGCCGGCGCCCCGGTCCTTGACCTTGAGCAGGGCGTTCGGCTCTTCGACCCCGGCGGCCAGGATGCCGCGGGGACGGCCCAGGTACAGGGACGGCGCCGCTTCGACCACCCCGTGGGCGATCAGCGCGGAGGCGACCGTGTCACCGGCGTGACCGGTGTACTCGGCGCCGTCCACTGTGAAGCGGAGCGCGTCCTCACGGGAGATGCGGGCGTGCGGTGCCCGGTCCGCGGGGAGGCGGAACGGCTGGGCGGACTCTGCGGTGCTCACTGGGAGTCTCCTTTCGCGCCGGCGGTGAGGGGTTTCTCCCCTGTGTAGATGGTCTTGAACTCGTACGTCACGGTGTCGCGGAGGGCGTTGAACCACTTGCGGCAGCCGGCGCTGTGGACCCAGCGCTCGGCGAACAGGCCCTTGGGGTTCTCGCGGTAGAACAGGTACCGCGACCATTCGGCGTCGCTCAGGGCGCTGGGGTCCTCGGGATACGGGACGTGCGCCTGTCCCCCGTAATGGAACTCGGTCTCGTCGCGCGGCCCGCAGTTCGGGCAGGTGATGAGCAGCATGGCTCGGCTCCTTTCGTGGGGTCAGTGAGCGACGGCGGCCGCGCCGTGCTCGTCGATGAGGGCGCCGGTCTCGAAGCGCTCCAGGGCGAACGGGGCGTTCAGCGCATGGGGCTCGTCCGTGGCGATCGTGTGGGCCATGGTCCAGCCGGCTCCCGGGGTCCCCTTGAAGCCTCCGGTCCCCCAGCCGCAGTTCACGTACAGGTTCTCCACGGGCGACTTGCCGACGATCGGCGAGGCGTCCAGGGTGACGTCCACGATGCCGCCCCAGGTGCGGAGCAGATGAGCGCGGGCGAACACCGGGAACAGTTCGACGGCGGCGGCCATCTGCTCCTCGATGACGTGGAAGCCGCCGCGCTGGCCGTAGCCGTTGTAGGAGTCGATGCCGGCGCCCATCACGAGCTCGCCCTTGTGGGCCTGGGAGACGTACACGTGGACGTGATTCGACATCACAACCGTCGGGTGGACTATCTCGTGCAGCTCGGAGACGAGGGCCTGGAGGGGGTGGGACTGGATCGGCAGATCGAAGCCGGCCATCTTCGCCAGCACCGAGGAGTGCCCGGCGGCGCACAGGGCCACCTTCCCGGCGTGGATGGTCCCCCGGTTGGTCTGGACGCCCACCACGCGGTTGCCGTCCTTCAGGAACCCGGTGACTTCGCAGTTCTGGATGATGTCCACGCCCAGCTCGTCGGCCTTGCGGGCGAAGGCCCAGGCGACGTGGTCGTGCTTGGCGATGCCGGCGCGCGGCTGGTAGGTGGCGCCGAGGACCGGGTAGCGGATGTCCTGGCCGATGTTCAGGATGGGGCAGAGTTCCTTGACCTGCTCCGGTTCCAGCCATTCGGCGTCGACCCCGTTGAGCTTGTTGGCGCCCACGCGCCGCACGGACTCCCGCACGTCCTGGAGCGTGTGCGCCAGGTTCATGACGCCGCGCTGACTGAACAGGAAGTCGTATTCGAGTTCCTCTGGCAGGGCCTCCCAGAGGCGCAGGGAGTGCTCGTAAATGGCCGCCGACTCATCCCAGAGGTAGTTGGAGCGGATGATCGTGGTGTTGCGGGCCATGTTGCCGCCGGCGAGCCAGCCGCGTTCCAGGATGGCGATGTTCGTCATGCCGTGGTGCTTGGCGAGGTAGTAGGCGGTGGCCAGACCGTGCCCGCCACCGCCGACGATGATCGCGTCGTAGGAGGGCTTGGGGTCCGGGTTCCGCCAGAGGAAATCCGGGTGTTCGGGCAGCAGATCCGCCATCAGAGCGCTCCGTTCTCGGCGTTCAGGTTCGGGTAGAGGGGGTGCTTGTCCGCCAGGACGCGGACGCGGGCGCTGAGTTCCTCGGCGAGCTCGTCGCTGAAGTCCGGCTTCAGGGCGGCGGCGATGATGTCCGCCACCTCGGTGAACTCGGCGGCGCCGAAGCCGCGGGCGGAGAGCGCCGGCGTGCCGATGCGCAGACCGGAGGAGACCATCGGCGGACGCGGATCGAACGGCACCGCGTTGCGGTTGACGGTGATGCCGATCCGGTGCAGGCGGTCCTCGCCCTGCTGGCCGTCCAGCTCCGAGTTCCGCAGATCCACGAGCACGAGGTGAACATCGGTTCCGCCATTGACCACGGAGACGCCGGCTTGAGCGACGTCGTCGGCCAGCAGGCGGCGGGCGATGATCTGCGCCCCTTCCAGCGTGCGCTGCTGACGGTCACGGAAGGCGGGTTCGGCAGCGAGCTTGAAGGCGACCGCCTTCGCGGCGACCACATGCTCGAGCGGGCCGCCCTGCTGGCCGGGGAAGACGGCGGAGTTGATCTTCTTGGCCAGCGACTCCTTGCTGAGGATGACGCCGCCGCGCGGGCCGCCAAGGGTCTTGTGCGTCGTGGTGGTCACGACGTCGGCGTACGGCACCGGATTCGGGTGCAGGCCGGCGGCCACCAGACCGGCGAAGTGGGCCATGTCCACCATGAGGTAAGCGCCCACGAGGTCCGCGATGCGGCGGAACTCGGCGAAGTCCAGCTGACGGGAGTAGGCGGACCACCCGGCGACGATGAGCTTGGGGCGGTGCTCCAGGGCCAGGCGCTCCACCTCGGCCATGTCGATCAGCAGGGTGTCCCGGTTCACCTCGTACGGCACCACCTGGTACAGCTTGCCGGAGAAATTGATCTTCATGCCGTGCGTGAGGTGGCCACCGTGAGCCAGGGAGAGGCCGAGGATGGTGTCTCCCGGATCCAGGAGAGCGAACATCGCGGCGGCGTTGGCCTGGGCCCCGGAGTGGGGCTGGACGTTGGCGGCCTCCGCGCCGAAGAGGGCTTTGACGCGGTCGATCGCCAGCTGCTCGATGACGTCGACGTGCTCGCAGCCCCCGTAATAACGCTTTCCGGGGTACCCCTCGGCGTATTTGTTGGTGAGGACCGATCCCTGAGCCTCCATGACCGCGAGCGGCGCGAAGTTCTCGGAGGCGATCATCTCCAGGGTCCCCTGCTGGCGCAGGAGTTCCCGGTCGATGGCCGCCTTGACGTCGGGATCGGTGTCGGCGAGCGAACGCGTCAGAACCTCGGTCATCTGGTCTCCTCACAAGGCTGGTCTCTGATGGCTAGTATCTAATTGATATATCAGAGTTCTAAGACGAGTATCGCGTTGGTCTGAGAAGATGTCAACGACGATCCATCAGGAAAGGAAGGACTGACGTGACAGCGGATCCGGGAGTCGCAGGACGGTCCCTCGCAGACCAGGCGTACGAGACGATCAAGGACCGCCTGGTCATGCTCGACATCCGGCCCGGCGAGCCCCTGAACGACGGACTCCTGGCAGCCGAGCTCGGCATGGGCCGCACGCCCGTGCGCGAGGCGATCAAACGCCTGGAAACCGATCACCTCCTGGTCTCCTATCCCCGGCGCGGCACCTTCGCCACGAGCGTGGACATCACGGAGCTCGCCGCCATCTGGGACATCCGCTCGGTGCTGGAGCCCGTCGCCGCGCGTCGCGCCGCCGAGAACGCCACCCCCGCCGTGCGGCAGGAGATGAAGGACGTCATCGAACGGCTCCTCGCCGTCGACGAGTCCGGGGACGCGCAGAGCGAACTCATGCGCCTGGACATGTCAGTGCACCGCCTCATCTACCGGGCCGCGGGCAACCCCCACCTGGAAGATGTCCTGATCCGCTACGACAACCTCTCCACCCGCATCTGGTGCCTGGTGATCGAGCGCCTGCCCGGACTGTCGGGGCACATCGTCGAACACGCGGCCTTGCTGCAGGCGATCGTCGACGGCGACGCCGACCGTGCGGCCGAACTCGCCCTGGCGCACGTCACCGACTTCGAGACGGAGATCCGCAAGGTCCTCTGAGCGGGCCCTCCTCGGCCCAGCGCGACCCCTCTCCCGCGAATCTCCCCCGGAATTCCGCGCCGCTCCGGCCGGCGCGAACGGCCATCTCCCTGGACTTTTCGACGCAACACAGTGTTTACACCGCGAACCCTTGACGCTGATATATGAGTTGCGTCACAGTTGTGCATGTTGCTTCCAGTTGCCTCCGATGACCTGAGTCGGAGGCCGCAACCGCTAAGGAGAACGACGTGAACACTGTGGCCACCGCGGAACCATCCTCTGCCGGAAGATCCGCCCCAGCCTCTGAAGACACCGCTCTCCGGGTGGAAGGACTATGGAAGATCTTCGGGCCCAAAGCCGACAAGATCATGGGCACCGCGCAGGCTGATCTCAGCCGTCAGGAGCTCCTCAGCCAGACCGGCTGTCTCGCCGCCGTCAAGGACATCTCCTTCGAAGTCGCCCGCGGCGAGGTATTCGTCATCATGGGGCTTTCGGGCTCCGGCAAGTCGACCCTCGTCCGCCTCCTGACCCGGCTCATCGAGCCGACGGCGGGGCGGGTCACCATCAACGGCGAGGACGTCACCCAGGCGAGCAAGACCAAACTCCGGACGCTGCGCCGCAAGCACATGTCGATGGTGTTCCAGCAGTTCGGCCTCCTGCCGCACCGGAAGGTCATCGACAACGTCGCCTACGGGCTGGAGGTCCGTGGTGAGTCCAAGGCTGCGCGCCAGGCGCGGGCCCAGGAGATGGTGGAGCTGGTCGGGCTGTCCGGCTACGAACAGTCCTTTCCGGATCAGCTCTCCGGCGGCATGCAGCAGCGCGTCGGGCTCGCCCGCGCACTGGCCGTCGACCCCGAGGTCCTCTTCTTCGACGAACCATTCTCCGCGCTGGACCCCCTGATCCGCCGGGACATGCAGAACGAGGTCGTCCGCCTCCATGAAGAGGTGGGCAAGACCATGGTCTTCATCACCCACGACCTTCAGGAAGCCCTGAAGATCGGCGACCGGATCCTCATCATGCGCGACGGCGAGATCGTCCAGGTGGGCACCCCCGCCGAGGTGGTGGCCAATCCGGCCGACGACTACGTCCGCGACTTCGTGTCCGAAGTGCCCCGCTCCCACGTCCTGACCCTGCGTTACGTGGTCCGCCAGCCGCGCCCCGGCGAAGCGCTGGACGGTCCCATCATGCAGGCCGACCAGGTGGTCCGTTCGGCGGCCAGCCAGGTCCTCCATTCCTCACTGCCCGTCCGGGTCTTCGACGGCGAGGACTTCCTCGGAGTCGTGGATGACGACGACATCCTGCGCGTGGTCGTGGCCGAGGAAGCCCCGTGAGCACGTCCACGAGCGCCCCGGAACGCCCAGCCGGCGCCGCGGAAGTGACCACGGCCTCCGCCGCCGATGTCGACCAGGCCCCACCGCTCAGCATCTTCCGGCGGCACTGGCGAAGGACGCTCCTGGTCGGCGTCGTCGTCCTCTGGCTGATCCTCTGGGCCCTGCTGAAGGGCACCCAGACGCTGGAGATCGGCGGCGCGGACAAGACCGACATCCACCTGTGGCTCAACAGCGTCCGGGACGCCTTCGATTCGGCCCGGGACACCTCGGCCTTCTTCCAGTACGTGGTGCAACCCGTCACGGACGGCGTCAACGGGCTGGTCACGGGCCTGCAGGGCCTGTTCAGCCAGGGAAGCGCCACCCGTCCCGTCCCGGAGGTCGGCTGGCTGGGCGTCGTGGCGATCCTCGCCTGGCTCAGCTACACCTTCGCAGGGCTCCGCTCCACGATCCTCGTGACGGTCTGCGTCCTGCTCTTCGGGTTCTTCGGCTACTGGCAGCAGAGCATCGACACCCTGATCGTCACCTTCGTCGCGGTGATCCTCTGCGCGATCGTCGGTCTGCCTCTCGGCATCTGGATGGCCAGGAGCCAGCGGGCGTCCGCCATCTTCACCCCCGTGCTGGACCTGATGCAGACGCTGCCGTCCTTCGCCTACCTCGCGCCGCTGGCCCTGGTATTCGGCATCGGCCCGGCCGCGGCGATCGTCACGACCATCATCTACTCCCTGCCGCCCCTGGTGCGCATCACCGAGCACGGCATCCGGAACGTCTCCCCCACCACGCTCGAGGCCGTGACCTCCATGGGCGGCACCGCCTGGCAGACTCTCGTCAAAGTGCAGCTGCCCATGGCCCGGCGGACGATCGTGGTCGGCATCAACCAGTGCACCATGGCCGCCCTCTCGATGGCGACCATCGCCGCCCTGATCAACGGCCCCGGCCTCGGCCAGCCGGTCCTCCAGTCACTGCAGTCTCTCGACGTCGGCGGCGCCTTCGTCTCCGGCCTCGCGATCGTCCTCATGGCCGTCATGCTGGACCGCACGACGACGGCCGCCTCCGAACGCTCCGCCGTCGCCGCCCGCTTCCAGAAGCGCTCCCGCTCGGGCCTCATGCCCGGACCGCGCAAGCGCCGGTTCCTCGTCACCGCGGGAGCCGTCGTGGCGGCGATCGCGGTCTACCTCTCGCACAGCTACCTGGCGCTCGCCAAGTTCCCGTCCTCTCCGGACCTCGGAACCCCACTGGCGAACGCCATCTCCGCCGCCACCCAATGGGTCGTCTCCACCTTCGCCGGCTTCACCGGCTGGCTCAAGGACACCGTGACGGCGCTTCTGGTGGACCCGCTGCAATCCCTCCTGGCGCAGGCGCCGTGGTGGGTCATGGTGATCGTCCTGCTGGGTGTCGCCCTGGCCCTCGGTGGAATGCGTGCCGCCGCCGTGACGCTGGTCTGCGAGGCGGTCATCCTCGGAACGGGCCTCTGGAACGAGAGCATGAAGACCCTGGCCACGACCCTGGTGGCCACCCTCCTGGTCATCATCGCGGCCATGGCGCTGGGCGTCTGGATGGGGCGGAGCAAGGTGGTGGACTCGGTTATCCGGCCGGTCCTGGACGCGCTCCAGACCATCCCGTCGTTCGTCTACCTGGTCCCGGCACTGGCGCTCTTCGGACCGACCCGTTTCACCGCCATCATCGCGGCGTTCTGCTACGGCGTGCCCATCGCCACCAAGCTCGTGGCCGACGGGATCCGGGGAGTCTCCCCCGTCACGGTGGAGGCGTCCGAGTCCATGGGCACCACGTCCTGGCAGATGATCTCCAAGGTTCAGCTGCCCATGTCCCGCTCCGCCGTCGTGCTCGCCGCGAATCAGGGCCTCCTCTACGTGCTGTCCATGGTCGTGGTCGGCGGCCTGGTGGGCGGCGGCGGACTCGGGTATCTCGTGGTCGCCGGCTTCTCGCAGTCCCAGCTCTTCGGCAAGGGCCTGGCCGCCGGCATCTCGATCACCGCACTGGGCGTCATGCTCGACCGCATCACCAAATACACCGCGGCCCGTCTGGGCCGGGACTGACAAAGGAAAATGCCATGAAGAAAACGAATCACCAGCGTGGGGGCGCAGCACGCTTGAGGAACACGGCCCTCGCCGCGGTCTTCATGACGGGCCTGCTCGGACTCACGGCCTGCGGCGGGGACATCTCCTCGGCGGGCTCCTCGTCCGGAGCGGCCGCGGCCTGCGGCGCCTTCAACGTCGCCGTGAACCCCTGGGTGGGCTACGAGGCGGACGCCTATGTGGTCGGCACGGACGCCAAGGAGAAGCTCGGCTGCACCGTCAACTACAAGACGCTGAAAGAGGAAGTCGCCTGGCAGGGCTTCGGCAGCGGCGAAGTGGACGTCGTCCTGGAGAACTGGGGCCACCCCGAACTGAGCAAGAAGTACATCGAGCAGCAGAAGACCGCGGTGGACGCCGGACCCACCGGCAACACCGGTGTGATCGGCTGGTACGTTCCGCCATGGATGGCCAAGCAGTACCCGGACATCACGGACTACAAGAACCTGAACAAGTACGCCGATCTGTTCAAGACCTCGGAGTCGGGCGGCAAGGGACAGCTGCTCGACGGCGACCCCTCCTACGTCACCAATGACGAGGCCCTGGTCAAGAACCTGAACCTGAACTTCAAGGTGGTCTACGCGGGCAGTGAGCCCGCCCTGATCCAGGCGTTCCGTCAGGCGGAGCAGAAGCACACCCCGCTCCTCGGCTACTTCTACGAGCCCCAGTGGTTCCTCAACGAGGTGCCGCTGGTGAAGGTCAACCTGCCCGCCTACACGGCCGGCTGCGACGCCGACGCCGCGAAGGTGGCCTGTGACTACCCGAAGTACGAGCTGAACAAGATCGCCTCGAGCAAGTTCGCCTCCTCCGGGAGCCCGGCTTACAAGCTGGTGAAGAACTTCACGTGGACCAACGAGGACCAGAACGCCGTCGCCGGTTACATCGCGAAGGACGGCATGAGCCCGGAGGCCGCGGCCAAGAAGTGGATCGACGCCAACCCGGACAAGGTGGCGGCCTGGCTCAAATAAACGTCCCCGGGGTGGAGCCGTCCGCGGCTCCGCCCCGGGTTCGCCACATCAACAGAATGGAGAGCAGCGCATGTCAGGAAACAGAGCAGTAGCCTACAAAGCGCCCGGAGTCGTGGAGGTCATCGACACCGAGTACCCGACGTTCGAATTGAAGGACGGGCCGGGGGTCAACCCGCTCAATGTGGGCCGCAAGGTCCCGCACGGTGCGATCCTGCGGACCGTCACCACCAACATCTGCGGCTCGGACCAGCACATGGTCCGCGGACGCACCACGGCTCCCCAGGACCTCGTCCTGGGTCACGAGATCACGGGCGAGGTGATCGAGGTGGGGCCCGACGTCGAGTTCCTCAAGGTCGGCGACATCGTCTCGGTCCCCTTCAACATCTCCTGCGGCCGCTGCCGCAACTGCAAGGAGCGCAAGACCGGCATCTGCCTGAACGTGAACCCCGACCGCCCCGGCAGCGCCTACGGCTACGTGGACATGGGCGGCTGGGTCGGAGGCCAGGCCGAGTACGTCCTGGTCCCTTACGCGGACTGGAATCTGCTGAAGTTCCCGGACCGGGACCAGGCCCTGGAGAAGATCATGGATCTGACCATGCTCTCCGACATCTTCCCCACAGGATTCCACGGCGCCGTCACGGCGGGCGTGGGCGTGGGGTCCACCGTCTACATCGCCGGCGCCGGCCCGGTGGGTCTCGCGGCGGCCGCCGGGGCGCAGCTGCTGGGCGCCGCCGTCGTGATCGTCGGGGATATGAATGAGGACCGCCTGGCGCAGGCCCGCTCCTTCGGGTGCGAGACCGTGAACGTCGGGGCGGGTGACCCCCGCGACCAGATCGAACAGCTGCTCGGAGTGCCGGAGGTCGACTGCGGTGTCGACGCCGTGGGCTTCGAGGCCCGGGGGCACGGCAAGGACGCCTCCCACGAGGCCCCGGCGACCGTGCTCAACTCGCTCATGGACCTGACGGCCGCCGGCGGCGCGCTGGGCATCCCGGGTCTTTACGTCACCGGCGATCCCGGCGGCATCGACGAGGCCGCCCAGCGGGGATCCCTCTTGCTGTCGCTGGGCACCGGCTGGGCGAAGTCGCTCTCCTTCACCACGGGTCAGTGCCCGGTCATGAAGTACAACCGCCAGCTCATGATGGCGATCCTCCACGACAAGGTGCAGATCGCCAAGGCGGTCAACGCGCAAGCGATCCCCCTGGAGGACGCCCCGCGCGGATATGCCGAGTTCGACGCCGGCGCCGCCACCAAGTACGTGCTGGATCCGAACGGCTACGTGCGGAACTGACACAGGCCGCCCGCACGGGCCCACTCCCCCGCGAGTGGGCCCGTGCGTGCGTGTCCCGAGCCCTCCCGGCGAGATCAGGGAGGGCTCTCTCCGCGCGCCCGGGGGTGTGCCCGGCGTCGTGCCCTGCGTCGTGCGGAGACCCGCGGAAAGCCGGTGGGTGCGCCTCCGGGGATTTTCGCCATAGTCTGTCCGAGTGGAACCCAGCACAGTGAATTCCCGGCAGCAGGTGGACCGTCAGTCCCGCATTCTGGATGCGGTGCTGGAGCTGCTCTCGCGCCACGGCATCTCAGGCGTCAACATGCGAGCGGTCGCCCGGGAGGCCGGCGTCGCGCTCGGACTCGTGAACTACTACTACGCGGACAAGCCGAGCCTGATCCGGGCCGTGCTCGGCCGGATCAGCGAAAGCGATCTGCGCCTGGTCGCCCCGGATCCCGACGCGACCCCCGATGAGCAGCTGCGCACGGCGCTGCGTCGCATCGCGGCGCCGGAGATCCTGACCACGCAGTACCTCTCCCTGCGTCTCCACCTCTGGGCCCTCGCCCAGGCCGATGAGGAGTTCGCGGCCATCAACGCCGAGGCGTTCGACCGGTATCTCGATGGGCTTGCCGAGCTGATCTCCAAGGCGAAGCCCACCCTCACGCCCGCGCAGTGCAAAGGCCGGGCGGCCGACGTCGTCGTGGTGCAGAACGGCATGTGGCTCACGTCGTTGCTGGGCATCGACCCGTCGTCCATCGAGCGGAGCATCCTCCGCACGGAAGAGATCGCCTTCGCCGACTGAGCGGCGCTCCTCCCCCTTGTCCGCGCCAATGTGACGCGGCTCTTTTGCCCCGCCCGAACGGCCCTCTTCCGCGCCTGAACAGGCCTGACGGGCACGGGCGCGCAGCCCTTTGAACAAACGTCCAAACTGGGTCTTGAACGTTTGTTCAAGCTCCGCTAACCTCGAAAATATGACCCGCGTCACACCGGCGTGGGTCGCGCGGAGCAGATGCCGTGCTTCCGCTCGAGGTGCAAGGAGACTTCATGAGCAACAGCAGCTACGACTACGTGATCGTGGGCGGAGGAAGCGCCGGCTCCGTGCTGGCCAACCGCCTGAGCGAGGGCGGCACCCGCAGCGTGCTGGTCCTGGAAGCGGGCCGCAGTGACTACCCCTGGGACCTGTTCATCCAGATGCCCGCGGCACTGACCTTCCCCAGCGGCAACCCGTTCTACGACTGGCGCTACGAATCGGACCCCGAACCGCACATGGGCGGCCGTCGCGTGGCCCACGCCCGCGGCAAGGTGCTCGGCGGCTCCAGCTCCATCAACGGCATGATCTTCCAGCGCGGCAATCCCCTGGACTACGAGCGCTGGGGCGCCGACGCCGGGATGGAGACGTGGGACTACGCCCACTGTCTCCCCTACTTCCGCCGCATGGAGACCACCCTCGCCGCGGATCCGGACGACGAGTTCCGCGGCCATGACGGCCCCCTCGTCCTGGAACGCGGTCCTGCCACCAACCCCCTTTTCGGCGCGTTCTTCCAGGCCGCCCAGCAGGCCGGCTTCCCTCTCACCGACGACGTGAACGGCTACCGCCAGGAGGGTTTCGCGCCCTTCGACCGCAACGTCCACAAGGGCCAGCGCCTCTCCGCCTCCCGTGCCTATCTCCGTCCGAACCGTGGCCGCTCGAACCTGACCGTGCAGACCCGCGCGTTCGTCACCAAGGTCAACTTCAGCGGCGACACCGCCACCGGTGTCACCTACCGGCACAACGGCAAGACGCACACCGTCAACGCCGGCGAGGTGATCCTCTCCGGCGGCGCCATCAACACCCCGCAGCTGCTGCAGCTCTCCGGCGTGGGCGACGCGCAGCACCTCCGGAACTTCGGCATCAAGTCCGTGGTCAACCTCCCCGGCGTCGGCGAGAACCTGCAGGACCACCTCGAGGTCTACATCCAGCACGCCTGCACCCAGCCGGTCTCCATGCAGCCGGCCCTCGACGTGTGGCGCATGCCGTTCATCGGTCTGCAGTGGCTCCTCGGCCGGAAGGGTCCCGCGGCCACCAACCACTTCGAGGGCGGCGGATTCGTCCGGTCCAACGAGGACGTGGCCTACCCCAACCTCATGTTCCACTTCCTGCCGGTGGCGGTGCGCTACGACGGTCAGAAGGCCGAAGCCAAGCACGGCTACCAGGTCCACATCGGCCCCATGTACTCCGATGCCCGTGGCAGCCTGAAGATCCGCTCCTCGGACCCGACCGTGCACCCGTCCATGATCTTCAACTACCTGTCGACCGACCAGGATCGCCGCGAGTGGGTCGAAGCCATCCGCATCTCGCGCGACATCCTCGGCCAGTCCGCCATGGCACCGTACAACGGCGGCGAGATCTCCCCCGGCGCCCGCGTCCAGACGGACCAGGAGATCCTCGACTGGGTCGCCAAGGACGCGGAGACCGCCCTGCACCCGTCGTGCACCGCCAAGATGGGCCCGGCCTCGGACCCGATGGCGGTGGTGGATCCACTCACCATGCGCGTGCACGGCACCAAGGGCCTGCGCGTCGTGGACGCCTCCGCCATGCCGTACGTGACCAACGGCAACATCTACGCACCGGTCATGATGCTGGCCGAGCGGGCCGCGGACCTCATCCTGGGCAATGAGCCGCTCGCCGCGCAGCACACCGAGTTCTACCGCCACGGCGTCACCCCGCTCGAGCGGGATCAGTCCGCCAACGGCCAGTCAGTGAAGGGTTGAGAAGATGACCGTGACACCCACCGAGACCACGACCATCCGGGGCCTGTACATCGACGGCTCCTGGCAGCAGGCCGCCGACGGCGGGACCACCACCGTGCGCTGTCCGGCGGACGGGCGGGAGGTCGCCGTCGTCGTGTCTTCCACCGTCGAGGACGCCGAGCGGGCGATCGCCAGCGCGCGCACCGCCTTCGACGAGGGCCCGTGGCGCCGCAAGACCGACATCGAGCGCGGCGAGGTCCTCCTGAAGATCGCGAGCCTCCTCGAACGCGACAAGGCCGCATACGCGCGGGCCGAGGCCCTGGACACAGGCAAGCGCCTGGTCGAGGCCGAGTACGACATCGACGACATCGCCTCCTGTTTCCGGTATTACGGCAAGATCGCGGGTCTGGACGCCGGCCGCGTGATCGACACCGGGCTGCCGAACGCCATCAGCCGCGTGGTGTACGAACCGCTCGGCGTCTGCGCCCTCATCGCGCCGTGGAACTACCCGCTCCTCCAGGCCGCCTGGAAGGTGGCCCCGGCACTCGTGGCAGGCAACTCCTTCGTGCTCAAGCCCAGCGAGCTGACCCCCTCGACGTCCATCCTGCTCATGGAGACGCTGGCGGAGGCCGGCGTCCCGGCCGGCGTCGCGAACCTGGTCACGGGGAGCGGCTCCAAGGTCGGGCCGGTGCTGAGCTCCGATCCACGGGTGGATCTCGTCTCCATGACGGGAAGCCTGGCCACCGGTCAGACCATCATGGCGTCCGCGGCCGAGACCGTGAAGCGCATCGCCTTCGAACTCGGCGGGAAGAACCCGAACGTCGTCTTCGCCGACGCCGATTGGGACGCGGCGCTGGACAACGCCCTGACCGCGGTGTTCCTGCACTCCGGCCAGGTCTGCTCGGCCGGCGCCCGTCTCGTCGTCGAGGAGAGCATCGCGGACCGCTTCGTCGCCGAGATCGTGGAGCGCGCTCAGAAGATCCGGATGGGCGGCCCGTTCGACGCCGACGCCGAGACCGGTCCGCTCATCTCCGCCAAGCACCGTGACCAGGTCCACGCCTACGTCCAGGCCGGCATCGCCGAAGGGGCCGAGCTGCTCTGCGGCGGCTTCATCCCCGACGACGGCCCGCTCGCCGACGGTTTCTTCTACCCGCCCACCGTGCTCGGCAACTGCCGTTCCGGCATGAGCGTGCTGCAGGAGGAGTCCTTCGGTCCCGTGCTGACCGTCGAGACGTTCCGCACCGAGGACGAGGCGGTGGCGATCGCCAACGACACCGAGTACGGCCTGGCGGGCGCGGTGTGGACCTCGGACGCGTCGAAGGCACAGCGGGTCGCCGGCGCTCTGCGGCACGGGACCATCTGGATCAACGACTACCACCCGTACGTCCCGCAGGCCGAATGGGGCGGGTTCGGCAAGTCGGGCATCGGACGGGAACTCGGACGCGCCGGGCTCAATGAGTACCGCGAGGCCAAACACATCTGGCAGAACATCCAGCCTGCGCCCAGCGGTTGGTTCGGCGCCTCCGACTGAGCAGCACCGCCAGAAAACAGCGCCTACCGGCGGAACAGCAGCATCCGGTATTCCAGGATCCGGCCGGGCGTGCAACGAGGCACGCCTGATCGGTTCCGCCGCCCCGCCCCCGGGGCGGCGGGACCGGTGGGTCACATGAACGAGGAGCACAGATGTCAGAAACACGCACCGCCACCGGCCCCGGCAAGGCCGCCGACAGCAGCGGGATGGATGAGTTCGGCTACGCCCAGACTCTCGACCGCAGCATCGGGAAATTCGCCAGTTTCGCCGCAGGAGTCAGCTACATCTCGATCCTGACCGGTGTCTTCCAGCTTTTCTATTTCGGCTTCTCCACTGCCGGACCGGCGTACGCCTGGTCCTGGCCCATCGTCTTCGTCGGCCAGCTCATGGTCGCGCTCTGCTTCGCCGAACTCGCCGGCCGGTATCCGGTGGCCGGTTCGGTCTACAACTGGGCGAAGAGGCTCAGCAGCGGCACCCCGTCCTGGCTGGCCGGCTGGCTGCTCCTGATCTCGTCGATCATGGCGCTCGGGTCCGTCGCCCTGGCCCTGCAGATCACCCTGCCGCAGCTGTGGAGCGGCTTCCAGTTCATCGGCGACGGTTCCGGCCCCTACGACTTCGCGATCAACGGCGTGGTCCTGGCCACCGGCATGATCGTCATCTCCACGCTGATCAACGCGTTCGGCGTGAAGCTCATGACCAAGATCAACAGCATCGGCGTGTTCGTCGAGCTCATCGCCGCCGTCCTGCTGGTCGCCGCACTCTTCTGGCACGTGAACAACGGCCCTGAAGTCCTGCTGGACACCCGCGGTTTCGGCGAAGGCAAGCCCCTGGGCTTCTTCGGGGTGTTCCTCATCGCGGCGATGGCCTCCGGCTACGTCATGTACGGCTTCGACACCGCCTCGTCCCTGGGCGAGGAGACGAAGGATCCCAAGAAGACCGCGCCCAAGGCGATCATCCGCGCCGTCACAGCGTCCTTCCTGCTCGGCGGCCTGCTGCTGTTCGGCGGCATCCTCGCGGCGCCGGATCTGAACGACCCGAAGCTGGGCTCCCCCGACGGCGGACTGCAGCACATCGTCCTGTCCGTCCTGGGCGGCCCCTTCGGGAAGGCGTTCCTGGTCTGCATCGTCGTCGCCGTCGTCGTGTGCACGCTCGCAGTCCACGCCGCCGCCATCCGCATGATGTTCGCCATGGCCCGCGACAACAACCTCCCGTTCAGCCGCCAGCTGAGCAAGGTGGATCCGGTGCGCAAGACGCCCACGGTGGCCGCCATCGTCATCGGCGTGCTGGCGATCATCCCGCTGCTGGTGAACATCACCCAGCCTGCCATCTTCACCATCCTGTCCAGCATCAGCATCGTGCTGATCTACCTCTCGTATCTGCTGGTCACCGCGCCGATGCTCCGCCGTCGCTTCCAGAAGCGGTGGCCGCTGAAGGACGACGGCGCCGAGGTCGGTTTCAGCCTCGGGAAATGGGGCCTTCCCGTGAACATCCTGGCGGTGCTGTGGGGCGGGGCGATGACGCTCAACCTCGTGTGGCCGCGTCAGGAGATCTACAATTCCGTCCCGCCGTTCGAGTGGTACTTCCAGTGGGGCGGGGTGATGTTCGTGGTCGGGGTGATCGTCATCGGAACGCTGCTCTACCGCCTGAAGCTCCGGCATCAGACCGGTGTTCTCGCCGAACACGCCGCGGTGGCGGAGGCTCCGGCGGATCCGGCCGACGGGACCGGCACCGGGGAAACGGGCGACCTGGCGCTCCAGCCGTGCCCCGTGCATCACCGCCACCATCGGAGGGCACCGGTCCTCACCGGCGCCGGAACGGTCCGCTGTCCTTACGAGCCGCGAGGGAATTAGCTGAAAAGGCCGTGACCGTGCGCCGGCTGAACGCCCAGGTGAGGAGCCCGCACAGGGCAAACCCTGCGCCGAGAATGGCGCATCCGATCCACCCCGAGGCGGAGTAGATCGTGGAGGTGGCGGTCGCCCCGAGGGCGGAGCCGAGCGAGTAGAAGATCATGTAACCACCGATCGCGCTGCTGGTCTGTTCCGAATAGGCGGCGGTGAGAAGGGACTGATTGCTGACGTGCGCGGCCTGGACTGCGAAGTCCAGGCCGATGACACCGACGGCGACCCACCAGAGGGACCACGTGACCTGCCCTGATGCGATCCAGGACAGCGCCAGCACTGCCAGAGCAGCACCGGTCACCTGGTTGGCGTGGCCATGGTCGGCCCATCTGCCGGCCCGTGCAGCGCCCAGCGCGCCGGCGAGCCCGGCGACTCCGAACATGCCGATCTGGGCCGCGCCCAACCGCCACGGTTCGGCTGCCAGTGGTAGCGCGAGCCCGCTCCAGAGCGTGCCGAAGGAAGCGAAGAGGAAGAACGCGATCAACCCGCGCGAAACGAACAACGGTTCACGGAAGAGGCGCACCAGCGAGGTCAGCACGTCGCCGTAGCTCCGGCGATGTGAGCGATGATCCGCCGGCAGCAGCGTCAAGACCGCGATCGACAGTGCGGCGAGAAACAGCGCGAGGGTGATGTAGATGCTCCGCCACCCCCACAGATCGGCGAGCACCCCGGCCACCACTCGAGCCCCGAGGATTCCGATGATGACTCCGGAGGTGACGATTCCAAGCGTGCGGCCACGCTCCGCCGGTGTCGACAGGTCAGCGGCGAATGCGACGGTCGTCTGCACGACGACGGCGAACAGGCCCGTCGCAGCGATACCTACGAGGAACAGCCACAGCCCAGGAGCGACCGCGGTCACCAGCATGCCGACGGCGGCGAGAAGCAGGTGACCTCCGATGAGCTTGCGCCGGTCCAGCATGTCCCCCAAGGGGACCAGGACAGCCAAGCCGATCAGGTACCCGATCTGTCCGGCTGCCACGATCCACCCGAGGTCAGCCTCGGGTATTCCCAGATCTCGCCCGATGTGCGCGAGCACAGGCTGAGCGACGTAGATCGTCGCGACGGCAACCGAGCAGACCGTCGCAAGCAACATCCTTCGGCCAGGCGTGAGTCCCACAGCATCTCCAATCAGTAGCAATTTGCAACTGATTCAGTATGGCAAAATAGTTTCGATCTGCAACTCATTGGGAGGCGTGATGAACACGGCCGTGCACGACGACAATATGACCTGGACCGATCCGGAGTGCCCGGTCGCGCGGACGCTCGACCTCGTCGGAGACCGGTGGAGCTTCCTGATCATTCGCGATGCCATGGACAACGCCCGGTCGTTCACGGACTTCCAGCAGCGCACAGGGGTCGCGCGCAATATCCTCACGGACCGACTGCGTCGTCTTGTCGACCGCGGCATCCTGGAACGAGAGACGGCGGCGTCCGGACGTCGTCAGGTCTACGTCCTCACCGACGCGGGCCGCGACCTCTTCACGGTCATCGTGGCCCTGCGCCAGTGGGGCGAACGATACGCGTTCAACGACGATGAAACCCATTCCGAACTCGTGGACGAGAACGGTGACCCGCTGGCCCGACTGCGCCCGACCGACGGTCGCGGTCACCGCGTCGGCGTCGACTCAACCGCGGTAAGGCGCCCCAACGAACACAGCTCCTGAGCCCGTTCGCGGAAGTGCCAGGGTGGAGGGCATCGACCGGCCGTGTCACCCGCACCTCCCCTGCTCCCGCACGCCTTCCTCCCTCTCCCCCGGCGGCACCTTCATTTCACTGTGCGCACCGCCCACGCACGACGCAGCTCCGCCCCAGTCACGGAGGTCCGTGACCGGGGCGGAGCCGTGGGTGACTGCGAATCAGCCCCGGATGCGCTCCATGGAGGGGTCGTAGAGCGGCTCGGCCGTCACGGTGGCGGGGATCCGTTCACCGAAGTACTCGATCTCCACCCGGTCTCCGACGCCGACGGCGGTGGGCAGCCAGGCGTAGGCGATCGGGCGGTGGATCGAGAAGCCGTACGCGGCGCTGGTGACGTACCCGGAGGCTTCGCCGTCGACGTACACCGGCTCCTTGCCCAGCACCACCGAGCGGCCGTCGTCGATCGTCAGGCAGCGCAGCGTCTTCTCCGCCGGCTGTTCCTTGCGCTCGGCGAGCGCCTCGGCGCCGGTGAAGCCCACCTTGTCCTTGGCCACGGAGAAGCCGAGACCCGCCTGGTACGGGTGGTGCTCGGTGTTCATGTCCGTGCCCCAGAGACGGTAGCCCTTCTCCAGACGGAGGCTGTTGAAGGCGCCACGTCCCGCGGCGATGATGCCGAACTCCTGGCCGGCCTCGAAGAGCAGGTCCCAGAGCTTCAGCCCGTACTCAGCACTCGTGTAGAGCTCCCAGCCGAGTTCGCCGACGTAGGACAAGCGCATCGCGGTGACCGGGATGCCGCCCACGGAGATCTCCTTGGCGCGGAAGTACTTCAGCCCGTCGTTGCTGAGATCGTCGCCGCTCACCTTGCCGATCACCTCACGGGCCAGCGGGCCCCAGAGGCCGATGCAGCAGGTGCTGCCGGTGATGTCCGTGACGTGGGCCCACCGCGACGGATCCTCGGCGGACTGCTTGCGCGCCTCGGCCCGCAGGTAGTCGAAGTCGACATTGCTGTTGACGCCGAGCTGGAAGCGCTCCTCATCGAGGCGCGCGACCGTCACGTCACTGCGGATGCCGCCGTCGTGCTCCAGGAGCAGACAGTACGTGACCGCACCCGGCTTCTTGGTGATGTTGCCCGTGCTCAGGCGGTGCAGCAGCGCTTCCGCGCCCGGGCCGACCACCTCGAGGCGCTTGAGCGGCGTCATGTCATACAGCGCGACGGCGGTTCGCGTCTTCCACGCCTCGGCGGCGGAGATGGGCGAGTGGAACATGCCGGACCAGGACTCGCGCTCCGGCGCCTGCCACTCGGCCGGGAGCTCTTCGAGGAGCCCGCGGTTCGCCTCGAACCAGTGCGGGCGCTCCCAGGCCGAGGCCTCCAGGAAGAAGGCTCCCAGTTCCTTCTGCCGGACGTGGAACGGGCTCACGCGCAGGTTCCGCGGGGATTCCTTGGGCTGCAGCGGGTGCAGGATGTCGTAGATCTCCACGAAGTTCTGCTGCGAGGTCTCCGAGACGTAGTCGTCGGAGGTCTGCACCTTTTCGAAGCGGGTGAGCTCCGTGCCGTGCAGATCCGTGCGAGAACGGCCCTCGATGAGGAGTTCGGCCACGGCCTTCGCGACGCCGGCGGAATGGGTCACCCAGACCGCCTCGGCGACGAAGAAGCCGCTCAGGTCCGGGTGCTCGCCGATGAGCGGGCCGCCGTCGGGGGTGAAGGAGAAGATCCCGTTGAAGCCGTCCTCGATCTCCGCGTTCCGCAGGGCCGGGAGCAGGTCCTGGCTGTCCTCCCAGGCCGGGAGGAAGTCCTCCAGCGTGAAGTCCAGGCGGGACGGCATCTTATGATCCGACATCTCCTCGGCGGAGACCTGCGGCAGCCGGGTCATGTCCACGGGCATCGGGCGGTGGGCGTAGCTGCCGATGCCGATGCGGTCGCCCCACTCGCGGTAGTAGAGGTCCTTGTCCTGGTAGCGCAGGATGGGCTTGCTCGCACCCTTGGGCAGCTCGTTGACCCCGTCGAGTTCCGGCAAGGGCGTGGTGACGGCGTACTGGTGTCCGAGCGGCAGCAGCGGCACTTCGAGCCCCACCATCTTGCCCAGCTCGCGGCCCCAGAATCCGGCGCAGGAGACCACGATGTCGGCGGGGATCAGGCCGGCGTCGGTCTCGACGCCGGTGACCTTGCCGCCGTCGCGGGCGATGCCGGTCACGGTGGTGGAGCCGCGGAACTCGACGCCGCGCTCGCTCGCGCGTTCGATGAGCAGCTGCACGGCACGGGCCGCGAGCGCGAGGCCGTCACTCGGGATGAGCAGGCCTCCGAGGATCTCACGGCCGTCGCTCAGCGCGCCGGTGGTCAGCAGGGGATAGTGCTTTTCGCACTCGTCGGCGTCGATGATGCGGCTCTCGACGCCCCAGGAGGTCATGAGACCCATCTTGCGATGGAGGTCCTTCAGCCGCTCCGGCGTGGTGGCGAGCTCGAGGCCGCCCACCTGGTTGAAGCAGGACTGGCCGTCCTTGCTCAGCCCCAGGAGCTTCTCCACGGTGTACGTGGCGAACTGGGTCATGGTCCGGGAACCGTTGTTCTGGAACACCAGGCCCGGCGCATGGGAGGTCGAGCCGCCCGCCAGTTCCAGGGGTCCCTGCTCGACGACCGTGACGTTCGTCCAGCCGCGACTGGAGAGTTCGTCCGCGAGGTTGGTGCCGACGATGCCGGCGCCGATGATGACGACTCGTGGTGATGTGCTCATCTTCTTGTGTTTCTCCTGGTTCGCGTCAGCGGAAAACGACGGTTCGGGTGTTGTTCAGCAGGACCCGGTGCTGGCAGTGCCACTGCACGGCCCGGGACAGGGCCTGGGACTCGGCGTCCCGGCCGACGGTGGCGAGGGCGTTCGCATCCAGGCTGTGGTCCACCCGGAACACCTCCTGCTCGATGATCGGGCCTTCGTCCAGGTCCGCCGTGACGTAGTGCGCGGTGGCCCCGATGAGCTTCACGCCGCGGTCGTAGGCCTGGTGGTACGGCTTGGCGCCCTTGAAACCCGGGAGGAACGAGTGGTGGATGTTGATCGCTCGGCCGCGCAGGGTCTGGGTGAGGCCATCAGAGAGGACCTGCATGTAGCGGGCCAGCACCACCAGATCGGCCTGATACTCGTCCACGAGTTCCAGCAGCCGCGCCTCGGCCTGCGGCTTGGTGTCGGCGGTGATCGGCACGTGGATGAACGGCAGGCCCGCGGCCTCCGCCATGGCCCGCAGGTCCTCATGATTGGACACCACGACGGCGATCTCCGCCCCCAGGCTGCCGGCTCGCCACCGGAAGATGAGGTCGTTGAGGCAGTGGCCGAACTTGGACACCATCACGAGCAGGCGCTGCGGCTTGCCGTCATGGATGGTGAAGTCCATGCCGAACTCCTCGGCCACGGCGGCGAACTCCGCGCTGAGGCCTTCGACGGTGACGTCCTCGTCGCCGGGGGTGAAGGCCGTGCGCAGGAACAGCTTGCCGCTGACCTGGTCGTCGAACTGCTGGTGCTCGATGATGTCGAAGCCACGGTCCGCCAGGAAGGCGGTGATGGCGCGGACGATCCCCGGGCGTTCCGGACAGGCGAGAGTGAGGACGTACTGGGGCGTGGGGGTCCTGCCCTGGGTGGCAATGTTTTCGGCAGTCGCCTCGCCGGCGGTGCGGCTTTCAAGAACAACGGTCACGATCTACTCCTGGATCTTGAGACGTGCTGTGTGGTGACGGGGGGACGGAGAGGTCAGGCGTCGATGACCAGGTCGGTCTTCGCCGTGGAGCAGCAGGGCAGGAACTTTCCGGCGGCGATCTCCCGCGCACGGATGCCCCCCTGGTGGTTCATGTCGACGTCGCCGGAGAGCTTGACGACTTTGCAGGAGCCGCACATGCCTTCCTTGCAGTTGGCGCCGATCCGCACGCCCGCGCGCTGCGCCACTTCGAGGATGTGTTCGCTGGGGTCGATCCGGACGTTGACCCCGGTGCGGAGAAAGGACAGGGTGAGGCTTCCGGTGCCCACGGTGCTGAAGTCGGCGGGGTCGGGGGCCCCGGGTGCGGGCGCCGGCTCGGCGTCGGGTGTTCCCGTGCCCGCGGCTTCCAGCGGCAGCCCCGTGGCGTCGAGCGTGCCGTCCTCGTCGTAGCCAGGTTCGTAGAGCCCGAAGGCGGCCGGCTGGCTCTCGTAGTACTCCTCGGGGGATTCCGCGATCTCTTCGGCGATCTCCTCCGCGATGTCCGAGGCCAGCGCGATCTCCCGTTGGTACTCGAGCAGTGTCTGCCGGTTCCCGGTGAAGAACTCCATGTAGATCGAGGTGTCGTCCACCCCGACCTTCTTCAGGAGCTCCGTGGCGGTGTTCAGGTACCCCTCGGGACCGCAGGCGTACACCTGCCGGCCGTTGGCGTCCGGGGCGACCTCGTCGATCATCCCCGCACTGAGCCGCCCGCGCAGGCCCTGCCATCCCTCCGGGACGCCCCGGTCGCCGAGCGAGTAGTGCACCCGGATCCGCGAATCCACGGAGGCAATGTGGTCCAGTTCCCGCTGGAAGGCGAAGCCGTCGGCCTCGGCCCCGTGATAGAGCACGACGACGTCGGCCTGGCCGGGCAGTGAATGGATGGTCCTGACCATGGACATGATGGGAGTGATGCCCGCCCCCGCGGCCAGCAGGAGATAGCGGGCGCGGCGGTCCGCATCCGGCAGATGGAACGCGCCGACCGGCCCGAGCATGTCCAGCACGGTGCCGGGCTTCACGTTCTCGTGGATCCACGGCGAGACCGCGCCGGTGGAATCCCTCTTCGCCGAAAAGCTGAAGGTCCACGGCTGGGTGGGTGAGCTGGACAGCGAGTAGCTGCGGTCCACCGGTTCTTCGTCGTCGCCGTTCACCGGGAAGGCGATGTTGACGTACTGGCCGGCACGGAACGCGAGCGGGGCCCCGTCGCCGCGACGGAAGACGAAGGTCATCAGACCGCCCGCCTCGGGGATGGTCTCGACGCACTCGGCCATGAACTCCTGCGGGTGCCACGGACCCAATGCCCGGGCGGCCCGGGCGGGGGTCTCGGCGCTGCCCATCACCCGGTTCCAGGGCATCTCCAGCCCGCGGATGCGCTGGGGTTCCCGGACCGCCTGCTGAGTGAGGACTTCGGTCATGCCAGGTGCTCCTGCACGCGGTGCACGTACCAGTTGATGAACGCCTCCACCTGGTACTCGCTCTTCATGTACGGGCCGGGTTCGTAGGCGGGGCTCGCGGCGCCCTGCTGGCAGAGCTCCACGAACGCCTTGTCCTGGATGTTGGTCTGCTTCCAGGTGTAGGTGAGCTTGTCCAGGTCGTAGTCGACGCCTTCCACGGCGTCGTCGGCCACCAGCCAGGTGGTGCGGACGAGCGTCTGGTGCTCGTTGATCGGGAACACGCCGAAGGTGATGACGTGGTCGCTCATGAAGTGGAACCAGCAGTTCGGCTGGAGGTGCATCGAACAGCGGCCCAGGCGGAAGTCCCGCAGGTCGCCGAGGAGCTTCTTGGACAGTCGGCGGCCGTCGGCGGAGAACGACTCACCGTCGCCGTCGAGAGCTTCACGGGAGATGCGGATGCCGGCGATGCGGGTGTCGAGCTCCTCCACCACCTGGTGTGGCAGGCCGTACCGGTCGCAACGCGCCTCGAGATCCGACTGGGCCACCTTGTTGCGCTCCCAGACCTCTTCAAGGTGGGTGGGGATGAGTCCCTCCGTCAGGCCCCAGGTGGGGAACAGGGAGCACGCGAGCTCGGGGTGCCCGTCGCAGTGGTAGCACTCACGGTTGTTCTCCATGACGAGCTTCCAGTTGCCCTCTTCGATGATGTTCTGCTGGTACGCGATCTTCGTCGTGGCGAGCTCGTGGGGCGCCAGGTACGGCTCGAAGATCTTGGCGGTCTCATAGAAGTCGGTGGGCGGTTCGGCCGCGAGACACACGAAGATGAGGCCGGCGACCTCAAGGCCGTGGGCCTTTTTGAGCGCGAAGCAGTTCTTGTCGAACTTGGCTTCGCCGGGTGCGGAGGCGTGGATCAGGTTGCCCTCCGGCGAGTACGTCCACGAGTGGTACCCGCAGACCAGGTTGCCGGTCTGCCCCGCGGCCTCGGTGAGCACCCGGGCGCCACGGTGGCGGCAGACGTTGTGCAGGACGTTCACGCCGCCGTCGTCGTTGCGCAGGACGATCAGGGAGTAGGGCCCGTAATCTACCGTCACATAGTCCCCCGGCTCCGGCAGCTCCGCGGTGCTCGCGGCGAAGATCCAGTGCTGCCCGAAGATGGCTTCCATGTCCAGCTTGAAGATCGTGGGGTCCGTGTAGAACGGGGCGTCGAGCGAGTATCCGGTGCGCCGGAACTCGAACAAGGCGGAGATCTCGGCCAGCTGCTCCACGGGCAGAGTGGCGGCGAGTCGTCCGCGCGAGCTGAGGGGAGCGTTCGCTGGAGCGGTCATGGGTTTCCTCCCGGGGAGACACGAGGGGCGGGGTGCGCGACAGGCTTGTCATGATGAGATTAGGGTCACATTCCCCGCAGAAAAAGCGCGAGATTTTGGGAATATCCATGCAGAATTAGCGCATGATCGATGTCAGGCTCATCACACTCCGCGTCTTCGGCCAATGCGGCACCATCGGCGCCACCGCGGAGCTCACGGGCTACTCCCCCTCGGCGGTCTCCGCACAGCTCCGCGAGCTGCAACGGGTGCTCGGAATGCAACTGCTCACCAAAGACGGACGTGGCCTGCGGCTGACCACCACGGGACGCATCCTCGTCGCCGGCTCGGACGCGCTGATCGCCGAATGGGAACGCCTGCGCGCGGCCGCCATGGAGGCCGGGGACCAGGTCCAGTCCCACTTCGGCCTTGGAGGCTTCTCGACGGCGGCGGCCCACCTGCTCGCCCCGCTCGCCGCGACCCTGCGCTCTACGCGGCCCCTCGTGGATGTCCAGGTCCTCGAAGCCGACCCGGCCCGGTGCTTCGACCTCCTGGTCGCGGAGCGGATCGATCTGGCGGTCATCATCGCGATGCAGTCGGACGCTCAGGAGGAGGACCAGCGCTTCGAGAAGACGGTTCTGCTGGATGACCCGCTGGACGTGATCGTCCCGGCCGATCATCCCCTGGCATCGCGGGAGGTCGTCACCCTGGAGGAACTGGCCTCGGAACCGTGGATCACGGAGGCCGTCGGGTCCACCTATCACTCGCTCTTCACGGCGGCGTTCACGGCGGTCGGCGTGACACCCCGGATCGCCCACGAGGCCTCCGAGTGGGAGACGATGATCGCGTTTGTCGGCGCGGGCCTCGGCGTCGGTCTGCTGCCGCGGCTGGCCCCATTGCGCGGCGCCGAGAACGTCGTACGGCTGCGGATCTCCGGCAAGGGGCGGCCGTCGCGCCGGATCATCGCCGTCGCCCGCCGGGGCAGCCTCGGCTCGCCGTTGATCCAGGAATCACTCGGCATCCTGCAGGCCGGCGCGCACCAGATCCTCACGGCGCGCCTGGACGAAGAGGACTGATCGCCTCGGTTTTGACGGCCCGCCCGAGGGAGCGAGGGGCCTTTACCCTGTCAGTCGGCACGGTGATACTGGCATCGGGGATCCGTTATGAACCGACGATGTCTGGAGGACCCGATGGCCGGAGTGAACGAACCCTACAACGCACGGGAAGACGGCATTCCCCTCAAGAGTTCCGCCCGGGCGGTGGTGCCCGGCGTGGAGCTGCACGGCCCGGCGGACGGCGCCAGCCGCCTGGAGATCACGGTGGTCCTGCGGCGCAGGACGGCGCTGCCGTCCTCTGCGGCGGAAAGCCATCTGACCGCCGCTGAACTGGCGTCGGAGTACGGGGCGTCGGACGACGACGTGCGGCTCGCCACCGAGGTCTTCACCCGGCTGGGCGCGGACGTGGTCGAGTCGGACCCCGCGTCGCGCCGTCTCCGGCTGTCCGGCACCGTGGAGCAGCTGAGCAGCATCTTCGGCACCACGCTGGAGGATGCCACGAGCACCGCGCCGGACGGCGCCACGGTGCACTACCGGCACCGGCAGGGTGAACTGAGAATCCCCGCCGAGCTGAACGGCATCGTGGTCGCCGTGCTCGGCCTGGACGACCGCCCCCAGGCCCGCGCCCATTTCCGTGTGCTCCCCCGCGCGGCCGCGGGCACCAGCTACAGCCCCGTGGACCTGGGCCGCGTGTACGGCTTCCCCGACGGCACCGACGGCTCGGGGCAGACGGTGGCCATCATCGAGCTCGGAGGCGGCTACGCGCAGGCCGATCTCGACGCCTACTTCTCGGGACTGGGACTCGCCACGCCCCACATCACGTCCATCGGCGTCGACGGCGGCATGAACCAGGGCGGGAACGATCCGCAGGGCGCCGATGGAGAGGTCCTGCTGGACATCGAGGTGGTCGGCGCACTGGCGCCGAAGGCAGCGATCCAGGTCTACTTCGCCCCCAACACGGACGCTGGATTCCTGGACGCCGTGGTCGCCGCGACCAAGGCTTCGCCGTGTGCCATCAGCATCAGCTGGGGCCAGAGCGAGGACCAGTGGACGGCCCAGGCCCGCGACGCATTCGACCAGGCCCTCGCCGACGCCGCGGCGCTCGGCATCACTACGACCGTGGCGGCCGGGGACCGCGGCAGCAGCGACGGCGCGGCCGACGGAAAGGCCCATGTGGACTTCCCGGCATCCAGCCCGCACGCTCTGGCCTGCGGCGGCACGAGGCTCGAAGCGGATCCTGCAACCGGGACGATCAGCTCGGAGACCGTGTGGAACGAAGGTCCCGACTCGGCGACCGGCGGCGGCTACAGCAAGGCGTTCCCCCGGCCGGCCTGGCAGTCGCCGTCGGCCGGGAAATCCGGGCGGGGGGTGCCGGACGTCAGCGCCGTCGCGGATCCGCAGACCGGCTACCGGATCCGCGTGGACGGCAAGGACATGGTGATCGGCGGCACGAGCGCCGTGGCCCCGCTCTGGGCTGCGCTCATCGCGCGCTTCGCGCAGGCCGGGAACCGGCGGTTCGGTCTCATCCAGCCCTCCCTCTACGCCGTGTCGTCGGGATTCCGGGACGTGACCGTCGGCGACAACGGCAGCTACCACGCGGGGCCCGGCTGGGATGCCTGCACGGGACTGGGCACACCCGACGGCACTGCGCTGCTGGCGGCACTGAAAGGGCACTTAAAGAATGAGGCACTGAAAGAATGAAGCACTGAAAGGATGACGGCGACACCTGGACAGCCACGCCCGGAGACTTCACCGCGAAAGGCCGAGAAAGGAATGACATGACCCACCCCCGCCTCGCAGCACTGTGTTTCGATGCCCGGGATCCTGCCGCGCTCGGCGTCTTCTGGTCTGCGGTCCTGCGCCGGGACGTCTCCGCGGACGGAGACGGGTCCGTGCTCGAAGCGATGCGCGACACCGAGTTCCCGGTGCGTTTCCGGCCCAGCCTCGAGCCGAAGACCACACCGAACCGCTTCCACTTCGACCTCACGAGCTCCTCGCCCGAGGACCAGGCCGCCATCGTGGACCGGGCACTGGCTCATGGAGCGCAGCACCTCGACGTCGGTCAGCGTCCCGAGGAGCGCCACGTGGTCCTCGCCGATCCAGAAGGCAACGAGTTCTGCGTGATCCCCTCGGACAACCGGTTCCTGGCGGGAACGGCGGCCATCGGGGCTCTGTCCGGTGACGGCACTCAGCGCGTGGGCCATTTCTGGGCCGAGGCTCTCGGCTGGCCTCTGGTCTGGGATGAGAACGAAGAGACCGCGATCCAGTCCCCCGACGGCGGGACCAAGATCACCTGGGGCGGCCCGCCCGTGCGCCCGAAACTCGGAGTGTCCCGTCTGCGCCTCGAACTCGCCGCTCCCCGGGAGACGTTGGCCGCGACGGTGGAACGCCTGGTGGCACTCGGCGCCTCCTCCGCGGCCGACCCGCCTTCCAGCGACGGCGGCGGCGTGGTGCTGGCCGACCCCGACGGCAACGAGTTCACCCTGCTGGCGTTGTAGTCCGCCGGGGGCTGGAAGTCGCGCGCTGACCCCGCGACGCTACACAGAGCTGCTGGCCCGGTGCCGCGCCCTCGCGCCGCGCCGTGCCTTCATCCAGTTTCTGCGAGCCCGCGTCGCACTGCCCGGGAGCCACCGGAACAGCGCCTTCGGCACAGCACCGGAGAAGAGGTACGTCTTCCCGTCGTGCTCCAGGGCGAACTCGGGTTTGCCCTCCGGGGCCGTCGATCCTGCGCCGAGGGACAGGGCGAAGGCGCACTTCCCACCGAAAGCCAGGTAGCTCTCACTCACGTTGACATCCTCAATCCTCTGGGCGGGCCGCCGATGGCTGACCTCCGGCACCACCGCATCACTCTGATGAGTGGCGCGAGGCCCCGGATCATGACGTGATCCGGGGCCCCGAATTGGTCCGGGTTCGATCTCGAACGTCAGGGGTGGACCGAGGACTCACACTTGCATAGGCTGACGTCAGACGCCGTGTATGCGCATACAGTCCCCTCGCGGAAGGTGGTCCTCGTGACCCACGAAGTGTTGCCCCGTCAGACGCCCGAACAGCTCGGCGTGAATCCCGTCGGAATCAGGTCTTTCCTCGACGCCGTCGAACAGGCCGGCATTGAAATGCACAGCCTCATGATCGCGGTCGACGGCGCCGTGATCGCCGAGTCCTGGTGGCATGCCTATGACGCGTCAACGCCTCATCTGCTGTACTCGCTGAGCAAGAGCTTCACCTCCGTGGCAGCCGGCATCGCGGAGTCCGAGGGCCTGCTGCACCGGGACGACCGGCTGGCCGATCACCTCCCGGAGGCCGCGGGGTACGGCGAAGCGACGATCGCCGACGCCCTCCGCATGTCGGTGGGACATCTCCTCGACCCGGTCCTCGATCCGAGCGTCGAGCTTCCGGTCACCGACGACGGCCTGCTCCAGCTGCTGTCCGCGTACCACCCGGAGCGGCCTCCGGGAGAGATCTTCACCTACGACCAGCTCGCCACCTTCGCGGTCGCCAAGATCATCGAACGCGCCGCCGGAACCTCGCTCCTCGAGTACCTGCGTCCCCGCCTCCTCGATCCCCTCGGAATCACGGAGGCGAAGTGGGCCGGCGGCGAGTCCAACCCCGGGTTCACGGGCCTCCATCTCCGCACCGAATCGATCGCCGCGTTCGGGCAACTGCTCCTGCAGCGCGGTGTCTGGCAGGGCCGCCGGCTCGTGCCGGCGGAGTGGATCGATCAGGCCACCTCGGTGCGGATCAGCAATGACGCGGACCACCGGTTCCCACCGGGCCAGCCGGTGGACCGGGACAGCTCGCTCGGCTACGGGTACCAGTTCTGGATCGGCGACCACGGCTATCACGCGGGCGGCGCGTACAGCCAGCTGTGCATCGTCCTGCCCGCAGTGAACTCGGTGATCGCCCTGACCGCCTCGACCGTGCTCGGCCAGACCCTCCTCGACGCCGTCTGGGAGCACCTGCTCCCCGTGCTGTCGGACCGGGGATCAGGTGCTCCGACGGTCGATGCCGATCCCGTGGACAGCGCGGCCCTCTCCCGCCGCCTTCTGGAAGCGACTATTCCCGCGCCCACGGCCGGCGCCGAGCTCCGCGCCGCAGCCCAGGCGAAAGCCAATCTGGGGATGCTGGCGGGACTCGTTCTGGCGCTCCGGGGCGATGCTGCCCCCGCCGGCTGGGTGGAGGCCGCCGAGCGCGCGCCGGAGTGGGCCGCCCTGGCCGCGCAATCGGCCGGCACGGAAGGCGCACGGCTGGCGCCGCCGTCGTCGCACAGCGTCGCCGGGACCGTTTTCACCCGCGCGCCCGGGGAGCCGGGGCTCCCCGAGGTGCGCTTCGGCGGGCTCGGCGGCACGGACCTGCCGGAGCTCGAGGAGGTGCGGCTCGACGGCGACACCCTGACCTTGACGCTCGACGGCGCGGCCTATCGTCTCCAGGTCGGCGGCGATGACTGGGCGCAAGGCGAGCTGCTGAGTGATCCGCCGGTCCGTTTCGCCGTGCGCGGCGGCTGGGACGGGACCGACACGTTCGAAGCTGAACTCCGGATGATCGAGGGCCCGCATGTGGGGCTGCTCAGTCTCTCCCCCGCGACCGGGCACTTCTCGTTCACCTGGCGGGAACCGACGCTCGTGGGCCGGGGCCTCGCCGGCTACCAGGTGTAAGGCCAGCCTCTCAGGGACAGCCGCAGCTGCGGCCCAGGAGCATCGCCACCGGCAGGACGACGTGCCGCGTGTCCCCCGGCGCCTCCAGAGCCTCGGTGAGAAGCTCGACGGCGGCGCGCCCGAGCTCGTCCATCGGCTGGCGGACCGTCGTGAGCGGCGGATCCGCCAGCCGGGCCGCGTCGATGCCGTCGAAGCCGGTGACGGCGACGTCCCCGGGGACCGCGATCCCGTGCTCCACGAGCGCGGCCTGCACCCCCAGGGCCGTCTGATCACTGGAGCAGACGATCGCGTCCGGGAGCGAGTCCGAGAACGAGGGGACCGACGTCAGCAGAGTGGTCATGGCGGCGTACGTGGCGGAGCGGGACCCGGCGTCCACGAGCGGCTCGGCCGGAACCTCCAGGCCTCGGTCCTGCAGCGCAGCGCTGAAACCCGCATGACGAGCGGCGTGCTCGGCTCCCGTGGCGGAACCGGCGAACGCGAAACGGCGGGCGCCGTGGTCATCGGCCAGATGCGCAGTGAGCGCCCGCATGCCGCTGAAGTCGTCGACCCTGACGGAGGAGGCGGTCATGCCCTCCGGCACGAGCTGTGAGACGAGAACCATCGGGAGCCGCTGCGCCAGGAGCCTCAGTTGCGCCTCCTCGATCGTGGCGGGCAGCACCACGAGACCGTCGCTGCGGCGTGCGATGTCATCGAGCGCCACGCCTCGGCCGTCGGCGTCCTGCCATCCGACCAGGAGTGGGAGCCGGCGCAGGGTGCACTCGAGTTCGATGCCCCGCAGCACCTCGTCGGCGTAGAGCGGGAACAGCCGGGGCCAGCCGCCGCGGTACTCGACGCGGGGCACCTCCCCCTCGGCGCTCGGCACCGGGCTGCGGTCCCATTCGTCGGGTTCGTGCCCGCTGAACGAATAGAAGCCGAGGGTACCGGTGCTCCGTTCGGCGAGGCCGCGGGCCAAACCGCTGGGCAGATAGCCGAGTTCCTGGACGGCGCTCTGGATGCGGTCCCGGAGCGTCTCGCTGAGCTTTTCCGGAGTGCGGAAGTACCTCGAGATTGACGCCGTGGACACACCGGCCGCCGCTGCGACGTCGTACACCGATGGACGCGCCTTCGTCACGGTCATCCCTCACTCCCTGTCCTCCGACGCCCGTCCGGCGTCGGCCGCCCCGGAATGGGCCGGGGCCGCCGCCCCCAACGGTATCGGAAGAAGCGCCACTCCAGCCCTTGTTTCCACGAATGTACGCGCATACACTCGTGTCCACCAACCTCGGGTACGACATCCGTGCACCAACTCGATGAGGAGTTACATGTCGGTCCAGAAGAGAACCCCCGCCGCGCTTGACCCATCGCCGGCCGTTCCGGAACCCGTCCTGCACCTGGCCGACGCCGAAACGGTGCCCGGGGAACGGCAGACTCCCTGGTTCTGGGTGAGCTTCGCCCTCGCTTGGGGCGCCACCGGCGTCGCGCAGGGGGTGGCCGGCGTCGCGGTGCCTCAGCTGCTGAAACAGTGGGACGCTGCGAGCGCCTCGGCGAACCTCAGTGTCCTGCTGACGGTGGGCGGCTTCGCCACGCTTGTGGTGACCCCGGTCTTCGGGCGGCTGAGCGACCGCTCGCGATCCCGCCTGGGGCTGCGGCGGCCGTGGATCCTGACCGGATCGCTGATCGCCCTCGCCGGCTACCTCGCGCTCGCCTGGGCGCCGTCGCCCGCGTGGCTCTGGATCGGCATCGTGCTGAACTATGTGGGCTGGGGCGCCGTCGCCATGGCGCAGCACAGCCTCTTCGCGGATCAGATCCGACGCCGGATCCGCGCCATCATGTCGGCGGTCACCGGGGCGGCCGGCACGGTCGGCATCCTGGTGGGCACGATGATGACCGGGCAGCTCGCCTCCCTGGGCCAGGCCGCCATGTTCCTCATCCCGGGCGCCGTGGCGGTGGTGCTGTCTCTGACGTTGTTCTTCACCCTGCGGGATCTCCGTCGGACAGACGCTCCCCCGCCTTTCAATCTGGAAGCGTTCATCAGCACCTTCTGGCTCAGTCCGCGGCGCCACCCTGACTTCGCCTGGGCCTGGATCTGCCGTTTCCTCATGACCGCGTCGATCGTCACGGTGACGAGCTACCTCTACCTGACGATCTCCGGGCGGTTCGACCTCGACGATCCCTCGGTGATCGCCGGAGTGCAGACCCAGGCCACGCTGGTCTTCACCGTCTGCAATCTGCTGTTCGCCTTCATCTTCGGCGTCATCTCGGACCGGACCAGGCGGCGCAAGCCGAGCGTGCTGTTCGGCGCGATGCTCAGTGCCATCGGTCTCATCGTGGCAGTCGCGACGCCGGGGCTGCCCATCTTCCTGGTCGGGATCGCCCTGATTGGCGCGGGGCAGGGCGCCTACATCTCGGCCGACGTGGCCCTGATGACCGAATGCCTCCCCTCGGTGGAAGAGGCCGGCAAGGACCTGGGAATCGTGGCGCTGGCGTATCTGCTGCCGAACATCTTCGTCCCGGTGCTCGGCTTCCTCCTCACCCGGATCGGCTCGCCCACCGGGGAGAACTTCGCAGCCCTCTATGTGGCCGCCTTCGCCATGGCCGTGCTGGCCGGTCTGTCCGTCCTCAGAATCAGGAGTGTGCGCTGATGACCTGCGTCAACGGGAAAGGCCGCCTCGGATGAGGTGGAGACGAGGACGCTGGCGGCGTCCCGCCGTCGACCCCGCCGTCACCGCCTTTGAGCAGGCTGCGGCTCCTTTCAAGAAGCCGGAACCGTCCGATCCTGCCGGGCGTCGCCGCGTGGCCCAGGAGAATGACGACCGGATCCAGGCCCAGTTCGCCGAGCAGCCTCCTGAAACCGCGACGGCGGATCACCTGGTCCCGGCACGTCAGGCGCCTGACGTGCGGGTGCGGGTGTACTGGCCGGGCGGGGAGCCGGCGTCCCCCGGGGCGGGACTCCCGGTGCTCGTGTACTGCTACGGCGGCGGCTTCACCCTGGGCGGGATCGACTGGCAGGCCTGGGACGCTCGACTGCGACGGCGGGCGCAGGACGCCGGCGTCATCATCGTGGCGCCGGACTACGCGCACGCCCCGGAGCACCGGTTCCCGGTCCAGCCGGAGCAGTGCTGGGCGGCGTTCGAGTGGGCCGTCGAGCACGCCGAGGAGCTGGGAGGGTCGCGGGACCGGATGGCCGTCGGTGGCGCCTCGTCGGGCGGCAACCTCGCAGCGACGGTGACGCTCATGAATCGCGACCGGAAGCAGATCCCGGTGCGGCTTCAGATTCTGGAGAACCCGGCGCTCGACCTCACGATCGGCCACGCGGACATGAGTGGCATCGGCCCCAGCATGCCGCACGTCATCCTGGAGAAGGCGGGCCGCGCACTCGTGGCTCAGTACCTCGGGCCGGACCGGGCGCTCGCTCGGGAACCGTATGCGTCACCTCTCCTCGCGGAGTCGCACGAGGGCCTCCCACCCGCCGTGATCTTCACCGCAGAACTGGACCCACTGCGCGGCGACGGTGAGGCGTACGCCCGGGCACTCTCGGCGTCGGGCGTCCCGGTGATGGCGCTACGGTTCGTCTCGCAGACCCACGAATCCTTGGGGATCCCGCTCCCGTTCGCGGCCGGTGATTTCGCACACCGGGCGTGGGTCAATGAGGTGGCACGGCTGCGGGAGTAGGTGTGGTGCGGGGCGTTTTCAGCCGCGGTCGCGGGCCGCTTCCCGCTCAATGCGCTTCCGGCGGGACGACTCCGCCAGGATCGCGGCGGTGATCGCCCCGATCGCCGCCGACGTCGGTCCGTTCACGTAGTAGCCCACTCCGGCGCCCAGCACCGTCACGATGGCCGTCCCCCACAAGTTCATCTGAGTGCTCCCCACTGCTCACGATTTTCGACCGTCTGTCTCTGGAGACTATCGAGGAAAGCACCCGAGGACAACGGTGCGGTCGCTTGGCAGAGGAATTCGGATGAACCATTGCCCACAGAAGAAGCCCCGGTTCCGCAGTATGATATTCCTGCGGAACCGGGGCTTTCGGTGGTGGGCCTGGTCGGCCGCCCTTCCCACCCTGTCTACCCCGAGAAAACCCTGACGGAACTACAGGACCTGAACCGAGCGTTGGCCAGGGTTACACCCGAGGAGTCCACGTTGAAGCCGCCTTCCCGGACCTGGCGACTGTCCACTGCTCAGGAACGGCAGCTGGTGGATGCGTACGACCATGGCGCGACCATCAGCGAGCTCGGCCGGCGATTCGGCATCAGCCGCGGACGAGTCCGCACCATCGTGGCCAAATATGACGCGACCCAGGATCGGCAGCCGCATCCCAAAGAAGCCGAGTTCGCTCAAGCCGTCACAATGTACGAGGCCGGCCAGACACTGAAGAGCATCTCGGCCACGGTGGGCATGCCAGAGACAACGCTCCGGATCGGTCTCGTGAAGCGCGGCGTGAGGATGCGTCCCCGAGGGAAGGTGAAGGGCTAGGTCATCATCTTCGGCGGAGCGTCAGTTACGCGGCACGGCCTCGTTCATCAGCTGGCCGCTCGCGGTCTTCGGCTTCTCGCATCAGCCGGGCCAGCTCCTGCTAGGCCTCCTGAAGGGTCTGCTCCAGCTTGACAAGGTCCCGCTCGATATCCTGGCTGGCCAGCTCGACGGCCGCGGTTACCAACTTACGCAGATCAGGCTCAGGGCGAGCGATGGCTGTGACGACGATGCGGTCCGCTCCCCTATGTCGCCGACTACGCACAGGTACAGGCGTATCGGTGACAGGCCAGGGCTCAGGTAGGAATGGCAGGATGCGCTTGAAGGCACGACCGGCCCGCTGGGGGAGAGAGTAGTCGTGTCGCGAGACCTCTTGCCTGTGCGCCAACGCCCCTTCGCGGCTGAGCAGCTTGCTCGGAGCGTAAAAGTGATGCAGGACCATCTGACCTTTGTAGGTGAGGTAACTGAAGCCGTGGGCGCTCCGGTCCGCCCAGCAACGGTGCAGCAGGGTTCGTTGCTCTAAATATGTTTTGTCGGTTAGTCGTGGCATCGCGCTCCTCCTTTGCCGTTAGATCCGCTGACATTGAGCCCCCTTGTGCAGCCAACCTCCAGAAAAATTGTCAGTGGGTCGCGCTAGGCTCGATTCAGGCTAGGTCGAGATGGAAATTGACGAAGGTTCCGCATCCAATTTATGTCATAATAGATAATAACTAAACCTTATGGAGGAATATCGTGGAAACTGCGAAACAGGGACCCAAGGAAAATACGATCCACATCGACAAGCACGTCTACAAGGTGTCAGCCAACTCCTTGACTGGGACTGAGATCCGAAACTTGGTCGCTCCGCCCCTGGCGTCGACCTATGACCTGTATTTGGAAGTACCAGGCAAGGACGATCACCTCGTCGGCAACGATGAGTCCATCACCCTGAAGCCGGGCATGCACTTCTTCAGTGCCCCTGGCAACATCACGCCGGGACGATAGGCGACACAATGCTGGACGATGACGACCTTGCGAAGCTCGATGCGAAGGGCCTCAAACATGAGGTCACAGTCGATGGAAGTGGTTGGACAGAGCTCGTCATCAAGGACTACCCACTCCCCCAAGGATTCACAGCTCAAGCGACAGATCTACTCGTTCGGCTGCCGCCAGGATTCCCCGACGCGGCGCCGGACATGTTTTGGGTGAACCCAGAAATTCGATTGGCTGCGACCGGCGCCTATGCGCCCGCCTCCGAAGTTCCAGAACAATACCTTGGTCGAATCTGGCAACGCTTCAGTCGCCATCTCGCCCCTGGTACTTGGCGACCCGGAATTGATTCTCTCGAAACGTGGATGGCAGCAATCGCTCAGCTCCTCAGGAAGGACGTCGGACTCTAACCATGGGCACGACAACAGTTGCCTTCACAGAAGCTGCCTGGCGCGAACTCACCAGCGCCCTTGATGAGAACCTCGAGCGAGCCTGGGTACTGACTGCCAGGCTCGTCAGAACCGACGCTTCTAGGCACACGACGTTGCTAGTCCGGTCGGTGCTTACCGTTCCTGACGAGACGTACCTCCTGCGATCTCATGATGGCCTCTCCATCGCAAGCGCTGGCTGGGTGCCCGCATTTCGAGCAGCAAGCGACAGCGATTGCCTACCGATCTTCGTTCACACCCATCCCGGCGGAGAGCCTAAACCCTCCAGCCATGACGATGTCGTGGACAAGCAGCTTCGGTCAGTTGCCGGGGTACGAACCGAGCTTGGTCACTACGCATCGCTCGTTCTCGGTGGCAAGGCAAGCTCCCCCGCATTTAGCGGGCGCGTTTATCTCAGCGGTTCCGTCCAGCATCTTGAAGTCGACAGGGTCCGGGTTGTCGGCGAGCGTCTCTCGATCACGTCGGCTTGGTCCAGTGACGACGATGACGTACAAACCGAGATCTTCGACCGCCAGGTCCGAGCGTTTGGCGAGGCCGGGCAACACACGTTGCGGCAACTGAAAGTAGGAGTGGTCGGGGCTGGCGGCACAGGCTCGGCCGTGATAGAACAACTCGCTCGGCTTGGTGTCGGCGAGCTAACCATTGTCGACCTCGACACGCTGACAGAAACGAACGTCACCCGTGTCTACGGATCTTCCCTGTCCGACGTTGACAGGCCGAAGGTGGACATTGCGGCTGAGCATGTGAAGGCAATTGGTCTCGGGACGACGGTCATTCCAGTTCACGGCAGCCTACTCGACAAGCAAGTTGCCCTGGCGCTGGCTCACTCTGACATTCTATTTGGCTGCACCGACGACCATGCCGGCCGGACCCTCCTCACACGCATGCCACAGGCCATGCTCCAGCTCCTGATCGATTGTGGAGTCACGATCGATTCCCGCAATGAGGCTGTCCATGAAATCTGGGGGCGGGTGTCGATCGTCTCACCAACATCGCCCTGCCTTGTTTGCCTTGGTGAGATTGATCCGGACAAGGCAAGTGCCGAGCAGCTGCCCGCCGCCGAGCACGCTCGGAGAGTTGCCGAAGGCTATGCACCAGAGTTGAAGACACCAGATCCTTCGGTAGTCACCTACACTTCTGCAACAGCGGCCTTCGCAGTGAACGAGGGAATCTCACGGGTCCTCGGGTATTCCGAGGCAGAGCCAGCCAACAGAATCCTCTACGGCATGATCAACCGGCGACTCAGCACCGCGCATCGGCCGCGCCAAGGAACACATAGCTGCGGCAAGGCAGACCGGATCGCCGCCGGCCTCCACGGGGCCTTCCTGAATTGGGGATGGACTCAATGAGCCACAACGTCATCCGGCGGTGGCTCCGCCGCCATCACATCTTCACCGGCAGAGTTGATCGGGTTATCTACTACCCGGAGCGGCACGACCTGCCCGAGATCCCCCGTGCCAACGAGCTCGCAGTTGCCGGCTCGCCGGATTTCCCGAAATGGTTACTGATCGACTGCCCTTGCGGGAAGGGCCACACCGTACTGGTACCACTTTCCAAGCGTGCCAACCCAGCGTGGCGGATAAGCATCGATGACCGCCATGGTCCGTCAGTGTTTCCCTCGATTGATCGCAATCGACACGAGGGCGAGCGGTGCCACTACTGGATCAAGAACGGACAGATCCACTGGGCATAGACCACCGATAGCAGGTCCCTGCAGTCATCGGTACATCTCACAGAAGTGGCCCATGCGCCCAAAAGAAGTACCGATGTCCACCCGCTATGAGAGTAAAACCCCCACAACAGGGGTACCCGTCGAAGGCGAATCGGGCATGCCTGCGGGAACGCGGGTTCGCAGCGACGATCCCCGAGCGCGACGATCAGATCGCACTCCACGAGAACGCCGAACGGCAGCGACTTCGTGACGGTAGCGGCCGCTACGTCACCGACCGCGAGAAACTGATCGTCCACGCATCCACCTCCTTTCCCTGAATCGGGCGAAGGAGAACAGGCGGATCAAGAAACGGTCGGGGAGCCCTTCCAGTTCGTGCCGCGCTTCGCGTCCAGCACCATCTCGATCTTCACAGGACCAGTCTAGCGACACGGCTCGACGACGAGGTCACGACAGCCGAGCTTTAGCAACACGCCCTAGGAGAGTCGTCCATCCCAGGCATGCAATTCTCCTAGCTGAACCCGCATCTCACCCAGCTTGACGCTTTTGCGAAGTCGACTCCTGCTATAGGGCACGAGGACGACTATCGCCACCCTCTCGGAATGTTCCAACTCGATTCGAATGGCATCGCCACCGTCAAACCGCACATCGGCGACATACGCGGCTGCTCGTAGGGCTTCCTTGTCCGAGGCTACGCCTTCACGCAGAAGCGCCAGCACATCGTTCGAATTGGGGTGGTCGCCCAGGCCCGGGTCCGCCGCGATCAAGGACGCCCGCCCACCCCTAGTGATAGTTGCGCCAAACGGATACAACTCCCCTCTACGCCCGAGCGTCTCGATCGCGAAAGGTAGAACTGCATTGAGCAGTTCGTCTAGATCGTCCTGGGCTACCGGTGATGCAGAATCCCGCCATGATGCCATGGGGCGAGTCTGCCACATAGCGATATCCAGGAGTGGCTTAGCTGGCGACTCACCGCACAGCGAGTCCCACCCCGAGCGATCAATCGTTCATCGGCCCCAACGAACGCTGTGCGCAAAAGCAAGCGCCCCCGGCAGATTGCTGGAGGCGCGAGCAGAAGCGGTTCAACAAAAACCACAAGTGGTCGTGGTGTGACTAAGAGGACGCGCCAATAGTCCTTCGTAGCATCGGCGCGTCCTCGTCTGGCGAGCTACATCCCGAGGAGTGCGGCCTGGGCGAGCGCGAGTAGCGCCTGTCCCGCCCCAGTTCCGGCCGCAGATCCCAGCGCTCCGATGAACGAGGTCACGGCCGACTTGAGCACTCCGGCGGAGGCTCCCTCATGAGCGGCAGCTTCAATTTCTCCGACCGCTCCTTCAGCGCTGGCTTTATCGTCCTCTGACATCTGAAGGAGAGGTGCCATCTGACGGAAAGCATCAACCAGATTGCGAGCTTCCTGCACCTGCTTCTGGGTGACAGAAACCGACTGTTCAACGTTCTTGCTTCCGGCCGCAACGTTGACGTTGTTCGAGCCACTGATGTGCACGTTGT
This sequence comes from Arthrobacter sp. RCC_34, assembly GCF_041360795.1. NCBI lineage: Bacteria > Bacillati > Actinomycetota > Actinomycetes > Micrococcales > Micrococcaceae > Arthrobacter > Arthrobacter sp. RCC_34. Next base: position 947,036 of record NZ_JBFUPW010000001.1, on the reverse strand, counting down.
TGTTTGTCACGCTCATTCCCACCCCTGGGTCGTTAACTGATCGATTTTGCTCTACTACGGCCGTCCCACGCGGAGTGATAGAGGGACGGAGCACTCCTGTCCCCATGGCCGCGGGACCCTTGATGTAATCCTCCTCGCGGAGCCAAAGGCTGGCTCGGTCCACCTCTTCGTCGGAATAGGGCGAGCCGAAATGGTTTGCCCCTGACTCGGGCAGGAAGCTTGACAGTCTCGGACTGCTCCCCAGGGCGTGTTCCGCCGCATAAACCCACCTGAGGAGGCTATCTCGAAGCGACCTGTTCCTAGAGACAAGGTCACGTTGAAGATCGGAGAAGTTCGCCGCGATGTCTCGCCCTTCCTGGCGAACCTGAACGCCTCCAATGCCCGCAAGGGTTTCCCAATAGTCAATCCACTTCAACTGACGCATCTGGGCCAGGTCGGAGTTGAGGGATTCACGGGTCCCGCCGTCGGCGAAGAAATCTTCCTCGACATCTTCCACTGGGACATCCTGGCCGTCGCCTGGTTGTTCAGCAAGGAGCTTCATCAGCTTGAGCTGTCGAAGCCCGCCTGGAGCACCGGCAAAGTTTTGCAAGGTCGTCACAATGTCCCCAATCTCGGATGCCAGAGCGTTCGTGCTCTGCCTTCCGAAAATACCAATAGGCTCTGACATTTCAAGGCCCGTGACAGCAGAGCGCCGCCGATCTTCTGAGTGAGACGCCAAGCCCCCTAGGCCCTAACGAGTGTCGAACCCCGATCGACCCTTCAATCCCACCCCTCCATCTACACTGAGGCCGTGAAGAGGATGAAGTACGAGAAGGGTCTGATCAGCCGCGCGGCGCCTGAGTACTTCCCGTCTGCCACAGTGTTCCCCGCCAGAGTCCTCGCGGCCCAGGTAGCAGCTTCCATGGCTCTCGACGGTCGCCGTGTTAATCCGGATGCGATCACCGTGGAGTCAACCGTGGAGTCAACGGCGGCATCCAGCAAGGTGGTTGCCAGGATTCTCGCCATCAAGAACGGCGAGGCCTAGCTTTCCAGCGAACCTCAACCTTTGGGATCGGCCCGACCATCACCAGTCCACACCGGCGCGAGCAGCTCGTCCATGCCGACGCCGAACGCCTTCGAGAGCTTCAGCCAGGTCATGAGGTCCCCCTTGTGCCGTCCTGCCGCGATGTTCAGCAAGGTCTGACGCCCCAGATTGGACGCCTCCGCCAGCTGGTCGTACGTCAAACCGGCCGCTTCTCTACGTGCATTGAAGATGTGGCGAAGCTGCGTGAGGTCGGGATCGTGAAAGGCCATCTATCCAGCCCACGGGACTTCCCCCTCGAAGTCAGTCCACGATTGTGTACTATCGGTACATGATCATGAACTGCCTAGTGCGAAAGGGGCCCTCCCATGCCGTCACGTCTTGAGCCGATCAAGGCGGCCTGGAGAGCCGCGCCGAAGCCCCTCCGTGCCGCTTCCACTCTGTGGGCCGCCGCGGGAGTATGGGCCGTGATCACGGCAATCTCCATGCTCATTGCGGCAGCGAATGCGGTGAACCGGGCTACTGACGCTCTAAACGGAGTCGGGCAGTTCAGCGACAGCCAGGAAATCCGCAGCGGCGAGTTCATGGCGAAGGGTCTCGCGCCGTTCCAGGGGATCGCGACCGGGATGAGCTTCGGATTGATCGTCGTAGCGCTCCTCATGTGCGCCTGCTACGTGCTCCTGGGCTTCTTCGCGCTGAAGGGCAAGGCCGCGCCCCGAGTCGTCGCTACGGTTCTCGCGGCACTCTCACTTCCGGGCCTGTTCATGGGGGCAGGGGTCTTCTTCGGTGTCCTCCTAGGAATCGCGGGCGTCGTGTTCGCTTGGCAGAAGCCGGTCACCTACTTCATAAGGGCGAAGGCGCTGCCTCTGCCGTCGTACCAGCCGCGAAGCACTCCAGAGGGAGGCCAGTGATGAGTAATCGTTTTGAGTCGAAAGACCTGCACCGGACCGCTGCAATCGCACGCTTCCTCGAGGTGGTGCGAGAAGAGCTGGGCGACCGTTCACACTTGTCGATCCCCGACGAAGAGGTCTTCCCGCTCATCATGTCCGTCGTAGCCACCGGCGCGACACATGCTGAAGCTGCACGTGGTCGATGCACTGAGGGGGTGCTGGTCGAACGGCACAAGGAATGGGCCAAGTCTGGGCTCTGGACTCGCTACCTGTTTTTGGACTACCCGCAAGTCATCGAAGCGATTGGGATGCTGTAGCGAGTCGGACGAGTCGAGTGGGAAGCAGAATGGCTATCGCGTGAGCATTCAGATTACATTCTGTAGTCTTGTAGTAAGCTATTCATAGAGAGATCGATAGAGCAGAGTGGGCCAGCCCTCCCCGCAAAAGAGAACTGGCCCACTCGTTTCGGATAGCGACTACCCTCCGATCCGCTTGATCAGGTCAAGCAGTACGGGATTGAGAGCCGAGAGAAGCTTCGCAACGGTATCCAGCCACTGGCGAAGCCTCTCGGCTCTTCCATATTCAGGGGACTTCTTCCCCACATTCATCACCTCCTTCTCGCTTACGCCGCACCTGCGACGAGTGCCGCAGAAGGATGCGACAGGCCTATCTTGCCAGAGCATGGAAGAACTTCTTGGCATTGGATCGGGTTGAATTCTTAGAGCGATCGTCAGTTGCCGGTCTTCCGTTTTATTCGTCGCGCGAGGCTCCGTCCCCACTTCGACTTCCACCGCTTGGGTCGCCCTTCCCAGCGATATCGCGCCCATCCCTCTTTGACGAGCTTCTTGATTAGGATGATCGTCGTGGCGAACTGGACCCATGCGTCAATCACCGCTCGGCGCCGTTCATGGCAAACCGCCAGAACCTTAAACGAGTTGAACCAACTGTGAGCCCTCTCAACCTTCCATCGAGAGTCGACTTGAAGCTTCACGCCCTTCTTGCTGATCATGTAGTCACAGCCAAGTTCGTCCAGGAACGCACGCGTCTTCCGCGAGTCATACCCGGCATCGAGGTGGACGGTCATCTGGTCTGGTAGCTCGAACGTGAACGGACGAAGTCCTTCGAACGTCGGCGTCAGGAGCCGCGAATCGTTGGTATTTGCCGGAGCAATAACAGTGACGAGCGGTGCGCCATTACCGTCGACCATCAACGAGCGCATGATGCCGAGTTTCGCCCTGTCCACGGGCGACCTGCCCGCGACTTCGCCACCGCCAGGAGCTTTCGTGATGCACCCGTCCACCGCTACATCCTCAAAGTCGAACCCGATCATTCGGTCGTAGCCCGCTTGGACGATCTCAAGGAGACGGCCAAAGATACCGGCCTCAATCCATTCGTCTCGCCGACGCCTCAGGGTCGTGGCTGAAACCTCGAGGGTGCTGGCTCTCTCAAATGAACGTCCCTCGACAACGATCGAAACCAAGCACTCAAAGATGGTTCGATCACTGATCCGAGGGCGGTGGCCGCCATAGGGATGTGTGTCGATGCGTTCCGGGATGAGCGGTTCGAACGCCTTCCACAGAGGAATCAGGAAGTCCCGAGCGAGAGCGGGCACAGAGATGCTCCAGTCATTGATGACTAGAGCCGGAAAGGCGAACCAAGGTTGCCGATCCATAAGCTGACGGTCGTCTGATACCCGCCAGGAGCATCGCCCCATGCAGAGCTCTGCTAGAAATTGCTGCCGATCTCGGGCTCTTACCACCGAGGGGAAGGTCGTGTTTCTCCGGACGACCACCGGGACTGCTTTCGTTAGTTCGAGATTAGCGAATCTTCGGGCATGCCCGTCAACCCCAATAGCCTGAGAGTTCCCTGGGAATAAAATAGAGCGCGAATTCGTCTACCGATGGAGGGAAGATGGCAGATAAGCCGCTAACCGTTGCAGAAGCAGCCAAGCTTGCGAAGATTCCTGAATCGACGTTCCGGTTCTGGATCAAGCGTGGTGAGATCAAGATGGAGCGTTCGCCCGGTGGCCTCATGCGCGTTAGGGAGTCCGAAGCGCGACGGCTCAGAGCATGGCTTGACGGCGAAGATGTGGAACCGTCGCGGATGCCACATGACTGAGCGTCAACACTAGGTTTCCGTAGAAGAAAGCCTCAAAGATTCACTGCTTTCTCATACCGGTTCGCTCGCCCGAGAACAAGTGTGGTGCTCAGAAGCTGGTTGATGCCCGGTCGGATATGAGCATGGATGCTCCATCATTGTCGGAAAGAGCGAAATCGAGCGTTCCGGCAAGGTGGCAGTATTTGGTGGAGGCCAAATCAAGCAAACTGACTGTTGTCTCTAGAATCTTCCAAACTGCAGGATAGTTGAGATACGTGTGAAATAGGCCATCCATCACCTCGTCATTGCGAACGACTTCAATTAGCGCCCACTGAGAGCCGTGAATCATTCCACTACAGAGATTCCACGACTTTAGCCATGTGGAATCGTGATCGAGAAACGTCAGGCTTCGGAATATTTGACTTATCTGGGGAAGTTTCTGATTCTTTCCGAGACTCTCAAGTGAGAATTTTCTCTCGATCGCACGAAGGGTGACTTCCTTCTGATCAACTTCGTCTCTGACATCAACACCCATGCTTCTTGCGAAATCCACTCTTCGTCGGTTTTCGTCGCGACCCGCCTGGATGTATCTCCGGATGCGAGCCTTCTTATTGAGCGGAAGCATTAACCATACGGCTAGTGCGGAGCATTCCAAAGACTGACGAAATACAGAAAAGGAACTGAGATTCAGTTCCGTTAGATATTCCGGATGATCATCGCTAAAGCCGAGGAGTCTCGGCACGTCATTGAGGGTCGAAGCTGAGAATCTCAGGAGGGTCGATACATAATTTGAGTACTCCAAGGGCTCGCACATGGAATCCATCGCACTCAGATCGGACTCGCTCGTCGGCTTCAGTCGATTTGAGATGTAGTCCTGAACAAATAGGGCTCGCCGAAATTGTGGACCAAGATATTCGTGCGCCAAAGGCTTGTCGAGCATTAAAGCTTCCCCTTTTCGATAATAGTGTGCGAAAACTTCGTCAATTGAGCAAGAGCTTCCGAATGATGGCGAATGTCATTCTAAATGAACTCGCCGCACTCTGTGGCAAACTCGGACGTGAACTTTATGCTGGAAGTAGCGTAATCATCCCATGCTACGGCGCTTCAACGAGTTTGGGGTCGGCGAAGTTCTTGCAGTCTATCCAGCTGGCTGCAATGGCGGCCTGGCAAGGACTCGCGTCAAGACTGAGAGCCTCAGTTTGCTGGACGGCGAGCGTGTTGATGAAGGACGAAGTGACGATGACTACCTGAGCCTCTTCTACTCCCACGAGGTGGTGCCAGTCCCTGTAGGCGAGTAGCCCATCGAGATTATTGGACCGTCCACTTAGGGCCGTGCCATCTCAGGTGAATTCAGGCGATTCAGGTGTCACGATCACTCAAACCTCCCGGCGCCGGACTCCCCATACTCTCGGGAGGGGTCACCCCGATTCCGGGTCTTACACCATGGAGGCCGCTCACTTCCTCTTCATCTTCCGCGCTCTTCGCTTCTCGCGGTGTGCAAACAAGTGGTGAAGAAACTTCGGCGCTATCACTCTCGACGCCAGCTCATCAGCACTCTCCGCCAGCGATAGACGTCTCACGCTAAGTCCCAAGCGCTGCACCAGATCACGACGAGCCTCATTTGTGACTTGGAATTCGTCGAGCGACTCCGCTTCGCTCACAAGCTCGCCAAACTTACCCGCGATCTCACGATCAATTTCATGATTCTCTTCATCCGCATCGCGATAAGTCATATCCTGAATCCAGACTCCCCAGGATGCCATTCCTTCAGTTAGGATTGCCCGGACTTGAGGTCCCAACCATTCACTGTTCGAGGAAAGGAGCCACGCGAGATAGTCGATATAGTCGTAGAACTTAACGGGCGGTCCGTTGGCAACTGCATGTCCCTGAACGAAAGCGCATGCGACATGGATAGGCTCATAGCCGCCAAAATTTGGGTCGTGTAGTGCAAAGCCCTCAGAACATCTTGGGACTCGACCGTCGCTGGTGATTGCGGTGCCGAATGATGAACCTTTGGCAACTTGTTGCTCACTCCATGCGATAGAACGCTGATAGGCGGCTTCGATAGCTGACTCAAAACGGCCGCCAAAGCCGGTGATTGTAAGCTGAGGAGCATAGGTTATGAGATAGTCGATGTGATCCGCGCACATATCGCCGAGGCCAATGTGTGTTTCGATAAATTCCAGAACCTCACTCGGCGGCGTGATCTGCGTAATCGGTCTTTCCTCGGCCGCCAACAGCCATTGCATTTGCAACGCTGCCCATCCGAGTCGGACGCCACGTTCGGTCGGCTCGCTCGTAAAGTCTGGAAGGGGGAAGCCCCAGCGACCCCATCCCATTGCTTCCTGCCAGGTGCCCTCCATATCGTTGGATTCGGCTGTTGCTGCGACGTCAAGCCACCAGTCATCTGTAACTACTGGTGGCACAAAGCCCTTTTCAATCAGAAAGTCCCTCGCAACGACGAGCGTTGAACCTTTTGGTCGGATCACGTCGACTAGACGGGCCACAATATCGTTCAAATCGGAGTCAGCACTTAGAGCCAATCTGTCCGCTAGCGGCGGCGAGTACGCCAGGACTTGCTCTCGCGTTAGGTCGAGCCAGATAGGAAGGATGACATCGTCTGAACCGCCCAGCTGGCGCGAAACCAAACCGTCGAGTTCCCACTGCGACCATTGCTTCTCGAAGAAGTGCGGGCTCAAAACCACGATTCCGAACCGCGACTGGGCAAGCCCGCGGTCGATGGAACGGCGTAAGCTATTGCCCACTCGTAGACTGAATTCGTCATACCAGACTTCAATGTGGGCATTGCGCAGTCGTTCTGCGAGAGGACGGACGAACGACTCCTTGTCTTCGCTGGCATGGCTAATGAACACGTCGTAGAGCATGGCTCAGATTCTAAACTGCAATAGCTTCCGATCCTCGTTGATCGTCGCTACTTCGACCAGTAACCGCTGTGAGCTCACCTTGAACCTCGTCCTGCGTCAACTGCTTGAACTGGTCTCCTCTGGCCTACCATGTTCGCCTCGTCGGCTTCGAGGCTACTCGCCTAGCGGATCAGCGCATAGCCCTCCGGTGCTTATGCGAATGATCTCGGCGGGCGACGGTGGAGGGGAGCCGATGTCGAGGGCTATTGGCGCGTCCCCTAAGACCGATTTGGTGGGCCCTACCGGGATCGAACCGATGACATCCACGGTGTAAACGTGGCGCTCTACCAGCTGAGCTAAAGGCCCTTCTCTGTCGTCCGCGCTGCGGTCAACAGGTATCAACCTTAGCGGATGCCCAGTTCAGCGGGCAAACGGCGACGCCGCCGGCAACCCTGCCGCGGCACCCCAGAGGAGGCCGACCGCCGTCGTGGTGCGCGGGTCAGCGCGCCCGGGGCGCCGGCGGCGGAAGCATGGCACGGGCGAACGCCCGCAAGGTCTCCGAGGTGCCCCTGTGCAGCCGCACGGTGGCCAGCTCATCGCCCCTGGTCGGGCCTTGATTGACCAGCACCACCGGGGTGCCCGTCTTGTCGGCCTGCCGGACGAAACGCAGCCCGCTCATGACCGTGAGCGAGGTCCCGGCCACGAGCAGCACGTCGGCTTCCTCCACGAGCTTCAGGGCTCGGGCGAGACGCGGCTTCGGGACGTTCTCGCCGAAGAACACGAAGTCGGGCTTCAGCACTCCCCCGCAGCGCGGGCACGGAGCGACCACGAACTCACGGGCCAGGGCGTCATCGATCCGGGCGTCGGCATCGGGCGCCTCCACGACACCGAGTTCCTCGGCCCGCTCGATGAACCCGGGATTGAGCGCGGTCAGCATCTCCTCGAGCGTCCGGCGCCGCAGCAGATCGCCACACTCGGTGCAGATGATCTGGTCGACCCGGCCATGCAGATCCACCACGTTCTCGCTGCCGGCGTCCTCATGGAGCCGGTCCACGTTCTGCGTGATGACGGCCTGGATGGCCCCGCCGCGTTCGAGCTCGGCCAGCGCGAGGTGACCGTCGTTGGGCTCGGCCCACTTCACGCGTCGCCAGCCCAGATGATTCCGGGCCCAGTACCGTTGCCGGGCCGCAGCGGAGCCCATGTACTCCTGGAGCGTGATCGGATTGGAGGGACGCGAACCCGGGCCCCGATACGCGGGGATCCCGGAATCCGTGCTGATCCCGGCCCCCGTCAGCACCACCACGGCACGGGAGCGGAGAAGGCCCAGGGCCTCCTCGAGCGCCTCGTCCGTGGTGATTTCGGTCATTCCGCGAGTTCCGCGAGGGCCTGCCGGTACGCCTCGAAATCGCGTGCCTGGCCGCGCGGGTTGACCACGCCGTAGCGGACCACTCCGTCGGCGTCCAGGATGAACGTGCCGCGCACGGCCATGCCGGATTCCTCGTCGAACACCCCGTACGCCCGGGCGGCTGCGCCATGCGGCCAGAAGTCGGCCAGGAGATCGAAGTCGTAACCCTGCTGATCGGCCCAGGCCCGCAGCGCGAACTTGCTGTCCACGGACACGGCCAGCACGCGGGCGTCGAGCCCGGCGAACAGGGAGATGTTGTCCCGGATCTCACACAGCTCACCCGTGCAGATGCCGGAGAACGCGAACGGGAAGAACACGACGACGGCGGGGCGGCCGCGCAGCGCACTGAGCGTCACCTCTTCACCGAACTGGTTCACCAGGGTGAAGTCGGGTGCCTCCTCCCCCACGGCCGGGGAAACCAGCCCCAGAGGGTTCGCCACTTGTTGAGACATCACTTCTTCTTCCGGAACACCAGTCGGGTCCCGGACCAGTCCTTCGCAGCGGACAAAGTCGATGTGCTGTGCAGACCTGCGGTGGGGGCGGCCTGCTGGATATCCGCGGGAGGAACGTACCCGTCCCGGCCGGACTTGGGGGTCAGGATCCAGACCACACCGTCGCCTTCCAGTGCGGGAAGCACGTCCACGAGGGCGTCTACCAGGTCGCCATCCTCGTTGCGCCACCACAGGATGACGGCGTCGACTACTTCCTGTTCTTCCTCGTCCAGCAGCTCCGAACCGGTGATGTCCTCGATGTCCGCGCGGAAGTCGAAGTCGACATCCTCGTCGTATCCGAACTCCTGGATCAGGTCGCCGTCTTTGAAACCCAGACGGCTGGCAGTGGTGACGTCCGCGACGGCGTCGGCCTCGCTCACTCGTTCCTCCTCGTAGTAGGCCGGTAACTCCATTCCGGCCCGCGTCACTTCCCATTGTGATGCATGAGAGGCGCTTTCGCAGCGGTTGACACCGAATTGTCGTCAGTCGTCCTTCCGAGACCCGCGGGCCGCGCGCAATGCACGGGTCCCCAAATGCGAAGGCCTCGATGTGAGGGCTAGAGTGATCCATGAACACGAGTGAGTCATGTCCGGAACCCCGGCCGTGCAGGACGAGTGACCAGTTGAGAGTGCCGGAATCACCTGACCGGCGCCCGGAAGCGATTTGCCGCGCGCGGTAGCCCCTGGATCAGCGAGGCGCCGCAGTTGCATCAAAGAGAGGTTTGACGTGGCTGCTGAAGAAATCACCCCTTCGATCCTGAGCGGTCTGACCGCCGGTGTCCCCGATGTGGATCCCGAGGAGACCAGCGAATGGGTTGAATCATTCGACGCGTTGGTCAAGGAGCAAGGCACGGAGCGCGCACGCTTCATCATGCGTTCCCTGCTCCAGCGTGCCGGCGCACAGTCCGTGGGCGTCCCCATGGTCACCACCACCGACTACGTGAACACCATCCCGGTGGACCAGGAGCCTGCCTTCCCGGGCAACGAGGAGCTCGAGCGCCGCTACCGCGCCTACATGCGGTGGAACGCCGCGATCATGGTGCACCGCGCACAGGACCCGCGGATCGGCGTCGGCGGCCACATCTCCACCTACGCAGGTGCCGCGACCCTCTACGAAGTCGGCTTCAACCACTTCTTCCGTGGCAAGGATCACCCCGGTGGCGGCGACCAGGTCTTCTTCCAGGGCCACGCCTCCCCCGGCATGTACGCCCGCGCCTTCATGGAAGGCCGCCTGAGCGAGGAAGACCTCAACGCCTTCCGCCAGGAGAAGTCCAAGGCTCCGCACGGCCTGTCCTCCTACCCGCACCCGCGCCTCATGCCGGAGTTCTGGGAGTTCCCGACCGTGTCCATGGGCATCGGCCCCATGAACGCCATCTACCAGGCACAATCCAACCGCTACCTGCACAACCGCGGCCTCAAGGACACGAGCGACCAGCACGTCTGGGCCTTCCTGGGTGACGGCGAGATGGACGAGCCGGAGAGCCGCGGCCTGCTGCAGCTCGCGGCCAACGAAGGCCTGGACAACCTGACCTTCGTGATCAACTGCAACCTCCAGCGCCTCGACGGACCCGTCCGCGGCAACGGCAAAATCATGCAGGAACTCGAGGCCTTCTTCCGCGGCGCCGGCTGGAACGTCATCAAGGTCGTCTGGGGCCGCGAGTGGGACGACCTGCTCGCCAAGGACCAGGACGGCTCGCTCGTCGACATCATGAACACCACGGTCGACGGCGACTACCAGACCTACAAGGCCGAGAACGGCGCCTTCGTGCGTGAGCACTTCTTCGGCCGCACCCCGCAGACCAAGGAACTCGTCGCGGACCTCACCGACGACCAGATCTGGAACCTCAAGCGCGGCGGCCACGACTACCGCAAGGTCTACGCGGCCTACAAGGCAGCGATGGAGTTCAAGGGCAAGCCCACGGTCATCCTGGCTCACACGGTCAAGGGCTACGGCCTCGGCACCCACTTCGAAGGCCGCAACGCGACCCACCAGATGAAGAAGCTGACCATGGAGGACCTGAAGGCCTTCCGCGATCACCTCCGCATCCCGGTCACGGATGAAGAGCTCGAGAAGGACCTCTACAACCCGCCGTACTACCACCCGGGCACCGACGCACCGGAGATCAAGTACATGATGGAGCGCCGCGCGGCCCTCGGCGGTTCGGTTCCCGAGCGCCGTGCCAAGCACGACGAACTCGTGCTGCCGGGTGACAAGGCCTACGAGGTCGCCTACAAGGGTTCGGGCAAGCAGAAGGCCGCCACCACGATGGCCTTCGTCCGTCTCCTGAAGGACCTCCTCCGCGACAAGGACTTCGGCAAGCACGTCGCCCTGATCGTGCCGGACGAGTCCCGCACCTTCGGCATGGACGCGTTCTTCCCGACCGCCAAGATCTACAACCCGAACGGCCAGAACTACCTGTCCGTGGACCGCGAGCTCGTCCTGGCGTACAAGGAAGCCGCGACCGGTCAGCTGATCCACCCGGGCATCAACGAGGCCGGCGCCGTCGCCGCGTTCACCGCCGCCGGCACGTCCTACGCGACCCACGGGGTCCCGCTCATCCCGATCTACGTGTTCTACTCGATGTTCGGTTTCCAGCGCACCGGCGACTCCTTCTGGGCCGCCGCGGACCAGATGACCCGTGGCTTCATCATTGGCGCCACCGCCGGCCGCACCACCTTGACGGGTGAAGGCCTTCAGCACGCGGACGGCCACTCGCCGATCCTGGCCGGCACCAACCCGGCCATCCGCAGCTACGACCCGGCCTTCGGCTACGAGATCGCCCACATCATGCGGGACGGCCTCGAACGCATGTACGGCCCGGACTCCGACGACCGGAACATCATGTACTACCTCACGGTGTACAACGAGCCGATCCACCAGCCGGCGCAGCCGGAGAACGTGGACGTCGAGGGCATCACCCGTGGCATCCACCACATCAGCTCCCCGAGCGTCGACGGCCCTCGCGCCAACGTGTTCGCCGCCGGTGTCTCCGTGCCGTGGGCCCTGGATGCCCAGCAGGTCCTCGCCGACGACTGGGGCGTCGCGGCCGACGTCTGGAGCGTCACGTCCTTCAACGAGCTGCGCCGCGACGGTGTGGCCGTGGACGAGCACAACCTGCTCAACCCGGAGGACCTTCAGACTCCGTACATCACGCAGAAGATGGCGGACAACCCCCACCCGGTGGTCGCCGTCTCGGACTACATGCGTGCCGTGCCGGACCAGATCCGCCAGTACCTCCCCAACCGCTTCACCGCCCTGGGCGCGGACGGCTTCGGCTTCTCCGACACCCGCCAGGCAGCCCGCCGCTTCTTCAAGAACGACACCCACTCGATCGTGGTCGCCGTTCTCCAGCAGCTGGCCGCCGAGGGCAAGGTCGACGCGACCGCGCCGCGCCAGGCGATCGAGAAGTACGACCTGAACAACGTGAACGCCGGAACCACGGGCGGCGCGGGCGGCGACGCCTGATCTCCGTCCCCCGACGTGACTGAACGCTGAGGCCCGCATCCGCACCGGATGCGGGCCTCAGCCGTCCCTGCGCACAGCGTCAGCCGCGCGCGACGACGGCGGGCGGGGCACGCCGTCGTCGTCACCGCGATCCTCACCGCGGTCATCACCCCAGGTGGGCCGCGGCCCAGTTGTAGCCTTCACACAAAGCACCTGGCACTAAGCTTCTTAGCATGACGCAGTCCGAAGGAAAGCCCTCGCCCACCCCGGCCGCCTCCGCGGACAAGGCGGAGACCCTGAAGAAGCTGCGCGCCAACGTCGGGCAGCTCTCGACCCGGACCACGCGGCAGCTCGAAGCCTCGCTCCCCTGGTACGCCCGGCTCAGCGCCGATGAGCGGTCCACGCTCGGCCTAGTGGCGCAGAACGGCATCGCGGCGTTCGTCACCTGGTACGAACGGCCCAGCTCCCCCGCCTGGATCTTGTCCGACGTCTTCGGCACGGCGCCGAGCGAGATGACCCGCGCCATCAGCCTGCAGAAGGCGCTCCAGCTCATCCGGATCGTGGTCGAGGTGGTCGAGGAACAGGTCCCCGTGCTCGCACCGGAGAAGGCTCAGCCCGAACTCCGCGAGGCGGTGCTCCGGTACTCCCGGGAGGTGGCCTTCGCCGCGGCCGATGTCTACGCCCGTGCCGCCGAATCCCGCGGTTCATGGGACACCCGCCTCGAAGCGCTCATCGTGGACGCGATCCTGCGCGGCGAGAACACGGACGCCCTCCGGTCCCGGATCGCGGCCCTCGGCTGGAAGGCCCAGGAGCGCTTCACGGTGGTCGTCGGCAAGACACCCCTCGAACCGAGCGCCAGCTACGTCAGCGAACTGCGGCGCACGGCCGGACGGTACGCCGACGACGCGCTCGTGGGCATCCAGGGCGACCGGCTCATCCTCGTGCTCGGCGGCCTGCATGACCGTGAGACCTCCCTCGCCAGACTGAGCGAGCTGTTCGCTCCCGGTCCCGTGGTGCACGGCCCCGAAGCCGCGTCCCTCACCGATGCCAGCCTGTCCGCGCAGGCGGCCTTCGCCGGGCTGACCGCTGCCCGCGCCTGGCCTGCGGCTCCCCGCCCTGTCGCCGCGGGCGACCTTCTGCCGGAACGTGTCATCTCCGGCGATGAGACCGCCCGCAGACAGCTCGTCGCGGGGATCTACCGGCCTCTCCTGGCGGCTTCGAACGGCCTGGTGGACACTCTGAGCAGCTACCTGGAGCTCGGGCACTCCCTCGAGGCGACGGCCCGCGAGCTCTTCGTCCACGCCAACACCGTGCGGTACCGGCTCAAGAGGGTCTGTGACGTGACCGGCTGGGACCCGCTGATCCCACGGGAGGCGTACGTGCTGCAGACCGCCCTGGCGGTCGGCCGGCTCGCTCCACCGCAGCGACCCGCGCACGACCGCCATGCAACGCGCCCACATTGACCCATTCTTGTAGACTTCCTACAAACAGGCCCCCTGAGCTTCGTTCAAGCAAACAGGCGGCAATGCCCCCTCGATTTGGAAAGCTGATTAAGTGCTAGCAATCGTCTGCCCCGGACAGGGCTCCCAGACCCCCGGTTTCCTCGCCCCCTGGCTGGAGGTCCCCGGCGTCGCCGAGCATCTGGCCGCCCTGAGCGAAGTGGCTCAGCTGGACCTGGCCACCCATGGAACCACCTCCGATGAGGAGACCATCAAGGACACCGCCGTCGCGCAGCCGCTCATCGTGGCCGCCGGTCTGGTCTCCGCGAAGGCCCTCTTCGACGTCGAGCTCTCGACCCTTCCCGTCACGCTCGCCGGTCACTCGGTGGGAGAGATCACCGCGACCGCTCTCGCAGGCGTCCTCAGCGAAGCCGACGCCATGCGCTTCGTGCGGGAGCGCGCGAACGGCATGGCAGAGGCCGCAGCCGTCACGCCGACCGGCATGAGCGCCGTCGTCGGCGGTGATCCCACCGAGGTTCTCGCCGCGATCGAAGCGTCCGGCGCCGCCCCCGCGAACGTCAACGGCGCCGGCCAGGTAGTGGCCGCGGGCACCTTCGAGCAGCTCGAAGCCCTCGCCGCCAACCCGCCGGCCAAGGCCCGCGTGATCCCGCTGAAGGTCGCGGGCGCGTTCCACACCACGCACATGGCCCCCGCCGTCGCAGCGCTGGACGTGCTGCAGCACGAGCTGGACATCCACGAGCCCCAGGTGCCGCTGCTCTCCAACTACGACGGCCAGCTCGTCGCCAACGGCAAGGCCGGCGTCGCCAGCCTGGTCGCCCAGGTCTCCCGCCCGGTCCGCTGGGATCTCTGCATGGAGACCCTGCTGGCACAGGGCGTGAAGGGCGTCATCGAGCTCTCCCCCGCCGGCACCCTCGCGGGTCTGGCGAAGCGCGGCATGCCGGGCATCAAGACGGTGGCCGTCAAGACTCCGGCCGACCTCGACGCCGCGCTGGCCCTCTTCGCCGAGGTCGAGCAGGATGCCGCTCCCGGCGGCTCCGGTCACCATGCGGCGGGGAACGGCGAGGGCGCACAGGCATGACCCCCGTCCTCCGGCAGAACGACGTCAGGGCAGGAACCCGCATCCACGGTGTGGGGGCCTTCCGCCCTGACGTCGTGGTGACCAATGACGACGTCTGCCAGTGGATCGATTCCTCCGACGAGTGGATCCGGCAGCGCACGGGCATCGTGACCCGGCGCCGCGCCTCTCAGGACGTGAGCGTCATCGACATGGCTGAGGGCGCCGCGCGCGACGCCCTCGCCAAGGCGGGCATCGAGGCGTCGTGTCTCGGGGCGGTCATCGTCTCCACGGTCTCGCACCCCTTCGCCACTCCGTCCGCCGCCACGGCACTGACTGAGCGCCTCGGCGCGACCCCGGCCCCCGCTTACGACGTCTCCGCCGCCTGCGCGGGGTACTGCTACGGCGTGGCCCAGGCGGACGCCCTGGTCCGGTCCGGCGCCGCCGAGTACGTTCTGGTGGTGGGCGCGGAGAAGCTTTCCGACCTCATCGACAACCACGAACGCACCATCTCCTTCCTGCTCGGCGACGGAGCCGGCGCCGTCGTCATCGGCCCGTCGGATGAGCCGGGCATCAGCCCGTCCATCTGGGGGTCCGACGGCAGCAAGTGGGGCGCCATCGGCATGACACACTCGCTCAACGACGTCCGCGGTCTGGAAAGCCTCGCCGCAGCGGGCGACGAGGATGCCGTCGTCGAGGCCGCCCGGAACATCTGGCCGACCATGCGCCAGGACGGCCCCACGGTCTTCCGGTGGGCGGTCTGGGAGATGGCCAAGGTGGCACAGTCCGCGCTCGACGCGGCCGGCGTCACCGCCGAAGATCTGAGCGCCTTCGTGCCGCACCAGGCGAACATGCGCATCATCGATGAGATGGTGAAGCAGCTCAAGCTTCCCGAGCACGTCAAGGTCGGGCGGGACATCGCCGATTCGGGCAACACGTCCGCGGCGTCCATCCCCCTGGCCATGCACCGCCTGCTCGAGGAGAACCCGGACCTCAGTGGCGGCCTCGCACTGCAGATCGGCTTCGGGGCCGGCCTGGTGTTCGGCGCACAGGTGGTCCGGCTCCCCTGAGCCACACGACTTCCCGACCACAACTTCACAACCACCGGTCAGCACAAGCTGGCCGTCAAGCCCCGGCAGCTGCCGGAACAACACAGAAAAGGAGCCGACATGGCTAGCAACGAAGAGATCCTGGCCGGCCTGGCTGAAATCGTCAACGAGGAGACCGGCCTGGCTCCCGAGGCTGTCGAGCTGGACAAGTCCTTCACCGAGGACCTGGACATCGACTCCATCTCCATGATGACCATCGTGGTGAACGCTGAGGAGAAGTTCGGCGTGCGCATCCCCGACGAAGAGGTCAAGAACCTCAAGACCGTCGCCGACGCCGTGAACTTCATCGCGAACGCCCAGGCCTGATCGCCTGCTGCCGGAGCTGACCATCCCGGGATGACCTCATCCCGGGATGGCGCTCCCTGGCACGGCCGGCCGTCGTGCCTCTCCTTGAGAGGACACCACTGCCCGCCCTGCCCGTGCCGGACGCCGTCCCAGGAGGCGTCCACCACGGCACTCCCCTGAACCTGACGCCCTACAGGGCAGACCCTAGATCACTTGGAGAGTGACGATGCCTCGCAAAGTTGTCATCACCGGCCTCGGTGCCACCACGCCCATCGGTGGCGACGTCCCCACTCTGTGGAAGAACGCCCTCAAGGGCGTCTCCGGCGCGCGCACCCTCGAGGACGAGTGGGTCAGCACCTACGAGCTCCCCGTCACTTTCGCAGCCCGCTGCTCCGAACCGGCGTCTGAAAAGCTCAGCCGCGTCGAGATGAAGCGCATGGATCCGTCCACCCAGTTCGGCGTGGTCGCGGCCCGTGAGGCCTGGGCCGACTCCGGCATCGAGGACATGGACAAGGACCGCCTCGGCGTGGCCTTCGCCACCGGCATCGGCGGCGTCTGGACTCTGCTGGACGCCTGGGACACGCTCAAGGAGCGCGGTCCCCGCCGTGTGCTGCCCATGACCGTGCCGATGCTCATGCCCAACGGCGTGGCCGCGGCCGTGAGCCTGGACCTCGGCGCCCGCGCCGGCGCCCACACCCCCGTTTCCGCCTGCGCCTCCGGCACCGAGGCCCTGCACCTGGGCCTGGACCTGATCCGCTCCGGCAAGGCCGATGTGGTCATGTGCGGTGGTGCGGAAGCCGCCATCCACCCGATGCCGATCGCGGCGTTCGCGTCCATGCAGGCCCTGTCCCGCCGGAACGACGACCCGCAGCACGCTTCCCGCCCGTACGACGTGAACCGTGACGGCTTCGTCATGGGTGAAGGCGCCGGTGCCCTGGTGCTCGAGGCCGAGGAGCACGCCCTGGCCCGTGGCGCCCGCATCTACGGCGAGCTGGCCGGCACCTCGGTCACCGCCGACGCCTACCACATCACGGCTCCGGACCCCGAGGGTCTCGGCGCCACCCGTGCCCTGAAGGCCGCGATGTTCGACGGGCGTATCCAGCCCGAGGACGTCGTGCACGTGAATGCTCACGCAACCTCCACCCCGGTGGGCGACAAGCCCGAGTACACGGCTCTCCGGGCCGCTCTGGGCACCCATGTGGACGACGTGGCGGTCTCCGCCACCAAGTCCCAGATGGGTCACCTCCTGGGCGCCTCCGGTGCCGTGGAAGCCGTGCTGACGACCCTGGCCGTCTACGAGCGCAAGGCCCCGGTCACGATCAACCTGGAGAACCAGGACCCGGAGATCCCGCTGGACGTGGTCACCAAGACCGCCCGCGAGCTCCCCGCCGGTGACATCGTGGCGCTGAGCAACTCGTTCGGCTTCGGCGGCCACAACGCCGTGATCGCGGTCCGTAACTACTGATCCGCACGCAGCTGCATTAACGACGACGGCGCCACTCACCTCACGGTGAGGGGCGCCGTTTTCGTTGGTGTGGGTTTTCCGCTGCCGCGACTGCGCCGCGGACGGCCTCGTGGCGGGGACAGCCCGGCGATGCGTGCACCGAGGCGGGCCAAAGGCGTGGAGGACGGCCCGTCCCCGGATCCTGCTGTTGTGAGGGGCGGTCAGCCCACCTGGTGAAGCCAGCGGACGTTGGAACCTTCGGAGGCGTGACGGAACGGCTCCAGTTCCTCATCCCAGGCTTCGCCGAGGGCGAGCGAGAGCTCGTGGTAGACGGCGGCGGGGTCCCCGGCGCCGGCTTCGTAGGCGAAGCGGATGCGGTCTTCGGAGACCATGATGTTGCCGTGGGCGTCAGTGACGGCGTGGAAGATGCCGAGTTCCGGGGTGTGGGACCAGCGGCCTCCATCGGTTCCGGGAGAGGCTTCTTCGGTCACTTCGTAGCGGAGGTGGGTCCAGCCGCGGAGGGTGGAAGCGAGCTGGATCGCGGTCCCGGGGGCACCGGTCCAGGCCAGTTCAGCCCGGAACATTCCAGGCGCGGCAGGCTGAGCCACCCACTCCAGGGTGGCCGAATCGTCCAGCAGCGATGCGACAGCCCACTCGACGTGGGGGCACAACGCAGCTGGGGCGGAGTGCACGAACAGCACTCCCCGAGTCATTGCAACAGACATCCCATCCTCCTTAGCCGTAGGTACGTCTTCCCCAACGCCCTCGACTCCGTGAAGTCCGGTGATTCCTGTTTCGCCTTCTTGCAGGCTCTTGAGTTGTCTGTGGCCTTGCGGCACCGGCCGATGGTTCAAGCACTACTTGAACCCCGGCGCTGGTTCTTATTGTGCCGTAGGCGGGTGATTTGTGCCAGTGGCAGAGTCGCCCGAGCCGCACGCGTCTTCAGGCATGCGGTTTTCAGGCCCGCGGGTGCGCCTGGCGGTAACTGTCCCTGAGCCGTTCGACGGAGACGTGGGTGTACAGCTGCGTCGTCGCCGGGGTGCTATGGCCCAGGAGTTCCTGGACGGCCCGGAGTTCCGCGCCGCCGTCCAGGAGGTGGGTGGCGGCCGTGTGGCGGAGTGCATGGGGTCCGGTGGCCGCGGTGTCGCCCAGAGTCGCGAAGCGGTCCGCCACGAGGCTACGGATCTGCCGCGGATCCACCCGGCCGCCTCGCGCACCGAGGAAGAGCGCAGGACCACTCGACGCCGTGGCGAGCGCAGGCCGTCCCCGCCGCAACCAGTCGACGATCGCGCGGGAGGCAGGAACACCGAAGGGGACGGTGCGCTCCTTGTCGCCCTTGCCGAGGACCCGGAGCGTTCGGCGTTCCAGGTCCACGTCGTCCACGTCGAGGCCCACGAGCTCCCCCACGCGGATGCCCGACGCATACAGTGTCTCGACCACGGCGAGGTTACGCAGTGCGACAGGATCGGCCTCCTGCGCCGCGGCCTGCAGGTCCTGGAGCACTTTGTCCATCTGTGCCCGGCGGAGCACGGTGGGCAGACCGGAAGTCTTCTTCGGCGACCGCAGACGGAGCGTGGGGTCCTGCGTGATCCCGCCTTCGCGGAGGAGCCACGCGAAGAACGTCCTGGCGCTGGCCGCATGCCGCGCCAGGGTGGCCCGCGCCATCCCTCGGGCCGAATGATCCGCCAACCACTCGCGGAGGAGATGGAGGTCCACGTCATCCCACGATGCGGCTCCGGCTTTCGCCGCGAATTCCTGCAATTGACGGACGTCCGTGAGGTACGCCCGGAGGGTGTTCCCGGACCGGCCCCGCTCGCCCGTGAGGTACCGGGCATATTCTTCCCGGACGTTGTCCTGGAAGGGGGCTGGTTTCTGTGGCACCTCTCCACTCTGCCGCCCTCGTGGACCAGGATCAAGCCCGGAGGGGAACGTGCAGGACAGGTAGCGCCCGATCTGCCACGGGTGAGTCTGCCCTGGCCGGATCGGGCAGCCAACCTCCCCACGAACCTCTCATGCAGATCTCCTCGTCGTCCCTCGGCGCCAGAGAAGGCCCACGGACTCCGCCAGTCCCAGCACCTGGAGGCGTCCCAACCCCGCACGGACTGCCAGCAGACTGAGGCCGGCGACCACGCACAGCTTCTCCGGCGGAACCGGCGTTCTCAAGGGCAGGGCGTCCAAGAGAACCAGGTCCTCCAAGGACAGCCCGTCCTGAATCGCCGCCTCCGCCCGATCCTGAACGCCGCCGCTCGGATCCGGCTCCCCTCCCAGCAGTTCGAGGACTTCCTGAACGTCGGTGACGAGGACCGCCCCGCCGTCGCGCAGAAGACGGTGACAACCGGCACTGTTCGCCGATAGCACCGATCCGGGAACGGCAGCCACGGGTCGGCCCAGGGCCTCCGCGTGGTGAGCCGTGTTCAGGGCTCCGGAACGCCACCGGGCCTCGACCACGACTGTCGCTCCGGCGAACGCCGCGATCATCCTGTTCCTCTGAAGAAACCTGTACCGGGTGGGCGCCGCTCCGGGAGGCACCTCCGCGACCACCAGCCCGCGGCGAGCGACCGTCCGCAGGAGCTCGTCATTGCCGCTCGGGTAGAAGCGATCCAGACCTCCCGCCATGAAAGCGACGGTCGGAGCCCGGCCTCCGCCCGGATCGGCACCGGTCAAGGCCGCACGGTGCGCGTGCGCATCGATCCCGTAGGCTCCGCCGGACACGACCGTGAACCCACGACGGGCCAGCCCATGCGCGAGGTCGGCGCTGACCGTGGCTC
Source organism: Arthrobacter sp. RCC_34 (assembly GCF_041360795.1). NCBI lineage: Bacteria > Bacillati > Actinomycetota > Actinomycetes > Micrococcales > Micrococcaceae > Arthrobacter > Arthrobacter sp. RCC_34. The sequence goes on along the minus strand of NZ_JBFUPW010000001.1, from coordinate 926,704 downwards.
CGTAGGCCGTCGAGTCACGCGACCCCACCACGGCCACTGCATGCCCGGCATCCGGGAGCAGTGAGGGGTTCCCCCGGTACCAGAGCCCGAGCGGAGCCTGAAGGCCCAGGTCCGAGAGCTGCTGGGGCCAGTGCTCGTCCGACGGGATCAGGAAGCCGCCCCCGAGCCGTTGCAGGACCATCAGGTCGCGCTCGGGCGCCAGGGAAGGCACTCGGGGCCGCCACCGGGAGAAGGCCGCTCCGAGTCCCTTCCACGACGTGTTGCCTCCCTCCTCAGCCAGCAGTTCGTGGAGTGATTGCTCCAGGCCCGGATCCGGTTCTCCTCCGGACGTGATGACGGCGAGCGCATCGTCCGGCCCCAGGACTGCGACCAGGGCGAGTCCCACCGCGTCCTGCGGCTCGAACAGCCGGGTGAGGGACGCACGGGCGAGAAGTTCGCTCATGCCGCCGCCTCCGGCGACCTCAGGGCGAGGGCGAGCCCCACGTGGTCGCTGCTCGGCATCGTCTCGCCGGCCAGATCGGCCAGCGTCCAGGCCAGACGCAGAACTCGGTCGTAGCCGCGGGCGCTGAGAGAACCCCGATCCATCGCCGCATCAAGAATGCGCGTCGTAGCGCGATCTGGCCGTAGGCTGCCTCGCAGGATCTTTCCCGGGACCATCGAGTTGGTCTCCAGGCCGAAACGTCCGAGGCGCTCCTTCTGCGCCTGTCGTGCCCGGCGGACCCGGTCCCGGACCACAGCGGTGTCCTCGTTCTCCCCTTGCGAGTCCAGGTCCAGTCGGCTGATCTTCTGAACGCCCAACTGAATGTCGACGCGGTCGAGAAGTGGCCCCGAAAGCCGCCCGAAGTAGCGTCGACGAGCCAGCGGGGTGCACGTGCATTCCAGTCCCTTGCCGCTCGCTTTCCCGCACGGGCAGGGGTTCGCCGCCAGGAGCAGCTGGAAACGCGAGGGGTAGGACGCGGATCCTCCGGCCCGATGGATCATGAGTTTCCCGTGTTCCAGGGGCTGCCGCAGCGCGTCCAGGACCCGTCGTTCGTATTCCGGAGCCTCGTCCAGGAACAGCACCCCGCGATGTGCTCGCGACGCGGCGCCAGGCCTGGGCAAACCGGCTCCCCCTCCGACGATGGCGGCGCACGTGGCCGTGTGATGGGGATTCTCGAAGGGCGGCTGCCGGATGAGCTCGGTGCGCACCTCGCCCTGGGTGGCCAGCGAGTGGATGCTGGTCACTTCCAGCGCGGCCTCGTCGTCCAGAGGCGGCAGAAGTCCGGGCAGGCGTTCGGCCAGCATCGTCTTTCCCGCTCCCGGTGGGCCGACCATGAGCATGTGATGTGCCCCGGCCGCGGCGACCTCCAGCGCGAAACGTGCCTCGTGCTGTCCGGCGACATCCGCCAGATTCGGCACAGGAACCGGGAGCTCCACGGTCTCCCCCTTGCCCTCGGAATCAGCCGGATCGAAATCCAGGTTCAGCTCCTTCGGATCGGCGCCGAAGTCGAACACCAGCCGGGCGAAGGTCCGATACGAGGAGACCTTCGCACCAGGCACCAAGCACGCTTCAGCAGCGTTCCCCTGAGCCACGACCACCCGCGGATGACCGGCCTTCACCGCAGCCGCCACCGCCGGCAACACGCCACGCACCGGACGAAGCCGACCATCCAGCCCCAGCTCCGCCAGAAACACCACGCCCTCCGTGCCTCGGATTTCACCGTTCGCAGCGACTGCTGACACAGCAATGGCCAAGTCAAACCCCGAACCGCGCTTCGGCAAGGACGCCGGGAACAGATTCACCGTGATCTTCCGACGGCTGAGCGGAATCCCGGAATTCGCAGCGCAGGCCCGGATCCGCTCCCGGGACTCCGACAGCGCAGCATCCGGCAAGCCGAGAATGACGAACCCCGGAAGCGAGTTCCCGATATCGGCCTCGACCTCCACCACCCGGCCCTCCAAGCCGTTGAGCGCCACGGACAGGGACCTCCCAACCCCGTTCCGGCCCGCCATCAGCCGATCCCTTTCAGGTGCTCGATGACCGGCTCCTCACCACGCACGGCGATGACGGCGATCGCATCCAGCCTGCGGCGCGGAAGGCGCAGCCCTCGCTCCCTGATCCAGCGGCACGCCAGAAGATGCAACCGCGCAAGCTTCGGCGGAGTCACCGCCTCAAAGGGATGCCCATAGTCCAGGCTGCTTCTGGTCTTGACCTCGGCCACCACCAGGGTGTCGCCGTCGACGGCCACGATGTCCAGCTCGCCCGCAGCGCACCGCCAGTTCTGCTCCACCACCCGGATACCCTGGTCCTCCAGGAAATCCGCGGCAAGCTCCTCGCCCCGCTGCCCGAGCACGTCCTTCGCTCTCATGTCCCTCACCTCCACACCCAGTCTCAAGGCGCGGAACAAAACGCCAGAGGGGTGGATCAGCCTATGTGGACAAACGCGGAAGCACACCGTCCCCAAGGCACCGTGGGCGGCTCACGAAGCCACCGAACCTCTTGGGAAGAACCGCTCACTTCTCCCGTATGGAGGCGGCAGCCTCAGGCTCGGGCTCCTCCCTGTCCCGGCCTCGGACCAACAGCAGCGCCCCGCCGAGCACCGTCACTCCGCCACCGAGGCACACAGCCCAGGGAACCAGGAGCCCGCCGGCCCCGGGAAGAGCGAACAGCAGCGACACCACGACGGCGGCCGCGAGCGAGCTGAGCGCCGCGACGCCCGCCGTTGTCGAGACAACCCGGCCCGTAAGCTCCGGCGGTGCGGCCTCCAGGAGGATCGGCGACTGCACGACGGCGTAGAGGCTGAACAGGAATCCGCTCGCGAACATGAGCCCGAAGGACACGCCGTGGTCCGGCGTCCACGCCAGTAGCGCGTAACTGATCCCCAGCGCGCCGAGGCTCGCGGCGAAGAGCCGATGGAGGTCACAGCGGTTCACCAGCCGGTGAGCGGCCACCGCGCCCACGAAACCGCCCACCCCGAACAGGGATGAGCCGACCCCGTAGTCGATGAGTGTGCCGCCCTTGGTGTCCACCCACAGCAGGACCAGGGCCACGTTGTTGACGCCCAGCGGCACGCCGTACAGCACCGATCCGAGCAGTACGACCCGGAGCCGGCGCACCGTCCACGTGACCTTCCAGCCCTCCACCAGAGCCTCGAGGAAGCCTGGCCGGGCGCTCGGGGGCAGACCGTCGCCGCGACCGCCCCGGGGGAATCCGGCGAACGCCAGCGCCGCGCCCACGGCGAACAGCCCGGTGATGAGAAGTAGACAGACTTCGAGCCCCGCGAGGCTGAAGGCGAAGGGCCCCAGCGACGCCGACACGATGCTCAGCGCGGTGAGCACGGTCATCGAGAGGCTGGACGCGGATCCCCGCAGCTCCTGTGGCACGAAAAGCTGCACGGCCTTGGCACGGGCCGCCGCGAACAGCTGATTCGCGGTGGAACAGGCGACGACCAGAACGAAGAGGACCACCGCCACGACCGGCGCCTCAGCCCGGCCCAGATAAGCACTGCCTACGGCGACCACGGCGAGTCCGGCGCGTGCCGCCGTCGAAATCTTCAGCGAGAGCGCGGCGCCCAGGGAATCCGACCAGACGCCCATCACGGCCGTACCGAAGATCCTCGGGATCGTGGACAGCACCACATAGGACCCGAGGAGCAGGGAGCGAACGCCCGGATCGGCAGCCGTCGCGGCGACGATCCAGCAATACACGACGGATTCCAGGAGGAACTCCGCGAAGACGGACGCCGACATCACCTGCAAGAGGCGTCGGAACTCCGGAATCCGCAGGACGGAACCGCGCGCGTCACTCACGTCGGCCCGCCCACGGGGAAATCAGTTGCCCAGATCTTCGGGCTGCGGCAGTCCCAGGTCATCGTTGCGGGGCAGTTCCTCGACATTGACGTCCTTGAACGTGATGACGCGGACATTCTTGACGAAGCGGGCCGTGCGGTAGACGTCCCAGACCCAGGCGTCGGTGAGCTTCAGGTCGAAATAGACCTCACCATCGGCACTGCGCGCCTGCAGATCCACGTGGTTCGCCAGATAGAAGCGCCGTTCGGTTTCCACGACGTAGCTGAAAAGCCCCACCACATCCCGGTACTCCCGGTACAGCTGGAGTTCCATCTCCGTCTCGTAGTTTTCAAGATCCTCGGCACTCATGCCTCCATCTTCCCCCAGGTGGGACGCGAGTGCACACCGGCTCGTGGGCGGGCCGTCAGACTCAGAGGAGTTTCCAGCTCCGGCGGTGATGATCGCACGGCCCGAGCTGGCGGATCGCGTCCTTGTGCGCGGCGGTGCCGTATCCCTTGTTGACGTCCCAGCCGAACGCCGGGTGCTCCTCGGCCAGCGCGGCCATGATGGCGTCGCGCTCGACCTTGGCCAGGATGCTGGCCGCTGCCACGCCCTGACAGTCCATGTCCGCCTTGATGCGCATGGTCACGGGGATGTCGCGGATGTCGACGGCGGTGGTCACGCTCCCCGGTGCCGGTGCCCCGGCGGCCGCCACGGACTGCGCGGACGCGACGACGGCGGCGCCCCCACCGCGCGGGCCCGCCGCGCCGTCGTCGGCCGGGAGAGCCGTGGTCGCCAAGGCGTCACCGGCAGGAGCGAGCAGGTCGAAAAGAGACTCCTCCGGCCTCTGGAGCCAGTTGTGCTTGCCGTCCAGTAGGACGGCGTCCGCCCGGCCCCCAGCGGCCACCACGCCCTGCCAGGCACGCTGCGCGGCGAGGGCCAGGGCTTCCACGATCCCGAAGGAGTCGATCTCGGCCGCTTCGGCGTGCCCGACGGCGCAAAACGCGGCCCACTCCCGGACGACGGGCGCGAGTTCCTCCCGGCGCGCCGCCTTGAGCAGCTTGGAGTCCCGCACGTCCGGCAGCTCCACGAGGGCCGTGAGGTCGAGCACGGTCAGCCCCACGCTCACCGGTCCGGCCAGGGCGCCGCGTCCCACCTCATCGAGGCAGGCGAGGTACCGGACGGACGGCCCGGCCAGCGACCGTTCCATGTCGAGGGTGGGGGCAGGCATCGGCTACTCCCCCGAGTGCGTCGTGCCCGCGGCCGCGCCCTGATCCGGGCGGCTGTCCTCAGCCGCCTTGGACGGGGCGGGGACGTCCTTGAACACGTCAGGGTAGTTGTCCAGCACGGACATGCGGTTCAGCGGCAGCACGATCACCGCGGCACGGCCCTGGACGTCCTTGATATCGACGAATCCGCTGCCCGGACCGGCCACGTGAGAACGGGAGTCGGCCGAGTCGTTCCGGTTGTCCCCCATGACCCAGATCTTGCCCTCGGGCACGACCACGTCGAAGGGCTTCACCACAGGGGTGCTGTCCGGGTTGATGTACTTCTCGTTCAGGCTCGCGCCGTTGATCTGGATCCGCCCCTGGGCGTCACAGCAGACCACGTGGTCGCCGGGCAGGCCGATGAGCCGCTTGACCAGGTACTGCTTGGTGTCGTCCGGCTGGAGACCGAGGAAGACCAGGACGTCCCCCACCCAGGCGAGCGGCCCGCGGTTCTCCACCGGGGCGGGCGGCAGCCAGCCCTTGGTGTCGCGGAAGACCACCACGTCGCCCCGTTCCAGGGCGATCGGATTGGGCACCAGGCGGTTCACGAAGATCCGGTCATCGACTTCGAGGGTGTGGACCATCGAGGGGCTCGGCACGAAGAAGGCCTGGAACAGGAACGTCTTGATGAGGAAGGACAGCAGCACCGCGGCGGCGACGATGCCACCGATCTCTTTGACGAAGGACAGCAGCGGGTGGTCCTTCTTCCGTTGCTGTGCGCGGCTCTTGCGATCCTGCGGAGCCTCTTCAGGCTGGGGTTCCGGTTCGGGAAGGTGTGCTCCCAATGCCGTCCTTCCGGTCAGGTCACGGGCCAGTTGCCGGTGACGGAATCTGTCCAAATCTATCAAGAGGCCACACGATGCTCTCCGCCCGTCCGATGACACGGTCGAGCGCGATCATGCCGCCGCCCGGGGCCCCGAGCAGCGACCGTGAGTCGCGGGACACGGAGCGGTGATCGCCCATGACCCACAGACGATCCTCCGGCACTTTCACGTCGAACGTGAAGTCACTCGCCGTGTCTCCAGGAAACAGATAGCTTTCCTGCAGGGGCTTCCCGTTCACTTCGAGTTTCCCGTCCACGGTGCAGCAGCGCACCCGGTCCCCGCCCACGCCGATGACGCGCTTCACATACACGGTGTCGTGCCCGATCACGCCGAGCCACTGCCCGATCGACGTGAACGCGTCGATCACGGGCCCCCGCCCGCTCTCCGCCGGGTCCAGTGAGCCCCGCCCATCGAAGACGACGAGGTCGCCACGCTGCGGCACGCTGCGCTGGAAGGCCGTGCGGGACACGGCGATCCGGTCCCCCTCCTGCAGCAGCGGCTCCATGGAGGCGGAGGGGATGTAATACACATCCACCCACAGGGCGCGGACGCAGGAGACCAGGAGGATGGCGAGAACCACCCCGGAAGCGACAAAACGCCAGCCCCGCAGAGGGTTCTGGCGTTTTGTCGTCTTCATGCGAAGGAAAATCCCAGGAGCGTCCTGCCGGAGCGGAGACGCAGACCTGAAGACTTACTTGGAGTTGCTGAAGTCGCGCTTTTCCTTGATCTTCGCAGCCTTGCCGCGGAGCTTGCGCATGTAGTACAGCTTGGCGCGGCGCACGTCACCACGGGTGACGAGCTCGATCTTCTCGATGATCGGGGAGTGCACCGGGAAGGTACGCTCCACGCCGACACCGAAGGAGACCTTGCGGACCGTGAAGGTCTCGCGCACGCCGGCGCCCTGACGACCCATGACGAAGCCCTGGAAGACCTGAACACGGCTGTTCTTGCCTTCGATGATGTTGACGTGCACCTTGAGGGTGTCGCCGGGGCGGAAGTCGGGGACATCGTTGCGCAGCGACGCTGCATCGATGGAATCGAGGATGTTCATATCCATACTCCTGGCGGGCGCCACAGGTCATCCGCTTGGGTAGCCAGCCCCGCGACGGCCGGAGCCGGGCACGGTGCTGAAGTTGCAAGCCGCGGTTCCCTTGTGGGTTCCGCGGTGGTCCTCTTGTTGACGGCACACCCCCTGTGGCAGGCGGCAGCCCAATGGACACCAAGAATCAATTTTGCCACAGCCACGGGGGCGAGGCCAATCCGCTGGCCGGCGAGGGAAGCGTTCCCCTGCCGGTGTCAGCGCGCGGCGCGTCAGGCTCCGGCGTCGCCGCTCTCGGGACGGCGCACCAGCCGGCCGCCGACGACGTCGTATCCCAGCGCCGAGAACGCCTCGCGGTCCGCGCGGGGCAGCTTCGCCGCGTCGAAGTCCGCGAGCAGGTCCGGCCGGCGCTCGGCCGTCCGGGCGTACTGCTGGTGACGGCGCCACTGGGCGATCTTGCCGTGGTTCCCGGACAGCAGGACTTCGGGGACCTCGTGGTCCCGCCAGGAGGAGGGCTTGGTGTAGACGGGGTACTCGAGGAGGCCGTCGGAGTGCGACTCCTCCACGAGGGACTCGGCGTTCCCCACCACACCGGGCACCAGCCGGCCGATCGCCTCGACCATGGCCATGACGGCCACCTCACCGCCGTTCAGAACGTAGTCGCCCAGGCTGACGGGCCGGACGTCGAAGTGCTCCTGCGCCCAGTCGATCACGCGCTCATCGATGCCTTCGTACCGCCCGCAGGCGAAGACCAGCTGCGGCTCCTCGGCCAGCTCGTACGCCATCGCCTGGGTGAAGCGCGCGCCAGCGGGAGACGGAACGATCAGGACCGGCTTGCCCTCCCGCGTCCCCTCCACCGGCAGGACCGATTCGAGCGCCTGGGCCCACGGCTCGGGCTTCATGACCATCCCGGCGCCGCCGCCGTAGGGGGTGTCATCCACGGTGCGGTGCCGGTCGGTCGTGAAGTCGCGGAGGTCGTGGACCTCGAGCGACAGGAGGCCGTCCTGGCGGGCCTTGCCGAGCAGCGAAAGCCCCAGCGGTTGCAGGTACTCCGGGAAGATGCTGATGACGTCGATGCGCATGGGTCAGGCCTCGTCGCCGGACGGGGCGGAGCCCTCCTGCTCGGCGTTCAGTTCCAGCAGTCCCGGCGGCGGGGTGAGCAGGACGTAACCCTCTTCAGGGTCGATCTCGGGAACGATCTCGTCTACGAACGGGATCAGCACGTCCCGGCCGTCGACGGTGCGGATGACCAGAAGGTCCTGCACGGGCATGGTGCGGAGTTCGACGACGGTGCCGACCTTCTCGTCACCCACACGGACCTCCAGGCCGAGCAGTTCGTGCTCGTACCAGCCTTCGTCCTCACCGTCGTCCTCGAGTTCGTCACTGTCCACGAACAGGTAGGTGCCACGGAGTTCCTCGGCACGGTTGCGGTCCCGCACAGCGTCGAAGCCGAGCAGGAGCGTGCCCTTGTTCCAGCGCGCGCTGGTCACGGTGAGCGGGCCGTTGGCCGCGGGCTCGGTCACGAACTCGGCGCCGGGCGCGAAACGCCCTTCGGGATCGTCCGTGAACAGTTCGACGGTGACTTCCCCACGGATGCCGTGCGGCCTGCCCAAGCGTGCAACCTGGAGCTGCATGTTCCACCTACCAATTCATGTCTGTCGATGGCGCCGGGAGCGCCGGGTTTACACCGTGAAGGTCTTCTGAGGATGTCATCTGACGGGAACGGCCCCTCCACCACGAGGGCGGAGGGGCCGTTCCGGCTTTAGCCTTGTCTTCGCAGGCCGGTTCTAACGACGGCGTTCGCCGTCGACGACGTCCACGCGGATGGGGCCACCCTCGGAGAGGGCACCCACCACCGTGCGGAGCGCGCGTGCCGTACGGCCCTGACGGCCGATGACTCGGCCCAGGTCGTCGTCGTTCACACGAACCTCGAGGCTCTCACCGCGGCGGCCGTTCTTGGCGGCGACGGAGACATCCTCGGGGCTGTCCACGATGCCGCGGACCAAGTGCTCAAGAACCTCGGGAAGCAACTACTCAGCCTCGGTGGTCTCGGCGGCTTCCTCGGAAGCCTCCTCAGCCTTCTTGGCCTTCGGGGTGATGGCTTCCGGCATGACGACGGAGTCGGTGGACGGAGCCACGAACGCCGGCTTGGCTTCCTTGGTCTTCAGGGTGCCCTCGGCGCCCGGGAGACCCTTGAACTTCTGCCAGTCACCGGTGATCTTGAGGAGGTTCAGAACCTGCTCGGTCGGCTGAGCGCCAACGGACAGCCAGTACTGAGCACGCTCGGAGTCGACCTCGATGTAGGAGGGCTGCTCGGTGGGGTGGTACTTGCCGATCTCCTCGATGGCACGGCCATCGCGGCGGGTGCGGGAATCCGCAACGACGATACGGTAGTACGGTGCGCGCATCTTGCCGAAGCGCTTAAGGCGAATCTTAACGGCCACTGTTGTGGTCACTCCTGTTTCTGAAACGGGGTTGAACCCAGCGTTCTGCTCCCGTGGGGCGGGCCATACTGGAGGGTTCGAAAGGAACATGATCATGCACGGGAAGAGGGGCCACGCAGATCAGGTACCCGTCCATTATGCCAGAGACGGCCAAGGGTGCCTAATGCGCCGCGCAGCGCACTGAACCGTCGGGGCCCGACGCCGGACATCGAGCCAGGCAGCGTCGGCGGGCTCCGCGCGCACTCCCCTCCCCTTCCACGAGACCCCGCGTTGCCATCGTGCAATAATCTGCGTATGGACGCAGATAAGCAGATATGCGGAATGGATCCCGACGGTCAGTACGTGGAACTCGCCGTGGAGGTCTTCACCCTGCTCGCGGATGCCACCCGGGTGCGGATCATTCTGGCCCTGCGACGCGAGGAGGAACTCTCCGTCAATCACCTCGCCGAGCTGGTGGGCAAGTCCCCCGCCGCAGTCTCACAGCATCTGGCCAAGCTGCGGATGGCCCGGATCGTCGCCACCCGTCAGGAAGGACAGCGGGTGTTCTACCGGCTCGAGAACGAGCACGCCTCCCAGCTCGTCTCCGACGCGATCTTCCAGGCGGAGCACTCCCTCGGCGGCCTCCCGCGCCACCACCACACCGGTCAGGGCGAGGCATGACGAAGGACGAGCACGCGCACGGACACGCGCACGACGCCGGACATCAGCACGGCCACGGAGCGCACGGGCACTCCCACGATCACGGCCATGACCATGGCCATGACCATGGCCATGGCCACGCGCACTCCTCCGGTCTGAGGGGCTTCCTTCACGGGCTCTTCGTCCCGCATTCCCACGACACGTCAGACTCGATCGATGACGCCCTTGAAGCGCATTCGGAAGGCATCCGGGCTCTGAAACTGAGCCTCGTCATCATGCTGCTCACCACGGCCGCCCAAGCCGGAGTGGTGGCCTTCTCGGGTTCGGTGGCACTGCTGGCCGACACCATCCACAATCTGTCCGACGCTCTGACGGCGGTACCGCTGTGGATCGCCTTCGTGCTCTCCCGCCGGGCCGCAACCCGGCGCTACACCTACGGCTTCGGCAGATCGGAGGATCTGGCCGGGCTGTTCATCGTGCTCATGATCGCCCTCTCCTCCGTGGTCGCCGCCTGGGAGGCCGTGGACCGGATCATCACGCCACGCCCGGTGCAGAACATCGGCTGGGTGATCGCTGCCGGCGTCATCGGCTTCCTCGGCAATGAGGCGGTGGCGGTCTACCGCATCCGGGTCGGACGGCGGATCGGTTCCGCGGCACTGGTCGCCGACGGCGTGCATGCCCGCACGGATGGCTTCACGTCACTCGCCGTGGTCCTCGGCGGCATTGGAGTCCTGCTCGGCTTCCCGCTCGCGGATCCCCTGATCGGGCTGCTGATCTCGATCATGATCGCCGTGCTGCTCATCGGCACCGTACGCTCCGTGGGTCGCAGGCTCATGGACGGCATCGAACCGGAACTCGTGGACCGCGCCGAGCACGCCCTCGAACACGTCGCGGGAATCGAGGCGGTCGAGCGCGTGCGCCTCCGCTGGGTCGGTCACCGTCTGCACGGCGACGCCGTCGTCCACACCTCGGCCCTCACGCTCGCCGAGGCCGATCTGGTCGCGGAAGACGCCAAGAAATCCCTGAAACGGCACTTGCCCAAACTGGACGAGGTGACGGTGCGGGTCACCGCGACCGGCCCGTCCTGAGCCGGATTCGCCGGCTTCCCGGCAACAGAAAGGCGCGTGGGCGCCGGCCTCTCCAGGCCGGCGCCCACGCGCCTTTCGCGAGCCTCAGGCCGAGTACAAGTACAGCCGGTTCCGGGAGGAGGAATCGGTCCTGCCGGCGAGCGCGGACAGGGCGAGCAGGTACTGCTGCGCCTCACCGGCCGCGAACGGCACGTCCTCGTCAGCCGCCCACTGGACCGCCACGGACTGGAGCGCCGGGTCGTCGCCGTCGCTCTGGTAGCCGGGCAGTTCCTCCAGGACGCGGACGGCGGAGGCCGGGAAGGCGTACAGCTCGTCGACGGCGATGTCCGCCATCTCGAGTTCCTGTTCACCCTGGGTGTGCACGGCCTGCGCCGCCAAGGAGCACAGCTGCTCGACCTCGAAATCACTGATGCCGGGGATCCGGAGTGCCGACCCGTCGGGAGCCGCACCCCCGGACAAAGCCTTGGCCCGCTGAAGGGCCTCCTGGTGAGTGGCGATGAAGACCTCTACGAAAGCGTTCGACTGGCTCATGACATCCTCGGGTTCGTCGGTGGCGCTGGGGGTTCCCGGTTCTCCAGGACGACTGGAGCCGGATGGCTTCAGGCTATCCCACCGCGACGCGCACCTGGTTGCGCCACGGGTCTTCGAAGCGCAATTCCGCACCGGTGTGGTGGTGACCCACCCCGGCGACCCGCAGGCGGTCGGCGAGCGCCGCGACGTCGTCGTCCGCGGGGACGTGGAGGAGCACCTCGCCGAGCCCCAGCGTGTCCTTGCGCGGACCTGCGCCGCGGCTGTTCCAGACGTTCATGGCCATGTGGTGGTGGTAGCCGCCGGCCGAGACGAAGAGCGCGCTGTTCCCGATCTCGGCGGTGCGCTCGAAGCCCAGCGTGTCCACGTAGAAGCGCGCGGCGGTGGGGACATCGCCCACCTGCAGATGCACATGCCCGACGTCGGCACGCGCGTGCCGCTGCTGCTGCAGTGCCGCTTCACTCAGGTGCTCGCCAAGGTAGCCGTTGGGGTCCAGGGGCAGCGAGTCCATGACGACGGTGCTCCCGTCCCAGGACCACTCGCTGCGCGGGCGGTCGTAGTACAGCTCGATGCCGTTGCCCTCAGGGTCGCCGAAGTAGAACGCCTGACTGACCAGGTGGTCGGCGCTGCCCTGGAAGAGCCGGGCGTCATAGGACGCGGCGGTGGCCAGGGTGGCGGCGAGGGACGCCTGATCCTCGAAGAGGAGCGCCGTGTGGAAGAGGCCGGCCTCTCCCCGGCCCGGCAGCTGCAGTCCGGCGGCCGGCTCCAGGTGGACGAGGGCGGAGTCGCCGCGGCCGAGGTAGAGGCCGCCGTCCTGCTCCGCGACGACTTCCAGGCCGAGCGCGCGCTGGTAGTAGTCGCTCATGAGGTTCATGTCGGCGACCTTGAGCATGACGGTCCCCATGCTCAGATCTGCGGGGAGGAGGTCCTGGGAGTGCGGGAGCGAAGTGTTCATACCTCTTAAATTACTTGAAGCTTCAATTTATTCCATACCGCTGGGGCGTTTCTCCCCGGGCAGGTCACCGTTCAGCACCACACGTCGGGGCGCCGCCAGCGTGCCCAGGTTCCTCCGCGGGTCCTGCGCGTACAGCACCACATCGGCGGGAGCGCCTTCCTCGAGGTTCTCCGCCCCGAGCCATTCGCGGGCGGACCAGCACGCCGCATCAAGGGCGACCACGGACGGCAGCCCGGCACGGTGCAGCTCCGCGACCTCGTCCGCGATCCGCCCGTGTGCGATCACGCTGCCCGCATCCGTGCCCGCGAAGACCTGCACCCCGGCGGCGTAGGCGCGGGCGACGTTCTCGTACCGTCCCTCCCAGAGGGCATGCATGTGGGCCGCGTAGACCGGGAACTTCGGCTCGGCCTGGGCGACGATGTCCGGGAACGTGGCGATGTTGATCAGGGTGGGAACGATCGGGATGTTCGCCTCCACGAGCCGGGGCAGATGCTCGGGCTGGAGGCCCGTCGCGTGTTCGACGCAGTCGATCCCGGCGGCGATGACATCGTCCAGGACCTCCTCGCCGAAGCAGTGGGCCGTGACCCGGGCGCCTTCTTCGTGGGCCGCGGAGATCGCCTCCGCGACCAGCTCAGCGGGGAAGGACGGGCGGAGGTCGCCGGCGTCACGGTCGATCCAGTCCCCCACCAGCTTCACCCAGCCGCGCGGATCAGTGGCCACGGACAGACGGGCCTGCTCGCGGACGGTCTCCACGAGGTCCCGGTCCTCGACCTCGAGAGCCAGACCGCGGAGGTAGCGACGGGAGGCGGCGACGTGGCGGGCCGCCCGGATGATGCGCGGCGCGTCCGCCCGGTCGGTGAGCCAGCGGGTGTCCGCCGGGGACCCGGCGTCGCGCACCAGAAGAGTGCCCGCGGACAGATCGGCGCGTGCCTGCGCCAGTGAGGTGGCTTCATCCGCGGCGCCGCCCTCGACCAGGCCGATGTGGCAATGAGCATCCACCAGACCCGGAACCACCCAGCCGTCCAGCCTGAGGTCCGGCTCCACTGCGGGCATCCTGAAGGTCAGGCGCCCGTCGACGGACCAGAGCCCGAGCGCTTCGTCGTCCGGCCCCAGCAGAACGGGGCCCGTGAACTCGATGACTGGGTGACGTCGCATGTCCGGCATGGCTTCAAGCGTAGGTCAGTGAGCCTGCGAGCGGGAGATGACGGTCGCCGTCCGGGCGTTGCGGACCACCCCGTCCGGACCGTGCTACGGTGTTCGCGACCACACGGGTGTCCCAGGAGGGGCTGAGATCGGACTGACACTGTCCGGACCGTAGAACCTGACCGGGTAATGCCGGCGAAGGAAGTGAGTACCGATGAAATCCTTGCAGCAATCCCCTGCCCACAGCCTGGAATTCCTCACGGGAGACGACGGCATCGCCGTCCCCGTGACGAGCATCCAGCTGAACAACTCCCCCGACGGCGCGGCCAACCCGCCGTTCCAGGCGTACCGGACGGTGGGGCCGGGCAGCGATCCCGAACACGGCCTGCCGGACCTCCGCGCCGGCTGGATCCGATCCCGCGGCGACGTCGAAGAGTATGAGGGGCGTCAGCGTGATCTGCTCGACGACGGCCGCTCGGCCGCGCGTCGAGGAGCCGCCTCCGAAGAGTGGCAGGGTGCGCAGCGCCCGCCGCTGAAGGCACGGCCCGGCAAACGGGTGACTCAGATGCACTACGCCCGCGCTGGGATCGTGACCCCGGAGATGCGGTTCGTGGCACTCCGCGAGAACTGCCCGGTGGAACTCGTCCGCTCGGAGCTTGCGGCCGGTCGGGCGATCATCCCGGCCAACATCAACCACCCGGAGTCCGAGCCGATGATCATCGGCAAGGCCTTCCTGGTCAAGATCAACGCCAACATCGGAAACTCGGCGGTGACCAGCTCCATCGCCGAGGAGGTGGACAAACTCCACTGGGCCACCCTCTGGGGTGCAGACACCGTCATGGATCTCTCCACCGGGGACGACATCCACACCACGCGCGAATGGATCCTGCGGAACTCCCCCGTGCCGATCGGCACCGTGCCCATCTACCAGGCACTCGAGAAGGTCAACGGCGACGCCTCGGCCCTCACCTGGGAGGTCTTCCGGGACACCGTCATCGAACAGTGCGAGCAGGGCGTGGACTACATGACCATCCACGCCGGGGTGCTCCTGCGGTACGTGCCGCTCACGGCGGACCGCGTCACGGGCATCGTCTCCCGCGGTGGCTCCATCATGGCCGGCTGGTGCCTGGCGCACCATCGGGAGAACTTCCTCTACACGCACTTCGACGAACTCTGCGAGATCTTCGCGCAGTACGACGTCGCGTTCTCCCTGGGCGATGGCCTGCGGCCCGGCTCGACGGCGGACGCCAACGACGCCGCGCAGTTCGCCGAGCTGGACACGCTGGCCGAGCTGACCAAACGGGCGTGGGAGCACGACGTGCAGGTCATGGTCGAAGGCCCCGGGCACATCCCGTTCCACCTGGTCCGCGGGAACGTCGAACGTCAGCAGGAGCTCTGCGACGGCGCCCCGTTCTACACGCTCGGCCCGCTCGTGACGGACGTCGCCCCCGGCTACGACCACATCACCTCGGCCATCGGCGCCACGGAGATCGCCCGCTACGGCACGGCCATGCTGTGTTACGTCACGCCCAAGGAACATCTGGGACTGCCGAACAAGGACGACGTGAAGACCGGCGTGATCACGTACAAGATCGCGGCCCACGCGGCGGACCTGGCCAAGGGGCACCCAGGGGCGCACGAACGGGACGACGCCCTGTCCAAGGCCCGGTTCGAGTTCCGCTGGAAGGACCAATTCTCGCTGTCCCTCGACCCCGCCACGGCCGAGGCCTTCCATGACGAGACGCTGCCTGCCGAACCGGCCAAGACGGCACACTTCTGTTCGATGTGCGGGCCGAAGTTCTGTTCCATGAGGATCTCCCAGGACATCCGGCGGGACTTCGGTTCCCGGGAAGCCCAGGAGGCCACGGTGGAAGAGGCACTGGCTCAGGAGGCGCTGGCTCAGGAAGCACTGGCCGGGATGGCGGCGAAGAGCCGGGAGTTCCAGTCCCAGGGCGGCAAGGTCTACGTGGAATCGATCCCGGTGGGCGCGCCCCAGGACTGAGTCGCAGGAATGCGGGGTCACTTGGTGCCGGATGATCCGTCCGGAGCCGGCCTCAAGTGGCCCCGCAGCGCGTCTGTCCGGCGGCGCTGTTCAGGCGGTACTGTTCAGGCGGTGCGGCGGAGGAAGTCCTTGATCGCGGCCGCCCCCTCGGAGGAGTCCTGCGGACGGTGCGCTCCCGGCGCGACGACGTGTTCCGCGCCGGACTCGGCCAGGAGCCGGGCCGTGCGCTCATAGGCGGGCTCCCAGCCGCCCGAGAGCACGAGCATCGGGACACCCGGGATGATCGCGCCTTCGGTCCCCTGGGGACGGGGCGCGGTGAGGTCCGGCAGCCACGGTTCGCACAGCACCAACGCCCGCACCAGAGAGGAGTGCTCGACGGCGGCCTGCACGGCCGCCGTCGCGCCCTCACCATGCGCCACGATCACGGACGGAACGTCGGCCATCGTGCCAAGGACCGCTGCGGCGTCCAGCGCTTGACCGTCCGGCTGCTTGAGGAACAGGGCGTCGAATTCGAGCGCCAGTCCGTGCTGCCGCGGCCAGGCGGCGGCCCCGGACGCGTCACGCCCGGGGACGAAGACCACCCGGGGCAGCGCGCCGGTGCTGTTCAGGACCAAACCCTATTTGCCCAGGAACTTCTCGAAGCCCTTGGGGAGCTCCATGGTGGACGGGTCGAAGTCCTGCGCCTGCTGCCCGAAAGCGGCACCGGACGGGGCGCGGTTCGCCTTCCGGGCCTCGGCCTCGCGCAGCTCCTGAGCGGCCTTGGCCGGGTTGCCCGAGCGGGCCTTCTTCTTGCCGGTGTTCTTCTTGGCCGCCTTGCGGGCCGTGCCGCCACCGGCGCCCATCGACATGCCGGGCATCCCGGGCATACCGCCCTGCGCCATCTTCTTCATCATCTTCTGGGCCTGACCGAAGCGCTCCAGGAGGCCGTTGACCTCGGAGACGTGCACGCCGGAACCACGGGCGATGCGGGCACGGCGCGAGCCGTTGATGATCTTGGGGGCCACACGCTCGTGCGGGGTCATGGAGCGGACCATCGCCTCGACACGGTCGATCTCGCGCTCGTCGAACTGCTCCAGCTGCTGACGCATGTTCTGTGCGCCCGGCATCATCATGAGCATCTTCTTCATCGAGCCCATTTTGCGGATCTGCTGCATCTGGGCGAGGAAGTCCTCGAAGGTGAAGTCCTCCTGGTCGGCGAACTTCTTCGCCATCCGGGCGGCTTCGTCCTTGTCCCAGTTCTGCTCGGCCTGCTCGATGAGGGACAGGATGTCGCCCATGTCGAGTATGCGGGAGGCCATGCGGTCCGGGTGGAAGAGCTCGAAGTCGTCCACGCCTTCGCCGGTGGAGGCGAACATGACGGGCTTGCCGGTCACGGAGGCGACCGAGAGGGCGGCGCCGCCGCGGGCGTCGCCGTCGAGCTTGGAGAGCACGACGCCGGTGAAGTCGACGCCCTCATGGAAGGCGTTGGCCGTGTTGACGGCGTCCTGGCCGATCATCGCGTCGATGACGAACAGGACCTCGTCCGGGTTGATCGCCTCGCGGATGCGGCGCGCCTGGTCCATCATCTCGGCGTCCACACCGAGACGGCCGGCGGTGTCCACGATGACCACGTCGTGCAGCTTCTGGCGGGCCTCGGCCACACCCGCCTCGGCGACGGCCACCGGATCGCCGGTGGGGACGTCGAATTCGCTGGTGGTGCCCGGGTGCGGTGCGAAGACCGGCACGCCGGCACGCTGGCCGACCACCTGGAGCTGCGTCACGGCGTTGGGACGCTGGAGGTCGCAGGCCACCAGCAGGGGGCTGTGACCCTGGCCCTTGAGCCACTTGGAGAGCTTGCCGGCGAGGGTGGTCTTACCGGCGCCCTGGAGACCCGCGAGCATGATCACGGTGGGCGGGTTCTTCGCCAGGCGCAGACGGCGGGTCTCGCCACCCAGGATCGTGACGAGTTCCTCGTTGACGATCTTGACGATCTGCTGGCTCGGGTTCAGCGCAGCGGAGACCTCGGCGCCGAGGGCGCGCTCCTTCACGCGGGAGGCGAACTCACGCACCACGGGCACGGCGACGTCGGCATCCAGCAGGGCGCGACGGATCTCGCGCACGGTGGCGTCGACGTCGGCCTCGCTCAGGCGGCCTTTGCCGCGGAGGTTCTTGAACGTCGCTGTGAGCCGGTCAGAGAGTGAATTGAACACGCGCCGCGCACTTCTTTCGGATGGAGGTTCCAGGACTTCACCCCGGTGAGGGATGGAACCCCTCACAGGGCCCCGCGCCAGGGTGGCACGGGCTTTCAGCTTTCTAGGGTACCAAGTCGGACTGACGAGATGGCATGCTGGCATGGTGACCAGTACGCGACGCGCCCGGCGATCCCGGGCCCAGGACATCAAGACACTGCTCATCCTCGGCGCCTCGGGCGACCTCACGGGACGGCTCCTGCTGCCAGGGCTCGCCTCCCTGGTCTCCGCCGGCCGGGCTCCCGGGCTCACCCTGGTGGGTGCGGGGACCGAGCCCTGGACGCCCAGCAAGTGGCAGCGGCGGCTCGCGAAGGCCCTCCCGCTGGATGCCGGCGAGGAGGCGAGCGCCCATTGGAAGGAGCTCATGGCCACCTCGCAGTACCGCCAGGTGGACGTCACCGCCCCCGGCGCCCTCGCAGGCCTGCTCGCCTCGCTCGACGGCCCCGTAGCGGTCTTCTTCGCCCTGCCGCCGCGCATCAGCCAGCTCGCCTGCGAGTCGCTCGCCCCCGAGGAAGTGCCGTTCGGAACGCGCCTGGTCCTGGAAAAGCCGTTCGGCTCCGACGCAGCCTCCGCCCGCGAACTCAACGGCACCCTGCGCCGCCTGGTCCCCGAGGAGCACATCCACCGGGTGGACCACTTCCTCGGCAAGTCCACGGTGCTCAACATCATCGGCATGCGCTTCGCGAACCGCTTCTTCGAGCCGCTCTGGAACCGCGACAACGTGGCCGAGGTGGAGATCGCCTTCGAGGAGGACCTCGCGCTGGAAGGCCGCGCGGGATATTACGACTCCGCGGGCGCCCTGCGCGACATGATCCAGAGCCACCTGCTGCAGGTGATGGCGCTCATGGCCATGGAACCCCCGGCAACCCTCGGCGAACGGGATCTGCGCGACGGCATCGCCACCGTGCTGCGGGCCAGCCGCGTCGCCACGCCCTTCCGCCGCAACACGCGGCGCGCCCGGTACACCGCTGGCAAGATCGGCGGCCGGAAGGTCCCCGACTACGTCGCAGAGGAAGGCGTGCACCCGGAGCGCGAGACCGAAACGTTCGCCGAGGTCCGCGTCGAGATCAACAACACCCGCTGGGCCGGGGTGCCGTTCATCCTCCGCACCGGCAAGGCCATGGGCACGCGCCGCAAGGAAGCCGTGGTCCGCTTCCGCCCCCTGGCGCACCTGCCGGCCGGCTTCAGCGGCACGGACCAGCCGGACGAACTGCGCATCGGGTTCGGACCGGACACCCTCAGCATCGGCCTGGACGTCACGAGCGCCGGGAACGGCTTCGAACTCTCCCGCGCGGAGCTGGTGACCGAACTGCACTCCTCGGCGCTGCTCCCCTACGGCGAAGTCCTGGACGGCGTGCTGCATGGCGACCCGCTGCTCTCCGTGCGCGCCGACGTGGCGGAGGACTGCTGGCGGATCGTGGATCCCGTCCTCTCCGCGTGGTCCCACGGGCGCGTCCCGCTTGAGGACTACCCGGCGGGCTCCCGGGGGCCGGTCACCGAGAGCTGACCCGCACTCTCCGAACGCACGACGACGGCGACGCGCCCTGGCCGGGTGCGTCGCCGTCGTCGTTGGGGGGAGGTGATCGTGTTGGGGAGGAAGGGCGCCTCCCGTGCGGCGGGAGGCCGGAACAGCTCCGCTAAATGGCGGCTGCTCCGCGTTCTCCGGTCCGGACCCGGACCGCTTCGTACACGTCCACGGACCAGACCTTGCCGTCACCGGCGCGGCCGGTGTTGGAACTGGCGATGATGACGTCCACGACGTCATCCGCCGTCTCGTCCGTGGCCAGGACCTCGACCCGCAGCTTCGGCAGGAGGTTCACGTTGTACTCAGCCCCACGGTAGACCTCGGTGTAGCCGCGCTGACGGCCGTAGCCGCTGGCCGCGCTCACCGTGAGTCCCTGGACCCCGTACGCTTCAAGACCTTCGCGGATGCTCTCGAGCTTCTCCGGGCGGACGATTGCCGTGACGAGTTTCATGCGTCAACACTCTCCTTGCGATCCTTGCCTGCGCTCTTCTTGGATCCGGCGGAATCCCGCTGGAACTCTGCTGCCCGGCGGTCCAGCGCCTCGGAGATGGCCTCCAGCGAACCGTGCGGCTGGAAGGTGCCACCCTGACCGGCGATGCCGAACTCGTAAGCCGACTCCGCGTGGAGGGACAGGTCCACGCCGATCTCCTCCTGCTCCTCCGAGACCCGGAAGCCGAGCGTCTTGTGGATGGCGAAGCCGATGATGGCCGTCAGAACCGCGGTGTAGACCATGGAGAAGCCTGCCGCCGCCAGCTGCGACCACAGCTGGTCCCAGCCGCCGCCGTAGAAGAGGCCGGCACGGGAGCCTTCGAGCGGGATGGCGATGAAGCCCAGTGCGACGGTGCCGATGAGGCCGGAGACCAGGTGGACACCCACCACGTCCAGGGAGTCGTCGTAGCCGAAGCGGAACTTGAGGCCGACGGCCAGGGCGGAGGCCACACCGGCCACGATGCCCAGACCGATGGCGCCCACCGGGCTGACGTTGGCACAGGCGGGGGTGATGGCGACCAGACCGGCGACCACACCGGACGCGGCGCCCAGCGAGGTGGGGTGGCCGTCACGGATCCGCTCGGTCACGAGCCAGCCGAGCATACCGGCGGCCGGAGCTGCGAGGGTGTTGATCCAGATGAGGCCACCCTGCTGCGCGGTGGTGGCGGCGCCGGCGTTGAAGCCGAACCAGCCGAACCAGAGGATCGCCGCACCGAGCATGACGAACGGGATGTTGTGCGGGCGGTGGTTCGGGTCCTTGCCGAAGCCGCGGCGATTGCCGATGATCAGGACGAGGATGAGGCCCGCGACACCGGCGTTGATGTGCACCACGGTGCCGCCGGCGAAGTCGATGGCCGGGCCGAGCGCCTTGCCGATGGCGCCGTCGGGGCCGAAGAGACCGCCGCCCCACACCATGAACGCGATCGGGCAGTAGACCAGGGTCACCCAGACCGGCACGAAGAGCGCCCAGGCGCCGAACTTCGCACGGTCCGCGATGGCGCCGGAGATCAGGGCCACCGTGATGATGGCGAAGGTGGCGGCGTAGCCGGCCTTGATCAGGCCGTCAGGGGTGCTGACGTTCTCCAGACCGAAGGTGGCGAACGGGTTGCCGAACAGTTCGAAAACGCCTTCGCCGCCGCTCATGGAGGATCCCCATAGGACCCACACCACGCCGACGATGCCGATGGAGATGAAGCTCATCATCATCATGTTCAGGGCGGCTTTGGCACGGGTCATGCCGCCGTAGAAGAATGCCAGGCCGGGCGTCATGAACAACACCAGGGCCGCAGCCACCATGACCCACACATTGCTGGCGGTAAGTTCCATGGCTTTCGGTCCTTTCTCGAAGGGGCTCTCTCGCGAGGTGCCCGTGGTTCTTTCTGACGCCGGGGCGTCCTGCATTCAACTTTCGGCCTCCCGTGTTTCACCTGGCCTGGTGGTTCATTGCGTGGTTGTTACGCTTCCGGCCCGGGCGTAAAGGGTCGGTGTCCAGAACGTTTCCGGCATGTTTCGCAGCCGGACGCACGGCCGGGTTCACGGCCCCGGGACGCACGAAGGCCCCGCAGGCATTCGCCTGCGGGGCCTTCGGAAGCTGTCCGGAGAGGTGCGGTCCGGGGAAGTGCTCAGTCGAGCAGCGCGTCGACGAACGCCTCCGGGTCGAACGGCGCCAGATCATCGGGGCCTTCGCCGAGACCGACGAGCTTCACCGGGACGCCCAGGGTGCGCTGGATCGCGACGACGATGCCGCCCTTGGCGGTGCCGTCGAGCTTGGTGAGCACGATGCCGCTGATGTCCACGACCTCGGCGAACACCTTGGCCTGGGTGAGGCCGTTCTGGCCCGTGGTCGCATCCAGCACCAGGAGGACCTCGTCCACCTCGGCCAGCTTCTCGATGACACGCTTGACCTTGCCGAGTTCGTCCATCAGGCCGGTCTTGTTCTGCAGGCGGCCGGCGGTGTCCACCATGACCACGTCGACTTCCTGGTCGATGCCGGCCTTCACCGCCTCATACGCCACCGACGCCGGGTCGGCGCCTTCCACATCGGACTTGACGGTGGGCACGCCCACGCGCTCGCCCCAGGTGGTGAGCTGTTCGGCGGCCGCCGCACGGAAGGTGTCCGCGGCGCCCAGGAGCACGTCCTTGTCCTCGGCGACGAGCACGCGGGCCAGCTTGCCGACCGTGGTGGTCTTGCCGACGCCGTTGACACCCACCACGAGCACGACGGCGGGTCGCTCGGCATGGCGGGTCACGTTGAGGGTCCGGTCCATGGACGGGTCGACGAGCTTGAGGAGCTCCTCGCGCAGCATGGCGCGGACCTCGGCGGTGTCACGGGTGCCCATGACCTTCACGCGGGCGCGGAGCGCGTCCATCAGCTCCATGGTCGGCTCGGTGCCGAGGTCGGCCAGGAGGAGGGTCTCCTCGATCTCGTCCCAGGTGTCCTCGTCGATGCGGTCGCTGGAGAGCAGGGCGAGCAGGCCCTTGCCGAGGATGTTGCCGGAGCCGACCAGGCGCGCCCGGAGGCGGTTCAGGCGGCCGACCACCGGCGCGGGACGCTCCACGAGCGGCGCGGCAGGCACCACTTCCTCGACGGGCTCTTCGACGAGCGTGCCCGTGGAGGGCGAGGTGGCGGCGTCGTGCGCGGCGGCCGCTTCGTCGTCGCGGTCCAGAACGGCGGTGCCGCCCGAGGAGGGACGCGCGGGATCGTTCGCGTCACGCGTGCTGGTGTACTTCCGGGAGTTGCGGCCCTTGAGAAGCAGCGGGACCGCCAGGCCGATGACCACCAGGGCGCCGACGATGGACAGGATCACGGGAAGGAGGACGTCATTCACCCCCCTAGCTTCTCACGCGGGCTACTCCCCCATGCGCTGTGAGATCACGGTGGTGACGCCGTCGCCGCGCATCGTGACGCCGTAGAGGGCGTCCGCCACCTCCATGGTGCGTTTCTGGTGCGTGATCACGATCAGCTGGCTGGACTCCCGCAGCTCCTCGAAGATCGTGATGAGGCGGCCGAGGTTGACGTCGTCCAGGGCGGCTTCCACCTCGTCCATGACGTAGAACGGCGAGGGGCGCGCCTTGAAGATCGCCACGAGAAGCGCCACGGCGGTCAGGGAGCGTTCGCCGCCGGAGAGCAGGGACAGGCGCTTGATCTTCTTGCCGGCGGGCCGGGCCTCGACCTCGATGCCGGTGGTGAGCATGTCGTCCGGATCGGTCAGGACCAGACGGCCCTCGCCGCCCGGGAACAGGCGTCCGAAGACGTGGACGAACTGCTCCGACGTGTCGGCGAACGCCTGGGAGAAGACCTCCTGCACCCGGGCATCCACCTCCTTGATGATGTCCAGAAGGTCCTTGCGGCTCGCCTTCAGGTCCTCGAGCTGGGTGTTGAGGAACTGATGGCGCTCCTCCAGTGCGGCGAACTCCTCCAATGCGAGGGGGTTGATCTTGCCCAGCGAGGACAGGTCCTTCTCGGCGCGCTTGAGACGCTTCTCCTGCTCGGCACGGACGAACGGCACGCCCGTGGGGACCGGATTGCCGTCGTCATCCACCTCCTGCCGCAGCTCGGCCCACTTGTCCTGGGCGCCGTCCACGGACGGCACGGGAAGATGCGGCCCGAATTCGGCCACGAGCTCCTCTGGTCCGAGCCCGAGTTCGTCGATGGCCCGCTGCTCGACGGCCTCGATCCGCGCGCGCTGCTGGGTGAGTGCCAGCTGATCACGGTGCGCGGACCCGGTCAGATCCGCGAGTTCCCGGGCCAGGGCGTCGTTCCCGGCGCGCAGGCCTCCGAGTAGGGTGTCGTACTTGCTGCCGTCCTCCTCCACGCGGGCGAGCTCCGCGGCGGCGGAGTCGACGGAGCGGTCCGCCACCAGGACGGCCTGCCGTGCGGCCTCCGCGACGGCGGACGCACGCGCTGCCTGACGCCGGCGACGTTCTGCCCGGACCACGGCCTCCTGCTGGGCCCGGCGTTCGCTTGCCGCCGCGCGTTCCAGGCCGGCCGCCCGGCGTTCGCCGTTGGACAGCTGTTCCTCGGCCGTGCGCAAGGCGAGCCGTGCGTCCACTTCCATGGCCCGGACCTCACGGGCGCGAGTCTCCAGCGTCTCCCGCTGATCCTGGATCGCCTCGCCCTCCTGTGACTGCGAGGCATCCTCGTGGGCCCGGGTCAGCTGGGCCGCGAGGGTTTCCAGGCTCTCGTTCTCCTGGGCAAGGGTCTTCTGGGCGCGGTCCCGGGTCTCGCGCAGACGCTCGGCCTCGGCGGTGATGGAGCGCAGCTGACCCTTGAGGCTGCCGAGCTTCTCCGCGGAGGCGGCGAGGGTGGCGTCAGACTCGTGCAGGCGGTCCAGGGCGGCGTCGGCACGTTCCCGGGCCTGCTCGAGCTGGTCCGCGAGTCCCTTGCGGGCGAACCGCAGCCGCTCGAGCTCAGAGGTCACTCGGCCGAGCCGCTGCTCGGTCTCCTCAAGGGCCGTCTGGGTTTCCAGCAGCGAACCGCTCGCCGGGGATCCGCCGCTCGCGGTGTGGGCGGAGAGGACATCGCCCTCACGTGTCACCACGGTGGATTGCGGTGCCGCTGCCAGGATCTCGCCTGCGGCCTGGAGCGTCTCGGCGATGAGGACGGACTCCAGCAGCCGGAGCACCGCTTCCCCACCCGGGCCGTGGGCGGTCACGACGGCGTGTGCCGGCACGGCGTCGGTGGGAACAGAGCCCTTGGAGGTCTCCGTCGACGCGGTCCGTGCCGGGGTCTCTAGCTCACCGGGACGCCCGATCAGCACGTTCGCCCGGCCGGCGTCCTCATCCTTGAGCTGTTCGAGCGCCCGGGCGGCGCCCTCCACGCCGTCCGCGACGAGCGCCTCGGCGAACGGTCCGAGCGCCGCGGCGATGGCGGCCTCGTGACCGGGCGTGACCTTGACGGCGTTCGCGATGCTCCCGAGGATTCCGGGGTGGCCCTCCAGGTGGGCGCTGCCGTCCCGGGGTGCGGTGGCCTGGCGGAGCGCCTCAATCCGCGCGCCGAGCGCTGCGAGCTGATGCTCGGCGTCGCGCTGCTCCGCGGCGAGCCGCCCGTCCTGTGCTTCCAGGGATTCCAGCGCGTCGGCGGCCTGCTCGTACTCGGTGTCCAGGTCCTGCTCGCCGGACTCGCTGTCCGCGAGTTCGGCCTCCTGGGAGGCGAACTCGGCTTCCGCCGTCGCGCGGCGGCGTTCGCATTCCAGCAGAGAGTCGTGGATGCGACCGAGCTCCGCCTCGACCGACTGCACCCGTGACCGTGCGGCGCCCACCTTGCCGCTCAGGGTGGCGAGCGACTCACGGCGGTCCGCGGCGGCCCGCAGGGCGGCGGTCACCCGGGCGTCCTCGGCCCGCGCGAGCGCTTCGGCTTCCGCCCGCTGGTTCACGACGACGTCGAGCATCTCCTTCAGCTGCCCCACCTCGGCGGCAATCCGGGCGGCTTCCTCCCGGGCCCGGACGGCTTGCTGCTCCATCTGCTCGGCGTCGTTCTGACGCGTCACCGGCTCCGAGCTGCCCAGCAGGCGGTGACGTTCGGTGGCGAGCTGCCCGAGACCGCGCAGGCGTTCCCGGGCGGTGGTCAGCTGGTGCCAGGTGGCGCGGGCCTGGGTGATCCGCGGGGACATCGCGGCGGCCGACTGCTCGGCGAGGGACTGCTGTTCACGGCCCTGCGCAAGATCTGCCTCGACCACGGCGATCCGTTCGCGGAGAGCCTGTTCGCGGGCGGCGTCGGACTCGAGCTCGCCCGTGAGGCGGACCAGATCGTCGGCGAGGAGGCGCGCCTTGGCGTCCCGGAGTTCACTCTGAACGGTCTGGGCCCGGCGCGCGACGGCGGCCTGCCGCCCGAGCGGTCCCAGCTGGCGGCGCAGTTCGGCGGAGAGGTCGCTGAGCCGCTGCAGGTTGCCCTGCATGGCGTCGAGCTTGCGGAGCGTGCGCTCCTTCCGGCGGCGGTGCTTCAGGATGCCGGCGGCCTCCTCGATGAAGCCGCGGCGGTCCTCCGGGGTGGCGTGGAGGATGCGGTCCAGCTGGCCCTGCCCCACGATGACGTGCATCTCACGGCCGAGACCCGAGTCGGACAGGAGCTCCTGGATGTCGAGAAGACGGCAGCTGGTCCCATTGATGGCGTACTCGCTGCCGCCCGTGCGGAACAGGGTGCGGGAAATGGTGACTTCGCTGTAGTCGATGGGCAGATCGCCGTCGGCGTTGTCGATGGTGAGTGAGACGTGCGCACGGCCGAGCGGCGGGCGACCGGACGTCCCGGCGAAGATGACGTCCTCCATCTTGCCGCCGCGCAGGGTCTTGGCGCCCTGCTCCCCCATCACCCAGGCGAGGGCGTCCACCACATTGGACTTGCCGCTGCCATTGGGCCCCACGATGGCTGTCACGCCGGGCTCGAACGTGAAGCTCGTAGCCGAGGCGAAAGACTTGAAGCCACGGATGGTGAGGTTCTTCAGGTGCACGGTGGTGGGGACTCTCTGGCCGGCTCAGGACGGGTTGGAGGAATACGCGTCCCCCAAGACTATCCCGGGATGGCGGGGTTCCTGGGGGGTGGCGCGGCGGCGCAGGGGCTTGGTCAGACAGGCCGGGGCCGGTCCGGCGGCCGCTACTTCTACTTATTCTCTCGGCCATACCGACGCGCCCTCCCGCCCTTACAATGAAGGAAAGGGTCGCAATGTCGTGTCCACAGGGCGAAATTTCGCACGTTGGATCGCCGCACATGCTAGCTCGAACACCAAGTCCTCTACACTCAAGGCATGGTTGCCATTGGGGAAGACACACTTGTCATCGGTATCGCCTCCAGCGCCTTGTTCGACCTAACCGAATCGCATTCAGTGTTCGAACAGCAAGGCGAAGATGCTTACCGAGATTTCCAGGAACGGAACTACGAAACTCAGTTGTCTCCCGGCATCGCGTACCCATTCATAAAGCGGCTGCTCAGCCTGAACACTTTGCAGACTGAGGGAGCGCCACTTGTCGAAGTCGTAGTGCTATCTCGAAACGATCCGGAGACCGGCGCACGTGTGATGCGTTCGATCGAGTCTCACGGTCTGCCTATGACGCGGGCGATCTTTATGCAGGGCCGTTCACCCTTCAAGTTCATGCCTGCTTTCAAGATGAAACTCTTCTTGTCCGCCAATCCCGACGACGTGAAGGCGGCACTTTCACTCGGATACCCGGCCGGCCAGGTAGTTGGTGAAGCTGGACATCTAGCCGCCGACAACCCGCATGACAAGGACCTGAGGATTGCTTTCGACTTCGACGCCGTGTTGGCGGATGATTCCGCGGAGCAAGTCTATGCTTCTAATGGCATCGAAGGATTCCGAAATCATGAAGTCCAGAACGAGACGACACCATTGCCGCCCGGACCCATGAACGGTCTACTGGAGGCCATCAATCGTATACAAGATGTTGAGGACGATCGGGTCGCAGCAGATGGCTCTTATCGGCGACGTCTCTTCGTATCTATCGTCACCGCTCGCAACGCGCCTGCTCACGCCCGCGCTATCCGAACTTTGAAGTCGTGGGGACTCCGTGTGAACGATGCATTCTTTTTAGGCGGCTGGGAAAAAACTGCTGTTCTGGAGATTCTCAAACCCCACATTTTCTTCGACGATCAAATGTCACACCTAGAGGATGCCCGATCGGTAGTTCCGAGCGTCCACGTACCTTTTGGCATCAAGAACATATCCGTGTAGGAACCCGCATCTCCAAAGAGTCAGTAAGCCTACCGCGGCACGCCAATTTGCCGCCTCCATGCTGCCAGCTTGAGCCATCCGCCTTCTGCTTGAGGGGCCACATGTATGACCAACGCTCATCACGAGTGAGGGCGGGCAGGCACACCTGGAGAACTTGTCGTACGCCACACACCGATGTGAACTCGCTTTGTCAGTGGTCTACGGCAGAATGGAAGCATGTCTTTGAGTGTCGCCGCCCATCCCGATACAGCGGACCTCCGCAAGGCGCGAGGGGCGTTCTTCACGCCCGACGCAGTCGCGTCATTCGTCGTCAATTGGGCGATCCGTGGCGCTGACGACGTCGTCCTGGAGCCCTCCTGCGGAGAAGCGGCGTTCCTAACACACGCGGTCGCCGCTCTTCGCGCCCTCAACCCGGCTCAACTGCCACGAGTGTCGGGTGTGGAGATCCATGCAGCCTCTGCGGCTGAGGCGCGTCGGCTCGTAGTCGATGCTGGAGGCGACCCTGACATCACTGTGGGCGACTTCTTTCTCAAGGCACCGACAGGCTCGTACTCCGCAGTCATCGGCAATCCGCCTTACATCCGCTACCAAGACTTCTCCGGCGAAGCGCGTCGGCGATCGCGCGAGGCCGCGCTGCAGGCTGGTGTGAACCTCTCCGGACTAGCGTCGAGCTGGGCCGCTTTCACGGTGCATTCATCGCTCATGCTGCGTAAGGGCGGGCGGCTCGGATTGGTGGTCCCGGCCGAACTCCTATCGGTTAACTACGCCTCCGAGGTGCGCCGGTTCCTCCTCAGCCACTTTGCGAGGATCGATCTCGTGCTCTTCACCGAGCGGGTGTTCGCCGAGGCACAGGAAGATGTGGTCATCCTACTCGCCGAAGGTTTCGACGAGGGCAGCGCGAAACACATGTCGATCTACCAGGCGCAGAACGTTGCGGCGCTTTCAACCACCCTCGCGGCGACGACCTGGGCTCCGACCGACCCCGCGGGAAAGTGGACGCCGTCGCTACTCAACGCACGAGCTCTGGGCACGTACAGTGCCCTCGCCTCCGACGGTTTCACGACACTTCATGCCTGGGGCGAGACGACACTCGGCATGGTGACAGGCAATAACCGTTATTTCACTATGAGCCCCCAAGATGCCGCGGACCGACGTATTCCTCGCGCGGAGCTCCTCAAGCTCTCCCCGCCAGGCAGTTCACACTTACGCGGCCTCGTGCTCTCCGACGAAGCGTGGCGCGCACTCGGCAAGAATGGTTCAGCGACATTTCTGTTCCGGCCGGGTTCTAATCCTTCCGCTGCAGCGGCGAAGTACATCCGTGCCGGGGAAATTGCCAAAGTCCACCAGGCGTACAAGTGCCGGGTACGGAAGACCTGGTGGCAGGTTCCACTCGTGAAGCCCGCAGATCTCTTTTTGACTTATATGAACGCCGATACCCCACGAATCACGACCAATGCCGCCGGAGCGCTGCACCTCAACAGTGTCCACGGGATCTACCTTACCGACGAGCACCGGGATCTTGGGCGAGAGCTCTTACCGCTAGCGGCCCTAACGTCGATGACGCTCGTCGGAGCAGAGACCGTTGGCCGTGCGTACGGAGGGGGCATGCTCAAGATTGAGCCACGCGAGGCCGATCGGCTCCCCGTCCCCAGCGCGGACGTTGCTGAGGCGGCGCGAGACAAGCTGGTCGCCCTGCGTCCTCAGGTTGGCTCGCGCCTTCGATCAGGCCGACTGGTCGAAGCGGCGAAGCTTGTCGACGACGTCCTCCTCGTAGGTGAGCTCGGAGTATCCCGGTCCGATGCTAAGGCACTGCGTGACCAGTACATCGAACTTTCAGCACGACGTTCGGCAAGGGGGCGTCGTGTCGAGGCTTGATGACCGCCTGGCCGCCGCAATCAAGGCAGCTGGAGTCAAACCGGCCGACAGCGAGCTCGCGCCAACAAAGAAGAACTATAATCAGCGCTTGTCCGACTGCATCGCACTCGCTCTCGCGGAGGAACTGCGTGATCGCGGTATGAAAGAAGCCCGCCCGTCCGGCCCTGGCGAGGCAGGTGTGAGCGGGGCTGAGCGACGCCTTGCTGGCGGCATTGGGGCGAAGAAGGTCGACGTCTCGTGGGCTACTGAAGAAAGTGGCCTGATCTTCGCCGTGTCAGTCAAAAGCATCATGTTCCGAGACGGCAAGAGCAACAACTTCCAGAAGAATTTGACGAACCGCCGCGGCGACATGTTGGTGGAAGCCGTTACGCTTCACCGGCGGTTCCCTTATGCCGTACTCGCTGCGTTCTTCATTCTCGATGCGGCCGCAGCCACTGACGGGACAGCCCGGCGAAACAGCACCTTCGAGAATGCAATCCCAAGATTACGGCTGTTCACCCGCCGCCCCGATCCGGCGGGGCGTGAGGAACAGTTCGAGCGTTTCTATCTCGCGCTAGTCGACGCGAATCAGTTCCAGCCGAGTCTGCGAATCTTCGAAGTCAACGACGGTGAGACCGAGATCAACTTGGACACTGCTCTGGACGATCTAATCGAACTTATCGGTGAGCGGAACTTCGACTTGTACGGCGGCACCGACGGCCAGATCACGAAGCTTTAATCTAAGGCTCGCTTATCGCACGCTCCGGGTACTCGATCGTGCAGTCCCCTGCCACCGCGTGACCAAGCCCTATGTCAGCCTTGATGTCCCCGAGCCGATCGGGCCGAAAATGCGCTCAGGGACATCGGGGGCTCGTCTCGGATTCCCTTTGTTTCATGGAAACCGGGCGACCCCTCGTCATGGAAACC
Organism: Arthrobacter sp. RCC_34; assembly: GCF_041360795.1. Taxonomy (NCBI): domain Bacteria; kingdom Bacillati; phylum Actinomycetota; class Actinomycetes; order Micrococcales; family Micrococcaceae; genus Arthrobacter; species Arthrobacter sp. RCC_34. The sequence goes on along the minus strand of NZ_JBFUPW010000001.1, from coordinate 896,301 downwards.
TGGCAATCCAATCGGGCTCAACGTTCCCAAGATGCAATGCTCCGTCCCTACCAGACTATGAGCTCTGTCCCATTGATGGCTTTTCACATTCTCGGGACTTTGCCACCGACCAAACACGAATACTTCCTAGCAGGCCAACAGCGCGGACGCTAGGGGCTGCAGTCCATGCCCACAGTAGGGAGCGGCCAGCGCACAAAAAATCTTCGCGAGCAACCGCCCGAAGAGTCAGCGTATTCGCTGGCACTTGGGGCAGAAGTACGAGGAGCGGTTCATGAACGACGCCCGACGGATGAGCGTCTCCCGGCCCTCGGCAGCACAGCGCAGGCACGGCTGGCCTGCCCGTCCGTAGGCGTTCAGGGACCTGGAGAAGTACCCCGACGCCCCGTTCACGTTGACGTACAGGGAGTCGAAGCTGGTGCCGCCCGCGGCCAGGGCCCGTTCCATGACCTCGCGGCACGCGTCGAGGAGCCGGAACGTCTCGGGCCGCCGCAGGGTCGCCGTCGAGCGTTCGCCGTGCAGACGCGCGGCCCACAGCGCCTCGTCGGCGTAGATGTTGCCCACGCCCGACATGAGGTTCTGATCCAGCAGGGCTCGCTTGACCGTGCTGCGCCGGCGGATGAGCACCTGGTGCACGGCCTCAGGATTGAAGTGGGGATCGAGCAGGTCCCGGGCGATGTTCCGGACCTCCCCGGGCAGCAGAGGCGCCTCGGAACCACGCCCGCCGGGCAGGCCATCGAGCGTGGGCACGAGGGAGGTGACGGACAGCCCGCCGAAGATGCGCTGGTCCACGAACCGCAGCTCGTCCGGCATCCCGGGACTCGGGCTGAGGGCCAGCCGGACCTTCAGGTGTTTCTCGTCGGGAGCGTCCGGCTCCTCGAGGAGCAGCTGGCCGCTCATGCCCAGATGGGCCAGGAGCGCCGTGGCCGGGAACGGTCCAGGAGGATCGGCCTCTCCCCCGGCGGGTTCGAGCAGAAGCCACAGATACTTGCCGCGGCGGACCGCCGCGTTGATCCGCGCGCCGCCGAGGGAGGAGGAGAAGTGGGAGGGGCCGCCGTCGTGCCTGCGGATGCTCCGCGCGTCGAGCACTTCCGCGTCCTCGATGCGGCGACCGACCGCCCAGCGCTCCAGGCCGGAGCGCACCACCTCGACTTCGGGCAGCTCAGGCATGGGTCAGGAGTCGGCCGGAACGGGGTTCAGCTGACGCCAGGCGTCACCCGCGGCTTCCTGTTCGGCTTCCTTCTTGGAATTGCCGTGGCCGGTGCCATAGGCGTTGCCGCCCATCATGAGCACGGCCTTGAAGACCCGGGCATGATCCGGGCCGGAGCCGGTGACGTCGTAGACCACGGGGCCGAGCTGACGGCTGGCCGCGTACTCCTGGATGTAGGTCTTCCAGTCGGTGGCCGCGCCCAGGGCGGCGGCATCCGTCAGCAGAGGACCCATCAGGCGCATGACCATGTCCCGGGCCACGTCGATCCCGTGGTTGAGGTAGCAGGCGCCGATCAGGGCCTCCATGGTGTCCGCGAGGATGGAAGCCTTGTCCATCCCGTTGGTGCGCTTCTCGCCCTGGCCGAGGTAGATGTGCTCCCCGACGCCGAGCTGGCGCGCGACGCCGGCCAGCGCCCGGGTGCTGACGACGGCGGAGCGACGCTTGGCGAGCTCGCCTTCCGGCAGATCCGGGTAATCGCGGTACAGCGCGTCGGTCACGGAGAATCCCAGGATCGAGTCGCCCAGGAACTCCAGGCGCTCGTTGGTGGGGATCCCGCCGTTCTCGTAGGCGTAGGACCGGTGTGTGAGTGCAAGACGAAGCGTCTCGGCGTCAAGAGTGACGCCGAGACGCTTCATCAGGTCTTCGGGTGAAGACGTCATATCAGCCGGGGGCGGATTAGACGTCAGCGACCTTGCGGCCCTTGTACTCCAGGAAGAGCTCGGTACCGGCGGAGTCGGTCACGACCTTGGCCTGGTGAGGCAGGCTGTAGGTGACGCGGCCGTTCTCAACGGTCTTCACCAGGTTGGGGGCGGTAGCCTTCCACTGGGAGCGGCGGGCACGGGTATTCGAGCGAGACATCTTCCGCTTGGGAACAGCCACGGCTAACTCTTTTCTCTCTCAGTCCATCTCTGAACTTGGGTCCAACACTGAATCAATCGGTTTTGCCGGTTTGGCCTTGCAAATTCGCGAGGGCAGCCCAGCGAGGGTCCAATACCTCGTGGTGGTGCCCCGGCTCATCGTCAAGGCGAATTCCGCATTCGGAACACAGCCCCTGACAATCTTCCCGGCACACCGGCTGGAAGGGCAGCGCAGTCACTACCGCATCCCGCAACACCGGCTCAAGATCGATCTCATCGTGCTCGACTCGACGTTGCTCTTCATCGTCTCCCTCTGCCGCGGACACGTGTTCCGGGTAGAAGAAAAGCTCTTGCACAGTGACGCGCTGGTCATACGCAAGGGGATCCAGGCAGCGGCCGCATTCGCCCTCGATGAGGACGTCCGCGGTTCCCGATACCAGAATTCCTTCGTGTACGGACTCCAGCCTCAAGTCCAGCTCCACGGGGGAACCTTCCTTGGCGCCAATGAGCGGCACACCAAGATCTCTTGGTGCTGGCACCTGCTCTTCCAGGGTCCGCATGCTGCCTGGGCTGCGCCCAAGATCCTTGACATCGATAGTCAAAGGTGTGCGGTGATCGCGTTTGATGAGAACTCCTGAAAGAACATAGGACCGACGAACCATCTTAGCGTGAGCCAGGCACTAGACTCAAACCGCAGGCCTCAGCCCGGTCCGTTCACCCAGAAATCCTACCCTTAACCGCCGGGTCTCAGGCCTTCGGCGCGCCGCCACTGAGCCGCTTGAGCACAGCACGGGGCACGAAATCCGAGATGTCCCCGCCCAGGGAGTCCACTTCCTTGATGAGGGAAGAGGAGATGTGGGTGAAACGCCCCTCAGCGGCGAGGAACACCGTCTCCACGCCGGTGAGCTGCCGGTTCATCGTGGCCATCGGGAGTTCGTAGTCGAAGTCACTCGACGAACGGAGGCCCTTGACGATGGCGCTGGCGCCGCGGCGGTGACAGTACTCCGCGAGCAGTCCCTCCCCCATCGGCTCCACGATGATCCCGCTCAGGTAGCCGAGCGTCTCCCGTGCCATGTCGAGCCGCTCGTCCAGCGTGAAGCGGTACTTCTTGGCAGGGTTGGTCGACACGGCCACCACCACTTCATCGAAGATGTTCGCGGCACGCGCGATCACCTCGAGATGCCCATGATGGATGGGATCGAAGGAACCGGGGCACACAGCACGACGCATGTCTCGACGCTACAGCAGAGGCGCCCGGGATAGCATGACCGACAGGGGCGCGCCGCGCCTCCTCCCAGGGCCCGCGACGTGATGCACGGGCGCGGACGCCCCGGAGCGGCACCATGCGAAGCAGGCACCTCACGTGACTCCAGCAGAAGACCTCCCCTGGCTGACGGACTCCCCGTGGATGGACGCGGCCCGTGGAGCCAACCTCCTCGGCGCCGACGGCTCCCTGGGGACGACCATCTTCGAGGAGATGACGGGCCTGGCGGTCCGGCACCAGGCGATCAACCTGGGCCAGGGGTTCCCCGATGAGGACGGCCCCGGACCCATCCGCGAGCTCGCCCAGGAGGCGATCGCCCGCGGGGAGAACCAGTACGCCCCGGGGAAGGGCATCCAGCCCCTGCGAGAGGCGATCGCCGGACACCAGCATCGCTTCTATGGGATCGGGCTAGATCCCGAGACACAGGTGGTGGTGACCACCGGCGCCACCGAGGCGATCGCGGCGGCGATCCTCGCCGTCGTGCGTCCCGGGGATGAAGTGGTGACGTTCGAACCGTTCTACGACTCGTACGGGGCCATGATCGCCCTGGCGGGCGGCGTGCACCGGACCGTCCCGCTGCGGGCCCCGGACTTCCAGCCGGACCCGGAGGAGCTGGCCGCCGCGTTCGGTCCGCGGACCCGCCTGGTGATCCTCAACAACCCTCACAATCCGTGCGGCGTGGTGTTCGGGACGGAGGTGCTCGACCAGATCGTCGAGCAGGCCACGCGGCATGACGCGGTGATCCTGAGCGACGAGGTCTACGAGCACCTGACGTTCGACGTGCCCCACGTGCCGATCGCGACGCGTCCTGGTGCCTTCGACCGCACCCTCACGGTCTCCTCGGCCGGTAAGACCTTCTCTTTCACCGGCTGGAAGGTCGGCTGGCTGAGCGGGCCGGCTCCCCTGGTCGCGGCCGCGCGCACCGTCAAGCAGTTCCTGAGCTACAGCTCCGGGACGCCGTTCCAGGGCGCCGTGGCGTCGGCCCTTAACCTGGACGACTCCCTCTACCGTGGCTTCGCCGAGGCCCTGCGCGTGAAGCGGGACCTCCTCTCGGACGGTCTGCGGGCCGCCGGTTTCACCGTCTACGAACCGCAGGGCACCTACTTCGTCACCGTGGACACCGCTCCCCTGGGCTTCCACGACGCGGCGGCGCTGGCCCGGCTGATGCCGGAACGCATCGGGGTGGCGGCCATCCCCCTCTCGGTCTTCTGCCACGACGACGGCGCGCGCCGCACCGCGAGCCTGCTCCGCTTCGCCTTCTGCAAGCGTGAGCCGGTGCTCCGTGAGGCGGTAGCCCGGCTCGGCGGACTGAGCGAGGCACTGGGCCAGGCCTCAGAGGTGAGCCGGTGAGCTCGCGGTACCTGCGGGCCAGTGGTGTCCACGCGAGCATCGAGCCGGACACCCTCGTGCCCGGCTCGGCGATCCTCGCGCTCGGGGGCGCCGAGCAGTCCCATGTGAACCTGGCCGACCCGGGCCAGATCTTCTATGAGTACCTCGCCCGCATGGCCCATGCCACGGACCTCGTGGCGCCATCCGGACAGCCGGTCACGGCCGCTCACCTCGGCGCCGGCGCCCTCACCCTGCCCCGGTATCTGCAGCACACGCGCCCCGGCTCTCGGCAGTGGGCCGTGGAGCTGGAGCGCGAGCTGCCGGACTTCGTCCTCACGGAGCTGCCCCTGCCTGAGGGCACCCGGCTGGAGATGGCGCTGGGAGATGCGCGGGCGGAGTTCGCCGCGCTGGGACCGGAGGCCGACGGCGGGCCGCGGCGGTTCGACGTCGTGGTGCTCGATGTCTTCTCCGGCCCCGAAGCCCCAGCACACCTCGCGTCGGCGGACTTCTACCGCGAAGTGGCGGAGCGGCTCGAACCGGGTGGCCTCTTCCTGGTCAACGTCGGCGACGACCCGCCCTTCACCCTCATCCGCAGCCAGGGCAAGGCGCTCCTGGAGGTCTTCCCCGGCGAGGTCGCAGCTCTCTGCGAGACCGGCATGCTCGCCGCGCGCTACCCGGGCAACATCGTGTTCGCGGCCCGCACCGAACCCTGGCCCGCTGCTTGGACGGAAGCCCTCCTGACCGCAGGCCCCCACCCCGCCGCAGTGCTGAGCGGCATGGAGCTCGAAGACTGGCTGGGGTGAAGCGATGAACTCGCATGTTCGCCAAGCCAGGGGCGCTGATGTCGACGGCATCGTCGCCGTCGGGCACACGACGTGGCCGTCCACGTATCTCGAGCTGGCCGGTGCCGAGTACGTCACGGCTGGATTGGCACGCTGGTGGGCTCCCGAAGGAATAGCTCGCGCCATCGAGGCCGGGCAGGTCCTGGTCGCCGAAACGGACGATCGCGTGGTGGGCGTTGCGATGTTCTCCGTCGACGGCTCCGTGGTGGACCTGTGGAAGCTCTATGTGATGCCGGACTGCCAGGGATCTGGCGTCGGCGCGCAACTGCTCCAGGCGGTCATCGACGGTCCGGCACTCGAGGCGGCAACTGTTCGTCTGGCGCACAAGAAGGGCAACACCCGGGCCCGTACGTTCTATGAGCGCTGGGGCTTCGTGGAAACCCACAGAACTCCCGACGATCTGGGAGGTCCCGACAACGTCTGGATGGAACTCATCCTTCGCCACCGTCACGAGTCCCCCGCCACCTGAGCGGCATGGAGCTCGAGGACTGGCTGGGGTGAACTCGGCTGTCCGACGGGCGTTTTCCCGGAAGCGGCGCATCGCGCCTCGCAGCGAGGAACGAGCGCAGAGGCGCGTCTAAGCCGCGGGGGAAAACACCCGGCAGGCACACCGGGCCCGGCCCCGGGACCCAGTCCTAGGAACGAACGCTCAGGCCGGCTCCGCGAACCACAGGGTCGTCTCGCCATACTTCTTCTCCGCGAACCGCTCGAGCCCCTCGGGCCACTCCGGCTCGGGCGACCGCGAACTCCGCTCGACCACCACGACGGCGCCGTCCGACAGCCGCGGCACGAGCAGTTCCAGGACCTTCATCAGGTCCTCCTCGGTGAGCGGGTATGGCGGGTCGAGGAACACGAGGTCCCACGATCCCACGGCGGTCCGCTCCAGGAACGTGGCCACCTTGGCACGCTGCACCGACGTCCGCAGCCCCTTGGCCGAAGCTGTCACGAGTTCGGCGTTCTTCTGGCAGACCCGTGACGCCTTCTCGTCGAAGTCCACGAGCGTGACCGAGGCGGCGCCACGGCTCCCGGCTTCCAGCCCGAGCGCTCCGGAGCCGGCGAAAAGGTCGAGCACCTCGGCGCCCTGCAGGATCCCGTACGACTCCAGGCGCGAGAACAGCGCCTCCTTGACCCGGTCGGTGGTGGGGCGCGTGGCCGTGCCCGGCACCGACACCAGGCTCAGCCCTCCGGCAGCGCCTGCAATGATCCGGCTCATGGGTTCCTTCCTTCGAGTGCACCGCGGACCTCGGGCCCCGCCGTGCACCGGCGTCCGTGCTCAGCCCCGTTCAAGGAATGCTTCCTTCTCCGGGTTCAGATAATTCTCCATCGCCACCCGGAGCGCCTGATGCTGCTGCAGGGTGGGGTCCTCCGCCACGAGATCCTGGGCGTCGTCCCGCGCCTCGGCGATGATCTTCTCGTCCTGGATGACGCGCAGCAGCTTGAGGGTCGACCTCCCGCCCGACTGCCGGGCGCCCAGGATATCGCCTTCGCGCCGCAGCTTGAGATCCTCCTGCGACAGTGCGAAGCCGTCGGTCGTGGCGGCGACCGCGGTGAGCCGCTCGCGGCTCGGGTGATCCGGTTCCAGGCGCGTGACCAGGAGGCACGTGCCCGGCAAGCCGCCACGGCCCACCCGTCCGCGCAGCTGGTGCAGCTGGGAGATGCCGAAGCGGTCGGCGTCGAGGATCACCATGAGCGTCGCATTGGGGACGTCCACGCCCACCTCGATCACCGTCGTGGACACCAGCACGCCGACCTCCCCGGCGGCGAAGGCGGCCATGATGGCGGACTTCTCCTCGGCGGCCATGCGCCCGTGCAGGGCCTCCACCCGGACGCCCTGCAGCGCCGCGGCCCCGCGGAGCGTCTCCAGCATGCCGACGACGCCGGCCAGCTGCTGCGTGCCCTGCTCACCACCGGCCGGGTCGGCGAGGCCCTCGCCGCCGTCATCGTTGGAGACGTCACCGTCGCCGATCTTGGGGCAGACGACGTACACCTGGCGTCCGGCGTCGACCTCCTCGCGGGCCCGCTGCCAGAGCCGTGCCTCCCAGGACGGGTGCTCCTGCAGCCCCACCACATGGGTGACGATCGGCGCACGTCCGGCCGGCAGTTCGTCCAGCACCGAGGTCTCCAGATCGCCGAAGACCGTCATGGCCACGGTGCGCGGGATGGGGGTGGCCGTCATGACGAGCAGGTGCGGCGGGGCGTCCGCCTTGGCGCGGAGGGCGTCCCGCTGCTCCACGCCGAAACGGTGCTGTTCGTCCACCACCACGAGTCCGAGGTCGAAGAACGTCACGTTCTCCCCCAGCAGGGCGTGGGTGCCCACCACGATGTCCGCGTCGCCCGAGGCCGCGTCCAGGAGCGCCTGGCGGCGTGCCGCCGTCGAGAGTGAACCCGTGAGGAGGGCGACGCTCACGGAGGGGCCGTCACCAGGTCCGAGCAGGCCGTCACGGGCCAGGGTGCCGAGGGTGCGGCGGATGGACTCGGCGTGCTGAGCGGCCAGGACCTCCGTGGGGGCCAGGAGCGCGGCCTGACCTCCCGAATCCACCACCTGGAGCATCGCCCGGAGTGCCACGAGTGTCTTGCCCGAGCCCACGTCGCCCTGCAGGAGCCGGTTCATGGGGTGGGACGTCGCCAGGTCGCGGGAGAGCTCTTCGCCGATGCGCCGCTGACCCGCCGTGAGCGTGAAGGGAAGCTGGGCGTCGAAGGCCTGGAGCGCGCCGTCGAGCCTTCCGGGACGGGAGGTGGCCACCTCCTGCGCCATCTCCGCGCGGCGACGGGCCAGCGCCGTCTGGAGGACCAGCGCCTCCTGGTACCGGAAGCGGTGACGCGCACGCCAGTAGTCCTCGGCCGTGGCGGGCTGGTGGATCATCCGGTACGCCTCGGACAGCCCGGGAAGGTGCTTCCGGTGCCGGATCTCCGCGGGGATCGGGTCACCCCAGCCGCCGGTGTCCACCTGGTCCAGCACGATGCCGACCGCCCGCTGGACGGTCCAGGAGCTCACCTTCGCGGTGGCCGCGTACACGGGGATCGGCATCCGCGCGAGAGCCTCGGCGTCCGCGGTGCTCGTGACCGCCTCGTCCAGCAGGATGAAATCCGGATTGGTGAGCGTGAGCTTGCCGGCATAGGAGCCGACCCGGCCGGAGAACAGCGCCAGCACGCCCGGCTGCAGCTGCTGCTTCGCCTTGAAGCCGTTGAAGAAGCTCAGTTTCACGGAGGAGAGCGCCGGGCCGAACTCGTCTTCGGCGTCGCTGATCACCACTTCGGTGATGGAACCGCGACGGGCGCGCATGGTGCGGGTGCTGCTCGAGATGACGCGGGCGAGAATCGTGACGTCCTCGTCGAACGGCAGGGTCTCGATGCTGCTGAGCTCTCCGCGGTCCAGGTACCGGCGCGGGAAGTCGTCCAGGAGGTCCCCCACGGTGTGAAGGCCCAGATTCTTGTCCAGGCTCCCGGCCACGCGCTTGCCGAGAAGGAGCTCCAGCGAGGTGTGCTGTTCCATGGGTCATCGTCTCCGGCCGGAGGGGTCCAGGACCGCGGGCACGCGTGCGTTCCGCCGTCCCATTCAGGACTCGCGGGGGGCGGCGAGCTCCGACAGGGTGACGTTGGCGGGCTCGCCCAGGGCGTTGATCAGTTCGAGCACCGGGGCGGGATCCGCCGCATGCACGTGGACGCGCCAGCGGTAGCTGAGCTCGCCTTCCTGCACGTCGACGCCGTCGCGGTGCCCGGACACGGCCTTCACCGGGGAGATGATGACGGACTCGCCGATCTCGTCGAGGCGCTGGCGCAGGGTGGCTGCGTCCAACGGCGACAGTTCGATGGTGCACATGACCTCGTAGCCGTCATCCGCGGGCATGTCGCCGTGGATGTGGGGGAATTCGGTCTGGTAACCGTGCAGCTCGTCCCAGGCCGTCTCGCTCGTCTGCGTGCCCAGGATGGTGCCGCGCAGGCAGTCCAGGACCAGGAGGAACCCGACGGCGCCGGCGTCCACCACCTGGGCCTGACGCAGGGCGCCGAGCTGCTCCTCCGTGCGGACCACGGCCTGCTGGACCGTCTCCACCACGTGGTTCAGGGACTGCGCGAGAGCCAGGTTGCTGTCATCGCCGTTGAGGGCGGAGTCCATCTCCTCGGCGGCGTCCGCCGCGGCCGCCAGAGCGGAGAGCATGGTGCCCTCGACGGGCTCGCTCAGCGCGGACCAGCAGCGCATCCGCGCCCGGCGCAGGCCGGAGGCCAGCAAGGGGGCGCTGAGGCGGGGGTGCCCCTGCACGGATTCCGCGAGTGCGGCGAGGAAGACGGCCAGGAGCGTGCCGGAGTTCCCGCGGGCGTTCTCCATGGCGGCGCCTGCGGCATCGGAGAGCACGACGCCGACGTCGTTGCCCACCGCGTACTCCTCGGTTCCGATGGCGCGCGCCGCGGCCCGGAGGGTCAGGTAGAGGTTGGTGCCGGTGTCGCCGTCGGCCACGGGGAAGATGTTGATGGCATTCAGGCGGTCGCTGTGATTGCCCACCACCTGCTCGGCGGCGCAGAGCCAGCGCCTCATCGCCTGAGCGTTGGCGGCAATCTTATGGTGCCCCAAAGTGATCCCATCCTCGCGTCGCATGCCCTGCTGAATGTCCCTCGCCGTCGCGGATCCGGGAACCGTGTTCCTGTCCCGGCGGGGTGGGCACCACTGAGCCTACAACAGTGAAGCTGTCCGGTACGGGACCGTTTCCTGGGAAAGTGCTGAGCAGGCAGAAGTCCTCTCCCCCGCCCTGGATCCACGCCCGGACCAGGTCTTCCGCGGATTCACCGGACCCCGGCACGGCGACAAGAAGGTCTGCCGCGGGGCGCAGTTCCGGCCCGAAGGCGGCCAGGAGGAGAGGGTCGAGTTCGAGCGTCACGCTGCTCGCCCGAGCGAGCCGTGCGGAGTCCTTCAGCAGGCCGTCGGAGAGGTCCATCATGGCGGTCGCGCCCGCTGCCAGGGCTTCCGCGCCGCTGCCGAGGGGCGGGCACGGCCGGCACTGGGCATCCATCAGCGCACGCTGGTCCGGCGTGAGATCCCCCACGGGGACAGTGCTCTCCAGGAGGGACCAGCCGGCGGCGGCACGGCCCAGCCTCCCTGCCACGGCCACGACATCCCCGGCCGCGGCTCCCGAACGGAGCCCGACCTTCCCGGCCACCTCCCGGCCCATCGCCGTGGCGGTCACCGAGATCTCCCGCCCGCGGCCGAGGTCACCCCCGACGACGGCGACCTCCGCCCCCAGCGCACGCACGGCGTCGTGCACTCCGCGGGCGAAGTCCTCCACCCAGGCGACGGGCGTCTCCGGGGGCAGGGTGAGACTGATAAGCAGCGAATGGGGCTCCGCGCCCATGGCGTTGATGTCGCTCAGATTCTGGGCCGCGGACTTCCACCCGACGTCGTGGCCCGTGCTCGCATAACCGTTGTTCCAGCGCAGACGGAAGTCCTGATCCTGCGTCTGGGTGTCGATCGAGACCACCACGGTGCCGCCCGGTGCGGCGACCACGGCGGCGTCGTCCCCGGGGCCCAGGAGCATCGCAGGGCCCTGCGGCAGGAGGGGGAAGATCCTCGCGAGGAGGCCGGACTCCCCCACGGTGGCGACGGTCGGCTGGTTCTCTGGCACACGGCAACGCTATCCAACTTCCGGCCCGGAGCGTCAAACGTTCCCGGCGAGGACCTGTCATCCGGTGCGGGGAGGCCGGACGGCGCCACCGCGCGACCGTCTCCTGACAAGGGCTCCCAGCGAAGCTCGGTAGGCTGGTGCCATGCGTGTCACCCGTCCTGCCCCGCGGTCCGCGGCCCGGAAGCTCCCGAAACCGGCGGCCCTGCTGGCCCTCTCGCTGGGCTCCGTCTTCGCCCTCAGCGCCTGTTCACCCGCCGTCGACGTCACCCCGGCCAAGGATGCGGCCAACCCGGATTGCGCGCCCATGATGGTGGCGCTTCCGGACAAGATCGGCGACGCGGCGCTGCGGAAGACGAACGCCCAGGCCACGGCCGCGTGGGGCGACCCGTCCCTGGTGATCCTGCGCTGCGGCGTCACCCCGCCCGGGCCGACGAAGGACCGGTGCGCCACCGTCAACGGCGTGGACTGGGTCATCAAGGAAGGCGAGAAGGGGAATCCGATCTACACCCTGACGACGTTCGGTCGCACGCCTGCCGTGGAGGTGCTCCTGGATCCGGGGAAGATCTCCTCCGCCACGGTGCTCGCCGATCTCTCGGCGCCCGCCAGCAAGATCAAGGCGACCAAGAAGTGCGTGGGCCAGGAGGATCTTCAGAACCTCCCGGGCAGCGGCAAGTAGGCAGTCGCCCTCGGCAGGGGAAGCCCTGACGGAGAAGGCCCCCACCGCGAACGGAGGGGGCCCTCTGTATGCCTGGGTCAGCGCAGCCCGGTCTTGCGGTGCAACGCGAGGTGGATGAGCTCGTCGATCAGCTCGGTGTAGCTCAGGCCCGTGGCGGCCCACATCTGCGGGTACATGCTCTTGGGGGTGAAGCCGGGCAGCGTGTTGATCTCGTTGATGATGAAGTCGCCGTCCGGGGTGTAGAAGAAGTCCACGCGGCTCAGTCCTTCGGCCCCGATCGCGTCGAAGGCGACGCCCGCGAGCTTCCGGACCTCGGCGATGGCCTCCTCCGGCAGGTCCGCCGGGCAGCTGAGCGATGCGGCGTTGTCCACGTACTTGGCTTCGAAGTCGTAGAAGGAGTGCTCCCCCACGGCCACGGCGATCTCGGCGGGCAGCGACGCCCGCGGCTCATCGGTGCCCCGGCCTTCGAGCACGGCGCACTCGATCTCACGGCCGACGATCCCGGCCTCGATCACGAGCTTCGGATCATGCCTGCGGGCCTCCTCGATGGCGGCATCCAGATCCTCCATGCGGTCCACCTTGGAGATGCCCATGCTGGAACCGGCTCGCGCGGGCTTGACGAAGACGGGGAAGCCCAGTTCTTCCACCTGGCGACGCACGCCGGCGGGGTCACGGAGCCACTGACGGTCGGTCACGGCGACGTACGGTCCGACCTTCAGCCCGGCGGCCTCGAAGACCACCTTCATGAAGTGCTTGTCCATTCCGATAGCCGAGGCCAGCACGCCGGCGCCCACATAACGGGTGTCGCTGAGCTCCAGGAGCCCCTGAACTGTCCCGTCCTCGCCGAAGGGTCCGTGCAGCAGGGGGAAGACGACGTCCACCTGGCCCAGCTCGGTGGGCACCTGGTCCGGCGCCGCCACGATCAGCTGGTGTTCGCCCCCGATCTCGGCCAGGGCCACGGTGGCGTCCCCGGGGGTGACCTCGGGCAGGGCGTCCGCGGTGAGCGACCACTGGTCCAGATCACCCTCGGGCAGCACCCACTGGCCCGTCTTGGCGATGCCGATCGGGATCACGTCGTACTTGTCCCGGTCGATGGCTCCCAGCACGCCCGCTGCGGTGACACAGCTGACGGCGTGCTCACTGGAGCGTCCTCCGAAGAGGACGGCGATGCGGGGCTTCCGGGCGTCAGTCACAGTGGTTCCGTTCGGGTCGTCGGTGATGCGGGTCGTCGGTGGTGCGGGTCGTGGCTGGGAGCGCCGGCTCAGTAGCCGTCCTCGGACTTCAAGGAGCGGTTCAGGAGCAGCGGGCCCAGATCCTCGACAGCCAGCTTACCGGCGAGCACCGCCACGACGGCGGCGGTGATGGGCATCTCGACGCCCTGACGCGCCGCCAGCTCCTGCACGGCGTCCGCGGACTTCACACCCTCGGCCGTCTGGGTCATGCGTTCCACCACTTCATCCAGCGTCAGTCCCTGGCCCAGCAGCTTGCCGGCCGTGTGGTTGCGGGACAGCGGTGACGCGCACGTCGCCACGAGGTCGCCCAGGCCGGCCAGACCGGCCAGGGTGTGGGCTTCACCGCCCAGTACCAGCGCCAGGCGGGTTGTCTCGGCGAGGCCACGCGTGATCACGGAGGCCTTGGTGTTGTCCCCCATGTCCCGGCCCTCGCAGATGCCCACGGCCAGCGCGATGACGTTCTTGACGATGCCCCCGATCTCGACCCCGACCACGTCCGAGCTCATGTACGGGCGGAAGTACGGCGCCGTGCAGAGTTCCGCGACGCGCTGCGCCATGGCCTCGTCCGCGCACGCCACCACGGAGGCCGTGGGCTCCTCGCGGGCGATCTCCATGGCCAGGTTCGGGCCGGAGAGCACCAGGATCTGAGACTCCGGAGTCCCCCACTCCTGGGCGATCACCTCGCTCATCCGCTCATCCGTGCCGCGCTCCAGCCCCTTCATGAGGGAGACCACGAGCGCACCGGGCGCCACGGCGTCCTTCCAGGCACGCAGCTGCTCACGCAGGGACTGCGCAGGGACCGCCAGCACGACGACGGCGGCGTCCCGCAGGGCCTCGACGGCACTGTCCGTGGCACGCACCGCGTCCGGCAAGGGGATCTGCTGCAGGTAGCGGCTGTTGCGGTGCTCGCGGTTGATCTCCTCCGCGGCCTCGGCACGCCGGGCCCAGAGCACGATGTCCCGGGGTTCGCCCGCCGCGAGGGCGGCGTCGCCCAGGACCTTCGCGAAAGTGGTCCCCCAGGAACCGGCGCCCATGACGGCGATCTTCTCCACAGCTGCCTTCCCTGGTGCGGTGCCGGTGGCGTGAGCGCTCACGCGGCGCCGCCGTCGTCGTTCTTCGAGGCCGGAGTGGCGCCCGTCGAGTCGAGCCGGCCCGTGGCGCTCTGGCCGTGGGCCGCCGGGTCCCAGCGCTCGGCCGGCGCCGGCTCCTGCCGGAGCTCCGCGACCAGGGCGGTCACGGCGTTCATGATGCGCGTGGTGGCCTCGGCGAGCACGGTCTTGGTCATCGGTTTGCCGCGCAGGTCCTCCAGATCCACCGGCGGGCCCACCACGACACGCACCGTCTTCCGTGGGAAGACGTGGAGCTTCTTGGCGTAGCGCGGAAAGAGTTCCTGGGCGCCCCAGTGGCCGATCGGCACGACCGGCGCGCCGGTCTGCAGCGCCAGCCGGGCCGCGCCTGTGTGCCCCTTCATGGGCCACAGATCGGGGTCACGCGTCAGGGTGCCCTCCGGATAGATGATGATCGAGCCACCGGCGTCCACCACCTCCTGCGCCACCTTGAGCGAGTTGTTCGCTCCGGCAGTGGTGCGCTCCACCGGGATCTGCCGCGAACTGTGCAGCAGGCGTCCGAACACAGGGATCTTGAACAGGCTCGCCTTGGCGAGGAAGTGCGGCGGGCGCTTGGCGTTGTAGAGCATGTGCCCCACCACGACCGGGTCGATCTCCGTGACGTGATTGGGCGCGGCGATGAAACCGCCCTCGGGCAGGTTCTCCAGGCCTTCCCAGCGCTTGGAGAGCACCAGGTTGATGAGGGGCCGGAGCACGCCGGCCAGGAAGGCGAAGGTGGCCCGGGTCCCCAGGCTCTCCTTCATGCCGTGCTGAGTCATCTCGGTCTTCCCCATGGGGTTCTACGCTCCGGTGAGTTCGAAATCGGCGCCGAGCCCGGCGATCTTCTCGGTGAAACGCTCGTAACCGCGCTGGATGACCTCGGTGCCGGTGACGCGGGAGACGCCCGTGGCGGCGAAGGCCGCGATCAGGTGGCTGAAGCCGCCCCGCAGATCCGGGACGTCGATGTCCCGTCCCACCAGTGGCGTGGAGCCGGAGATGACGGCCGAGTGGAGGAAGTTCCTCTGCCCGAAGCGGCACGGCACGCTGCCGAGGCATTCGCGGTGCAGCTGAATGCTCGCGCCCATGCGGGTGAGGGCCTGGGTGAAGCCGAAGCGGTTCTCGTAGACCGTCTCGTGCACGATCGAGACACCGTCCGCCTGGGTCAGGGCCACCACGAGGGGCTGCTGCCAGTCGGTCATGAATCCGGGGTGCACATCGGTCTCGAGCACGAGCGGGTTCAGCTTGCCGCCCGGGTGGTAGAAGCGGATGCCCTCGTCCATGATGTCCATGCCGCCGCCCACCTTCCGGTAGGTGTTCAGGAAGGTCATCATGTCGTGCTGGGCGGCGCCCTCGACGAAGATGTCGCCCTGGGTCACGAGCGCGGCGGAGGCCCAGGAGGCCGTCTCGTTGCGGTCGGGAAGGGCGCGGTGATCGTAACCGCGCAGCTCGGAGACGCCTTCGATCCGGATGGTGCGATCCATCTGGATACTGATGATGGCGCCCATCTTCTGGAGCACCGCGATGAGGTCCACCACTTCGGGTTCCATGGCGGCGCCGCGCAGCTCCGTGATGCCCTCGGCACGGGTGGCGGAGAGCAGTACCTGCTCGGTGGCGCCGACGCTCGGGTAGTCGAGGGTGATCTTGGCGCCCTTGAGGCCTTCCGGCGCCGAGAGGTGGATGCCGTTGCCGGTCTTCTCCACCACGGCGCCGAACTTGCGCAGGACGGCCAGGTGGAAGTCGATGGGCCGGTCGCCGATGCGGCAGCCGCCGAGGTCCGGGATGAAGGCCGCGCCGATCGCGTGGATGAGCGGTCCACAGAGCAGGATCGGGATGCGGGAGTCACCGGCGTGCGCGTCGATCTCGGTGTGGGAGGCGTTCCTGGCGTTGGCCGGGTCCAGGCTCAGATCCCCGGTCACCGGGTCCTTCACCACCGTCACGCCGTGCAGCTGGAGCAGGCTGGTGACGACCTCGACGTCCTTGATCTCCGGGACGTTGCGGAGCACGGAGGGCTCGCTGCCGAGCAGTGCCGCGACCATCGCCTTGGGCACCAGATTCTTGGCGCCCCGCACGGAAACCTTGCCACTGAGCGGAACCCCGCCCCGGATGGTCAGCACACTACTCATCGACATCTGCCCTCGCACTTCTACGTTCGGAGCTGGGTCCCAGCTCCTCATCAAGCATAGAGCCCCGACGGCGCGCGGGCGGGACCCTGCGCGCCTGCACCGGCCCGGGTCAGGCGCGCTCCGGCGAGCCTGTGCGCAGCGATGCAGGGTACACGTCCAGCGCATTCTCCTCGACGTAATCAAGGGCGTGGCGGACGGCTCCGAGGGACACGATGCCCTCCCCCAGGGACGAGGTGAGCACCCGCGGCGGGGTATGGGTGAAGCGCGGCAGCTCCCGCTCGATGCCCGGCAGCAGGGCCCCCGCCGACTCGGCCACGGCGCCTGCGATGACGACTGCTTCCGGATTCACCATGGTGCTCAGCGCGCCGATGACGCGGGCCATGCGCCGGGCCACCCTGTCGAGGATCCCGACGGCGGTCGCGTCTCCGTCCGCCGCGGCCGAGAACACCATCTCCGCGCTCAGTGCGGAGGGGTCCCCGCCGCAGAGGACGCGCAAGGTGGTGTCCGCGCCGTCGTCGAGCGCTTCCCGCGCCCACTGAGCCACATGGTGCGCGATGCCGTGCGTGTCGCCCACCCCGTCGAGGTGCTCCAGGTAGCCGAGTTCGCCGAAGCCGCCGAGCTGGCCGTGCAGGAGGCGGCCGGATTCGAGGACGCCGGAACCGAGCCGGTCACCGGCCAGCATGACCGCAAGGTTGTCGATGCCCTGTGCGACGCCCATCCAGCGTTCCGCGAGCGCGGCGAGGTTGGCGTCGTTCTCCAGGAGCACGTGCCAGCCATGGCGTTCGGAGACGATCGCCCGGACGTCGAAGGACCGCCAGAACTCCTGGACCGTGAGGACGTTCCCGTCCCGGCCGACCGGCGCGGCCACGCCCACAGCGACCGCGAGCACGGAGTCCGCGGTGACGCCGGCGTCGGCGAGCGCCTGAGCGGCGAGGCGGTCCAGGACGTCCGCACGCTCGTCGGCGGCGACGTTGTCGGCGGGGAACGGCAGGGTCACCTGGGACAGGGGCGCGCCGGCCATGTCGGCCACGATGGCGGTGATCTTGTGGGCGCCGATGTCGATGCCGAGCACGCTTGCGGCGCGGTCGTCGAACACGAACCGGCGCGCGGGTCGGCCCTTGACGTAGTCGCCCGCGTCCCGCTGGTTCTCCAGCTCCCGGAGCCAGCCGAGCCGCACGAGTTCATCGCAGATCGAGATGACCGTGGCGCGGGACAGGCCGGTTCCCGCCATGAGCTCGGTCCCCGTGAGGACTCCGGCCCCGCGCATCGCCTGAAGCATGGCTCGTGCGTTGATCCTGCGCACCACCTGAGTCGAAGGCGCGGTCTCGCTCATCATCGACACCCCACACTCCTTCTGCCCGCGAGGCCCGTCCGCGGGCCTGCTCTGAAATCTAACTCATGAAACGAGGCGGCGAAACATGGGCCGCCCGCGCTTGACGGCGTGAGACGGATCACGCCTATACTGCTGATGGGTTATAAATTTACCTCCTATCTAAACTCGCCCGGCAACTCTCAGAAGGACTTCCCGCCCGGCGCCTGCGGTCCGAGCACCGCACGACGAAAGGACAACGGTGTCTGTGAAACCGACACGGGCCAAGCGCACAGCGGGGCTGGCGTTGAGCCTCGCCCTACTGGGCGGCCTGCTCTCAGGGTGTGCGAGCGACGGCGGGACGGAGACCATCCGTTTCACCTTCAGCAAGCGCGAAGCGATCCCCTTCATGACCAAGCTGGTGAACGAGTACAACGCCTCGCAGGACAAGACGCGGGTGGTGCTGGACACCTCGGGTGTGGACGTGGTCTCGGCGAGTTTCGTCCGCGGCAACCCGCCGGATCTGATGCTGGCGAACTACAACACCGAAGTCTCGCGGTTCATCGACCGCTGCGCGCTCAGCGATCTGAGCGGGACGGCCGCCGCGGGTCAGATCCGCCAGGACTACCAGCCCCTGCTGGATCAGTACGGACATTGCGAGGGACGGCAGAGCGCACTCCCCTACTCCGTCATGGCGTCCTCGGTCATCTACGACAAGAAGATCTTCGCCGCCCACGGCATCGCCGTGCCGAAGACCTGGGATCAGTTGCTCGCCGCCTGTGAGGCCCTCAAAGCCTCCGGCGTCACTCCCTTCCAGGCGACCATCATGGACAACTGGACGGTCGGCCAGGGCTGGTTCGATTACGCCGTGGGCGGCTCGCTCGATGTCGTGGACTTCTACCAGCGGCTCGCCGCCGAAGGCGACACGGTGGGCACGACGTCGAAGACGTCGTTCTCGAAGGCTTTCGCCGGGCCGCTGGCCAAGATGCAGCAGCTCCTGAAGTACACCAACAAGAACGCCGCCAGCCAGACCTACGGCGACGGCAACCTCGCCTTCGCCCAGGGCAAGGCCGCCATGTACCTGCAAGGGCCGTGGGCGTTCAGCGAGATCGCCAAGACGGCGCCCGATCTGGAACTCGGAACCTTCCCCCTGCCCATGACGAACAACGAGAAGGACCTGGCCGTGCGGGTCAACCTGGACCTCGCGGCCATGGTGCCCCAGGCCTCGAAGCACCGGGAAGCCGCCCGGGCGTTCCTGGACTACCTCTACAAGCCCCAGCACATCCAGGCGTACAACGACTCCCAGCTGGGGTTCACCCCGCTCAAGGGCGCCGCGCCTCCGAAGGATCCGCGGGTCGCCGGGATGATCCCCTACGTCGACCAGGGCAAGGTCTACCAGGGTCCCTCGGTGCTCATCCCGAAGACCATCCCGGTCTTCAACTACGCCCAGGCGATCGCCCTCGGCGCCCAGCCCGAAGCCACCCTGCGCACCCTGGACGCCGACTGGGCGCGGCTCGCGTTCCGGGCGCCGGCCACGAAGGAGAAGACGAAGTGAGCACCTCCACCAGCACTGCGGGAACCGCGGTGCGCCGCAGCCGCCGTCGTGTCGAACCCGTCTACTGGCTCTTCCTGCTGCCGAGCCTCGTCCTGTTCACCCTGGCCATCACGGTGCCCGGCGTCATCGGCATCACGTTCAGCTTCACCGACTCCATCGGCGTGGGCGACTGGAGCTTCAACGGCCTGACCAACTACATCGCCCTGTTCAGCGACCCGGCCATCCTGCAGAGCTACCTGTTCACGTTCGGCTTCTCGATCGTGACCGTGCTCGTGGTCAACGTGATCGCCTTCCTCCTGGCGATCGGGCTCACGGCGCGCATCCGTTTCAAGACCGGGCTCCGCACCGTCTTCGTGATCCCGATGGTCATCTCGGGCATCATCATCGCGTACGTCTTCAACTTCCTGTTCTCGAACTCGCTGCCCGCCGTCGGCACGGCCACGGGCGTGACCTGGCTCCAGACGAGCCTGCTCGCCAACCCGGACCTCGCGTGGGTGGCGATCGTGGCCGTGACCGCCTGGCAGGCCATCCCCGGCACACTGCTCATCTACATCGCGGGGCTCCTCTCGGTCCCGGGCGATGTCTACGAAGCGGCCGATCTGGACGGCGCCAGCAAGACGCAGCAGCTCCTGCGGGTGACCATGCCGCTCGTGGCCGGGTACGTGGTCATCAACGTCATCCTCGGCTTCAAGGGCTTCCTCAACGCCTACGACATCATCAAGGGCCTCACCGACGGCGGTCCGGGCACCTCGACCCGCAGCATCGCCATGAGCATCATCGCCGGCTTCAACGGCGGCGACTACGGCTACCAGATGGCCAACGCGACGATCTTCTTCGTCGTCGCGGTCCTCATCTCCCTGCTCCAGCTCTCGCTGACCCGCGGAAGGAACGCACTCTGATGTCGACGCAGACGCTTCTCACCTCTGAGACACCCGCCACCGACGGCGAGCGCGAGCTCACCCGGGGCCGGGGCCACACGCCCCGCGTCCGGCTGGAGCGGGTCAACTGGCCCGCCACCGTCCTGCTCCTGCTCTGCGCGGTCACCGTGCTCCTGCCCCTCTACGTCACCCTCTCGATGGCGTTCAAGACCGGGGCGCAGGCCGTGGACGGCAACGCCTTCTCGCTGCCCGCGCCCTTCTCGGTCGACGGCTTCGTGCAGGCCTGGAATCTGACGAGCTTCCCCGTGGGGGCCGGTGTCAGCCTCCTGGTGACGGCCGGCACCGTGGTGCTCACCATCGTGCTCTCGGCGTTCACGTCGTACGCGATCGTGCGCAACTGGGACCGCAAGGTGTTCCGCTACTCGTTCTACTATCTGCTGGCCGCGATGTTCATCCCGTTCCCCGTGGTGGCGCTGCCGCAGATCCAGCTCACCGGGCTCCTGCACCTGGACAACCCGCTGGGAGTCATCCTTCTGGCAAGCATGTTCCAGCTGAGCTTCAGCGTGCTGCTGTTCACGGCCTTCCTCCGGTCGATCCCGCTCGAGCTCGAAGAGAGCGCCCGGATCGACGGGGCGAGCACCTGGGTCACCTTCTGGCGCATCATCTTCCCGCTGCTCGCCCCCATGAGCGCCACGGTGGGCATCTTCGCGTTCCTGTACGCGTGGAACGACTTCATGATGCCGTCCCTCATCATCTCGGATCCGGCACTGCAGACCCTTCCGGTTCGGCAGAACCTGTTCCAGACTCAATTCAGCAACAACTACAACGTGTCCTTCGCGTCCTACCTCATGGCGATGGCTCCCGCGATCGTCGCCTACCTGTTCACGCAGCGCTGGGTCATGGCGGGCGTCACCCAGGGCGCCGTCAAGGGCTGACGCCCACTCCGCCGCATCCGTCACACCGACTTCCCCGAGGAATCCCCCATGGCAGCAGAACCCGTCCTCCTCCCCGAGGCCACCTGGTGGCGTCAGGCCGCCGTCTACCAGATCTACCCCCGCTCTTTCGCGGACGCCGACGGCGACGGCATCGGCGATCTGCGCGGCATCATCTCGCGGGTGCCGTACCTGGCCGGTCTGGGGATCGACGCCGTGTGGCTGAGTCCCTTCTACCCCTCGGCACTCGCGGACGGCGGCTACGACGTGGCGGACTACCGCGACGTCGACCCGCGGATCGGCACGCTCGACGAGTTCGACGAGATGGTGACGGCCCTGCACGCCGCCGGCATCCGCGTCATCGTGGACATCGTGCCGAACCACTCCTCGGACGAGCACGCGTGGTTCCGGGAGGCTCTGGCCTCGCCCCGCGGTTCCGCGGCCCGGGAGCGGTACCTCTTCCGTGACGGGCTGGGCGAGCACGGGGAGCTCCCGCCGTCGGACTGGGACTCGGTGTTCGGCGGGCCTGCCTGGGAGCGCATCACCGAACCGGACGGGACGCCGGGCCAGTGGTACCTGCACACCTTTGCCAAGGAGCAGCCGGACTTCAACTGGGACAACCCGGAGGTCCGCGAGGACTTCCTGAAGACCCTGCGTTTCTGGTCCGATCGCGGCGTGGACGGCTTCCGCGTGGACGTGGCGAACCTCCTGGTGAAGGACCTTCCGGAGACGCTGCCCAGCCGCGCGGAACTGGAGGCCCTGGACCGCGACTCCGGCACGCACCCGCTCATGGACCGGGACGAGGTGCACGAGATCTACGCCGACTGGCGCGCCGTGTTCAACGAGTACGACCCGCCCCGCACCGCCGTCGCCGAGGCCTGGGTCGATTCCCCGGTGCGCCGCGCGAAGTACGCCTCACCGAACGGGCTGGGCCAGGCCTTCAACTTCGATCTCCTGACGGCGGACTTCGACCCGGAGGCGTTCCGCCGGATCGTCACGGAGAACCTCGCCCAGTCGGCGACCACCGGCTCGTCCTCCACCTGGGTGCTCTCCAACCACGACGTCACCCGCCACGCCACCCGCTACGGGCTACCGCCGTTGGGAGACCGCAAGGGCGTCAAACAGGGCATCGAGTGGATGATCGCCGGAGCGCCGGCCGACGGCGTCGATCCCGCCCTCGGCCTCGCCCGGGCCCGCGCCGCCACGCTCTTCCTCCTGGCCCTGCCCGGCAGCACCTACCTCTACCAGGGTGAGGAGCTCGGCCTGCAGGAAGTCGGCGATCTGCCGGCCGAGGCTCGGCAGGACCCGGCCTACCATCGCTCGGTGCACCAGCCTGCCTGGTCCTACGACGGCCTGGGGCGCGACGGCTGTCGTGTGCCACTCCCCTGGACGTTGTCCGGACTGTCCTTCGGCTTCGGGCCGGGCGGCGCACATCTGCCCCAGCCGGAGTGGTTCGGCGCGTACTCGGTGGAAGCCGAGGACTCGGACCCGGCGTCGACCCTCAATCTGTACCGTGCGGCCCTGCACCTGCGCAGCACGCTGCAGGGCGCCGAGACGCTGGACTGGGTGGAGACGCCCGCTGCGGCACTCGGCTTCACCCGTCCCGGTGGCTGGCTGACGATCACCAACTTCGGCCAGGAACCTGTGGAGCTGCCCGTGGGAGAGCTGCTGCTCGCGAGCGCACCCGTGCAGAACGGCCTGCTGCCGGGTTCCGCGACCGCCTGGCTGCGTGTCCCGGGCACCGCGGCCTCGGCCTGACCGCCTCCTCTCCCGTTCCCGGCCCGAGTGATCCCTGGGCCGGACCCCGACCTTCCGACAAGGAGCATTGTGAGCACCACCGCCCCCGAGGCACAGCACCGCGACGCCGACCACCTGAGCGACCCCGAGTGGTGGCGCCAGGCGGCCGTCTATCAGATCTACCCGCGCAGCTTCGCCGATGCGAATGGTGACGGCATCGGCGATCTGCCCGGCATCACGTCCAAGGTCGGGTATCTCCGGGAACTGGGGATCGACGCCGTCTGGCTGAGCCCGTTCTACCCCTCGGCCCTGGCCGATGGCGGCTACGACGTGGACGACTACCGCGACGTCGACCCGCGTCTCGGCACCCTCGCGGACTTCGACGACATGGTCGCCGCGCTCCACGCAGCCGGCATCCGCCTCATCGTGGACATCGTGCCGAACCACTCCTCCGACCGCCACGAGTGGTTCCAGGAGGCCCTCGCCTCGGAACCCGGCTCCCCCGCCCGCAACCGGTACATCTTCCGCGACGGCAAGGGCGAGCACGGCGAACTGCCGCCGTCCGACTGGGATTCAGTGTTCGGCGGCCCGGCCTGGGAACGCGTCACCGAACCGGACGGCACCCCGGGTCAGTGGTACTTCCACCTGTTCGCCAAGGAACAGCCGGACTTCAACTGGGACAACCCCGAGGTCCGCGAGGATTTCCTGAAGACCCTGCGGTTCTGGTCCGACCGCGGCGTCGACGGATTCCGCGTGGATGTGGCGCACGGGATGGTCAAGGACTTCTCCGAGCCGATGCCGTCCAAGGCGGACCTCCAGGCGCTGAACACCGGGACGGACGGGTTCGTGGACGGCTCCCACCCGTTCTGGGATCGCGACGCGGTGCACGAGATCTACGCCGAGTGGCGCACGGTCTTCAACGAGTACTCCCCCGCCCGCACGGCCGTGGCCGAGGCCTGGGTGCACCCGGACCGCCGCGCCCGGTACGCGAGCCCGGAGGGACTGGGCCAGGCGTTCAACTTCGACCTCCTCCAGGCGGACTTCCGGGCCGAGGACTTCCGCGCGGTCATCACGAAGAACCTCGCCGAGGCAGCGGCAAGCGGCGCCTCCTCCACGTGGGTCTTCTCCAACCACGACGTCGTCCGGCACGCCACGCGCTACGGGCTGCCAGAGTCCGGTCCGGCGGAGTCCGGCGCCATCATGGCGAACGCCGGCAAGTCCTGGCTGCTCGACGGCGGTGACCCGGGCGCGGTGGACGCCGCACTCGGCCTGCGGCGCGCCCGCGCCGCCACGCAGCTCATGCTCGCCCTGCCGGGCTCGTCCTATCTGTACCAGGGCGAGGAGCTCGGGCTACAGGAAGTCGGTCAGATCCCGGACTCGGAGCGGCAGGACCCATCCTTCTTCCGGAACCCCGGCGTGGAGATCGGCCGCGACGGCTGCCGCGTCCCCCTGCCCTGGACGTCGTCCGGACCGTCGTTCGGTTTCGGCGCCGGCGGTTCCCACCTGCCCCAGCCCTCATGGTTCGCGGACTACTCGGTGCAGGCGGAGGAAGCGGATGAGGACTCCACGCTGAGCTTCTACCGCAAGGCCCTGGCTCTGCGGAGCGAGCTCCAGGCGGCCGAGGACCTCGAATGGCTGCCCACTGAGGAGCCCTCGGTGCTCGCCTTCCGGCGTCCCGGCGGCTGGATCAGCGTCACGAACTTCGGCGACGCTCCGGCCACGCTCCCGGACGGCGAGGTCCTGCTGAGCAGCGGCCCCCTCGAGGGACACACGCTCCCGGGCGCGACCACCGCCTGGCTGCGGGACTGACCAGCCGCACACCGGCTGACGCACTCTCCGCACGACGACGGCGGCCCCTCCCGCGGGAGGGGCCGCCGTCGTCGTGTGTCACGTCAGTCGTGGCCGGCTGGGCGGCCGTTCAACGCTCGGCCGTTCAGCGCGCCGCCATTCAGCTTTTGGCAGGGAGCGTCTTCGGCTTGAAGGACGGCCGCGTCGCCTCGTAGGCGGTGATGTCCTCTTCGTGCTGCAGGGTCAGCCCGATGTCATCCAGGCCTTCCAGCAGACGCCAGCGGGTGTAGTCGTCGATCTGGAACGGCGCCACGACGTTGCCGCATTCCACGACCTTGGACTGGAGGTCCACGCGGATCTCGGTGCCCGGCGCGTTCTCGAGGATCTTCCAGATCAGCTCGATGTCGTCCTGCTCCAGCACGGCGGCCAGGAGGCCCTGCTTGCCGGAGTTGCCACGGAAGATGTCCGCGAACCGCGAGGACAGCACGGCCTTGAAACCGTAGTCCTTGAGTGCCCAGACCGCGTGTTCGCGCGAGGAGCCGGTGCCGAAGTCGGGGCCGGCCACCAGCACGGAGCCGCGGTTGAAGGGCTCCCGGTTCAGGATGAAGTTCTCATCCTTGCGCCAGCCGGCGAACAGGGCGTCTTCAAAGCCCGTCCGGGTGATGCGCTTGAGGTAGACAGCGGGGATGATCTGGTCCGTGTCGACGTTGCTCTGACGCAGCGGGACGCCGATGCCGGTGTGGGTGGTGAATTTTTCCATCGTGTGCTCCTGGGAAATCGTGTCGCGGCGGGCTCAGGCGGCGGCAGCGCCGGCGTCGTCCTGTGCCAGGGGTTCCAGATCCGACGGGGAGCTCAGCGTCCCGCGGACCGCGGTGGCGGCGGCCACCACGGGCGAGACCAGGTGGGTGCGCCCGCCCTTGCCCTGACGGCCTTCGAAGTTGCGGTTGGAGGTGGACGCGCAGCGTTCGCCCGGGGCCAACTGGTCCGGGTTCATGCCGAGGCACATCGAGCAGCCCGCAAAGCGCCACTCGGCGCCGAACTCCTTGAAGACCTTGTCCAGGCCGATCGCCTCCGCCTCCAAGCGGACACGGGCGGAGCCGGGAACCACCATCATGCGGATGTCGGGATCTTTGCGGCGGCCACGGATGACGTCCGCCGCGGCCTGCAGGTCCTCCAGGCGCGAGTTGGTGCATGAGCCGAGGAACACGGTGTCCACCCGGATCTCCTTCATCGGGGTGCCGGCTTCCAGGTCCATGTACTCCAGGGCACGGCGTGCGGCGGCCTTCTGGTTCTCGTCACCGAAGGACTCGGGGTCCGGGACGGCCTGCGACAAGGACACGCCCTGGCCCGGGTTGGTGCCCCAGGTGACGAACGGCGCGAGGGTGTCGGCGTCCAGGAAGACTTCCTCGTCGAAGACGGCCCCCTCATCGGTGTGCAGGGTGTCCCAGTACTCGACGGCGGCATCCCAGTCGGCTCCTTCGGGAGCGTGCGGGCGGCCCTTCATGAAGTCGTAGGTGGTCTGGTCCGGCGCCACCATGCCGGCGCGGGCGCCGGCCTCGATCGACATGTTGCAGATGGTCATGCGCGCTTCCATGGACAGCGCCCGGATGGCGGAGCCGCGGTATTCCAGGACGTAGCCCTGCCCGCCGCCGGTGCCGATCTTCGCGATGACCGCCAGGATGATGTCCTTCGAGGAGACGCCCGGCTTCAGGGTGCCCTCCACGTTGATGGCCATGGTCTTGAACGGCTTCAGGGACAGCGTCTGGGTGGCCATGACATGCTCGACCTCGGAGGTGCCGATGCCCATGGCCAGCGCGCCGAACGCGCCGTGCGTGGAGGTGTGGGAGTCGCCGCACACCACGGTCATTCCGGGCTGCGTCAGGCCGAGCTGCGGGCCGACGACGTGGACGATGCCCTGTTCCTTGTCACCCAGGGAGTGCAGGCGGACGCCGAACTCCTTGCAGTTGGCGCGCAGCGTCTCGATCTGGGTGCGGCTGGTGGGGTCCGGGATCGGCTTGTCGATGTCGATCGTCGGAGTGTTGTGGTCCTCGGTGGCGATCGTCAGATCGGGGCGGCGCAGCGGACGGCCGGCCAGGCGCAGACCCTCGAAGGCCTGCGGGGAGGTCACCTCGTGCACCAGGTGAAGGTCGATGAAGAGGAGATCGGGCTGGGCGTTGACTCCTTCGCCCTCGCCTTTACGCACGATGTGCGCGTCCCAGACCTTCTCGGCCAGTGTCTTCGGCATGGCCTTCTCCCTTCATTGCGCGGGCCGGTGGCCCCGCGGTGTGCTGATGCTGTATTTCAACTGTTCCAGCCCGCACCGGAGAGTGCCAGCGAAATGATTTGCATCTCAGATATTGAGACGGCAATATCATTGTATGGACACTTCAAGTGGCGTCGGCGTCATCGACAAAGCGGCTCAGGTTCTCGACGCTCTCGAGGCCGGACCGACCACCCTGGCACAGCTGGTCGCTGCCACCGGACTCGCACGCCCCACCGTGCACCGGCTCGCCCTCGCCCTCGTGCACCACCGCCTGGTGAGCCGCGACATGCAGGGCCGCTTCGTGCTCGGCAGCCGCCTCGTCGAGCTGGCCTCCGCCGCGGGTGAGGACCGTCTGATCGCCTCTGCCGGCCCGGTGCTCCTCCAGCTGCGGGACGCCACCGGCGAGTCCGCCCAGATCTTCCGCCGCCAGGGCGAATGGCGTGTGTGCGTCGCCTCCGCCGAACGCCCCGTCGGCCTGCGGGACACGATCCCCGTCGGCACCCAGCTCTCCATGAAGGCCGGCTCGGCCGCCCAGGTGCTGCTCGCCTGGGAGGACCACGACCGCCTGCTGGAGGGCCTGCAGAACGCCCGCTTCACCCCCACCGTCCTCGCGGGCGTACGACGTCGGGGCTGGGCTCAGAGCCTCGGCGAACGCGAGCCGGGGGTCGCCTCCGTCTCGGCCCCCGTGCGCGGGCCGTCCGGCCGCGTGATCGCCGCCGTGTCGATCTCCGGACCGATCGAGCGCCTCACGCGGCAGCCGGGCCGGATGCACGCCGAGGTCGTCTGCAACGCCGGGCGCCTGCTCACTGAAGCCTTGCGCAAGGGCAACGACTGAGGCACGGTTGACGTCATGACCGAGCCGCACCGCTACGCCGTCTTCCTCCGCGGGATCAATGTGGGAGGGATCAACATCCGGATGGCCGACCTCAAGGCCCGCCTGAGCGACGGACCCTTTCAGAACGTGAAGACGCTGCTGGCGACGGGCAACGTGATCCTGGAGTCGGATGCCGGTCCGGACGCCGTGAAGAAGGCCTGCGAGGACGCCTTGCGGGCCCGTTTCGGGTACGACGCCTGGGTCATCGTCACGGACCGCGAGGAGATCGACCGGATCGTCAAGGCCACCCCCTATCCGGCCGACGACCCGGAGCAGCACTCCTACGTCACCCTGGCCAGCGACCCCACGGTGCTGGACTCCCTGATCGAGGCCGCCTCGGCACTGGGCCCCACCGGCATCGTCCGTCTGACACCCGGCGCCATCGCGACCCAGGTGGCCGTGGGATCCAGCACGGACGCTCCTGTCTCCAAGCTCATGGCACGGGCCGCCTACAAGCCCTACACCACCACCCGGAACCTCCGGACCCTGCTGAAGGTCCAGGCCGCCCTCGCCTGAGAGCCGCGTGTCGGCCAAGCCCACGCCCGCCGAGTTCGGGGATTCGTTCCGAGCGCGGTGGCTGCAACCCCTGTTCTCGGAAGCAACCCCCGAACTCGGCGAACAGTCAGCGAAGAGCCAGGCTTAAACGCAAGAATCCCCGGCCCATGAGGACCGGGGATTCTTCGTGGTGACCCCAGCGGGATTCGAACCCGCGTTACCGCCGTGAGAGGGCGGCGTACTAGGCCGCTATACGATGGGGCCGAGCACTTGCGGCTCTTGTTCCGGAGAACAACGCCGCGCCGATTTTCGTCTGTGAACAGACGTGAAGACCATCCACCCGGCATGCCGCGTGAATGGATTTCGTGACCCCAGCGGGATTCGAACCCGCGTTACCGCCGTGAGAGGGCGGCGTACTAGGCCGCTATACGATGGGGCCAGTACTTTTCGGAGGATCAGAGAGAACTCGATCTTCCGGCTGTTTTTCCCGAAGGAAAACCTGCGCTGGGATACCAGGACTCGAACCTAGAATGACGGTACCAGAAACCGTAGTGTTGCCAATTACACCATATCCCATCGGCATTTCAGGGCATTCGCCGGTTCCCCTTGCGGTTCACCGTGCCCCTCAGCACGAGTAATTACTTTACCTGTTCGCCTGGCCGCTGACAAATCGGCGGCCGGAGCGGTGGATCACACCGCGTCACCGACGCTCAGGGACTCCCGCGCCGGGTCATCGAGACCGAGCAGCGCGGGCACTTCGGACAAGGAACGGATGGTCAGGCGCTCCCCGGCCGGCCGCACGAATCCGGGCACAGGAGAGTTCCCGGAGCTGCCGCTCCCGGGGATCCCGCGATCCAGGTGTACGCCCTTCAGACCGGCGGCCACGGCGCCGTCATGATCCACCACCGGGTTGTCCCCCACGTACCAGCAGTCCGCCGGCGGCACGGCCAGCTGTCGCGCGCCCTCGTGGAAGATGGCGGGGTCGGGCTTGGTCACGCCGAGGGTGTCGGTCCCCACCACCACCGTGATGCGGGACAGCCCGGCGTAGCCCAGCTTGGCCCGCTGGAACGCCTCCACGTTGTTGCTGACCGCCCCATACGGGATACCGTGCGCGTCGAGGAGGTCGAGCACGGGCAGCACGTCCGGGAACGGGGTCACCCCGGACTCGGCGAGCTCCGCGAACCGGACGACCCAGCGCAGGGCCAGTTCGTCGTCGACCGTCAGGCCGAGCGGCTCCGCGGCCCGGTGCAGCCGCAGGATCCGCATGGACCGGAAGTCCAGCCGGCCGGTGAGGTAGTCGTCGTAGGCGCCGGTGACGTCCTGCACGAAGTGCTCACTGAACGCCAGCCAGCGACGGCGGGCCTCGGCGTCGTGCGCGGAAAGCCCCGCGCCGTCCGCGGCGGGCACGCCGGAACCCAGCCCCAGAGATGCCAGCGCCCCGGGCGGCAGGACCTCGAGGAGGCTGCCGCCCAGGGCGCGGGTCATGGCGGAGGCCAGGTCCACGAGGGTGTCATCGATGTCGAACAGGACTCCCGTGGGGACCATGGCGCGCCTCAGCGGGTGGCGCGGAAGGCGCGGAGACGGGCCAGGGAGGAGTCCTTCCCCAGAATCACCATCGACTCGAACAGCGGCGGGGAGATCCGGCGGCCGGAGAGGGCCGTGCGGACCGGGCCGAAGGCCAGGCGGGGCTTGAGGCCCAGGCCGTCCACCAGAGCGCCTCGCAGGGCCTCCTGGATGGTCTCGGCGTTCCAGTCCTCCAGAGCGTCCAGCGCGTCGACCGCGGCATCCAGCGCCTCGCCGGCGTTCTCCGGCATGCCCTTCAGCGCGTCATCCGCGACGTCGATCGCGTCGTCGGCCTTGAAGAGGAACGCGAGCATCTCCGGGGCCTCGCCCAGCAGGGTGATGCGCTCCTGGACCAGCGGCGCGGCTTCGGTGAGGATCTCCTCCTCGCGACCGGTGAGGGTCTCCCCCACCAGGCCCGCGGCGCGCAGGTACGGCACCAGACGGTTGCGGAAGTCCTCGGCGCCGAGGAGACGGATGTGGGTGCCGTTGATGGCGTCCGCCTTCTTCTGGTCGAAGCGCGCCGGGTTGGCCAGGACGTCGTGGATGTCGAAGTTCTCCACGAGCTGGTCCACTGTGAAGATGTCCTCGTCGGCGGACAGAGACCACCCGAGCAGGGCCAGGTAGTTCAGCAGGCCCTCCGGGATGAAGCCGCGGTCGCGCTGCAGGAAGAGGCTGGACTGCGGGTCGCGCTTGGAGAGCTTCTTGTTGCCCTCGCCCATCACGTACGGCAGGTGGCCGAAGAGCGGCATGTACTCGGCGACACCGATGGCGTACAGCGCGCGGTAGAGCGCGATCTGGCGCGGCGTGGAGGACAGCAGGTCCTCGCCGCGGAGCACGTGCGTCACGCCCATGAGCGCGTCGTCCACCGGGTTCACCAGGGTGTAGAGGGGCTGGCCGTTGGCTCGGACTACCACGAAGTCCGGAACGGAGCCCGCCTTGAAGGTGATCTCGCCGCGCACCAGGTCGGTGAAGGTGAGGTCCTCGTCCGGCATGCGCAGGCGCAGCACGGGCTCGCGGCCCTCCGCCTTGAACGCCGCCACCTGCTCCTCGCTCAGCTCGCGGTCGAAGCCGTCATAGCCGAGCTTCGGGTCGCGGCCTGCGGCGCGGTGGCGGGCTTCGATCTCCTCCGGCGTGGAGTAGGACTCGTAGACGTGCCCGCCGGCGACCAGCTTGGCGATGACGTCCTGGTAGATCTCACCGCGCTGGGACTGGCGGTACGGCTCGTGCGGGCCGCCGGTCACGACGCCTTCATCCCAGGTGATTCCGAGCCACGCCAGGGCCTCGAGGAGCTGCTGGTAGCTCTCCTCCGAGTCGCGCTGCTGATCCGTGTCCTCGATGCGGAAGATCATCTTGCCGCCGGTGTGGCGGGCGTAGGCCCAGTTGAACAGGGCGGTGCGGATCAGGCCGACGTGCGGGGTGCCCGTGGGAGACGGGCAGAAGCGCACGCGGACAGGCGTGGTGTCATCGACGCTGGGGATTTCGGAGCCAAGGCGTTCAGCTGTAGTCATAGTGGTTCTAACTTTACGACTTTCCGGGACCGTCCACGGACGCCCCGGCTCAGTCCGGACAGCGCGACGGCGCGTCGCGGCTTCCGCCGCCACGCGCCGTCGTGCCCGGAAGGGCCGTCCGGGAGGCTCGGGGGGACGCCTAGCGCCGCACCACCGGGTTGCTCAGCGTCCCGATGCCCTCGATCTCCACAGAGACCCGGTCCCCCTCGTTCAGCAGCCCGACACCGGCCGGGGTGCCCGTGAGGATGACGTCACCGGGCAGGAGGGTGAACGCGCGGGACACTTCGGCGACGAGTTCCTTGACACCCCAGACCATGTCCGCGGTGTTGCCGTCCTGCTTGACCTCGCCGTTGACCAGGGTGCGCAGGCCGAGGGACTCGGTGTCCAGCTCGGTCTCGATCCACGGTCCGAGAGGCGCGGAGCCGTCGAAGCCCTTGGCGCGGGCCCACTGCTTCTCGCGGCGCTGGACGTCGCGGGCTGTGAGGTCGTTGGCGCAGGTGTATCCGAAGATGACCTCGTCGGCGCGCTCCACCGGCACATCCTTGCAGATACGGCCGATCACGACGGCGAGTTCGCCCTCGAAGGAGATCTCATCGCTGAATTCGGGCAGGAAGACGGGCTCACCGGGACCGATCACGGAGGTGTTGGGCTTGAAGAAGAGCAGCGGCTCCTCGGGGACCTCGTTGCCCAGCTCAGCGGCGTGTTCGGCGTAGTTGCGGCCGACACCCACCACCTTGCTGCGCGGGATGATCGGGGCCACGAGACGGACGTCGGCGAGCGGGTGGGTGGTTCCGGTCCGCTCGACGCCGTTGAAGAACGGGTCGCCGTGGATGACGGTCACGGTCTCGGACCCGGCGGGGCCGTCGACGATGCCGTACTGGGGTTCGGAGTCAAGGACGAAACGGGCGATACGCATGGTGCTAAGTCTAGGGGCGCGGAAACCGATTCCGGGCGCGGAACTCGTTCTCAGCCCTGCGGCCCTGTCCCGCTCCGGACGGTCAGCACGCCGGCCAGGTCCAGGTCATCGGCCGTTCCGTCGGCGCCGGCGCGTGAGAGGAGCGCCGCCCCCAGCGCCGTGCTCCAGAAGGTCCGTGACTCGGCTTCGAGGGGCCGTTCCGTCACCCATCCCCGACTGTCGGTCTGCTGCCGCAGGAACCGCTCCGATTGGCGGAACAGCAGGTGAAGGTGCTGGTCCACGACGGGGGCCAGCTCAGGCTTGGCGATCCCGGTCGCGAGGGCCTTCGCCACGAGCGGCAATGCGGGAAGAGCGAGCACGGCCCGAGAGATGTTCCGCCGGAACGCCTCGGCGTCGTGCGCCTGCCGGCCGATCCGCTCGACCCTTCGCGTCTCCTGCAACAGCACCAGGAAGGCGGCGTGGAGCAGCAGGGAATCCTTGGAGCCGAAGTGATACGTGACCTGGTTGGGGAAGACGCCGGCCTCCCGGGCGATCTCGGCCACGCTCACGTCCAGGCTCCGCCGTTCGGAGCAGAGCCGTGCGGCGGTGGCCGTGAGCCGATTCCGGGTGGCGCGGCCACGCTCCCCTCCCGACGAGGGGGCGGCCGGCGCCGTGCTTCGCTCCACGATCATCCTCAAATTGTATGTGATACAACTTTAAGCATTGTTGTATCGCATACAAGAAAGGCGATCCCATGGAATCCACCGATGTGGTCATCACCGGCCTCGGCGCCATCACCCCCCTGGGCCAGGACGTCCCGTCGACCTGGACCGCACTTCTCGCCGGCGACTCCGGGCTGGGCATCGTCGCTCTGCCCGGCGCCGGGGTCGCGGAACTCGCCCCGCAGGTCGCGGGCCGGATGGCGGCGGATCCGGCCACCCTGCTGGACCCCGTCCAGGCCAAGCGGCTCGACCGCTCCCAGCAGGCGGCCCTGGTGGCTACCGCAGAGGCATGGAACGACGCCGGAATGCCCGACGTCGACCCGGACAGATTCGCCGTCGCCATCGGCACGGGCATCGGCGGGGTGACCACGCTGCTCGAGCAGGACGACGTGTTGGAGACCTCGGGGCAGCGCCGGGTCTCCCCGCGGACGATCCCCATGCTCATGCCCAATGCCGCGGCCGCGACCGTCAGCATCCAGTACGGCGCCCGGGGCGGCGCGTTCACGCCGGTCTCCGCCTGCTCGTCAGGCGCCGAGGCCATCGCGCTCGGGGCCCGGCTCATCAGGTCCGGAGAGGCTGACGTGGTCATCGCAGGAGGAACCGAGGCCGCCATCGCGCCGATCACCGTCGCCGGATTCGCCCAGACCCGCGCCCTCGCGCAGCCGGGTGAGGACCCCGCCTCCGCCTCCCGGCCCTTCGCCGCCGACCGGCGGGGATTCGTCCTCTCGGAGGGGGCCGCCGTCGTCGTCCTGGAGAGCGCGGAGCATGCGCGACGCCGCGGCGCGGCCGTTCACGCGGTCCTGGCCGGGGCGGGCATCACCTCCGACGCACACCACATCACGGCCCCGGCTCCGGACGGTTCGGGGCAGACCGCCGCCATGCGCAAGGCCCTCGCCCAGGCAGGGCTGCGCCCGGAGGACATCTCCCACGTCAACGCCCACGCGACCGGGACGCCGGTGGGCGATTCCGGCGAGGCCCACGCGATCCGCGAGGTCCTCGGACGGGCCACGGTCACCGCGCCGAAAGCCGCCCTGGGCCACCTGTTCGGCGCCGCGGGCGCGATCGAAGCGCTCCTGGCGGTCCTGAGCGTGGAACACGGGGTCATCCCGCCCACCCGGAACCTTTCTGCGGACACGGTGGACCCGGGCATCGATCTGGATCTCGTCATCGAACGGCGCGACGCACCGCAGGACGCGGTGCTGAGCAATTCCTTCGGCTTCGGCGGGCAGAACGTGTCGCTCGTGATCACCCGGGCCTAGCCGTCGCGGGACTCCCGCAGGTACCGCAGCTGCGCTTCGATGCTCAGCCGCGCGGCGCGCCGCACACCGTCCGGCACATCCGGATAGACGGCCGCGGTGACCGCGTCGCCGTCGTCGCCCATGGCGGTGACGGCGCGGCGCACCTCGGCGAGCCGGGCCAGGCGGTGCTCCCGGTACTCCCGCACGACGACGCCGAGGTCCCCGCCCAGCCCGCCGTGGGCCGGGAGCAGGGTCACCGGAGCCTTGGCGGCCTCCGCGAGGGCGGCGAGCTTCTCGAGGCTGGCGAGGTAGTCGGCGACCGTGCCATCCGGGTGGTCGAGCATCGTGGTGCCGGTGCCGAGGATCGTGTCACCGCTCAGGAGGCTGCCGCCGCCGTCCGGTCCCCCGTCCTCGCCGGGCGCACGTGCGGCCCGCACATGGAAGCAGAGCGAATCGGAGGTGTGGCCCGGCGTCGCGATCACGCGGATCTCCTGGTCACCCACCCGCAGAGTCTCCCCGTCCAGCAACGGCCCTGCGGCTCGGCAGAAGGTCCGGGACGCAGCCCGCACCGGCGCGCCCGTCAGCTCCCGGAGCCGGTCGATCCCCGCCGTGTGGTCCGCGTGGCGGTGCGTGATCAGGATGAGCACCGGCCGGAGGGCCGCCAGCGCCGCCAGATGAGTCTCGTCCTCCGGCCCGGGGTCCACGATCACACAGGAACCGTCCGGCCCGATCACATAGCTCTGCGTGCCGCGCAGGCTCATGGGCCCGGGGTTCGGGGCGAGCAGCACCCGGAGGCCGGGACCGGCGTCGCTCAAGACGCCTGGGGCCAGGTCTGCTCCGGACGGAAGACGGTCGGGGGTGGTTTCCGGCATGAGGACAGCTTGCCAGAAACGGCTGTGGCCGCCCAGCGACGCGATGCGTCGCCGGACGGCCACGGGGCCCGGAACCGGAGCCGGAAGAACCGGACTCAGGCCAGGCGGGTCAGCCAGCCGTGCGTGTCTTCGACCTTGCCGGTCTGGATGCCGAGCAGGCGTTCGCGGATGGCCATGGTGACCTCGCCGGCCTTGGCATCCTCGCTGCCGATGCTCTCGTTCTCGTCCTTGAGCAGGCCGATCGGGGTGATGACCGCGGCCGTGCCGCAGGCGAACACCTCGGCGATCTCGCCGGAGGCCACGCCGTCGCGCCACTCATCCAGCGTGATCTTGCGCTCGACCACTTCGCGGCCCATTTCGCGGGCCACGGTGATGATGGAGGACCGGGTGACGCCTTCGAGGATCGTGCCGCTGAGGGCGGGAGTCACCAAGGAACCGTCCTTGAGGACGAAGAAGACGTTCATGCCACCGAGCTCTTCGACCGCGTTGTCATTGAACGGATCCAGGAAGAGGACCTGCTTGCAGCCGTGCGACTCGGCTTCCATCTGGGCAATCAGCGACGCGGCGTAGTTGCCGCCGCACTTGGCCGCACCGGTGCCGCCGCGGCCCGCACGGGCGTACTGACGGGAGATCCAGATGGACACGGGCTTCAGCTCGCCGCCGAAGTAGTTGCCGGCCGGGGATGCGATGACGCGGAAGGACACCTCGCGCGCCGGACGGACACCCAGGAAGGCCTCGGTGGCGATCATGAACGGCCGGAGATACAGCGCCTCGCCGTCGCCGGAGGGCACCCAATCCTGGTCCTCGGCCACGAGACGCTTGATCGCTTCGACGAAGACCTCTTCGGGAAGCTGCGGCAGGGCGAGACGCTCGGCGGACTTGTTCAGACGGCGGGCGTTGGCGTCGGGGCGGAAGGTCCAAATGGAACCGTCGGCGTGACGGTACGCCTTGAGGCCTTCGAAGATCTCCTGGCCGTAGTGCAGGACGCCGGCCGCGGGGTCCAGGCTGATCGGGCCGTACGGCTCGACGCGGGCGTCATGCCAGGAACCGTTGCCCTCCGCGTCGACGGTGTAGTCGACGACGGCGGTGTGATCGGTGAAGTGGTTGCCGAATCCCGGGTTCGCCAGGATCTCGGCGCGTTCCTCAGCGGACTTCGGGGTCTCCGAGCGCTGGATGGTGAAGGTGACGTCTTGAGCCGTCGCAGTCATGATTCCTCCAAAAAGTGCCGCTGAAGCGGCGCCTGCTCATCGCTGAGGGGACGCCGCCGGCGGCTGGTGAGTTGTCCTTGCCAAGCTTACGCTTTGCGGACGGCTTCGGTGATGGCTGCGCCGATCTCGCTCGTGGTGCGCGGGGCACCCGTGCGGGACTCTACGTCGGCCGCCACGGCCGTCTCAATGCGTCGGGCCGCCTCGTGGTGGCCCAAGTGATCGAGCAGGAGCGCGGCGGAGAGGATGGCCGCCGTGGGGTCCGCCTTCTGCTGGCTGGCGATGTCGGGCGCCGAACCGTGCACGGGTTCGAACATGGACGGTGCGGTGCGGTCCATGTTGATGTTCCCGGACGCCGCCAGGCCGATGCCACCCGTGACGGCAGCGGCGAGGTCAGTGAGGATGTCACCGAAGAGGTTGTCCGTGACGATCACATCGAAGCGGCTGGGATCGGTCACCATGAAGATGGTGGCCGCGTCGATGTGCAGGTAATCGTGGCTGACCTCAGGGAATTCCTGGGCGACAGCCTCCACGGTGCGCTTCCACAGATGCCCGGCGAAGACCAGGACATTGTGCTTGTGCACCAGGGTGACCTTCTTGCGGGGGCGCTGGCTGGCACGCCGGAAGGCGTCCCGGACCACGCGCTCGACGCCGTAGGCCGTGTTGAGCGAGACCTCGGTGGCCACCTCCTGCGGGGTTCCCGTGCGGAGGGAGCCGCCATTGCCCACGTACGGGCCTTCGGTGCCTTCGCGGACCACGACGAAGTCGATCTCCCCCGGGTTCGCCAGGGGGCTGCCCACCGTGCCGTAGAGGCGGGAGGGACGCAGGTTCACATAGTGGTCCAGCGAGAAGCGCAGCTTGAGCAGCAGTTCGCGCTCGACCAGGCCGGACGGGATGCGGGTGTCGCCGGGCGCGGCGCCGATGGCGCCGAACAGGATGGCGTCCCGGGTCTTCAGGTCCTCGAGCACGGTTTCCGGCAGGGTCTCGCCGGTCTCGAGCCAGTGCTGGGCGCCCAGCGCGTAGTGCGTGGGCAAGACCTGAACGCCGTCACGTTCGACGGCGGCGGTGAGCACGGCGAGCGCCTCAGCGGTGACTTCGGGGCCGATGCCGTCGCCGGGGATGACTGCCAGATCAATGGTGCTCGTGCTCATGTTTCCACAGTGCCAGAGCATCCAGAATATGGTCAACGCGTCTCACATTGTGAAACAGGCCTCCACTGGGGCGGGTGTGCGCCGATTTCCGACCCAGGGTTGAGGACCGTGCCGGAATGGTGGCATAAGGTCGGGAACGATGGAATTCTGGCAGCGCATCACCCATTGGACCCACCGGCACCACTTCATCGTGGACGTCATCGTGGCGGTCCTCGTCATCCTCGGCGTCGAGTCCATCTACCTGCTGTCGATGGTCACCTCGCCGGACCCCGGCGATCCGATGTACACGAGCAGGAACTGGGGCGCCATTCTGAGCCTCCCCATGCTCGCGACCCTCGCCTGGCGCCGGACCCGGCCGCGCATCGCCATGTGGACGCTCGCGGTGCTCTGCGTCGCGAGCCTCGCGATCGAATACGACCTCGCCGGCGGCATCCTGGCCGTCCCCTTCATCATCTACGCCGCTGCGGCGTACGGCCGGCGCTGGGACGGCCGCTTCGCCCTGATCCTCGGTCTCCTCGGCGGTGTCCTGCTCCCCGCCAAGATCCTCGCGCAGAACGCGAACGACTTCTCCCGGGGCGAGATCTTCGGCGTCGCGATGGCAGCCGTCACTCTCTGGCTCGTCGTCCTCTTCTGCTGGACCCTCGGCGCCCTCACCCGGGCACGGCGCATCAGGATCCAGGCCCTGGAGGACCGGGCCCGGCGTCTCGAGATCGAGAATCAGCAGGAACGCGCGCTGGCCGCCGCGGATGAACGGGCGCACATCGCCCGGGAGATGCACGACATCGTGGCCCACTCGCTCTCCGTGATCATCACCCAGGCCGACGGCGGCCGGTACGCCGCGGTGGCGGAGCCGGAGATGGGACGCAAAGTCCTGGAGACGATCGCTCAGACCGGCCGCGCCTCGCTGGCCGAGATGCGCAGGCTCCTCGGAGTGCTCCGGCAGGAAGAGGACACGGAGTACCGGCCCCAGCCAGGGCTCGAGGACATCCCGTATCTCGTGACGGACATGCGGGCCAGCGGGCTCGCCGTCGCGCTCCAGGAGGAAGGCGCGCCGCGCTCGACGCTGCCCGCCGGCGCGGGGCTGACCGCCTACCGGCTCGTGCAGGAGGCGCTCACCAACTGCCTCAAGCACGCCGGACCGGCCGCCTCCGTGAACGCCACGCTGCGGTGGAGCGCCAAGGGGCTGCATCTGACGATCAAGGACGACGGCCGCGGCGCCGCGGCCGATCCGCCGTCGGCCGGCGGCGGCAACGGGCTGCGCGGGATGGCCGAGCGCGTGGCGCTCTACGATGGAAAGGTCACGGCAGGACCCGCCCCTGGCGGAGGATTCACCGTGGAAGCACTGATCCCCTACTCGGAGGCCTGAGCATGCAGGAACCCACCCCCATCCGCGTCGCCCTGGTGGACGATCAGCAACTGGTCCGCTCGGGCTTCAGCATGCTCATCAACTCCCAGCCGGATCTGACGGTGGTGGCCGAAGCGTCCAACGGCCTCGAAGCCCTCCAGAACCTCGCCGCCACGACGGCCGATGTGGTGCTCATGGACGTGCGCATGCCCGGCATGGACGGAATCGAAGCCACCCGCCGTCTGCTGGACGACTCCTCCCGCCAGAACCCCGGATCGCAGCGTGCCGGCCTCAAGGTCGTGGTGCTGACCACCTTCGACCTCGACGAGTACGCGCTCGAAGCCATTCAGGCCGGCGCCAGCGGGTTCCTCCTCAAGGACGCGCCCCCCGAAGAACTCCTGGAAGCCATCCGCACCGTGCACCGCGGCGACGCCGTGATCGCCCCCTCCACCACCCGGAGGCTCCTGGATCACGTGGCGCCCATGCTCCGCAACAGCCCCCAGGCCCGTGGCAACCATCAGGAGGAACTCGACTCCCTCACGCCGCGCGAGCGGGAAGTCTTCGAGATGATCGCCGCAGGTGACTCCAACCCGGAGATCGCCGCCCGGCTGTTCGTCTCCGAGGCCACCGTCAAGACCCACGTGGGGCACGTGCTGGCCAAGATGCAGGCCCGCGACCGGGTGCAGCTGGTGGTCATGGCGTACGAGGCCGGAGTGGTCACCCCGGGCGTCGGCTGACCCTGGGCGGAGGCTTCCGGCCCGGGCCTCATCCCCCGGTATGAGCCCACCGCCTCCGAAAGGCAGACCACGGCCCGATCCGCCGGACCGGCGCCGCGCCATAGCGTGGAACCATGACCACGACAACGCACCAATTCCCTTCGCCCGGTTCGCCCTCCGGGACCACGCAACTGGCCGTCAGCGCCCAGCATCTCGTGAAGAACTACGGCAAGGGCGAAACCGCCGTGGCCGCTCTGCGGGACGTCAGCATCGACTTCGCCAAGGGCCGCTTCACCGCCATCATGGGGCCGTCCGGCTCCGGCAAGTCCACCCTGATGCACCTTCTCGCAGGCCTGGACACCGCCGACTCCGGCCACATCCACCTCGGCGACACCGAGATCACCGGCCTGAACGACACCCAGCTGACGACCCTGCGCCGTGAGAACGTCGGCTTCGTCTTCCAGGCCTTCAACCTCGTGCCCACTCTCACGGCGGAGCAGAACATCCTGCTCCCCATCGAACTCGCGGGCGGCAAGGCCGACCTCGAATGGTTCGACTTCATCGTGGACGTCCTCGGCCTCAAGGACCGGCTCAAGCACCGCCCGCACGAGCTCAGTGGTGGGCAGCAGCAGCGCGTCGCCGTCGCACGCGCCCTGCTCACCAGGCCGCATGTGCTGTTCGGCGATGAGCCCACCGGCAACCTGGACTCCCGCTCCGGCGCGGAGGTCCTTTCCCTGCTCCGCCGCAGCAGCAAGGAACTGGGTCAGACCATCATCATGGTCACCCACGACCCGGTCGCCGCGAGCTACGCCGACCGCGTGATCCTCATGAGCGACGGCCAGGTGGTCGGTCAGATCGAGCAGCCCACGGCCGAGTCGGTTCTCGCCGCCATGAGCGAGCTGGGGGCCTGATGCTGCGCGTCGCACTCTCCCAATTGCGCACCCACGGGCGGCGCTTCATCGCCGTGGGCCTGGCCATCATGCTCGCGGTGGCCTTCCTGGTCAGCACCCTCCTGGTGTCTTCCAGCACCAAGGCCTCCCTCGCCGCGAGCCTCGGCGAAAGTTATCACCGGGCCGGCCTCGTGGTGGCCCCGGTGAAGAGCAGCGAGAACTTCACTCCGGGCGACGTCACGACCCTGTCCAAGGTGCCGGGCGTGGAATCCGTCTACGGCCAGGCCGACACCATCGCCCTGGTGGACGGTCACAACGCCTCCTTCCTGGGCATGGTCCGGAATTCCGCCCCCGCCGAACTGGAATCCGCGAAGCCCCGCTCGGGCCATCTGCCGGGCTCCACCGGCGAAGTGGCCATCGACGCCAGCACGGCAGAGCAGTTCAGGCTCAGCGTCGGGTCCGTGCTGAAACTCCAGCCGGGCGGTGGCGCCGAGGAGAGCGCGGGCGCCCCCAAGCCGGGGCAGATCGCGCTCAAGATCTCCGGCATCCTGGAGCCGAGCTCCGATCCGCTGCGAGGCAGCTTCGCGCAGCTTCTCGCGCCCGCCTCCGTGGTCTCGCAGCTCTCCGGTGGTGAGGACAAGGTCTCCCTGATCCAGCTCCGGCTGGCCGCCGGCGCCGACGTCGGTCACGTCAAGCAGGAAGCCTCGAAGGCTCTCGCATCCGGCGCCGTGGCGTCCGCCATCCGCACTCCGGAGGAGGCCGCCGTCGCACAGGTCCAGCAGTTCACGGACGGCCAGGATCAACTGACCGTCGTGCTGCTCGCCTTCGCCGTGATCGCCTTGTTCGTCTCCGCCCTCGTGGTGTCCAACACCTTCTCGGTGATCATCGCCCAACGCACCCGCGAACTGGCGCTGCTCCGCTGCATCGGCGCCACCCGGTCCCAGATCCGCTCCTCCGTGCTGGTGGAAGCGGCGATCGTGGGCTTCGTCTCCTCGGTGATCGGCGCACTCGTGGGTGTCGGCGTGATGGCCGGGCTGATCGCCCTGGCGAAGACGGACCCGACACGGTCCTTCGCCACCCTCGCCGTCGATCCGTGGGCCCTCGTGGCAGGCGTGCTCATCGGCGTGATCATGACGTTCATCGCGGCTCTGGTGCCCGCCCGGGCCGCGACGCGGGTCGCCCCGCTGGCGGCGCTCCGCCCGCTCGACGACGCCTCGCTGAGCAACCGCCGCGGCCGGGTCCGTCTGGTGATCGGCTTCATCCTGCTGGTCATCGGCCTGCCCCTGCTGCTGGGCGGCGCCTGGATGAACAGCCTGTTCGTGGCCCTTCCGGGCGGCCTTCTGACCTTCCTGGGCGTGCTGTTCTGCGCCGGGCTGTTCATTCCGGGGGCCGTCCGCGCCGTGGGTCGCCTGGCTCACCCGAGCGGTGTTCCCGGCCGGCTGGCCGCACTCAATGCGGTCCGCAACCCCGCCCGCACCTCGGCCACGGCATCGGCCCTGCTCATCGGCGTGACTCTCGTGACCATGATGATGGTTGGCGCCGGCTCGGCGAAGGCGTCCCTGGGTCAGGGGCTGGCCGAACGGTACCCCGTCGACATCAGTGTGAGCTCGCCGTCGGGCCCGTCCGAGCGTCAGCCTGGCTCGGCTTCCAAGGCGTTCACCCCGGCCTCCGCGGAGAGCGTCTCCGGGCTGAAGGGCGTGGCGTCGAGCGCGCTGCTCGTCACCGCCGGCAACTTCGTCGACACCTCCGACGGCGCCAACGGGTCCCAGATGACGGTCTACGCGGTCGATCCGGCCGCCGCCCGCACGGTCCTCAACGACCAGAACCGCCAGCCGCAGAACGGAACCCTCCTGGTCTCCCGCACCGGTCCCAAGGGTCCGGTGACCGTCAACGGCCCGCGGGGCAAGATCGTCCTCGAGGCCGTCCGCACCAAGACGGACGAGATGCTACCGGTCATGACCCTTGAGGATGCCAAGACCATCAACAACGCCCTCCCCACCACGGGCGAGCGGCTGTGGGTGAAGCTCAACGCCGATGTGCAGGCGAGCGACATCCGCGGCGTGGTCAACACGATCGCCACGACGCTGGACGTCCCGGCGGCCTACGTGAGCGGAGCAGTCATGGAACGGGCCGCGTTCGAAGAGGTCATCAACGTCATGTTGCTCGTGGTCACGGCCCTGCTGGCAGTGGCGGTGTTCATCGCCCTGATCGGTGTGGCCAACACGCTGAGCCTGTCCGTGCTGGAACGCACCCGTGAGAACTCACTCCTCCGGGCACTCGGTCTGACGCGGCGCCAGCTCCGGCTCATGCTGGCCCTGGAGGCGGTGCTGATCGCAGGAGTGTCGGCACTCCTCGGCGTGCTGCTCGGCGGAGCGTTCGGTTGGCTCGGGGCGAAGTCCGCCCTCGGCGTGATGGGGCCCGTGCCCTTCGACGCCCCCTGGCTCGGCATCGCCGGAGTGCTCCTGGTGGCGATCGTGGCGGCACTGCTCGCCTCCATCGTCCCGGCCCGGCGTGCGGCGCGCCTCTCCCCCGTGGAGGGGCTGGCCGTGAGCTGAACGGCTCTGTGAGTCGGGGCAACCCCTGACGCGAGACCCACGAGAGAACAGCTGAGGCCCGGAAAACATGGTTTTCCGGGCCTCAGCTGTTCCTTCGCGAAACGCGTGGAGGAAGACGGAGAGTCAGGCCTCCTCGGGCTCCTCGTACTTGGGGAAGACGGGGGCCGGTGCGGGCAGTGCCGTGCCGGCCACCAGACGAGTGCCCAGGGCCGAGAACAGGCGGCTCTCCTCGGACTCCTGGCCGAGCAGGTCGAGCACCTTGCCGGCGGAGCCCGGCATGACCGGCTGGCTCAGGATCGCGACCTGGCGCAGCACCTCCAGGGTCACGTAGAGCACGGTGTTCATGCGGGCGGGGTCGGTCTTGCGGAGGACCCACGGCTGCTGCTCGGCGAAGTACGCGTTGCACTCCCCCAGCACGTGCCACATGGCCTCCAGGGCCCGGGAGAACTGCTGCTCCTCGAACTCCGCGCGCACGGTCGCGAGCAGCGCGTCCGCCTGCGCCAGCATCGCCTCATCCGCGGCGGTGAAGTCGCCGGGGACCGGCACGGCGCCGTCGCAGTTCTTCGCCACCATGGACAGCGACCGCTGTGCGAGGTTGCCGAAGTTGTTGGCCAGATCGGCGTTCATGCGGCCGACGATCGCGTCGTGGCTGTAGCTGCCGTCGGCGCCGAACGGGACCTCCCGCAGGAAGAAGTAGCGCACCTGGTCCAGGCCGTACTGTGCGACGAAGTCCGCCGGCGCCACCACATTGCCCAGCGACTTGGACATCTTCACGCCGTTGTTGTGCAGGAAGCCGTGGATCATCACGCGCTTCGGCAGTGGCAGTCCGGCGCTCATGAGGAACGCCGGCCAGAAGATCGCGTGGAAGCGGGAGATGTCCTTGCCGATCACGTGCACATCGGCGGGCCAGAACCGCTGGAATTTCTCGCTGGATTCGTCCGGGAACCCGACGCCGGTCAGGTAGTTGGTCAGCGCGTCCACCCAGACGTACATGACGTGCTTGTCATCGCCCGGAACCGGGACGCCCCAGTCGAACGTCGTGCGGCTGATGGAAAGATCCTCCAGGCCGCCCTTGACGAAGCTGATGACCTCGTTGAAGCGGCCGCGCGGGTAACCGAACTCCGGCTGCTCCTCATAGAGGGCCAGGAGCTTCTCCTGGTACTGGGAGAGCCGGAAGAAGTAGCTCTCCTCCTCGGTCCAGGTCAGCTCGGTGTCCGTGGCCTTGGAGTAGCGCTTGCCGTCCTCGCGGAGCTCGGTTTCGTCCTCGCCGTAGAACGCCTCGTCACGCACCGAGTACCAGCCCTCGTACTTGCCGAGGTAGATGTCGCCGTTG
Organism: Arthrobacter sp. RCC_34; assembly: GCF_041360795.1. Lineage (NCBI taxonomy): Bacteria > Bacillati > Actinomycetota > Actinomycetes > Micrococcales > Micrococcaceae > Arthrobacter > Arthrobacter sp. RCC_34. Next base: position 852,229 of record NZ_JBFUPW010000001.1, on the reverse strand, counting down.
GTTTCCATGCGGCGCCAGATCTCCTGGCTCGCCGCGTAGTGGTCCTCGTCCGTGGTCCGGATGAAGCGGTCGTAGCTGATGCCCAGCTCGGCGTGCGTGGCCTTGTAGACCTCGGCGTTGCGGTCGACAAGCTCCTGGGGCGTGATGCCCTCCTTCTCGGCGGCCTGCGCGATCTTCATGCCGTGCTCGTCCGTCCCGGTGAGGAACATGACGTCATAGCCGTCCAGCCGCTTGAAGCGGGCCATCGCGTCCGTGGCGATGTACTCGTAGGCGTGCCCGATGTGCGGGACGCCATTCGGGTACGTGATGGCCGTGGTCAAGTAGTAGGACGGCTTCTGCTGCGTCACGGTGTGTTCTCTCCTGCGGTGCGTGCGGGGCGCTGGGCGGTGATCAGTTCAGTTCGGTCATCGAGTCGGACACGCGGATGAGCTCGTGGTCGTGCGAGGCGACCAGGACCGAGATGCCGTCCTTGGTGGTGTCCTTGAGGATGCCGATGATCTTGTTGGCCGCGGCGCGGTCCAGGCTGGCGGTGGGTTCGTCGACCACCAGCACGCGGGTGCCGAGGATCAGCGCGCGGGCGATCGCCACGCGCTGACGCTCGCCGCCGGACAGCTGGGCCGGGCGGTGCTTGATGCGCTTGCCGAGACCGACCAGCTCGAGCAGGTCCTTCGCGGCTTCGGTGCGCTGTTCCACCTCGCCGTCCGGAACGGCGGGCAGCAGGACGTTCTCCAGGGCGCTCATGCCCTCGATCAGGGCGCCGCCCTGGTCGACGTAACCGATGAGCGCGCGACGGCGGTCGGCCACCTCGTCGTCGTTCATCGCGTCGAGCGGGGCATCCTCCCAGAAGACGCGGCCGCTCGTGGGCAGCGTCAGGCCTGCGCTCACGGTCAGGATGGACGTCTTGCCGGAACCGGAGCGGCCCGCGACGCAGTGCATCTCGCCGGCGTCGAGGTCCATGTTGAAACCCTCGACCACGGTGACGCGCTCGGCGCCGTTGCGCTCACCGCCGTAGCGGATGGTGACGTCCTCGAGGCGCAGCGGGGTCTCGTGGTCGGCCACCTTGATGATGGTGTTCGCACGGGTCTGGAGTTCGGCGCCGTCCACGGCGGACTGCTCCACGCTCACGGTGTTCTCCTCGTCCTGGGTCGGGGCGGGGCGCTCTTCGGCGCGGCGGTTCTTCCGGGATTCCGGTTCAATGGTCATCGAATGATCCTTGTCGCTACGGGAACCCACACCACGACGGCGAGCAGACCGGCAATGCCGGCCCAGACAGCCGCGTAGGGGGCGAGGAAAATACCCAGGAGCGCGGCACCCAGCACGCCGATGGGGAGGGCGTACAGGCCCACGAGGGCGTGTTCGAAGAAACGGACCTGACGGAGCATGTCAGGGTTCCAGCCCATCGCATTGAGCACACCGATCTGTTCGCGCTTGGCGCCCAGTTCGAAGCGGCCGGTCACGATGGTCAGGAAGAGGCCGACGACGGCGCCCGCGACGGCCAGGATGATGGCCGGGAGCACGATGCTCCCCGCCGCCAGACCGCCGAGGGCGGAAGCGCCGGCTGCTCGCGGGATGTCCACCAGGACGGACACGAGCGCGCCGACCGCGGCGCCGAAGACGCCGACCGCGACGGCCAGGGCCAGGGTGTTGAAGCGATGGGTCTTCAGCTGACGGTTGGCGAAGGTCAGCGGCGAATCGATCGTGATGAGACTCGAGTCGTCCACCACTTCCTGGTCCACCACGTGGTGGTGGCGCAGCTGACGCACGGCCAGCCAGGCCGCCACGGCGTAGATGACGAGGACGAGCAGCGAGACGATCGCGGTCGCCAGGTTCCAGCTCAGGAGGCTGAGGATCAGGCCTGCGGCCGCCAGTGCCGCGGCGCCCACGCCGAACTCCTGGAGGACCCACTTCCTGATCTGCTTCTGGTTCCAGCCCATGGCCCGCAGGATCCCGGCGTCACTCCGCCGCTTGCGCACGTAGCTGACGGTCGAGGCCGCGGTCAGCAGCGTGGCGCCCAGCAGGGCGAGGAAGAGGAGCATGATGTTGGTTCCGGAGAGCGAGCTGCTCACCGCGGCCGCGGCGTCCTGGCGGACCCACGACTGCTGGACGGTGCCCAGGGCCTGCTCGGCGCCGGAGGCATCCTTGCTGTAGCCGGGCACGAAGATGTTCGCGTCCTCGCGGGCGGAGCCGGAGACGATGGTGGCCTTCAGGCCCAGGGCACGGATCTGGTCGGCGAGCTTGGCGATGTCGCCGCCGGCCTGACGCCAGCCGCCTTCTGCCTTGGCGCGCACGCGGATCGCGTCGACGACGTCGGCGTCCTTGGTGTAGCCGCGGGCGGCGGCCAGGCCGTAGTAGTCCGTGATCGCGCCGGCGGACTGGCTGACCAGGCCCGTGGCGCTCAGGCTCGGCTTCAGGGCCTTCGACCCTGCGTCGTTGCCCGAGGCGTCCTTCGCGAGGCTGAACGGCACGGGATCGTAGCCACCGAGCGGCAGGCGGTTGATGTCACCCGCGGCCTTCTGGACGGCGGAAGGGTCGAAGGTGCCGTAGACGATGGGCAGCGGGGTCGCCTTGGCGTCGCCGCGGGCCACGTCCTTGCGGTAGGAGCGGTCCTGGACCGGCTTGCGCTGGCCCTGGTCGACGGCGGTGCCGTCGAGGGCACGCTCCGGCAGGCTGTTCACCGTGACCCAGTCACCGGGGACGGCCTGCTTCTCCTCGGAACCGTTGGCCTCGGTGCTCTTGGCGGAGTAATCGGGCGCGGCCGCGAACTGGGTGCTCCAGGTGGCGGGGTCGTAGAGGCCGGACGCGAAGCTGGACGTGGAGCCCAGGAGGTCGGAGTGGTCCGTGCCGCCCGGCCACTGCAGCACGAACGGGGACTTCGAGACGAACGGGAGGTAGCCGTCACCGAGGTTCTTGGAGACGGTGCCGACCTCCTTGGTGACGTTGCCGGCGTCGTCGAGCTCTTCGATCTTGACGTTGTACTTGACGTCCAGGTTGGTGCCCTGGCGCACCACGAGCGGGATGGCCTGGGAGTCGTCCGTGATCTGCTTGCTGCGCACGCTCGCCTCGTACTGCATGAGCGTGGGGGCCCAGTACTTCAGGCGCACGCCGAGGAAGTCGGGACCGTCCTGGATGTCCTGCTGGGACATGCCGGAGGAGAGCTTCTCCTGGAAGAAGCGGCCGATGGCGCCGGCGTTGCGGCCGTCCGCGGGCGGGGCCTTCTCGAGCGGTGCGAGGAACGCGCCGGCCTCACCGAGCAGAGCGCGCTCGGCGGTCGGGTCCACGGCCACCACGGACTCGCTGATCTCGGGAGCCAGCGGCAGCGCGATGTTGGCGTTGAAGAGAGTGTGGGTGGAATTACCGGCGGGAGCGGGGAACTTGATGCCCGTCTCGCCTTCCGGCGCCTGGATCTGCACGGACTTGCCGCCGGCCACGGTGGTCTGCACGACCTTGGCCTTGCCGAGCGTCCCCTCGCCCACGGTGCTGAACAGCTGCCGCTCGGTCACCCCGTCCGAGCTCGTGGCACTGGCCGTGATCCGGTACTTCGTGGCCTTGTCCGGGAGCACGGATTCGGCCTGCGGCCACTTCGAGCCGTCGGTGGAGCCGGGGGTGCTGGTCTGCTGCAGCCCCACGAGGCCCGAGTTGTACCCGAGGTAGTCCATGGCACGCAACTGCGGGGCTTCGAGGTTCTGCGTCACGCGGGACACGAGCGAGATGGGCGCGGCCACCGCGGTGCCGTCCATCTGGCGGATCTTGTCCAGCTGATCGAAGCTGATCCCGCCCTGGCCGGTCACGATGTCCGGCTGCATGAGCTTGCCCTCGCCCTGTCCCGGCGCCTGCACCAGGATGTCGTAAAGGCCACGGGAGTTCTGGTCCACGGTCTTGACCAGAGCCGCCTGCGAGCTGCTCTGGACCAGGACGGACAGCGCCATGGTCGCGATCAGGATGGTCGCGGTCAGCAGCAGCACGCGGCTCCTGATGAACCGTTCAACGGCGTTCATTGCACTCCTGGGGTGAGGGAACGGGAGAGGGCTGCACTGCAGACATGGCTTCGCCCACGCTCCGACGGGGTGGTTCAAGACTTCGGGCCGGCCTGCCGACCGCTACGACGCTCACAGCGCCGTAACTATTGTAGGCAGACCGGCCCGGGTTCCCGGGACCCTCGGTCCCGTCAGTGTGGCCCTACGACTCGAGGTCGACCTCACGCACGGCGTTCGCGCCCACGCCCGCCTTGATGGCGTCGAGGACCTGCTGCGGCACCGAGGAATCGACCGTCAGCAGGGCCAGGACGTCGCCGCCTTCGGCACTGCGGGCCACCTGCATGCCGCCGATGTTGATGTTGTTCATGCCCAGGATGTGGCCGATGGTGCCGACCACGCCGGGACGGTCCTGGTAGCTGACCACGATCAGGTGATCGGTGATCGGGATCTCGATGTCGAAGCCGTTGACGCCCACCAGCTTCTCGACCTGCTTGGGGCCGGTCAGCGTGCCGGACACCGTGATCTGGGAACCATCGCTCAGCGCGCCGCGGAGGGTCAGCACATTGCGGTAGTCCTCGGCGTTCTCGGTGGTGATCAGCCGGACGTTGATGCCACGCTGCTCGGCGATCACCGGGGCGTTGACGTAGGAGACCTGCTCCGACACGACGTCGGCGAACACGCCCTTGAGCGCGGACAGCTCGAGAACCTTGACGTCCAGGGCGGCGATCTCACCGGCCACCTCGACGTCGATCTGGGTCACCGAGTCGTGCGTGAGTGCGGTGAAGATCCGGCCGAGCTTCTCGATGAGCGGGATGCCCGGGCGGACGTCGGAGTGGATGACGCCGCCGGCCACGTTGACCGCGTCGGGGACGAGCTCGCCGGCCAGGGCCAGACGGACCGACTTCGCCACGGAGATGCCGGCCTTCTCCTGGGCCTCCGCGGTGGACGCGCCGAGGTGCGGGGTGACGACCACGTTGTCCAGGCCGAAGAACGGCAGGTCCGTGGACGGCTCCTTGGAGAACACGTCGATGCCGGCGCCGGCGATCTTGCCGGCCACGAGTGCCTCGTGCAGCGCGGTCTCGTCGACCAGGCCGCCACGGGCGACGTTGACCACGTACGCGGTCTCCTTCATCTTCTCGAAGGCGTCCGCGCCCAGCATGCCCACGGTCTCGGGAGTCTTCGGCATGTGGATGGTGATGAAGTCGGACTGCGCCAGGAGCTCATCCAGGGTCACGAGCTTCACGCCGAGCTGCGCGGCACGGGCCGAGGTGACGTAGGGGTCGTAGGCGAGGATCTCGGTGCCGAAGGCCTGGAGGCGGGCGGCGACCAGGGCGCCGATGCGGCCGAAGCCGATGATCCCGATCTTCTTCTCGAACAGCTCGGTGCCCGAGTACTTGGAGCGCTTCCACTCCCCCGCCTTGAGGGCGCCGCAAGCCTGCGGGATGTGGCGGGCCAGGCTGAGGATGTGGCCGACCGTGAGTTCGGCGGCGGAGATGATGTTCGAGGTGGGCGCGTTGACCACCATGACACCGGCCTGGGTGGCGGCCTTGATGTCGACGTTGTCCAGGCCGACGCCGGCGCGGGCGATCACCTTGAGGTTCGGCGCGGCGGCGATGGCTTCGGCGTCCACCTGCGTGGCGGAGCGGACCAGGATGGCGTGGGCGTCGGCCAGGGCCGGCAGGAGCTGGGAACGGTCAGCGCCGTCGGTCTGCCGGATGTCGAAATCCGGTCCCAGTGCCGCCACGGTGGCAGGCGATAGTTCTTCGGCAATGAGTACTACGGGCTTGGTGTCTGTCACCGGTGACCTCTTTGTGGCGATCGATACTGCAGTGGCTTGTCTCAGGTGTCCTGAGCGTGGAATCGCCGGGCCCGCACAGTGTGCGGGCCCGGCGTCCTTGCTTCACACGCCTGCCACCGAGATTACTGGCTCGGTGCGGCGTGCCGGGAATCGGCTTCCCTTTTGTGAAGGATCGCGATCCCCCGGGCGGGGATCAGCGAGCGGCGGAACCGTCGACGTAGTCGGAGTCCTGCTGCTTCCAGGAGAACAGGGCACGGAGGTCCTTGCCCACGGCCTCGATCGGGTGCTGCTCCGCCTTGGCACGCAGTTCCTTGAACTCGACGGCGCCGTTGTCCTGGTCGTCGATGAAGCGCTTGGCGAAGGCGCCGTTCTGGATGTCGGCCAGGACGGCCGCCATGTTCTCCTTGACGCGCGGGTCGATGACGCGCGGTCCGGAGACGTAGTCACCGAACTCGGCGGTGTCGGAGACGCTCCAGCGCTGCTTGGCGATGCCGCCCTCCCACATGAGGTCGACGATCAGCTTCAGCTCGTGCAGCACCTCGAAGTAGGCGATCTGCGGCTGGTAGCCGGCCTCGGTCAGGGTCTCGAAGCCGTACTGGACCAGCTGGGACACGCCACCGCAGAGGACGGCCTGCTCGCCGAAGAGGTCCGTCTCGGTCTCTTCGGTGAAGGTGGTCTTGATGACGCCGGCGCGAGTGCCGCCGATGGCCTTGGCGTAGGACTTGGCGGTCTCCCAGGCGGTGCCGGTGGCATCCTGCTCGACGGCGATGATGTCCGGGATGCCTCGGCCGGCGACGTACTCGCGGCGCACCGTGTGGCCCGGGGCCTTCGGAGCGACGAGGATGACGTCCACGCCTTCGGGGACCTGGATGTACCCGAAGCGGATGTTGAAGCCGTGGGCGAAGGCCAGGGTCTTGCCTGCGGTCAGCTTGTCCTTGATGGAGTCGTTGTAGATCGCGCGCTGGTGCTGGTCCGGTGCCAGGATCATGATGAGGTCGGCCCAGTCGGCGGCGTCTGCCACGCTCTTGACCTCGAAGCCCTCGTCCTCCGCCTTGGCGATGGACTTGGAGCCCTCCTTCAGGCCGATGACGACCTGGACGCCGGAGTCGCGCAGGTTCTGGGCGTGGGCGTGGCCCTGGGAGCCGTAGCCGACGATGGCGACCTTCTTGCCCTGGACGATCGTCAGGTCTGCATCGTCATCGTAGATCAGCTCGGTCATGGAAATTCTCCTTGGAATGGTGGGGGTGGAACGGTGTCTCGTGTGGGATTCAGGCGGACCGCAGAGCGCGGTCACTCATGGAGCGGGGTCCCCGTCCAACGGCCAAGGTGCCGGACTGCACAATCTCGCGGATGCCGAAGGGCTCCAGGACTGACAGCAGTGCTGTGATCTTCTCCGGATGACCGGTGGCCTCGATGATCAATGAGTCGGTGGACACATCGACCACGGAGGCGCGGAACAGGTCTGCGGCTTGGGTGACCTGCAGACGCGTTGCGGCATCGGCCCGTACTTTGACCAGGATATGGTCGCGCTGCACGGAAGCGTCGCTCGTGAGCTCTACGATCTTGATCACATTGATCAATTTGTTGAGCTGCTTGGTGACCTGCTCGATGAGGTCACCTTCCGCCTCGACCACCGCGGTGATGCGGGACGTGCCCGGCACCTCCGTGGGGCCGACGGCGAGGGAATTGATGTTGAAGGCCCGGCGGGCGAAGAGGCCGGAGACGCGCGTAAGCACGCCGGGCTTGTCCTCCACCAGCACGGAGAGAGTGTGACGGCTCATGATCAGTCCTCTTCTTCCCACTCGGGGGTCATGTTCCGGGCGACCTGGATCTGGTCATTGCTCACGCCGGAGGGCACCATCGGCCACACCATGGCGTTGGGGCTGACCACGAAGTCGATCACGACGGGGCGGTCGTTGATCTCCAGGGCCTTCTGGATGGTGGCGTCGATGTCCTCTTCCCGCTCACAGCGCAGCGCGGCGCAGCCGTAGGCGTCGGCGAGCTTGACGAAGTCCGGGATCCGGACGGTGTCATGGCCGGTGTTCAGGTCGGTGTTCGAGTACCGGCCTTCATAGAACAGGGTCTGCCACTGGCGGACCATGCCCAGCGAGGAGTTGTTGATGATCGCGACCTTGATCGGGATGTTGTTGATGGCGCAGGTGGCGAGTTCCTGATTGGTCATCTGGAAGCAGCCGTCGCCGTCGATCGCCCAGACCACGCGGTCCGGGTTGCCGACCTTGGCGCCCATGGCCGCCGGGACGGAGTAGCCCATGGTGCCGGCGCCGCCGGAGTTCAGCCAGGCGTGCGGGCGCTCGTACTTGATGAACTGCGCGGCCCACATCTGGTGCTGGCCGACGCCTGCCACGAAGACGCCTTCGGGACCGGTCAGCTCGCCGATCCGCTGCAGCACGCGCTGCGGGGCGATCAGGCCGTCCTCCGGTTCGGTCCAGCCGAGCGGGTAGGTCTCCTTGAGGTTGTTCAGGAACGCCCACCAGGCGCCGAGGTCCGGCTTGCCGTTGGCCTCGAAGTACGCGCGGAGGACCTCGGTCAGCTCGGGGATGATCTCCTTGACGCTGCCCACGATCGGCACGTCCGCGGTGCGGTTCTTGGAGATCTCGGCCGGGTCGATGTCGGCGTGGATGACCTTGGCGTTCGGCGCGAAGGTCTTCAGCACGCCGGTCACGCGGTCGTCGAACCGGGCGCCGAGCGTGATGAGCAGATCCGCCTGCTGCAGTGCGGTGACCGCGGACACCGTGCCGTGCATGCCGGGCATGCCGACGTGCTGCGGATGGGAGTCCGGGAAGGCGCCCTTGGCCATGAGGGTGGTGACCACGGGGGCGCCGCTCAGCTCGGCGAGTTCCTTGAGTTCTTCACAGGCGTGGCCCTTGAGCACGCCGCCGCCCACGTAGAACACGGGCTTCTTGGCGGCGCCGATCAGCTTGGCGGCCTCACGCAGCTGCTTGCTATGACCGCGCAGCACGGGACGGTACCCGGGCAGGTCGATCTTCGGCGGCCAGGAGAACATGGTCTTGGCGACCTGGGCGTCCTTGGCGAAGTCCACCAGGACGGGGCCGGGACGGCCCGTGGAGGCGAGGTGGAAGGCCTCGGCCATGACCCGGGGGATCTCGTCCGGGTCCGTGACCAGGAACGAGTGCTTGGTGATCGGCATGGTGATGCCGACGATGTCAGCCTCCTGGAAGGCGTCCGTTCCGATCACGCCACTGCTGACCTGACCGGTGATGGCGACCATCGGCACGGAGTCCATGTGGGCGTCCATGATGGCGGTGACCAGGTTGGTGGCGCCAGGACCGGAGGTGGCGATGCACACGCCCACCTCACCGGTGACCATGGCATAGCCCTGCGCGGCGTGGCCGGCTCCCTGCTCGTGACGGACCAGGATGTGATTCAAACTGGAAGCCATCAACGGGTCGTAGGTGGGCAGGATGGCACCACCGGGCAAACCGAAAATGTCCTTGACGCCGAGTTCTTCGAGCGAGCGGACGAGTGCTTGTGAGCCGGTCATCTCCGTTGGGGGTACAACGTTGTTCGGCCCGAGGACAGGAGAGAGGGCCGCTGCGTCATCGGCAGCGGTGACGGCGCGCTCGGACTTTTCCGCATTCTTCGCGGACTTTGCAGCCAACAGCGTGGGGCTGATGGGCGATCCTTTGCTCATCGGACTCTTCCTCGTTGGTGCCCCAAACGGGGCGATTTCGGGTGGGCGACTGATCGTGGCGTCTGTAGCAACAAAAAAACCCCTCAGCCGTGAGGCTCTTCGAGGGGTTGCGCGTGACTGACCGTTACCAGCTTGGCTTATGCCACGCGCTTGGTAAGGACTACGACGATCACGGTTTCAGTCATGGCTACAGTGTTCCCCGTGGCGCGATTTAGTGTCAACTGCTGGACGCCTCGTCTCACAATGTGGACGCTCGCGTCCGGCATGCGGTCACGACGACGGCGGTGAGGCACCGCCGTCGTCGTTGCAAGAGCGTGGGCTAGCCGCAGTACGCCCCTGTTGACGCCGAATTGACCAGCTTTGCGTACTTGGAGAGGACGCCCGTGGTGAAGCGCGCCGGCAGGGGCGCCCAGCCGACCTTGCGGGCCGCGAGCTCGTCCTCGTCCACCAGGAGATCGAAGGACCGGGCCGCGATGTCCACCCGGATCCGGTCGCCGTCCTTGACGAAGGCGATGGGCCCGCCGTCGACGGCTTCCGGCGCGACGTGTCCGATGCAGAGCCCGGTGGTGCCGCCGGAGAAGCGCCCGTCCGTCAGCAGCAGGACGTCCTTGCCGAGGCCCGCGCCCTTGATGGCGCCGGTGATGGCGAGCATCTCGCGCATGCCGGGGCCTCCCTTGGGGCCCTCGTAGCGGATGACGACGACGTCGCCCTTCTGGATCTCGCCGCGGTCCAGCGCGTCGAGAGCACCCTGCTCCCGCTCGAAGACCCGGGCCGTGCCTTCGAAGATATCGGCGTCGAAGCCCGCGGTCTTGACCACGGCGCCCTCCGGGGCGAGCGATCCGTGCAGGATGGTGATGCCGCCGGTCTTGTGGATCGGGTTGTCGAGGGCCCGCAGGATCTTGCCGTCGACGTCCGGTGGGTTGATCGCCTCGAGATTCTCGGCCACGGTGCGCCCGGTGACGGTGAGGCAGTCGCCGTGGAGGAGGCCGGCGTCGAGCAGCGCCCGCATGATGACCGGCACGCCGCCGATGCGGTCGACGTCGGTCATCACGTAGCGGCCGAACGGTTTGAGGTCACCCAGGTGCGGCACCTTGTCGCCGATGCGGTTGAAGTCGTCGAGGACGAGATCGACGCCGGCCTCCCGCGCGATCGCGAGGAGGTGCAGCACCGCGTTGGTCGAGCCGCCGAAGGCCATGGTGACGGCGATGGCGTTCTCGAACGCGGGCTTGGTCATGATGTCCCGCGCGGTGATGCCCAGCCGCAGCAGATTGACCACTGCCTCGCCGGAGCGCCGCGCGAAGTCGTCACGACGCCGGTCGGCCGAGGGCGGAGCGGCGGAGCCGGGCAGGGACATCCCCAATGCTTCGCCGATGCACGCCATGGTGTTCGCCGTGTACATGCCGCCGCATGCGCCCTCCCCCGGACAGATCGCGCGCTCGATGCGGTCCAGGTCTCCCCTGCTCATCCGGCCCGCGGCGCAGGCGCCCACCGCTTCGAAGGCGTCGATGAGGGTGACTTCCTTCTCAGAGCCGTCCTCCAGACGGACCCAACCGGGCATAATCGAACCCGCGTAGAGGAAGACGCTCGCGAGATCCAGGCGCGCGGCGGCCATCAGCATTCCGGGGAGGGACTTGTCGCAGCCCGCGAGGAGCACCGAGCCGTCGATCCGCTCGGCCTGCATCACGGTTTCCACCGAATCCGCGATCACTTCGCGGGAGACGAGCGAGAAGTGCATGCCGTCGTGGCCCATGGAGATCCCGTCTGAGACGGAGATCGTGCCGAACTGCATCGGGAACCCGCCCCCGGCGTGCACGCCCTCCTTCACCGCCAGCGCGAGGCGATTGAGCGACAGATTGCACGGGGTGATCTCATTCCAGGAACTCGCGACGCCGATCTGCGGCTTCGCGAAGTCCTCGTCGCCCATGCCCACGGCGCGGAACATGCCGCGCGCCGGAGCCGCGTGGATGCCGTCCGTCACCACCCGGGAACGCGGCTTGATGTCTGGAGTGGGTTCTGCGGTCATGGCATCCTCCGTCGCTCGGGAGCCAGGGCCCAGCAAGCAAGGCCCGGCACGTTGCGGCCAGTCTATGACGTGCCTCACAGAATGGCACCGGACGAGTTGCTGGCGGTCTGATTGCGACAGCGCCCGGCATCCACTCCCCCGGAAAACCGGGCCGGAAGGACCTGCGGGACCGCTCCGAGGCGCCCCGGAGGCCTCGATTTCACTTTTGCGGAAAACTCCAGTAGAGTTCTTACTCGTTGCGGGGAACGCAGACGGGAAGAAAAGCCCGGCTGATAAGCCACAACGATGCACCTCTAGCTCAACTGGCAGAGCAATTGACTCTTAATCAATGGGTTCCGGGTTCGAGTCCCGGGGGGTGCACCAACGAGTCCCGCTCGATCTGCTGAAAGGCATGATCGGGCGGGACTTTTTTGTGCCTGGCATCGTCGCAGCTCTTAGATGCTGCGGGAAGTCCGTGCGCCTGCGCTTCAGCGCCATGCGACCTGCTTCTTCGAGACTCCGTTCCTTGACGCGGACGCCCGGGTAACCATGTCGCGCGCGGGCACCATGGACAGGACCTCGAGGCCCCTGCTCGACGGGACGCGCGAGCCGGTGACCGCTCTGAGGAGCCGTGGCCACCCGAACCAGCGTATGCACGCCCCCGTCGAATGCACCCGCCGGGCTGCACTCGGCGCAGAACCGCCACATACCTGCTTGGCGCGGTCGGCACCCGCCTCGCGGCGGTCGAGCTCTGGACGCAAACCGGCGCACTCACCCATCCCGATTCCTGATTCCCCCACAAGGTCGGGCTGTCCCCAGAACGCTCCAACGTGCCCCGCCGCTTCGCCAGCTTCGGGCAGGCCGCCTGAACAAGCCCGAGTTATTCTCAAATCGGTGTATAAAATACCCCCTGGGGGCGACAGAAACTGTCACGTCGCGTCGGTTAGCGTGAAAAATGGCCAGTACGATCGGTCAAAAATTTCCAAGTCAACAAGCAGTTCAGGGGAGAACTAAATGTCAGCACTGAAGAAGTTACTGACGGGCGCGGCAGCCGCACTCGTCGTCGCAACATCCTTGGGAGTCGCCGGACCGGCGAACGCCGCCGAGGCGAACCACCTCAAGGATCCGCTCGCCGTGGTCCAGCAGCAGGGCCTCATCGGCTCACCTGCCGCCAAGGCGCAGAACGAGATCGCCGCACGAAACCTGGCGGCCAAGCCCGCGAGCGAGTCGAAGCTCGCCACCGTGGACCTCACGGCCTCCTTGCCCGGCACCACCGCCACCGTCGAGAACGGCGCCAAGGTCAACCGCTCCCGCGGGAACGACTACGGAACCGTCGTCGGCACCGGCCCGAACGGCACCAAAGCCGGCTACGTGGTGATCAACACCCCCATGGCGCCGAGCGAGTACAAGTTCATCGTCGGTGACGCCAGCACCAAACTGAGCCTCAACAAGAACGGCTCCGTCACCGTCAAGAACGCCGCCGGCGAGCAGGTGAACAACATCCTGCCCCCGTGGGCCAAGGACGCCACAGGGAAATCCCTCCCAACCTCGTACACGGTGTCGGGGAACACGCTGGTTCAGAAGGTCGACCACCGTGGCGCGGCGTACCCCGTCGTGGCCGATCCTGAGTACGGATGCGGCGTCCCCTGGTGCTCGATCTACTTCAACAGGGGCGAAACAAGCCTCATCGCCGCCGGTGGTTCTTTCGGTGCCCTGACAATCAAGGACGCCTGCAAAATGGCTCCTGGCCCGGCTGCGTTCGTCTGTGTGCTCGGAACGGGCTACGTGACCGTCACCGCCCTGGCGGCGAACGGCCAGGGTAAGTGCGTAGGGATCATTGCCTACCCGTCTCCAATGCCACCCTTCGCTTCCTGGAACACATTTATCTACACTGGAAGTCAGTGTCACTAGAAGGGAGCCAAGCAGATGAACAAGAAGAACCTGCCCAAGGTCCTGAAAGCAATTGCCGCTGTCGTAGTAGTCGCGGCAATCGCTTGGGCTGCATCCCCCATGTTAATGAATAATCCGACACCTACGTCGTGGATCTTCATGGTCCTCATCGGCCTCGTCGGGCATCTCGGATACAAGGCAATCGGCAATTTCATCGACTACATGAGCACCAAGCAGTACCTTTACGAGTAGCGCTCCTCATCTTCACTTGAACGTCCTCACCGGACGGCCCCGGCCATTCGGTGAGGACGTTTTTGCATCCCCGCCCCGTTTCCGGGGCTCATGAGGCCACCAGCCCCCAACACCCACAAGCACCCAGGCACCAGCCGCGGGTGCTTTTTTCATGCCCGAAAGCCCGACCATGCCCACCCTCCTCCTCTTCCCACCGCCGCTCTGCGGACAGTGCAAACACCCAGCCCACCTGAACAGCAGGCGCGTGTGGGTATGCACGCCCTGCCGGCTCTGGTGGCCCTTCACCGACCAGCCCGCCAACACCGAACAAGGACAAAGAACATGACTTCCGCACTCTTCCCCGGCATGGAGCCGAAGGAACCCCCAGAACCCCCGGCACCGCCGGCCCTGCGGACCTTCATCTACGAAACCATCGACGGCGAACACGAGATCGACGCCACGGCCATCGAGTTCTACCCCTCCGGCCACGTCGCGTTCCTCCGCGAGGCGGGCGTACGAGCGACCACGTCTCGTGCGGTTGCCACGGACAAGCGCTGAATGCACACGTGGGCTTCCCCTCGGCGCCGGCTCGCCAAGTATCTGCCTGACCCGGTCGGCGCCCGCCTCGCAGAGGTCGACCTCAAGCGCCAAGCAGGGCTCGCTCGTCCAGAAGGTCGAGCACCGTGGCGCGGCGTACCCGGTCGTGGCCGATCCGGAGTTCGGATGCGGTGTCCCTTGGTGTTCGATCTACTTCAACACGGGAGAGACCACGGCTATCGCCTCCGGTGGTTCACTCGGGCGACAGTACGTCTCTGCGACCTGCCAAGCAGCTCCTGGCCCTGCTGCGATCGCCTGCCGACTCGCGACGGCGTATGTGAGGGTCACAGCAGGAGTTGCAACGGCGCCGCAGAAGTGCGTCCGAATTATCGGTTACCCAATCCCCTTTCCTGCCCGGCGCTTCGTGGAACACCTTCGTCTACAGTGAATGTAATGCCACTAGTTAGGAGTCGAGGTCATGAAGAAGAACGTCCCCATGATTCTGAAAGTCGTCATGGCATTGATCGCGACGTCCTTCGTGGGCTGGCTCGGCGGCCCACTACTGCTCCACCCAACGGTTGAGAGCTGGTTCTACATCGCACTCATTGCCGGTGGTGGATACATCATCTACGTCGAGGGCACGAGGACGATTTTGTACTTCGTCCATAAGGAATGGCTCCGAAATTGATGAGTACCCCTATCGGGTAGGTTGTGGCGTTATAGGTCGCGCCACAAAGAGGCCCGGGCCGACAGTCTGTCGGCGCGGGCCTCTTGCGTACCACGGTCAGTCGATTCAAAACCTGCGGTGACGCCGCTGCACGTCCAGCGGCGTATTCCACCACGCCGCCCAGCCCCTTTCCCCCGCGCACCCTTCCCGCCACGCCTCTGCGGACAGTTCAAACACTCAACACGCTGAACCGCTCCCGCGTGGGGGTGTGCACGCGCGCCCAGTCTGTGCGGTCCACATCACCCCGCGTGGGCCCGCACCAGGTCCGCCTCCTTGACCAGCACACCGTTCTCCGCGCTCGTCAGGCCATACAGCATCGCCCCCGGGGCGGCGTCGGCGGCGAGCGCCTCCACGTCGTCCCACAACGGCCGGCACGTGCGGCATTCCCCGTGCGCGAGATAGTCCGCCGGGACCCAGAAGGACACGAACGGGTCATCGGCGAAGCGGACCTTCAGCAGGACGCCTGCCGTGTAGGGCGACGACGCGGAGAACTGGCCCAGGAACTCCACCTCAGGGCTCATGCCCCGGTCCATGGCGGTCCGGTGCCCGAGCCGAGCGAACGGGAGGTACACCGCTCCCCCGGACAAGATGTGGTCGACGACGGCCAGCGCTTCCGAGCTGAGCCCGTCGCGATGGTCCCCCGTGAGACGATGCGTCGCCGGCAGACGGTCGATGAAGGAGAGGGTGCTCACGGTGTGCCGCCTTCTGGTGTGGTCAGGATCCATATGCAAGAATTCGGAGCCACACGCGGGAACGGATTGGAGCCGCCCGGCCCCCGCGCTATTCCCGGGCCGACCCTCGCGGCGGCGGTTCGCGACGGTCGCGCCACAGCCATCCCGCGATGACCACGACGGCCATCACCGAGCTCACCGTCACCAGCCCGATCTTCCACCCCGGGCTGTGGTCCGACAGCGCGTTGCTCACCGCCAGGAAGATGAACAGTGATCCTTGCCAGAATGCGACTTTCCTGCAGTAGCTCATCGTGGTCCTCTCGTCATCAACAGCACAGCAGTCTCCCCCTGACTCTCCGGCCGCGCCCACTCCGGGGCGTGGCGCTTTCCGCGCGTCGCGTGCAAGATTGCCCGATGGCGTCGTGCACACGGTGCAATGTCCTGACGTGATGCGATGTCCTGACGTGAACCGTCCTCTGATCCAAGCACGCCTCCGTGACAAGCGATAGTCGCGGGAAACCCCGGATCCTGTGCTCGCGGGATGCGTCCCGCGCCGAGAGCGTGCAACCATCTGTAGGAGAGGCACGGTTCCCGACACCAACCTCCCGAGCGACGACACCCGAGAAGGAACCCGCATGAGTGAGACCCCTGCGCTGGCACGCCGTCTCGGCACCCTCGACGCCGTGCTGATCGGGCTCGGGTCCATGATCGGCGCCGGAGTGTTCGCGGCCTTCACCCCGGCGGCTGCGGCGGCCGGGTCGGGTCTGCTCATCGGACTGCTGGTGGCCGCGTTCGTGGCCTTCTGCAATGCGAGCTCCTCGGCGCAGCTCGCCGCGGCCTATCCGGCCTCGGGCGGCAGCTACCTCTACGGCAGGGAGAGGATCGGTCCGTGGGCCGGATTCCTCGCCGGCTGGGGGTTCGTGATCGGTAAGACCGCGAGCGCCGCCGCCATGGCCATGACCTTCGCCGCGTATGTGGCCCCACCCGGCTGGGAACGCCCGGTGGCCATCCTGGCCGTGATCGCGCTGGCCGCGGTGAACTACCACGGCATCACCCGGACCGCTCGGCTGACGCGCATTCTCATGGTCCTGGTCCTGGCCGCGCTGACCCTCATCGTCGCCGCCTGCTGGGCGGGCTCCTCCCCCGATCCTGGCAAGATCGTCGGAGAGGGACTCCTGGCGCACGGCTGGTACGGCATTCTGCAGTCCGCAGGGCTGCTGTTCTTCGCGTTCGCCGGGTACGCCCGCATCGCGACCCTGAGCGAGGAGGTCCGCGAACCCCGGCGGACCATCCCCCGCGCCATCCTCATCGCCCTGGCCGTGACCGCCGTCGTGTACGCGGCGGTGGCCGTCACGCTGCTCGCGACGCTCGGGCCGTCCGGCATCGCCGCGGAACCAGCGCCGCTCGCCGCCGCCGTAGCTTCCGGAACCGCCGGATGGGCGACGCCGGTCGTTCGCGCGGGAGCGGCGGTCGCCGCGCTCGGTGCACTCCTCGCCCTCATCGCAGGGCTGGGAAGGACGAGTCTGGCGATGGCGCGGGAACACGACCTGCCCCACTGGCTCGCGGCCGTGCACCCCCGGTACCGGGTGCCGCACCGGGCCGAGGTGGCGGGCGCCGTCGCGATCTGCGGGATCATCGCGGTGGCTGACCTCCGCGGGGCGATCGGCTTCTCGTCGTTCGGCGTGCTGATCTATTACCTCGTGGCCAACCTCGCCGCATTCACCCAGAACGGCGCCGACCGACGGTACCCGCGCGTGTTCCAGGTGCTCGGGGCATTGGCCTGCGTCGCACTGGCCGCGACCCTTCCCCTGCCATCCGTGGTAGCCGGGGCGGCGGTGTTCGCCGTCGGGATCGTCGTGCGCTGGATCCGCATCACCCGGACCTCCTGAAGCGGCCGCGGTTGAGTGCCCCCGTGTGATTAGGGCGCCCCTGGCCCGGACTATAGGCTGAAAGACACCGACGGCCCCGCGTAGCCGGCTGCCCCGTCCCCGGATCACCGTTCCAAGGAGGAGACCCTTGCCCACGTCCAACACCCCCCGTCTCACGCCGGGAACCCCGGCGCCGGACTTCACGCTGAAGAACGCTCAGGGCGACGACGTCACGCTCTCCTCGCTCCGCGGCCAGCGGGCCATCCTCTTCTTCTACCCGCAGGCCGACACCCCGGCGTGTGCGCAGCAGGCCTGCGACTTCCGCGACAACCTCGCGCGTTTCGGTCAGGAAGGCTACACGGTCCTGGGCATCTCCCCGGACCCGGTGGACAAGCTCGCCGCCTGGGACCAGCGGGAGCACTTCGGCTACACGATGCTCGCCGATGAAGGCCATCTCGTGGCGGAGCGCTACGCCGTCTGGGGCGAGAAGCTCAACTACGGCAAGCCGTACCAGGGGATCATCCGCAGCACCTTCGTGATCGACGAGGACGGCAACGTCGCGGTGGCCCAGTACAACGTTCGCGCCAAAGGCCACGTGGCCAAGCTGCGGCGGGACCTCAAGCTCCCCGCCTGAACCACGGCAGTGACCTGATGCGGCGATGCCTGACCGCCGCATCAGGACCCACATCACGCAATTCGCTGAGTCTGCTGCCCGGTGATTGCGTCTAGACTTGAGCGTGGCGTTCCGCGCCGCACAGCACCAGCGCGAGTGGTGAAATTGGCAGACACGCAGGATTTAGGTTCCTGTGCCTTCGGGCGTGTGGGTTCAAGTCCCACCTTGCGCACCAGTGAAACAGCACTACCCCAGAACACCAAGCAGTCCACGGGCCGCCGGACAGCCGGCGGCCTTTCCACACGTGAGGTGATGAAGCCAGTGGCACCAGCCCGCTCCGTCCGTGTCCCGCGCGCGCGGCGCTTGCTGGCGGCCGCAAGCGCCGCCGTCGTCCTTCTCAGTGGCTGTACGCCCACCACGACGCCCGAGCCGAGCATCAGCTCCTCCGCCGCCCCCACCAAGGCGTTCCGCTTCGGAACTCCGGCGCCGCCTGTGGGCCTCGACCCGGCGCTCACCTCCGATCTGGAGTCCTACCGGGTGACCCGGCAAGTGCTGGAGGGTCTCCTGACCGTCGACGCCATCACGGGCAAGCCCGCGCCGTCCCTCGCCACTGAATGGAAGGCGTCCGACGACGGTCTGCGCTACGACTTCACCCTCCGCCAGGGCGTGAGCTTCCAGGACGGGACCCCCTTCAACGCCCAGGCCGTCTGCGCCAACTTCCAGCGCTGGTACAAGCTGAGCCCGGCCCTCCGCAAGGAGAGCAGCGCGACCTTCGGCACGATCTTCCGCGGCTATTCGGACGAACCGGCCAAATCGATCTACCGGGGCTGCACCACCAAGGACGCCCATCACGTCTCGATCGATCTGGCGGAACCCTTCACCGGTTTCCTCCAGTCGCTCACGATGCCGTCGCTCGCGATCTCCTCCCCCAAGGCCCTCACCGAGGGCAAAGCCGACGCCCTCACGCAGACCAAGGCCGGGACGAAGGTGTCCGCCTATGGCACCCACCCCGTGGGGACCGGGCCCTTCCAGTTCGCGTCCTGGGACGACTCCGAGGTCACTCTGAAGGCCAACCCGCGGTACTGGGGCGACCGTGGCGAGATCGGCACCGTGACGTTCCGTGTCATCTCGCACCCCGAGGTGCGCCGCGAAGCCCTCGACAAGGGTGAGATCGACGCCTACGACAACATCACCGTGGACACCATGGAGGCCCTGGTCAAGAAGGGTCAGCAGGTGGTCCAGCGCGACCCCTTCTCCGTGATGTACCTGGGCATGAACCAGTCCGTGGCCCCGCTGAACAATCTCAAGGTCCGGCAGGCCATCGAGTACGCCGTGGACAAGAACACGATCGTGCGGCGCTTCTACCTGGATGGCACCGCCCAGGCGACGCAGTTCGTCCCGCCGCGGCTGTCCGGTTTCAACAACGGCGCCCCGGCGCTCGGCTACGACCCGAACAAGGCCAAGGCCCTCCTCAAAGAGGCCGGCTACGACGGCAAGCCCATCCCGTTCTACTACCCGGTCAACGTCACCCGGGCGTACCTGCCGTCTCCGGAGAAGGTCTACGCCGAGATCGCCCGCGAGCTGACCGCCGTCGGCCTGGTGATCAAGCCGGTGCCCGTCCCCTGGACGGACGGCTACGCGCAGAAGGTGACCTCGGCGGGAAACCACGGCCTTCACCTGTTCGGCTGGAACGGCTCGTACGCCGATCCGGACAACTTCCTCTCGCCGCTTTTCGGCTCCACGCGCAGTGAGTTCGGTTACACCGACGCGGACGTCTTCAAGGACATCGCACGTGCCCGCACCCTCCCGGACGGGGACGAACGCTCCACGCTCTACCGCTCCATCAACGAGCGGATCGCGAAGGCGCTGCCCGCCCTGCCCATCGCCTATCCGATCTCGGCTCTGGCGATGTCGGACCGCGTGGTGAGCTACCCTTCGTCCCCCGTTCTGAACGAAGTCTTTTCGAAGGTAAAACTCAAAGGATAACTCCCAGGGGCAATTTTTGATAGAGACCGCCAGGGGATATTCTGCTACTGCCCAATGTTGCTGCAATCGGAGTTCACCGTGACCTTCATTTCCAAGACTTCCTCCGCCGACGTCGTCCTCATCGGTGGAGGCATCATGAGCGCCACCCTCGGTGCGTTCCTCAAGCAGCTCCAGCCGGACTGGTCGATCGTGCTCTACGAGCGCCTCGACCAGGCGGGCCTGGAAAGCTCCGATCCCTGGAACAACGCGGGCACCGGCCACTCCGCCTTCTGTGAGCTGAACTACATGCCGCAGGCCAAGGACGGCTCCGTGGACCCGGCCAAGGCGCTCGGCATCGCCGAGGGCTTCCAGCTCTCCCGCCAGTTCTGGTCCCACCTGGTCTCCGAACAGCTCATCGGCTCCCCCAAGGGCTTCATCAACACCGTGCCGCACATGAGCTTCGTGCTCGGCGACGACCACTCGGATTACCTCAAGAAGCGCTACGAGGCCCTCAAGCCCCACCCGCTCTTCTCCACCATGGAGCACAGTGAGGACGCCGCGACCATCGGGGGCTGGGCACCCCTGGTGATGGAGGGCCGTCAGCCGGGCCGCTTCGCCGCCACCCGCGTGGCCGAGGGCACCGACGTCGACTTCGGCGCCCTGAGCCGCGAGCTCACCTCATACCTGGAGCGCTCCGGCGTCGAGGTCAACTACTTCCACGACGTCACCGACCTGGAGAAGCTGTCCTTCGGCCGCGGCTGGGAAGTCTCCACCCGTCACCTGGGCTCCAACGAGCGCGGCAGCGTCAAGGCGAAGTTCGTCTTCGTGGGCGCGGGCGGCGGCGCACTCCACCTGCTCCAGGCCTCCGGCATCCCCGAATCCAAGGGCTACGGCGGATTCCCGGTGTCCGGCAAGTTCTTCCGCTGCACCGACGAGACCGTCACCGCTCAGCACAACGCCAAGGTCTACGGCCAGGCCTCCGTGGGCGCCCCGCCCATGTCCGTGCCGCACCTCGACACCCGCTACGTGGGCGGCCAGCGCTCCCTGCTGTTCGGCCCGTACGGCGGCTTCTCCACCAACTTCCTCAAGAACGGCTCCTACTGGGACCTCCCCGGCAGCGTGCGCCCGAACAACATCGTGCCCATGCTGGGCGTCGCCAAGGACAACCTGGACCTGGTCGCGTACCTGGTCAAGGAGGTCACCAAGAGCCACGGCGCCAAGGTCGAGGCCCTGCGCGAGTACTACCCCGAAGCCGACGGCGACAAGTGGGAGCTCATCACGGCAGGCCAGCGCGTGCAGATCATCAAGAAGGATCCCAAGCGCGGCGGCGCCCTGCAGTTCGGCACCGAGGTCATCACCAGCCGCGACGGCTCGATCGGCGCCCTGCTCGGTGCCTCCCCCGGAGCCTCCACCGCGGTGCCGATCATGCTCGAGCTCCTCAAGCGCTCCTTCCCCGCGCAGTTCAAGGGCTGGGAGGGCAAGATCAAGGAGATGCTCCCCGGCTATGGCGTGCGCCTGAACGACAACCCGGAACTCGCCCGTGAGCTGGCAACCCACACCGCGACCGTGCTCCAGCTGGACGAGGCGAATACCGTCAGGACCGCACAGTAAGATTGCCCTCAGCAACAGTGTTTGGCAGCACGGGTCCTTGAACCCGTGATGAACCCCCGCCCTGTGGCGGGGGTTCTCTGCATTCACGGCCGAGTCCCGCACTGACCGTTCCTGCTCAAGGAGTACCGTGTTCCGCCTCTCCCAGCTCTCCCTCGCCAACAGGGCCCTGATCGCGCTGATCACGGTGTTCGCCGCGGTGTTCGGCGTCATCACGATGGGCTCCCTCAAGCAGGAGCTCATCCCGTCGATCGAGTTCCCCCAGATCTCCGTCCTCAGCACCATGCCGGGTGCCTCCGCCGAAGTGGTGGACAAGCAGGTCGGCGAGCCACTGTCGCAGGCTCTGGGCGGTGTGGAAGCGGTCGAGTCGACCACCTCCACCTCCCGCAGCGGCGTCTCCACGGTGAGCCTCAAGTTCGCTTACGGCACCAATCTGGACCGGGCCCGCAACCAGGTGGACCGCGCGATCTCCAGCGCCAAGCGCAACCTGCCGGCCGACGTCGACCCGCAGTCCTACGCCGGCAACATCAACGACTTCCCGGTCGTCTACCTGGCCGTGTCCTCGGACCAGCCGCTGAGCGTGCTCAGCGAACAGCTGAACCGCCTGAGCGTGCCGCGCTTGCTCAAGCTCGACGGCGTGCGCGGCGCCGAAGTCAGCGGCGCCACCGGTCAGTACGTCTCAATCCTGCCCCAGGCCGGAGCGCTCGCCCAGCGCGGCCTCAGCGCCCAGTCGATCCGGCAGGCCCTCAAGGACAACGGCTCGGTCATCCCGGTCGGGACCATCACCGAGCAGGGCAAGGAGCTGTCCCTACAGGTCGGCACGCGCGTCGACACGCTGGACGCCGTGAAGGCGCTCCCGCTCACGGGCGCGAACACCCCGACCACGATCGGCGACATCGCCCAGGTCCAGCTCAAGGACAACCCCGCCACCTCCATCACGCGCACCAACGGCGTGCAGACGCTCGCGCTCTCCGTCACGAAGAAGCCCGAAGCCGATACCGTGGCGCTCTCCCACGCGGTGCGGGACGCGATCCCGGCCCTGCAGGACGAACTCGGTCACGGCGCCAAGTTCACCTCGGTCTTCGACCAGGCGCCCTTCATCGAGAAGTCCATCAAGGACCTCACCACGGAAGGCCTTCTGGGCCTCGGATTCGCCGTGGTGATCATCCTGCTGTTCCTGCTCTCCGTGCGGTCCACGCTGGTCACGGCCATCTCGATCCCGCTCTCGCTGCTCATCACGTTCATCGGTCTCGGGGCGGCGAAGTACTCCCTGAACATCCTGACCCTCGGCGCCCTGACGATCGCGATCGGACGCGTGGTGGACGACTCGATCGTGGTGATCGAGAACATCAAGCGGCACCTCAGCTACGGCGAGGACAAGAAGACGGCCATCCTTACCGCCATCCGTGAAGTGGCAGGCGCCGTGACGGCCTCCACCCTCACCACGGTGGCCGTGTTCCTGCCGATCGCGTTCGTGGGCGACATCGCGGGCGAGCTGTTCCGGCCGTTCGCGCTCACGGTCACCATCGCGCTGCTCGCCTCTCTCTTCGTGTCCCTCACGATCGTCCCCGTCCTCGCGTACTGGTTCCTGAAGTCCGGGAACGTCCAGGGCCGTGAGCAGGCGGAGATCGAGCGGGAAGCCCACGCCAAGGAGGAGCGCTCGTGGCTCGCCCGTGGCTACGTCCCCGTCCTGCACGCCACGCAACGGCACCCGGTCATCACCCTGGTCTCCGCCGTCGTGATCCTGGTGGCGACCTTCGCCATGACGCCGCTGCTGCCCACCAACCTGCTGGGCGACTCGGGCCAGAACAGTTTCACCGTCCGGCAGTCTCTGCCCGCGGGCACCACGCTGGACGATTCCAGCAAGGCCGCGGCGAAGGTGGAGAGCGCGCTCAAGGACGTCGATGGGATCAAGGACGTCCAGGTCATCCTCGGCAACGCAGGGACCGGCTACGGCGCCATGGTCTCCAGCGGCTCCTCCGACGCCAACTTCACCGTGACCACGGACGAGAAGAAGAACCAGCTCAAGCTCCAGGACGCAACCCGGGCCAAGCTCGACGACCTGAAGGACGCGGGCAAGCTCACGATCGGCTCGCAACAGGGCGGCTTCGGCAGCTCCAACACGGTCGACGTGACCATCCGTTCGGGCGACTCGGACGCCCTCGCCAAGGCCTCCCAGCAGCTCGTCACGGCCTTCGGCGACGTGCCCAACACGACCTCCGTCACGAGCAACCTCGCCGCCTCCTACCCGGTGGTCCAGGTGGAGGTGAACCGGGCGAAGGCCGCGGCGCTGGGCCTCTCGGAGCAGCAGATCGGCGGCCTGCTGGCCAGCGCGTCGAACCCTCCGCTCGATGTGAAGCTGCGCCTCGGCGTCACGGACTACTCCGTCCGCGTGGGCGAGGCCCAGCCGTTCCGCAGCATCCAGGAGCTCAAGGACAGCAAGATCCCGGGCACTCCCCTGACGCTCTCCGCGGTGGCCGACGTCAAGCAGGTCAGCGTGCCGTCCAGCATCACCAGCAGCAACGGTCAGCGCACCGCCGTCGTCTCGGTCACCCCGGACGGCAGTAACCTGGGCGCGGTCAGCACGGAGGTGCAGAAGCGTCTGGCGTCCATCAGCCTCCCGGCCGGCACGACGGCGGCGGTCGGCGGCGCGACGACGCAGCAGGCCGACTCCTTCCGCCAGCTGGGGCTGGCACTGCTGGCCGCCGTCGCGATCGTCTACGTGATCATGGTGGCGACGTTCAAGTCCCTCATCCAGCCGCTCATCCTGCTCGTGTCGATCCCGTTCGCCGCGACCGGCGCCATCGGGCTGCTCCTCGTGTCCCGTGTGCCGCTCGGTCTGCCGTCCCTGATCGGCATGCTCATGCTCGTGGGCATCGTGGTCACGAATGCGATCGTGCTGATCGATCTCATCAACCAGTACCGCAGGCCCGAGCCGGGGCGTGAGGCGATGTCCGTGGCGGATGCGATCGAACACGGCGCCCGCCGCCGTCTGCGGCCGATCCTCATGACGGCGGCGGCCACGGTGTTCGCCCTGACCCCGATGGCGCTCGGCCTGACGGGCGGTGGCGGTTTCATCTCGCAGCCGTTGGCGATCGTGGTGATCGGCGGGCTCGTGTCCTCCACTCTCCTCACCCTGGTCCTTGTGCCGGTCCTCTACCGCCTCGTCGAGGGGCGGAGGGAACGGCGTCAGGAGCGGAAGCGGGAGCACCACCGGCACGTCGCCGTGCAGGACTGATCGTTCTCCCAGGGCTGACCTGGGAGATCACCGCAGGACCTGGCCCGCCCGGGCCCCGGCAGGGCGCCGGCGACCCGGGCGGGCCATTCCGTTCCGGGTCCGGTTCCCGGGGAATAGATCCAGACCCTACAGCGCTGACACGAGTGAAATTAGATGCAAATGCATATAATTTGATAGAGTTGGACGTGGCCAAGGAGGCAGCAATGCAATTCGGAATCTTCACCGTGAGTGACATCACCACGGACCCCACCACGGGCACCACCCCCACGGAGCACGAGCGGATCAAGGCGACGGTTGAG
The DNA here is from genome assembly GCF_041360795.1 of Arthrobacter sp. RCC_34. NCBI lineage: Bacteria > Bacillati > Actinomycetota > Actinomycetes > Micrococcales > Micrococcaceae > Arthrobacter > Arthrobacter sp. RCC_34. The sequence goes on along the minus strand of NZ_JBFUPW010000001.1, from coordinate 827,135 downwards.
ATCGCCAAGAAGGCCGAGGACGTGGGCCTGGACGTGTTCGCACTCGGCGAGCACCACAACCGTCCGTTCTTCTCCAGCTCCCCCACCACCACGCTGGCGTACATCGCGGCGCAGACGGAGAAGCTCATCCTCTCCACGTCCACCACGCTCATCACCACGAACGACCCGGTGAAGATCGCCGAGGACTTCGCGATGCTGCAGCACGTGGCCGATGGCCGCGTGGACCTCATGCTCGGCCGTGGCAACACCCCGCCGGTCTACCCATGGTTCGGCAAGAACATCCAGGACGGCGTGAACCTGGCGATCGAGAACTACAGCCTGCTGCGCGAACTGTGGGACAAGGACATCGTCAACTGGCAGGGCAAGTTCCGCACCCCGCTGCAGAACTTCACCTCCACCCCGCGGCCCCTGGACGACGTCGCGCCGTTCGTCTGGCACGGTTCCATCCGCACCCCGCAGATCGCCGAGCTGGCGGCCTACTTCGGCGACGGCTTCTTCGCCAACAACATCTTCTGGCCGAAGGAGCACTTCCAGCGGCTCATCGCCCTGTACCGCGAGCGCTACGAGCACTACGGCCACGGCACGGCGGAGCAGGCCATCGTGGGTCTCGGCGGGCAGTTCTTCATGCGCCGGAACTCCCAGGACGCCGTCCGCGAATTCCGCCCGTACTTCGACAACGCCCCGGTCTACGGCCACGGCCCGTCCCTGGAGGACTTCACCTCGCAGACGCCGCTCACCGTGGGCAGCCCGCAGGAGGTCATCGAGAAGACTCTGAGCTTCCGCGAGACCTTCGGCGACTACCAGCGCCAGCTCTTCCTGGTGGACCACGCCGGCCTGCCGCTGAAGACGGTCCTGGAGCAGCTGGACCTGCTCGGTGAGATCCTGCCGGAGCTCCGCAAGGGCTTCGCCGAAGGCCGTCCCGCCACCGTGCCGGACGCCCCGACGCACGCCTCGCTCGTGGCCGCCAAGGAGGCCAAGCAGGCCGAGGGTGACGCCGCAGGACAGGACGAACCGGCCGGGCAGGTCGCGACGTCATGAGCAAGGCACCGCACGTCCGCACCGCTGCCGCCACCTGGGAGTCCCTCTTCCGGGCCCAGGTGGCGGTCATGCGGCGCCTCAATGAGGCTCCCGCCTTCCGGCAGGTCGGCGTGTCCCACAAGGTCAGCGTGAAGGAGTACGACGTCCTGTTCACGCTCAGCCGCTGTCCGGAGGGCTGGCTGCGCCTGCACGAGATCAACGATCGCGTGCTCCTCAGCCAGTCGAGCCTGAGCCGGCTGGTGGAGCGCCTGCAGAACCGTGGGCTGATCGAGCGTCAGACCGCGCCGGACGACGGTCGGGGCATCCTGATCCGCCTCACGCCGGAAGGCCGCGCGGTGCAGAAGGAGATCGGCCGGGCGCACGTGCGGGACATCGCCGCCGTCGTGGGCCCGGCGCTCAGTGAGGACGAGATGGCCGACCTCATGCGCCTGACCGAGAAGCTGCGGCAGGGACTCGGGCACCCGGAATAGGGCCCGGCCCTCCGCACGACCGGAGGTGGCCGGCCAGGAAATCCCCAGCCACCGCACAGCAATCCACCGGCACGCCACAGGGTGCCGTGAAAGACTGAGAACATGAGCAGCAGCACCACCGGGACCGTCGGAAGCACGGCCGCCGCGGAACCCGGACCCGGGTCGCCGGCGGCCGTCGCCGTGGCGGCTGAACCCGGGGGTGCCTCCGCGACGCGACCCACGACGGCGGCCTCCCGCCTCTGGGGCCAGATCGGCCGCTTCACGGTGGTGGGCGTGCTGTGCACGGCGGCGTCGATCGGACTGTACGCGCTGCTGCGCCCCTCCGTCGGACCCCAGTGGGCCAACGCGCTCGCTCTGGTCTCGACGTCGATCCTCAACACGGCCCTGAACCGCGCCGCCACGTTCCGCATCCAGGGCGGACAGGGCGCGGCCCGGGATCACGCACGAGGACTCCTCGTGATGGGCATCGCCTGGGTCATCACGGCGTCCAGCCTGGCCCTGCTGCACTGGCTCCAGCCGGAGGCGACCGTCACCGAGGAACTCTGGACCACCACCCTGGCCGGGTTCCTGGCCACGGTGGTCCGGTTCACCCTGTTCCGGCAGTGGATCTTCCGCCGTGCACGGAACGCGTGAGCACGGAACGGACAGCTCCCTCCCTGAGCCGGTCTCAGCCGGCGCCCACCCCGAGACGGCCGAGGATCTCCCCGACGGCTCGCGCCGTGACTTCGAGGTCATCGTCGCTCGTGTCCCGCGGCAGGCTGAAGCGCACCGCCGTGAGCGCCACGTCCGCCGGATAACCCATGGCCGTCAGGACGGCCGACGGCTCGCTGGACCCGGCGGCGCACGCCGAGCCGCTCGAACAGACGATTCCCCGCCGCTCCAGTTCGAGCAGCACCGTCTCCCCCGCCACACCGGGGAAGCAGAACGACGCCGACCCCGGGAGCCGGTTCACGGGATCGCCCGTGAGAACCGCATCCGGGGCCGCGTCCTGAACGGCGCGGATGAAGCGGTCTCGCCGAGCCGCCGCGGCAGGCCCGTCCGCGGTGCGGCGTTCCGTCTCGGCGAGTTCCAGCGCGGTCGCGAACGCCACCGCTCCCACCACGTCCTCGGTTCCCGAACGGCGGTCCCTCTGCTGGCCGCCACCGTGCAGGAGAGGTTCAAAGGGAGTCCGGGACTTCAGGTACAGCACGCCGTTGCCCTTGGGCGCCCCCAGCTTGTGACCCGCGAGGGACAGCGCCGCGACACCCAGCTCCCGGACGTTCAGCGGGAGCGCGCCGGCCGCCTGCACGGCGTCGCTGTGCAGCGGGGCGCCGGCCTGTTGCGCGAGAGCCGCCAGGGCCGGGATGTCTTGAACGGTGCCCACTTCGTTGTTCGCATACATGACGCTCGCCACCGCCGTGCGTTCCCCCAGGAGCGCGGCGAAGTCCTCGGCGAGGATCACGCCTCGGTGGTCCACCGGAACGACATCCACCGCGAAGCCGTGCACCCTGGCAAGATACTCCGCCGATTCCGTCACCGCGGGGTGTTCGATCGCGCTGATCAGGACCCGGTCGAGCCGGGGATCGCGCGCCCGGCGGGCGAGGGCGATGCCCTTCAGCGCCGCGTTGTCGGCTTCGGTGCCGCCGGAGGTGAAGAGCACCTCCGCGGGGCGGCAGCCGAGCACGGCGGCCACCCGGCGTCGCGCGTCCTCCAGGACCGCCCGGGCGCTTTCGCCCACCTCGTGATGGCTGGCCGGATTGCCGAATGTCCCGGACAGCACCGGCCAGAGCGCCTGCAGGACCTCGGGGCGGACCGGCGTGGTGGCCGCCGCATCCAGGTAGATCACGGGGTGCCCTGAGGGTGGATGTCGATGTCGAGGCCCAGGTCCAGATTGGCCACGCTGTGCGTGATCGCTCCGGAGGAGATGATGTCGACGCCGGTGGCCGCGATCGCGGCGATGGTGTCCAGCCGGACGTTGCCGCTCGCCTCCACGAGCGCCCGCCCCGCCACCCGGCGCACGCCCTCGGCGAGGTCCTCGAGCGAGAAGTTGTCCAGCATGATGGTGTCCACGCCGGCGGCCAGCACGGGTTCGATCATCTCCAGACCGTCGACCTCCACCTCCAGGTGCACCGTGTGGCCGAGTCGGGACTTGCCGTCCAGAAGCGCCTGGGTGATCTTGCCGGGGTCTCCGCCGGTGAGGACGGCCAGGTGGTTGTCCTTCACCATGACCGCGTCGGACAGGCTGTAACGGTGGTTGTGGCCGCCACCGCAGCGCACGGCGTACCGTTCAAGGTTCCGCAGGCCCGGCGTCGTCTTCCGGGTGTCGACCACTCGGGCTCGGGTCCCGGCCACGGCCTCCACGAGGGCATGCGTGGCGGTGGCGATCGCGCTCATCCGCTGCATCAGGTTCAGCGCGATCCGCTCGCCCAGCAGCACCGAGCGTGCCGGACCCTCGATCACGGCCAGGCGGTCGCCCGGCGCAAACGCCCGGCCGTCCTCCACGAGCGCGGTCACCCGGACCCGGGGATCGACCAGCGCGAACACCCGCCGCACCACGGGCCCTCCGCTCAGTACACCTGGGACGCGAGCCCGCACCACTGCCTGCGCGGTCGCCTCCAGCGGAATGAATGCCTCGCTGGTGACATCACCGTGAGCGGCGTCCTCCTCGAGCGCGGTCAGGATGACCCGGTCCAGGGCCCGTTCATCCGGGCCTGCCAGAAATCCGGTGGTCGGCGTCTGGTTCATGGGGTGGGGATCCTTCCGGAAGGCGAGGGGACGACGACGGCGCGCGGCTCGGCGCGCCAGCTGAGGTGCCGGGGGTCGACGGGCCGACCGTCCGGGGAGTCCGCGCGGAAATGGGCGCCGACACTGACTTCGCGGGAGAGGGCTCCCGCCACGAGGGCCCGGGCGGCGAGAAGACTGTGCCGGAAGGCCGGGGTGTTCGACCGCGCGAGCCAACCGTCCAGCACGGACGCGGCGTGGGACAGCCCCTCCGCGGTGCGGGACATGCCGGCCTCCGCGGTCATGAGGTGCTGCAGCGCCTCCAGCCCGGGGGCCTCAAGGCGCGGCACGGTGCTGGCGGGCACTGCCACGCCGCCTTCGGTGTCCTCGCCGAAGGTCGCCACCGGCAGCTCCACGGCACCCACCGGCAGACTGCGAGCGGACCACGGGTTCACCGCGGCGCCGCCGTCACCGGCCCGCTCCTCCACGAGCGCCTCGATGGCACGGCGGGCGAAGACTAGACCTTCCAGCAGCGAGTTGGAGGCGAGCCGGTTCGCACCGTGCACCCCGGTGCACGCCACCTCGCCGGCGGCCCAGAGGCCGGGGACAGAGGTCCTGCCCCACAGATCGGTGGCGACTCCGCCCATCCAGTAGTGGGCGGCGGGAGCCACCGGGACGGGTTCGCGCTCCCAGTCGATCCCCGCGAGCGCCAGCGCCGCGCTGATGCTCGGGAAGCGGCGCGCCAGGAACCCCCGGCCCTCGCGTTCCACGATCGGCCGGGCATCCAGGAAGACCGCGCCGTCCGGGGTGCCTCGCCCGGCGAGGTGCGCGGCGACCGCCCGGGAGACCACATCGCGAGGGGCCAGCTCGGCCTGGGGGTGATACTCCGGCATGAAACGGCAGCCCTCGTCGTCCAGCAGCACGGCGCCCTCGCCGCGGACGGCCTCGGACACCAGCCAGCCGTCCTGGGCCTGGCCCGGGAGCCGCAGCGCCGTCGGATGGAATTGCAGGAATTCGGCGTCGGTGACCACGGCCCCGGCCTCCAGCGCCAGACCCACGCCCTCCCCCAGAGCCCCGGACGGATTGGTGGTCCGGGCGAAGAGGCGCCCGGCTCCCCCGGTGGCCAGCAGCACGCCCTCGGCCGTCAGCTCGTGGCGCATGCCGTCCCGTTCGAAGACGACGCCACGGACCCTGCCGGCGTCGCGAGCATCAGTCAGCAGTGCCGTGACCCACGCGTTCTCCACCAGGCTGACCCGTCCGGCCAGCACCTGCGCGATGACGGCCGACACCAGGGCGCGGACGATCCCTGCTCCGGTGGCGTCCCCGCCCACATGGAGGATCCTGGGATGTGAGTGCGCGGCTTCCAGGCCGAGCGCCGGAGCGCCGGACGCAGCGGCATCGAAGCGCACGCCGAACCGTTCCAGATTCCGCACGTCCTCCTCGGCGCCCGAGCAGAGGATGCGGACGGCCTCCGGATCGCACAGCCCGGCGCCGGCGGCCAGCGTGTCCCGGACGTGGGCCTCCACCGAGTCCCCGGGGGCCCGGCGGGCCTCGTCCAGCACGGCGCAGATGCCGCCCTGGGCCGCGAAGCTGTTGCTGGCCTCTAGCTCGCTCCGGGTCAGGAGCACTACGGGGATTCCGGCTTCGGCGGCGAGCAGCGTGGCGTAGAGGCCGGCGATCCCGGCGCCCACCACGGCGAGGCCCGCGGACGGTGCGGGGGCGAGCAGTGCTGGAGCGGACGGCGCGGGGGCGGACTCCGGCGTGGCGGCGTCGTCGGCCCTGGGAAGGTCCGGGCGGGCTGTCATGGCCGTGCCGCCAGCATCCGTTCCAGGGCGACGCGGGCGCCCTGCTGCACGGCGTCGTCCACGACGATCTGGTTCACGACCCGGCCCTGCACCAGTTCCTCCAGCACCCAGGCCAGGTAGGCGGGGTGGATGCGGTACATGGTGGAGCAGGGGCAGATCACCGGGTCGAGGCAGAAGATCGTGTGCTGCGGGTACTCAGCGGCGAGCCGGTTGACCATGTTGATCTCGGTGCCGATCGCGAACGTCGTGGGCTCGGTGGCGGCCGCGACGGCCTTGCGGATGTGGTCGGTGGACCCGGCAGAATCCGCCGCATCCACCACCTCCATGGGGCACTCGGGGTGAACGATCACGGTCACCCCCGGGTAATCCTGACGGGCCTTCTCGATCTGCGCCACGGTGAAGCGCTTGTGCACCGAGCAGAAGCCCTGCCAGAGGATGACCTCGGCCTCTTCCAGGGTGGCCTCGCTGTTGCCGCCGAGGTCCTTCCGAGGGTTCCAGAGCGGCATGTGCTCAAGCGGCACGCCCATGGCCTTCGCCGTGTTGCGGCCCAGGTGCTGGTCCGGGAAGAACAGGACCCGCTGCCCGCGCTCGAAGGCCCATTCCAGCACCGTCGCGGCGTTGGAGGAGGTGCAGACGATCCCGCCGTGCTCGCCGCAGAACGCCTTGAGCGCGGCCGAGGAGTTCATGTACGTGACGGGGATGACGGGGAGCTTCCCGTCGGCATCCGGTGCGGTGCCGTAGATCTCTTCGAGCTGCTCCCAGCAGTCCTGCACGGAGTCGATGTCCGCCATGTCCGCCATGGAGCAGCCGGCCGCCAGGTTGGGGAGGATCACGGCCTGGCGGTCTGTGGAGAGGACGTCCGCGGTCTCGGCCATGAAGTGGACCCCGCAGAAGATGATCGCCTCCGCCTCGGGGCGGGTCAGGGCGGCGTTCGCGAGCTGGAAGGAGTCGCCCACGAAGTCGGCGTACTTGACCACTTCATCGCGCTGGTAGAAGTGTCCCAGGATCACGGCCCGGTCTCCCAGCACCTCTTTGGCGGCCAGGATGCGGCGATCGAGTTCGGCGTCGCTCGCCTGCTTGTACTCGGCCGGGATCTCGCCCTGCCGGGGCGTGCTCGCGGGCGCCACGTCGGCGCTAGACGCGCCCGGCCCGTACTCGGGGACACCGCGCGCGGCCTCGGCGGCGTCGTACTCCCAGGGCCCGTTGGCCAGCTCCGTGCTGCAGGTGCTCTGCCCGGCGGCCCGGGACAGCGCCGCGCTTTCGGCCTGTTCGCGGGTCAGGAGCTGAATGGTGGCGTTGACACTGCTCATGAGGGGTTCCTTGCTGTGTTCGGTGCTGTCCGGGGAGTGCTCGACGGCGCGGGGCCGGTGTAGCGGTAGAGGCGCGGCGGGCGGTGCTTGCCGCCCTGGAGGTAGCGGTCGCTGGGCTCGATGCCGACGGCGCTGGTCACGTGCCGCCGGAAGTTCGCGGGATCGAGAGGCTTGTCGAGGACGGCCTCGTAGACCTCCCGCAACTGGGCGAGCGTGAAGTACTCGCCGAGGAAGTGGAACGCGATCGAGGCGTATTCCATCTTGTTGCGGAGCCGCCAGAGGGCGTAGTCCACGATCTCCTGGTGGTCGAAGGCGAGGTCCGTGACCTTGTCCGCCCGGAACCAGCGGACGTTCTCCTCTTCGCCGGGCAGTTCGGCCTCTTCCGGCTGAACCAGCGCCCAGTAGACGATGCTCACCACGCGCTGGGCAGGTGAACGGTGCAGGCCCCCGAAGGCGTAGAGCTGTTCCAGGTATCGGGGCGCGAGCCCAGTGGTGTCAAGAAGGTTCCGCGAGGCCGCCTCGGGCAGCGATTCATCGTGCCGGAGAGGCCCGCCCGGGAGGGCCCACTGTCCCTTGAACGGCTCCCGGATCCGGCGGACCAGGGGAAGCCAGAGTGTGGGACGGCCGGAGGTCTCACTGGGTTTGAGCGCGAAGATGACCGTGGAGATGGCCAGCCCGGGCGCCGCGAGGCGGCGTTCCTCCACATTGCCGACCGGATTGGCCTGCACGGGGACCGTCAAGGGCTGCCACTGGTCCATCGCCGCTCCTTCCCGCGATCCCGGTTCCCGGTTCCTCCACCGAGTTAAAGTCACTATGACTATAACTGAGGATAGTCCTCCACAGGCCGGGCGGACAAGCGGATGAAGCATGGCCCGGAGGGCTCCTGCCCGGACCCGCGCGAGCGGTAGAGTGACTTCACGGGCCGGAGGAGGCCCCCGGACCCCGACGACGGCGCCTCGGAGGCAGCCGGCGCGGCGTCCGCGACATCACCCAGGAGGGACACGGACATGACCCGGCACGCAGGCCAGAATCAGCCGCACACCGTGGAGGGACGCGACCCCGGGCTCAACGTCGAAGTGTTCCGCGGCGAGACCGACGCCGGGCTGCCGCCGATTCTGCTCGTCCACGGCTTCTCGTCCAGCATCGAGCTCAACTGGGTCCAGAGCGGCTGGATCCGCGACCTCCTGAAGGCCGGCCGCTGGGCCATCGCGGTGGACCTCCCGGGCCACGGGCGCAGCGAGGCCCCCGCGGACATGGACTCCTACTCCCCCGGCAAGATCCGCGCCGATCTGCTGCAGGCCGTGACCGACGTCGGGGCCCGGCCATTGCGCGATGGCGACCCGGGCAGTGGCCTGGACGTGATCGGCTACTCGCTCGGCGGGCGCATCGGCTGGGAGATCGCCGGCACGCAGCGCGGGCTCGTCCGGCGTGCGGTGCTCGGCGGCCCGAGCCACAACGACCCGCTCGCAGAGTTCGACGTCGTGGCCGCACAGCGTCACCTCGCCGACGGCACTCCGATCGCCGACGCGTCGACCGCAGCATTGCTCACCATGGCGCAGCTCGTGCCGAGCAACAACATCTTCGCGTTCCTCCAGCTCATCGAAGCCGCCAAGGTGGAGCCGTTCGACCCCGAGGACGCCGTGCCCCATCAGGACGTGCTCCTCGCGGCGGGTTCGGAAGACCCCCGGGCGGCATCGCTGCCCGCCCTCGCGGCCCTGGTCGAGGGAGCGGGCGGTCATGCCGAAACGCTCCTGATCCCCGGGCGCAATCACACGAACGCCGTCACCAGCCGGGTGTTCAAGGAAGCCGCACTGGAGTTCCTCTCCCGCTGATCCCGGGCCGCCCCACGCCCAGTGCGTTGAGTGCTCAGTAGTTGCGGGTTCTGTGCATCAGGACTCGCAACTACTGAGCACGCAACGGGGAGCGCACTCAAGGAGAAGCGGTACTCACGGGCGAACCAGCCCTCAGCGGGACAGCGCCTTGAGGATCCGTCCGGCCACGAGGCCGAGCAGCATGAGCAGCAGCGCGGCCGAGCCGGACACCAGGAACGCCGGACGCGAGCCGCCGGCTTGCGCCGCGGCGCCCGCCACGGCATAACCGAGAGCCGTTCCGGCGACGATCCCGCTCGAGAGGGCGGTCATGACGGTCGACATGCGCGCCGTGGGGGCCACCTGGGCGCCGATGGCGAACACGGTCACCATGAGCGGCCCCACCGCGACACCCAGCAGGAGCAGCACGGGGATGATGCTGCCGAGTGTGAGCGGCAGGAGCAGCAGCGCACTGCCCGCCGTGAGGAGCAGGGCGCAGAACACCCATCGCGCGCCGTGGCGGAACTTCTCGGGCCAGGCGGCGATGGACAGCGCCATGACCGCGGAGCTGAGCCCCATCGCCGAGTAGAGCAGGCCCGCGAGTTCCGGATTGGCGAATTCACCGGCGAAAGCGCTCAGTGCGGCTTGGGTGCCGCCGAAGAAGGTGCCCATGCAGACCATGGCCAGCACGGCGACGACGACCATCGCCAGACGCAGCCGTTCCGCGCCGTCCGGGGCCTCCGCCGTCGTCGTCCCGGCCGGCGCGTTCCGCGTCCCCTGGACGGCGGTGACACTCGGATGGAGGGCGAAGAGCGGGACGAGGACCAGCGTGAGGAGCGCGGCGAGCGCGAGCGGCAGCCAGGGGGCGAGGAACGCCGCCAGGACTCCCACGAGCGCAGGGCCGAGGACGAAGGTGAGTTCGTCGGTGGTGCCTTCGAAGGACATCGCGACGTCGTTCATGCCGGCGCGCGAGCCACGCTTCCGGCCGATCAAGGCGAGCCAGCGCACCCTGGAGAGCGGCCCGACCTGCGGCGAGGTGAAGCCACCCGCGAAGGCCGCCGCCACGATCCACGGCACGGACGGATCCTGCGACGCCAGGCACGCCCCCAGAAGAAGAGCGAGCGAGACGACGTTGGCGGCCGCGTAGCCGAGGAGCACGGGACGCTGGCCCAGGCGGTCGGCGAGCATGCCGACCAAGGGCGCGCCCACCGCGGAGCCGATGCCCACGGCGCCGGCAGCCAGGCCGGCCGAGGCGTAGGAATGCGTGACGGCGGTGACCAGACTCATGGTGCCGATCGTCAGCATGGCCAGCGGGAGGCGGGCCAGCATGGTGAGGAAGATGTACCAGCCGCCGCTGAGGCGGGGAAGCTGCGCGTACTGCCGGAACATGCCGACGATGCGCTCCCAGGCGGAGACCGGGGATGCCGCCACGGAGGGGCGGTCTTCGGAGGTACGGGAGGGTGCTGTCATGGGCAGAACTCCTGAAAGGTGATACTGCAGAACGCAGTGCGCACCGTCCCTGCCACCCGATGCGCCCGACCCTTTGTACTCCCTCCAGTATACCGGCGTTCCCGTCCACGCAGCGCGTCAGAGTGTCGCCCGTCCACTATAGGCTGGGGGCTGCGGAATGGATCCCGGCGACGCGGAAGGAACACGGACATGCACGAGGTGGTTTGCCCCCATTGCGGGAAGGCCTTCACGATCGATGAGGCGGGCTACGCCGAGATCGTCCGGCAGGTCCGGGACCGCGAGTTCGAGGATCAGTTGCATCAGCGGCTCGAGCTGGCCGAGAAGGAGAAAGCCGCGGCCGTGGAACTCGCCGAGTCCCGCATGGCCCAGGAACTCCAGAAGGCCGCCACCGCGAAGGATTCTCAGATCCAGGATCTGAAGGCACGGCTCGAAGCCGAGGAGACCGCGCGGCGCCTCGCCGTCGCCGAAGCCCTGGGCGATGTGGAGAAGCAGCGGGACACCCTCCAGAATGAGCTCCAGCAGGCCCGCCGTGACCAGCAGACCGCCACCGAACTGCTCGAGGCGAAGCTGCGCAGTGAACTGCAGGCCGCGGCCGCCGCCAAGGACGCGGAGATCCAGAACCTCAAGGCGAAGCTCGACGCCGGCGAGACCGCCCGGCGGCTGGCGATCACCGAAGCGGTGGGCAACGTGGAGAAGGACCGCGATGCGCTGCGCAACGAGCTGGAGCGCGCGGCCCTGGAGAAGAAGCTCGCGGAGCAGGCGCTCAAGGACAAGTACGAGACCCAGCTGAGGGACCGGGACGACGCGATCGAACGCCTGCGGGACATGAAGGCCCGCCTGTCCACCAAGATGGTGGGCGAGACGCTGGAGCAGCACTGCGAGACCGAGTTCAACCGCCTGCGGGCCACCGCGTTCCCGCGCGCGTACTTCGAGAAGGACAACGACGCCCGCAGCGGCAGCAAGGGCGACTACATCTTCCGCGACAGCGATGAGAACGGCACCGAGATCGTCTCCATCATGTTCGAGATGAAGAACGAGAACGACGGCACGGCCACCAAGCACAAGAACGAGGACTTCCTCAAGGAACTCGACCGGGACCGCGCCGAGAAGGGCTGCGAGTACGGCGTGCTGGTCAGCCTCCTCGAAGCCGACAGCGAGCTGTACAACGGCGGGATCGTGGACGTGTCCCACCGCTATCCGAAGATGTACGTGGTGCGGCCGCAGTTCTTCATCCCGATCATCACCCTGCTCCGCAACGCCGCGCTGAACTCGCTGAAGTACAAGACCGAACTGGAACTCGTCCGGGCGCAGAACATCGACATCACGGAGTTCGAGGATCAGCTGGAGGACTTCAAGAGCCGCTTCGGCAAGAATTACGAGCTGGCGTCGCGCCGCTTCCACGAGGCGATCGAGCAGATCGACAAGTCCATCGCGCAGTTGCAGAAGGTCAAGGAGTCGCTGCTGGGCTCTGAAAGGAACCTGCGGCTGGCCAATGACAAGGCGCAGGACGTGACCATCAAGAAGCTCACCCGCGGCAACCCGACCATGGCGGCCAAGTTCGCCGAGCTCTCGCGGCCGGACGGCCCGGAACAGCCCACGCTGGAGTAGCGCGGGCCGCCTCGGGCTCCCGCCCGGTGTCGACGGCCCCCTAATCCACCGGTGAGACCCGGATGAGATTCCCGTCCGGGTCGGCGATGACGAAGGTGCGCCCGAAGACGTCGTCGTGCGGCGCCTCCAGGACCGTGACGCCCTTGGCGGACCACCTCGCGAACACCGCGTCCACGGCCGCCGCCGAGCCGGGCACCATGAGACCGATCTCGCTCGTGCGGGTCGTGTCCGGGGTGGCGTGTTCACTCCGGCCTGTCCACAGGGCGAACAGCACGCCGGGCGCCACCTCGAAAGCGACATACCGCGGGCTCGTGAAGGTGGGCGACATCTCGAACAGATCACTGTAGAAGGCGGTCGCCGCCTCGGCGTCGCGGACGTAGAACAGGAAAAGATTCGGTGCGGACATGAGAACTCCTCGGGTCGCTGATCATCAGTACGGGACCAGCTGACCAGGAAATCACGACACCTCTTGTCACCTTTTCTGGGATTATTGCTGTTCATGAAAGCATCCCGGCTGCTGCACCTGCTGCTCCTGCTGCAGGTCCGCCAGCGACTGACCACCACGGAGCTCGCGGAACGCCTCGAAGTGTCCCGCCGGACCGTCCTGCGGGATGTCGAGGCGCTCTCCGCGGCGGGGGTGCCGGTCTACGCGGAACGGGGACGCCGAGGCGGCATCGTGCTGCTCTCCGGCGCCCGACTGAACGCCTCCCACCTCGACCCCGCGGAACTGGAGGCGCTTTCGCTCACGGGTCTGGACGCCCGGCAGCTCGAGTCGCTGGGACTGTCCGGCGCCCACCAGGCGGCCGCGCGGAAGATCGACGCGCGGGCCGCGGCGGGCGCGGGAGACCCGGCCCTGGCGCGCCTCGCCGATCTGGTCCACGTCGAGAGCACGGCCTGGTTCGCCGGCCCGGGCGCCGGCGTCGACGTCGCGGACCTCGCCTGGGCGCTCCGCGCCATGCGCCGGATGAGGATCGAGTACCGGCGCAGCGCCGAGACCCGGACCTCCACCCTCGTCGTGGACCCCTACGGACTCGTCGCGAAATCGGGCCGCTGGTACCTGGTCGGTGACGTGGACGGTGAGGGCCGGCTGTTCGCCCTGGAGCGCCTGTCCGGTTACCGGTCCCTGGACACTCCTGCGGTGCTGCGCGACGGCGAGACGCTGCGGTCCGTGTGGGCGGCCCTGAAGGCACGCACCGAGTCGGCGGGAGGGGCGAGCGTCACGGTCCGGCTCCGTGCGAGCCGCGTCGACCTGGCCCGCCGGATACTCGGCACCCGGCTCGGATCCGTCGCGGTCGCGCAGGACGGCTGGTGCACTGCCGTCGTCCGCTATCCGGACCTCGCTTCGGTGCGTCAGCTGCTCCAGTTCGGGGACCACCTCGAGGTCCTCTCCCCCGATGCCGCGCGCGAGGTGATCCACCGGCTCGCCCAGGACCTGGCCCTGCGCCATGCGCCGCGCTCCCCCGGCAACGACTGAGCCGGGCGCACCGCAGGGACGGCAGAGGCCGCCGACCTCAGGGTCGGCGGCCTCTGCTCGGGGCGGGTCGGGCTACTTCTTGTCGAAGAAGTCCCGGGCCTCCTCATGTTCGGCGGCGGCGCGGTCGCTCTCCGCCGGTTCCTGCGGAGCCTCCACCACGACGGTCTCCTCGACCTTCTCGACGACGACGGCGGCCACCGGCTCAGCCTCCGCCGGAAGAGTGGCCTCCGGCGTCGTGGGAGCGGCGCTGGAGAGGCTGATGAGCCGCGCCACCATGCCGGTCAGCAGGGCGCCGGCGAGCGGTGCGACCCAGAAGAGCCACTGCTGCTGCAGGGCCCACGGCTCGGCGAACGCCGCCGTCGCCAGGGCACGCACCGGGTTGAACTGGCTGTTGGACAGGCTCTGGGCGAACTGACCCAGGACGGCCACGGTCAGACCCACGGAGACCGCGGCGGCGGCGAGGCTGTTGCCCTTCCCGTCCTTGCTGGCGGCCAGGTAGACCGCGGCGAGCACGGCCGCGCCGATGATCTCCACGATCAGCACGCCGGGCAGCTGCACCTGGAACGGCGAGTGCTCGGCGTACCCGGCGGCCACCACGCGGAACACCGAATCGATCTTGGTGCCATCCACGTTGCGGAGCACGGCGACCAGCGCCAGCGCGGCGCCGAAGGCGCCCACCAGCTGTGCCAGGAGGTACACCGCGGCGTCGCGCCAGCCCGAACGGCCCGCGACGGCGGAGGCCAGGGTCAGGACCGGGTTGAAGTGCCCGCCGCTGATCCGGCCCAGCGCGTACATGGCGGCGATGGTCGCCAGACCGGTCGCGATGGGTCCCGGGAACGGCGCGAGGGACGTGTTGGTGAAGATCACCACGCCCGCCCCGGCCAGGACCACCAGGAAGGTGCCCAGGAGTTCGGCTCCGGCGCGCAGCAGCAGGCCGGTGGCCGGCTGCTGTCCGTTGCCGGGAATCGTGCGGGGGGCCGTTTCGGCGCGCTCAGCGTCGACGGAAGTCATGAATGTCCTGTCCTTCGAAAGTCGGCTTGGTGGGGGTGCGCGGCGAGGTTCCGGCCACGCGGACCACCTCACCATGGCATCACAGCCTGTGAGCCCCCTGTGGCCTCTAAGTCTAGTGCCAGGGGTCCCCGGGCTGAGCTCTGCGAAGTTCGGGGCCGGCACTGGACGCCAGTGCCGGGGTACCCGGGCTGAGCTCTGCCGCTCAGCGCACGAGCATGACCGCCACGGCGCAGCACGCCAGCAGGCACACGGCGGCGGAGGTCCCGGCGATCGCCAGCGCTCGAGGCGCGCCCTCGCCGTCGCGCAGGTGACGGACCCGGAGGACGGCGAACGCGCACACGACCACCGTGGCGACGGCCGCGGCGGCGACAGCGACACCGTTGACCACGGTCACGGGACCACTGCCGTCGGCACGGGGGAAGAGCCAGGACCGCAGGATGAAGAAGTCCACCACGAGCAGAGAGAGCAGCGTGCGGCGCCAGGCGAGCGCCGTGCGCTGCGGCTGGAGCCCAGGGTCGCGCTCGGCGTCCTCCACGCTCAGTGCCGCACCACGATCAGGACGGCCAGCACCAGCGCGGCCAGCACCACCACCACGCTCATGACGAGCAGGATCCAGGAGAAGGGCAGTTCCCGGCCCTGGCGCATGGCGTCCTCGGCCTGTGCCCAGCGGCGGTACGCCATCCCGGCCAGCCCGGCGCTGATCAGCGCCAGAACCACGCACAGCGTGATGCGGAGGAACACCGGGGCGATGCCGGGCGCCAGCTGATCCACGGCGACGGCGCCCGCGAGCAGTGCCAGCGAGGTCCGGAGCCAGGCCAGAAAGGTCCGCTCGTTGGCCAGGGAGAAGCGGTAGTCAGGGGCAGTGCCACGCTGCCGCCACCGGGGTTGTCGCATGCCTCAAGGGTACCGTCGCCGCCCCGGCCGCCCGTGCGTCCGGCACCGCTCGGGGACGATAGATTGGCACCATGGCAATCGCATCGAAGATCCGCGGCTCACTCCTGGGCGGAGCCCTGGGAGACGCCCTCGGTTACGTCGTCGAATTCGACCAGATCCCCGTCATCCGCGAGCGCTTCGGCGCCGAGGGCCTGCAGGGATTCGAGCAGCTGGACGGGCCCGTCGACTTCTCCGATGACACGCAGATGACCCTCTACAGCGCGGACGGCCTCTCCGAGGTGCTCGCGTGGGCCAGGGACGGCGTGGCCGCCGACGAGCTGGCCTGCGTCTGGCTCGCCTATCTCCGGTGGCTGCAGACTCAGGGCATCGAGCTGCCGGACTCCGCCCCGCACCCGCAGCCTCGCTGGATCGACGCCCAGGAAGTCCTCCGCCATCAGCGCCATCCGGGGAACGCGTGCCTCACCGGGCTGTCGACCGGTCAGATGGGCACCCCGGCGCGCCCCGTCAATCCCGACAGCAAGGGCTGCGGCACCGTGATGAGGTCCGCGCCGTTCGGCCTGGTCCCCCAGCTCGCCCCCGAGGCGGTGCTGCGCCTGAGCGCCGACGCCGCGTCCCTCACCCACGGACATCCGTCCGCCCGCCAGTCGGCCGCGCATTTCTCGTTGCTCATCCACGCACTGCTCCTCGGGGCATCCCTTGAGGACGCTGTCGAGGCGCTGGCCGCACGGCTCCGGGAGGATTCCGCGACCGACCCGGCGCTCCTGCTCCGCGTCTCCCGCGCACTGGAACTCGCCGCCGAGGGCCGTCTCCTGTCCCCGGAGGAACTGTGCGCGGAGCTCGGCGAAGGGTGGGTGGCCGAGGAAGCACTCGCCATCGCGCTGTACGCCGTGCTGGCCACTCGCCCCCCGGGTGATGCTTCCGCCACGACGACGCCGGGCGACGACGCCGCTGAGGCCCAGCCGGCTGCCGGGCCGTCCGCCGTGGCATCGTCCCAGCGGCACTTCCGCGCCGCCGTCGCGCTGGCGGTGAATCACGACGGCGATTCCGATTCCACGGCGTCCCTGGCCGGCAACATCCTCGGCGTGCTGTACGGCGAGGAAGCGCTTCCGGAGGCCTGGCTGAGAGGCGTCACGGGTCTGTACGTGGTGGAGCACATCGCGGACGAACTCGCACGACTCGTGGCGGAGTAGGAGTAGAGGGCCGCCGGCCCCAGCCTGTGCCGCGCGCCCGTGAGCGCAGCTCTGCACTGCTCGGCTCAGCGCGTCGGCACACCCGCGGTCTGGGGCAACGCCATGCCGAGGCCTTGATACAGCTCCTCGACCGAACCGGCTCCCTGCCGGGTGGCGATGTCGACCAGGATGCCGGCGCACGCCCGCGCATCCTCGGCCGGATCGTGGTGATTGATGAGGGGCACGCCCGCCTGGTGCGCCGCGAAAGGCAGCGAATTGGACGGCAGTCGGTAGCAGCGGCGGGAGAGCACCACCGTGCACGCGTAGCGGTACCGGGGTGCGCGTTCGCCTGAAACCCTCAGTGCGGCGTCGATGACGCCCAGATCGAACGCGGCGTTGTGAGCGACCACCACGTCGTTCCCGATGAACTCCTGGATCCTGGGGAAGAGCTCGAGGAAGCGGGGTTCCCCGGCCACTTCATGCGGGTGGATGCCGTGGATCGCGATGTTGCGGGGGTCGAAATGATCGTGGCCCGCAGGTGGCCGGATGAGGAAGCAGTCCTCCTCCACGACCAGGCCGTCACGGACCCGGGTCATCCCCAGGGCACAAGGAGAGCCCCAGAATCCGTTCGCGGTCTCGAAGTCGATCGCGGTGAAATCCAGGGGCACTCCTCAAGCCTACGCCTTCGCGGGGACGGTCCGGGTCAGGCCGGACCGGTCACCGCCCGACTGTCAGGGCACCGCCCGCCGGATGGTGAGGAACGCGCCCAGTCCCATCGCGGCCGCCAGCAGTGCGAGAATTCCGGAGAGCCCCAGGATCGAGATCTGGACGAGGAAGTCGCCCACGGCACCCCAGAACCCGCCGAGTGTGACGACGAAGATCGCGGCCACGACCAGCAGGGCCAGCCCGATGCTCACCACGAGGACTCCGGTGACGCCCCACCGCTTGTAGAGCGTGGCGCCCCAGAACCCGAGGGTGAAGAAGAACAGCGTGATCACGAAGGACACGATCATGCTCTGCCACCACGGCCCGTCGAAGAGGTACGGCACCCGGAAGAAGTACCCGTCCATCCCCCAGCCGTGAGTGGCGAGTTCCACCTGCGTGCCGATCCCGTAGATCACGGCCATGCCGAGCGCCACGGCGGAGAACGTCACGTAGGTGCCGAAGAAGTACGCGCGACGGGTGACACTCATGCCCAGGGAGAACGGGAAGGTCAGCGTCAGGCTCTGGATGCCCAGGGCGAAGAAGTACCAGAGCGGGGCGAACGGCGCTCCGCCACTGAACTTCGGTCCGGACGGGATGATGGCGAAAAGCGCCAGGCAGAGGGCGAACGCCCCGCCGAGGATGACGGCCGGGATGCCCAGGAACGTCCACTTGTTGATGAGCTGCATGCGGCTGACCGCGAGGACCCTGTTCACCGGGCCACCTCCTTGCTGTCCGTGCCGCGACCGGAACGGGCGGCGTCGTTCAATGAGCTCTCCGTGCCCTGAGCGGACAGGGAGGCGTGCACCACCAATTGCTGGAGCGAGACCTGGCCGAGTGTCAGGCCGAGCTCGGCCGCCTCGCGGCGCTGCGCCGCACTGAGCCGTCCGGCGATCGACACCGACACCGTGTTGAGCAGTCGCTCCTCGAACAGGACCGGGTATCCCTCGATGAAGGAGGCGACCACCTCGGCCGGGCCCGCCACACTGACGGCCGAACCGCGGATCTCCTCGGCCTCGTCGTCCATGATGATCCGGCCCCTGTCGATGACCACGATGTGCTCCAGCAGGTTCGCCACCTCGTCGATCAGGTGGGATGAGAGCACCACGGTGCGGGGATGGTCCGCGAAGTCCTTGACCAGGTGGTCGTAGAACAGGTGGCGGGCCACGGCGTCAAGCCCGAGGTACGGCTCGTCGAAGAACGTCAGCTCGGCCCTGCTCGCCAGGCCGATCACGATGCCGACGGCGGACAGCTGCCCCCGTGAAAGCTTCTTGATCCGCCGCTTGAGGGGCAGCTGGAAATCCTCCGCGAGACGCTCGGCGAACGCCTGGTCCCAGTCCGCGAAGAACAGGGCGGCTGCGCTGAAGGCCTGTGCCGGCGTGAAATCGTCCGGGTACTTCTGCGACTCGCGGATGAAGCAGATCCGGCGCAGGACCCTTTCGTTCTCGTAGGGGTCCTCGCCGAACACACGGACCGTGCCGCTGCTCGGGAAACCCTGAGCCGTCAGGATCGACATGAGGGTGGTCTTCCCCGCGCCGTTACGCCCGAGCAGGCCGTAGATCCTGTTCTGCCGGAATTCCAGATTCACTTCGTCCAGCGCGATGACGTCCTTGTACCTGCGGCCGAGACCGCGTACCTGGACCACTGTCTGTTCGTTCATGGTTGTGCCTTCCCCTGGGTGCTCGTGTCATGACCGGCCGGCGTCTCGTCGTCCAGCGCTGCGGTCAGCATCGCCAGCAGCTCTGTGCGGGCGATGCCCAGCTTCCCGGCCTCACGGCAGAGCGGCTCGACGAACTGTGACGTGAAGTGCTCGCGACGCCGGCCGAGCAGCTTGTCCCTCGCCCCGGCCGCGACGAACATGCCGATGCCGCGGCGCTTGTACAGGATTCCTTCTTCCACCAAGGTGTTCACTCCTTTGGCTGCCGTGGCCGGATTGATGCGGTAGTACTGGGCGAACTCGTTGGTCGAGGGGACCTGGGTTTCCTCCGGGAGGGCTCCGGAGACGATGTCGTTCTCAATCAGAGCCGCGATCTGGAGAAAAATCGGACCGGAGTCGTCGATCACCGCACACCTCCCAACCACACTGGTTCATTACTCATGTAACTAACCATAGAACCATTGAACCTTGCTCGCAAGCCCGTGGAGGGAACGTCCAGCGAAACCCCAGTGGAGACCCGTAGGCTGGGACGGTGATTGATGCCTCTTTTGCCGCCGATACCCTGCACGCCATGGCGCGTGTACCCGTACCGACCGCTTCCTTCCTGCCGGACTGGCTGAACCCACAGATCTTCCTGGCCGATCCGGCCCTGGCTCCCTGGGTGGTCCTGCTGGTCTGTGGCATCGTCTTCGCGGAGACCGGTCTGCTGGTGGGATTCTTCCTGCCGGGTGATTCCCTGCTGTTCACGGCCGGCCTGCTCGTGGCCACCGGAACCATCAAGTTCAACATCGTCGCCCTGATCACCCTCGTGGTCATCTCCGCCATCATCGGCAACCAGTGCGGCTACCTGATCGGCCGCAAAGCCGGCCCCGCGCTCTTCAACCGGCCCGAATCGCGCCTGTTCAAGCACGAGAACGTCGAGAAGGCCCACCTCTTCTTCGAGAAGCACGGCGGCAAGGCTCTGATTCTGGCCCGCTTCGTGCCCATCATCCGCACCTTCGTCCCCGTCATCGTGGGCGTCGCGGAGTACGACCGGAAGAAGTTCTTCCTGTTCAACGTGATCGGCGGCGTGCTCTGGGGCGGCGGCGTCACGCTGCTCGGCTACATCCTCGGCGACCGGGTGCCGTGGGTCTCCAAGAACCTCGACCTGATCTTCATCGTGATCGTCCTCGTCTCGGTCCTGCCGATCCTCATCGAGGGCATCCGCGGTTACCTGGACAAGAAGAAGTCCGGCCAGGCCTGAGTCCTGCCGCGGATCCCGTCCGGCCCCGGACACACGAGAGCCCCCACTGGATTCCAGTGGGGGCTCACGTGTTTCACAGGTGGATCAGCGGCTAGGACAGCGCCTTCACGATCGCGGGCAGCAGGGCCCGGAACGCCTTGCCGCGGTGGCTGATCGCGTTCTTCTCCTCGCGGCTCAGCTCAGCGCAGCTGCGGGTCTCCCCCTCCGGCTGCAGGATGGGGTCGTAGCCGAAGCCGCCGTCGCCGCGCGGCTCGCGGAGCAGGGTGCCGTTCAGCGTGCCGTACTCGACGACGTCGTACGCCTCCTCCGTGCCCGCCGGCACGGTGAGCGCGGCAGCGCAGACGAAGGCGGCGCCGCGGTGCGGCTCGGCGATGTCCCCGAGCTGGGCCAGCAGGAGATCGAGGTTCGCCTGGTCGTCGCCGTGACGGCCCGCCCAGCGGGCCGAGAAGATGCCCGGGGCGCCGCCCATGATCTCCACGCTCAGGCCGGAGTCGTCCGCGATGGACGGCAGCCCGGTGGCTGACGCCACGGCGCGGGACTTGAGCAGGGAGTTCTCCGCGAAGCTCGTGCCGTCCTCCACCACGTCGGGCACGCCCGCCGTCGCGGCGTCGATCACCTGGGTGTCGACGTCCAGGCCGGGCACCTGCCCGCGCAAGAGGTCACGGAGTTCGTTCAGCTTGCCGGCGTTCCGGGTCGCGAGCACCAGGCGGGCGCCCTCGGGAACGGTGTGCTCGGGGGCCGTCACAGGATGCCGTCCAGGGTCTCGCCGAGCGTCTCCCGCTGGATCGCGGCGAGCTGGCTCGTGCCGATCAGGGCCAGATCCAGGAGACGGTTCAGCTCGTCACGGTCGAACGGCGCACCCTCGGCCGTGCCCTGGACCTCCACGAATTTGCCGCCACCGGTGACCACCACGTTCATATCGGTCTCGGCGCGGACGTCCTCCACGTACGGCAGGTCCAGCATCGGCACGCCGTCGATGATGCCCACGGAGACCGCGGCGATCGTGTCGGTCAGCGGCTTGGCCTTCGGGGCGATGAGCTTGTTCTCCCGCGCGAAGCGGATGGACTCGGCGAGCGCCACGAAGGCGCCCGTGATCGCGGCGGTGCGGGTGCCGCCGTCGGCCTGGAGCACGTCGCAGTCCAGGACGATGGTGTTCTCGCCCAGCGCCTTGGTGTCGATGATGGAGCGCAGCGAACGGCCGATGAGCCGGGAGATCTCGTGCGTGCGGCCGCCGATCTTGCCCTTCACGGACTCGCGGTCGGAACGCGTGTTCGTGGCACGGGGCAGCATGGCGTACTCGGCGGTGACCCAGCCGCGACCCTCTCCCTTGAGCCAGCGCGGCACCCCTTCGGTCAGGGACGCGGTGCACAGCACGCGGGTGTTGCCGAACTCGATGAGCGCGGACCCTTCGGCCTGGTTTGACCAGCCGCGGGTGATGCTGATGGGCCTCAGCTGCTCGGGGCTGCGCCCGTCGGCGCGCGCCACGGTGGCGGGCAGGGATGACTCGTTCGAAAGGTTGGGGGTCATGACACCAAGCCTATCGCGGGCGGTCAGAGCTCGTAATGCACGCCCGCCACGGCCACCGAGACGCCACCGCCGAAGACCTCCTTGGCCTCCGCGAGGACGGTGTTCGGATCCGTCCAGACCGGGATGTGAGTCAGAAGGAGCCGCTTGGCCTCGGCCTCCACGGCCGCCTCGCCTGCCCTCTTGCCGGTCAGGTGCACGTCTTTGATCGCATCGTCGCGGCCCTCCTGGAAGGCGGCCTCGCAGAGGAACAGATCGGCATCGCGGGCCGCCTCCACCAGCGCGGGGCAGCTGTCCGTGTCCCCCGAGTAGCTGAGCACGGTCTCCTTGACAGTCCCGTCTTCAAGCTCCTGACGGCACTCGACGCGAAGGGCGTACGCCTCTTCGATCGGGTGGTTCACGGCGTAGGGCGTGACGGTGAACGGGCCCACCTGGACCGGCTTCTCCACGGTCCAGGTGCCGAAGTCGAAGTCCTCGTGCATGCCCGGGTCCAGTTCCAGGCCGTAGGCGGTGGCCAGGCGGTCCGCCGTCGCCTCCGGTCCCCAGACCGGGATGCGGCCACGGTCCCAGCCACCGGGCTTCCAGTGCACGGCGACGTGCAGTCCGCACAGATCCATGCAGTGGTCCGGGTGGAGATGGCTCAGGAAGATCGCGTCGATGTCCTCCAGATCCGTGTACCGCTGAAGCGAGCCGAGAGCGCCGCTGCCGAGGTCCAGGATGATCTTCCAGCGGCGTCCGCCGCTGTCCGCGGTCAGGAGATAGCACGACGCCGGCGAACCGGGCCCGGGGAAGCTCCCCGTGCAGCCCACGATGGTCAG
Source organism: Arthrobacter sp. RCC_34 (assembly GCF_041360795.1). Taxonomy (NCBI): domain Bacteria; kingdom Bacillati; phylum Actinomycetota; class Actinomycetes; order Micrococcales; family Micrococcaceae; genus Arthrobacter; species Arthrobacter sp. RCC_34. The sequence goes on along the minus strand of NZ_JBFUPW010000001.1, from coordinate 804,434 downwards.
CTTCATGCCTGTCCCCCGTCCGCCGTGGCGTTCGCCACGAAGTGGGAGATGCGCGGCTGCCGGGCCGCCGCCCGCGCCGCTTCCAGCATCTCCGGTGTGATCTTGGCCAGGCTTCCGGTGGGGTAACTCGCCGAGACGTGATCCACATGCTCCACGCTGACCACCTCCGGTCCGAGGAATCGACGGGCCAGCTTCCCGAATCCGGTGGCGTCACCCGTCGCGACAAAATGGTGCTTCGGAGTGGCCGGATCCTGGCGTTCCAGACCGTGCCTGATGAGTGAACGGTACACGTCCTTGGCCGTCTCCTCGGCACTCGAGACCAAGGTGACGTCCTCCCCCATGACATAGGAGATGACACCGGTGAGCAACGGGTAGTGCGTGCAGCCGAGCACCAGGGTGTCGACCCCGGCGGCCTTCAGCGGCGCGAGGTAGTCCTCCGCGAGGGCCAGGAGCTCCGGCCCCGTCGTGATGCCGGCCTCCACATACGGCACGAACTCGGGGCACGCCACCGAGAGGACCTCCAGGTCAGGGGCGGCCGCGAAGGTGTCCTCGTAGGCCCGCGAGCCCACCGTGGCGGAGGTCCCGATGACGCCGATCCGTCCATTGCGGGTGGAGGAGACCGCGCGTCGCACCGCCGGCTGGATGACTTCGATCACGGGGATCCCGTAGCGGGCCTCGTAGCGTTCGCGAGCGTCACGGAGCACCGCCGCCGACGCCGTGTTACAGGCGATCGTGAGCAGTTTCACGCCGGAGTCGACAAGTTCGTCCATGATGCCCAGCGCGTTGGCCCGCACCTCCGCGATCGGCAGAGGGCCGTAGGGTCCGTTGGCGGTGTCCCCGACGTACAGCACGGCCTCGGTGGGCAGCTGGTCGATGACCGAGCGCGCCACGGTGAGGCCCCCGACGCCGGAATCGAAGATCCCGATCGGACGCTCGGAACGTGGCAGCTGTGTGCTCTCGTTCCCGGCGGACACGAGCTGCTCGGAACCCGGAAGACTCATGCCCGGCTCTCCCCCTCGCCCGTCTCCCCTGCCCGGGACGGCGCGTCCTCCAGGCTGTAGCTGAGGGCCTGGACCAGGGATTCCTGAAGCCAGCTCACGAAGTTGTAGACCACGGAGAGATACGTCTCCAGGTCATCGGCGTCCGACCACTCCTGCATGGCGTACACGGCTTCGGCGTCGTCCTGGGTGCGGATGTTGAGACGTTCGCTGACCACGAGGCGCACGTCGTTCAGGGCCATGGCGAAGTTCCGGGCCTGGTTCTCATCCAGGTGAAGCTCATTGCTCTCCAGCGCCAGGGAGGCGGCACGCAGCGTGCCGATCTTGCTCTCCCGCAGCGAGCGCTCGGTGAAGCGGCGGAATTCGAGGGCGGCCTCGTCGTCGTCCTTCACGCCGTCCGGGAGAAGGCGGCGCAGCGCGGCGTCTTCGGGAGGGGCGATGTGGGGGTCGAAGCCGACCAGCGCCACGAGCGGGTCTTCGGAGTCCAGTACCTCGGGCTCCAGCATGTGGATGACGTCGGAGAACAGCTTCCGCAGGAGTTCCCGTTCCTCTTCCTCGAGGTAACCCGTGATCCCCCGGCTGCCCGGTACGAATGTCTTAGCCATGCTGTCCCTTTCCACCGGCGCCGGCGCGTTCCACGGTGGCCCAGAGGCCGTACCCGTGCATCGCCACCACATGCTGTTCCATGCGCTCCCGGCCACCGTGGGCCACGACCGAACGGCCCTTGCGGTGCACCTCCATCATGAGCCGGTCGGCCTTCTTCTGGGAGTAGCCGAAATAGCTCCGGAACACGTAGCTGACATAGCTCATGAGGTTCACGGGGTCGTTCCAGACCACCAGATTCCACGGGGTGTCCGTGAGCGTCCGTTCCTCCAGGCCCTGCTCCTCACGGACCTCCGGGTCCGTCAGGGCGGCAAGCCGCACCTCTGCCGTGGCTGTGGGATTCATTAGTCCATTCTAGGCAGTGTCCGGGGTCCGCCGTGTCCGCGGCGGGTCGGCCGGCGCCGGTCGCGGACCGGACCAGCGCCGGATCACGGCGTGGGGATAAAGTGTGTTGCGTGAGTACACCCTGGCAGCAACCCCGCGCTTCGCTGTATACCGACCACTACGAGCTCACCATGGTGCAGGCGGCTCTGGAGTCAGGCGCCGCCCAGCGGCGCTCCGTCTTCGAGGTCTTCGCCCGTCGCCTTCCGGACGGCCGCCGTTACGGCGTCGTCGCGGGCACGGGCCGCCTCCTGGAGGGCATCCGGAACTTCCGTTTCGGGCCGGAGGAACTCGAATTCCTCCGCAGCACCGGAGTGGTCAACGAGAAGACCCTGGCCTTCCTCGCCTCGTACCGTTTCACGGGCGACATCTGGGGCTACGCGGAGGGCGAACTGTACTTCCCTAACTCTCCTCTTCTGGTGATCGAGTCGACGTTCGCCGAGGCATGCATCCTCGAGACCTACGTTCTTTCGGTCCTCAACCACGACAGCGCGATCGCCTCGGCGGCGTCCCGCATGGCGCTGGCAGCCCGCGGCCGCCCGTGCATCGAAATGGGCTCGCGCCGCACGCATGAGGAGTCCGCCGTCGCGGCCGCCCGCGCCGCCATCATCTCCGGCTTCGTCAGCACCTCCAATCTGGAGGCCGGTCTGCGCTACGGCCTGAAGACCTTCGGCTCCGCCGCACATTCCTTCACCTTGCTGCACGACACCGAACGCGACGCGTTCACCGCGCAGCTCAGCTCGCTGGGCCCGGAGACCTCTCTCCTGGTGGACACGTACGACGTCGAGACCGCCGTCCGCACGGCCGTGGACCTGGCCGGGGACAGGCTGGGCGCGGTGCGCCTGGACTCCGGCGACCTGGTCGCTCAGGCCCAGTGGGTGCGTCAGCTGCTGGACGAACTCGGCGCGGTGAACACCCGGATCGTGGTCACGAGCGACCTGGACGAGTACGCCATCGCCGCCCTGCAGTCCGCGCCGGTGGACTCCTACGGCGTGGGGACCTCCCTCGTCACGGGCAGCGGCGCCCCGACCGCGGGCATGGTCTACAAGCTCGTGAGCCGCACGAACGACGACGGCGAGTTCATCTCCGTCGCCAAGGCCGCCAAGAACAAGGCGAGCGTCGGAGGCCGCAAGTACGCGCTGCGACGGCTCAACGAGCGCGGCACGGCCACCGCGGAGCTCGTGGGGATCGGCCACCAGCCCGAGAACGACGGCAACGACCGCCCGCTCCTCGTGCAGCTCGTGTCCGGCGGCGAAGTCATCCCCGGCTGGACCGGCCCCGAGGCCGTGACGCGCGCCCGCGAACGGCACGCCGCGTCCCTGGCCGAGATGCCGCCGGCCGTGAACAGGCTCCAGCGAGGAGAACCGGTCATTCCCACCCTCTATGAGGAGGCACCATGAGCAAAGCCCTGATCATCGTGGATGTGCAGAACGATTTCTGCGAAGGAGGATCGCTGGCCGTCGAGGGCGGCGCGGCCCTGGCCGCGGCCATCAGCGAATACCTGGACGATCACGGCCACCTGTATGACCACGTCGTGGCAACCCAGGACTGGCATGTCGATCCGGGCAGCCACTTCTCCGACGATCCGGACTTCCAGGACTCCTGGCCGCGCCACTGCGTCGCCGGGACGGCGGGCGCGGATCTCCATGACGATCTGGACCAGGAGTTCATCGAGGCGATCTTCCGCAAGGGCCGCTTCGCCGCCGCCTACTCCGGCTTCGAAGGACTGCTCGCCCCTGAGGACGCCGTGTCCACCGGGGACCGCCAGCCCGGCGCCCTGCCTTCGGAGGACGAGGACGGCGAATCCCTGGACGAATGGCTCCAGGAACGTGACGTCGAGGACATCGTGGTGGTCGGGATCGCCACGGATCACTGCGTCCGCGCGACCGCGCTCGACGGCGTCCAGGCCGGTTACGCCGTCACGGTCCTCCGCGAGCTGACCGCCTCGGTGGCGGACGACCCGGAGCCGACCTTCGACGAGCTCCAGGAGTCCGGCGTCGTCATCGCCTGATCCGGCGTTGCGTGCTCAGTTGTTGCGGGTGTTTTTCCTGAACACCCGCAACAACTGAGCACACAGTCTTTCTGGCCAGGCTGCGCTCCGGGCACCGCGTCTGGACGCTACTTCCGTCCGACGAACCAGCCCTGGATCTTCGCCAGGCGCGCCTTGAGCTGCTCCTCGCTGGCCTGAGCCACGGCCGGACCTCCGCACACCTCGCGCAGCGTGTTGTGCACCATGCCGTGCGGCGTGCCGGTGCGCGCCGACCAGGCCGAGACGTTCTTCGCGAGTTCATTGCGCAGATCCATCAGTCGGCGGTGATCCGCGACGCCGGGCGCCTCGGCAGGAGCGGCGGCGGAGGGCTTCCTCCGGCGGGACTGCTGCTCCGCCTGGCGCTGCCGCAGCAGCACACCCACCTGGTCGGCGTCGAGCAGACCGGGGATCCCGAGGAAGTCCAGCTCGTCCTCACTGCCGATGTCGCCACCGGTGCCGAACTCGCCGCCGTCGAACAGGACGCGGTCGAAGGAGGCCTGCGAGTCCAGCGCCTCGAACTTGCCCTTGGTGAGGGAGTCGGACGCCTTCTCCTCGCGGTTCGCCTCGTCCATCAACGAGTCCTCGGGGTTGAACAGCCCGTCTTCGTCCTCGTTCCGGGGCCGGTCCAGCGCGTGGTCACGCTCGGCCTCCATGGAGTTGGCCAGGCCCATCAGCTGCGGGACGGACGGCAGGAACACCGAGGCGGTCTCGCCGCGCTTCCGGGCACGCACGAAACGTCCGACCGCCTGGGCGAAGAACAGCGGGGTGGAGGTCGAGGTGGCGTACACGCCGACGGCGAGACGCGGGACGTCGACGCCTTCGGACACCATGCGGACCGCCACCATCCAGCGGCTCTGACCGGCGGAGAACTCCTCGATCTTGCTCGACGCCTTCGCGTCATCGGAGAGGATCACCGTAGGCGACTCCCCCGTGATCCGGCGGAGCTGACCGGCGTAGGCACGGGCGTCCTCGTGGTCCGTGGCGATCACCAGCGCACCCGCGTCCGGCACGGTGCGGCGGACCTCGGAGAGCCGCTTGTCCGCCGCGGAGAGGACCGCCGGGATCCACTCGCCCTGGGGGTTCAGCGCCGTCCGCCACGCCTGCGACGTCACGTCCTTGGTGACCGCAGCCTCACCGAGCGAGGCGGCCATCTCCTCACCGGCGCTGGTCCGCCAGCGCATCTGACCCGAGTACGCCATGAAGATGACCGGACGGACCACGTGATCCTTGAGCGCGTTGCCGTAGCCGTAGCTGTAGTCGGCCTTGGAGCGGCGGATGCCGTCCTTGTCCTCGATGTACTCCACGAACGGGATGGGCGAGGTGTCGGAGCGGAACGGCGTACCCGTCAGGGACAGACGCCGCACGGCCGGCTCGAACGCCTCCCTGAGGCCGTCGCCCCAGGAAAGGGACTCACCGCCGTGATGGATCTCGTCCAGGATGACGAGCGTCCGGGCCGCCTCGGTGCGGGCCCGGTGCAGCATGGGCTTCGACGCCACCTGGGCGTACGTCACCGCGACGCCGATGAACCCCTGGCCGTGCCGGCCGTCCGAGTTCTTGAAGTTCGGGTCGATCGACAAGCCCACGCGGGCGGCCGCATCGGCCCACTGCCGCTTCAGGTGGTCGGTGGGCGCCACGATGCAGATGCGATTCACGACGCCGGAGTCCACCAGGGTGGTCGCCACCCGGAGGGCGAAGGTCGTCTTACCGGCGCCCGGCGTGGCCACCGCGAGGAAGTCCCGGGGGCGCTCGCTCAGGTACTTGTCCAGAGCCTCCTGCTGCCAGGCACGCAGTTTGGGCGCGGTGCCCCAGGCGGCACGCTCAGGGTAGGCCGGTGGGAGGGTGGGGCCGCCGAAGAGCGTGTCAGTCATGGGGAAAAGAGCCTCGCTAGGGTCGTCGGTCATCAGCGGAAGAGAAGTGACGGAGTGGGACGCCAGGGCACATCGATGCCCGGCCGATCCGTCGGGAGGCCCGCGCCTGCGGCGCGGAAGGGCGCGCGCTACTTGGCGCCGTCGTCGTCCTTGCCCGGACGCAGACCCTCGTAGATCTCCTTGCAGGCGGGGCACACGGGGAACTTCTGCGGGTCGCGGCCCGGGGTCCAGACCTTACCGCAGAGCGCGATGACGGGTTCCCCCGTCAGCGCGGATTCCATGATCTTCTCCTTGCGCACATAGTGCGAGAAGCGCTCGTGATCACCCGGTTCCACCTGCTCGCGCTGCTCGGTGCGCTCGATCGTCGCGGTCGAACCGCCCGGGCCGGAGAGCTCGCGCGAGGGGTCGTTCTCAAAAGGATCGGGAGGCAACGTCATGACATCCACTCTACCGTGCCCGGACCCGAAGAAGGGCTCCCGGCGGACGTCTGAACGTCCGCTGGGAGCCCTTCGCCGGGAGGCTGGATCAGAGACCCTGCCACTCCGGCTTGCTCTCGAAAGCATGCCGGTAATAGTCGGCCAGGCGCAGTGAGGAGGCGGCCGCCTCGTCGATCAGGATCGTCGCGTGCGGGTGCAGCTGCAGGACCGAGGCCGCGCAGATCGCGGCCACGGGGCCCTCCACGAAGTCGCGCACCGCCTGCGCCTTCTGGGCGCCGGTCGCCACCAGAACCACGTGCCGCGCGTCCATGATGGTGCCGAGCCCCTGGGTCACGACGTGATGAGGGACATCGTCGATGCTGTCGAAGAACCGGGCGTTGTCCTTGCGGGTCTGCTCCAGAAGGGTTTTGATCCGCGTCCGGCTGGCCAGCGAGGAACCCGGCTCATTGAACCCGATGTGCCCGTCGGTGCCGACCCCCAGGATCTGCAGGTCGACTCCCCCCGCCGCCGCGATGGACTCCTCATACTCCCGGCAGGCCGCCTCAAGGTCTTTCGCAGCGCCGTTCGGGCTGTGCACCTTGTCCGGATCGATGTTGACCCGGTCGCTGAACTCGCGGCGGATGACCTCGCGATAGGACTCCGGGTGCCCCAGGGGCAGTCCGACGTACTCGTCCAGCGCGAAGCCGCTCGCTCGGGAGAAATCCAGGCCTTCCTCGGTATGGCGGCGGGCCAGTTCGTCATAGATCGGCAGCGGCGAGGAACCCGTCGCCAGGCCCAGCACCGCCTCCGGCTTGCGCTTCAGAAGCGCCTCGATGGCGTCCGCCGCCATGGCACCGATGTGAGCGGCATCGGGGAGGATGACAACTTCCATGCTCTTGCGGCCTCATTTCCTACTCAGGAGCTGTGAACTGCTTCGATCTTATACAGTCCAGCCCCAAAAAACGATAGAAAGTGAGTGGAATCAGCTATTTTTAATCAATTGCGCTAAAAGTTCAGGCCCTCGGCGCTCAACGTCACGTCCGCCCAGACGCACTCCGAGCCAGAGAAGGAAGGCTCCCCAGGCCGATCCGGCCAGGAGGTTGATCCATCCCCAGACGTGATTCCCCGTCACGAGCTCCGCAATCAGCAGGCCCGCCAGCGGCAGGCAGATCACCAGGAGCACGAGCATGCCGAGGCCCTGCACGGCCAGGGTGAGGCCCTTGCCACCCGGCGGGTTCTTGAACGGGCTCTCGCCGGGCTTCGGAACCGCTGTGACGTACCGGGCCGAGATCACGGAGGCCAGGCCCAGGCCCGCCATGAGGACGCCCGCCGAAGCACCCAGGATGCCGGGGAGCAGCTCCCACCGCCCGCTGAGCGCGATGGAGGCGAAGACCACGACCACCACGGCCGGCACCGCCAGGATGCAGCAGCCGAGGACACGGCCCCAGCGGTCCGCACGTCCCGGTGTGCCCGTGGAGAGGTGCAGGGCGAAGGCGGTGTCGTCATAGGAGACGTCCGAACTGATGCTCCAGGACATGAGGAACGCCACGAGCGGGCCCACCACCAGCAGCATGGTGAAGTTCCCGTTCTGCATGCCCATGAAGTACAGGAGGACCGGCATCAGCGGCACCACGATCAGCGACGCCGAGTACCGCGGATCGCGGAACCAGTACGTGGCCGTGCGGGCCGCGACAGCGCCCGTGGGCGTCGCGGGGAACCAGGAGAAGAAGCCGAGCTTGCCCGCAGCGCGCTTGGCGCCGGACGCTCGCGGCGGATTGACCATGGACCGCACCAGCGCGATGTTCCAGAGCCAGACCGCCAGCGCCATCATGGCGAGGCAGATCAGGATCCGGAGGGCGGCGGCCCCGAAATCCCCGGCCGCGACGTCGGCGGGCAGCGCCCACGGGGCGCCGAAGGGCGTCCATGCCAGGGCGGACGCAAGATCCGGCAGATACCGCGCGTTGTCCTTGAGGCCCTGAGCGGCGCCGCTGATGATCGGGCCCAGGAGCACGAGCGGGATGAAGATCAGGATGGTGCCGATCTCCCGGTAGCGGCGGGACTGGGAGAGGTTGTTGCCCCACGCGGCGGCACAGCGTGAGTAGAGCAGGCAGCTCGCGACACCCAGGAACGCGCCCACGAGCGCGGCGACCACCTGCAGCGGCGACCTCCACCAGCTCACCACGGTGGTCAGGCTCAGGATGGCCGTCAGGAGTCCGGGGATCCCCACCAGCCCTGCCAGCGCCATGCCGGTCATGAGGTCACGCTGCGGGATGCCGAAGGCGGCGAACCGCTGCGGATCCAGCGTCATGTCCATGCCGGAGGCGAGGATCGGGACCACGGTCCAGCCCAGCACGGCGGCAAACCCGGCGAGCACCAGGATGGTTCTGGCCAGGTCCACGTCGGCCAGGCGGAGCAGGACGAGGCCGATGACCATGAACGTCAGGACGCCCAGGCCGTACAGCCCGCCGAGGACCAGGCCCACGATCTGCCACGGACTGCGGCGGAATCCGTTGGCCAGGATCTGGAGCTTGAGCCTCAGGAGTGTCGCAACCATGCCAGCCCCTCCCCCTCGTGACGGCCGCCCACCAGGCTGACGAAGCGCTCTTCGAGGCTCTGCCCCGCACGCACCTCGTCCACGGTGCCCGCGGCCAGGAGCCGCCCACCGGCCACGACGGCGACGTGATCACACAGCCGCTGGACCAGGTCCATCACATGGCTGGAGATCACCACGGTGCCGCCCGAGGCGACGAAGCCCTTCAGGATGTCCGTGATGTTCGCGGAGGACACCGGGTCCACGGCTTCGAACGGCTCGTCCAGCACCAGGACCCGCGGTGCGTGGATCAGCGCCGACGCCAGGGCGATCTTCTTGGTCATGCCGGCGGAGTAGTCCACCACGAGATTGCCCGCGTCCGCCGTGAGGTCGAGTGCGGCCAGTAGTTCCTGGGCGCGCACGGCCACGGTCTCCCGGTCCATCCCCCGCAGGAGACCGGAGTACGTGATCAGCTGTTCGCCGCTGAGACGGTCGAACAGGCGGACGCCGTCGGGAAGGGTCCCCAGCAGCTTCTTCGCCGCCGTCGGGCCCTGCCACATGTCCACCCCGAGGATCTCGGCGCTCCCGAAGTCGGGGCGCAGGAGTCCTGTCGCCATGGACAGCGTGGTCGTCTTGCCGGCGCCATTCGGGCCGACCAGACCGAAGAAGGACCCCACGGGGACATCCAGGCTGATGCCGTCGACGGCGATCTTCTCACCGAAGCGCTTGGCCAGGCCCCGGAGGGCGATGGCCGGGACGTGCGACGGGGTCCTGGGGACTTCCACCGGGGAAAATGACTGGGATTCCGGGTGCGAGTGAGTCATGCGTTTCACGCTAACAAGTGTGATGACTCTCCGGGATGCTACTTCAGGACGATCTTTGCCTACGCCCAGCGGGTGCCGTGCACCCGAGGCCGGAGAAGTTGCCGGACGCACCGCGGGGAGGGCATCCCTTCCGGAATGCCCTCCCCGCGCGGTCAGCCCGGTGTCAGCTCAGAACAGGACCCTCGCCAGGGCCTGTCGCGCCGCCGCCACCCGAGGGTCCTTGACCCCCACGACCTCGAAGAGGTCCAGCAGGCGGACGCGTGCGGTTTCCCGTTCCGGTCCGAAGTGCCGCCCGATGAAAGTGACGATCCGCGAGAAAGCGTCCTCGACGTGGCCGCCCGAGACGTCCAGGTCCGCCAAGCGCAACTGGGCCTCGACGTCGTCGGGGTCGGCCGCGGCCTGCTGGCGCAACGCTTCGGCGTCCGTGGCGCTCAGACCCTCGAGACGAAGGAGGAGGCGCACCTGCGCCAGTCCCGCCTTCGCTTCGTGGTCGGCCGGCTGCTCGTCGAGAGCCTGCTGATATGCCCGCTCTGCTGCCGCATAGTCGCCGGATTCGATCGCGTCCAGGGCCTCCTGGTGCAGTGGGGGCAAAGGCGCCTCGGCGGGCTCAGCACCGGCTCCGCCACCGGAGACCGGGCCGATCCGGCCGTGCACGCCGTTCGCCTGGGCCAACTGCAGCAGCTCGGTGAAGAGTGCCTCGAGATGGGCCTCCTCCACCGGTCCCTGGAACAACGGCACGGGCTGGCCCTTCACCACGGCGACCGCGGCGGGAACGCCGGAGATCTGCATCGCTTGCATGATCTCAGGGAACGCCTCGACGTCCACGGCGCCCAGGACCATCGCGCCATCCTGACGATTGACGAGATCCTCGACGAGACTCAGCGCGCGCTGCGACTCCGGCGAGTACTGGGCCCAGAGTGCCAGGATCACGGGCACCTGAACGGAGAGCTCCACGACGTCCTGGAAGTTCGCCTCGGTGACGTTCGCACGGTAGGACCCGGCGCCGCCGGCGGGCGCCTCCGCCCCGTCGGCGGAAGGCGCGGCCGGACGCGCAGCCGGGGCCGGAGCCTGGGCACGCGCCTTCACGGCGGAGAGATCGACCGCGCCGCGCAGGCTGGCGAGGGAATCGAATGGGTTCTGTGCTGCCTGGGGCAACTGTCCTCCTCGGTGTTCGGCCGGTGAGGGATCACCTCACCGGCCGGGGAACGATGCGTGGACGGGCTCAGCCCAGCTTGACGCCCGTCAGGTAGCGGTCCGCGGACAGCAGCGTGAAGCTCTCCTTGGACCCGGACGGCGGGATCCGGAGAGTCACCGAATCGATGAAGTGCTCCGTCACCTTCTTGTTCGTCTTCTTGGTGCCCGCCAGAGTGGCCACGGCCTCATCCGCGAGGTCGACGGTGTCGCCCTCGTTCGGCGGAGTCAGCGTGACCGTGAACTCGAGGTCCGCCACCACCACGGCGCCGCCGTCGTCCGACGTGTACACGGCGTCCGGCTGGCCCACGAGCTTGAAGTCGAAGGCCGGCTTGACGTCCGCGCCGTTGTTCTTCGGATCGATGACGTTGTTCTTCAGCTCTTCGGTCTGCTGGAAGTAGGTGTTGTCACCGAACTTGGTCTTCGCCGACCCCTTCGGATCCTTCAGACGGGCCACCAGAGCGGCGATCGCATCCGAGGGGCTCGCGGTCAGACCATTGGCGCTCTTCGCGTCCCGCGCCTTGACTCCGTCCGCGCTCATCGCGGGGAAGGTGTTGCCCGGCAGGAGGTACGACGCGCTCACGAGCTTGTAATTCTCCCGGGCCGACTTCTGGGTCAGCGTGAGGATCAGGGGCGTGGGGTTCTTGGCGCCCTGGGTCACGGCGGTCACCGTGCGCGGCCACCCGCGATCCGTCGGGACCACCTGGGTCAGCAGCTTCTGCGCCGCCACGGGTGCGACCGCCGGGTGGCTGGTGGCCGAAGCGCGGATCTTGTAGTTCTGCGTGCGGATCGTCAGTGCCTCACCGGTGGCGCGGTCGCCGAGGTCCTTGGCGTTCTTGGCGGCGTCGGCGCTGCTCACGGCATCGGCCGTGCTGGAAAGGATGCGCTTGAGCTGGTCATCGGTCACCACGGGCAGGTCACCGGAACCGCCGGCGGAGGCCGCAGGACTCGGCGTGGCGCTGTCGGCGTGGGCGGGCGCCACGCCCGCCAGTGCACCGACGACGGCGAGGCTCAGCGCGCCGGCGATCGCCGGGATCCTGCGGAAAGCCGACGGCTTGTCCTTGGGTTCGGCGTCTTGAGGTTCGGCGTCCTGAGCCTCGGCGTTCTTGGGCTCGCCGGCCTTCGGCTCGGCGATCTCCGCGGGCTTGTCGTCCGAGACGGTGGTCTCGGCATCGGAGGCCGGGGCGTCCGCCACGGCGTCCTTGATCGACGGCGACTTCGAGCCCACACCTGCCGCAGGTCCTGCCGCGGTGGCCTTGGCCGGCGTGGACCCGCCCTTGCCGAAGAGGAAGGCGAAGAGGAGCGCGCCCAGCATGAGCAGGCCGCCCAGCACCATGAGCGGCACACTCCACGGCGTGCTGGTGTCATTGGCGTAGCTGAACTCGAGCTGGGACGGAGCGGGCTTGGTGCCGTCGCTCGCGATCACCAGAGACCAGTCGCCCTGGTCCGGTGCGGACCAGGCGAACTTGAGGTCGCCGTTGCCGGACTGGGTGCTGGCCCAGATGTCGGCGCCGGCGGGGTTCGGAGCCTTGGCCTCGCCGTCGACGTGCTGGACGTCGAGCGCCTTGCCTTCCGCGTCCGCTCCCTTGACGGTGTTGTGAGCGGTCTTGTCCACCCAGGCCGCGACGTCGTCGGGGCGTCCGACGGCGACCGTGAAGGCGCCGTCACCCTTGATGTCCAGGTCGACCTTGCCGTCGCCGAACTTCGCGAACGCAGGGTCGACCACCGTGAGCGGGGCCTGCTGAACCGAGGACGGGAGCGCAACGCTCACCCTCTCGGGCGGAGCCCAGAAGGTCTTCTGGCCGATGCCCAGGAACAGGACTACCAGTCCCAGGACAAAGACGGCGATCGCTGACTTCAAACGCACAAATGCACCTAACATCGGGGTCATGGTCTCTTTCATGGTATCCGCTGAGACTGGGAAGCAGGGAGGAAAGGGCTGCGCTGATAGTGTGAATCCGGCCCCAGCCCCATCATTTCGCCTGACCACCCAAGGAAGACCCCATGAGTGAACACCAGCCGGAGAACACCCCGCCCACCGAGGGGACGGTGCAGCCGTCCTCCGAGACGGAGTCCGTCGCGTCCGTCCCCGCGCCGACACCGGCCGCCCCCGCCTCCCGGGATGACGTCGAGGCAGCCGCGGCGAAGGCGCCGGAAGCCGGGGTGGCGGACGCGGGTCTGCTCGGCAGGGTCAAGCGGGCCTTCGGCCAGCTCAAGAAGCCGGTGCCCGGCGCACTGCCGCGCGCTCACTTCGCCCTCCCCGAAGCCAGCGACGACGACGGGAACCTCACGGAGCCGGCCGCCCAGGGCTTCGCGGTCCAGCGCCCCGTGCTGCTCGGCTTCATGCTCACCGTCGGCGTCGGGCTGGCGCTGCTGCTCTTCTACGTCGGAAGTCACACCACGCAGCTGATTCTGTGGATCATCGCGGCGCTGTTCATCGCACTCGGGCTCGACCCGGTGGTCCGCACGCTGGAGAACCGCCGGATCCCGCGCCCCGCCGGCATCGTGATCGTCCTGCTCGGGCTGCTGGCCGTGGTGGGCGGCTTCTTCGCGACCCTGATCCCCACCGTGGTGGATCAGGTCAATCAGATCATCACGCAAGGCCCTGTCTGGATCAACGACTTCCTGCGCTCGGACTTCTACAACAACCTGAACGAGCAGTTCGGGCTGAAGGACCGCGTGACGGAGGAGATCCAGAAGTTCATCAAGGACTCCAGCGCCGTGGGTGGCGTGTTCGGAGGAATCGTCGGATTCGGCACCTCGGTGGCGAACGGCCTGTTCGGCGCGTTGATCGTTCTCGTCCTGACGCTGTACTTCCTGGCTGCGCTGCCGTCCATGAAGTCCTTCGCGTACCGCCTGGCCCCGCGCACGCGCCGTCCGCGGGTCATGGAGCTGTCCGAGGAGATCACCCGCTCGGTGGGCAACTACGTGATCGGCCAGGTCTGCGTGGCGCTCCTGAACGCCACCTTCGCCTTCATCGTGATGTCCATCCTGAACGTGCCGTTCTCGGTCCTGCTCGCCTTCGTGGTCGCTCTGCTCGCCTTCATTCCGCTGGTGGGTGGCCTGATCGCAGGGATCCTTGTGACGCTCGTGTCGTTCACCATGGGCTGGCAGACCGCCGTCATCTACGCCATCTGCTACTTCGCGTACCTGCAGTTCGAGGCGTACTTCGTCTCCCCGCGCATCATGCAGCGCGCCGTGTCCGTCCCCGGCTCGGTGGCGGTGATCTCCGTGATCGCCGGTGGCAGCCTCCTCGGGGTGCTCGGCGCCCTGATCGCCATCCCGACCGCCGCCGCGATCATGCTCCTGATCAAGGAAGTGCTGGTCCCCCAACAGGACCGGAAGTAGTCCCCTCGAGGAACAACCAGCACTGACGGGAAGGGCCCCACCGCTGATGCGGTGGGGCCCTTCCCGTCGAGGACGCTGCTCGTCTGAGGTGCTGCGCTACTGCCCCTGCGCGATCGGGCCGGACCACTCGGTCGGCAGCGGCGTCGGGACCTCCGGCGCCACGGTGGCCACGATCTCGTTGAGCACGCGCTGCACGTGCTTCTCCCCCACCCAGAGGTGCTTGGCGCCGTCGACGCCGATCACCTCGGCCTGCGGGACGAGCGAGAACCGCTGAGCGGCCTCCGCCGGCTGCAGGTAGTCGTCGTGCTCGGGGACGAGGACCTTCAACGGCAACGGGGCCGCGCCCCAGCGGCGCAGGTCGTCATCTCCCGCGCGGTGCAGCGGCGGGGACAGCAGGATCGCGCCCTCGATGGCCTCGACGGCCGGGCTGACGCTCCCATGGCGGAGCGCGAGTTCGGTGCCGAACGACCAGCCGAGGAGCCAGCGGCGCGGGAGTCCGCGGTCGACGGCGAACCGCACCGCGGCCTCAAGGTCGTGACGTTCGGCCACGCCGCCGTCGAACTCCCCGTCGCTCGTGCCGCGCGGCGAAGAGGTGCCGCGCGTGTTGAAGCGCAGCACCGCGATGCCGGCGAGGGCCGGCAGGCGGTAGGACGCCTTGCGGTAGACGTGCGAATCCATGAACCCGCCGTGCGTGGGCAGCGGATGGAGCGTGATGAGGGTGGCGCGGACCTGCCCGTCCGCCGGGAGCGCGAGTTCACCGTAAAGGGTCAGCCCGTCCTCGGTCCGCAGTTCGATGTTCTCCCGCACCGCGGGGAGGACCGTCGATGCCCGGATGGGCTGAGGTCCTGCCGGGTCGGTGAAGGTGAGCGTCGCCGGATCGGCGGGGTCATAGGCGGAGGGCACTGCTGTCATGCTCCCAAGCCTAAGTCAGGAGCGCCCGCCGTCGTGCCGGGTGACGGCGCACGACGCCGGGTCAGCGGTAGCGGTAGCTGCGGCCCGTCCAGCAGCGGGTGTGCCAGTGCCGGCGCTCATTGATCCCCGCCTGCTCGCCGAACAGGTGGTCCTCCTCCCAGACCACCAGGTGGGCGAGTCCGGGCGGGATCTGCCGATGGCAGCCGGGGCAGGTGTACTCCTTGCCGGCCCTCAGCGCCGTCATCGTGCGGACCATCCAGACGCCGTCCGGGGCGACCTCCCGCCGGTCGATGCCGATCCGTGCGCGCTCCAGCCCTTCGAGCGGAGCAGGCGCCGCACCGTGCTTCCCGCTCCCGGTGGAGGAACTCGCCGGACGACGGCGGGGGCGGTTGCTGCGGGGCATGACTCCATTGTGCCAAAGCCATCGCCCCCGGGCCGCCGCTGTGTCGCCCCGGGACGTGCCCGGGACGTGCCCGCGACCAGGCCGGAGGAGCCGGTCAGCGCAGCGCGACGACGGGCTCCCCGCCGAGCAGGCCCGTGCTGGAGCGCACGCAGTTCCCGCTCTTCGGAGCGCCCTGGTTGTAGGCCTGGCGCAGGCAGGACCGCAGCGCCAGCTGGCCCCAGTAGTTGGGATGCAGGGATTCCTGGACGAAGTAGTCCGAGTTCGCGGTGCTGACGGTGCGGATCTGGTTGACCCACTCCGTGGCGTCCGACGCGCCGGCCTGGGTCCAGGACGTCACACCCTTCTCCTCCAGCAGACCCACGGTGTTCTCGCAGAGCCGTCGGCCGGAGAAGAGCGATGTGACGTCCAGGGTCTTCACGTTGCTCAGCCCGCTCTGGGCGGCGGCCTGAGTGACGGCGCCGTTGATGGTGGGCAGCAGGGTGTTCGCCGCGTAGTCGACATCGGCGTCCCAGAGTCCGCACCCGCCGGTGTTCTGCCGGGTGTATCCGCTCTGCCCGTAGCGCATCGCGCCACTTGCCGGCAGCGGCGACGGGTAGTTCTGGACGAGCAGCGTCCAGGAACCGTCACTGTACCCCGCGTTCCGCATCGCCGTGCGGATGTTCTGCATCGCCGTCGCGATCTTGGCGGTGTTGGCGGTGACCGTGCTGGAGCTCATGGCGGTCGCGACGGTGCTGCCGTTCTTGCAGTACTTCGGGCTCCAGCTGAAAGAGGTCAGGAAGTCCGTGACGCATTCCTGCATGATCGTGCCGAATTCGAAGTCATTGCCTCCGATGGAGAGCGCCACCATCTTCACGTTGTGGCTCGCCGCGAAGTTCTGGAGCATGAGCGCCTGGCCCTGCTGCCCGCCGGAGTTGTAGAAGTCCAGGCCGGGTTTGAAGTAGCCGCTCGAATTGGTGAAGGTCGAGGTGCGGGCCCCGGAACAGGCGAGGTTCAGACTGTTCACTCCTCCCCCGATGCCCACCTCGGCCGCATGACTCCGGTGGCAGCGGGCGATGGTCTCGGCGGTGTTCGAAGCGTTGTCGTTATACGCCGTGGCACCCAGGGCGTCGATGGCCCCGGCACTGCCGTTCGTGTTCCCGGCCCAGCGCCCCGCCTCCCCCGAGATGTACGAGTCGCCGACGGAGACCACCCACGGGTCACCGGCGCCGGGACTGTCTGCGCTGGCGGCAGGCGGGGCCGACAGCAGGGCGGCAAACGCCAGGGCGGCGATGCCCAGCGTCGAGGTCAGCGCTGTGGTAAGTGTTCTGGTCAGTGCTGGGACGAGACGGGAACGCATCCCGCGGGCATGATGCTGCATGTCTGGAGACTCCTGATCGGTGACGCGTCCCCGGATCGTGAGGTCCGGTGGACGGCCCCGGCGGTGGGGCCGAGACTGAAATTACCAACGGGTAACCTGGCTGCCCAGAGGCTCTGCGGCCTTCCGGTGAAGAGTTCATGGAGCGCTCGCGCGCTGTTCAGACGACGTTCGTCGGGCACCCGGGAGGTTCACCCGCGGAGGGCGGGACGCTCGGGACCGTGCCCCGCACGTCCGTTCGGGGCCCGAGCCGGTATTGTTCTGTGCGTGCGTTTGGTGATTGCTCAGTGCTCCGTGGACTACGTCGGCCGGCTCAAGGCCCATCTGCCGTTGGCTAAGCGCCTCCTGGTGGTCAAGGCGGACGGTTCCGTTCTCGTCCACTCCGACGGCGGCTCCTACAAGCCCCTCAACTGGATGAGCCCGCCCGCCACCCTGCGGGTCCAGGCCCCTGAGGACACGGAGCTGGAGACCGGTGTGTCCGAACAGTGGGTGGTGCAGTCCTCCAAGACCGACGACCGGCTGATCGTCAACATCCACGAGATCTTCCACGACACCGCCCACGACCTCGGCATCGATCCCGGGCTGATCAAGGACGGCGTCGAGGCCGACCTCCAGCGACTTCTCGCCGAACAGATCGAATTGCTCGGGACCGGATACAGCCTCATCCGCCGCGAGTACTTCACGGCGATCGGGCCCGTCGACATCCTGGCCCGCGACGCCGCCGGCGCCACCGTGGCGATCGAGCTGAAGCGCCGCGGCGACATCGACGGCGTCGAGCAGCTCACCCGGTACCTCGAACTGCTCAACCGCGACCCGGTGCTCGCCCCCGTGCGCGGCATCTTCGCCGCTCAGCAGATCAAGCCTCAGGCCCGGGTGCTCGCCCAGGACCGCGGCATCGACTGTGTCACCCTCGACTACGACGCGATGCGCGGCGTGGACGACGCGGAGAGCCGCCTGTTCTGAGCTGTCTAATCTGGGCTGCAAGTTCTAAGCTGCCCGTTCTGAGCCACTTGCCCTGACCACCCGCTCCCGAGCGGCTCCTCCGTGTGCCGCCCGGACGGCAAGCCGGCGCCACCCCAAGCAGGTCACGCTTCAGCCCTCCGCGGTCCTGCCCGTAGACTCATGGCATGCCTCTGGACAGCACCTCTTCCCCTGATGGACAGCGCGTCATCCTGCGCGGCCGCATCGTCTCCGACGGCGACTCCCTCGCCGACGGGCTGGTGGCCATCGCGGATGGGCGGATCGTCCACGCCGGGCCTGCGGCCGGATTCTCCGACCCCGGCTTCGAGGGTGTCGAGCCCACTCCCCTGCCGGAGGGCGCAATCCTGATCCCCGGCCTGGTGGACATCCACTGCCACGGCGGGGACGGCGGTGACTTCCCGTCCGGTCAGGAGGACTCGGCCCGCACGGCCATCGCCTTCCTGCACCGTTCCGGCACCACGTCACTGCTCGCGAGCATGGTGACCGCATCCCGCGAGGATCTCCTGCACGGCATCGGCCTCTACGTGGGTCTGACCGAGGAAGGGCTCCTGGAGGGCATCCACCTCGAAGGTCCCTTCCTCTCTGAAGCACGCTGCGGCGCCCAGAACCCGGCCTTCCTGCTCAATCCGGATCTGGAGTTCGCCGAGGAGCTCATCCTCGCCGCCAGCGGAAAGCTCCGCACCATGACCTACGCCCCGGAGCTGCCGGGTGCGGCGGAGCTCGTGGACCTGCTGACCACCCACGGCGTGGTCCCGTCCCTCGGGCACACCGACTCCGATGACACGACCGCCGCCGCCTCCCTGGCAGCGGCCCGGGACGGCCTCGCGGCCGCTGGGTTCGACGGCTCCACGAGCCGCCCGACCGTCACGCACCTGTTCAACGGCATGCGGCCCATCCACCACCGCGATCCCGGCCCCGTGACGGCGTGCCTCCGAGCCGCCCAGGCCGGTCGCGCCGCCGTCGAGCTCATCGCCGACAACACCCATCTGGACCCGCAGACCACCCTGACGGTCTTCGATCTGGTCGGCTCCGCGAATGTGCTGCTGGTGACGGACTCCATGGCCGCGGCCGGTCTGAGCGACGGGCACTACATGCTCGGCCCCTCCCCCGTCACCGTGGCCGACGGGGTCGCGACCCTCGACGCCACCGGTTCGATCGCGGGTGGCACCGCCACGCTGCTCCAGGTGGTCCAGCGCACGGTCGCCGCGGGCGTCCCCCTGGCCGACGCCGTCCGCTCGGCGACCGCGGTCCCCGCCGACGTTCTGGGACTCGACGACGAGGTAGGGAGCCTGCGCCGCGGCCTGCGTGCCGACGTCGTGGTGCTCGACGCCGATCTCCAGCTCCAGCGCGTCATGCGCCAGGGGGAATGGCTCGTCTGAGCCGCGCGCCCCTCACAGACGCCGAAGGCCGGGCCGTGTGCCGCCGTGGAGAATCCCACAGCGGCACACGGCCCGGCCTTTCGTCATCCCCGGAAGGTGCTCCCGGACACGCGCTCAGTCCAGCCGGTTGAGTCCCGGTCTCGGCCCGGCCTCCAGCCAGGAGGACAGCCCGGTGTACTCGTCGAAACGCATCGCGAGCAGCACTTCCTGACCCTCATAGCTCAGCTCCACGATCACCGAGCCCGGCTGGATCCTGGAGGACTCCGACTCGCCCGGTTCGCGCCGCCGCACCAGATCGAGCTGGTTGCGTTCGAAGCTGTAGCGCGGAGTGGGGCTCAGGGAGAACATCTTGAACCACTCGAGTTCCGAACCCTGGAAACGACAAACCCCCATCTGCCAGCGGCCGTTGGCCAGGCAGATGGAGGCGTCGATGGTGCCCAGGGAGCGCCGCAGATTGACGCGGCGCACCCCTACCAGGCACAGAGCACCGATGATGATCGCGAGGATCGCTGCGATGCCCAGAGTGACAATGACCGAATCACCCATCTAGCGCGGACTATTCAGCCCTACGCCGCGGCGGAATCGTTGAGCTGAGCATTGTCAGCCACGATCACCACTCGGTCATTGTCAACGGAGAAGAATCCCCCATCCACGGTGACGTGGATGCGGCTGCCCGTGACCGGCTCGATCGACAGCTCACCCTCCGCGAGGATCGCCAGAACCGGCGCGTGCCCGGGGAGAATGCCGATCGCGCCATCGCTGGTGCGGGCGTTGACCACCTTGGCCGCGCCGGACCACACGAAGTGGTCCGCCGCGACGACCTCAACGTCGAGCTCAGCCATGATCAGCGGGTCTCAGACTGGATCTTGGCCCACTGACGCTCGACATCGTCCATGCCACCGACGTTGAAGAACGCCTGCTCGGCGATGTGGTCGACGTCGCCGTTGCAGATCGCCTTGAAGCCCTCGATGGTGTCCTTGATGGACACGGTCGAACCCTCGACGCCGGTGAACTGCTTGGCGGTGTAGGTGTTCTGGGACAGGAACTGCTGGATACGACGGGCACGGGCCACGACGATCTTGTCCTCTTCGGAGAGCTCATCGACACCGAGGATGGCGATGATGTCCTGGAGTTCCTTGTTCTTCTGCAGGATCTGCTTCACGCGCACAGCGGTGTCGTAGTGGTCCTTGCCGATGTACTGGGGATCCAGGATTCGGGAAGTGGAGGTCAGCGGGTCCACGGCCGGGTACAGACCACGGGAAGCGATCTCACGGGAGAGCTCGGTGGTGGCGTCCAGGTGGGCGAAGGTGGTCGCCGGAGCCGGGTCGGTGTAGTCGTCAGCAGGGACGTAGATCGCCTGCATGGACGTGATCGAGTGGCCCTTGGTCGAGGTGATGCGCTCCTGGAGGAGACCCATCTCATCGGCCAGGTTCGGCTGGTAGCCCACGGCGGACGGCATGCGGCCCAGCAGGGTCGACACCTCGGAACCGGCCTGGGTGAAGCGGAAGATGTTGTCGATGAAGAGCAGCACGTCCTGGTTCTGCACATCGCGGAAGTACTCCGCCATGGTCAGAGCGGACAGGGCCACGCGCAGACGCGTTCCCGGCGGCTCATCCATCTGGCCGAACACCAAGGCGGTGTCCTTCAGAACGCCGGCCTCGTCCATTTCGACCCAGAGGTCGTTGCCCTCACGGGTACGCTCGCCGACACCGGCGAACACGGAGGTGCCACCGAAGTTGCGGGCGACACGGGTGATCATTTCCTGGATGAGCACGGTCTTGCCCACACCGGCGCCGCCGAACAGGCCGATCTTGCCACCCTTGATGTACGGGGTGAGAAGGTCGATGACCTTGATGCCGGTCTCGAGCATCTCGGTGGAGCCTTCGAGGCTCGCGAAGCTCGGGGCCTTGCGGTGGATGGGCCAGCGCTCGGAGACCTGGAGCTCGGACTCTTCGACGTCCAGCGGCTGCCCGAGCACGTTGAAGATGTGGCCCTTGACGCCGTCGCCCACGGGCACGGAGATGGGGGCGCCGGTGTCGAAGACCTGCGTGCCGCGGACCAGGCCGTCGGTCGCCTGCAGCGAGATGGCGCGGACCAGGTTGTCACCCAGGTGCTGCGAGGTCTCGAAGGTGATGGTCTTGGTCTCACCGTTGAGGGTGACCTCAGTGGTCAGGGCGTTGTAGATTTCCGGGATGGCGTCGGCCGGGAATTCGACGTCGACAACCGGCCCAATGACGCGGGCAATACGACCGGTGGCGCCGGCCGCGGTGGCTGCGTGCTCGGTAGCGGTGGCAGTCATCTCTCTCACTTCACTCAGTAGATGGCGTGTGTTAAGTCTAGCTTTGGGTACAGCCGCGAAGGCTGCGCCGGGATTCTCGGGCGATTACGACGCGAGAGCGTCGGCACCGGCCACAATCTCGGTGAGCTCCTGCGTGATCTCGGCCTGACGGGCCGTGTTGCGCAGTCGCGTGTACTTTTTGATCAGCTCGGTCGCGTTGTCGCCTGCGGACTTCATGGCACGCTGACGGGCAGCCAGCTCGGACGCGGCAGCCTGCAGCATCGCCGCGAAGATGCGGGATTCGATGTAGCGCGGCAGCAGCGAGTCCAGCACCTGCTCGGTCTCGGGCTCGAAATCGTAGAGGGGCAGGATCTCCGCTTCCGGAGTGTCCTCCTCTTCCACGACCTCCAGGGGCAGGAGGCGGACGACGGTCGGCTCCTGGGTCACCATGGACTTGAAGCGCGTGTACACGACGTGGATCTCCTCCACGCCGCCCTCTTCGAAGTCGGTGGCGAAGTCATCCAGGATGACCTTGCTGACCTCCTGAGCGGTTGCGAACTCCGGAGCATCGGTGCCGCCGGTCCAGACGCGGGCGTAAGGACGAGAACGGAAATCGAAGTAGGCCTGCGCCTTGCGACCCACCAGGTAGGTCTTGACGTCCTTGCCTTCGCTGTGAAGCAGCTCGATCAGGCCCTCGGCCTGCTTGAGCACGCTCGCCGAGTAAGCTCCGGCGAGACCACGGTCAGCGGTCATCACGACGACGGCGGCGCGGCGCACCTGAGCGGGCTCGGTGGTGAGCGGGTGCTCCACCTGGCTCTGGCTGGCGACTGCAGAAACGGCACGGGTGATGGCGCGGGCGTAGGGCTGCGATGCAGCCACACGGGCACGTGCCTTACCGATGCGAGAGGTCGCGATCAGTTCCATCGCCTTGAAGATCTTGCGCATCGACGTGGTCGAGGCGATCTTCTGGCGGTAGACCCGGATCTGGGCTCCCATACTTGTCCTTTCTTAGGATCCAGCGGATCCAAGGCTCCGGTGCGGTACCCCGGGGCCACCCGTGAAGGTGGCCCCGGGGTGATGCGCCTCTAGCGCTTCTGCTTGACGATCTTTTCCTGGTCGACGGAGTCGCCCGAGATGGCCTCGTGCTCCTCGTGACCGGCGCCGACCAGCTGGCTGTGACCCTCGCCGAAGAAGCCGCGCTTGAAGTCGGCGATCGCCGTCTTCAGAGCCTCGACCGTGTCGTTCTCCAGCAGGTTGGTCTGGCCGATGGTGGTCAGGATGGACGTGCTGTGCTTCAGGTGCTCGAGGAACTCGGACTCGAAGCGGGACACGTCCTCGACCGGGACATCGTCCAGGTAGCCGTTGGTGCCGGCCCAGATGGAGACGACCTGGTTCTCGACCGGGTACGGCTGGTACTGGCCCTGCTTGAGCAGCTCCATGAGGCGGGCGCCACGGGTCAGCTGCTGGCGGGAAGCCGCATCCAGGTCCGAGGCGAACATGGCGAAGGCCTGCATGTCGCGGTACTGGGCGAGGTCCAGCTTCAAGGTGCCGGAGACCTTCTTCATGGCCTTGACCTGAGCGGAACCACCCACGCGGGACACCGAGATGCCCACGTCGACAGCCGGACGCTGGTTGGCGTTGAAGAGGTCCGACTGCAGGAAGATCTGGCCGTCGGTGATGGAGATGACGTTCGTCGGGATGTAGGCGGACACGTCGTTCGCCTTCGTCTCGATGATCGGCAGACCGGTCATCGAGCCCGCGCCCAGCTCGTCGGAGAGCTTGGCACAACGCTCGAGCAGACGGGAGTGCAGGTAGAACACGTCACCCGGGTAGGCTTCACGTCCCGGCGGGCGGCGCAGGAGCAGCGACACGGCGCGGTAGGCTTCGGCCTGCTTGGAGAGGTCATCGAAGATGATGAGGACGTGCTTGCCGCCGTACATCCAGTGCTGGCCGATGGCCGAACCGGCGTACGGAGCAAGGTACTTGAAGCCCGCGGGGTCGGACGCCGGGGAGGCCACGATCGTGGTGTACTCCAGGGCGCCCTTCTCTTCCAGGGTCTGGCGGACAGCGGCGATGGTGGACGCCTTCTGACCGATGGCGACGTAGATGCAGCGAACCTGCTTGTTGACGTCGCCGGACTCCCAGTTGGCCTTCTGGTTGATGATGGTGTCCACCGCGATGGCCGTCTTACCGGTCTGGCGGTCACCGATGATCAGCTGACGCTGGCCACGGCCGATCGGGATCATGGCGTCGATGGCCTTGAGACCCGTCTGCATCGGCTCGTGGACCGACTTACGCTGGGTCACGCCCGGCGCCTGGAGCTCCAGTGCGCGGGTGCCCTCGGCCTTGATGTCGCCCAGGTCGTCGATGGGCTGGCCCAGCGGGTCAACCACGCGGCCGAGGAACGCGTCGCCGACGGGGACAGAAAGAATCTGACCCGTGCGGTGCACTTCCTGGCCCTCTTCGATACCGGTGAAGTCACCGAGTACGATCACGCCGATCTCACGGACGTCAAGGTTCTGAGCCAGGCCCAGAGTTCCATCCTCGAAGCGAAGGAGTTCGTTGGCCATGACCGAGGGAAGGCCCTCGACACGGGCGATACCGTCGCTGGCGGCGGTCACACGGCCGACCTCGACGCGCTCGGCATTGCCGGGCTCGTAAGACGCCGCGAACTCGTTCAAGGCATTGCGGACGTCGTCGGCATTGATGGTCAATTCGGCCATCTGCAGTCCCTGCTCTCCTGTTTCGTGATCATCGCTGCTCACGATGACCTGGTGTTCTGTCGGTAAGTTGTGCTTGCCTGGCTCAGCCGGCCAGCTTGCGGCGCAGTTCGCCGAGTTTGGTCAGCACGGAAGCGTCAACCACTTCGTCACCGACCTTGACGCGGATACCGCCGATGAGCTCCGGATCCACGACGGTGTTGACCTTGAGCTCCCGGCCGTAGAGCGCGTTCAGACCGGCCTGGAGGCGGGCCTGCTGCTCATCGGTGAGGGGGCGGGTCACTTCCACCGTGGCGATCCAGCGCTCCTGGCGCTTGGCGGCCAACTCTGCAAAGCGCTCCACCAGCTTGGCCGGCTTGACGCCACGCGGGGCGACGACGGCCTGACGGATGAGGAGCTGTGCCTCTTCGCCGGCTCCGGGCACGAGCTTGCGTGCCAGGTCCGCCTTCTGCTGCGGTGCGGCAGCCGGCTCCACGAGGGCACGCTGCAGCTCATGGCTGCCATCGACCACCGTGTTGAATGCGAAGAGATCGTTCTCCAGTGCTTCCAGCCCGGAAGCGCCGAGACCTGCTGCGGCGCCCTTGGACTCAGCGACGGCGATCGCCACGGTTGCGGCGATTGTTTCGAGCGCATCGCCGATGTCGCGGGAGTCAGCCCAGCGGGAGGCCGCCAGCGAACTGACGATCTGCTCTGCATCGGCTGAGACCTTGCCGGCCAGCAGTCCGCGGATCAGACCTGCCTTCTCCTCCGCGGTGCGCGAAGGATCCGTCAGAGCCCGGCGCAGACCGGCCGAGCCGTCAAGAGCCTCGAGGGTTCCGAAAAGCTCGTTTGCCAGGGACAGCGGAGCCGTGGGGAGCTTGGGCTCCACCTCGGCCAGCGCCGCCTTCAGCGATTCGCTCGATACACCTGCCATTACTGTGCTGCACCTGCGCTCTGGTTCTCCAGATCGGCAAGGAAGCGATCGACCACGCGGGAAGCGCGGGCGTCGTCGTCCAGCGACTCACCGACGATTCGCCCGGCGAGCGTCGTGGCAAGGCTGCCGACTTCGCTGCGCAGGGAGACGACGGCGGCCTGACGCTCTGCCTCGATCTGTACGTGGGCCTGCTCGGTGATGCGGGCAGCCTCGGCGGCGGCCTTCTCCTTGAGCTCAGCGAGAATCTGGGCGCCTTCAGCACGGGCTTCTTCGCGGATGCGATTGGCCTCAGTGCGGGCGTCCGTCAGCTGCTGCTTGTACTCTTCGAGAGCGGCCGTGGCCTCAGCCTGGGCCTTCTCAGCCTTGGCGATGCCGCCCTCGATGGCCTCTGCGCGCTCGGCGTAGGTCTTCTCGAACATCGGGACAACGAACTTGACCACGATGAAGAGCAGAACCAGGAAGCCGACCAGGACCACGCCCATTTCCCAGACATTGGGAACAAGCGGGTTCGGAGACTCATGGGCTTGGTCTGCAGCAAGGATCAGCTGATCCATATTCACCCGTCCTATCTACTCGTAACTGATTTGGCGTAGGGGCTGAAGGTTTACTTCAGAACGAACGCGAAAACCAGGCCGAGGATGGCGAGAGCTTCGGTCAGGGCCAGACCGAGGAATGCGATCGGCTGCAGGACACGCTGCGCCTCGGGCTGACGAGCCACACCGTTGATGTAGGCCGCGAACACGAGACCCACACCGATGCCACCGCCGATGGCGGAGAGGCCGTAGCCAACGAGGTTGAGGGAGCCGTTGATTTCGCCGTTCATGGTTTTCCTTTCAGTCGCCGCGGAGCGGCTGTTACGGGGTTGTTTTTCCCCGAGAGGGGAAGTGTGGGTGAAGACTTAGTGGCTGTCCGCGTGGAGAGCGCCTTCGATGTAGATGGCGGTCAGCAGCGTGAACACGTACGCCTGCAGCACCATGATCAGCGCTTCCAGCATGTACATGGCCACAGCGCCGGCCAGCACCAGCAGCGAAGTGCCCTTCAGCAGGACGTTCTCCTGGGCGATGAGGAACTCGATGCCGGAGCCCGCGATCATCACGATCAGGTGGCCTGCCAGCATGGTCGCGAACAGACGGAGGCTGTGCGTGATCGGGCGGACCACGAAGTTCGAGATGATCTCGATCGGGACCACGAGCGGCAGGATGTAGAACGGAACGCCCGAGGGGACGGTCGCCAGCTTGAAGTAGCGGATGCCGTTCTTCTTGACGCCGATGACGATCCAGGTCACGTACACCAGACCCGCCAGCACGTAGGCGCCGCCCACGTGAGAGAAGGACGGCAGCTGGATCACGGGGATCGCGCCGTAGATGTTGTTCACCAGGATGAAGAAGAACAGGCTGAACAGCAGCGGGACGTACTTGATGAAGTCCTTGCCACCGATGATGTCCTTGGCGATGCCGTTGCGGACGAAGCCGTAGGCGGACTCACCGGCGAACTGGAACTTTCCGGGCACCAGCTGGCCCTTGCGGGCGGCGGCCACGAAGAACGCCGCAATGATGACCACGGAGAGGATCACCAGGAGCATCTGCTTGGAGAAGCCGTCCGCTGCACCCCAGGGCAAAATCGCCGGGAGGTGCATTTCGTCAATACCAGGCGGGTTGAAAGAACCCGAATCCTGAGCGGGGAGCGTAAGCGCGAACAACGCGTTTCCTCTCTGCAGTGTCCATCGTTGGGCAAATTAGCGGGGCTCCACGCTCGGTGAGCGGCTCCCCCATGTGAAATTATTCGGAAGGTGTGTGAGGCTTCTTCGAGTCCGCGCCGGAACTGTCAGCGCGGTGTTTGAAGAATCCATGCATCTGGGCCAGATAGAAACCGCCGGCCGCGCCGAGCAATGCTCCGGCGAGCACAATCCAGCGGGTCCCCCACAATGAATCCAGTCCCCACCCTATCAAACTCCAGACCAGGATTCCGCCGACGATATAGCTGAAGACCGCCATTCCGGCGTTGTAACCGCCGTCGCCTTCGTGCGCAGGATCGGCTTCCGACGGGCGCTTGTTTTCTTTCGCCATGTCAGCGGCCTCCTTCTGCGCTGCCGGAGGAGTCCTTGCCCTGTTCAGGGGCCTGTGCGGGCTCGTTGAAGATCAGAAGCCTGGCCCGGGAGAAACCGTAGAGTTCCGCGATCTGCCACAGGACGACGGTCACGACCGCCGCTGTAACAAACCACCGGCCATGGAGCCAGCCCGGGGCGCCGAGCACCAGGAACACCACGCCGAACACGACGACCTTCACGAAGTACAGCGCCACCATGAGGCCGATGGCCCCGGACGGGTTGTTCCTGCCGACGAAATGTCCGGCGAGCAGGGAGATCGCGAAGAAGACCATGACCAGCGCACCGCCGCAGAGCACCGAGAGCGCGCCCAGTCCGCCGTTCAGCACCGCCGCGATGACCGCGGTGATGAGAAGCCCGACGGCCGCCGTCGCTGAGCTGAGTGCCAGGAGCCGGAGCCACAGGGACCCGGTCTCCCCTGCCGCCGTCGTCGACAGCCGACGCCGGGAAGCCCTGGAGGGGCGAGGCGAGGATGCAGACATGGAGGCCTATCAGCGAGCGGGTGAGGGATCGGAAGATGAAGTGAACTTCCGGAGTTGAATTCTACACGAGATAGAAGTGCCGGTGTCCGTCCGGACGGCCGTCACACCACCCGGCGCGCGCGGCGCTTCTCGAGGACGGTCGGCAGGGCGAGGTACGTGACGAGCACGGCGACGGTCAGCACCTGAGCGGCGAGAGCGCCCCACCACGGGGCGCCGGCCGCCACGATTCCGCAGATCCCGGTCACGGCGCTGAACGCCCCGACGAGCACGGCGACGCCCACATGGCTGAATCCGACGTCGGTGAGCCGCTGGTAGACGTGCTCCCGGTGGGACTCATACCAGCGCTTGCCCTGCCGGTACCGGCGGACCAGGGTGTATCCGGTGTCGGCGAGGTAGATCATGAGCGGCGACAGCAGGTATTCGATGGCGATCCCTGAGAGGAAGCCCGCGACCGCCATGGCCGCGATGCCCCCGCCCAGAAGGTAGCTTCCGACGTCCCCGAGGAAGACCTTGCCCCGGCCGAGGTTCCAGGGCAGGAACGCGGCGAAAGCGGCGGCCAGGATCACCCCGGCCACGGTGAGCCACGGCTGTCCCGAGAGCACACCGGCGGCGGAGTACAGCGCACCGACCACGAGCCCGTGAATGCCGGAGATGCCGTTCACGCCGTCCATGAAGTTCGCCGCGTTGATGTAGCCGCTCACCGCGAGGACGCCCAGGGGAAGCCACCACCACGAGACATGGAGATTTGCGGTCATCGCGACGGTGACCACCAGGCCGAGCAGGAGCTGGGCGGAGGCGCGAACGCGGATGGAGAGGCCGCGGATGTCCTCGATCCAGCCCAGGAGGGCGGAGCAGAGTGCGCACGCGGCCACGGCGAGGGCGAGGAAACGGTTGGTGGGGACCGCCTGGCTGAACAGCGCAGTGAGCGCCCCGGCGAACACCCCGAGGCTGGTGGCCAGTCCCATGCCGCGCAGCGTCACCTCGGTGTGGGAGGAACGCGACGTCGGCACGTCGATGACGCCCAGCTTCACGAGGAACGGCTTCACCACCCAGGGTGCCACGAGCGCCACCGCGAACGTGACGGACGCGGTGAGGATGACGGGGGTCACGACCCGACCCGCCCCAGGTCCACCGGGTCTTCGGACTCCTCGTCGGCGATGCCCGAGGCGCTCAGCCTCTCCTCATCGAGCCGGCAGGCTTCCAGCCAGGACTCGAGGTCGAGGTCATCCGGATTGATCGGCTGGATGCGCGCATGGGAGATCTTGGGATGGATCCGGGTGGCGTCCACTTCACCGTCACCGATGAGTTCCTCGTGCATCTTCTCGCCCGGCCGCAGACCGGTGAAGACGATGTCGACGCTCTTTCCGGACATGGCGATCATCCGCTGTGCGACATCCAGGATCCGCACGGGCTCCCCCATGTCCAGCAGCAGGACCTCCCCGCCGTGGCCGATGGCGCCGGCCTGGATCACGAGCTGGCACGCCTCCGGAATGGTCATGAAGAAACGGGTGACGTCCTTGTGCGTCACGGTGACCGGTCCCCCGGCCTGGATCTGCTGGGTGAACAGCGGCAGCATGGAGCCGCGGCTGCCCATCACATTGCCGAAGCGCACCGAGACGTACGGAAGACCCGTCTCCTGGGCCATCCAGGCCGTCAGGCGTTCCGCCATCCGCTTGGAATGACCGAGGGCCGTGCTCGGGTTCGCCGCCTTGTCCGTGGAGATGTTCACGAACCGGCTCACCCCTGCCGCACGGGCGGCCCGCAGAACGTTCAGCGAGCCCAGCACGTTCGTCTTCCAGCCTTCGCCGGGGTACTGCTGCAGGAGCGGGGCGTGCTTGAGAGCCGCGGCGTGGAAGACGACCTCCGGCTTCCTCTCCCGGAACACCGCTTCGAGGCCGGCCTGGTCCCGGATGCTGCACAGGACCGTGTCCTGGCCGTTCAGGAGGCCGTGACCGGTCAGGGAGATCTGGGTCTGCTGGAGGGCCGTCTCATCGTGGTCCAGCATGATCAGTTCGGCCGGGCTGAACTGGCTGATCTGACGGCAGAGCTCGCTGCCGATCGAGCCGCCCGCGCCCGTGACGATGACACGGCGGTCGGAGATGTATCCGGCGATCTTCTCCACTTGGATGTCGACCGGACGCCGGCCGATCAGGTCCTCCACCGAGATGTCGCGGAAGTCGGAGAAGCCCTGCGGTGCACCGCCGCTGAGCATCTGGTTCAGGGGCGGCAGCACGAGCACCCGGACGTTCAGACCGGCGACGCTGTCGGAGACCCGGGTGACGACGTCGCGCTCCACACTGCCGAAGGCGAGCACGAGCACTTCTGCCTTGGTCCGGTGGACGATCGAGCGGATGTCCTCGCCGCGGCCCAGGACCTGCACCCCGGAGAGACGCAGGTGCTTCTTGCTGGGGTCGTCGTCGATGAGGCCGACAGGATAATACGGCGAATCCGGGTCCTGCAGCATGCGGGTGACGAGGGAGTTGCCCACGAACCCCGCGCCGTAGATGAGGGTGTTGCGGGCGGAGTCGCCCGGGCGGGACTTGGCCTCACGGTAGAGCCTGCGGAGATAGCGGATGCCGGCCATCCCGATCAGGGCGATCGGCGCGGCGATCAGCGCGACGCTGCGGCCGACGTCGAGCTGGCGGTACGCCACCAGCAGGAGCGCGGTGACCGCCGTCGCGACGAGCAGGGTGGCGATCAGGAGCGCCTGGACTTCACCGAAGGAGCCGGATTGATAGCGGCCCCGGTATACGGAGAGGAGATAACCGAAGATGAGCTGGGCGAGTGCGGCGACGCCGGTCACGGCCAGGAGGCCGGGCAGCTGGGCCCACTCGACATGCAGTTCGTAGCGGAGCACGAGGGCCAGGCCCATCGCGAGGAACCAGCAAAGGGCGTCGAGGACGAACTGGATCCACTCCCAGGAACCGGTTCTGCTCTCAGCAGTCTTGGAGTACGACAATGGCCACCTTGCTCGAAAAACCAACGGGCGAAAGAGACCTCCCGCCCTCAGTATCCGCACTGTGCGGCCACGCCCGGAGGACGTGAAGACCGCAGGGAGCGGCATCGGACACCTCGTCCAGCTTAGCGCGCCGGGCATCGGCTATTGTGGATTTCCGGCAGCCCCGCGGCTGCGCAGGCAGCACGCCGTCGAGAGGGGCTCCATGAAAGTCGCAGTCACCGGAGCCACGGGGTTCGTGGGCCGACATGTGGTGCGCGGGCTGCTCGACGCCGGCCACGAGGTCGTGGCGCTGGTCAGGACCCTGCCGCTGGAGGATGCCACGGCCGCGGCGTTTCACGGCGCGACGACGCGGGCCACGGGCGATCTCGAACGGTTCGACGACTGCGCCTCACTGTTCGCCGGCGCGGACGCCGTGGTGCATCTCGCCGCCCGCGTCCACCGTATGGCCGACGACAGCGAGAATCCGCTCGCCGCGCACCGCGCCGCCAACACGGACCTGACCCGCCGCCTGGCCGAAGGCGCCGCGGCCGCGGGAGTCACCTCGTTCGTCTTCCTCAGCAGCATCAAGGTCAACGGCGAACGGACCACGGGAACGCCGTTCTCGGCCTCGGACGCGCCACGGCCCGTCGATCCATACGGGGTCTCGAAGTGGGAGGCGGAGCAGGCCCTGGCCGCCGTGAGCGCAGGGTCGACACTGCGCGGCACCAGTATCCGCATCCCGATGGTGTACGGCCCCGGAAACAAGGGGAATGTGCAGCGGCTCCTGGGGGCCGTCCGGCGTGGGATCCCCCTCCCCCTGGCCTCGGTGCGTAACCGCAGGACGATGGTGGCGGTGGCCAACGTCGCTTCGGCGATCCGGTACGCCCTGGAACACGACGCCGAGCGTTACCAGCTGATCCTGGCGGCCGACTCCCGGCCGGTCTCGACCGCGGAGCTCTGCCGCGCACTCGGCGCGGCCGCCGGACGTCCGGCCCGTCTCATGCCCTGTCCCCCGGCCCTGCTGCGCCTGGGCGCCCGTCTCCTCGGCAAAGGTGCAGAGGCCGACCGGCTCACCGAGGACCTGGAAGTCCGGGTCAGCGGCAGCGCTCAGGACTTCTCCTGGACTCCCCCGGTCTCCTTCGACGAGGGGATCCGCTCACTCGCCGACGGCGGCTGACGCTCTCGGCCCGGGGATCTCGCGGAGCGGGTACACCCCGTCCAGGACTTCGCTGTTCGGACGAGGGCCCCGCAGGGCGTCCTTGACTCCGCGGGCCAGGCCCTTGAGCAAACGGCCACGCCGGCTGGAACGGGCGATGGTCCGGATCCAGTTGCGCGCTGAGGCGCCCAGGAACAGCACGCGCTCCCACCAGTGCAACGCCGGCGAGCGGAAGTACGCCCACAGCTTGTTGCGCACCTCGTAGTAGAAGCGGTCCCCCGGGTCCGCCTGAGCGTCCCCGAAGGTCTTGGTGTGGTGCAGGACCTCCGACGCCGGCACGGCGAAAGCCTCCTCGGCACGGGTGATCCTGGCCGTGAATTCGAAGTCGTCGTTCCAGATGAAGTAGTCCGCGATCGGCAGGCCGTGCCGGCGGATCGCGTCGGCGGAGATGAAGATCGAGACGAAGGACGCCGTCCGGATGCTCGTCAGGCCCAGCGACTCCGCGCGGGTCTTGCCGGCGGCATCGAGGCGGAGCCGCTCCTTGGTCCGGTTCATCGGGTGCGGACGGCCATCGGTCCACCGGACCAGGCTGGCCAGGTACGCCGGCGCCGGAACGCCCTGTGCCGCGATGGTCTCCAGGGCGGAGAGCGCCTCGGCCAGTGAATCGGCCTGGGGCTCGGTGTCGTCGTCCATGATCCAGACGTAGTCCGCCTGATGATCGAGGACGGCGCGCTCCATGCCCACCACGAAGCCGCCGGCGCCACCGGTGTTGGTCTCCAGGCGCACCAGATCCAGCACGGTGCCGCGGGCGGTTCCGGCGCCTTCGCCGGCGGCCCAGTCGCTCAGGAACTCCGGCGTTCCGTCGTCGGACGCGTTGTCCACCACGATGAGGACGTCGGGCCGCACCGTGGCCGTCAGAAGCCCCTGGAGGGTGCCTTCCAGCAGGTCTCTGCGGTTGTAGGTGACCACGACGGCGGCCACGCGGGGACGCGGGCCGGTCTCGGCCGGGGCCTGCTCGGTCACGAACTCACATCCTGTCGCTTGTTCCCGCGGCCTGCGCGGCGGCGCAGGAGAAGATAGCCGAGCTTCCAGGGCTCCGCGAATACGCGGTACGCGACTCGCCGCGGGTCGAACAGCAGACGCCATGCCCATTCGAAGCCCAGACGGCCGATCCAGCGCGGGGCGAGCTTCTGGATGCCGGCCACCTGGTCGATGGCGCCACCCACGGCACAGTGCACGGCCGGAACATCGGTCAGCAGCCGGGTGATGACCTGCTCCTGCAGGGGCATCCCGAGGCCGGTCAGGACCAGCTGCGGCCGGAACTCCCGCAGCCAGGCGACCGCTTCCCGCTCCGCTTCCGCGGACCAGCCCGCTCCGGGGCGACCTTCCACGACGGCGCCCGGAACACGGCGGCGCAGTTCCTCGACCGCCCCGGCATTGGCTTCGGACCCGGCTCCGAGCACGGCGATGCGCTCCAGGCCGGGCACGGTACCCAGCCGGGCGAGCCAGTCGACGGACCCCACGCGGTGCGCCCCAGCGCCCTGCCCCCGGTTGAACGTCCGCGCCCACAGCTTGGCCAGGGGTGCGCCGTCGAGCAGGATCACGGAACTGCGGTCATAGAACGCGGCGAAGGCCGGATCGCTGTGATACAGCGTCACGCTGTGCAGATTGTGCCCGACGACGGTGTGCGGCTCCCCGGAGGCGACCAGACGGCCGATCTCCTGTGCAGCCTCGTCGGCGGTGAGCGCGGTGACCTCGACGTCCAGGAGCGGAAGGCGGTCCTTCCGCATTCAGCTCTCCGACCCGGTGGCCCGGGGGGTCGCGGCATCCTGACGCTCGGAGTCTTCGCCCTCGACAGCGGGCGCCGCCTCGGGAGCGGCGGATTCCGCCGGCTGCTCGGCGACAGGGGCGTCCGGGGTGGTGTCCGGCGTGGTGTCGTCAGCCGTGGTGTCGGTCGTGGCGACACGGGCGGAGGTGTCGTCCGCCGTGGTCTCGGTCGCCGCAGGTGCCGCCGATCCGTCCTCCGGGGACGTCTCCGCGGCGGCGTCAGCGGTGTCCGGCGCGCGCTCCCCCGCAGTCTCGCCCTCGGCGGCGGTCTCACCGGACGCGGTCTCCTCCGACCCGGTGGCGTTCAGCGCGCTGTCGGCGCCGGGCTGCCAGACGGGGACCTCCTGGCCGAACGCCAGGATCGAGGGGACGACGTCACGGAGGTCCTCCAGGGCGATCGCGCCCTGACGCACCACACGGGCACGGCTGCCGGTGCAGTCGACGATCGTGGACGGCAGAGCGATGTCCTCGGTGCCGGATTCGGCAGGGCGCGGGCCGCCGTCGAGGTAGACCTCCACGGACTCGGCGAGCTGTTCCTGGGCGTTGGCGGCCGTCTGCGCCGCCGGCTGACCGCTCCGGTTGGCCGAGGACACGGCCAGCGGGCCGGTCCGCGCCAGGATCTCGAGCGCCAGTTCGTCATCGGGCACGCGCAGCGCGACCGTGCCCTTGGTCTCGCCCAGATCCCATTCGAGGGACGGCTGGGCATGCAGGATCAAGGTGAGCGCGCCGGGCCAGAACTTCTCGGCGAGCTTGCGGGCGTCGTCGCCGATGTCCACGGCCAGTCCGTCCATGGTCTGAACCCGCGGGATGAGCACGGGAGGAGGCATGGTCCGGGAGCGGCCCTTGGCGGCCAGCAGCAGCCGGACGGCCAGCGGGGAGAAGGCGTCCGCGGCGATGCCGTACACCGTGTCCGTGGGGAAGACGATGCACTGCTGTTCGGCGATGGCACGCTGGGCGTGCGCCAGTCCCTCGAAGCGGGTTTCTTCCGTTGAACAGTCGTAGCTAGAAGTCACGCTGACATTCTCCCATTCTTTTCGGGTCCACAGTCCGTGCCACTTCGCACGTCTACCGGGGTGATCGGCCCGGCGATCGCTTCAGGCTCGGCAGGCTGACGTGGCGCGGTCCAGGCCGTTGAGGTCCTGATGCGTCCTCACCTCGGTCCAGGCGGGGTCCTGACCCAGACGGGCAGCGAGCCACGGCGCCTGCACCTCGGCATGTTCCATGATGAACCAGCCTCCCGGCCTGAGCAGACGCGCCGCGCTGGCCGCCGCGGCGAGCGGCAGCTCCATGCCATCCGCTCCCCCGCCATACAGCGCCATCTCCGGGTCGTGCTCGGCGACCTCGGGTTCGCGGGGCACCGCTTCACTCGGGATGTACGGAGGATTGGACACCACGACGTCCACCAGACCGTTCAATTCCGGCAGCGCGTCCCGCAGATCCCCTTGATGAAGTTCGACGCCGTGCGGCCGGGTGTTGCGCTCGGCCCAGGCGATCGCCAGCGGGCTCAGCTCCACGGCGTGCACGCGCGAGCCCGAAACCTCGTGCGCCAGAGACGCGGCGATGGCTCCTGACCCGGTGCCGAGGTCCACCAGGAGTGGCGCGAGGATCCCCTCGGCCCGCAGCTCGGCGCACCGGTCCACCGCCCACTGGACCACGGTCTCCGTCTCCGGCCTGGGGATGAAGACGCCCGGGCCCACGGAGAGCTCCAGGTGCCGGAAGGAGGCGACCCCGGTCAGGTGCTGGAGCGGGATGCGTTCCGCGCGCTGAGCCACCAATGCCGAGAACCCCTCGGGCACCTCACGGGAGCCCATGAGCACCGCGTGCTGCAGCTCCTTGAGATCGAGGCCGAGGGCGTGCGCCAGGAGCAGCTCGGCGTCCCGGCGCGGACTCGGCACGCCCGCCGCGGTGAGCACGGCCGCGGCGGCCCGGACCGCGGGGGCCAGGGGCGCGCCGGGGCGCAGCGCGTCGTCGTCGTACACGGCGTTCCGCTACTCGCCGATGGCGTCCAGGCGGGCCTGCTCGTCCATCTCGATGGCGGACTGGATTACCGGCTCCAGATCACCGTTCATGACGGCGTCCAGGTTGTAGGCCTTGTACCCGGTGCGGTGATCCGCGATGCGGTTCTCCGGGAAGTTGTACGTGCGGATGCGCTCGGAACGGTCCATGGTCCGGATCTGGGACTTGCGGTGTTCGGCGCTCTCCGCGTCCAGCTGCTCCTGCTGGTGCGCCAGAAGGCGCGCCCGGAGCACGCGCATGGCGGCCTCACGGTTCTGCAGCTGAGACTTCTCGTTCTGCATGGCCACCACGATGCCCGTGGGCAGGTGGGTGATGCGGACGGCGGAGTCCGTGGTGTTCACGGACTGACCGCCGGGGCCGGAGGACCGGTAGACGTCGATCTTGAGATCGTTCTGGTTGATCTCGATCTCTTCGGGCTCATCCACTTCAGGGAACACCAGGACACCCGCGGCCGAGGTGTGGATGCGGCCCTGGGATTCCGTCGCGGGGACGCGCTGCACACGGTGCACGCCGCCTTCGAACTTCAGGCGCGCCCAGACACCCTCGGCAGGATCGTTGGAGGAACCCTTGATGGCCATCTGAGCGTCCTTGTATCCACCGAGATCCGACTCGTTGGCGGAGATCAGCTCGGTCTTCCAGCCACGGGATTCGGCGTAACGGGTGTACATGCGGAGCAGATCGGCGGCGAACAGGGCCGCCTCCTCACCGCCTTCGCCGCCCTTGACCTCGATGATGATGTTGCGGGCGTCGTCGGGATCACGCGGGATGAGCAGACGGCGCAGCTTCTCCTGTGCCGCCGGCAGCTTCTCTTCGATCTGGGCGACCTCTTCAGCGAAGTCTGGGTCTTCGGCGGCCATCTCCCGGGCGGCTTCCAGGTCATCGCTGAGTCCACGCCAGGTCTTGTACGCTTCCACGATGCCGTTGAGCTGTGCGGAACGGCGTCCCAGTTTACGGGCCAGCGACTGGTCGGCATAGACGGCGGGATCGCTCAACTGCGCCTGGATCGCGGCGTGCTCATCGAGCAGACCCTGGACGGACTCAAACATGTTCTAAACCTCTTTCAACCTGGAGACAAGTTTATCGGGAGACGGCAAACGGGGATGGGACCGGCATGCGGCCGGTCCCATCCCCGTCAGGAGCTACTTGTCGTTCTCCGACTTGGCAGCCAGGGTGGTGCGCTGCACCTGGAGCAGGAACTCGGCGTTGCTCTGCGTCTCACGGATCTTGCTCGTGAGCAGTTCCAGGCCCTGCTGCTGCTCGAGACCGGAGAGCAGGCGGCGCAGGCGCCACATGATCTTGACCTCATCGGCCGAGAGCAGGTTCTCCTCGCGGCGGGTGCTGGACGCGTTGACGTCCACGGCCGGGAAGATGCGCTTGTCCGCCAGGTGGCGGGACAGGCGGAGCTCCATGTTGCCGGTGCCCTTGAACTCTTCGAAGATGACCTCGTCCATCTTGGAACCGGTCTCCACGAGAGCCGTCGCCAGGATGGTCAGCGAGCCACCGTTCTCGATGTTGCGGGCTGCGCCGAAGAACCGCTTGGGCGGGTACAGCGCGGCGGAGTCGACACCACCGGAGAGGATGCGGCCGGAAGCCGGCGCGGCCAGGTTGTAGGCGCGGCCCAGACGGGTCATGGAGTCCAGGAGGACCACCACGTCCTTGCCCATCTCCACGAGGCGCTTGGCGCGCTCGATGGAGAGCTCGGCCACCGTGGTGTGGTCGTCGGCGGGACGGTCGAAGGTCGAGGCGATGACCTCACCCTTCACCGTGCGCTGCATGTCGGTGACTTCTTCCGGACGCTCGTCCACCAGGACCATCATGAGGTGGACCTCGGGGTTGTTGGTGGTGATGGCGTTGGCGATCGACTGCAGGATGAGCGTCTTACCGGCCTTCGGCGGGGAGACGATCAGGCCGCGCTGGCCCTTGCCGATGGGGGCAACGAGGTCGATGATGCGCGGGCCGATCTTCTTGGGATCGGTCTCCAGGCGCAGGCGCTCGGACGGGTAGAGCGGAACGAGCTTGTTGAACTCGACGCGGTTCTTGAGCTCCTCCGGCTGCAGGCCGTTGACGCTCGTGACGCGGACCAGCGCGTTGAACTTCTGGCGGTTGTTCTGCTGGTTGTTGTTCTCGCCCTCGCGGGGAGCGCGAATCGCACCGACGACCGCGTCGCCCTTGCGCAGGTTGTACTTGCGGACCTGGTTGAGGGTCACATACACGTCCTGCGGGCCCGGCAGGTAGCCGGAAGTACGGATGAACGCGTAGTTGTCCAGGACGTCGAGGATGCCGGCCACGGGGACCAGGACATCGTCATCGCTCAGTTCGGTGTCGTCCACCTCGGGGCCCTGGTTGCGGCCGCGGCGGCGCTCGTTGCGATCGCGGAAACGGTCGTTGCGATCGTTACGGTCATTGCGATCGTTACGGTCGTTCCGCTCGTTGCGGTCCCGGCGGTTGCGACGGTTCCGGCGGTTGCCGCCCTCTTCCTCGTCAGCTCGGTTGTCCTGCTGGCGGTTCTCCTGCTGACGGTTGTCCTGCTGGCGTGCGCCCTGCTGGTTGCCGTTGTTCTGGCCGTTGCCCTCGCCGTTGCGAGGCCCGCGCTCGGAGCGCTGGCGGTTGCGACGGTTGCCTTCGCCTTCACGGGCTTCGCCCTGCTCGGCCGCGGCGTCGGCGGACTCCACGGGAGCCTCGGCGCGCTCACCGGCGTTCTCGGCGCCTTCGGCGCGGCGGTTGCGGTTGCGCGTGCGGGTGTTGCGGCGCTCGGAGCCCTGCTCACCGGAGGCGTTGTCGGCGTTGTCGGCACGCTGCTCGGCGGCCGGAGCCGCCGTCTCGGCGGGCGCGGTCTCGGCTGCGGTTTCGGCCGCGGCCACGACGCCGTCGCTGCCTGCGCGGCGAGAGCGTCCACGGGCGCGGCTGCGAGCGGGCGCGGCCTCGGAGGGGGCGTCCTGCTCGGCAGAAGCGGCGGGCGCCTCGGCCTTGGCCTGAGGCGCGGCGGCCTTGGTGGCGGTCGCCTTGGCGGCGCTTGCCTTGGTGGTGGCAGCAGGGGCCTTGGCGGCTTCGTCACCCTTGGCGGGGCGATCGGCCACGGAGGAACCGCGCTGGTGGTCGGAGATGGCGGTCACGAGGTCGCCCTTGCGCATCCGGGAACTCCCCGAAATGCCGAGCTGGCTGGCAAGCGCCTGCAGCTGGGCGAGCTTGAGGCCCGCCAGGCCGCTGCTCTTCGCTGCCGGTGCAGCGGAGCTTGTCTTGTCCACATCCGTTGTCAGGACAGTGGTTTCAGTCACGAAGGATCCTTCCCCCTCGATGGCGTCCGGGCTGGAGCCGGACGGTTGGGTTGACAGCACAGGCCTTCAGATCATCCTGGGCTGCTCATGACCGCGCAATGGGGCGGAGCACGAGTTTTTGCAAGGAATTTGCCGCGCGAAACACACGGTCCAAGAAGAGGATCCGCGGGTGGATTCCCCGCGCGCAAAAAGTGGCATCCACTGCGGATTTACCGCGGATGCACTTCCACTTTAGCACCTTCGCGGTCCACCGCCGGTCGCAGAACACGCCACGACACCTCCGCGGATTGCCGCTGCCGGATGAACTCCTCCACCGCGTCTGCTTCCTCCGCCGACCGCGTGAGGGTCATGACCGTGGGGCCGGCTCCGGACACGACGGCGGCGTGGCCGCGTTCGCGCAGGGCCGCGATGAGATCCGCACTGGGCTGCATGGCCGTGGCGCGGTAGTCCTGGTGCAGGTAGTCCCGCGTCGCCGGCACGAGCAGATCCGGCTGAGCCGTCAGGGCTGCCACGAGCAGCGCGGCACGGCCGGAGTTCATGGCCGCCGCATGGTGGTCGACCTGGGCAGGCAGCAGGGTACGGGCGAGTTCCGTGGACAGTTCGAAGTCCGGAATCGCGACGACGGGGACCACGTCCGCGTGCACCTCCGCGCGGGCGCTGCGGAACTCAGCCCCTTCTTGCCAGGAGAGGGCGAGAGCGCCGAAGATCGCCGGTGCGACGTTGTCCGGGTGACCTTCCAGCTCACTCGTGAACTGCAGCACCCAGTCGGACCCGCGGCGGGACTCCTCCGGCACCAGGCCGTTGGCCGCCAGAGCGGCCGCGACGACGGCGGCGGCCGAGCTTCCCAGTCCGCGGCCGTGCGGGATGACGTTCTCGGCGCTCAGGTGCAGACCCTGGTGGCGGTACCCGAGCTGGGCCAGAGCCGATTCGAGAGACCGGATGACCAAGTGGCTGCCGTCGCGGGGCACGGATTCCGTCCCCTCGCCCGACAGCGTGAACTGGAGTTCGCCCGAGTCCAGGGTCTCGACCGTCACGGTGTCGAAGAGCTGGACGGCCAGGCCGAGGCTGTCATAGCCGGGGCCGAGGTTCGCGCTCGTCGCCGGGACGCGGACGGTGACGGAAAGACCGGACGGCAGCGCGGCGAGAGACGCCGCACCGCCGTCGTGATGGTGAGCCAAGACCTAGCCCTCGAAGCCGAGGGCCGCGGCCACGGAGACGACGTCGTTCTGCACCTTGACCGGGGAGACGTCGCTGCCGTCCTCGGTGCGCAGGGCCCACTGGGGATCCTTGAGGCCGTGACCGGTCACGGTGATGACGATGGTCTTGCCGGTGGGGACTTCGCCCGCGGCGTGCTTCTTGATCAGACCGGCGACGCCTGCTGCGGAGCCGGGCTCCACGAAGACGCCTTCCTTGCTGGACAGCCAGCGGTGGGCCTCGAGGATCTCCTCATCGGTGACAGCCTCGATGAGGCCGCCCGACTCGTCGCGCGCGGCGACGGCGGTGTCCCAGGAGGCGGGGTTGCCGATCCGGATGGCGGTGGCGATCGTCTCGGGGTGCGTGATGGGGTGCCCGGCGACGAACGGCGCCGCGCCGGCGGCCTGGAAGCCCCACATGGCGGGCGTGCGCGTGGCGACGGCGGCGAGCTCGCCGGCGGTCGCGGACTGGTACGGGGCGGCGTACTCCTTGTAGCCCTTCCAGTACGCGCTGATGTTGCCGGCGTTGCCGACGGGCAGCACGTGGATGTCGGGGGCGTCACCCAGGGCGTCGACGACCTCGAAGGCGCCGGTCTTCTGGCCTTCGATGCGGGCCGGGTTGACCGAGTTCACGAGGAACACCGGGTATGCCTCGTTCAGCTTGCGGGCGATCTCGAGGCAATCGTCGAAGTTGCCGTCCACCTGCAGCAGGGTGGCGCCGTGGGCGATGGCCTGGGACAGCTTGCCCATGGCGATCTTGCCCTCGGGGACCAGCACGGCACAGCGGAGACCGGCCGAGGTGGCGTACGCCGCGGCGGAGGCCGAGGTGTTGCCGGTGGAGGCGCAGACCACGGCCTGCGCTCCGGCCTGCACGGCGGCCGTCATGGCCATCGTCATGCCACGGTCCTTGAACGAACCCGTCGGGTTCATGCCCTCGACCTTGAGGTAGACGGTGTTGCCGGTGAGCTCGGAGAGCTTCTGGGCGTGCACCAGAGGAGTGCCGCCCTCGCCCAGGGTGATGACCCTGGTGCTCTCGTCGACAGGGAGACGTTCGGCGTATTCGCGGATCACGCCGCGCCACTGATGAGCCACTTAGACACCTTCCACACGGAGGACGGACGTCACGTCCTGCACGACGTCCAGTTGAGAAATGGATGCGACGGTCGCCGCGAGATCTGCCTCGCTGGCCCGGTGCGTCACGATCCGCAGTTCGGCGGACTGATCAGCGCTGCTGATGCTCTGCCGGAACAGTTCGATGGACACGCCGTTGTCGCTGAAAACCTGGGCGATGCGGGCGAGGACGCCCGGCTGGTCCGCTACGCGCAGACCGACGTGGTAGCTGGTCCGGCTCGCCGAGATGGGCAGCGCCGGGACATGGCCCGTGGTGGTCTCGGTCCGGCCGGGGCCGCCGAGCACGATCCGACGTGCCGCGGACACGAGGTCACCCAGGACGGCGGACGCGGTCGGAGTGCCACCCGCGCCCTGGCCGTAGAACATCAGCTCGCCGGCGTTCTCGGCCTCGACGAACACGGCGTTGAACGCTCCCCGGACCGCAGCCAGCGGGTGTTCCCGCGGCAGGAGCGTCGGGTGGACGCGGACGCTGACACCCTCGGCGCCGGCGTCGTCCGTCAGCTTCTCGGCGATGGCGAGCAGCTTGATGACGAATCCGGCGTCCTTGGCGGCGGCGATGTCCGCAGCGCTCACCTTGGTGATGCCCTCGCAGTACACGTCGTCGAGGGAGAAGCGGGTGTGGAAGGACAGCGCGGCCAGGATCGCGGCCTTCGCCGCGGCATCATGGCCTTCCACGTCAGCGGTGGGGTCGGCTTCGGCGTACCCGAGGCGCTGCGCCTCGGCCAGGGCGTCCTCGAACTGGGCGCCGGTGGAGTCCATCTGGTCCAGGATGAAGTTCGTGGTGCCGTTGACGATGCCGAGCACCCGGGTGATCCGGTCGCCGGAGAGACTGTCGCGGATGGGGCGCAGGATCGGGATCGCACCGGCGACGGCGGCCTCGTACGAGAGCTGCACGCCCGCCTTGTCCGCCTCCTCGTACAGGGTGGGGCCGTCCTGAGCCAACAGGGCCTTGTTCCCTGTCACCACGCACGCGCCGTGACGGACCGCGGACAGGATCAGGCTGCGGGCGGGCTCGATGCCGCCCATCAGCTCGATGACCAGATCGGCGCCGGCCACGAGGGACTCGGAGTCGGTGGTGAAGAGTTCCCGGGGAAGCTCGACCTCACGGG
Organism: Arthrobacter sp. RCC_34; assembly: GCF_041360795.1. Lineage (NCBI taxonomy): Bacteria > Bacillati > Actinomycetota > Actinomycetes > Micrococcales > Micrococcaceae > Arthrobacter > Arthrobacter sp. RCC_34. The sequence continues at coordinate 762,075 of NZ_JBFUPW010000001.1, read as the reverse complement.
GCGCGTCGATGGTGCGGACGCCGATGCCCACGAGCTCCAGCCGGGCGCCCGTACGGGCCGCCAGGGTGTCCGCGTCCTCGAGGAGGATGCGCGCCACCTGGGATCCGACGTTGCCGCACCCCAGAAGCGCGACCTTGAGGGTCTTGGTCTCATTCACGTCAGTCTTCACGACATCAGAGTTCACAACGTCGGTGTTCACAGCTCTCCGGCTCCCATGTCTCGGTTCAAGAGGTCTTCCTCGGTTTCCCCACGAATGATCCACCGGGCGGTCCCGTCAGAGACCGCGACCACTCCCGGACGCGCCAGGTAGTTGTAGTTGCTCGCGAGTGCCCAGCAGTAGGCGCCGGTCCCCGGCACGGCCAGGAGGTCACCGGCACTGACATCCGAGGGCAGGTAAACATCTTTAACAACAATGTCCCCGCTCTCGCAATGTTTGCCCACCACTCGGGACAGCTGAGCGGGCGCGGCCGAGGAACGGCTCGCCAGAGCGGCCGAATAGTCGGCGTCATAAAGAACCGGACGGGCGTTGTCACTCATGCCGCCATCGACGGACACGTAGCGCCGCGGGTAGGTCTTCTCCGCGTCGTCCGGCGCCTCGACCTGGACGGTCTTGCGGGTGCCGACTTCGTACAGCGTGAAGGTGGTGCTGCCGACGATCGCCCGTCCGGGCTCGATCGAGATGCGCGGGCACTCGATGCCCAGCTCACGGCAGGTCTCCCCCACGACGCCGGCCAGCGCTTGGGCGATCTCGGCGACCGGCCGCGGGGTGTCCACGGGGGTGTACGCGATGCCGTGGCCTCCCCCAAGGTCCATTTCCGGCAGGACGATCCCGTGCTTGCGCTGCATCGCGTCATGGAACGCGAGGAGCTTCCGGGCCGCGACCGCGAATCCGTCGGCCTCGAAGATCTGCGATCCGATGTGGCAGTGCAGGCCGAGAAGCTCGATGCCTTCCAGCGCCACGGCCGCGTCGACGGCCTGTTCCGCCGCGGACAGAGCCGGGTCGATGCCGCGCAGATCCGCGTCCTCCGCGGTGCCCGGCTCCATGGACAACCCGAATTTCTGGTCCTCGTGTGCCGTGGCGATGAACTCGTGGGTGTGCGCGTGCACGCCGGGGGTGAGACGCAGCATGACCTTGGCGGTCACCTGGCGGCCGGGTTCCTGAGCACCGTTGTCCTGAACGCCCTTGTCCTGAGCGTCCTCGGCCCGCCGGCGCTGGACGATGCCGGCCACGCGCTCCAGCTCGTCGATGCTGTCCACCACGATCCGGCCCAGGTTCATGTCCAGGGCGCGGTTGATCTCGGCGGCCGATTTGTTGTTGCCATGCAGACCGAGCAGCTCACCGGGGAAGCCGGCTCGCCGGGCGACCGCCAGCTCGCCGCCGGAACAGGTGTCGAGCCGGAGCCCTTCCTGATGGACCCACCGTGCGACCTCGACACTCAGGAAGGCCTTGCCCGCGTAGTAGACGTCCACTCCCCCGCAGAGGTCGGCGAAGGCCTCGTTGAACGCATCACGGAACGCCCGGGCACGGGCCCGGAAGTTGCCTTCGCTCAGCACGAAGAGAGGAGTGCCGAACTGCTCCTTCAGAGAACTGACCGTCACCCCGTCCACGGTGAGCTCGCCGGCGCCGGACCGTGCGACGTCGTGCGCCCAGCTCGGGGCGTGCAGAGCATTGAGGTCCGATGGGAGCTGCAGCCAGTCAGGCGCCAGCGGGCTGGCCCCTGACACGTCCATGCCGCTCATTACATCCGCTCCGGAGCGGACACGCCGAGGAGGGCGAGGCCGTTGGCGAGGACCTGGCTCGTGGCGTCGTTGAGCCACAGGCGGGTGCGATTGACCGTGGTCACCTCTTCGTCCCCCAGCGGCGTGACGCGGCAGGCGTCGTACCAGCGGTGGTAGGCCCCGGCGATGACCTCGAGGTGACGGGCGATGCGGTGCGGCTCCCGCAGCTCGGCGGCCTTGGCCACGATGGACGGGAAGCTGCCCAGCTGGGACAGCAGCTCATTCTCAGTGGGATCGGTCAGCAGCGACGCGTCGAACTCGCTGCGGTCCACACCGGCCGCCGCCGCGTTGCGCGCCGTGCCGCGGGACCGGGCGTGCGCGTACTGCACGTAGAACACGGGATTCTCGTTGCTGTTCTTCTTGAGGACCTCGGGCTCCAGCGTGATGGGCGAATCCGCGGGGAAGCGAGCCAGCGAGTAGCGCACCGCATCCTTGCCGAGCCAGGAGATAAGGTCCTTGAGCTCGATGATGTTGCCCGCGCGCTTGGACAACTTCGCGCCGTTCACCGACACGAGCTGACCGATGAGGACCTCGATGTTCTTCTCCGGATCGTCACCGGCGCAGGCCGCGATGGCCTTCAGGCGATTGACGTAGCCGTGGTGGTCGGCGCCGAGCAGGTAGATCTTCTCCTCGAAGCCGCGGTCCCTCTTGGTGAGGTAATAGGCGGCGTCGGCGGCGAAGTACGTGGGCTCGCCGTTGGCACGGATGAGGACGCGGTCCTTGTCATCCGTGAAATCCGTGGTGCGCAGCCAGACGGCGCCGTCCTGGTCGAAGACGTGGCCCTGCTCGCGCAGGCGGTCCACCGAGGCTTCGAGCGCGCCGGACTCGTGCAGGGTCCGCTCCGAGAAGTAGACGTCGAAATGCACGTCGAAATCGGCGAGCGTCTGCTTGATGTCTTCGAGCTGCGCCTGGTAGGCGGCCTCGCGGATGATGGGCAGCGCGGCCTCATCGGTCAGCTCACGGATGGCGGGGTGTTCCCGGAGCACCTCGTGGCCCAGGTCCACGATGTACTGGCCGGGGTAGCCGCCTTCCGGCACGTCACGACCGCGCAGGCGGGACAGCACCGAGTTGGCGAACACGTTCATCTGACTGCCGGCGTCGTTGATGTAGTACTCGGCGGTGACGTCGGCGCCGGCGGCACGGAGCACACGGGCGATGGAGTCACCCAGCGCCGCCCAGCGGGTGTGACCGATGTGCAGCGGGCCGGTCGGGTTGGCGGAGACGAACTCCATGTTGACCGTGTGGCCTGCGAGCGCGTCGTTGTTGCCGTAGGTGTCACCTGCCTCGACGATGGTGCGCGCCAGCTCGCCGGCGGCGCCTGCGTCCAGGGTGATGTTGATGAAGCCGGGGCCCGCGATGTCCACCGACGCGACGCCGTCCACGCCTTCGAGCTTCGCGCCGAGAATGGCGGCGAAGTCGCGGGGCGACAGACCGGCGCGCTTCCCGAACTGCATGGCGGCGTTGGTGGCCCAGTCACCGTGCTCCCGGTTCTTCGGTCGCTCCACACGGACCTCGGCCTCCAGCGCCTCGGCGGGGAGGTTGATCGAGCCGTCAGCGACGGCGTCCTTCAGGCATGCGGTGATTGCTGCGGAAAGCTGTTCGGGAGTCACCCCTCAATCCTACGGGGAGGGGCCTGCCCGGCGGAAAAGCATGAACCTGGTATGTGGACAGCCTCGGACAAGTTTGTCCACATAGAGCATCCATTCTCAGGAAACTCTGGACATACGCCCAGCAAGCCGAATTACGGTGGAGCCAGCCCCCTGGGTCTCCATCCCTTCTTCCCCCTCAGGAGCATCGATGACCACCTCCACTCCTTCTCTGAAGATCCTCGCCGGCACCGCCGCTGGACTCGCCATGCTGGCGGGCGCCACCGCCTGCGCCCCGGCGAAGCAGGGCACCTCCACGGCAGACGTGTCCCCCACCTCCGGAGCGTCGAGTGCCGCGGGCAGCACCGGGGCTCCTGCCACCCCTGGTCACTACAAGGACGGCACCTACAGCGCGGACGGACATTACACCTCCCCCAACGGCGAGGAGACCGTGGGCGTCACTCTCACCCTCGCCTCGGGCAAGATCAGCGACGTCAAGATCGCCACCCATCCGACCAGTGCGAACACCCAGCTGTTCCAGAACCGGTTCGCCGGTGGCATCAAGGACCTGGTGGTGGGCAAGAGCATCGACCAGCTCGACGTGAGCCGGGTGGCCGGCTCGAGCCTGACCAGCGGCGGGTTCAACGACGCCGTGGAGGCCATCAAGAAGCAGGCGGGCTGAGTTCCCGTATGCCCATGACGACCAATCCCCTGGAATTCGACGCCATCGGAACGCGGTGGTGGATCAGAGCCGAGGGACTCACCGACCGGATCGAAGGGCGGATCCGGCAGAGGATCGACGAGTTCGACGCCGTGTGGTCCCGGTTCCGCTCGGACTCCGCGGTGGCACGCTGGGCCGCGGAACCCGTCGACCCGGACGGCGCCGAGCGGACCCTGACGCTCCCCGCCGAGGCAGGCCCCCTCGGACGCCTGTACCGGGAGCTCCATGACCTGACCGACGGCTCCGTCACCCCGTTCATCGGCGAATCCCTCGTGCGGCTCGGCTACGACGCGGCCTACTCCCTAACCCCGCATGGACCGGCCGTCGCCGCGCCCGTCTGGGGTGTGGACGCGGGCTGGGAGGACCTCACGGTGACGGCGAGCGGCCCCGTTCTGCTGGACATCGGAGCCGCCGGCAAGGGACTTCTGGTGGACCTCGTCTGCGGGATCCTCGAGGACGCCGGGGTGTCTGACCACCTGGTCGACGCCGGCGGTGACCTCCGGCACTCCGGCCCCGCGGCTGACCGGATCGGGCTGGAGAGCCCGTTCGACAGCAGCCGGGCGATCGGCGTCGTCGAGGTCCAGCAGCAGGCGCTCGCAGCCTCCGGGACCGCGCGCCGAGCGTGGGGCCGCGGGCTGCACCACGTGCTGGACGGCCTGACGGGTGAACCCGTGCGGCGAGTGGTGGCAAGCTGGGTTCTGGCACCCGAGGCCCTGCAGGCCGACGGGCTCGCCACGGCGCTGTTCTTCGTCCCGGGCCACGAGCTGGCTGCGCGTTACAGCGTGGAGTGGCTGACCGTGCACAGCGATGGGCACGCCGAAGGTTCCGAGTACTTCCTGGAAGGCTTGTTCTGATGTCCGCACTACTGAGCGTCACGCAGCGTGTGACCCGGCCACTGGGTCGCCTGTCGATGACCCGCGTGGTGGCCCTGTCCCTCGGCGTCCTGATCGTTTACAGTCTCCTCCTGGACGCCCTCGGCTGGACCGAGTTCGGTGTTCCCGAGCTGTGCCTGCACCTGATGCTCTGCCTTGCGGCGACCACGCTGTCCAACGGCGCCTGCGCTCTGCTGTTCCGGATGCGGCCCTACTGGGATTCATCGCTGGTCACCGCGGGGCTGCTGTACTTCCTCTTCTGGCCGGCGGCGGGTTTCCGGGAGGGACTGGGCGTGGCGCTGGCCGCCGTGCTGGCCTCCGCGTCGAAATACGCTCTCGCCTGGCGCGGCCGTCATCTGTTCAACCCCGCCGCGCTCGGCGCGTTCGTGGTGTCCCTGACCGGCCTCAATGCGGCCACGTGGTGGGTGGGGTCGCCCTTGCTGCTCTGGGCCGTCGTGCCCCTGGGCCTGCTGGTCCTCTACCGGGCCGGGCAGTTCCCGGTGGCCCTGACCTTCCTGGGTGTCTCGCTGCTGACGGCGGTCTCCGTCGCCCTGGGCCGCGGGATGCCGGCGGCCGACGTCCCGACGCTGTGGTTCACCAGCCAGGCCACCGTGTTCTTCGCCTGCTTCATGCTGAGCGAACCGCTCACCCTTCCGCCGCGACGATGGCAGCGGATCCTGGTGGGCGCCGCGGTGGGAGTGCTCTTCAGCCTGCCGTTCTCCCTCCAGCTCGGCACCGTGATCCTCTCGAACGCCCCGGAGGCGGTCCTGCTGGTGGGCAACATCCTCGCGTTCGCGCTGCGCCCCAAGGGGTCCAGCGTGGTGACGTTCCTCGATCACCGGCCGGTGGGCAAGGACATCACGGAGTTCACCTTCGAAGCTCCTGACGACCCGCGTCTCGCCGCAGGCCAGTATGTGGAACTGACCATTCCGGTGCCGGGCATCGGCTCGTCACGGCGGGTGTTCAGCCCGGTCGCGGCCGGCGACGGCGTCCTCCGGATCGCCACGCGTCTGCCCAGCCAGCCGTCACCCGCCAAGAAGGCCCTCCATGACCTCGAGACCGGCGCCGCACTCCGTCTGAGCCGCACCGGGGGCGAATTCCTGCTCGGCCCATCAGACCGCCCGGCGCTCCTGGTGGCCGGCGGCATCGGAATCACCCCCTTCGTGGGGATGCTGGACGGCGCACCCGCCGGGTCTCTCCCTGACACGGTGGTCCTCTACTCGGTACGGGACGTCGACGACGCCGCCTACCTGGGTGCGCTGGCCCGCTCCGGCGCGCGGGTCCTGCTGCGCACCTCCGCGCCCCTTCCCGAGGGCGCCCGGCTGCCCGACGGCGTCGAACATGTGGGCAGCGAACGATTCAGTGCCGCCCGGATCGCCGAGCTGGTGCCCGACGCCGCGGGGCGGCACGCGCTCGTGTCCGGCGCCCCGGACTTCGTCGCCACCCTCCGGGGTGCCCTCCGAGCCGCAGGAGTCCGACGGGTGAAGAGCGATTCCTTCCTGGGGTACTGAATCCTTCCGTGAGAACCGGTCCGCGGTCGGCGTGTCCAGGCCGCGCCCCGGACGCGTCGATTTCGCATCCGGAGGTGGATTCCTGCTAAGCTCGAGGACGTTCCGGGGCCACCCCGGGATCCCTGGCCCGCCCTCGTAGCTCAGGGGATAGAGCGTCTGCCTCCGGAGCAGAAGGCCGTAGGTTCGAATCCTATCGAGGGCACCAGATACAGCGAGAGCCCCGGTTCCACGGAACCGGGGCTCTCGTCATTTCTCCCTTCCCCGGATCGGCACGACTGATCAGTCCGCAAGGCACCGAGCACGGGGCGGGCAATCACGCAACGCAGCGCCCGGGAGACCGAGGTGCGGCAGCTTGCGTCAAGGGGCCCCGCGCCCAGGCCCCATCGTCAGCCAGCAACAGAGCGCGGGGAAAGCAAGCAGAGCACCTCGGTCACCCGGGCATCCACACCGAAGCATTCCTTTCAGCCGGGCGATCCGGGACAACTAGACTGATCAGGTCATGCCTCTGAACATCACATACCCCGCCGCGCTCCCCGTCTCCGAACGCCGTGAGGACATCATGGCCACCATCTCGGAGAACCAGGTGGTCATCGTGGCCGGCGAGACCGGCTCCGGCAAGACCACTCAGCTGCCGAAGATGTGCCTCGAACTGGGTCTGGCCGAGCACGGCCTGATCGGCCACACGCAGCCCCGTCGTCTGGCGGCCCGCACTGTCGCGGAGCGCATCGCGGAGGAACTGGACGTGGAACTCGGCCAGGAAGTGGGCTACCAGGTCCGCTTCACGGGCGAGGTGGGGCCGCAGACCCAGGTCAAGCTGATGACGGACGGCATCCTGCTCGCGGAGATCCAGCGGGACCGTCTGCTGCGGAAATACAGCGTCATCATCGTGGATGAGGCCCACGAGCGCAGTCTCAACATCGACTTCATCCTCGGATACCTCAAGCGCCTGCTGCCCCAGCGGCCGGATCTGAAGATCATCATCACCTCGGCCACGATCGATCCCGAGCGCTTCGCCCGGCACTTCGGCGGTGAGGACACCCCGGCGCCGATCGTCGAGGTCTCCGGCCGCACGTTCCCCGTGGAGATCCGCTACCGCCCCCTGTCCGAACCAGGGGAAGAGGAACTGGACGACGAGCTCGAAGAGGACCGCGACCCCGTGGACGCGGTCTGCGACGCCGTGGATGAACTCTCCCGGGAGGCCCCCGGCGACATCCTGGTGTTCTTCTCCGGCGAGCGCGAGATCCGCGAGGCCGCGGAAGCGCTGCAGGGCCGTCTCCCCCGGAATCCCCGCCTGGCCGACGCCGAGATCCTGCCGCTCTTCGCCCGGCTGAGCCTCGCGGAGCAGCACAAGGTGTTCAACCCGGGACCGCGCCGTCGCATCGTCCTGGCCACCAACGTCGCCGAGACCTCGCTCACCGTGCCCGGCATCAAGTACGTGATCGACACCGGCACCGCCCGCATCTCGCGGTATTCGCACCGGACCAAGGTGCAGCGGCTGCCCATCGAACGCGTCTCCCAGGCGTCCGCGAACCAGCGGTCCGGCCGTTGCGGCCGTGTCAGCGACGGCATCGCCATCCGGCTGTACTCGGAGGACGACTTCCTCGGCCGTCCCGAGTTCACCGACCCCGAGATCCTGCGCACCAATCTCGCCGCCGTCATCCTCCAGATGATCGCGATCGGTGTCGCACGCACCCCGAAGGACGTCGAGGGCTTCCCGTTCGTCGAGTCGCCGGACACGCGCGCGGTCAACGACGGCGTCACCCTCCTGCGGGAACTCGGAGCCCTTCCGGCGCCCGGCGAGACGGCCGACGGCGCCCCTTCCGAGGGGACCCGTGCCAAGGGGACCGGCGCGGACGGCGTCACCGAGTCGCGCCGTACCGGCCGCGGGGCCGGACGTGGCCGCGGCGAGCACGGCGGGGGCCGCAAGCCGTCCGGGCTGACCGCCGTCGGACATCAGCTGGCCCAGCTCCCGGTGGATCCGCGCCTCGGCCGCATGATCGTGGAGGCCGCCCGCCGCGGCTGCGCCCGTGAGGTCATGGTGCTGGCCGCCGCGCTGACCATCCAGGACCCTCGTGAACGGCCCACCGACAAACAGCAGCAGGCCGCGGAGAAGCACTCCCGCTTCAAGGATGAGAAGAGCGACTTCACCGGTTACCTGAATCTGTGGAACTACCTGCAGGAGAAGCAACGGGAACTGTCCTCAAGCCAGTTCCGCCGCCTGTGCCGCACCGAGTTCATCAACTACCTGCGGGTCCGCGAATGGCAGGAGCTCTACTCGCAGCTCCGGCAGCTCGCGAAGCCGCTCGGCATCGCGGTGGACAACAGCCGTGACACCGATCCGGTGGGCCTGCACGACGTGATCCACCAGTCGTTGCTGTCCGGTCTGCTCAGCCAGATCGGCCTGTATGACGAGCGCAAGCGCGAGTACGCGGGCGCCCGCGGCACCCGCTTCGCCATCTTCCCCGGCTCGGCACTGTTCAAGAAGTCCCCCGCGTTCGTCATGGCGGCCGAACTCGTCGAGACCAGCCGTCTCTGGGCACGGGTCACCGCCGCGTTCGCCCCGGAGTGGGCCGAACTGGTGGCCCCACAGCTGGTCAAGCGGACCTTCAGTGAACCGCATTGGTCTTCGAAGTCCGGCTCCGTCATGGCCTATGAGAAGGTCACGCTCTACGGCGTGCCCATCATCCCCAAGCGCCGGATCAACTACGCCTCCGTGGACCCGGAACTCTGCCGTGAACTGTTCATCCGGCATGCCCTGGTGGACGGCGAATGGCGCACCCACCACAAGTTCTTCCAGCGCAACCGCGCCCTCCTGCGGGAGGTGGAGGAGCTCGAGACCCGCATGCGCCGCCGCGACATCCGGGCGGATGACGAGACGCTGTTCGAGTTCTACGACCAGCGGATCGGCCGCGAGGTCGTCTCCGAGCGGCACTTCGACGCCTGGTGGAAGCAGGCACGCCAGCAGGATCCGGGGCTGCTCGACTTCGACCGTGCCCTCGTCATGAGCGACGACGCCGATGACCTGGACGAGTCCGCCTTCCCCCGGACGTGGCATCAGCAGGGCTTCGAATTCCCGCTGAGCTACGAGTTCCATCCCGTCGCTCCGGGTGCCACGCCCGATCCGTCCGACGGCGCCACCGTGGAGATCCCGGCGCTGTTCCTGAACCAGGTGGATCCCGAGCCGTTCCGCTGGCAGATCCCCGGCCAGCGCGTGGAGCTGGTCACCGCGCTGATCAAGTCCATGCCCAAGGCGGTCCGGAAGAACTTCGTCCCGGCCCCCGACGTCGCCCGGCAGGCCGTGACGGCACTGGAGGCCGACTTCTCCCCCACCGAGGACCGGATCGAGGAGGCCCTGGCCCTGACGCTTCGGCGGCTCCGCGGTCAGGTGGTCCCCGACGGCAGCTTCGCCTGGGACTCCGTGCCGCCGCATCTGCGCATGAGCTTCCGCGTGGTGGACGCGAAGGGCAAGGTCCTCGGCGAGAGCAAGGATCTTGCTGCGCTCCAGTACGAACTCGCCCCCGCCACCCGCCGCGCCATCGCGGAAAGCCTGGGCGCCACGCCCAAGTCCGTGAACGGCACGCCGGGCCGGGCCGCCAAGGCCGGGGGGAAGGGCGCCGCCAGTGCCCGTACCTCGGACGGCTCGCGCACTCCGAACGGCTCGACGACGGCGGGCGCCCAGCCGGGCCTGCACGCCTCGGGCATCGCGGAGCTGAGCGGGCTCAAGGACTGGGCCGCGCTGACAGCCGCGAGCGGTGGCGTGATCCAGCGCAGCGTGAGCCGGCAGCTCGGTGGCCACACGGTCACGGGGTACCCGGCACTCGTGGACGAGGGCGGCGCCGTCGGCCTGCGCGTGTTCCAGACCGCGGAACGCCAGGAAGCCGCCATGCGTGCCGGCGTCATCCGTCTGCTCGCCCTGAAGATCCCTGCCCCGGACCGCTACGTCCTGGAGCACCTGAGCAACACCGAGAAGCTGACGTTCAGCCAGAACCCGCACGGCAGCGTGAGCGAGCTGATCGCGGACTGCGCCCAGGCCGCGATCGACAAGCTCGTGCCGGCGCAGCTCCCGTGGGACGCCAAGGCGTTCGACGCGCTCTACGAGCAGGTGCGGGCCGACCTCATCGACACGGTGTTCACCGTGACCGCGGTGGTCGAGCGCATCCTCGCCAGCGCCCGCCGCATCGAGAAACAGCTCAAGGGCAGCACGAGCCTGGCGCTCATCAGCGCCCTGAACGACGAGAAGAGCCATCTGTCCCAGCTCGTGTACCGCGGGTTCGTCGCACAGACGGGTTACCAGCAGCTCGCGCAGCTGCCCCGGTACCTGAATGCCATCGAACGCCGACTCGAGAAGCTGCCGACGAATGTCCAGCGCGACGCCAACAACATGGCGATCGTCCAGCGCCTGGAGGATGAGTACGACGACGCCGTGGCGGCGCTCCGCTCGGGCGAAGGGCCCGGCCCCGAGTTAACCCATGTGCGCTGGATGTTGGAGGAACTGCGGGTCAGCCTGTTCGCCGTCGAGCTCGGCACGCAGTACTCGGTGAGTGAGAAGCGGATCCGCGTCGCGCTGAACAAGGCCCTCGCACCCTGACCTTTCTCCCCTGATCCTTCGCGTCCTTCGCGCCGGACGTCATGGAAGCAAGGATGCGGCCCGGTCAAATAAACTTGGGGGGTCCGCCCATCCGCAACCTAAGGACTCCACATGAAGCTCAGCTTCCCTACGCCGAATGCCGGCACTGAAATCCTCGGCCTCGGCCATGCCCAGCCGGAACGGGTCATGGACAACCATGAACTCGAGGGGATGATGGAGACTTCCGACGAATGGATCCGTCAGCGGACCGGCATCGTCACCCGGCACATCGCCGGTGAGGAGGAGACGGTCAAGGACCTGGCGATCCGCGCGGCCAGGATGGCACTGGAGGACTCCGAGGTCGCCCCCGAGCAGATCGACCTGGTCATCGTGGCCACCACCACGGCTGCGGAACGCTCCCCCAACACGGCCGGCCGCGTGGCACAGGCCCTGGGGCTCGGCAACGCCGAGCGTGGCCCGGGCATCATCGACATCAACACGGCCTGTTCGGGCTTCGAGTACGCCCTCGGCCTGGCGGACCAGTCGATCCGCTCCGGCACCGCGAGCCACGCTCTGGTGCTGGGCGCCGAGACGCTCTCCAAGGTCACGGACTGGACCGACCGCAGCACCGCCGTGCTCACCGCCGACGGCGCGGGCGCCATGGTGATCGGCGCGACCGACGAGCCGCGCATCGGCCCCGTGGTGTGGGGATCCAAGGGCGACTTGGCCGACGCAGTGCTGATCGCACCGCCCACCAACAAGTTCTGGCAGAACGGCCGCGAGGTGCTCCGCTGGGCGCTGAAGGACGCGGAGAAGCACGCCCGCGCCGCCGTCGAGCGCGCCGGACTCCAGATGGAGGACATCGAGGTCCTCGTGACGCACCAGGCGAATCTGCGCATCATCGAGCCCATGGCACAGGTTCTCGGCCTCACCGACAAGGTGGTGGTGACGGACGTGACCGAGTCCGGCAACACCTCCGCAGCGAGCGTCCCCCTCGGCTACAGCAAGTGGTGGCACGCCGGCAAGATTCCGGCCGACGTCCCGGCGCTGCTTTTCGGCTTCGGCGGCGGTTTCACGTTTGCGGGCATGGTCGCCATGACCCCGCGCAAGAAGTAACACCCTCGATCGACTGCTCCCACCGGCTCCCAGCGCTCGTACCTCGCGCTGGGGCCCTCGCCGGCGTGGGCCCCCCACACGATGCTGGAACCCCGGAAAACCGGGGAAATGCGCATCCTATGGAGCAGTCGATGTGTTTAAGGGGTCGGCTTAAGGCCTCACGCCTCCGGGACGAACTCGGCGTAACCCGCTGCGCGGAGGCCCTCGCGGATCTTCTCCGCGTTCGCCTCCAGCTCCACGGGATCCGGGTTGGTGTCCACCGCGGCGAAGTCATAGTCCTTCATCGAGTTCGACGGCCACACATGCACGTGCAGGTGGTCGATCTCGTACCCGGCCACCAGGAGACCTGCCCGCTCCGAGCCGAAGGCCTCGACCTGCACCTTGCCGATCCGTTGGGCCACGATCATGGCCTTCGAGAGGGTCTCCGGCGAGGCGTCGGTCCAGCGGTCGACCTCCTCGACCGGGACGACGAGGGTGTGCCCGGGAGCCAGCGGGCCGATCGAGAGGAAGGCGACCACCTCAGGATCGCGCCAGACGAACCGTCCGGGGATGTCTCCGTTGATGATCTTGGTGAAGAGAGTGCTCACGCGTCTGCTTCCTTCCCTGCGGGCTGCAATGTGCTGTTGTCCAGGACAAAACGGTACTTCACGTCGCCGGCCACCATCCGGTCGAAGGCTTGGTTGACCTGCTCCGCGCCGACCAGTTCGATATCGCTCGTGAGCGAATGCTCCGCGCAGAAATCGAGCATCTCCTGGGTCTCCGCGATCCCGCCGATCAGGGACCCCGCATAGGCCGCGCGCTTGCGGATGAGCAATCCGGGGTCCACGGGCGGCATCTCACCGGACGGAAGCCCGAGCTGGTAGATCACCCCGTCCCGCCGGAGGGTCCGCAGGAGCGCGTTGAGGTCATGCGGAGCCGCGACGGTGTCGATGACGACGTCCACGGAATCCGAGGCGTCCCGCATCTGTTCCTCGTCCCGGGAGTTGACCACACGGTCCGCGCCGAGCCCGGCCGCCGCCTCGCGCTTCGACTCCGAGGTGGTGAAGACCGTGACCGTCGCGCCCATGGCCTTGGCCAGCTTCACGGCCATGTGGCCGAGCCCGCCCAGCCCGACGACGCCGACGTCGTCGCCTGCCTCCACGCCGGCATGGCGCAGGGGCGAGTACGTCGTGATCCCCGCGCAGAGCAGCGGCGCCGCTGCTGCAGGGTCAAGGGATGCGGGAATGCGCAGGACGTAGTTCCGGTCCACGACGATGGTCCGCGAGTAGCCGCCCTGGGTCCGCTCGCTGCCGTGGCGGACGTCGGAGGCGCCGTAGGTGCCCACCATGCCGCGGGAGCAGTACTGTTCCAGGCCGTCCTCGCAGGCCTCGCACTCGCGGCAGGAGTCCACCATGCACCCCACGCCCACGCGGTCGCCGACGGCGTAGTCCGTCACCGCGGACCCCGCGCGCAGGACCCGCCCCACGATCTCGTGACCGGGGACCAGCGGATAGTTCGCGCTCCCCCACTCGCCACGGGTCGAATGGACGTCTGAATGGCACAGGCCGCAGAATTCGATCAGGATCTCGACATCCTCAGGGGCAGGAGCCCGGCGCGCCAGCGTGAGCGGCTCCAGGCCGCCGTCCGCCGAGCGGGCGCCGAGGGCCGCGACCAGGCGCCCTTCGTCGTCGCGCGGATCACCGAGCGGGGAGGCGAGATCGGGAAGGGGTCTGCCCAGCGGAGGGGGCACGGGACGTCCGGGAGTCATACCCGAAACGCTACCGCCCGGGCCGCGCGGCTGACCAGACGACCGGGTCCGGAGGCGCGGCGGGATGGCCGCCCGGCCCGCTTCACTCCCCCGTGGCGACCTCGCGGGAGGCGTCGTGAGACCACTGGGAGAACGATCCGGGGTACAGCGTGGCGTCGATGCCCGCGAGCGCCAGGGCCGCCACTTCGTGCGCCGCCGTCACCCCGGAACCGCAGTAGACGGCCACGCGGCTGCCGGGCTCGACGCCGAGGCTCGCGAAGCGCTCCCTGAGCGCCTCCGGTTCGAGGAACAGCCCGTCGTCGTCGACGTTCCCGGTGGTGGGCGCGCTGACAGCGCCGGGGATGTGGCCCGCGCGGGGGTCGATGGGTTCGGTCTCGCCGCGGAAACGCTCGCCGGCGCGTGCGTCCAGGAGGATGCCGTCCGATGGCCACTCTGCGGCCTGATCGATGGTGATCGCGGCGTCGTCCGCCAGGGGTCGGAGCGTCACGTTCCCCGCGGGGAGGACCACCTCGTCCTTCTCGATCGGGAAGTCCTCCTGAACCCAGGCCATGAGCCCGCCGTCGAGGATGCGCGTGTCCGCATGGCCGTATGCGCGCAGCAGCCACCAGGCGCGGGCGGCCGCCATGGACCCCGAGTTGTCATAGACCACGACCGTGTCGCCGTCGTTGACACCCCAGCGACGCGCCGCGGCCTGGAAGCTCTCCAGATCGGGCAGCGGGTGACGGCCGTCCGCCGGACTGGCGGGGCCCGCCAGATCGGTCTCCATGTCCACGAACACGGCGGCCGGCAGGTGACCCATGAGGTACTTCTCGCGGCCCAGCGGATCGCCCAGCTTCCACCGGACGTCGAGAAGGACGAGCTTGTCCGGGTCCAGATCGTGGACGTCGGCAGGGGCGATGGTCACGGGGAATTCTTGGTCCATGAGGCACACTCTATGCCGGGCGACGCGCTCCCCGGCAACACCTCACCACCAGCTGAGCTGGGCGTGGACCGGCTCCGGAGACAGGTCCGCCACGCCCGCGCGCAGCCGGCACGCCCAGTAGGCTAGTGCCCGTGAGCGCAGCAGATTTCCCGCAGGTGGTCCGTTCCGGCGAACGGGCCTGGGCCGACGAAGCCATCCGGATCATCACGGCGGAGGCCAACCGCTCCGCCGACACCCACCTTTACAGCGTGCCGCTTCCGGAGCAGTGGGGCATCGAGCTGTTCATCAAGGACGAATCCACGCATCGTTCCGGCAGCCTGAAGCACCGGCTGGCCCGCTCGCTCTTTCTCTTCGGCCTGGTCAACGGCTGGATCGGGCCGGGGACCACCATCGTGGAGGCCAGCAGCGGCAGCACGGCCGTCTCCGAGGCCTATTTCGCGCGGCTGCTCGGCCTGCCGTTCATCGCGGTCATGGCCCGCAGCACGAGCGAGGAGAAGATCCGCCTCATCGAGGACTTCGGCGGCTCCTGCCTGCTGGTGGACCACCCCGGCGAGGTCTACTCGACGGCGGAGGAGGTCGCCCGGACCACCGGCGGCCACTACATGGACCAGTTCACGTATGCCGAGAGGGCCACGGACTGGCGCGGCAACAACAACATCGCCGAATCGATCTTCCAGCAGATGTCCCGTGAGAAGCACCCGGTCCCCGAGTGGATCGTGGTGGGCGCCGGGACCGGTGGGACGAGCGCCACGATCGGCCGCTATCTCCGCTACCACCGGCACCCGACGAAGCTCGCCGTGGTGGACCCGGAGAACTCCGCGTTCTATCCCTCCTGGCGGGACGGCGACCCGGACCTCACCACCGGGATGCCGTCCCGGATCGAGGGGATCGGCCGTCCGCGCGTGGAACCGAGCTTCGTCCCGGCCGTCATCGACGCCATGATCCCGATCCCGGACGCCGCGTCCATCGCGGCGATGCGCCACCTCAAGCGCTACGCGAACCTCGACGCCGGCCCCTCCACGGGCACGAACCTCTGGGGCGTCTGGCAGATCATCGCCGGCATGGTCGCGCGGGGTGAGCAGGGCAGCGTGGTGACGCTCATGTGCGATCCGGGGAACCGTTACGCGTGCAGCCACCAGAACGACGCGTGGCTCGCCGGCAAGGGCCTGGACCCCTCGCCGCACGAGCGCACCATCGAGCGATTCCTCGACACCGGTGTGTGGGAGCAGTTCGCGGAGTAATCCGCTAGCGCTCCACCCTTCCCGTTGTGTGCTCAGTAATTGCGGGTTCCACGCTGGATCATCCGCATCTACTGAGCACGCAACGGAGGAAGGCGCTCACCCGAGGTCGCGGGTCTCCCCCGGGTCGAGGTGCTCGTAGCTGGTGCCGTACAGGCCGCCCAGTCGGGTGACGTGTCCTTCCAGCATCGACAGGCCCGCGGGGTTGAGCAGCGCCTCATGAATGTTGAACGCGCGGCGTGCCCGGACGCTGATCACGAAGTCGACCACTTCCTGGATCTTGGACCACGGCGCGTGCACCGGCACGAGCAGCGTGTCCACCTCCACCTCGGACGGCACCGTGAAGCTGTCACCCGGGTGGAACAGCGTCCCGTCCACGAGGTATCCGGTGTTGGCCACGAGCGGCACGAGCGGGTGGATGAGCGCGTGCTGGCTGCCGAAGCCCCGCACCGAGTACCCGGCCACGACGGCGTCGAGCCCGTCGCCGGCGTCGTGCACCCGGCCGTCCGGATCAGCGGCGCCCGCTTCCGCGGCTTCGCGCCGCAAGGTGCCCGCGATCCCGGCCGGAGCATAGACGACCAGTTCCGGCGAGCTCACGAGCGCCGCGACGACGGCGGGCACGTCCACATGGTCCGCGTGCTCGTGCGTGATGAGGATGGCGTGGGCCCCCTCCAGGGCGGGCCCGGTCTCCGAGAACGACCCCGGGTCGATGACCAGGGTGCGGGGCCCGTCAGGGGTCTCCTTGTCGAGGCGGACGCAGGAATGGGTGTACTTGGTCAGCTGCATGACCTCAGGGTACGCCTGCACACTGTCATGGCATCAGCGAATCCGGAACCCTCACAGCATCTCCAGGGGAACCTTTCGGGTGGGCGCCGGGAACGCGGCGTCGATGCGGCCCAGCTCGGCGGCACTGAGCTCCAGACCGGCGGCGGCCGCATTGTCACGGACATGCTCGACGCTGGACGCCTTCGGGATGGCGATGACGTCCCCGGAGCGGATCGCCCAGGCCAGCAGCACCTGGGCCACGGTCACGCCTCGTTCCGCCGCGATGTCCCCGAGCGTAGGGTCGTCCAGCAGACGGCCCTGCTCGATCGGCGAGTATGCCATGGCCTTCACCGGGCTGGAGAGCCGCGCCTGCGCCGGGAACAGGTCGAACTCGGGGCCGCGACGCGAGGGGTTGTAGAGGACCTGATTCACGGCGGGCGCGCTCGGGAAGCGTCCCAGCGCGTCGGCGTCGAAGTTGCTGATCCCCCACGCGCCGATCAGCCCACGCCGGATCAGCTCCTCGAACCCTTCGACGGTCTCCTCCAGCGGATGAGAGCCGGGCCAGTGGAGCAGATACAGATCGATCCAGTCGGTTCCGAGCACCTCGAGGGACCGTTCGCACGCCTGCACGGTCCCGCGCCGGGACGCGTTGTACGGCAGGACCTTGTCCACCAGGTACACCCGGTCCCGGACCGGGGCGATGGCCTCCCCCACCAGATCCTCCGAGCGCCCGTCGCCATACATCTCGGCGGTGTCCACCAGGGTCAGGCCGAGGTCGATCCCCTCCCGCAGCGTGGCGATCTCGGCGTCGCGGCGCCAGGGGTCGTCCCCCACGAACCAGGTGCCCTGACCCAGCGCGGGCAGAACGGCGCCATCGGACAGCGTGACGGTTTTCAAGGAGGCCATGGCAGTGAAGCCTAGCGGCCGGACCGCCGGGGCGCCCTGGGAAGCCGATTGTTGCCATCCCGGCTGAGCCCGACGTCTCACCGCGCGGGGGCCCGATGGGACTAATCCCCACCCGCTCCTTGTTAAACTGAACGTTCAGGACAGGACAACCAGGAGAGTAGTCGTGGAGCAGAGCTCAGAGGCCCGGGTGCAGACGAGGGTGACCAAACAACGTCTCGCAGTGGACGCCGCCCTGGACCAGCTGGAGGACTTCGTCAGCACGCAGGAGCTCCACCGTTCCCTGCAGGACTCCGGCGTGTCGGTCTCCCTGGCCACCACCTACCGCATCCTGCAGTCCATGGCGGACGAGGGCGCCGTCGACGTCCTCCGCAGCACCGACGGCGAGGCCGTCTACCGCCGCTGCGAGGCCGACAGCCATCACCATCACCTGCTCTGCCGCCGCTGTGGCAAGGCCGT
The DNA here is from genome assembly GCF_041360795.1 of Arthrobacter sp. RCC_34. NCBI lineage: Bacteria > Bacillati > Actinomycetota > Actinomycetes > Micrococcales > Micrococcaceae > Arthrobacter > Arthrobacter sp. RCC_34. The sequence continues at coordinate 743,889 of NZ_JBFUPW010000001.1, read as the reverse complement.
GGAGATCGAGGCGCCCGCCGTCGAGGCCTGGGCCGCGAAGATGGCCGCCGAGCACGGTTTCACGGCCGTCACCCACACCGTGGAGATCATGGGGCTGTGCGCCGAATGCTCCGCGTCTTCTGGGACCACAGCACGACAGGAATGAGCAGGAGGGCGAGCACCCCGCCCGCGATGGTGACCGCGGAGTAGTCCCCCGCCGCCATCACCACACCGGCCATGGCGCTTCCGCCGGCTCCGGACAAGGCGACCAGAACGTCGACGCCGCCCTGCACCCGCGCGCGGCTGTCCGGTTCGGTCGCGTCCACCAGGAGCGCGGTCGCCGTGATGAGGCCGAAGTTCCAGCCGAGGCCCAGCAAAGCCAGCGCGAGCAGGAGCAGCCCCAGGGAATCGCTCGGGGCGAGCGTCGCCAGGATGGCCGAGGCCACCAGCACGAGCCCGCCGGCGCAGGCCATCCAGACCCTGCCGATCCGGTCGACGAGCCAGCCCGTGACGAGGGACGGCAGGTACATCGCGCCGATGTGGACGCCGATCACCAGACCGACCTCGCCCAGACCGTGGTGGTGTGCCCGCATGTGCACCGGGGTCATGGTCATGATCGCGGTCATGGTCACCTGAGTGAGCACCATGATGAGCGCGGCCAGCGCGACGCCGTGACGCGCGGGCTTCTTCTCCGGCACGACTCCCGCGTCACCCGGCGTCGGCGACTCCGAATCCTCCGGAACCGCCACGGCCTCCGCCTCCCGCCGCAGCTCGTGGGCCAGGCGGTACGGATCGGGCCGCAACAGGACCCAGAGCACGAGACCGGCGGCCGCATAGGCCACCGCGGCCAGCAGGAACGGCCCCGAGAGGACCGGCAGACCCCACGACCCGGCCAGTGCGCCGAGCGGCTCCACCAGATTGGGGCCCGCCACCGCGCCCAGGGTGGTGGAGACCAGGGCGATGCTCACGGCCCGGCCCCGCTGATCGGCCGTCGCGAGATCGGTCCCGGCGTAACGGGCCTGGAGGTTGGTGGCGGATCCGCCACCGTACAGGAACAGCGAGACGAAGAGCAGAGCCGGGTTCCACAGGATCGCGGCCAGCACCACGCCGGCCGCGCCCAGAGCGCCCGCGCCGAAGCCGAACGCCAGCCCGGGCCGGCGGCCGAAACGCTGCGTCGTCCGGCCCACGAGATAGGCCGCGAGGGCGGAACCCAGGGTGAAGAGCGCCGTCGGCAGCCCGGCGACGCCGTCGCTGCCGAGCATCTCCTGCGCCAGGAGAGCGCCCACCGTGATGCCGGCCGTGAGCCCCGCGCCGCCCAGGATCTGACTGATCACGACGACGGCGAGGGTCCGCCGCTGCACGCGCGCCCGGCCGTCGTCGTCGGTCAGAGTGCGGGCAGGGGCCGCCGCCGGCTCAGGCACCTGCCACGACCTCGACGCGACGCCCGTTGCGGCCCTTCCGTTTGCGCCAGGACCCGATGCCCCAGCACACGAGGTAGATGAGGAACGAGATGGTCGTGACGTACGGGCTGATCGGGATGCGTCCTCCCAGCGCCAGCAGGATGCCGCCCACGGTGGAGGTCGTGGCGAAAACGACACTCAGCAGCACCACGAGCGCCGGCGAACCCGTGACCTTGAACGCGGCCGCCGCCGGGGTGATGAGCAGGGCGAGGACCAGCAGAGCGCCCACCACCTGGATGGACAGCGCCACGGAGACGCCCAGGATCAGCATGAAGGCCATCGAGAGGCCCTTGACCGGGACGCCCCGGGCCTCGGCCACATCGGGGTCGTCGCTGGCGAAGTTGAGCGGGCGCCACAGCACCACGAGAGCCACCATCACGAGCGCGGCGGTGATCGCGAGCATCTGGAGCTGCACCGCGTCCACCGAGACGATCTGGCCGGTGAGCAGGGAGAACTTGTTGGCCGCGCGGCCCTCGTACAGCGAGAGGAACAGGATGCCCAGACCGAGGCCGAACGGCATGAGCACCCCGATGAGGGAGTTCTTCTCCCGGGCCCGCAGACCCATCACACCCAGGAGCAGGGCCGCGGCCACGGAGCCGAGCAGCGAGCCGAACACCACGTCCGCGCCGATCAGCAGGGCGAAGGACGCGCCGGCGAAGGACAGCTCGGAGATGCCGTGCACGGCGAAGGAGAGATCCCGCTTGACCACGAACACTCCGACCAGCCCGCCGAGCACGCCCAGGACCGCTCCGGCCCAGAGGGAGTTCTGGAGCAGGGCCAGCAGTTCGCCGTAATTCTCGAAGTTGAAGATGGCGCTCAGAACGGAGTTGAAGTCCACTTACTCGCTCTCCTGTTCGTGGTGCACCTGTTCGGGGATGCCCGAGACCATCAGCCGGTCACCGGACCGGATCACTTCCACACGACCCTGGTACAGCTCGGACAGGGTCTCGGTGTTCATGACCTCGTCAGGAGTGCCGATGCAGAAGCGTCCCCCGGCCAGGTAGAGGACCTTGTCCACATAGGGCAGCACAGGGTTGAGTTCGTGGGTCACGAACACCACGGCGGAGCCCTCATCGCGGCACTGCCGGTTGACCAGTTCGCTCACGATGTTCTGGTGCCGCGGATCCAGGGAGAGCAGCGGCTCATCGCAGAGCAGGATGGCGGGGTCAGCTGCAAGCGCCTGCGCGATCCTCAGGCGCTGCTGTTCGCCGCCTGAGAGCTGCCCCACCGGGACCTTGGCATAGTCCGTGGCCCCGACGTGCGCCAGCAGCTCATCGACCTTGCGATTGACGCCGCGCCGTTCCAACCGGACGCCCCAGCGGTGCCCGTCGACACCGAGCGCCACGAGATCGCGCGCCCGGAGGGCGGTGTCCGGGGCGAACGACTTCTGCTGGGGCACGTAGCCCACGCGTTCCTTGGGGACCCTGCTCTCCAGCGTTCCGGCGGTCAGCGGCAGGAGCCCCAGCAGGACGCGGAGCAGCGAGCTCTTGCCGCTGCCGTTGGCGCCGAGCACGGCGAGGAACTCCCCCGCCTTGAGGTCCAGGTTCAGGTCCTCCCAGAGGACGCGCTGACCGAAGCCGAGCCCGGCCTCCCTGAGTGACATCAGGGAGGCCGGGGCCGGATGAATCGTGTTCTCGTTCATGTTCTCCCTGAGCACGGGACGATGGAGGATGCGCAGCGGCGCACCACTCTCACTTTAGCCCCGGACCTTCTCCACGGCCTTCTGGACGGCGTTCACGTTGTCCGACATCCAGCTCAGGTAGTCCTTGCCCTCCGGCAGGGTCTCGGTGAAGGACACGACCGGCGCGCCGGCGTCGGTGGCGGCCTTCTTCACCGCTTCGGTCTGCGGGCCGGAGGTCTGCTCGTTGTAGGCGAGGAAGGACGCCTTCTTCGCCGAGAACAGCTTGAGGGTCTCGTCGAGGACGGAGGCTGGGACGTCATGCCCCTCCTCCACGGCGCTCGTGAACTCCTCCGGAGTGACGTTGTGCAGGCCCGCCGCCTCCAGGAGGTAGAGCGGGACGGGCTCGGTGACCGCCACATCCACATGGCTGCCCTTCGTCAGTTTCTCCAGGGTCTGCTGGTAGTCGCCCAGACGGGCGGTGAAGGCCTCCGCGTTGTGCTTGAACTCCGCCGCCGACGCCGGGGCCAGCGCGCTCAGACGCTGCTCCACTTGGGCGGCGACCTTCTGCATGGCCGGGAAGTTGTACCAGACGTGCTCGTTGAAAGAGCCGTGGTCGTGATCGTGCCCGTGGTCGTGGCCGTCCGCTGCGGAGGCGCTCGGGGCGGGGCTTTCGGTGCTCTCCTGCTGGAGGCCGGAGACGGTCACCGCGTTGATGACATTGGCGGGATCGAGTTTGGCGTCGGCCACCATGCCGTCCATGAACGCGTCATAGCCCCCGCCGTTCACCACGACGAGGCCGGCCTTGGAGACCTTGAGACGATCCTGTGCCGTGGCCTCGTAGGAGTGGGGGTCCTGGCTGATCTTGGAGACGATCGACTCGACCGTCACCTTGTCACCGCCGATCGCCTTGACGAGACTGCCGTAGGCGCTCGTGGACGCGACGACGGTGATCCCGCCGGACGTGCCACTCTCCGTGCCCGCGGCGCTGCTGCCGGGGGTGGAGCAGGCGGCGACGCCGAGGAGGACGACGCCGGACAGCGCGGTCAGGGACAGGGTCTTCTTACGGAACTGCACGTTCTTTCGGGACTGCACGGGCACCTCTGGTTCAGGCTGGGGGAAGGTTGCTTCCCCCAGCCTAGACCTAAATGAGAATCATTTCCATTTAAGGGCGGAACTCACTGATCCTCGTGCGCCCGCTGGCTCTCCCAGTACCGCACGGCGTCCTTCGCCTGGGTCTCGTCCTGGATCTCGCCCACGAGCTCCTCGATGACGTCCTCGAGGAAGAGGACGCCCAGGGTGTGACCCTGCCCGTCCACCACCCGGGCCACATGGGACCCGCTCTTCTGCATCCGGGCCAGCACGTCCTCGATCTCCATCTCCGGGTCGATGTTCACCAGCGAACGCTGGCGGACCACGGCGATGGGCTGGTCGTACTGGGACTCCGGAATGGAGATGACGTCCTTGATGTGGAGGTAACCGGACAGCTCTCCCTCGTCGTCCTTCAGCAGGATGCGGGAGTACCCGGTCCGGGCGACCATCCGCTCGAACTGCTGCGGGGTGGCGTCCTCGCTGAGCGTGGCCAGCCGGTCCAGCGGGACCATGACCTGGGACGCGCGGCGCTCGGAGAACTCCAGAGCACCGGTGAGCAGGCCGGCGTCGTCCTCCACGAGGCCGTGCCGCGTGGATTCGTGGACGATCGACTGCACCTCTTCGAGGGTGAAGGTGGACGTCACCTCATCCTTCGGTTCCACGCGCATGAGCTTCAGCACGTGGTTGGCGCACCAGTTCAGCGTGGCCACGACCGGACGGAGCATGGTCGCCAGCGCCGCCAGCACCGGGGCCAGCAGCAGGGCCGCCTTGTCCGCGGCGGACACCGAGATGTTCTTCGGCACCATCTCGCCGAAGGTCACGTGCAGGAAGGTCACCACGATCAGTGCCGCGGCGAACGCCAGCGCGCCGGCGAGCGTCTCCGGAATGCCCAGATGCTCCAGCGGCTCCGCGATCAGGTGATGGATGGCCGGTTCGGCCACCTGCAGGATCAGCAGCGAGCACACCGTGATGCCGAGCTGCGCACAGGCGAGCATGAGCGAGACCTGTTCCATGGCCTTCAAGGTGGTGGCCGCGCGTCGCGACCCCGCCTCGGCCAAAGGCTCGATCTGGCTGCGCCGGGCGGACATGATGGCGAACTCGGCCGCCACGAAGAAGGCGTTGCCGAGCAGCAGCACCACCAGCCAGAGGATTCCCATCCAGTCACTCATGGCGTGCCCCCTCTCCGGTCTCCTCGTCACGGGGCAGGAAGGCGAGCCGGTCCACCCGGCGTCCGTCCATCCGCACGACGCGCAGTTCGCCGCCGTGGACCGCCACGTGATCGCCGGCCACCGGGATGCGTCCCAGGCTGCTCATCACGAAGCCACCCACCGTTTCGTAGGAACCGTCCTCGGGGATCACGAGGCCCTTGATCTGAGCGCCGACCTCGTCCGGACGCAGGAGGCCCGGGAAGAACCAGCGGCCGTCGGCGCCCTGGAGCACACCCGGCCTCCGCCGGTCATGCTCATCGGCGACCTCGCCCACGATCTCCTCGACCAGGTCCTCCAGCGTCACGACGCCGGCGGTGCCACCGTATTCGTCCAGCACCACGGCCAGCTGCATATTGGAGGCCCGCAGCTCGGCGATCAGATCGTCCAGCGGGATGGTCTCCGGAACCCGGAACACCTCGGTCATGAGGGACCCGACCTCCAGCTCGGCACGCTTGACCGTCGGCACGGCCACGGCCTTCTTGATATGCACCACTCCCCTGATGTCGTCCACGGACTCTCCGGTGACGGGGAAGCGGGAATAGCCGGTGGCGCGGGCCGCGTCGACGACGGCCGTCACCGGCTCCACCGCATCCAGCGTCTCCATGCGGAAACGCGGGGTCATGACATCGGCCGCGGTCTTGTCGGAGAAGCGCAGGGTCCGTGCCAGGAATTCGGCGGTGCCGGGATCCAGCGTCCCCATCTCCGCGGAACGGCGCACGAGCGAGGCGAGCTCGTCCGGGGTGCGCGCTCCGGAGATCTCCTCCTTGGCCTCCAGGCCGAAGATGCCGAGCACCTTGTTGGAGAAGCCGTTGAGAACGATGATCGCGGGCTTGAAGATCATGGTGAACACCAGCTGCGGGCGTGCCACGGCCTTGCCGACCGCCATCGCCTGGGCGATCGCGAGGTTCTTGGGCACCAGCTCGCCCAGGATCATGGAGAACACGGTGGCCGCGATCATCGCGATCACGAGGGACACCGGCGTCGGATCGGCGATGCCGAGGCCCCGGAGGGGTTCCTTCAGCAGACTGCCGACTGACGGCTCCAGCACGTAACCGGTGAGGAGCGTGGTCAGGGTGATGCCCAGCTGACAGCTGGACAGCTGGGTGGAGAGGGACTTCAGGCAGGCCAGCAAGGGCTTCGCGGCCTCGTCGCCGTCGTCGACGGCGGCCTGGACCTGTGCCTGATCGAGTGCCACGAGGGAGAATTCCACGGCCACGAAGAAGCCGGTGCCGAAGATCAGCAGGATGCCGAAGACGAGGAAGAGCCATTCCATGGAGCGTGGTCACCCCCTCGACTGGCAGCGGTCAGTCCGCGGGTGGGTGGATGGGCATGGGATCGGGGTCTGCCGGCTGGATCGGACGCCGCGGGGGCAGCATGGCTGCGGCGGCGTCGGGAGCGTCCAGGCCGGCACCTGGAATGACTGTCCATAAGAACACCAGTCTATCCAGAGGAGGGCCCGGATGGCACGCAAACTTTTACGCTCTGTAGATTAGCCCTCAGCAAGCCTCGTCACTAGACTGGCAAAGGTCTGGGTTCACGCAACCCGGCACTGGACCAGGCCGGCACCGAGGCCGGCTCTCATTCCAGCGGGCAAACAAAAATGGAAGAGGCGTATCACGTGCCAGAGCAGCCAAACCACCGTCTACCCGAAGAGTTCGGCGGAAATGAGTGGCTTGTAGATGAGCTCTACGAGCAGTTTCTGAAAGACAAGAACTCTGTGGACTCCAAGTGGTGGTCTGTCTTCGAGAACTACGGTTCAGGCAACCCGGCCCCGTCGACGCAGACTCAGGTGCTGCCGACCGTGGCCACGGCGACCAAGACCGCCACTGCGACCGAGGCCCCCGCCTCATCTGCTCCCGCGACGGCGCCGCCCGCCGCCGCAGCACCGGCGCCTGCCGCTCCGGCACCCGCCACCCCGGCCCAGGGAAGCCCGGCCCAGGCTGAATCGGCCCAGAGCGCCCCCGCCGCGCCCGCGCCCAAGGCCCCGCCGCGCGTCGTCGCGAAGGATGGCAACCGCACCACGGCCACCGCGCCCATCCCCGCCCAGCTGCCCAAGAGCGCTCCCGCGGAATCCGGCCCGCAGGAGGAGAACGTGGTCCAGGTCCTCCGCGGCCCGGCGAAGGCCATCGCGGCCAACATGATCACCAGCCTCGAGGTGCCCACGGCGACCAGTGTGCGCGCCGTCCCGGCCAAGCTCCTGATCGACAACCGCGTGGTCATCAACAACCACCTGGCCCGCGCCCGTGGTGGCAAGGTCTCCTTCACGCACCTCATCGGCTTCGCCGTGGTCAAGGCGCTCAAGCAGTTCCCCTCCATGAACGTCACGTACGACGTGCAGGACGGCAAGCCGGTCGCGGTCGAGAACGCCCACGTGAACTTCGGCATCGCGATCGACATGCCCCGGCCGGACGGCAGCCGCCTGCTCGTGGTGCCGAACATCAAGAAGGCCGAGACCCTGCGGTTCGCCGAGTTCTGGCGCACCTATGAGGACCTCATCAAGCGCGCCCGCAACGGCAAGCTGACCGCCGACGACCACTCCGGCACCACGGTCTCCCTCACCAACCCCGGCGGCATCGGAACGGTGCACTCGGTCCCGCGTCTGTCCAAGGGCCAGGCCGCGATCATCGGCGTCGGCGCTCTCGAGTACCCGGCCGAGTTCCAGGGCTCCAGCGAGAAGAAGCTCGCCGAGATGGCCGTGGGCAAGATCATCACCCTGACCTCCACCTATGACCACCGCGTCATCCAGGGCGCCGGTTCGGGCGAGTTCCTGCGGATCGTCCACCAGCTCCTGCTGGGAGAGCAGAACTTCTACGACGAGATCTTCGAAGAGCTCCGCATCCCGTACGAGCCCGTGCGCTGGAGCCCGGACGTCCAGGTCGACCCGGCCGACGAGATCAACAAGGTCGCCCGCATCCAGCAGCTCATCCACTCCTACCGCGTGCGCGGCCACCTCATGGCGGACACCGATCCGCTCGAGTACGTCCAGCGCAAGCACCCGGACCTGGATGTGCTCAACCACGGCCTGACCCTCTGGGACCTGGACCGCGAGTGGCCCACCGGAGGCTTCGGCGGCAAGCAGTTCCTCAAGTTCCGCACCATCCTCGGCGTGCTGCGCGACGCCTACTGCCGCACCACCGGCATCGAGTACATGCACATCCAGGATCCCGAGGAGCGCCAGTGGTTCCAGGATGAGCTGGAGCACCCGTACTCCAAGCCGAGCCGGGAAGAGCAGCTGCGCATCGTCTCCCGCCTGAACGCCGCGGAGGCCTTCGAGACCTTCCTGCAGACCAAGTTCGTCGGCCAGAAGCGCTTCTCCCTGGAAGGCGGCGAGTCCCTCATCCCGCTGCTGGACGCCATCATCTCGGACGCCGCGGACAAGGGCCTCGACGAGGTCGCGATCGGCATGGCCCACCGTGGCCGCCTCAACGTGCTGACCAACATCGCCGGCAAGACCTACGCCCAGGTGTTCCGCGAGTTCGAAGGCACGCAGGACCCGCGCAGCGTCCAGGGTTCCGGTGACGTGAAGTACCACCTCGGCACCGAGGGCACCTTCACCTCCGAGTCGGGCAACACCACCAAGGTGTACCTGGCCGCCAACCCGTCCCACCTGGAGGCCGTGGACTCGGTGCTGGAAGGCATCGTCCGCGCCAAGCAGGACCTTCTCGACCAGGGCACCGCCTTCCCGGTCCTGCCCATCCTGGTCCACGGCGACGCGGCCTTCGCGGGCCAGGGCGTGGTGGCGGAGACGCTCAACCTCTCCCAGCTGCGCGGCTACCGCACCGGTGGCACCATCCACGTGATCGTGAACAACCAGGTCGGCTTCACCACGTCGCCGTCCTCCTCGCGGTCCTCCACGTATTCCACGGACGTCGCCAAGATGATTCAGGCGCCGGTGTTCCACGTGAACGGCGACGACCCGGAGGCCGTGGTCCGCGTGGCACAGCTGGCCTTCGAGTTCCGCGAGCGGTTCCACAAGGACGTCGTGATCGACATGGTCTGCTACCGCCGCCGCGGTCACAACGAGGGAGATGACCCCTCGATGACCCAGCCGCTCATGTACAACCTGATCGAAGCCAAGCGCAGCGTCCGCAAGCTGTACACCGAGGCCCTGATCGGCCGTGGCGACATCACCGAGGAAGAGGCGGAGCAGCTGCTGCGCGACTACCAGGAGCGCCTGGAGCGGGTCTTCGCGGAAACCCACGCCGCCCAGACCTCCCCGATCCCGGTCATCACCTCCGATTCCGCGGCCGTGTCCGGCATCGAGCGGCCGATGGCCCAGCGCAACGACGGCATGGTCAACACGCCGAGCACCACCGCGATCAGCGCGCAGACCCTCGCCCACATCGGCAAGGCCTTCCTCAACATCCCCGAGGGCTTCACCGTCCACCCCAAGCTCAAGCAGCTGCTTGAGAAGCGTGCGCAGATGTCCGTCGACGGCGGCATCGACTGGGGCTTCGGCGAGATCGCGGCCTTCGGCTCGCTCGTCATGGAGGGCGTCCCTGTCCGTCTCACCGGCCAGGATTCCCGCCGCGGCACGTTCGTGCAGCGCCACGCGGTGTTCCACGACCGCAAGACCGGCCAGGAATGGGCTCCGCTGGACAGCCTCTCCGAGGACCAGGCCAAGCTCTGGATCTACGACTCGCTGCTCTCCGAATACGCGGCCATGGGCTTCGAGTACGGCTACTCCGTCGAGCGTCCGGATGCTCTCGTCATGTGGGAGGCGCAGTTCGGTGACTTCGTGAACGGCGCCCAGACCGTGATCGACGAGTTCATCTCCTCCGCCGAGCAGAAGTGGGGCCAGCGCTCCTCGCTCGTCCTCATGCTGCCGCACGGCTACGAGGGCCAGGGCCCGGACCACTCCTCGGCCCGCATCGAGCGCTTCCTCCAGATGTGCGCGGAGAACAACATGGTGGTGGCGGAGCCGACGACCGCGGCGAACCACTTCCACCTCCTGCGCCGCCATGCCTACAGCCGCCCGCACAAGCCGCTGATCGTCTTCACCCCGAAGCAGCTCCTCCGCCTGAAGGGCGCCGCCAGCTCGGTGACCGACTTCACCACGGGCGGCTTCCAGCCGGTGATCGGCGATCACGCCGAGCTGGATCCGGCTGCCGTGAAGCGGGTCATCCTGGTGGCAGGACGCCTGTACTACGACCTGCTGGCGAACCGGGACAAGTCCCAGGACTCCAGCACGGCGATCGTCCGCGTCGAGCAGCTCTACCCGCTGCCCGAAGAGGAGATCCGCGCGGAGCTGGCGAAGTACCCGAACGCCGATGTGGTCTGGGCCCAGGACGAGCCCGCCAACCAGGGCCCGTGGAGCTTCATGGCCCTGAACCTGGTGCCGTCCCTGGACCGCCCGGTCCGCCTGGTCAGCCGCCGTGCTTCCGCCTCGACCGCGGCCGGCACCGGCAAGCGGCACGCGGCCGAGAACGCACTGCTCCTGCAGCAGGCCTTCGACCACCGCGCCTGACCCTGCCGACGCGCCGTCGTCGTCTCCGCCCTATGGCTGACGACGACGGCGCGTCGCGGCATTCAGACGCCCGTCACCTGCGCTTCGTGGCGCAGGCGGCGGGCGTCTGTCGTTTAATGGAGTGGGGACGCTGCGCCGGACACGGCGCTTCAGCTGCGCGAAAGGACATTGTGGAGGACAGGAAACTTCGAATCGCCGCGATCGGCGACGAACTGCTGGCAGGACTCGGCGACCCCCGCGCGCTGGGCTGGTACGGACGAGTCCTGGCGCGCACGCCGCGGGACCAGTTCGCCCTGGAGAGCTATTCGCTCCCGTGTCCCGAAGAGGGCACCGAGGGCCTGTCCGCGCGCTGGGCGGATGAGACGGGCCGCCGTTTCGGTCAGGGCTACGAGAACCGCCTGGTGATCGGCCTCTCCGGACGGGACATCGACTTCGGGCTCTCCACCGCGCGCAGTCGCCTGAATCTGGCGAACATCCTGGACCACGCGTCGCAGGCGAGCGTCTCCGTCTTCGTGGTGGGTCCTCCCCCCAGCCTCGACCCCGCCAAGAACCGGCGCCTGGCAGAACTCAACACGGCCTTCGCCGATGTGACCACTCGCCGGCACCACCTGTATGTCGACACCTTCGCTCCCCTGCTCAATCACGAGCAGTGGCGCAACGACCTGGCGGCCAATGCCGGCGCTCCGGGCCAGGCCGGGTACGGGCTGATGGCATGGCTCGTCCTGCACCGCGGCTGGTTCCAGTGGCTCAAGATCGCGGAGCCCACGGACTGACCCTCCCTTCTTCCACTGAGTGCTCAGTTGTTGCGGGTGTCGGACGCCGACACCCGCAACAACTGAGCACTCAGTGCGTTTAAGGAACCTCTTGACTCGAGATATATCGCGATATATCGTGAAATCACAAACGCGATATATCGCAAGATCCGAGGAGGAGAGCATGGCAGAGGAACGCTGGGCCGTCACCGGTCCGCAGACGATCGACATCGAAGGTGTGACATCCCTGAAGCTCGGCATCGTGCACGGGCGCTTCGACGTGGTCACCCACGACGACAGCCTCACCCGCATCGAGGTCTCCGAGATCTCCGGTGATCCCCTCGATGTCAGTTTCAACGCCGGACGCCTCGAAGTCCGGCACCAGGAACCGGGCCCTCAGGGCTGGTTCAAGAACGTCATGAACACCGTCACCCAGTCCCAGGAGAACTCGGTCATCATCAGCATCGCCGTTCCCGCCGGCATCCAGGTGGACGCGTCCACCGTCGCCGGCAACGGGCTGGTCTCCGGCACCACGGCCAAGACCTCCCTCAACACCGTCTCCGGCGATGTGGTGGCCGACCGGACCGCCTCCCACCTGGACGTGAACTCGGTCAGCGGCGAGGCGATCGTGCGCAATCACCACGGCAGCCTGTCCGTGAACACCGTGTCCGGAGCCGTCACGGCCACGGGCGCGCTCAACCACGTCCGGCTCAACAACGTCAGCGGCGAGATCCTCCTGGACGTCTCCGCGGACACGCAGGACATCGGGGCCAACACCGTCTCGGGCGACATGACCATCCGTCTCCCCCACACCGTGGGCGTCGACCTGAAGGCCAAGACCGGCTCCGGCCAGGTCACCATCGACACGCAGCGGTACATGCCCGTGAAGAACACGGTCGCCACGATCGTCGGACCGGAGGAACACCTCCTGGTGCTCCGCACCAACTCCGTGTCCGGCGACGTCTCGGTGGTGCACGCCCCGGACGAGGAAGGAGAACTGTAATGCCCCCCGTCTTCGCCCACGGCGCCTTGCGTCTCTACCTTCTGGCCCTGCTGGAGGACGGCGCCAAACACGGCTACGACCTCATCAAGGCCCTCAGCGACCGCTTCAACGGGACCTACTCCCCCAGCGCCGGGACCATCTATCCCCGGCTCGCCAAGCTGGAGGAGGAAGGGCTGGTCAGCACCCAGGTGGACGGACGGCGCACGAGCTACAGCCTGACCGACGCCGGCCGCCGCGAACTCGCGAACCGCCGGGAGGAGCTGTCCGGCGTGGAGAACGACATCTCGGCCTCCGTCCGGCGCCTGGCGGACACGCTGCGGGAGGACATCGGGAGCAATATCCGGTCCCTCCGCGAGGAACTGACCTCCACCACCCGCCAGGCCCGCGCCGAGGCCGCGCACCACGGGTATGTGAAGCCGGGAACGTCGGCGTCGCAGGCCCGGGCCACCGCCCTCAGCCAGGCCGCGGAACAGCTCATCACGGGCTTCCGGTCGGAGCTCCTGATGCTCGTGAGGCTCCGCAAAGCCCACGGCGAGCTGACGGAGACCGAGCTGGAATCCCTGCGCATGATCCTGGACAGGGCCCGAGCCGACGCCAAGGAGCTCTTCAGGAACTGATCCCGCCACGGACCCACCCGGCGGACAGACGCCTCGGGCCCTGGAACCGCAATGGTTCCAGGGCCCGACTGTTCAGCGTCACGCTGAGATGATCTGCCGCACCGGGCGGCAGTCAGTCTCAGGTGTTGGGGCGCTTGCCGTGGTTGGCACCGCCACGCTTACGATCACGACGCTTGCGTGCACGCTTGCTCATAGCTGGACTCCTTCTGTTCTCGACTCTCAAAGAGCTGCCCTCAAGTCTCCCATATGGAGGGGACCGGAGCGAAACCGCGCCATCGGCGCGGGATGAGGGCCGACGTCGGGCGTTCAGGGTGTGAGCCGGCGCTCGGCACGCTCACGCCGCTCAGCGCTTGGCCGGGACCTTGTCCGGGTGGAGCTGCCGGGCCAGTTCGTAGGTGAGTTCATTCGTCTCGGCCACGAGCGGGACCGGAGCGCTGCGGGCGGTCCGGCCGCTGTACGCCTTGCCCTTGGTGCCGACCGCGAGGCTCAGGTTCTGCAGATCATTCGGGGCGTTCAGGGTGCCCACCGCATTGTCCTTGTTGATGTCCTGCTTCACGGTGCCCGCGTTGATGGCCCCGTTCCAGTTCCAGTCGATCGCGGCGTCGGCCCGGGCCTGGTGCCGGGTGCCACCGGTCCACCAGTACAGCTGATTGCCCGCCGCCGCGGGGCCGAGACCGGCCGCCTCGTTGAGGGCCGCCTCATTGAGGCTGATCTGCGAGCGGGTGGAGTAGCCGAAGTAGGCGCCTCCGGCGGTCTGCGGGACTCCCGTCAGCTGATAGGAGTAGTTCATGATGCTCAGGTAGTTCGGCTTGTTGTTGACGTTGTCAGCGCCGCCGTGCGTCAGGCCGAGGTTGTGCCCGAGCTCGTGGATGAAGGTTCCCACACGGGTGTCGCTGCTGGCGTTGCCCCAGTAGCGGGGGCCCACCGTCACCAGGAGCTCCAGCCCGTTGATCCAGGCCTGCCCCGAGGACGAGCCGCTGCCGTAACTGTCCCCGAACACCGCGTAGTGGAAGACATTGGCACGGTTCGCGTCGGAGTACTGCTGCCGGAGCGTGCGGACCTCGTCCACGCCGCTCAGGTTCTGCTTGTACGGGATCTCATTGCCGCCGCCCAGGTCGTAGGCCGCTCCGCGCGCTGATCCCGCGTCGAGGTGGATGGTGACGCCCGTGGTGCCGTCGGGGTTGTTGACGGGAAGGTCGGCGAAACCCTGCCGGATCCTGTCGAGTTCCGCCGTGGAGGGCAGGAGGCCGGGCATGTAGTCCAGCTCGACGAAGAGATCCGCCCGGTGGGGGTCGGCCCCCAGTGCGGGAAGGTCGAGGTCGATGACCCCGTCCCCGTCCGTGTCGACGCCGTTGGTCTCCCAGGCGTCCGGCAGGCCGTCGCCGTCGGAGTCCGTGGCGGTCGGCGTGATGGCCGCCTGCGCCGGGACGGCTGGGAGCAGCACACCGAAGAGTCCCAGACCCAGGGTCAGGGCGCCGGCGGAGGCCGCGCTCACGATCTTCTTTCTCATGGTGGTCACCTTTCAGGGTGGAGGTGCGAGGACCACAGGACGCCCGGGCCGGGTCGGCCGGGGTGTGATCACTTCCACAAGACCAGATCGTCACAGTCCGCTTCAATGACTGTTACAGAAAAAGTTAAACAATTAACAATAGGCGACTCCGTGGAAGACCGTCTGCCACGAGGCCGGTGCCAGGGCACGGGAAAGCCCCCGGGCCTGTCCACGAGGGACGGGCCCGGGGGCTTCCCCGGGAATCAGCCGCTGACTGCGTGCGACTCCCGGCGATTCACGGGATCAAGCGCGGGCGGCGTGGATCCTCTCCAGGATGCTCTGCTTGAGCTGATCCGGAGCGGCCTCGGTGCAGGAACGCTTCACCATGGAGCGGATCATGCATTCGAGGTCATGCTGCTCCAGGCAGTTGGGGCAGTTCGCCAGGTGATCTTTGATCTCCTCCACATCGGCGCGGGGCAGCGCGCCGTCGAGGTATTCGTAGATGCGTTCAATACGGGCGTCTTCGCAATCGCCCAGGCCTTGGCAGTCTTTCATTTCGCTTTCTCCACTGGTGCCGTGTCAGCTGCGGTGCGCCGCACGCCGATCCCCCGCTCGGCCGCGTACTCCGCCAGCATCTCGCGGAGCATCCGGCGTCCACGGTGCAGGCGGGACATGACCGTCCCGATCGGGGTGTTCATGATCTCTGAAATCTCTTTGTAGGCGAAGCCTTCGACGTCCGCGAAGTACACCGCCAGCCGGAATTCCTCCGGAATGGCCTGCAGGGCCCGCTTGACGTCCGAGTCCGGCAGGTGATCCAGGGCTTCCGTCTCTGCGGAACGGAGGCCGGTGGACGTATGGGACTCCGCCCGCGCCAGCTGCCAGTCCTCGATGGTCTCGCCATGAGACTGCAGAGGCTCGCGCTGCCGCTTGCGGTAGAGGTTGATGTACGTATTGGTCAGGATGCGGTACAGCCAGGCCTTCAGATTCGTTCCGGGCTTGTACTGGTGGAAGGCAGAGAACGCCTTGGTATAGGCCTCCTGCACCAGATCCTCAGCGTCGGCAGGGTTCCTGGCCATGCGCATGGCCGCCGAATACAGCTGGTCCACGTACTGCATGGCGTCCCGCTCGAAACGGGCCCGTCGCTGATCGTCGCTCTCGGACGCGACGTCCACCGCACTGCTGTCCGAGGCGGACCGCCCCGTTGCTTCTTCATCCGTCTTCCGGGCCGCGGCGGCTCCGGACCCGGGATTCTCCGATTCCGTGGTGTTCATCGCGTCCCAGTCTAGCCCCGCGGGCAGCGCCGGAAGCGGGGAACCACCGGCCCGCACCGCGGGTGCTGCCGGGCGATCCAAGACCACGGGCATGGGCTCTCCTGAAACATCCTCCGCACGAGGCTTCTCCTCGTGTCATCACTGCTTCGGACAACGGCTCCCGCGGCGCAAATATTCCGCAAAGGTGTAAGACTAGAGGTAGTCCGGGCGATCCTGTCCCGCGACCCACCAGGTGAACCCATCTCTCCAGGAGGTCTCGTGTCCGTGGTTCGAATCCTTGCCCGTCCGCTCCTCGCCAGCAGCTTCATCGCTGACGGCATCCGCAAGATCAAGAAGGCGCAGGATCCCACCGTCCGGCCCGCCGTGCTGGCACGCCGTGTGGCGGACACCCTGCCGGTCGAGCTCGGGGACGCCTTCCTCAACCGCGCAGCCGGTGGCGCACAGCTCGGCGCCGGAGCACTCTTCGCGTTCGGCAAGCTGCCCCGCCTCGCCGCCCTGATCCTCGCCGCCTCCGCGGCCTGCACCACCGCGCTGGACTACCGCGCCGCTGACGCGACCACCAAGGAGGGCCGCGCCGCCCGCCGCCATCAGTTGCTGAAGAACCTCTCGCTTAACGGCGCCGCCCTGCTGGCCATGGTGGACACCGCGGGCAAGCCGAGCCTGGTCTGGCGCGTCCAGAACCGCCCCGAGGGTGGCTCCGGCGCCGCCAAGGGAGACTGATTCGTGCCTCAGCAAGTCCCTGCCGCCCAGCCCTGGGCGGCTCCCCTGGCCTCCGGCCCGGTCGACGCGACCGTCTCCGTGCCGGGTTCCAAATCCCTGACCAACCGTTACCTCGTGCTCGCCGCCCTGGCCGATGGCCCCTCCCGGCTCCGCGCGCCTCTGCATTCCCGCGACTCGGCGCTGATGATCGCGGCCCTGCGCAGCCTGGGCGCCACCGTGGAGGAGGTCCCCGGGGACGGGTCCTTCGGTCCCGATCTGCTCATCTCACCGATCCCCCAGGACGCCCCCGCTTCGCCGGTGAGCGTGGACTGCGGGCTCGCCGGGACCGTCATGCGATTCGTCCCCCCGCTGGCGGCCCTGCGCCGGGGTGACACCCACTTCGACGGTGACCCCCATGCACGCCAGCGCCCCATGGGCGCGATCATCCAGGCTCTCGCGGCACTCGGCATCACCCTGACGTCCGACGACGGCGGCGCCCCGGCGGCGCTCCCCTTCACCGTGCGCGGCGAGGGCTCCGTCCCCGGCGGCCACGTGATCATCGACGCGAGCGGCAGCAGCCAGTTCGTCTCGGCCCTCCTCCTGGTCGGCGCCCGTTTCGAGGACGGCCTCCACATCGAGCACGCCGGGAAGCCGGTGCCCAGCCTGGACCACATCCGCATGACCGTCGAGGTCCTCCGCTCCCTCGGCGTCACGGTGGACGACTCCGTGCCGGATCACTGGTTCGTCTCGCCAGGTCCCATCAGCGCCTTCGACGTGCGGATCGAGCAGGACCTCAGTAACGCGGGTCCTTTCCTCGCCGCGGCCCTCGTCACGGGCGGCACCGTCCGGGTGCCGCACTGGCCGAGTCCCACCACGCAGGTGGGCGACCTCTGGCGGGACATCCTCCTCCGGATGGGCGCCACGGTCACCCTGGACGGCACCACCCTCGTGGTGCAGGGCGGACCGCGGATCCTGGGCGGCGACTTCGCGGACACGAGTGAGCTGGCTCCCACGGTGGCCGCGCTGTGCGCCCTGGCCGGCTCGCCGTCGCGCCTGAGCGGCATCGCGCATCTCCGCGGTCACGAGACCAACCGGCTCGAAGCCCTCGTCACGGAGATCCGCCGCATGGGCGGTGACGCCGAGGAGACCACTGACGGTCTGATCATCCGGCCGGTTCCCCTGCACGGCGCCGTGCTGGACAGCTATGCGGACCACCGCATGGCCACCGCGGGCGCCATCTGGGGCCTGGCCGTGCCGGACACCTTCGTGGAGGACATCGCCACCACCGCCAAGACCATGCCCGATTTCCCTGCACTCTGGACAGCCATGCTGGACGGCGCCGCCGGCAGCACAGGACCGACCACGGCGCCCGGCGCCCAGGCGGGCTCCTGACGTGGGGCATGGACAGTCCGGTCGTTCCCTGTCCTCCTGGGATGAATCCGATGTCCGGCTCCGGCCGAGCAAACGAGGGTCCCGGCCGCGCACGAAAGACCGCCCGAGCCATTCGGATGCGGTGATCGGGCGCATCATCACCGTGGACCGCGGACGCTACACCGCCGTGCTGGATGAGGGCACCCCGCAGGAGCGGACCATCATCGCCGCCCGGGCCAAGGAGCTCCGCCGCAATCCGGTGGTGGTCGGTGATTTCGTGGCACTGGTGGGCGACGTCTCGGGCGATCCGGACACGCTGGCCCGCCTCGTGCGGATCGAGCCCCGCAAGACCCTGCTGCGGCGCAGCGCCGATGACACCGATCCGGTGGAGCGCGTCGTCGTGGCCAACGCGGACAAGCTCGTGGTCGTGGTCGCCGCCGCGAACCCCGAACCCCGCACCGGTTTCATCGACCGCGCCCTCGTGGCCGCCTACGACGCCGGCATCGAGCCCATCCTGCTGATCACCAAGGCCGATGTGAAGGACCCCGCCGAACTGCTGGCGAACTACCAGGCCCTGGATCTCAAGGTCATCATCAGCCGCACCACGGAGGCCGGCGCGAGCGGGATCGACGCCCGGAGCGCCGACGGCGGCTCCGCCTCCCTGCTGGGCACCGCCGTCGAGGAACTCCGGGAGGAGCTCGACGGCTCCGTCAGCGTCCTCCTGGGGCACTCCGGCGTCGGCAAGTCGACCATGGTCAACGCCCTCACCGGTTCCGAACGGGCCACCGGCCAGGTCAACGCGGTCACGGGCCGTGGACGCCACACCTCCAGCTCCGCCCTGGCGCTCCAGATGCCGGGAGCACGGCCCGGGACCTGGATCGTGGACACTCCCGGTGTCCGCTCCTTCGGGCTCGCGCTGGTGGATCCCGAGCGCATCCTGCAGGCGTTCCCGGACCTGGCGCCTGGCACCGAGGCCTGCGAGCGCGGCTGCAAGCACGGCGCGCAGGCGATCGGCTGCGGCCTGGACGCCTGGGTGGCCGAGGGCCACGCCGGACCCGCCGGCGCCTCGCGGCTGGAGTCGCTGCGCCGGGTGCTGGACGCCGGAACGCAGGAGGAACGCGAAGCCAAGGAGCTCGGCACTCCCTGACGGCGCGGTCACGTCCACGCCCCGGATGAGCTGGGATGCGTGCTTTGTGGGTACGGTTTAACCCATGATGGACTCCTCCCAGAACTACACCGATGACCTCCGGCTTGCCCATGTCATGGCGGACCAGGTGGATGCCCAGACCATGGCGCGCTTCAAAGCCCAGGATCTGAAGGTCGAGACCAAGCCTGATCTGACGCCGGTGAGCGATGCGGACCGGAGCGCCGAGGAGTACATCCGCGCCCAGCTGTCCCGGGCCCGGCCGCGGGATTCCGTCATCGGCGAGGAGTTCGGCACCACGGGCCACTCCTCCCGCCGCTGGGTGATCGATCCGATCGACGGCACCAAGAACTTCGTGCGCGGTGTGCCGGTCTGGGCCACGCTGATCGCCCTCATCGAGGACGACCAGGTGGTGGTCGGCGTCGTCAGCGCTCCCGCCCTGGGCCGCCGTTGGTGGGCTTCCAAGGGCCATGGCGCCTACACGGGCCGTTCCCTCGCCTCGGCCACTCGGCTGAAGGTGTCCGACGTCCACCGCCTCGAGGACGCCTCCCTGTCCTACTCCAGCCTGGGCGGCTGGAAGGAGCTCGGCCTGCGGGACGAGTTCCTCAACCTCCACGACACGGTCTGGCGCACCCGCGCCTACGGCGATTTCTGGTCTTACTGCCTCCTGGCCGAAGGCGCCGTGGACCTCGCCTGCGAGCCGGAGCTGAACCTCTATGACATGGCCGCGCTCGTGCCGATCGTCACCGAGGCCGGCGGCCGCTTCACCTCGCTGGACGGACAGGACGGGCCGTTCGGCGGCAATGCGGTGGCCAGTAACGGCATCCTCCACTCGGAGTTCCTCCGTCGGCTCAATCCCGGCCTCGACGATCTGCTGCAGGCCCCCTGATCAGGTCATATTCCACGTAATATTGGCGGCGCGTTCCTTCGGGGACGCGCCGCTGTTTTACGCTCGTAATCAGGTCACGAGTGCCAGCGCTAAACCCCGGTTTGCTGGCCGGCAACCCTCCAGACGCGGTGGGGTGCCCCGGGTGACGACCAGGCCGGCCACAGAAAGTGGTGCGGCAAGCGCGGTGCCCGCCTGTGCGGGCCCCTCCACGATGCAGAGGTCCCAGCATGTCCGTCAACACCCTTGCCCCCCGCTCCGCCGTCGCCGGAAGCGGACGCTCCCACGCGCCGTCGCTGGCCGCCAATCCGTTCGCGGCGGTCACCGGCGCGGAGATCCAGGCCCCGCTCATCCAAGGCGGCACGGTCCGGTACGCCAATCTCGATTACGGCGCCTCGGCCCCCGCGCTCAGCGTGGTGTCCGCCTACCTGAACGAGATCCTGCCCTACTACGCGAGCGTGCACCGCGGCGCCGGCTACGCCTCGCAGATCAGCACCTCGGTGTACGAGAACGCCCGGGAGATCGTGCGCGGCTTCGTGGGCGGACGCCCGGATGACCTGGTGATCTTCACGCGCAACACCACCGACTCGCTGAACGTGCTGGCGGGCTGCCTGCCCCAGCGCCAGGGCGAGCAGGCCGGTGACGTGCTCTACCTGGACATCGAGCACCACGCCAATCTGCTCCCCTGGCAGCGGGTCGGTCACCGGAGCCTGGTGGCGCGGGAGACCATCGCGGCCACCGTGGACGCCCTGCGCGAGGAGCTCGAGACCGGAGGCGTCGCGCTCCTGGCCGTCACCGGCGCGTCGAATGTCACCGGGGAGATCCTGCCGATCGCCGAGCTCGCCGCCCTGGCACACGAGTACGGCGCGCGGATCGTCGTGGATGCCGCTCAGCTGGCGCCGCACCGCCGGATCGACATCACCGCGCTCGACGTCGACTTCCTCGCCTTCTCCGGCCACAAGCTGTACGCGCCGTTCGGCGCCGGAGTCCTGGTGGGCCGTGCCGATTGGCTCGACGCCGGCACCCCTCACCTGCTCGGCGGCGGCGCCGTGCGGGAGGCCCGCCTCGACTCGGTCGTGTGGACCACCGGCCCGGCACGCCATGAGGGCGGCTCCCCGAACGTCCTCGGCGCGGCCACCCTGGCCCGGGCGACCCAGGTCCTGGCGTCCCTGGACCACGACTCCTGGCAGCAGCACGAGGCGGATATCCGCCGCCACCTGGAGGATGGCCTCTCCGCCCTGGACGGCGTCACCGTGCACCGGATCTTCAGCGATTCCACCGACTCGATCGGCGTGGTGAACTTCTCCGTAGAGGGTTACGACGCCGGCCTCGTGGCCGCGTACCTCTCCGCCGAGCACGGGGTCGGCCTCCGGGACGGCAAGTTCTGCGCCCACCCGCTGCTCAAGCGGATGGGCCTGCCCGCCGGATCGCTCCGCGCCAGCTTCGGTCTGGGATCACGGCTTGAGGACGCCGAGCGCCTCATCGAGGGGATCCGGCAGCTGCGCGAACGCGGTCTCGGCTGGGATTACGTCGTGGACGCCGGCCGCTGGGTTCCCGCGAACGACCAGCGCAGCTACCCGCACTGGGCGCCGAACACCCCCGGCACGGCGGGCGCCGCCCCCTGCAGCACCACTGACTGACCCTCTGACGTGGCACGTCCGGTCGCACAGAGGCGGGCCTGGCCGTCCCCTGTGCGACCCTTAAACGGCAAGCCTCCCGCGCGCTCCGCGGGCGGATCCCGTCGTCGTCCAGGAGCTAGCATGTCAGCCCGTCACGTGTCCCCGCCCGGTGGTCCCCGCATGGACACCAGCACCCGCCGGGAGATGGGCCGCGCGTTCGAACGGGGCGGCGAGCACTACGCCCAGGTCCGGCCCTCCTATCCTGCGGAGTCGGCCGCCTGGTGCGTGCCCGCCGGGGCACGGTCGGCGGTGGATGTGGGCGCCGGAACCGGGAAGTACACGGCGCTGCTCGTGGATCTCGGCCTGGACGTGACGGCCGTGGAGCCCTCCGCGGACATGCTGGCTCAGCTGCATGCGGAACTCCCCGGCGTGGCGACCGTCCAGGGAACGGCGGAGACCACCGGGCTTCCTGCGGAGAGCGCCGATCTGATCGCCGTGGCCCAGGCCTGGCACTGGTTCGATCCTCACGCCGCGAGCGCGGAAGCCGTCCGGGTCCTGCGGCCGGGCGGGACCCTGGCCCTGATCTGGAACCAGCTGGACACGTCCGTCCCGTGGGTGCACCGGCTGTCCCGCATCATGCACGCCGGCGACGTCATCAAGCCGCACTTCGTTCCCGCCGTCGGGCCCGGCTTCAGCGAGCTGCAGGGCGCCGTGATCCCGTGGCAGGACGAGGTGACGCCGGAGGATCTCCTGGAGTTGACCAAGTCCCGCAGCTACTATCTGCGAGCGTCTCCCGCGACCCGCGAGAAGGTCATGGGAAATCTCGAGTGGTACCTGTACGAACACCTCGGCCACCACGCCGGCGAAGTCCTCACGCTCCCCTACCGCTGTTACGCCTGGAAGACCACGCGGCTCTGACAGTCACACTTGCGCCGACAGGACTCTGACTCTACAGTTTTAGGCAAGCCGAAATTGCTGAGTTCGGCTTGCCTAAGCAAGAGGAGATGAGATGAAGACCGAACTGTCCCCAGGAGTCGTCGCACCGCGCCGTGGCGCGGGAGTCCTGCTCCTCGGACCGGCCTTCGTCGCGGCGATCGCCTACGTGGACCCGGGCAATGTCGCGGCCAACCTCACCGCTGGCGCTCAGTTCGGCTACCTGCTCGTCTGGGTCCTCGTCGCCGCCAACATCATGGCCGTGATGGTCCAGTACCAGTCCGCCAAGCTCGGTCTGGTCACCGGACACTCCCTGCCCGAACTCCTGGGACAGCGGTTCCCCACGTGGGGCCGGCGGCTCTTCTGGCTCCAGGCCGAGACCGTCGCCGTCGCCACGGACCTCGCGGAGGTGGTCGGCGGCGCCATCGCCCTCAACCTGCTGTTCGGCATCCCCCTCCCGCTCGGCGGCATCATCATCGGCGCGGCCTCCATGTTCCTGCTCATGATGCAGAACCGGCGGCGGCAGCGCAGTTTCGAGAACGCGATCATCGTCCTGCTCGCCGTCATCACGGTCGGCTTCCTCTGCGGGCTGATCGTCAGCCCGCCCAGCGCCGGAGGAGTCCTCGGTGGCCTGGTCCCCCGCTTCCAGGGCACCGAATCGGTGCTCCTCGCGGCCAGCATGCTCGGCGCGACCGTCATGCCCCACGCCATCTACGTCCATTCCGCCCTCTCCCGCGACCGGCACCGCCCCGTCGGAAGCGCCGACCCGGACGAGCGCACCCTGAGCCGTCTCATCAGGGCCACCCGCTGGGACGTCGTCTCCGCGCTGGCCATCGCCGGCGCCGTGAACATCGGCATGCTCCTGCTGGCGGCCTCCGCCCTGAGCGGCCGTGAAGGCACCGACAGCATCGAGGGCGCCCACGCCGCCATCACGACGACGCTAGGCCCGGTCATCGGCGCCGTGTTCGCCGTCGGGCTGCTCGCCTCAGGCCTCGCCTCCACCGCGGTCGGGTCCTACGCCGGCGCCACCATCATGGGCGGCCTGCTCAAGGTGCAGATCCCGCTCCTGCTGCGCCGGGTCCTCACCCTCATCCCCGCCGTGATCATCCTGGCGGTCGGCATGGACCCCACGCAGGTGCTCGTCCTGAGCCAGGTCGCCCTGAGCTTCGGCATCCCCTTCGCCCTCATCCCGCTCTTCCTGCTCAGCAGGGACCGCCGCATCATGGGCCGTCACGCGGACCATCCCGCACTCCAGGTGGCGGCAGCGGTGAGCGCCCTCCTCGTGATCGTCCTCAACGGGGTCCTGATCTGGCTGACCTTCGTCCCCGGAGGGTGAGAGAACGCGGCGCCGGCACGACGGCGGCCGGTCACCACCCCGGCGCCGTCACCGGCCTCGACTAAACTGGGGCCGTGAAGTCTGCCGTCGCCTCCTCCTCGATCGAGGACTACGTCAAGGTCATCTACTCGTTCACCGAGTGGCAGGACAAGCCCATCAGCAGCACCCAGCTGGCCCAGCGGCTGGGCGTGGCGAACTCGTCCGTGTCCGAGATGGTGCGCAAGCTCAAGGACCTCGGCCTGGTGGACCACAAGCCCTACGGCGCCGTGACGCTCACGGCGGAAGGCCGGACTCTGGCCCTGGCCGTGGTGCGGCGGCACCGCCTCATCGAGACGTTCCTCGTCCGCGAACTCGGCTACGCCTGGGACGAGGTCCATGACGAAGCCGAGCTCCTGGAGCACGCCGTCTCCGAGACTTTCGTGGAACGCCTGGCGGAGAAACTCGGCCACCCGGACCGTGACCCCCACGGCGACCCCATCCCCACGGCCGACGGCACCGTCGCCCTTCCCGAGGCCCGGCTGCTCTCCGAGCTGGATGAGGGGCACCACGGGCACATCACCCGCATCAGCGACGACGACCCGGAGCTTCTGCGCTATCTCAGCAGGGAGGGCGTGGACGTCGACGCCGTCGTCGAGGTCGGCGAACGCAAGCCGTTCAGCGGGGCACTGCAGGTCCATGTGGCCCCTCCCGGCGGCCAGGAGGGCCATACGGCGGAGCTGGGCGAGCAGGCGCTGCACGCACTCTGGGTCGCGGACGACTCCCCGCACGAGGGCTGCATCCTCCCCTGACGTCCTCCCCCGGACCGGCACTCTGATGGGCTGGGACATTGCGGATCGCGGGGCATCGTGTTTGCATCCTTGCATGAGCACCATCGACCCGGATGCCGCCGCACGCGCCAAGGCGACCAGGACCCCACAGGCCCAGGACCTCTGGGGGCCCGGCCTCACGCTACTCCTGGGCGCATTCGTGACCGCGTACAGCATCACCGCATTCGTGAGCGTGATCGACACGGAGAACGAAGATCCGGAGCCCTGGCAGTGGATCATCCGGATCACCGCGCTCACGGTCGCCGCGGGGGCCACGATCATTGGCCTCAACACCTGGGTCTCCCGCTCCGTGCGGAATCCGCGCCTTCCCGGCTTCGGCGCTGCGCAGGCCCTCGCCTGCGCCTCCGCCGCGTTCGGAACGACGGTCGTCGCTCCCGCCCCGGCCTGGTTCCAGGCGCCGCGCATGGTTCCCGGCACCTGGTGGCTGGCCGGGATCGCCCTGTTTCTGGGGATCCTGTCCGTGGTCTCCTGGGCCGCGCGTGCCGCCGACCGGCGCCGTGAAGAGGAGACGGTGCGGAGCGGCCGCCTGACCACGGGTGTGGTCACGAACCAGGGCTACGACCGGTTCCACGAGTCCAACCGCATCCTGACTTCTGTCACCTACTCCTTCGACGACCTCAACGGAACGCGCCGGTTCGTCCGCCGGCCGGTCATGATCACGGCAGACGATCCCGTGGTCACCGGCGAGCTCGTGGATGTCTGGTTCGACCCCGCCCGGCCCGATCACCTCAAGACCATCGCCGTGCGACGGCGGCCCGCGGAACGTCGCCAGGCTGCGGGCTGACGAAGCACTGCTGAACACTGCACACGGTCCGGACGTTCCGGGCCCTGAGAAAAGGAGAACTCATGGAAGACCAGGACAACGGGCACCAGAAGCCGACCACCTCGCAGGAGCCCAGCGCCGACGGCACCCCGGTGACGGACTTCCGATTCGAGGTCTTCGGCTTCATCGCGCGGCCCATCTCGGAGGTCTACGAGGCGGTGGCGGATCCGGCGATCCTGAGTGAGTACTTCACCACCGGGGGCGCAATCGGACGCCTGGAGACCGGCGCCACCGTCCAGTGGGACTTCGCGGACTTCCCGGGGGCGTTTCCCGTCACGGTCCTTCGCGCAAAGCCCGCTGAGACGATTTCTCTGCGCTGGGGCGCCGCTCCCGGCACTTCGGTCGAGCAGGACGGCACCGTGGTCGACTTCCTCTTCACCTCCGTCGACGACGGCGCCCGCACCAAGGTCGCGGTGCGGGAACAGGCCTGGAAGCCCACCGGCGACGGCGCCGCAGCGGCCTTCGGCAATTGCATGGGATGGACCGGGATGCTCGCCGCGATGAAGGTCTGGCTGGAGCACGGAATCCGCCTGCGGGACGGTTTCTACCGCTGACGGACGTCACCTTCGAAGCGTCCGTCCAGGCACTTCCGTTAGGCTCGAAGGGATGAGTCCTGCGAGAAATGTCCTGAAGTCCGTGGCCGGAGTGGGAGGAAGACTCCTGGCCTTCACCACCGTGAGTGCCGTGATCGGAGCGCTTCTGGTCGGTTTCCTGGCGCCCCTGGTGGCCGCCACGGACGCCGCCACCGAAGGCTCGGTGCAGTTCTTCGACAGCCTCCCGGAGGAGCTCACCATCAACCCGCCCGGGCAGGTGAGCAGGATCCTGGCCGCCGACGGATCGCAGATCGCCTCCGTCTTCAGCGAGAACCGCCAGGATGTGACGCTCAAGCAGATCGCTCCTGACATGCGCAACGCGCTCGTGGCGATCGAGGACTACCGGTTCTACGAACACGGCGGCATCGATCCGATGGGCATCATGCGTGCGCTGGTCAGCAACGCGTCAGGCGGCCGGCAGGGCGCCTCCACCCTGACCCAGCAGTATGTGACCAACGTCCTGAACGACAACCGGACCTCCCGGGGTGACGCGTCCGACGTCGTGCTCAACGGTCAGAAGACCACCGGCGACAAGCTGCGGGAGATGAAACTCGCCCTCGGTTTGGAGAAGCGGCTGAGCAAGGACCAGATCCTCCAGGGCTATCTCAACATCGTGGCCTTCAGCGGCAACGCCTATGGCGTCCAGGCCGCCAGCCAGTACTTCTTCTCGGTGGACGCCGCGAAACTCAGCCTGCCGCAGGCCGCACTGCTGGCCGGTCTCGTGAACGGTCCCGGCTACTACGACCCCATCGCCCACCCGGACCGCGCCGTCGACCGCCGCAATCTGGTGCTGGACGCCATGCTCAAGCACGGTTACATCACCGCCAAGAAGCACGACGCCGCCGTCAAGACCCCGCTCAAGCTCGCCGTGAAGCAGCCTCGCCAGGGCTGTGCGTACGCCTCGCAGTCGCCGTACTTCTGCGACTACGTGCTGCATCAGTTCCTGAACGACCCCGCCTACGGCGCCACGCCGGACGAGCGCCTCAAGCTGCTGCAACGCGGCGGGCTCACCATCCGCACGACGCTCGACCCCCGTCTGCAAGGACCGGCCCAGCGCCAGGTGGATGCGACCACCGGCGCCAACCCGGACAAGTGGGGCGCCTCGCTCGTGACGATCCAGCCCGGCACCGGCAAGGTGGTCGCGATGGCTCAGAACTCCCGGATGCTCGCCAAACAGGGCTCCGGATTCGTCACGGCGTACAACTTCAACGTGGACAAGACCGACGACGCCGGCCAGGCCCTGGGCGGCGTGGGCGGCATGCAGCCCGGTTCCACCATGAAGCCCGTGACGCTGGCGGCCTGGCTCGGTGAGGGCAAGTCCCCCGACCAGACGGTGGACGCCGCACGCCGCGTCTACCCTTTGGACTTCCCATGGAAGAGCACGTGCGGTCCCGTCGCGGGAGCGTACAACTCGAAGGAGATGGCCAAGGGCGCGGCGCCGGACCTGCAGAACGACACACCCGGCTTCTACCGTCCCATGACCGTCCGGATGGGCATCTACTACTCGATCAACACGGCCACGTTCGCCTCGGCGGCCGGCTTGAACGACTTCTGCGACATCCAGCGCGCGGCCGACGCCCTGGGCATGCACGACGGCGCGGGCAAGGGTCAGAAGCTCCAGCTCAACACGCTCGGAAACCTTCTGGGCGGCGCCAACGTGGCTCCGCTGACCATGGCGAACGCCTTCGCCACCTTCGCCAGCAACGGCACCTACTGCACCCCCATCTCGATCACCCGCGTGGACGACGGGAAGGGCAAACGCCTCGGCGGTCAGAGCCCATCCTGTAAGGCCGGAGCCATCACGCCCGAAGTGGCCAAACGCGCCACGAACGTGCTGCAGGACGTGCTGTCCAAGGGGTCCGGCCTCCTCATTCCGGACAAGGTCACCGCGCCCGCCGCCGCCAAGACCGGCACGAACCAGTACAACAACCAGACCTGGATCGTCGGCTACACGCGTGGCCTCGCCACGGCGTCCTTCTTCGGGGACCCGTTCAACGCGAGCGAATCGCGCCCCGGGACGAACGTGACCATCAACGGCAGGACGTACCCCGCCGTCGACGGTGCAGACATCGCGGGACCTCAGTGGGCCCGGTACATGCAGGCCGTCTACGGCCTCTATGACCACCGGAACTTCGATCCTCCGACGCTGCCCAAGAAGGCCACGCCGAAGAAGCCGGATCAGAAGAAGCCGGACACGGAGAAGAAGGCCAAGCCCCGGCGCTGACCGGGCGTCCGCCGAGCGTGCGGAACACGCCCACGCGCAACGCGCCCGGCGCCGAAGACGGCGAAAGGCCCTGGATCTCGAGGATCCAGGGCCTTTCAACAGTGGAGATGGCGGGAATCGAACCCGCGTCCGATGTTGCTTCTGCAGGGCTTCTCCGGGCGCAGTTTGCGTCGGAATTTCTCGGCCCCAGCCATGCTGCAAACAGCTGGCTGATCCGGGCCCAGTCATCTAAAAGTCCCAGAAGCCCCGATGACGAGGGCCCCTGGCAGTGGCTATCTAGACGACGCCAGATTCCACGGCGATAGCAACCGTGGGCTGACGGACTGTCTTACTGCTTAGGCAGCAAGAGCGAAGTCAGTGCGCTTAGATTCGGCACTTATTGGTTTGCAGACATCGTTTACGAGATAAGCCTGCATCCTCGGCCCGCTTCACCTGCGTCGACAGACATCGTCGAAACCGATCATCCCCATGTTCATTTACCAATCCCTGCCAGGTCTCCCCAACAGGACTCTCCAGCATACCTCCACTGGCGCACGAAGCCAAGCCCGGAGGCATCCTCGGGCGAGGCGGATCAGCGCTTGTTGCGCGCCCGAAGGACCCGCTGAGCCTCGCGCTTGTCCTGCGCTTCGCGCAGGCTCTGGCGCTTGTCGTACTCCTTCTTACCGCGGGCCACGCCGATTTCGACCTTGGCCCGCCCGTCGACGAAGTACAGCTGCAGGGGGACGATCGTGAAGCCGCTCTCCCGGATCTTGTGTGAGATCTTGATGAGCTCGGCACGGTGCAGGAGCAGCTTCCGGCGGCGGCGCGAGGAGTGGTTGGTCCAGCTCCCCTGGCTGTACTCCGGGATGTTGACCTGCTCCATCCAGAGCTCGTCGTTGTAGAACGTGCAGAACGCATCGCCCATGTTGGCGTGCCCCTCGCGGAGGGACTTCACCTCGGTCCCCATGAGCGCGATCCCCGCCTCATAGGTGTCCAGCACTTCGTAGTCGTGGCGTGCCTTGCGGTTCGTGGCCACGACTTTCCGGCCACTTTCCTTCGGCACGGCTGACTCCTTCGGTCTGAAAACAGTCCTTCCAGTCTACCCATGCGGCGCGCCGTACCGCGCATTGTCCGCTCAGGAAGAACGCGGCAGACGCCGGAAGGCCCGCTCCCCTCGGGGAACGGGCCTTCCGGACGATGCTCTGGAACGTCTAGAGCATGGTCATGGGATCCACCGGCGAGCCGTTGACCCACGTCTCGAAGTGGGCGTGGCAGCCGGTCGAGTTGCCGGAGCTGCCCGAGTACGCGATGACCTGACCCTGCTCGACGTGCTGACCTGCCGACACGACCACGGAGCTGTTGTGGTAGTTCACCGTGGTCAGCGCGTTGCCCTGCACGACGCCGTGGGACACCTGGACGGTCCAGCCGCCACCGGTGGTGATCCAGCCGGCCAGGGTCACGGTGCCGGAGGCCGCCGCGTGCACCGGGGTGCCACAGCCGACGCCGAAGTCGACACCGGTGTGCATGTAACCGCCGGTGCCCCAGAAGTCGATGGTGCCCGGCGGCACGGCGCGCCAGCCCCAGCCCGAGGTGATCGGCGGGTTTCCGTCGAACGGGGCCCGGATCCCGAAGGAGGAGATCGGTCCCGGCGCCGGCGGCACGTACGGCGGCTGGGCCGGGGGCTGTGCCTGGCCCTGCCGCGCAGCCTCAGCGGCGGCTGCGGCCGCTGCCGCTTCCGCCTTCCGGCGCTGCTCGGCCAGCCACTCCTGCCGGAGCCGCTCGTCGCGGGCCTTGATCTGCGATGCCACCTGGTCCTGCGCCTGATTGACCTTGGCCAGCTGCGCCTGGATGGCGGGCTTGGAGGCTTCGAGTTCCTTGTTCAGCCGCGTGGTGTCCGAGACGAGCTTGTCCACCGCCGCTTTCTGGCGTGCGGCCTCGTCACGGGCGGACTGTTCCCGGGCCAGGGCGGCATCCGCCTGCGCCTTGAGGTCGGCGATCTCCTGCTCGACGGCGGCGAGACGCGCGGACTGATTGACGTTGACGGCGCTCTGCTGGTTGAGCTTCTCCATCGCGGCGTTCTGGGTGCGCAGCGCCTGGTCTGCCAGGTCCATGCTGCTGACCAGCTTCTCCGTGTCCGTCGCGCCGAAGAACAGCGTGAGGTCGTTGGGAACGCCGCCGGACTTGTAGGCCTGGGTGGCGATCTGCCCGATCAGCTTCTTGGTCTCGCTGGACTTCGCCTTGTCCTGCGTCATCTCCTGCGCCAGCTTCGCCTTGCTCTGCTGCGCCGCATCGACGCGCACGGCCAGGGACTGCGCCTCGGACGCTGCCGCCGCGACACGTCCCTGGGCATCCGCCAGGGCCTTCTGAGCGCCCGGAAGCCGGCCCTGGAACAGGGTCAGGTCGGCCGCGGACTTGGCGATCTTGCCGTCCAGGAACTCCAGCGAGGACTGCACCTGGTTCGCACGGTTCTGGAGCGCCTGCTGCTGATCATCCAGATTGTCGGCCTGGCTGGGCGTGAGGCCGAGCCCCAGCAGCAGCACGACGACGGCGGACGCACCGATGGTGCGGCGCGCAGCCTTGCGGCACTGCTCGCCGTCGTACGGGAAACGGAGACGCGCAGCCTTCGCGAGAGCCCTCTGTGTCGGTCCTGCAACGTTCATGACGTTCCTTTCCATGGGCCCACGCTCAGGCGTTGAGCGGCTTGCGGAGGGTGAACAGGGATGAGACGCCGGCGATCACGGCACCCAGAGCGATCAGGCCGGGAACCAGCCAGAGCGTCTGCGCATCCGAGATGAAGGCGGTCTGCTTGTACTGCTCGGCAAGGTAGCCGGTCAGGAAGAAGTGCGAGATCCCCCAGATGGCAGCCGAGGCGAGCAGCGCTCCGATCACGGCCGCGATCACGCCTTCGAGGATGAAGGGCAATTGGATCACCGCCTTGGAAGCTCCCACCAATCTCATGATGGCAGTCTCCTTGCGCCGCATGAAGGCCGAGAGCCTGATGGTGGTCGCGATCAGCAGCGCCGCACAGATGATCATGATCGCCGCGATGCCGATGGCGACGAACGAAGCCGTGTTCATGGCGGAGAAGAGCTTCTCCAGGATCTGGCGCTGATCGATCACGCTCTCCACGCCGGGCTGGGCGGAGAAGGTCTCCGAGATGACCTTGTACTTCTCGGGATCCTTCAGGTTCACACGGAAGGAGGAGGGCAGCTGATCCGGCGTCACCGAGTCGACGATCGGCGAATTGGCGAACTGCTCCTTGAAGTGCTTGTACGCCTCGTCCTGGGACTCGAACTGGAAGTCGTTGACGTACTGGCGGATCGCATCCGAATCCAGGGTCTTGCGCAGATTGTCCTGCTGCTCCTTGGTCACGGGACCGGAGGAGCAGTTGGCGGTGGTGGAGCCGGGGCTGCAGAGGAAGATCGCCACCTGGACCTTGTCGTACCAGTAGCC
The DNA here is from genome assembly GCF_041360795.1 of Arthrobacter sp. RCC_34. Taxonomy (NCBI): domain Bacteria; kingdom Bacillati; phylum Actinomycetota; class Actinomycetes; order Micrococcales; family Micrococcaceae; genus Arthrobacter; species Arthrobacter sp. RCC_34. The sequence continues at coordinate 712,046 of NZ_JBFUPW010000001.1, read as the reverse complement.
CTTCATCTGGTTGATCTGCATCTGGAGCATCCCGGCCGCGCCCACGAAGGTGAGCGACACGAAGGTCACCAGGACCACGGAGACGAACATGGAGAGGTTCCGGCGGAGGCCGTTGGCGATCTCCCCGAGGATGAACATGGGCCTCATGCGCGCTCCTCCCCTGCCGTGGCGGCGGTCTCAGGAGCGCCGGCGGACGTCTTCACCTTGGGGATGAGTGACGTGTACGTGGCCTTGGCCTCGTCACGGACGACCTTGCCCTTGGTGAGTTCGATGACACGGCGGCGCATCTGGTCCACGATGTCGTCATCGTGCGTGGCCATCACGACCGTGGTGCCGTTGGCGTTGATCTTCTTCAGCACCTCGGTGATCTCCACACTCGTGGTCGGGTCGAGGTTGCCGGTGGGTTCGTCGGCCAGCAGGATGTCCGGCTGATTGACGACGGCGCGGGCGATCGCGACGCGCTGCTGCTCACCACCGGAGAGCTCATGCTGCATGCGCTTCTCCATGCCTTCGAGCCCCACCATCGCGAGGACATCGGAGACGCGCTCCTTGGTGCGCGCACGGCTGGCGCCGATCACCTGCATGGCGAAGGCGACGTTCTGGTACACGTTCTTCTGCGGCAGGATGCGGAAGTCCTGGAACACCACACCGATCTTCCGGCGCAGCTTGGGCACGCGCCAGCTGGAGAGGGTGGAGACGTTGTGGCCGGCGACGTAGACGGAACCGGTGGTGGCCACGTCTTCGCGGTACACCATCTTGAGGAAGGTCGACTTGCCGGAACCGGAAGCGCCCACGAGGAAGACGAATTCGCCGCCCTCGATCTCCACGCTCACCGAGTCGAGCGCGGGTCTGGCCTTGGGGTCGTGGATTTTGGTGACATTTTCGAATCGAATCATGGCTTCACACAGCCCGGTCGGCAGGCGCGACGGAACCGCTCCAGCGGCCGGGGCCTGGGCCTAGTGTTGGGGGAAGTGATGGCACCGGCTCCTCGAGTTTATGGTCGCACCGCGGGAACGCCGCCCCATTCGGGCGGCGTGTCGTGCAAAGGCTTGCACTGCGCCGCAGGTGAGGCCGGTGTCGTCCGGCCCGGAACCGGGGTGTTGCACCCGGCCCTGAGGCCGCGTGCCACGCCGGGCTCGCTCAGGCCTCGGCCTTGCGGCTGTCGGCGCGCCAGCGGATGCCGGCGTCGATGAAAGCGTCGATGTCACCGTCGAGGACGGCACTCGTGTTGCCGACTTCGTGGTTGGTCCGGAGGTCCTTGACCATCTGGTACGGGTTCAGGACGTAGGACCGCATCTGGTCGCCCCACGAGGCCTTGATGTCACCGGCCAGAGCCTTCTTCTCCGCGTCCTCCTGCTCCTTCTTGAGGAGGAGGAGACGGGACTGAAGCACGCGCATGGCGGCTGCACGGTTCTGGATCTGGGACTTCTCGTTCTGCATCGACACCACGATCCCCGTGGGGATGTGCGTCAGGCGGACGGCGGAGTCGGTGGTGTTGACCGACTGGCCACCCGGACCGGAGGAACGGAACACGTCCACGCGGATCTCGTTGTCCGGGATCTCGATGGAGTCGGTCTGCTCGATCAGCGGGATGACCTCGACGGCGGCGAAGGACGTCTGGCGACGGCCCTGGTTGTCGAAGGGGCTGATCCGCACGAGGCGGTGCGTGCCGGCCTCCACGCTGAGGGTGCCGAAGGCGTAAGGGGCGTTGACCTCGAAGGTGGCGGACTTGATGCCCGCTTCTTCGGCGTAGGAGGTGTCCATGACCTTCGTGGGGTAGCCACGGCGCTCGGCCCAGCGGAGGTACATGCGCATGAGCATCTCGGCGAAATCGGCGGCGTCCACGCCACCGGCGCCGGAACGGATGGTGACCACGGCCTCGCGCTCGTCGTACTCACCGGACAGGAGCGTGACGACTTCGAGCTGTTCCAGGGAGGAACGGATCGAGGCGAGCTCCGTGCCGGCCTCGGCCATGGAGTCCTCATCCCCGGCTTCCTGACCGAGCTCGACCAGGACCTCCAGGTCCTCGATGCGGCTGGCCAGCGTGGTCAGGCGTTCGAGTTCCGACTGGCGGTGCGAAAGCTGTGAGGTCACCACCTGGGCGGCGGCGGGGTCGTCCCAGAGATCGGGGACGCCGGCCTTCTCGCTGAGTTCGGCGATGTCCCGGCGCAGGGAATCGACGTCTGACACTTGTGCGATGGAGTCGTAAGTAGCCCTCAGTGCACGGATCTCTGCAGGAAAATCAATCTCAGCCATGGTCTTCCAAGACTACGGCATGCGCGGCGATCAGCGTCCGGGGGTGGGTGCGGGGCCCGGCCCCTGGCTGAAGCGGGACTCGTTGATCTTGCTGTAGACGAACATGTCCCGTCGGGCCTCCCCCACTGCTTGCCACGAGCGAAGCAATCCTTCGCGTTGAAACCCGCAGCGCTCAGCGGCCTGCCATGACCCTCGGTTCCATGGTTCGACGTAGAGCTGCAGCCGCTCGACTTCTTCGAGTTCGAGAGCCCACGTGGCCAGGGCATGCAATGCGGCGGTGACATAACCTCGACGCCGATGAGCCGGAGCCACCCAGTACCCTGTGGTCACACGCCCCTGATCGATGTCGCGGAGCCACAATCCGATCTGGCCGACAGCGACATCCGAGACGGAGTCGGTCACGGCAAACGAATAACCGGTCCCGGCGGCGAGCCGATGATGCTGCCGTGCGATGAAGGCCAGAGCATCCTCGTGCGTTCCGCTGCTTGGAACAGTCGTGATGGACGGGATCAGAGCGTCGTCGGCCACCGACTGCACAAGTGTCGCGTCGCGGCTTTCAAAGGCCCGTAGCACGACCCGCCCGTACTCCAGGCGCGGCATCTGGTTCGGCAGCATCATTCAGTAGACCAAGCGGACCGGACACTCAAAGGGGCGACGCGCCGTACCAGCAGCCAGCGATCACTCCAACGCGCTACTGTCGTCACTTCGCATGCCTTTCACCTCACTAGCCGGGCACGCGCCGTCGAACCTGACTCGATGGTGATGCCGTCAGGGACGAAGACGCCGAGCAGCGGTGGGCGCGCCACTGCTGTGAGGCGAACCGTCGCGCTCCGTCCATCGGGGCTGCCCGAGGCGTCGACGAGCGCCAACCCGTCCAGGGTCACCGCCGCCGGGCTGCGGCGCAGGTAGTCCGCCGCGGCCGCGCGGACTCTGCCGTCGTCCAGTCGCACGGTTACATGGCCTTGTCGGTCGCCCGCGATTCCGGTGATGTCGAACGCATCGGCGGCCGCGGACGCCGCGCCGTCAGCCAGGGACAGGAGCTTCTTGTGGTCCAGATACACCGACGAGACGTCCAGCAGCACCACGGCCGCGAGCAGGGCGATCACCACGTAACCGAGCGTGAGGATGTTGAGGCTCCCCGTCTGTGCGGCATTCCGCCTCCTGCTTCGCCGCGTGCTCTGCGACGGGTCGGCGCAGTTCCAGGGGAGGGCGTTCTGCGATGGTTCAGCCTTCTTACAGAGGTTGACGCTGTGCCCAAGGCCGGGTTGCAGTCCCCTGGCGGTCCGCCCGCTCTGCGGATTCGGCCAGGGCTCTGTCGACGTACATTCTCGCGATGTCATCTGAACCTGCCGACGATCTGGGTGCCGCTCGCGCTGACGTGCGCGACGTCAAGGCCTAGACCCGGCGGAGTGAATGGCAGCTCGACGTCGACCGTCACCTGCACAGTCACCGCCGTGCCGGGCCGTCGGCAATCATCGGGCTGACAGGTGACGGTCATCTGGGCCGTGCCGGGCGGAATGTCCTGGTCGGCGAGCGCGAGGCCGACGGCACGGTCCATCGCAAGCCGGGCACTTTGTTCATCCTTCGCGTGGACGGCCAGCCGTGCGGCCTGGTCCGCGGCGCCACTCACTGCGAACCCCGCCGCCTGGATCCGTGTGACGGTGAGGACGAAGTACAGGACCGGTATGAGCACCAGGAGGGACAGGAAGACGAATTCCACGGTGGCGCTCCCCTCTTCGCCGGCGCGGCTGCCGCTATGCCACCCTCTTACTCCGGGTGCTGGGTCCAGCGACCCACACCGTGCCGCCACGGAACTCGTCCGGGACCCCGGTCCACCACTCTCACTCCACGCGTTCAGCATGGCCGGTCACCTCCAGAAGCCGATCCGGCCCCAGAAGTCCGACGACGGGGAACGGCGCGCGGATCGTGACGGTGAGCAGCATCTCGTCTCCTTCGCGGGCCTCGGTGACGGTGATGTCCTGCGCGAAGCCGGGTCCCACGGCCCCCGAGATGAGTTCCCTGGCGCGGGCCACGGCATCGGCGGGAACCCGGTCCGCGAGCGCACCGTAGCGCGCACCTGATGAGGCGGCGTCGATCAACGAATTACGGACATGCAGAATCAGCGTGAGCTGCAGGACTCCGAGGAACAGGATGGTGAGCAACCCCGAGACGAGGACGAAGTCCACCACCGCCGATCCCCGTTCCCGGGCGGGACCTGGCGTTCGGAATGGCAACAGCGGGCCTGGGCTCAGGAGCCAGCATTTCGTGGCTCGCTCTGCACTTCGGTGAGCTCGCCGTGCACGTCTCCCCGTGCGCCGGTCGTCACGCGTGGTCACTTCCGGGTGACGGTGTCGATGGCCTGACGGAACAGCCCCTCGAGAGCGGGGCCCGCCACGGCCAGCAGCAGGGCCACGAGCGCAGCCGTCATGAGGGTCACCATCACCCAGCCGGGCACGTCTCCACGTTCCGGATGACTCCTCCGGTCGGTCCTCTCCGCTCGGAGCCGGACGACGAGCAGGTTGCTCACGCGCAGTACCACGGTCAGGAGCAGAGTCGTCCAGGCGAAAACCGTCCTCGGCAAGGTGGATTCCGTGGACCAGTGCGTCCTCGGCTGGGAGCCGGGCACGGGACAGCCTGGGCCACCGCCCGCGAGCCGTGGCGACGCGTGCCGCCACCGCAGGGGTTGGATCGTCCAACCGGGCCGGTGGGGCCGGCACTGGAGATGGTTCATCGGGATGCCTTTCATCGGTGGTGCGCCTTTCTTCCGGTGTTCACGTTTCTTTCGATGTTCACGGCACTCTTCTTCCCGTGGTGATGTTCCCGTGGTCATGGCTCTTTCGGTGCCCAGGTCGCTCGGCACCCATGTCTCCCAGTGCCTATGACTCTCGATTCCCGCGTGTCTCTCCGTGTCTTCAGCGGCACGATGCCCGAAACGGCGCGTCACAGCATCAGGGTGATGGCGGCCAGTCCGGGGAACACGGCGAAGAGGACGGTCAACGGCAGCACACCGAACACGACGGGCACCATCATGAGGATCTCCTTGCGCCCCGCCGACTCCATGAGTTCGCGTTTCCCGAGGTCCCGGACATCCTGGGCCTGAGCCCGCAGGACATCGCTGAGCGGGGTGCCCCGTTCCATGGCGACGATGAGACCGTCCACGAAGCGCTCCACCGGGATGAGCCTCACTCGCCGGGCCAGCCCGCGGAGTGCGTCAAGGAACGGTGTTCCAGACCTGGCGTCCGCCACCGTCCGGGCGAACTCCGCGGCCAGCTCACCATGAGCGATCAGCGCGATTCTCTCGACCGCGCCACGCGCATTCATCCCGGCGCCGACCGCCAGCGCCATCATTTCCGCCAGCCCCGGGAACTCTCTCAGGATCTTGGCCTCACGTGACCTGATCCGCTGGTTCAGCCACTGTTCGTGCCCCAGGGCTACGAGCACCGCCGCACTCAGCGCAGCGAACACCGCCTGAAGCGGAGCGACCCGCCCCGAGAACACCCCCAGTAGGCTCACTAGGAGAACAGCCCCGAAGGCCGCCCCGCCCAGGAGCAACTGGGCCGCCCGGAAATCCAGAGGAGTCCTTGCGCTCCCGGCGCGGGCCAGACGTTCCTGGAGCGCCGAGTTGCCCCACCTGAACCGTCCCAGCCACGCGACGGCATCACGGAGGATCGGAGCCAGGATCCGTTCCAGCGGGCCGAAGGGGGTGATGGTGTGTGCGGCCGTGATGAGCAGGCGGGAGCTGGTGTCCTGGGCGCGCAGCTGGGGAGCGACGCGTTCCGTGAGGGTCACCGCTCTCATGAACGGCAGACGCACCACGGTGAGCCACAGCCCGGATCCGAAGAGGAAGCCGCACAGTGCGGCGCAGAGTGACGTGCTCATCCGAGGACTCGTTCATCGGACGGGAGCGCACCGATCCGTTGCATGACCCGGTAGCAGAGCACTGACACGACGAGTCCTCCCCCGAGGACACCCAGGCCCTCCACGGAGCTGTAGGCACTGACCGCCTCATGCCGGGTCGACATCATCAGCAGCACCAGCCAGGGCGCCGCCACCGCCAGCCGGGCCGCGTTGACCGTCCACGACTGCCGGGCCTCGAGTTCGCTCCGGGTCCGTGCGTCGTCCCGGAGGAAGTCGGCCAGAGCGGAGAGGAGAATCCCCAGATCGGCTCCGCCGACATCACGGGTCAGCTTCAAGGCTTCGATGATCCGGTCTGCAACGGGATCGGAGAGCCGTGCTTTCAGGCGTGCCAGCGATTGATCGAAGCTTCCGCCTGACCGGTAGTCCGCCGCGAACTCCTCGAAGAACGGGCGCAGATCCTCCGGTCCTTTCCGGGCGAGCTGCATGAGCCCTTCCGGAAGCGACAGTCCTGCCCTTATCGCCGACCGCAGGTGGTCCACCGCATCCGGCCAGGACCGGCGCAGAGCGGCCACCCGTCGTCGTGCGCGCCACGTCACGAGCGACCACGGAACCCACGCGGCGAATGCCGCGAAACACGACGCGATGGGCACGGAGCGGGTGAAGGCCAGAAGCACGAGACCCGCCGCCAGCGCAAGGATGAGGGCGGAACCCACCAGTCCGGCCGGCGAGACCCTCTCCACACCGGCCGCCTGAAGTGCCCGCGCCAGACGGGAAGGACGTGCGGGCTTGCCACCCCCACCGCTCCGCGGCCAGCACGACCACCAGACGAGCAGGAGACCCAGGCCGAGCGCCAGTCCAAGGACCGCCGACATCAGGCGGCACCGACCAGAGAGTGGAGGCGGAACCCCGCCCGGACGAATTTGTCCTCGGGAGGGAGCTGACCTGTCGGTTCGAGCGCGCCATCCTGCAGCGCGAAGATCACGCTGGATTCGATGACATTGTTCTCCACACGCCGGCCGAGAGCCACGATCTCGGACACCAGCCGCCGACCGTTGGGCTGCCTCTGGCAGTGCACGACGAGGTCGACGCAGGAGGCGACGGTGGGAACGACGAAGTCGCTGCTGATATTGCCACCGGCGAGCAACGGCAGGGTGCAGATCTTCGTCACGGCGTCCCGCGCCGAATTGGCGTGGACACTGGCCATCGCTCCCACCCCGGAATTCATGGCGATCAGAAGATCGAGACTCTCCGCCGAGCGGACCTCACCCACGATCAGACGGTCCGGCCTCATCCGCAATGCCTCTTTCACGAGCCGTCGCAAAGGAATCTCCCCTTCTCCCTCGAGATTCGGCTGGCGGCACTGCAGGCCCACCACGTCCGGGAGCGGACACTGCAGTTCGAAGACCTCCTCCACGGTGATGACCCGCTCCCGCGCGCCGATGGCCGACGTCAGGCAGTTCAGGAGTGACGTCTTCCCGGCTTGGGTGGCCCCCGAGACGAGGATGTTGAGCCCACTGCTCACGGCGGCACCGAGGAATCGCGCCGCCACGCGAGTCAAGGAACCTAACTCCACCAGATGTTCCAATCGGCTGGCCCTCACCACGAACTTCCGGATGTTGACGGCCCAGTGCCGCCGGGTGATGTCCGGAATCACCACGTGCAGACGGGACCCGTCCGGGAGCGAGGCGTCCACGAAGGGGGAACTCAGATCAAGACGACGCCCGGACGTCTTGAGCATCCGCTCCACCAGGTCCTCCACCCGCGCCTGGGACATCTCCAGGCCCGTGCGCTCGGATTCCCCACCCCGTGCGACGAAGATCTCGCTGGGCCCATTCAGCCAGATCTCCTCCACCTCGGGGTCATCGAAATAGACCTGCAACTCACCGAAGCCGGCCACGGAGTCCAGGAGGTGGCGGACCGTGTCCTCATGCCCCTGAAGTGGCGGCAGCCCGCCGCGCACTGCCCGCTCCTCATAGTCTGCGACCGCCTCCACGATCAGTTCGCGGATCGGCTCCCCGTCCGCCCACGGATCGATCCCCCGCCGGCGCACCAGCTCCCGCACCTCGGCCTCGATGAGTCCCACCGCCTCCACGGGCAACCTTCCGTTGATTTCTGTCATGTCGATGTCATGTTATGAAATATTCCACTTCGCGCCAAGTGGCAGCCCGTTCCCCTGTGGACAACCTCTCGACGTCCTCTGACTCATCCGAGAGCGCGCTGTTAGTCTGGTGGCACGCGTGAGTCCGCCCCACTCCCGTGTTTCCCCCTCCTCCTCTGCCCACGGAGACGTCTCATGCACCACGGGTTCCAGCCCGCTTCCCCCGCCCACCGTCGTCGATCTTTGGCCAGGAGTCTGACGTCGGCTGCGCTGTCCACCGTGCTGCTCGTCTCCGTCGCGTACACCGCGGCCGCGGCCCCCACGCCTGAGCCGAGCGGACCGTCGACCGCCGCGCCGGCGCCCACCCGGCTCCCCCAGGCGCCGTCCGAGCCTCTGCCGAACGGACAGACCGCGGGCGACCCCGCCGTCGCACGCCATGCGGTCGGGCGCGAAGGCGCGACCATGCGCACGAACGGCGAGAAGAAGCGGCTCCTGACGCCACCCGGCGATGGACCCGCTCCGAAGCCCGAGGCGCTCACGGCGCCGGAGACAGCTGATGAATCACCGACGAGCGGGCTCTCGGGTTCGGCGACCGGGCTGTCCCGCACCGCCCCCGCCGCCTTCAGCACTTCGCACTGGCGGCCATCCTTCGGAGTGCCCGGCCAGGACGTGAGCGCCTGGCAAGGAAATGTGAACTGGGCGAGCCAGTGGAGCCTCGGCTCCCGCTTCGCTTATGTCAAGGCCAGTGAGGGCACGTACTACACGAACGACAACTTCGCCTCCCAGTACAACGGGTCCGCGAACCAGGGCATGGTGCGCGGCGCCTACCACTTCGCCATCCCCAGCTGGTCCTCCGGCGCGGACCAGGCGCGGTACTTCGCCTCCCACGGTGGCGGCTGGAGCGGCGACGGCCGGACCCTCCCTCCCGTCCTCGACATCGAGTACAACCCCTATGTGGGGCGCACCGACCTCGGATACAACTCGGGCGACACCTGCTACAACCTCGCGGGCGCCCCGATGGTCAAGTGGATCACCGACTTCGGCAACACCATGCGGCAGCTGACCGGCCGCTACCCCGTCATCTACACCACCACCGACTGGTGGACCCGCTGCACCGGCAATTCCGCGGCCTTCTCCTCCTACCCGCTGTGGATCGCGGCGTACCCTTCGTCCGCGAGCAACACCCCCGGAACCCTCCCGGCCAGCTGGCAGCAGTACAGCATCTGGCAGTACAGCGACGAAGGACCCTTCGCCGGCGACTCCAATGTGTGGAACGGCGACCTGACCGGCCTCTCACGCTTCGCCACCTATGGCGACTCCACCCGGTTCACCGCCGTCGGCGACTTCAACGGCGACAAGCGGCCCGATCTGGTGGGCATCCGGCCGGACGGCACCCTCGCCTTCTTCCCGGGGAATGGCGCCGGTGGGTACGGAACGCCCACCTCGATCGGTCGTGGCTGGAACGTCTATCAGCAGCTCATCGGAGTCGGAGATCTCAACAGCGACGGACGACCCGACCTTCTCGGCATCCGTCCCGATGGCTCGGCCTGGTATTACGCCGGAACCGGAGCCGTCAACTCCGGAAACCAGGGCTACGCACCCGCGGTCCGGCTCCCCGGCCTCCAGTGGTCCTCCTACAGTCGGATCCTCGGTGGTTCAGACCTGAACGGTGACGGACGCCCTGACCTCCTGGCCCTCGGTCAGGACAATTCCCTCTACCTGATCCCCAGCCTGTCCGCCCCCAGCGCCTCCGCATCGGGATTCGGCCCGGTACGGAAGCTCGCCGGGACGAACTGGGGCAGTTATCCCCTCATGACGCTCAGCGCGTCCTTCACGAAGTCCGGAACTCCCGGCCTCATCGCCTCAGACACCACGGGTGCCCTCCTGCTGTTCCCCGCGCTGGGGACGGTCGACACGGCAGGCAACGCCTTCGGCGCGCCGCTCAAGGTCGGGAACAGCGGCTGGGGGCAGTTCAGCGCGCTTCTGAGCACGGGCGACGCTGATCAGGACGGACAGCCCGACCTGCTGGCTTTGCGGGCCGACAGCACGGCCGTGTTCTACCCTGGCGCGGCGGGTGATTCCACCGGGTACTCCACGGCGAAGAAGATCGGCAACGGCGGTTGGACGGCGTTCGCCGCTGTGACCGGCGGGTTCAACCTGAACGGCAGCGGTCCTGCCGACACGCTGGGCATCTATCCCGATGGCAAGACCCTGTTCTACTCCGGGACGAATTCGGGCCAGCTTGGTGCCGGAACGGTGCTGACCACTTCGTTCGGGCCCGTGAAGACAGCCTTCCTCGGTGACTTCACCAGCACGGGGCGTGGCGACGTCCTGACCATCCGCCCGGACGGCACACTGTGGTTCTCCGCTAACAACGGTCCCGCCAACGGCCTGCCTCGTTTCGCCGCCCCGCGTCAGATCGGTGGCGGCTGGAACATCTACCAAACGGTCCAGGCCGTGCGCAACCTCAGCGGCAGGGGAAGCTGGGACTTGGTGGGCATCAAACCTGACGGCACCTTGTGGCTCTACCCGGGCAACGGCAACACTACCTTCGCCACGCCCCAGAAGATCGGCAACTCGTCGTGGCAGAACTTCACCTCGGTGCTGGCACTCGATGGCAATGCGGACGGAAGAACTGACCTCTACGCGGTCCGCCGCGACGGAACGCTCTGGTATTACCAGGGGACCGGAACGGCGCCCTATCTGGCGCCAGGCCGGCAGGTCGGCAGGAGCGGCTGGACGGCCTACAAGGACCTCGCGCCGACGGGCGATCTGACGGGTGACGGCCGGCCGGACTTCATCGGGATCAACACGGCGGGCTCGCTGTGGTTCTATGGCGGCACGGGGATGCCTGAGTCCGCTCTCGCACCGGGAGTGGCCCGCGGCTCACTTCGGTGATCGGTTGCTAGACTGACCGGGGCCTCAGGGCCTCCTCAGTCCGATCCGAGAAAGGCCTTCAGTGCTGAATTCCTGGCTTCCGGCCCTTCCGGCGACGATCGCCGCCGCCTTCGTCCTGGTCCTCCCAGGAGCCGTCGTGGGACGGATCCTGGGAGCGCGCGGGCTCACCTGGGCAGCGGTTTCAGCACCCCTCTCGATCACCCTGATCGCACTCGCCGCCATCGCCGGTGGTCTGGTCAGGGTCCCGTGGAACGTTTGGGTGCTCGTGGGATTCACCGCCCTCGCCGCGGCACTCAGCGTGCTGCTGATGTGGTTCCTGAGGAAGCGTGGATGGTTGCCGGAAGCGGAGGCTGGGCGGGCTGGGCTGCGGTCCGGGCGCATCGTCCACATTCTCAGCGTGGCGCTGGGGCTACTTCTCTCGGCGGCATTCATGATGCGCCGCCTCGCGCAGATGATCGGCGTCCCGGAACACTTCTCCCAGCGTTATGACAACGTGTTCCACCTCAACGCCATCCGCTACATCCTCGACACCGGCAAGGGGTCCTCGCTGACGTTGACGGGCTTCGACCCGACCAACAACCCAGGCTTCTACCCCGGGGCATGGCACGACACGGTTTCGCTTGTGGCCCAACTGTCGGGCGCCGACATCCCTCTGGCAGTGAATGGCACCACGGTCGCTCTCCTCACCCTGGTCTGGCCGCTGGCGTGCTTCCTCCTGACCCGGGCTCTGGTGCCCTCCACGGCAGGAGCCGCACTCACCACCTCTGCCGTGTGCTGCGCCTTCGCATTCTTCCCCCTGCACCTGCTGGACTGGGGAACGCTCTACCCCAATCTCCTCTCGCTCGTCCTCCTGCCCGCCGCCCTCGCTTTGGCGCTTGCGGTCTTCCAGAGTCCATTCCGCGCCTGGCGGCGTCGCGTCGTTCCGGCCGTGCTACTGGTCGGTGTCCTCCCGGGAGCGGGTCTCGCCCACCCCTCGGCGATCCTGACACTCCTCCTGCTCGGATCGGTGCTGTTCGCCGTCCTCTGGTGGCGCGAGTTGCGCCGTTTCGTCCACATGCGAGGCCTCCGCCGGTTCCTCTGGTTCACCGCGGCGCTTGCCGCCTATCTCGTGGTATTCGTCGTACTCTGGCTCAAGCTGCGGCCTTCGAAATTCGGCGCGCATTGGCCGCCTGTCACCTCCCCCGGTCGGGCCCTCGGCGAAGCCCTGACGTTCTCCATGCCCGGTTTGCCGGAGGCCTGGTTCATGACGCTCCTGGTGGTGTCGGCTCTGGTCATCCTGCTCCGCCAGCACCGGGCACCGTGGTTCGTGATGTGGTTCGCGCTGACGTGTTTGCTCTATGTCTCAGCAACGGGCATGCCGGACAGCCCGTACCGAGACTTCCTGACCCAGACCTGGTACCACGATTTCCATCGGCTTGCAGCGCTCAACGTGGTGCTCGCCATCCCACTGGCCGCGTTCACACTGTGGGCGATCTGGGGATTCATCTCGAAGGTCTTGACACGGGCTCTCGCCGCGATCGGCGCGACAGGCCCGTCCGTGCTGAAGCCCCTTGCCGCGGTGCTCGCCGTCGTGCTGGCCGGAGGTTTCGGACTTGCTCTTCAGAACAGCACAATCAACCCCAACCTCAACTCCGGGGTGCTCCGCGGGCAGTGGGCCTTCAGGCCAGACTTCCCGAAGAATCTGCTCAGCTCGGATGAGGAAAAGCTGTTGAGGCGCCTGGACCGCGAGGTTCCCGCCGGCTCAGTGCTGATCGGACTGCCGTCATCCGGGGCTGCCCTGGCATACGCCTACACGGGCCGATCCGTGATCCTGCCCGCCATGGGCTCGACTCCCTCTCCCGATGATCTCAACCTGACCACCGGGCTGAACAGTCTGGACACCGACCCCTCAGTCTGCGCGAGCGCCAAGAAGCTGAACGCCATGTATATCCTCGACTTCGGGACCACCGATCTGGCACCCAGCACGGCAACCTACACGTTCCCCAGTTCCGCCGACCTGTCGCGGCTCAAAAAGGTCAAGCTGGTCGACCAGCAAGGCCAGGCACGCCTCTACAAGATCGAGGGCTGTCGATGAGGGGCCCCCGCGTTCTCCATCTCGGCGACCTCTCCGGAACGTCGCGGGCCGTCATCGAAGTGGCCCGTTCCCTCGGGCTCGACTGGACGCTGCGCGACGTGCCTGCCGGTCGTGGCCGCTCACCGCTCGCAATTCTCGTGGCCCGGCTGAAGGACCTCTTCGCAGTCCGGACCCTGAAACCAAAGCCTGATGTTCTCCACATCAACTATGGCGTGTCGGGTTACTACGGTTGGGGCCGGCGTGGTGTCGTCCTCCACCTGCACGGGACCGACGTGCGCCAGGATCTGAACTCACGGTGGCTCGGCCCCGTCGTGCTGCATTCCCTGCGCACAGCGGATGTCGTCCTCTATTCCACCCTCGATCTACGGGAGGCGGTCACAGCCATCAGGCCCGATGCGCAGTGGTTCCCCGCTCCCGTCACCATGGCCTCCTTGGAAGAGCCCACGGAGCAGCCGGTCACTGGCGAAGTCTTCTTCGCGAGCCGCTGGGATGACACCAAAGGTGCCGTCGATCTCCTCCAGGCCGCCAAGATCATCGCGGAGCGGCATCCGGAACTGACCTTGGCCGGGCTCGACTGGGGAACGCACCGCGAAGCGGCGGCCGCGGCAGGGATCGCACTCTTGCCGCATCTCGAACCCACGGAGTTCAGAAAGCGGTTGGAACGGTCTCAGATCGTGATCGGACAGCTTGCGTTCGGGGTGCTGGGGATCAGCGACGTCGAGGCGCTGTGCGCCGCGCGGCCTCTCATCGCGAACTTCGCCCTCGCCCCCGTCCCGGAGGACGTGGCGCTGTTCCAGGCCGCTTCAGCTTCAGAAGTGGCCGAGCAGGTGGATTCGATCCTGCAAGCACCCCACGACGCCGAGGCGCGCGCCCGACAGGGCCGTGCCTGGGCGATCACGCACCACAGCCCGGTGGCCCTGGAGCAGACGCTGGAGTCGATCTACTCCGGGCTTCCCGGAAGCCGCTGAACGCGCCGGGCCCCGGACGATCAGGCCCGGCCCGCGATGGCCGCCAAAGCGTTCTCCCAGCCCTTGACCTGCTCTTCGGCGGAGAGAGGCGACGCCGCCCGGTGGGCAGCCCGCTTCCATCCGTCCACGGTCTCCGGCGTCAGGCTCTTGATGGCTACAGCCAGTGTCTCCGGCGCGAAATCATCGATCACCGTGCCGAAACCGTACTGCTCGACCAGCGTCTGCATGGCCGGTGACGGGCCGATGATGACGCCCAGACGCGCCTGGACGGCCTCAAACAACTTGTTCGGCAAGCTCTGCTTCAGATTGAACGTGCTCGGTGGGAGGAAGACGAGGGCAACGTCGTAATCCCGCAGATCCGAAACGATCTCTGCATGAGGGACGGGGTCGCGGAAGCTGACGCTCGAGACACTCGAACCGCGCTGGCGAAGCTCCTCCAGGTAGTCGAGCTCGTTCGGCATCAGGACCAGGTCGAGAGTGACTCCCTCGGGGGCTTCTTCCATGGCGTCGATCATCAACTCAAGGCGGCGGTACCGCTGAGCGGCCCCGCTGTGGATCAACCGGATACCGGGCCCCGTGGCCCCAGGTGACCATTCCTGGAAGGGCGCCGCGTTCGTGACCACGCCGAACGGCATGCCGAACTCCGCCGAGTAACGGTCGGCGATGCCCTGGGAGACGGTGGTAGCACTGGAGAGCGACGGGAAGTAGGTGCGGCACAGCCAGCGCTGATACGGGGCGACGAACCAACGCCAGGTCCGTACGGTCTCCTTCTCGCTGGGCGCGTACTCGTGCAGATCAGCGTGCACTCCCAGCCGGGGCTGGAGTTCCACCGCCAGAGGAACGGCATTCAGGTCGTTGGCCAGGATCATGTCGAAGCGGCGCCCTCGGAGCGCCTCCCGTGCAGCCGCGATCGCCGGGATCGCGCCGTAGACATGGGCGTAACGGCGCAGTATCAGCGAGGCCTTGTCTGACGGCCATGCCTGGGCATCTACAGGCAAGGCAATGTGCTCGTCAACACCCTCTGGTCCCTCTCCCAACCCGCACGTGGTCACCCGGTAACGGCTCTTGAACAGTTCCACTTGCTTGAGGACACGCGGGTCAGATGGAATCCGGGAAAAGGAGATGATGAGCAGGGACGGTGTGGTCGTCATGGTTCCTCTGGCTTGGACAGTGTGAGCGGATCGTGTACGAGTCAGCGCACAGGAAGGTATGAACGGAGAAAACCTCTGAGGGGCCCCTCGGCGCGGAGGCCGCACCGCCAGACGGCGGGAAGAATTCGCGACAGCCGCCCGGAGCGCCGATATGCATCCGCCACCACGGGCCATCGCTCCGGCTGGCTCGCGGACGAAGAGATCCCGTCCGCGAAGGCTTGCTCCGCGATGCTCAGCGGGACCTCGGGGGCGAGTTCACGGACGACGGCGCATGCGGCCGAGAGCACCTCAGTGTCAGTTCCGCCGCGTGCCGGGTCGTCAGCGTGGCGGAGGAAGGCGGCGAAGACGTTGATCCTCCACAGTTTCGCGGCGATCGCGCTCCGCTGCCGCACCCCCAGGGACTGGAGCCAGTTCTGATCGAGCCGCAGAATCGGTTCAAGTTCCTCCTGCAGCGTCCAGCGGCGGGCGCTGACACGGTCGGGACCGCCACTCGTCAGATGGTAGACGCCGCTCCGGGGATACTCGATCCGGGCGTCGGAAAACCACAGCCTGAGGCCGATCTCGAGGTCCTCGCCCGTGCCGAGACCTTCGGTGTAAGAAGCGCCCGCGGATTCCCAGACATCCGCACGCCACAGGCCACGCGGTGCGCTGGCATAGGCCAGCCCGTCTCGGGCAGGGTCCAGGGCACTCGTGCGGCCCCAGCGGCTACGAGGCGTGAGAATCCGGTTGCCGTGTTCATCCTGCAGGGGTGCGGCCAGCAGCCCCGCGTCGGTCTCGTCCAGGACTTTGGACCATGCGGCGAGCGAACCGGGAGCGAAGAAGTCATCCGAGTCGAGAACCGTCAGGTATCGTCCGGTGGCCGCCCTCAACCCCAGATTCTTGGGGCCTGCGGGCGACGCCGTCCCGTCTTCGAGTTCCAGGAATCGCACGTCTTCGCGCCCCACCAGTCCGGGCACCGAGGCCGTCAGCGTATCCCGAGTGATGTTGTGGCAGACGATGGTCACCCTCACCGACACGTCATCGTTTCCGGCGAAGGCGGACTGCACGGCACGTTCCAGCGGCCGATCCACCGTGTGCACTGGAACCACGACTTCGACATCGATCACCGGATGGTCCGCTCATCGACGAGACCCGCCAGCGCTGCCTGCTGAGCGAACTCCGGAACCGTGCGGACGAGTTCTTGGAAGGTGCCGGACGCGACGATCGTGCCACCCGCCATGTAGTGGATCACATCGGCGTGGAGGATCGTCGAGAGGCGGTGAGCCACCAAGATGACAGTCACCTTCCCGTGGAGCTGCTGGACCGACTTGCTGATCGCCTCCTCCGTCGCGTTGTCGAGAGCGGACGTCGCCTCATCCATGACCAGAACCGTCGGCCGGGCGTACAGGGCTCGGGCGATGCCCAGCCGCTGGCGCTGGCCGCCGGAGAACGAGAGTCCGCGTTCGCCGATGACGCTGTCCAACCCGCCGTCGCGCCTTTCGACGACTTCCAGCAGCTGAGAGCCATTCAGGGCTTCGCGCACTTGATCGCGGTCGAAGTCACTGGACCAGCTCAAGGCCACGTTCTGAGCGACCGTGCCGTCGAAGAGCGACACGTCCTGCGGCACGTACCCGACACGCGACCGCCAGTCGGTCAGCATCCCGCTCAGGGGCTTCCCTCCGATGGAGATCTCGCCCTGGTCCGGCTCGACCAGACCCAGGAGCAGATCCACGAGGGTTGACTTGCCGGCGCCCGAGGAACCGACGAACGCCACCGTGCTGCCGAACGGGATCGTCAGATCGACGTCACGAAGGGCGGGCTCCGCGTCCGGTCGGTACCGGAATCCGACGTGGCGCAGTTCCAGGGATGTGGCATGCTCTGGCAGTGTGCCCGCCGTCGTCACCGTGGTCGCACTCTCCGCGGCCAGCTGGATCGACTTCACGTCCGCGACCACCACTTCGGCATGCGGCGCCGCCGTGGCGCATTGCGTGATGATGTTCTGGAATCGCTGGATGCTGGGAGCCATACGGAAGCCCGCAAGGGCGAAAAGTGCCACCGAAGACGCTGCACCCGCAGTGCCGGCGGTGAGGAAGCCCACCAGCCCGACCACCACGAATCCGCCGATGAGGGCCGACTCCAGCACATAGCGCGGGACGATTCCCAGGAACTGGATGTTCGCCCGAGCGCGGGAGGTGTGGATCCGGTCAGCATGAACCACCGCAGCGACTTCGGCGCTCTTGTTGCGCAGCGTGATCTCCTTGAGCGCACCCACCATCTCGGTGAGAAGCTGCGCCACTTTGAAGGAGTAGTCCCGGTTGACCCGGCCTGCGACCATCGACCGACGGGACACCAGGAGGTGGAGCACCAGACCCACGGCGCCGAGGTAGATGACCGAGGTGAGCGCTGTGATCGGCGCAGACACCACGAGCACGAGAAGGACGACGACGAACGTCAAGGCCTCCCCGACAAGTGAGACGGCGGGAAGCAGGAATCCTGCAATGGTGTTGGCGATGCCCACGTCCGCGATACGCACCAGATCCGAGGAGTTCCGGCGAAGACGTTCCACCCACGGCGCTTTGAGATACGCGTCGAAGAGCCGGTCACCCATTTCCAGCTCCACCGCCGCGAAGCGCCGAGTGGCCCACCACTGGAGGAGAACCGCGAAAACGCCCTTCAGCACGATCAGCGTGCAGATGGCTCCGATGACCCAGAACAAGCCAGGACCGGACACCTCCCACCCGAGGATCGGCACCCGGAAAACTCCGCCACTCGTCAGAGGGGCGATGACCAGAGCCAGCAATGCCATGGCGAAGGCGTCGAAGAAGGAGAGCACTGCCAGGAGGAACGAATACAGGCCGAGGAAACGCACACTCGACGCCGGCATGATGCTCAGTACGTTCCGGTAAGTCCTCAAAAGTGCCTTCACAGCTGCCCCGTCCTGCTGGACCGGTCTGCATTCACACGCACAGCACGCCGGACAGGCGCCGAAGAAGTCACATTGCTCATCTGGACAAGTCTACAGTCGCGACACCTGAACTCCGCGAGAGCCGGATCGGCGATAATAGGACGGTGCCAGCTGAACTCGAGCCCCGCGTCATCCACATCAACGACTGTGCGAACGTGGCCAGAACCCTTGTCGACGAGGCGCACCGCCGGAACCTCAGCTGGGACTTCATGCCACCAGATGCCGTCCGCCCGGGACAGGGATTCGGCTCAGGGATGAAGGCCCGCCTGGCTCAGCTGCCCTACCAGCTGCGGCATGCCAGCGCGGCCCTGGGGCATGACGTCCTCCACTTCCACTACGGGACGACGCCGTCCGTCTTCGACAAGCCGTTCCTGCCCCGGAAGCCGTATCTCCTCCACCTGCACGGCACAGACATCCGGACGCAGTGGCCACAGCCTGCGTTCCATGACCAGATCCAGCGTGCGATCGACGGCGCCCAGGGCGTCTATTACACGACGCTGGACCTCGAGGAGAACGCCACCGCCGCCCGGCCGGACGCGCAGTACCTACCGGCTCCCCTGATGTTCGACAGGATCCCGGAGTGGTCCGCGCCCGAGGGAAGGACCCGGATCTCCTTCGCGTCGCGCTGGGACGACTCCAAGAATGTGGCCCTGCAGCTCGAAACCGCGGCCGCCCTGGTCAAGGCTTTTCCCGACGCCGAGGTGCTCGGTCTGGACTGGGGTCCGGGAGCCGCCGAAGCGCAGCGACTGGGCGTCCGCCTGGTCCCCAAGATGCCCCACGGCGACTTCCTGGACTATCTCGCGGGGGCGAGCGTCGTGGTCGGCCAGTCGGCGGGCATTCTCGCGGTGAGTGAACTCGAAGCGCTGGCCGCCGGCGTCGTGGTCGCCTGCCCAGGGACCCAGTGGACCGGCCCTGCGGGCGAACCACCGGTGCTGCAGGGCACGCCGGAGGAGATCGTGGAGCAGGTCAGAGTCACCCTCGAAGATCCGGCGGCGATGGCCTCACGTCTGAGCGGTCCTGCGTGGGTCCGTAAGAACCACAGCGCCGCTGACCAAGTGGCCCTCCTGCAGTCGGCTTACCGTGCGGCGGCGTCGTCTTCCTGAGCATCGCGCTCCCACGGGCGGTCCGCCTCGTCAAGGGCGATGCGGCGAGCCAGCTTGGTGGTGGTGCTCTCCATCTGGCGGAAGCGCTGGAAGGTCGTGGCGGACGACACCAGGAAGGCCACGATGAAGCCGTACAGCACCAGGTCGGCGCCGCGGCCGATGCCGAAGAAGTGAGCCACGGCGCTGAGAATCTCAGGGAAGATCACGGACAGTGCCGCGACAAAAGCGAACACCACCAGGAAGATCCGGCGGATCGCCATGTGACGTGCGTTCACGCCGCCCCGCATGAGGGCGAGCGAAATGAGGATGACGGCGAGAACCAGGACGATTTGTACGAAGATCTGCACGGTTCACCTAAAGAAGAGGTCGGCGATGATGTTCACCGAGTTCAGCAAGGACTGTCCCTTGGCTTTGGAATAGTCCGTATAAATGATTTCCACGGGGTGCTCGACCCACACCGGCTTGATGGTGGCCAGCTGGTTGACCAGTTCCGAAGCGTGCGCCATCCGGTTCTGCTTCAGATCGATCTGGCTCAGAGTGGAGACCCCGATGGCCCGGAGACCGTTGTGGGCGTCCGTGAGGTTCATGCCCGTGGAGAACCGGGACTGCACCGCTGCGACCTTCAGCACCAGCCGCTTGAGCCAGCCGATCTGCGTGCGACCATCGAGGAACCGGGAACCCAGCACGACGTCGGCGTCTCCCCGGCGGATGATCTCCACCATGTCGAGGGCATCCTCGACGCGGTGCTGGCCGTCGGCGTCGAATGTCACGACACAGTCCAGCTCGGGATCCTGAAGCGCAAAGGCGAAACCGGTCTGGAGCGCAGCGCCCTGACCGAGATTCACCGGGTGCTGTACGACGGTGGCTCCCGCACGGCGGGCCACCTCCTGTGAACCATCCGTGCTGCCGTCATCGACACAGACGACGTGAGGGAAATACGGGAGTAGCCCCTCAATGACCGATCCGACAACGCTTGCTTCGTTGTACATCGGTATCACTATCCAGGTGCGGCTCACCCGTCCAGTATTCCACAATCCCGTTGTTCCCCGTGGATCCCCGCCGTCACCGCAGGAGAACTGAGGCCACCATGAACCGCAGAGGAGCGTCCGGCGCCAGCAGCTTCGCCGTATCCGACGTGAGCAGTGTTCCCGGAGTCCCGAACCGCCGTCGGCGGCTCAAGGCGGTCCGTAGCTCGGCGTCCCCGGCTCTGCGCCTGATCAGGGAGAACGCGGTCGCGTCCTCCCGTGACAAGACATCCAAGGCGGCCGGGACCGCGCTGATCAGCAGCTCCGCCGTGGTCGCTGCGGCTTCCCTGGCTCCGTCGTCCCACAGCGCGGCTTCCACGCGCGCCTGCACCGAGGCGAAGAACTGAACCCGGATGATCCGCGCACCCACCGACCTCTGCTCCACGGCGCTGAGCTGCGGGAACCACTCCGAGTGCAGGATGCCGTCGACGAAAGCGAAGTCCTCGGAGAGCGGCCTGAAGTCCCTGGTGACCCGGTCCGCCGCGTCATCGCCCACGACGTAGCTCCCGCGGCGGCCCGCGAAGTCGATCCGGCCCCCCTGGAACCACAGGCGGGTCGAGAACTCCTGGTCCTCACCGCTGCGACGGCCCACCGAGAAGGCCAGCCCCAGCTCATCGACCACGGACCGGCGCAACAGGCCGAGCGGCGCCGTCCGGTATCCGAGCCGGTCCTTGACCGCGTTCAGCTCGCCACGGCGCCACGACCGGATCGGCGGCGTCCTGACGATGCGGCCGTCAGCGTGGACCTGGCGAGGGATCACCGCGCTGCTGTGGCGGGCTTCCGCGAGTTCCCACCAGCCACGGAGGGCTCCAGGCTCCAGCCAGTCGTCGCTGCCCATGATGGAGACATAGGGGGCCGTCGCCTGGGACAGTCCATGGTTGAAAGGACCGGCAGGACTCGGAATGCCGTCCCGGAGTTCGAGGAAGCGGACCTGCGGGGGAAGTTCGTCACCGAATCGCTCGCGGATGGGACCGGAGTCGGTGTTGTGGCATACGACGGACACCCGGACTGCGCCGTTGGCTGGGTCCCAGCCGTCCAGCACCGAGCGGGTTGCACGCTCCACAGGCCGTCCGGCGTTGTGCGTGGCGATGATGACGTCGACTGCCGGAGAGACGGTGGCTTCCTTCACCCAGGCAGGCTACCACTCGTCGTTCATCCCTCCGTCGGACGGACCGATATCCTGAACCCCATGAAGATCCTCTCCGTCGTCGGCGCGCGACCCCAATTCGTCAAGCTCGCACCCATCGCCAAAGCCCTGGAGGGCAAGGCGGATCACGTGATCGTCCACACCGGACAGCACTACGACGAATTGATGAGCGACGTCTTCTTCCGCGATCTGGGCATCCCCCAGCCCGACCACAATCTGGCGGTCGGCTCCGGCAAGCACGGCGAGCAGACCGGGGCGATGCTCTCGGGCCTCGAGCGTGTCTTCGAAGAGGAGCGGCCCGACGTCGTGCTCGTCTACGGCGACACGAACTCGACCCTCGCGGCGGCACTCGCCGCGGTGAAGATCCACATCCCCGTGGCTCACCTGGAGTCCGGCCTGCGCTCCTTCAACCGCCGCATGCCGGAGGAGCACAACCGCGTCCTGACGGACCATGCCTCCGATCTCCTCCTCGCCCCCACCCAGGTCGCCATGGATCACCTGGCCACTGAAGGTCTGAGCGAGAAGTCCATCCTGGTGGGCGACGTCATGACGGACGTCCTGTACGCCGTCCGCGACCGTCTGGCCACCGAGCCCGCGGCACTCCCCCACGGCCTGGAGGACGGCGGCTACTACGTGTGCACCATCCACCGCCCGGACAACACCGACAGCCCCGAGCGGCTCTCCGCGATCATCGAATCGCTCGCCGGCCTCGACAAGCCCGTGCTGTTGCTCGCCCACCCGCGGCTCCGTGCCCTGGCCGACAAGCACGGCATCGATCTCGCGGCGGGTTCCCTGGTCCCGAATGAGCCCCTGGCCTACCCGCAGCTCGTGGATGCCGTGTCCCGCAGCGCCGGCGTGGTCACCGACTCCGGCGGGCTCCAGAAGGAGGCCTTCCTCCTCCGCGTCCCGTGCACGACGATCCGCCCTGAGACCGAGTGGGTCGAGACCGTCGACCTCGGCTGGAACGTCCTGGTCGATCAGGACCTGAGCATTCTGGCCTCCACTGTCCAGCGTCCCGCGCCGGCTCCCACGGACGCCGCCCCGTACGGCGACGGCCAGGCCGCCGCCCGCACCGCCCAGGCGCTCCTGGACACCTTCGGCGGCGAGTGACCCCACCCGGTACGACAGACGACGGCGGCGGGACACCTGAGGTGTCCCGCCGCCGTCGTCTGTTCCGCCGGGAGATCTCCCTCCCTGAACGCGTCGGCGCGTCAGCCCGCGCTGCGCGCCGCCGTCCGGACGACCGCGGCGGCACGACGCCCCGCGGCCGCGAGGGAGGCGTTCTCGCGGACCCAGTCGACCCGGCCGTCACGGCTCTGTGTCCCACCGAAGGTCGGGTCGTCCAGCACCGCACGCATGGCTGAGGCGACCGCCTCCGGGGTGAAGTCGCTCGCAGCGCCGAGACCGCCGTCGGACACGAGCTGCGCGGCGTCTCCCGTCCCGGCATAGAGGACGGGGGTGCCGCAGGCGGCCGCGGCGTAGATCTTGGTGGGCTTGGCGAAGTCGTAGCCCTGGCCCGGCTTGATGCTCACGACCGCGGCAGCGGCGCCCCGGATCCACCGGGCGGCCTCCTCCGCGGGAATGACCCCGCCGAAGTGCACCCGGCCGGAGGCTTCACGGTCCGCGAGGGCCTTGAGTGCCTCCTCATCGGAGCCCTGGCCGAAGAAGCGCAGTTCCACGTTCCCGGGCAGCTGAGCCAGGGCCTTGATGAAGATCCCGGCGTCCTGCCACTCGGACATGGTGCCCGTGTACACGAAGTAGGGCTTGGCATTCTGATCGGCGACGGCGCCGTCCGGCACGAACGTCGACATGTCGATGCCGTTGCCCACGGAGTGGATCCGGTCCCGGGGGACGCCGAAAGACGCCACCTGGTCCGCGACACCGTCCGAGACCGCGATCACGGCGCGCGCCCGGCGCAGCACGAATCCCTCGATGCCCCGGAGCGCCTTGTGCACCGGCCCGCCGACGTTCATCGCCTGCAGGGCGTCGCTCCAGATGTCCGCGGCATAGTAGACGAACGGACGGCGCCGGAGCAGGGAGCTCACCGCCACCACCAGTCCGGTGGTGGGCGGCGGCTCCGAAACCACCACGTCCGCCCGGCTGAGCAGCAGGCGGAAGAACAAGGGCACGTCGAAACTCAGGTACTGCACGTAGCCACGGACGTTACCGCCGGCGTCTCGCAGGACGGGCCAGCGCCGCACCCGCACCGAGTCCCGGCAGGGCCCGGCGGAGCGCGGCGGCGTCGTGCTGAGGACCTCGACGTCCAGTCCGTCCTCCACCAGGCCGTCGGCCAGGGCCTGCAGCCGGAAGGCCGCGGCCCCGACCTCAGGAGTGAACAGCCTGGTGGCGATCAGGGTCTTGGTGGGCACTGACACTACGCGGAGAGCTCCACGGTGCTGCCCGTCGCGGCGGACTCCAGGCAGGCCTCGGCAACGCGCAGCGTCGCCAGGCCTTCGCGCATGGTGACCACATCGTTGCGGATGCCCAGAATGGCGTCGCGGAAGGCTTCGTGCTCGGTGCGCAGCGGCTCCGGCTTGGCGATCGCCAGGCGGGTCACATTGCCCTCGGACACGCCGCGGAAAGCCGCCATGGACTCCCACTGCGTGGCCACGGTGCCGTTCTCGAAGAACGTCAGATCGGCCGTCACGGTGTCGGCGACGAAGGCGCCCTTCTCACCCGTGACGATGGTGATCCGCTCCTTCATGGGCGAAAGCCAGTTCACGAGGTGGTTGGTGATCACGCCGCCCTCGAGACGGCCGGTCGCCACCACCATGTCCTCGTGCGGGCGTCCGCTGCGAGTCGTGGTCTGCGCGTAGATCGTGGCGAACGGGCTCTGGGCGAGCCACGCCGTCAGATCGATGTCGTGCGTGCCGAGGTCCTTGACGACGCCGACGTCGGCGATGCGGGCCGGGAACGGGCCCTGGCGGCGCGTCGCGATCTGGTACACGTCGCCGAGTTCGCCGGCTTCGATCCGCGCCCGCAGCGACTGCAGGGCCGGGTTGAAGCGTTCGATGTGCCCGACGGCGCCGACAAGACCCTTCGCGTCGAACGCCTCCACGAGACGCTCTCCGGCGGGGACGGAGGCTGCGATCGGCTTCTCCACGAGCGTGTGGACACCGGCCTCGGCGAGGGCGAGTCCCACTTCCTCGTGCAGACCGGTCGGAACGGCCACCACGGCCATGTCGAGACCCTGGGCGATGAGTTCCTCCACGGAGGACAGCAGCGGCACTCCCCCGGCCACGCCGTGGGGATCACCGAAGGAGTCGGCGACGGCCACCAGGTCGACGCCGTCGATCTCCTTCAGCACGCGGGCGTGGTGGCGCCCCATCATGCCGAGGCCGATCAGGCCTGCGCGCAGATTCGCCATGGCTCAGGCACCTGCCTTGACGAGCGTGTTCACCGCGGTGACGATGCGCTCCAGGTCGTCCTGGCTGAGGGACGGGTGCACCGGGAGGGACAGCACCTCGAGGGCCGCCGCCTCCGTGTTGGGCAGGTCCTCCGTGCGGTCGAAGGACGGCAGGCGGTGGTTCGGGACCGGGTAGTAGACGCCGGAGCCGATGTTGTACTCCTCGCGCAGGGCCTTGGCCAGGCCGTCGCGGTCCTCGGGGACGCGGATCGTGTACTGGTGGTAGACGTGCACGGCGCCGTCGGCGACCTTGGGGGTGCCCACGCCTTCGAGGTTCGCGTCCAGGAATGCGGCGTTCGACTGCCGCTGCGCGGTCCAGCCTTCCACCTTGGTCAGCTGCACGCGGCCGATCGCGGCGTGCAGATCGGTCATGCGGGCGTTGAAGCCCACCAGCTCGTTCTCGTACTGCTTCTCCATGCCCTGGTTCCGGAGGAGACGCAGGCGGCGCTCGACGTCGGCGTCCGGCGTGGAGACCATGCCGCCTTCGCCGCTGGTCATGTTCTTGGTCGGGTACAGGCTGAACATCGCGAAGGTGCCGAAGGTGCCGACCTTGCGTCCGTTCAGGCTGGCGCCGTGCGCCTGGGCGGCGTCCTCGTAGAGGTCGACGCCGCGCTCTTCGGCCAGCTTGGCGAAGGCCTCCGCGGCGAAGGGGTGGCCGTACAGGTGCACCGGAAGGATGCCCTTGGTCTTGTCCGTGATGAGGGAGGCCACGTGATCCACGTCCAGCGTGTAGTGGTCCAGCTCGATATCGGCGAAGACGGGGGTGGCGCCGGTCAGGGCGACCGAGTTGCCCGTGGCGGCGAAGGTGAAGGACGGCACGATGACCTCATCGCCCGGGCCCACCCCGGCGGCCAGGAGGCCGAGGTGCAGGCCCGAGGTGCCGGAGTTCACGGCCACGGAGGCGCGGCCGTCCAGCAGGACGTCGGAGAACTCCTTCTCGAACGCGGCCACCTCCTTGCCCTGGGCCAGCATGCCCGACGCGAGGACGGCGTCGACGGCTGCGCGCTCCTCGTCCCCGATGATCGGCTTGGCTGCCGGGATGAATTCCGTGCTCATGCGTTGTCCTCGACTTCCGAAAGAGTGTTTCCGTTTTCGCGGTACTGCTGACCCGTGGCGGGGCAGACCCAGTACTCGCCGTCCTGCTTCAGGGGCTCGCCGGCCTTGCCGACCCAGCCGACCCGGCGTGCCGGGACGCCCACCATGAGCGCGAACGCCGGGACGTCCTTGGCCACCACGGCGCCCGCCGCGACGGTCGCCCAGCGGCCGATGGTCACCGGGGCGACGCAGACCGCGCGGGCGCCGATGGACGCGCCGTCCTCGATGGTCACGCCCACCGGGGTCCAGTCGTGTGCGCTCTTGAGCGAGCCGTCGGGGCTCACGGACCGCGGGTAGGTGTCGTTGGTCAGCACGACGGCGGGGCCGATGAAGACACCCTTGCCGAGCTTCGCCGGCTCGTAGACGAGGGCGTAGTTCTGGATCTTCGTGTTGTCGCCGATCTGGACCCCGGTGCCGACGTAGGCGCCACGGCCCACGATGCAGTTCTCACCGAGGGTGGCTTCCTCACGGATCTGGGCGAGGTGCCAGACCTTGGTCCCTTCGCCCAGGACTGCGGCGTCCGAGACGTCCGCTCCGGGTGCGATGAATGCGCTCATGACTGTTCCCTTCCGGCCTCAGGCCTTGCCGATGACCCGGTAGGTCACGCCCGGCCACTGCTCCGCGCTGCTGACCCGGCGGCCGTCGACGAAGACCTTGATCCCGGGCAGCGCCTCGGGCGTCAGCTCGCGGTACTCGGCGTGGTCGGCCTGGACGACGGCAGCGTCCACGGGCTCGCCCAGGTGGTGCGCCGTGAAGCCGAGCTTCTCCAGCTCCGCGTCGGTGTAGAGGGGATCGTGCACGGTGACGGTGGCTCCGCGGGCTTCGAGCGAGCGCACGGCGTCGAACACGCCTGAGAACGCGGTCTCCTTCACGCCGCCGCGGTAAGCGGCGCCGAGCACGGCGACGCGGGCTCCGCTGAGGTCGCCATAGGCGCCTTCCAGCAGGCCCACGGTGTAGTCGGGCATGTCGGCGTTGGCGGCACGGGCCGCGCGCACGACGGTGGCCTCCGGATCGTTCCAGAGGTACAGACGCGGGTACACCGGGATGCAGTGGCCGCCGACGGCGATGCCGGGCATGTGGATGTGGCTGTACGGCTGCGAGTTGGACGCCTCGATCACCTGGTAGACGTCGATCCCCTGAGAACCGGCGAAACGGGCGAACTGGTTGGCGAGGCCGATGTTGACGTCGCGATACGTGGTCTCGGCGAGCTTCGCGAGTTCGGAGGCCTCGGCGGAGCCCAGGTCCCAGACACCGTTGGGGCGCTTGAGGTCGGGGCGCTCGTCGAAGTCGAGCACGGCTTCGTAGAACTCGACCGCCTTGCGGGCGCCTTCCTCGCTCAGTCCGCCGACGAGCTTGGGGTACTTGCGGAGGTCCTCGAAGACGCGGCCCGTGAGGACACGCTCCGGGGAGAAGACCAGGTGGAAGTCCTTGCCCTCCACCAGACCGGAACCGGCCTCCAGGGCCGGCTTCCAGCGGGTGCGGGTGGTGCCGACCGGCAGGGTCGTCTCATAGGAGACGAGGGTGCCGGGGGTCAAGTGCTTGGCCAGTTCCGCCGTCGCGGCGTCCATCCAGCCGAAGTCCGGACGGGCCTCGGAGTCGACGAACAGCGGGACAACGAGGACGATCGCGTCGGCGCCGGGGACGGCCTCCGCGTAGCTGGTGGTCGCTTTCAGCTTGCCTGCGGGCACCAGTTCGGAGAGCTTCTCCTGAAGGTGGGCCTCACCGGGGAACGGTTCCTGCCCCTGGTTGATCAGGTCCACCACCGTCTGGTTCACGTCGACGCCGACCACCTCGTGGCCCTTCGACGCGAACTGGACGGCAAGCGGGAGCCCGATCTTGCCCAGGGCGATGACTGCAATTTTCACGTGTCGGTGATCCTCATCTTCTACCCGCCAGGTCAGGATCTGACCGGCGTCGTCTTCTTCATGTCCAAGAATAGCCAAGCGGCAGGTGTCGCGGAGCGCATGTCGGCAACATCAGCGATTCTCACGGCTGCGCAGGAGTTCCACCACGTCGTGGCTCGGTCCGTCCATCACGAGGTTGCCATGTTCCAGGAGCACGCCCCGGCGGCAGATCCGCTGCACGAGGTCCAGATCGTGGCTCACCACGACGAGTGTCTTCCCGGCGTTGACCAGTTCCTCGATCTTGGTGAGGCACTTGCGCTGGAAGGGCTCGTCGCCCACCGCGAGGATCTCGTCCACCAGGAACACCTCGGGATCGGTGTGCACCGCCACCGAGAAGGCCAGCCTCAGGTACATGCCGGAGGAGTAGAACTTCACCTCGGTGTCGATGAACTGCTCGATCTCGGCGAATTCGACGATCGAGTCGAACCGTTCCGTGATCTGCTCCTCGGTCATCCCCAGGATGGCGCCGTTGAGGAAGACGTTGTCCCGGCCCGAGAGGTCCGGGTGGAAGCCCGCTCCGACCTCGATCAGGCCGGCGACCCGGCCCCGCGTGCGCACCGTGCCCTCGTCCGGCGTCATGACACCGGAGATGTGCTTCAGCAGCGTCGACTTGCCGGACCCGTTCAGGCCGAGCAACGCGACGCTCTCACCCTGACGGATCTCCAGGTTGATGTCCTTGAGGGCGTGGAACTTGCTGGAGAGGTCACCCTTCCGGCCCTTGAACAGCCAGACGATGGCTTCTTTGATGGAGCGGGAATGTCTCAGCACGAACTGCTTGCTGATGCCCCGGACCTCGACGGCGATCGGAGATTCGTTCACGGTCTACAACTCCTGGGCGAAACGGGCTTCGAGCTTGCGGAACGTCCACTGGCCCAGCAGCATCACGAGCGCCGAGACCACGAGGCCGATCGGCAGCCAGAGGCTCAGCAGGTGGTCGGGAGCCGCAGGGGCCCGGCCGTCCGTCGTCGGCATCCAGAATGCGTAGTGGAAGAGTTCGACGGCGATCGTCAGCGGGTTGCACTGATAGACCGTGTACCAGGTGCTCCCGAAAGCGTTGCGCACCATGGTCCACTGGTACATCACGGGCGAGGCCCAGGTGGCGACCATGAGGAACAGGTCGACGATGTTCTCCACATCGCGGAAGAACACGTTGACGGCGCTGAAGAAGAGACCCAAGCCGATGGCGAACATCGCCACGACCAGGAACCCTCCGACCATCGCGATGGCGCTGTGCCAATCGGGCTTCCAGCCCGTCGCGATACAGGCGATCAGGAGCACCGCGAGCTGGGGCACGAAATGCACCCCCGAGACCCAGACGGAACTGACCGGGAACAGCTCCCGCGGCAGGTAGATCTTCTTGATCAGGCCGGAGTTGCTCACGATGGACCGGGACGCGTTGCTCAGCGACTCCGAGAAGAAGTTCACCAGGACGATGCCGGAGAAGAGATACACCGCATAGTTGTGCAGGCCCTTCTCCAGGCCGAGGAAGATGCCGAGCGCCACATAGAACACGGCGAACTGCACGCCGGGCTTCACATAGGACCACAGAAGCCCCAGGACCGAGCCCCGGTAGCGGATCTTCAGTTCCTTGCCCACCAGGAGCTTCAGGAGATAGCGCTCCCTGAAGACGTCCCGGAGGCCACGTCCCAGGCCTGGCTGGACCAGACCCGTCTCTGCCTGCGTCATTCAGCCCCCGGCTGCGTGTGCTTCTCGAAGGTCTTCCGCCAGGACTCGACGGAGGTCATCTCCGGCAGAGCCTTCTGGTAGACCTCGCGGAGGGTCTTCCACTCCTTCAGGAGCGACGCGTGACGGCGGCTCGAGCCGGCCAGATAATTGCGGACCTTCTCCGGGCTGCGGCGGTACCAGGACGCGCCGGTGCCTTCCGCGTTGGAGACCACGGCGGAGTCGTACTGGGAGACCGTCCACCACTTGTTGTCCTGGTGGGCCACCTTGCTCTGCGGGTATTCCTTGCTGAGCTCGTTGACCGGGACGAACAGCTGGCGGATCACAGTCCTGGCAGTCCACGGCAGCAGGGTCACCAGATTCGGCTTGCTGAAGCCCCTGCCGTTCTTCGGGGGCTTCGCCATCTTGGGCGTCGGGAACGCCTCAGGATCGCTCTTGAAGACGGTGTCCTGGTGCTGCGAGAGCATGCCACGGATCTCCGGCAGCCGGGTGTTCAGCATCTCGTGCAGACGGTCCGGACCGGCCATGAGGTCATCGAGGGCCCACTGGCGGCCTTCCACGGTCGCGTACTGCATGGACACGATGTGCTTGATGTCCGCGAACTGGGACTCCTTGAGCACTCGGCCGCCGAGCTCGTACGGGCTGTGGAGGAGCGCCGCGATGGCACGGTTCCGGGCGTGGAAGTAGGCCTGCCAGCCGACCAGGTCGTCCTTGTCGATCCAGGAGACGTGCCAGACGGCGGAACCCGGAAGGCTGACCGTGGCGTAACCGTTCGCCTTGGCACGCAGGCCGTACTCGGCGTCGTCCCATTTGATGAAGACCGGCAGGGAAAGGCCGATCTCGCGGATCACGGACGTGGGGATGAGGCACATCCACCAGCCGTTGTAGTCGACGTCGACGCGGCGGTGCAGCCAGGGGGTCTGCCGCAGGTTGGAGGCCATGAAGTCGTGGCCCATCTGCATGTCCGGGTGCGGGGCATCCGGCTGGAAGCGGTAAGGGTTCACGACCTCGCCGAAGGTGTGCAGCACCGTGCGGTTGTAGAGGTCGAACATGTGACCGCCCACCAGGGTGGGCTTGCGGCAGAACGCCGCGAAAGTCAGCAGGCGCGGGATGGACTCCGGCTCGACGACGATGTCATCATCCATGAGCAGCACATAGTCGCTGCCATTCTCGAGCGACTCGTACATGCCGCGGGCGAAGCCGCCGGACCCGCCCAGGTTGTCCTGGTTGATGATGCGGAGGCGGTCGCCGAGCTGTTCCTTGACCTCGTCGAACCCTGCGGCGTCCGAGACCTTCTGCGTGCCCTGATCGACGATCAGGATCTCCTTGACGTGGGTCAGCGCGTCTTCGTTCTGCGCGAGGAGGCGCAAGTTGTTGATGCAGTAGTCGGTCTTGTTGAGCGTGGTGATCTGCATCGTCACGGAACCGAGTTCCGGACCGCGCGTGGGAGTCCCCCACTCGGCGGATTTGAGGAGCAGCGCCTCGGAGCCGGCCACGAGGTCGAACCAGTACCAGCCGCCGTCGCCGAACGGGGCGAGCGTGAGGTCGAAGATCGACTCCGCCGTCCCGGACACCCGCTGGGTGGCCACGCGCTGGAGCGAGCCTCGCGCATTGGACTTGTAGACGATCACGGTGCCCGTGCCGGAGGTGTGCACGCGGAGCTGCACGGCATCCAGCGTGGTCCAGCGGCGCCAGTAGCTCGCGGCGAAGGCGTTGAAGTAGGTGCCGAAGGAGGCTCGTTCACCCTCACGGACCTTCGTCGAGGTGCGGCTCAGGAAGTCCTCCGAGTGGACCTCGCGGGTCGGCGCGCTGGTCCCAGCCCGGGAAGTATCGGAAGGCGCCGCGCCGGGAATCGTGGGGATGGAGCGTCCGATCGCGGACCCCATGTCGATGTACAGAGGAGCGGTGTCCATCTGCGTCACCTCGGGCAGGATCACCCTCTGGAGACAGGTCCACTCGTTCGCTGCTGCCGTCGTTTCGGAGCTCATGCGTCCACCCCACCGCTTTCCATCTTGGCGCCGTCCGCGAAGGCGGGACGGATCTTGTTCTCGAACATGGAAAGGGCGGAGCCGATGGCCATGTGCATGTCCAGGTACTTGTAGGTGCCGAGCCGGCCGCCGAACAGGACCATGTCCTCCGCTGCTGCGAGGTCACGGTACTTGAGGAGCTTCTCGCGGTCCTCGGGCGTGTTGATCGGGTAGTACGGCTCGTCACCCTTGTCAGCGAAGCGCGAGAATTCGCGCATGATGACGGTCTTCTCCTCCTGGTAACCGCGCTCCGGGTGGAAGTGGCGAGGCTCGATGATGCGGGTGTAAGCGACGTCCTCGTCGTTGTAGTTCACCACGCTCGTGCCCTGGAAGTCGCCCATCGGCAGGACTTCCTCTTCGAAGTCGATCGTGCGCCAGGACAGATCGCCCTCGACGTAGTCGAAGTAGCGGTCCACGGGGCCGGTGTAGACCACGGGGATCCTGCCGACGACCTTGGACTTGGAGTACTCGTGCGAGTCGTCGAAGAAATCGGTGTTCAGGCGCACCTCGATGTTCGGGTGCTCCGCCATCTTCTCGATCCACGCGGTGTAACCGTTGGTGGGCAGACCCTCGTACTTGTCGTTGAAGTACCGGTTGTCGTAGTTGTAGCGCACCGGGAGTCGGGAGATGATGCTCGCCGGCAGGTCCTTGGGATCCGTCTGCCACTGCTTGCCGGTGTAGTGCTTGATGAACGCCTCGTACAGAGGGCGGCCGATCAGCTGGATGCCCTTGTCGTTGAGGTTCTGGGGATCCGTGCCCGCGAGCTCGCCGGCCTGCTCCTGGATCAGTGCCTTCGCCTCGCCGGGCGTCAGATTCGCCCGGAAGAACTGGTTGATCGTGGCGAGGTTGATGGGAAGCGAGTAGACCTCGCCCTTGTGCACGCCGTAGACCTTGTGCACGTAATCCGTGAAGGTGGTGAAACGGTTGACGTACTCCCAGACCTTCTCGTTGGAGGTGTGGAAGAGGTGGGCTCCGTAGCGGTGCACCTCGATCCCGGTCTGGGGCTCGGTCTCGCTGTACGCGTTGCCACCGATGTGATGACGCTTGTCCAGGACCACCACCTTGAGTCCCAGCTCGCGCGCGGCCCGTTCCGCGATGGTCAGACCAAAAAAGCCTGAACCGACAACAACCAGATCAGCGTTCACCAATTCTCCTGAACTACTCGGGGCGGAACGGCGCCCATGCACGGAGGAGCATGCGCCTGCTGAACTAGGGTACCCGAGTTTATGTGCACAGGCCGGAGGCCCGGTTTGTCCACATAGCGAGACGAAGGGGTCTGTTCGAAGGAAATCCCTCCCTAGTCTTCAGGTCATGAAAGCTCTCAAGCCGCCGGTGATCCTGGAGTGCACGCTCGTCATGCCCGACGGCGCGCGGGCGCCTTCCGGTTTCGGCTCGCGGCAGGTGGAACTCACCGTCGAGTGCGGGCCGGCGGCGAGCGGAGAACACCTGTCCGCCGCGCTCGGCCGCCGCTATGGACCGGGACCTTACACCGTCGCGGGCGAGCCCCTGGACGCGCTCGCCCCCGGCCGTGAACCACTCGTGACGGGATGCGTCATCCTCGCGCCGACCGTGCTGGGCGGCCAGGGCGGCCTCGATCCTGACGACGCCGAGCCCCATCTCGACCTGGTGGTGCTCTCCGGACCGGACTCGGGAGCCGTCCTCCCCCTCCGACGTGGCGATCATCACCTCGGACGAGGGAGTTCACCCCTCCATCTCACCGATCCGAGCCTGTCGAGGAATCATGCGATCCTCTCAGTGTCGCCCGACGCCATCCGGTGGACGGATCGCGGCAGTCTGCACGGCACCACCCTCAACGGCGCTGAAGTCCGCGGCACCTCGGACCTCTCGACGGAAGTCATCCTCCGGTGCGGCGCGACCGCTTTCGCGATCAGGCCGACCGCACTGTGGGAGGCGGATCTGGGCGCGCTCGGGGAACCGCCCGGGCCGCCCCAAGAGATCGCTGCGCCGCACCAGCACCAAAGCCGGCTGGCGACCGTGCTGTTGTCCGCCGGCCCCCTGCTCGGTGGCGTGGCACTGGCCTGGAGCTCGGGATCGTGGCAATTCGCCCTCCTCTCACTGCTGTCGTCGGCGCCTTTCCTTTATCCCGCGATCGCGGGGAACGGAGCCGCGCGATCGTTCCGTGCGCATCTGTGCCAGGCGGTCGCCCTGGATCGCGAGCGCCAGGAGACCGCTTTCCCTCCCCTGGGAACGCTGCTCCTCGCCCGTGCGGCCTCCACGTCGCCGCAGGACGGCCCACCGCCGGGAGTTCGGGGCGGCGATCGGCCACCCGGGGCCGACCCCACCGGAAACTCGTCCGGGAGCGCACGTCCGCACCGGGACGCTTCGGACGGCGGCCTCTGGCTCCGGTTTGGCACCGGTGACGCCGAGGCCGATGTCGAGTGCCGGCCGGACTCGCCGCTCGCCGCCCGGGAGATCCGGAAGTGGAACGCCCGTTCGGGAGGCACGGGACAGGATGCGGGGGCCGCCCGCGGTGAGAAGTGGGCGGGCCTCCGTCTGAGCCGAGGCGCGGGCCGCGTGGCGGGCCTGCATCGGGGCCGGCGGGCGTTGTCGTCCTCGGAACGATACCCGGAGGCCCGACAGGGATCGCTCGGGCCCTTCCGCGCTCGTCGTCTCTGGCGAGCGCCAAGTCTCCCCCGGATACTGGGGGGCCGGCGCCCGGGTGGATCGGGAGGAACGTTCACAGGATCTTCCCCGTTGGTTCATCCGGACGCCCCGGTCATCGTCCGGGCCGATCCCGGGCTGGTGGTCGTGGCCGAACCTTCCGACTACGTGGAATTCGTCTGCGGCCTGATCGTCCAGCTCGTCCGGAGACCCGAGGGCCGTCGGCCAGGAATCGTCTTGGTGGATCCGCGGAAGGTCCTGCCGTCATCCCTCCGGTTCCTTTCCGGTGTCCGATGGGCCGAGGACTGGGCCGGACTCGTTCCAACTGGCGAGGAGACTACAGAGATGACCGAAGTCGTCGCGGTCGGCTCGCCGGACATGCCGTTCCCGCGTCATTCCGGAACACGCACGTTCTCCGCGGTCGTCACCCCTGTGCTGCGCAACCCGCCCGGCCGCAGCGGTTCGACTCTCCGAGCACCTCACGGGTTCGCCGTGGCAACGGTCCACCGCACCCAGGGCACGGTCACGTCGATCCACGGCGTTCCAGGCCGGACAGCGCAGCGTGGCACCACGGACGGCCGCACTCGGAACTTCATCCCCGACTTCGTCTCCTCAGAAGTCCTGGATCGGTTCTGCCGGGGCTTCCGAAGTCTCTCCACGGGCGGAACTCCTGAAGCCACCCCGGGCCATCGGGCCCTGGATCGCAGGATTCCTCTCGCCGCGCTCGCGCCCAGCTCCTCCTCGATGGTCCTTGAGGCCTGGCGCTCTTCCTGGGGCAAGGATTCCTTCCTCTTCCCCATAGGTGCGACGGAGGAAGGGGCCGCCGTTCTGGACCTCGTCCAGGACGGACCGCACTTCCTCGTGGCCGGAACCACCGGCTCAGGAAAGTCAGAGCTTCTTCGCACCCTGGTGCTCTCCGCGGCCAGCCACCTGCCGCCGTCGGAGGTGGGATTCATCCTGGTCGATTTCAAAGGGGGCGCCGCGTTCGATGGACTGAGTGGCCTGCCCCATGTGCACGGCGTGGTCACCGACCTCGGCCCGTCCGAGCTGGATCGGGCCCTCACTTCCCTGAGGGCCGAGATCACCTACCGGGAACAACGGTTCCGGGAGCTCGGAGTCTCGGACTGGATCGGGTACCGGAGCCTCCGGCAGCCCGACGAACCGGTGCTCCCCCGGGTCTGTCTGGTCATCGACGAGTTCCGCATGATGATGGATCACGCGCCGGACAGCCTCCGCGAGCTGGTCCGGCTCGCAAGTATCGGACGGTCCCTGGGCGTGCACCTGATCCTGGCCACGCAGCGGCCTCAAGGTGCGGTCAGCGCCGACATCCGGGCCAACCTCGGCACGAGCATCGCCCTCAGATTGCCGTCCGAGCTCGACTCCCTCGACGTGATCGGCACGCCTGAAGCTGCCGGAATCGCGTCGGACATCCCCGGCCGCGCCCTCGTGGCCAAGGGTGCCGTCCGGACACTGATCCAGGTCGCCGACACGGCCTCGGTACCGCCCTTGGGCGATGACGAGGTGCGCGTGACGGACTGGCACGATCCGGAGACGAATCCGGAGGGAGTCGTCGGGCCGGAAACCCCCGGAGGAGTGGATGCGCCACTGGCAGTGCCGGACGATTCACACCTTGCGACCTGGTGCGCGGAGATCTCCTCCGCCTGGGAGGCCTGGACGGGCGACCCTCCTCGGAACGCCGACCGGTTCACTCATCAACGGCCTTCCGAACCCTCGGAGCCGAGCGAGCGGAAAGACGGCCGAGGACAGCTCCGCAGAAGCTCCGGCGACAGTCGTTCGCTGCCCTCACACGATCGGTCACCCCAGCCGCGACGAGTTCTTGCGCCCTCACTTCCCAGCCGTTTCGATCCGGCGACGTACCTGGATGTCGGGTCGGCCTCGAGCGATGGCCTCCCCGCTCTGGCGCTGGTAGACCTTCCCGCGTCACAACGGCTGGCGGTCTTGACCTGGTCGCGGGGCGATTCGGTAGGCCTGCTCGGGGCTCCCCAGGACCGGGCGACACTCACCGCGCATCTCCTCGGCAGAGTCCTGAGAAGCCCCTCGCGGCGCCTCACCTCCATCACCGCACACTCGCCATCCGGTGTGACTGCTGCGCGGCACGACACCCAGCGGGTCCCTCCTACCCCTGCAGACGGCCACGAAGGGCGGGACGGTCAGGAGGTTCAGCGCGGCCACGAGTGGCGAGGCGGTCAGGAAGTTCAGCACGATCGGGACGTTCAGCACGACTCCGGCTCGGACTCGTTCACGCAGGGGAACCCGGCCCGGATCCTGCCGCATCGGATCATCTCCGCCCGGGACACCCCTGGCCTCGCGCAGCTGGTCCGCGAACTACGCGATCGTCCACCCGGCGCCGGGCGGGAGTACGTCGTTCACGTCGAGTCCTGGGAGGCCACGCTCGCGGCGATACGGCACTCCGAGCACTACGGGCTGGAGGGCGAACTGCTCGAACTGCTCCGTGACGGCGGAAACTCCGGAATCCGGTATCTCCTCGGCGGAGAGGAAGGTCTGGCCGCCTCCCGTGCCCTGGGAGCCCTGAATCACACGCTCTATCTGCCGTCCGCCAGGATCGAGG
Organism: Arthrobacter sp. RCC_34; assembly: GCF_041360795.1. Taxonomy (NCBI): domain Bacteria; kingdom Bacillati; phylum Actinomycetota; class Actinomycetes; order Micrococcales; family Micrococcaceae; genus Arthrobacter; species Arthrobacter sp. RCC_34. The sequence continues at coordinate 675,197 of NZ_JBFUPW010000001.1, read as the reverse complement.
ATGATCTCCGGCTCTCCCGGGCGTTAGCCGCGCTCGACCCGTCTTCCTCCCGCGTCCTCATCAGAAGCTCACGGCTTGGAACAGGACTGCACCTTGCGCAGCCGGCATCCGACCCACGCATCGGCACGCCCCGGACGCACGATTCATTGCTCGGCCTGTCATAGCTCGGCCTGCCACTGGCGGGCGTCACGGGCAGGACCCCGCTGCCGGCCGATAGATGAACGGGCGACCGGTGATAGGGCAGCGGGCGAAGAGCCGGTCGGTGAAAGGACGGCCAGTGAGAAGCCCGCGAGTCAAGAACAGTGAGTGAAGAGCTGTCGGCCAAGGCGCGAAGAAGGGCGCCGAGCGGTTTGCCATGTACTCAATCCCGCTCTGAAGACGACTTCACGTGCTGAACCGTCGCCTGCCGTGAAGCCGGCTACTGAGAGGACGTCGGCTGGCCGTTTCCCGGCCCGCCGTTCCGCTTCTCCTCAGCTCCGGTCTCTTCGTCGGGGTCCGCGGCCTGAGTGCTCCAGCGTCCGTAGGCGACCGCCCTCGGGTCGAAAATGAGCACGGCCGATACCGCGGCGGGAATGATGATGAGGAGCCCCTGCCAGATCAGTCCGGCCTGAAGGGTCGGAATTCCGATCGCCAGGATGAAGAGCTGCGCCACCAACGCACCCGAACGGGGCCAGCGGTAGCCACGGAAGAGGAAATGACCGATCGCCATGAGGCCCACACCGAGCGCGGCGAACAGCACTGCGAGGAAGATGGCGCCCGCGAGAGTGAGGACCGGCGTCCCCGCCAGGAGATTGACCACGTAGATCCCGGCCACCACGAGGAGGACGAGTCCTTCCACCAACGCCACCAGGGAGACCACCGTGACCGACAGTGGCCTGGACGTCGGGGCACCGGATTGGTTGGGATTCATCTGCATGCTTTCTCTCTCAGCCAAGAGGCCGTGACGGGCGCCCTTCCGCGGGGCCCTTGACACATTCGCACCCTACCGGACATAGTCAAATTCGGGACATCACTGAGCCGGGGATGTGATGCACCACTCATGTTTTCCGGCGATTTGACGGCTTTCACCCCTTGTTTGCTCCGCGTTAACGTGACACGCTTGTTAATAGAGTCGCGGGGCCAGAAATGGCCCCTTTCCTATGAAGGGCCAAGTGAAATTTTTCACAAAGCCTGAGACACAGATTTGGAGTGAGTGATCGCATGGATTGGCGTAGCCGTGCCGCCTGCCTGGACAAGGACCCCGAGCTTTTCTTCCCTGTCGGCAACACGGGCCCAGCGCTTCTCCAGATTGAAGAAGCCAAAAGCGTCTGCCGTCGGTGCCCCGTCGTGGACACCTGCCTGCAGTGGGCGCTCGAGTCCGGCCAGGACGCCGGCGTCTGGGGTGGCATGAGCGAAGACGAGCGCCGCGCGCTCAAGCGCCGCGCCGCAAGGGCTCGCCGAGCCTCCTGAGAGGCACTGGAGCAGCTGAACATCTGAGCAGTACAACGCAGTGGCGGGCCGGAACCTGAGGGTTCCGGCCCGCCACTGCGTTGTGGTGCCCCGAGCGGATGATATTGCTGAAGGTCGGCGTCGGTGCTGATTCTGGTGCGGGTTGCCCGGGACAGCCCGAACGGACCACGCAGCCTCAGGCGTCGAGCGGGATCACCAATCGGACATCGGTTCCGCCGCCCTCCCGGGCCAGCCATCGGATCGTCCCCCGCAATTCCGAGGTGATGAGGGTTCGCACGATCTGCAGGCCGAGTCCCCCACTGGTCCCGCCGAGGAGGCCGGGGCCTGCTGACGGCTCGGCATCGGGCGGCAGCCCCACGCCGTCGTCGGAAATCGTGACGGTGAGCTGACGCTCACCCGCCTCGGTCACACTGCGCCGAGCGTCGAGCCACACGGTGCCCTCACGGTCCTGCAGGCCGTGTTCGACCGCATTGGTGACCAGTTCGTTGATGACCAGGGCCAGCGGTGTGGCGAGGTCGCTCGGCAGCTTGCCGAATTCACCGGTCAGCTCCGTGCTCACCTTCTGCGACGGAGAAGCGACCTCCGCCGACAGACGGAACTGAGGGCTGATGAGCTCGTCGAAATCGACCACCTGAGAAAGCCCCTGCGACAGGGTCTCGTGGACACGGGCGATCGTCGCCACCCTGCGCATCGCCTGCTCCAGGCCTTGACGGGCTTCGTCGCTCACCATGCGGCGCGACTGCATCCGCAGCAGAGCCGCGACGGTCTGAAGATTGTTCTTCACCCGGTGATGAATCTCCCGGATGGTGGCGTCCTTGCTCACCAGCTCCTGCTCACGGCGCCGGAGTTCGGAGACGTCGCGGCACAGGACAAGTGCGCCGAATCGATGGGTTCCATCGCGCAGCGGGATCGCCCGCAGCGTCAGCGAAACGCCTCGTGACTCGATCTCGCTGCGGAGTGGCATCCGGCCGGTGACCACGAGCGGAAGGGTCTCATCGGCCAGACGCCGGTCCTTGATCAGGCCGGCGGTGACCTCCGCGAGGGAGCGGCCCTCCAGCGATTCGATGTCACCGAGCCGGCGGAAGGCGGACACCCCGTTGGGGCTGGCGTACTGCACGATGCCGTCGGCATCCAGCCGGATCAGCCCGTCCCCCACTCGGGGGGCGCCACGGCGCGATCCCGTGGGGGATGCGAAATCCGGCCAGAGACCCTGAGTGCCCATCTTGAGCAGGTCATAGGCACACTGCCGGTAGGTGAGTTCGAGACGGGACGGCATCCGGGAACTCGACAGATCCAGATGGGACGTGACCACCGCCAGGGTCCGGCCGTTGCGGACCATGGGGATGGCCTCGACCCGGAGCGCCGAGTCACCGTTGCTCCAGGCCGCCTCGGAGGACCGCTCGATGTGGCGGGACTTCCAGGCCCGCTCCACCAAAGGCTGGAGGTCGGAGCGGATGCCTTCGCCGACGAAGTCCGTGTGGAACACGGTGTGGCTCGTGGACGGCCTCACATGGGCGAGGGCCACGAATCCCAGTTCGGGATCCGGGAACCACAGGGCGAGGTCGGCGAAGGCGAGGTCGGCCACCATCTGCCAGTCGCCGACCAGCAGATGGAGCCACTCCGCGTCCCCGGGGCCGAAATCAGCATGTTCCTTGATGGGATCAGTGAATATGGCCACGGGGAGTCTCCTGGATCAGTGCCGGACGATGGAACGCAAGAGCCTCAATGCTACCGAGAGAGACGCCATGTCGTCCTTCTCCAGCGAGTTGACCTCTTCGAACATGTTCCGGGCACGCATCAGCTGCTCGGCGTTCCGTTCCTCCCACTGAGCCAGCCGGTCATCAGGAGGGGTCTCCCCCTGGCTGACCCCGAGGACCGACGTGGTCATGTCGGCGACCGTCGAGTAGAGGTCGTCGCGCAGCGCGGCACGGGCCAGGGCCTGCCAGCGGTCGTCCCGCGGAAGGGCACTGATGCGCTCGAGCAGCGAATCCACGTGGAAGCGATCAAAGACCGTGTAGTACACGCGTGCCACATCGTCCATGTTCTCGCCGGTCTGGCGGGAGATCCGCGCCATCTCCAGGAGCGGGAAGCTCTCGAAGAGTTCGGCCCAACGGACACCGAGCTCCTCCGGCAGACCCCAGGAGGTTGCACGGTTCCGCCAGGCCTCGAAGCGGACGAGGTCCTCGCCACGGAGGTAATCCGCGAGCCGGCCACGCAGGGCGGCGACCTTCGGACCGAAGTCCGCCACGATGTCGGCGACCGGAGCGCTCGTCGCGCCGTCTGCCACCAGCCAGCGCACGGCGCGGTCGAGGAGCCGGCGGATGTCCAGGTGCACGGTGGTCCAGTGCGCGGTGGGGAACGACGCCGGCAGGCTGTTCAGAGCGTTCAGCATCTCCGGCAGCTTGTAGATCTCGCGGAGGGCGATGAACGCCTTCGCCACAGCGGACTCCGTCGCCGAGGTCTCTTCGATCGCGCGGAACGCGAAGGTGATGCCGCCGACGTTGATCATCTCGTTGGCCACCACGGTCGCGATGATCTCGCGGCGCAGCGGGTGGCTGTCCAGTTCGGCGTCGAAACGCTCCGCCAGCGCCTTCGGGAAGTAGGCGCGGAGAGTCGAGCCGAACCACGGATCGTCCGCGAGGTCACTGTCGCGCAGCGCGTCGGCGAGCTCGATCTTGGCGTAGGCCGCGAGCACGGACAGCTCCGGGGAGGTCAGGCCCTGGCCCTGCGCCAGGCGCTGACGCAGAACCTCGGTGGAGGGCAGTGCCTCGAGCTCACGGTTCAGATCGGCCTTCACGTCCAGCCAGTCCATGAGGCGCTCGTAGCTCGGGCTCCACTCGGCGACCCGCGTGCGGTCGTTGAGCAGCAGGATGTTCTGCTCGATGTTGTCCTCAAGCACCAGCTCGCCGACCTCGTCCGTCATGGACGCCAGGAACGCGGCGCGTTCCGCAGGATCGAGCTTGCCGGCCGACACCATGCGATCGATGAAGATCTTGATGTTGACCTCGTGATCGGAGCAGTCGACGCCGGCGGAGTTGTCGATGGCGTCCGTGTTGAGGATGACGCCCTGCAGGGCCGCCTCGATACGACCACGCTGGGTCATGCCCAGGTTGCCACCCTCACCGACGACCTTGACGCGCAGGTCACGGCCGTCGACGCGGATGCCGTCATTGGCCTTGTCGCCCACCTCGGCATGGCTTTCGGCGCTGGCCTTGACGTAGGTCCCGATGCCACCGTTGTAGAGGAGGTCGGCCGGCGCCAGCAGGATCGCTTTGAGGAGCTCCGGCGGGCTCATGGCCTCGGTGCCGTCGGGCAGACCCAGGGCCACGCGGACCTGAGCGGAGATCGGGATCGACTTCGCGGAACGGGGGAAGACCCCGCCACCGGCGCTGATCAGATCGCGGTTGTAGTCGTCCCAGGACGAACGCGGCAGCTCGAACAGGCGCTTGCGCTCCGCGAAAGAGGATGCGGCGTCGGGGTGGGGGTCCAGGAAGATGTGCCGGTGGTCGAACGCGGCCAGCAGCCGGATGTGCTCGGACAGGAGCATGCCGTTGCCGAACACGTCGCCGGACATGTCGCCGACGCCCACCACGGTGAAGTCCTCGCTCTGGGTGTCGAGATCCAGCTCCGAGAAGTGCCGCTTCACGGACTCCCACGCACCGCGAGCGGTGATCGCCATGGCCTTGTGGTCGTAGCCCACCGAGCCGCCGGAGGCGAAGGCGTCGCCCAGCCAGAAACCGTACTCGGCCGAGATGGCGTTGGCGATGTCGGAGAAGGACGCGGTGCCCTTGTCGGCGGCCACCACCAGGTAGCTGTCATCCGCATCGTGACGGACGACGTCGCGCGGCGCCACCACGTGCTCGCCGTTCGCGTCGGTCACCAGGTTGTCCGTGATGTCCAGGAGGCCGCGGATGAAGGTCTTGTAGCTTTCGATGCCTTCGGCCATCCAGGCGGAACGGTCCACGGAGGGATCCGGCAGCTGCTTGGCGAAGAAGCCGCCCTTGGCGCCCGTCGGAACGATCACGGCGTTCTTGACCATCTGAGCCTTCACCAGACCGAGAATCTCCGTCCGGAAGTCCTCACGCCGGTCGGACCAGCGCAGGCCACCACGGGCCACGGCGCCGAAGCGCAGGTGGACACCCTCGACCCGCGGCGAGTACACCCAGATCTCGAATGCCGGGCGCGGGAAGGGAAGCCCTTCGATGCCGGCCGGGTTGAGCTTGAAGCTGAGGTAGTCCTTGCCCTGGTAGTAGTTCGTCCGGAACGTCTGATCGATCAGGTTGATGAACGTCCGCAGAACGCGGTCGGCGTCCAGGGTCGCGACGCCCGCCACGGCTTCCTCCAGCGCGGCGTGAGCCTGTTCGACGGCGGCGGCGCGGCCGTCGTCGTCGAGCTCGCCGCCGGCGGTCGGCAGGGCAGGATCGAAGCGGGCCTCGAACAGGGCCACCAGGCCGCGCGTGACTTCAGCGTTGGCCAGCAGCGTGTCCGCGATGAAGCCGTACGAGTTGGTGTTGCCCATCTGGCGCATGTACTTGGCATAGCTGCGCAGGATGAGGACCTGACGCCAGGTCATGCCTTCGGCGAGCACCAGGCGGTCGAAGCGGTCGGATTCGATGGTGCCGTTCAGCGCCGCGGAGAATGATTCGGCGAGCAGGCTGCTGCTGGCCAGCGGATCGGTGCCGGCCGGGTACTTCAGGCCAAGGTCGTAGAGGAAGAAGTCCCGACCGTCCTTGGTCTCGATCTCGAAGGGGCGTTCGTCGAGCACCTCGAGACCCAGGTTGTGGAAGACCGGCAGGATCTTGCTGAGGCTTCGCGGAGCAAGCAGGTAGATCTTGACGCGGGCGTCCTCCTCGAGGACTTCGCCGGCGCCTTCCGGGAGGTACGCGTGCAGCTGGATCTGCTGTTCGACCGCCTTCTCGCCGCCCTGCGCCGCCGCGTGGGCGAGGCAGTCCTCGAAGCGCCGGATGTCCAGCAGGGCATCCTCCACCTCGTAATCCACGCGATAACTGGCCGGGAAGGCGTCGCTCCACTGGGAGGCCAGGCGTTCCGCAGTCGCCTCCGGGTAGTTCTCGCCGAGGACCTCGCCCAGTCCCTCGGACCAGGAACGGGCGGCGCGCACCAGGCGCTCTTCAAGGCCATCGGTGTCGAATGCGCTCAGATCGGCGCCCTTCGGCAGCCGGATCCGGAAGAACACGCGGGCGAGGGCGGACTCGCTCATCCGGGCCTCGAAGTCGATGGAGACCGCGTCGAACGTGCGGGTCAGTTCGTCCTGGAGGCGCAGGCGCACGGACGTCGTGTACCGATCACGCGGAATGAAGACCACCGCGGACATGAACCGCCCGTAGATGTCGGGGCGGAGGAAGAGGCGCGTACGGCGGCGCTCCTGCAGCAGCATGATGGCCTGAGTCGTGGCGACGAGTTCCGGCACGTCCATCTGGAACAGCTCATCACGGGGATAGGTCTCCATGATGCCGAGGAGATCCTTGCCCGAATGCGACTCCGTGGGGAACCCGGAGGCTTCGAGGACGGCGCGCACCTTGTCCTTGATGATCGGGATCGTTCGCACGGAGCCCGTGTACGCGTTAGTGGAGAAGAGCCCGATGAAACGGCGCTCTCCGGTCACGTTGCCCGCGGCGTCGAAACTCTTGATGCCGATGTAATCGAGGTACGCGGCGCGGTGCACGGTGGACCGCGAGTTCGCCTTGGTGATCACCAGAGCGCGCTTCTCGCGGGCCTTGGAACGACCGGAATCCGTGAGGTGCTGAATCTTCGGAGAGTCCCCGAGGCTCCGCATGAGGCCGAGGCCGCCCTCTTCGTGCGCTTCCAGGACGTCCTCGCCATTGACGTCGAGAAGGTCGTATTCGCGGTAGCCCAGGAACGTGAAGTTGTCGTCCTCCATCCAGCGCAGGAGTGCCTGGGCGCCGGCAACTTCCTGGATACCGGCCGTGGCGGGGAGCTGTCCCAGCTCATCGGCGACCTCGGAGGCCTTGTCACGCATCTTCTGCCAGTCCTCGACGGCGGTGCGGACGTCGTGAAGGACCTTTTCAAGGCCGGAGACCAGCTCCGCCGCCTCTTCCTCGCCGGCGCGATCGATCTCGACGGCGATCCAGGACTCGAGACGCGTGGTGGCGCCTTCCGCGGCGACGAAGGCGGCGAGCGACGGAATGGCCGCGGTGTCACCGCTGGTCTGTCCCACATGCGCGGGGACCTGCGAGATCTTCCCGGCTTCATGGGTGGCGGAGTCGCGCTGCACGACGAGCATCGGGTGGACCACGAGCCGGATGGCACGGTGCTGGCGGACCAGCTCGGCGACGACGGAGTCCACCAGGAAAGGCATGTCATCCGTGACGATCAGCACCACGCTGCAGCCGGGTTCGGTCCGGACCTCGACCAGCGCCTGCTCCGGAGAGCGGCGGCTTCCGAGACCGTGATGGGCGAGCGCACGCTCGCGGAGCACGTCCGCGTCGTAGCGCGCCCGGTCCTCGGGAGCGAGGTGCTGGTAGTAGTTGTCCAGGAAAGTGTCGACCGTTTCCTTGGTCATCGTCGGATTGCTGTCTGCCAGCGACACGTTGCACGCCTCCAGGGAGAATGATTCACCGCTTCATTGCGGTCTTAGTGGCGAGCCTAGCGCGATCCCACCCACCGCGTCGTGGTGTAAAACACAGAGGATTTCCGAGAACGCTGTGCAGGTGCACAAACCACAGATCGGACCGCCCGGCGCAGTTCCGATTGCGGAGCGGACTCGGCCAGGACGTTCCCGTTCCTCAACGCGGTGTCCACAACTTCGGGAGAGAACGGGAGAAATGACTTGATCGGCAGCGAGGGCCCGAACCGTTCCCATGCTTCCCGCACTTGCCGCTCCGGAAACCGGCCGACGGCATCCTGTCGCACCTTGTTCATCAGCACAACCGCTTGAGCCTGCGGCGCGGCGTCGAGCAGAGTGGGGATGGAACGGACCAGACGGGGCAGGCCCACCGCCGTCGCCTCCCCCACCGCATAGACCCGCTCGGCCGCGCCGAGGGCTGTGAGAGCAGCGGCATTCCGCCGGGGAGCCATGGTGTCGAAGCTGAGCTCCTCATCCGCCTCCAGGCAGAACCCGACGTCGATGACCACGTGGTCGTACATCGAGGAACAGACGTCGAGGACGAGCGACAGCGCCGGCCCCCTGAGCTCCGTCCACCGTTCCGGACGGGTGAGCCCGCTCAGGACGTCGAGATTGCCCTGGCCCATGGCGAGCGGGACGCGGCATCGCTCAAGTGCCGTCGCGTCGAGCCGGCCTTGGTCCGCCAGACGGCAGGCCTGCGCGAGACCGGCGGACTCGTCCAGCAGCCCGAGGTGGGCCGCCACGCTCGCACCGTAGGAGTCGGCGTCGAGGAGGACGACGCTTCGCCCTTCCGTCGCCAGTTCGGCGGCAAGGTTGACCGCCACCGTGGTCCTCCCAGGCGCTCCAGCCGGGCCCCACACGGCGAGGACACAGGGCGGTCCCGGATCGTCCCCCGTCGAGCGCGCCTGGTCTGGACGCGTGCGGGCGGGCCCTGCGTCCACGCCGGGATCCTCACCGGGAAGTTCGCCGGGATCCTCACCGTCCGGGGCTGTCGGGCGAATCGGATCGGGCGCAGTCGGCTCGGCGAGGGCCGAGTGACTTACCCGCGCCCATGAAGCACCAGGCCGGGCCTTGGGACCGCGCGAGCCGCCGTCGTCCGTCACAGCAGGCGGGTCCGAGCGCCGGCCCGGCCCGTCCAACGCACCCGGCCCGTCCAACGCAGAGGAGAGGACTTCCTCCACCTGTGCGACGCCGGCGTCAGCCGGCAGGGTCACCGCCCCGACTCTCGTCAGGCGCTCTCGCTCATCACGGTCGTGGCTCAGGATGAGCACGATGACCCCGAGCGCCCTGAGCCGGTCCACCGTGGTGGCGTCGAGGGGATGGTCGTCTCCGATGAACAGGGCGACCTGCGCGAGACCCGCCTGACACGCCCCCATGAGCTCCTCAAGGCTTTCACTCTGCCGGACCACCCGGAACGCGCCGTGTCGTCGCCCGTTCAGCTGCTCCGCCAGGTCACCCGAACCGTTGCCGTGGGTGGCGATGCTCACCGTCACGAAGCCCGCCCTGCAGGGTTCCAGACCAACGAGATCCTGGATTTGTTCGCTTGAGCGGCGAGGACCTGCGGCAATTGAGCGTCAGGAATCAGCACGATGACCACTTGGGACGCATTCGAACCGAACGCCTGCTGACTCTGCACCACTTTCACCACCTCGCCCGCCCGCACCACAAGACGCGGTTCTTTGAAACCGTTGCGCTCATCCGGGGCAGCCACCCAGAGGTCGGCGGCGGCACCTTCCTGAAGCTGTTCAGGCAGCACCCCGTCGACGGGAACGGCAACGGGTTTGCTGGTCAGTGCGCGCACCGCGCCGATACTGCTTCTGGGGACCAACTGCCCCTTCCCGACGAATGCCGTTGCGATCATTCCGTCCGGGAGCGGTTCGTCTGCTCTGACGTACTGGGCCTCGGCGTTTCCGAGTCGCACCGTGGCCCGGTCGAAGTCATCGGCCGTGAGCCGCTCCCCCACCGGGATCCCCTTCCGTGCCACATAGACGTCCACGCCTCGGTCCAGACCGGCGACCAGACTGATGGTGCCCGCCGTGGACAGAAGAACCAGAAGCAGGCCCAGGAGCAAACGAGGATCTCTCCAGGACGGCTTCCTCAGACGGGTCGAGGGGGTTTCACTCACGAATCTCTCCTATCCATCAGGCGAAGATCACGCCTTCGTCCGGATCAGTATTCATCATCATTGACGAAACTTTCAGTCGATTGACTGTTCATGATGCCTCTCTGTGGATAACCGACTCTCCTGCGTGTCCACAAGATGGCAGAATGGACCCATGCGCCGCTTTCTGACCCTCGCCGATGTGGAGGAGATTCTCCAGATCAACTCATCGCAGGCCTATGCGCTGGTGAGAAGCGGACAGCTGAAGGCCATCCGGGTGGGCGGTCGCGGTGTCTGGCGGATCGAATCCGAAAAGCTCGAGGAATACATCCAGGAGCAGTACGAACAGACCAGGCTCAGCATCGAGAACCCTGCGTCTTCTGCAGAGGACTCCCCGGCGAACTGACGCCTCGCATCACAGCTCGCGAAACGTCCCCGGCCCGCTCCCACTCCGGACGGCCCTGACGGCGCCGAACGGAACGGCAGCCACGGACTGACGCCGCCCGCCCTCACTGCCCGGAGTGACGTCCCAGAGCTCCAGAAAATCAGCACCCACCCGGGCGATCACGCCTGACAAGACCAGGGGGTCCGGGCCTTCCGGCTCCAGGAACACCTGGACCATCGAGCGGTCACGGGCCACCGTTCTCAGCGCGGAGGCCATCCCCAGGCGTCCCCAGATGGCATCGTCTTCGGATCCCGCGGAGCGCATCAGCCCCGAAGCCCACCTGATCGAGCGTGCGGGAACGAGCCAGTCCGACGTTCCCCCCTCCAGGATCAACCAGTCCGCGCCGACCCGCCGCACCACGCCATCCAGTCGACCGGCGCCGGGGACGTCCAAGGTGACTACGCGCGCTTCCGCTCCCCGCAGCCGTTCCAGGAAGAGAACCCGGGCGAACTCCGCTCGTTCAAGCTCGGCAGCACTGGATTCGCGGTCCAGACGCAGAGCCTCCTCCAGTTGAGCTTCCATGTCCCCGAACAGCAGTCCCCAGCGCATGCGAGCACCGTAGTGCCGATGCTTTGTCATTCAAAAGTCACCCACGATCGAACATGCTCTGGACAAACACATCGAACCGGATCAAGATTGATCTACTTTCATCAAATCCCATCAAACTTCATCAAAGGAGCTCAACATGAGCCTCAGAGCGTCTCACTCCGCACCGCCCGCGCCCGCTGCAGGCCGGACCGAGGCGATGCTGTCCTTGTGTGTCCTGGCTGCAAGCTCCTTGCTCCTGCTGCTCGGCTGGTCCGGGCACATGGCCGGGAACCCCACGCGCTGGGCGGGGCCGAGCGCCTCGAACCAGCGGCTGGAGACACTGGTGGGGTCCCTCGCCTTCTGGGCCGGGTCAGCGGCCGTGATCTGGTGGCTGTTGTCCATGTCGATGGCATTCCTCGCTGCCGCCTGTGAGCTGCACGGGCGGCACGCCTCCGCAGAGCGGATCGGACTGTGGGCGCCGGCGTTCATGCGGCGCCTGGCTCTGACCGTCTTGGGTCTCACGCTTCTCGGCGCTCCAGGAGCTCAGGCAGCCGCCACCGCCCCACCCGGCATGTCCCTTTCGGCCGACCCGGGCTCCCTCGATCCAGGATGGACTGCTGATGCTTCTCGGCCCGAAGCCCTGGACGGGAATGTACTCGCAACCCGTACCCGTCCTCCGATACCTTCGCACGGAACCCATTCACTGGATCCGGGATGGACGCCCTCCACCGTCGCCCCGGAGCCAGGGCTCATGGCACCGGAACCGCGGCGGAGCACTTTGGACCTTCAGGCAGCACCTCGCGAGGTGGTGGTCCGGGCCGGGGATTCCCTCTGGATCCTGGCGTCCAGAGAACTCGGTCCGCGCGCAACAGATCTGGAGATCGCACGGTACTGGCCCCATTGGCACTCCGCCAATCGCGACGTCATCGGGCCAGACCCAGATCATCTCCTGCCCGGAACAGTCCTGAGAGTCCCCGCGAAAAAGTGATAAAGCCGGGACTGTCGGCTCGGCTTCAGTCCACGCCACCTCAGATCCTGGCGCTCAGCCTGTCACCCGGGCCCGGTCGACCACCTGGCCCCGGTGCTGGACATCATCCACCTCCGAAGGAGCGCACCACATGACACCGTTCGCGTCGACGCCTTCGACGGCGGGAGATCCACCGGCAATGAGCGCCCCACACCCCGGGCTCTCCTCCGATGACCACGAAACGGTGACGCTGCGCACCATCACTCCGCCGCGCCCGGCGCCGCCGCCGGTTCCTGCGTCCTTCGACGAGGCCCGACGGCTGAGCCAGCTCAAGGGTCAGGTGCAGCGGCTCGTGCAGGCCGTCATGGAGGCGTTGAACGGCAGCCGTCCCTTGCAACAGCTCTCCCGCTGGATGGAGCCCGAACTGTTCGCCTCGCTTCAGCTCCGCAGGGCACTGGTTCAGGAGTCTCAGGAACACTTCGGGCGAGGCCGCCCTTCGCCCTACGCCGACGCACACGTTCAGAGCGTCCACGCCCAATGCCCCACGTCCCAGATCGTCGAGGCCACTGCCGTGGTCCGGTGCCGCAAACGCACCAGGGCCGTCGCGATCCGGATGGAAGCACGGCGTACTTCCTGGATCGTGACGGCCCTGGAGATCGGATGATGCCCGGACAGGTCTACCGTCCGGGCATCACCTCGTGGCTAGCGACGCTTGCGATTGCCCTTCTTGCCGCCACTGCGCGCGGGATTTCCAGACCTCGAGTCACGGGTGGCCTCCGTCGCGGAGTCCTTCCGCTCGACATGGGTCTCGGTTTCGCCGTCCTCGCCGGGAGCGGAGTACTGCAACTGCGCGGGCTGCTCAGGCGTTTCGAGGCCTGCGGCATGAATATGCGGCTCCGAAGCGGCCTCGGCGGCAGGAGTCTCGGTGACCTCCACCTCCAGGTTGTACAGGAAACCGACCGACTCTTCGCGGATGCCGGCCATCATGGCCTGGAAGAGCGTGTAGCCCTCGCGCTGGTACTCCACGAGCGGATCACGCTGGGCCATGGCCCGGAGGCCGATGCCCTCCTTCAGGTAGTCCATCTCATAGAGATGTTCCTGCCACTTGCGGCCGATCACCGAGAGCACGACGCGGCGCTCGAACTCCCGCATGTTCTCGCTGCCGAGCTGCTTCTCCCTCGCCTCGTAGGCCAGGCGGGCATCGGACAGGATCTCCTCTTTGAGGAAGGAAGCGGTCACTCCGCTCTTTCCGCCGGCCTCGTCGAAGATGTCCTTCTGGCTCAAAGTCATCGGGTAAAGCGTCTTGAGATTGCTCCAGAGCACCTCGTAGTCCCACTCTTCGCTGTGACCCTCCGCCGTCGCGTCGTCGATCACCGCGTTGATGGTGTCCTCCAGGAAGAACTGGACCTTCTCGTGCAGGTCGTCGCCCTCAAGGATCCGGCGGCGGTCACCGTAAATGGCCTCACGCTGACGGTTCAGGACATCGTCGTACTTGAGCACGTTCTTGCGCTGCTCGGCATTCCGGCCCTCGACCTGGCCCTGAGCGGATGCGATCGCGCGGGAGACCATCTTGGACTCCAGTGCGGTCTCGTCGTCGAGGGTCGACGCCATCAGGCGTTCCGCGGCGCCGGAGTTGAACAGACGCATGAGGTCGTCCGTCAGCGACAGGTAGAAGCGGGATTCACCCGGGTCGCCCTGACGGCCGGAACGGCCACGAAGCTGATTGTCGATACGACGGGACTCGTGACGCTCGGTGCCGAGCACGTACAGGCCTCCGAGTTCGAGGACTTCCTCGTGCTCGTCCTTGACCGCCTTCTTCGCGGCCTCCAGAGCCTCGGGCCAGGCGGCCTCGTACTCTTCCGGGTTCTCTTCCGGATCCAGACCACGGGCTTTCAGCGCCGCGACCGCGGTGAACTCGGGGCTTCCGCCCAGCATGATGTCCGTACCACGGCCGGCCATGTTCGTCGCGACCGTCACGGCGCCCTTACGTCCGGCCTCAGCCACGATCGCTGCTTCGCGAGCGTGGTTCTTGGCGTTCAGGACCTCGTGGCGGACGCCCTCCTTGGCCAGCTTCTGGGAGAGGTATTCGCTCTTCTCGACGCTGGTGGTGCCCACGAGGACCGGCTGGCCCTTTTCGTGGCGCTCGACGATGTCCTGCACGACGGCGTCGAACTTGACCACTTCGTTCTTGTAGACGAGGTCGGGCTGGTCGATGCGCTGCATCGGACGGTTCGTGGGGATCGGCACCACGCCGAGCTTGTACGTGGACATGAACTCCGCGGCCTCGGTCTCGGCCGTGCCGGTCATGCCGGAGAGCTTGTCGTACATGCGGAAGTAGTTCTGCAGGGTCACGGTCGCCAGGGTCTGGTTCTCCGGCTTGACCTCGACCTTCTCCTTGGCCTCGATCGCCTGGTGCATGCCCTCGTTGTACCGGCGGCCGGCCAGCACACGGCCGGTGTGCTCATCGACGATGAGGACTTCGCCGTCCATGACGACGTAGTCCTTGTCCCGCTTGAAGAGTTCCTTGGCCTTGATGGCGTTGTTGAGGAACCCGATGAGCGGAGTGTTCGCAGACTCGTAGAGGTTGTGGATGCCGAGGTAGTCCTCGACCTTGGCGATGCCGGACTCCAGGACGCCGACGGTGCGCTTCTTCTCGTCGACCTCGTAATCGCGGCCCTCGTCGAGCTTCTGCACGAGGGAGGCGAACTCGCCGTACCAGCGGTTGGCGTCGCCCTGGGCGGGACCGGAGATGATGAGCGGGGTACGGGCTTCATCGATGAGGATGGAGTCGACCTCATCGACGATCGCGAAGTTGTGACCGCGCTGCACCAGCTCGGACTTGTCCCACGCCATGTTGTCGCGCAGGTAGTCGAAGCCGAACTCGTTGTTGGTGCCGTACGTGATGTCCGCGTCGTACTGTACCTTGCGCAGCGCCGGGTCCTGGTTGGCCAGGATGCAGCCGCTGGTCAGACCGAGGAAGCGGTACACGCGGCCCATGAGTTCGGACTGGTACTCGGCGAGGTAGTCGTTGACCGTGACCACGTGCACGCCCTTGCCGCTCAGCGCATTCAGATACGCCGGGGCGGTGGCGACCAGGGTCTTGCCTTCACCGGTCTTCATCTCGGCGATGTTGCCGAGATGAAGTGCGGCGCCACCCATGAGCTGGACGTCGAAGTGCCGCATGCCAAGGGTGCGGGACGATGCTTCACGGACGGCGGCAAACGCCTCCGGCAGCAGCGCGTCCAGCGACTCGCCATCCTCGTGGCGTTCCCGCAGCCGGTCCGTCTCAGCACGGAGTTCGGCATCGGTGAAGCCTGTGAAGGAATCCTCAAGTGCATTGATGGCGTCCGCATAGTTGCGGAGACGCTTGAGCGTCTTCTTGTCGCCGGTGCGCAAGAGTTTTTCAAGAAGTGAGGCCACGTGCGGGTACTCCCAATCGATACGCGTGTCTTGGCATGCCGTTCACGGCGTGTTCAGTCTACGTGAGACACGTGTGGGAACCGCCCAGGGTTCCCGTCTGCGGGGTCGAATGCGCCTACAGCGAACGCTTCAGCTGCGCGGCGAACTCGTCCTGGCCCGCGACGTCGACATCGGCCAGTCCCAGCCAGCCCGCCATGGTCCGGAGTTCCCCGGCCAATCTGACGGCCGTGTCCGACGGGGCACCCGGTTCCTCGTAGGCGCCGCGCACCACCAGACGCGACGCCGCGCGGTCCGCTTTCAGGTCCACCCGGGCCGCCATCGTGTCCCGGAGCAGGAAAGGCAGCACGTAGTAGCCGTACCGACGCCGGTGGGCCGGGGTGTAGATCTCGATCCGGTAGTGGAACCCGAACAGCCGCTCCAGGCGGGTGCGCTCGAACACCATCGGATCGAATGGGCTCAGCAGAGCCTGTCCGGAAGCCGCACGCGGGAGCTTGACCCCGAGATGCCGGTACAGCCCGCTCCCCCAGCCGTCGACGTCGACCGGACGCACGACGTCGCGCGCGGCCAGCCGCTCGAGCGCTTCGCCGACGGGGCGGACCGGCAGCCGGAAATAGTCCGCAAGGCACTTGACCGTGCCGATGCCGTGAGCCCTGGCGGAGGCTTCCACCAGCAGGTCGAGGGACGCCTCGCGGGCCGCGGGGTCGTGCAGATCATGACCCCGCTGTGCCTCGAGGAGCGGGAACGCCCGGGCCGTCAGGGTGTAGCGGCGCTCGAACTGATCCGTCCGGCCCGCCGAGGTGACCTCGCCACGCGCGAACAGGAATTCCAGCACCACCTTCACGGCGTTCCAGTTCCAGCCCCAGTGGTCGTTGCGCTTCTCCTCGACGTGGCCGAGGCGCTCCGTGAGCTGGGAGGCTGTCAGGGGCCGTGACCGTCCGAGCACGTCGAGGATGCTCTCCCGCAGTTCCTCCCGCTGGGTGGCGTCGAGGTGCTCGGCACTCACCCACCGCCGACGCTGCCAGTGCCGCAGCGCGTCGAAGTGGCCGGGCTGGATGAAACTGGCCTCGTGCGCCCAGAACTCCATCATGCTGCGCGGGGCCTTCTGCGACATCCGGTCCACCAGGGCCTTGTCGTACGCACCCAGACGCGAGAAGAAGGGCAGGTAGTGGCTGCGGGACAGGACGTTGACGGAGTCGATCTGCACCAATTGCATCTGGGCGAAGGAACGGCCCACCGACCTCGCCGTGGCGGGGTCCGTGGGCCGTTCCTTGGAGAGCCCCTGTGCCGCCAAGGCGATTCTTCTCGCCTGGGCGAGAGTCAGCGTTTCCGGCACGGTGCTCCTAGTCTGTCCTGCGCGCCTGTCTTACGGCGCGCTTCCGTCAGGCGACGACCACCGCATCCTCATCGTCGGAGCGGTAGGCGTGGATCTTCTCCTGACCCTCGGCTTCGGTGCATTCGGGGTCAAGGGTGATGACGCCATAGGTCCATCCCGTGCGACGGTACACCACGGAATGCTGTTCGGTCTCCTTGTCCACGAAGAGGTAGAAAGCGTGGCCCACGAGCTCCATGTTGTCCACGGCCTCGTCCACCGTCATGGTGGTGGCGGGGAAGACCTTCCGGCGGATCAGAACGGGCGAGTCACCCGCGGGAATGTCGTTGGGGATCTCGTAGGGCGCCGGAGGCTCGGGGGATTCGGGAGCCGGTGGTTCGAGGCTTGCGGTCGCTTCATGCACCGCTTGTGGGGTGTGCCTGCCGTGGTGCACCTTGCGCCTGTCCTTGGCCCGGCGCAGTCGCTCGAGGAGCTTGCCGTAGGCCAGGTCGAAGGCCGCGAACTTATCACCCGAAACAGCCTCAGCCCGGATCACCGGGCCACGTCCCAGAACAGTGACCTCGACGGTGAGATCGTTATCCGCCGACCGGGAGTGGGCTTTCTTGGAGACCTTCGTGTCGATCCGCTGGACCTTATCGCCCAGCGTCTCCAGCTTGGAGAGTTTCTCGCTCGCGTACTCGCGGAAACGATCCGATACAGTCACGTTGCGGCCGCTGATCATGAACTCCATGGTGTCCTCCACAGTGTTTCGGTGGCACGACGACGGCTGGTTCCTGGGGCCGGTCTGTTTGACAGTCGAGCCCCTTTCCGAGCCGCTATCGACAGGTACCTTCTTGGCTTGGTACCCAGTACTGACGTTAGTGGATAGCGCTCAGTAATTCATCCCTTGTTCACTTATTTCTTCCTGGGAACTCCCCCGGTGCGCCGGGGGCCTGGTGGCGGCGATCGCGACCGCGCCGAGCACCCTGGCCCCGGCTTCCTCCAGCACCCGCCCCGCCTCGGCCAGGGTGGCGCCGGTGGTCAGGACATCGTCCACGAGGACGCAGCGGGCGCCCGTGAGCGCGTCTCCCCCGTAGGCGCATCGGAAGGCCCGGGAGAGCCTCATGCTGCCGGCCAGGCGGCGTCGGCGCGCCGTAGCCCCCAGCCCCTTCTGCCCGTTGCCCGGCCTCGGGAGGGACTTGAGCAGCATCCGGCCCAGCCTGCGCAGCGCTGGTTCCCGGACGCCGTCGTCGTCCATCGGACGGGCCACGACCAGCAGCGCGTGCACGAGGCGTTCGGGAAGTCCACGGACGGCGAGCGCAGGCACCAGGACGCCACCGGGCGGCAGTCCGGTGGCGCCACAGCACCGCAACACCAGGTCCAGCGGATCGAAACCGCGCTTGCGGAATGATGCCCCACTGCTCGGCACCGGGACGAACCACAGCTCACCCGACTGCTCCGGACCGACGGCGCCTCCGGCTGTGCCTGCGAACGCCCACATCGCCCGTTGCAGCAGAGCGCCGAGTTCCCGCGACAGCACCCGATGACCGCGCCGCTTCTGCGCCAGCACCACCTGGGAGACCACCCCTCCGTAATCCGCGGCAGCCAGCACCGTCCACTCAGGATGGTCCGCCAGCGCCGGCGCCCGATGACCCGCCGGGAACGGCGCCAGCCCGTGGGCGTGCAGCTCGCTGAGGCATGCCGCGCAGAGCACCACCTCTGTCTGCCCGCAAGCCGCGCATTCTGCGCCGGTGACCAGACTCGCCATCGCGGACAGCCCGTCGATCGAACACGCCACGGCCCGTGACAGTCCGGTGCGTTCAGCCGCGCGTCGCCCGGTCCGGTGGACCGGCGGTGTGAAGGAGTCCATGCACCGATCCTGACCCAGGCCGGTGCGCCCGGGAAGCCCCGGATCCCGCCCTGTGGATGACGATCCGCACAGGGATCCCCCTCACGTCCGAAGGTCCGGTCTCAGCCCGCGAACTTCGGATCCTTCACGCCCGCGCCCTGCTGGACCCAAGTGTTGCCCACGCGCTGCGCCAGCCCGGTGGCTGTCTGCACATAGATGTCCTGAATGCCGTTGCCGACGCTGATACCGCGCAGGCCGACCACCTCGGACAGGCTCTGACTCTGGAAACTCCGCAGCGACAGCAGGAGGGGCGACTCGGCGCCGGTTCCCGAGGTGTTGGCGACCAGGACCTGGGTGTCACTCACCCAGGCGCCCTGGGTGACGTTCTTCCCGTCCGACAGCTGGAGCGGCGTCGTCAGGCCCCGTGGGGTGCCGTCGGCCCCGCGGATGACGCCAGCGATCAGGACCTTGGTGCCTTCGCCCTTGCCGGTCAGGATCAGGATCCTGGTGCCGTCCCGGGACAGCTGGGCGTCCTTGACGACCTGACCGCGCAGCCAGTCGGGGGCCAGCGACACGGAGGCCGGCGGAGCGGCGCCGAAGGCGTTGTCCGAGTTGAACGCGGTGAGCTTCCCGCCCGCGGTACCGCTGTTCCCGCTCCAGACCCAGCCCTGCGGATCGAAGCTCGGCCGGAGCAGCTCCGGGCCGTCCAGGACTTCCTTCAGCGTCTTGCCTGCGCTGGCCATGTACAGGGCCGAACGCTGCTGGTTGAGGAAGGCGAAGCTGTCCTGCGTGTAGGACACGGCCGGATTGCGGGGGTTGTACTCCGCGGTGTCCAGCCCCTTCACCCTTTCGGCCTTGTTGTTGTCGTAGATCCCGAGCTGTTTCTGCAGCACGGACACCTGCCAGGACGGGACCGTGGCGTTCAGGATGGGCGGCACCACAGAGTCGGAGCCGTCCATCGTCAGCGCGGTGGAACCGGCCAGCAGCTGCACGTTCACCACGGACGCG
Source organism: Arthrobacter sp. RCC_34 (assembly GCF_041360795.1). Classification (NCBI taxonomy): domain Bacteria; kingdom Bacillati; phylum Actinomycetota; class Actinomycetes; order Micrococcales; family Micrococcaceae; genus Arthrobacter; species Arthrobacter sp. RCC_34. The sequence continues at coordinate 655,517 of NZ_JBFUPW010000001.1, read as the reverse complement.
GGGGCCCGGAGCGCGATGGTCAGCTGGTTCAGCATCCGGTGCCGGTCCGTCACGGAGCTCTGCAGCAGTCCTGCGGTGAGATCCACTTGCGCGGTGCCCGACACGATCGGCACCGAATCCTTGGCGAGACGGGTCCCCTCCGGGAACGCGCTCACCACCGCACCCTTCAGATGCGGCGCCGGCCCTGCCAGGATCGCCCTCACGATCGACGTCGGGGTGGTGGAACGGGTGAGGAACCACCGGACATCGGGCACGGCGTAGCGGAAGCTCGGATCGTAGAAGTAGAGCGTGTACGGGTCGTACAGGCGCTGGAAGACGTCCAGCGGGATGACCGTCCCGTCCCCCACCTGCGTGATGCGCCACTCACCGTCGACCTGTGACAGGCTCAGCGGGATCCGCCGGTGCGTCCCCTTCGGATGCGTGGTCACGATGCCCTGGGCGTCCACCTCGTAGGCAAGGTCCAGATCGTAGAAGAACTCGCGGTCCTTGGCGCCGGGCACCACCTTCGCGGAGCGGTACACCAAGGTGCCCGCCTCCGGCTTCCACGTGGTCGCGGTGTTCTGCGCCAGGTACAGGCGGGCGACTTGGTAGTCGGCCTTGTAGCTGTTGCCTGCGTTGTAGAAACCTTCGATGATCGAATCCTCGGACGCGCCGGCGGTCGGGTCCGGCGGGTAGAAGACCTGCGGGTCCTTGACCTGCGGGGCGGAATCACCCTGGCTTTTGCTGACCGGACCGGAGCGCGGGATCGAGGCGCACGCTCCTGCCGTCAGGAGCACGACGACGGCGAGCAGCAGGGCGAGGGCCGATCGCACCCGAGGTGCGCCCCGGCGTCGTGCGCGGCCCCGAGCGTGCCGGACTGCCCCGGAAGCCGGCGTCTCGCGCGCAGCGGTCGGGTGTTCCGTGGTGAACCGCGTCCGCGTCATCGGGGTTCCTCCGGGCTGATCTCCTCGAAATGCTGTTCGGCGATGCCGGGCCCTGCTGGCAGGGCGGGCGGCAGGAAGCGGGGCAGGCTCACGGGCGCCTCGGCGGGCTGATAGTTGTCCACCGGAAGCGGGGACTCGACGAACGTGCCGCCGGCCTTGAGCGGCAGGGTGAGCCGGAAGGTGCTTCCGTCCCCCTTACGGCCACGCGCCTCAAGCCAGCCGTTGTGCAGCTTGGTGTCGGCCAGCGCGATGGACAGTCCGAGTCCGCTGCCGCCGGTGGAGCGGGCGCGCGCCGGGTCGGCACGCCAGAACCGGTCGAACACCCGGGCTGCCTGAGCTGGGTCCAGACCCAGGCCGTAGTCCCGCACGGTCACCGCGGCCGCCTCGTCGTTGGCGGCGACCGTCACGTCGACCCGCCGCCCCTCACCGTGCTCCAAGGCGTTCAGCAGGAGATTGCGGAGGATCCGTTCGATCCGCTTCGCGTCCATCTCCACCACGACCCCTTCGGAGGGCGCATGGAGGCGAACGGCGGAACCGTACTCGTGTGCGACGGGCTCCGCACCCTCGATCACGCGGCCCATGAGCGCGGCGAGATCGAGCGGTTCGGCGTCCAGCTGCGCGGCGCCCGCGTCGTAGCGGGAGATCTCCAGCAGATCCGCCAGCAGGGACTGGAACCGCTCCACCTGGGTGTGCAGGAGCTCCGCGGAGCGCTTGTTGATCTGATCGAAATCGTCGCGGGACTCGTAGAGCACGTCGGCCGCCATGCGGACCGTGGTGAGCGGGGTCCGCAGCTCGTGGGACACGTCCGAGACGAAGCGCTGCTGCATCTGGGACAGCGTGTTGAGCTGGGTGATCTGCTCCTGCAGGCTCGCGGCCATGTGATTGAAGGAGGCCCCCAGACGGGCGACCTCGTCCTCGCCCTTGACCAGCATTCTCTCCTGGAGCTGCCCGGACGCGAGGTTCTCGGACACATGCGCGGCGTGACTGATGGGCCGCACGACCGCGCTCGTCACGTACCAGGCGAGCACGCCGATCAGGACGACGAGGACACCGGCGCCGATCAGCAGCACGCTCTGGATGTCGTTGAGCGTGGTCTCGGCGGAGGAGATGTCGTAGATGAGGTACAGCTCGTAGACACTGCCGTTGAAGGACACCTTGTTGCCGATGGCGATCGCGGGAGCGGTTCCTCCCTTGATCGGAAGCGCGGTGGAGGCCCAGTACTGCTCATGGCCGGCCTTCTGGACCGCTTCCCGTAGATCGTCCGGGAGGACGCTCAGGCCGATGTCGTTGGAGCTCCGCGAGTCCACCCAGCGGGTCCGCGGCTGAGTCTGGTCCGGAACGGCCAGGAACACGAAACGCCGGTTCAGCTGGGTTCCCCTGCTGTCCAGGGCCGCGAGGGTGTCCCCCACGAGTTTCTGGACGGAGGCACGGTCGGTGACCTGGGCGCCGTCGAACGTGTTCTGAACCGTCGCGACGCTGCTCCGCGTGTCGCTCTCGGCCTGGTGCAGGCGCTCCTGGAAGAGGTTGCTGGCGATCTGGCTGCTCAGGTACGCGCCCACGGCCACCAGGGCGACGGAGGCGAGCAGCACCGTGACAAGCACGGTGCGGAACTGGAGCGACCGGCGCCAGCGATGGATCAGAGATCCGCCGAGCCACGTGACACCGCGCCAGAGCATCCGGGCGGCACGACGCAGCAACGCCAGGGTCCGGAGGCCGAACAGGCGGACCAGCCGTCCGCCCCGACCGCCATAGCGTTTCAGGACGCCGCTCGTGTCCTGGGTTTCGGGGACGACGGCGGCCGGCTCGCCTTCCATCGACCGGGGAGTCTGGACGGCGGCGGGAAGCACACGGACCAGGGCTTTGCCCGGCCTGGACGTCATGGGACCTGCCGTCGCGGGGCCTGCGGGATCTCCTGGCTCAGGAACCGGCTTTGTATCCGACACCGCGCACCGTCAGAACGATCTCCGGGGACTCCGGGTCCTTCTCGATCTTCGACCGCAGCCGCTGGACGTGAACGTTGACCAGGCGGGTGTCCGCGGCATGGCGGTAACCCCAGACCTGCTCCAGGAGCAGCTCACGGGTGAAGACCTGCCAGGGCTTGCGGGCCAGGGCCACGAGGAGATCGAATTCCAGCGGGGTCAGGGAGATCGGAGCACCCGCGCGGGTCACGGTGTGACCGGCCACGTCGATCGACACGTCCCCGATCTTGAGAGTTTCGGGGGCCTTCTGATCGCCGGGGCGCAGACGGGCGCGAACGCGGGCCACGAGTTCGGCGGGCTTGAACGGCTTGGGGACGTAATCGTCCGCGCCGGACTCCAGCCCGCGGACCACGTCGGTGGTGTCCGACTTGGCGGTCAGCATGACGATCGGGACGTCCGACTCCGCCCGGATGGCGCGGCAGACCTCGATGCCGTCCGAACCGGGCAGCATGACATCCAGCAGGACGAGGTCCGGCTTGGCGCTGCGGAAGGCGCTGAGAGCCTGGGCGCCGTCAGCGCAGAAGCTCGGGTCGAAGCCGTCGTTGCGCAGCACGATGCCGATCATCTCGGCCAGTGCCTCGTCGTCGTCAACTACCAGAATGCGTCCCTTCATGGCACCCATCTTCCCTTAACGTCCGCGGCTTTGTCGTATCCGTGTCGTCAGCGGTGATTCGCCCGGTCAGGACGCGATGGACTGCTCGAGCGAGTCCGCCAGCGCGGTGACGCGCCGCAGGGTCCGGAGGGCCTCCTCGGGGGTGCGGCTCCGCCCGCCCCGTTCGGAGACGAAACGCGATTCCGGCAGAAGGCGCAGCCGTGTCATCAGCGACGACGGCAGGCCCAGATCGCGGAAGGTGCGGAGCAGCGAGTCTGCGAGCGCCGTCGTCGTGCGGGCCTCCTGGCCGGGCTCGACGGTCAGCGGCACACAATCCGCCCAGACGGTCCCACCGCGTTCGAGCAGCCCCGCGAGCCGTTCCCACTGCCGGGTGGTGAGGGTCGCCGTCTTCAGGCCCACCCCGTCCGCGCCCGCCTGCACGATCCGGTCCAGCGGCGCCTCGACCCCCGGGACGGCAATGGCCACCTCGGTGGCCCCCGCGGAGTGCAAGGCGTCCACCAACAGACGCCAGGACGCGGTCACCTCCTCGCCGGGTATCGAGCGCAGGGTGCGGTAGCCGCTCGCGGTGGGGATGGTTCCGGCGAGAGCCTCCGTCACCAGGGGTTCCTCCACGACGACGGCGATCTCGGCGCCGGGGACCGCACGCCGGGCGGCGGCCACGTGCTCCAGGACCCCCTCCGCGAGGGCCTGCGCCACATCACGTCGCGCACCGTGGTCGGAGATCACGCGTTCGCCATGGTGCAGATACAGGGACCCCGCCAGGGTGACGGGCCCGCGCAGCTGAAGCTTGAGAGGACCGGGCGCGGCCTCCTCCGTCCCGGCGACGTCGGCGAGCACCTGGAGATCCGTGGCCAGTGCCGAGAGCGCCCGGTGGTGGTCCGCGGAACCGGCCTCGCCGAGCCGCCACCCATGGGGCTGCACATCGACCGACAGTCCGGCGAGGAGCGCGGCGCTTCGTCCGGTCGCATCGGAGCCCACACCTCGGGACGGCAGCTCGGCCAGCGGAGCCGCGTGCGGCGCCCCGAGTTCTCCGCGCAGGGCCCGCGTGGCTTCGAGTGGGTCGGTCCCGGGCCAGGGGCCATGGGCCGACCCGATCACGCGGGTGCCGCTCAGGCCTCGCTGGTCGGCGGTCACGCCGGGGAGCCGGCCTGCCCGGCCTGGCGCTCGTGATCGGCGGAGATCGCCTCGTGGTGCCGGATGACCTCGCTGATGATGAAGTTCAGGAACTTCTCGGCAAAGGCCGGATCCAGATGGGCCTCGGTGGCGAGGGCCCGCAGGCGGGCGATCTGCGCCGCCTCACGACCGGGGTCACCCGCCGGGAGCTTGTGACGCGCCTTGAGCACGCCGACGCGCTGCGTGGCCTTGAACCGCTCGGCCAGGAGGAACACGAGCGTGGCGTCGATGTTGTCGATGCTGGACCGGATGGTGAGCAGCTCGTCCATGACACTCTGGTCCACTTCACCGGCGAGCGAGCTCGCTTCGGGATCGAAATCAAAGGCCTGGCTGATGTGGTGCTCCGCGGTCATGGCAACCAGTTTACTGACGCCGAGTGGCAACCAGGGCGGCCGTCCGCTGAGTGGGACGGCGAGGTGGGGCTGGGCGGGCTTGTCAGGTACCCCGTCGGAGGGGGTTCCCTCGCGGCTTAGACACCCGCCGCCGCTCGTTCCTCGCTCTGGCGTGCGATGCGCCGCTTCCGGGAACCCGCTCCGTCGGGACAGACATCACCACACAGGCCCGCCCGGCGCCCGCCTCAGAGTTCGGCGCGCTGGAGGGAACGGGCCTTGTCGATGGTCGCCTGACCCAGCACGCGCGAACCCTGGTAGAGCACCACGGTCTGGCCGGGGGCGACGCCGCGGAGTGCTTCGTCGAGCGTCACGACGAGCTGCGGCGCGCCGTCGCGCTCCTCGACCCGTGCGCGGGCCGGCACCGGGTCGCCGTGGGCCCGGACCTGGGCATGGCAGGGGAACTCCTCGCCCGTGGCGACCTCGGCGATCGGGAGGCCGGCCCAGGAGATCTTGATGCCGCGGATCTCGTCGATGGCCAGGAGGGCCTGCGGACCCACCACCACAGTGTTCTCCTTGGGACGGATCTCGAGGACGAAGCGCGGCTTGCCGTCCGACGCCGGGCGGCCCAGCTTGAGGCCGCGGCGCTGCCCGACGGTGAACGCGTTGGCGCCGCCGTGCTCGCCGACCTTGGCGCCGGTCTCGTCCAGGATGTCCCCCGGCTCCATCTCGATCTTCTCGGAGAGCCAGCCGGCGGTGTCGCCGTCGGGGATGAAGCAGATGTCGTGGCTGTCCGGCTTGTTGGCCACGGAGAGTCCGCGGCGCTCCGCTTCGGCCCGGACCTCCGCCTTGGACGGGGTCTCGGCCAGCGGGAACATGGCGTGCTTGAGCTGCTCGTGAGTGAGGACGCCCAGGACGTACGACTGATCCTTGGCCCAGTCGGCGGCACGGTGGAGTTCGCGGTTGCCGTTCTCGTCCTCGATCACCTTGGCGTAGTGCCCGGTGCAGACGGCGTCGAAGCCGAGGGCGACGGCCTTCTCCAGGAGCGCGGCGAACTTGATGCGCTCGTTGCAGCGCATGCACGGGTTCGGGGTGCGGCCCGCGGCGTACTCGTCGATGAAGTCCTGGACCACGTCCTCCTTGAACCGCTCCGAGAAGTCCCACACGTAGTACGGGATGCCGAGCACATCGCAGGCGCGGTAGGCGTCGCGGGAGTCCTCGATGGTGCAGCAGCCGCGGCTTCCGGTCCGCAGCGTGCCGGGCATGCGGGAGAGCGCCAAGTGGACGCCGACGACGTCGTGGCCGGCCTCGACCGCCCGTGCTGCGGCGACGGCGGAATCGACTCCGCCACTCATGGCTGCTAGAACTCGCATACCGGCTTTCTCATCAGGTTTCTCGGGGAGGGGATGTGGAAGGACGCGCACCGCAAGCGGTCTGCGCGTCCTTCCATCTTAACGCCCACGGCTGAGCGGTATTCCCGGATCCGCCCCGAGAGCTCAGGCTCCGCTCCCCCGTGCGACCGTCGCCGCGGTCTGGATGCTCGACTCATGACCGGCCATGCCCGCCTTGCGGGCCTGGGCGAACGCACCCGGCAGGGCCTTGAGCAGGGCGTCGACGTCGGCGTCCGTCGTCGTGTGCCCCAGGCTGAACCGCTGGGCGCCGCGCGCCGTCTCCTCGTCCAGCCCCATCGCCAGCAGCACATGGGACGGTCGCGGAACGCCCGCGGTGCACGCCGAACCGGTGGAACTCTCCACGCCCGACATGTCCAGCAGGAAGAGCAGAGAATCCCCTTCGCAGCCGGGGAAGGTGAAGTGCGCGTTGGCCGGGAGGCGTCCCGGGCCCGGGGCGCCGCGAAGGACGGCCTCGGGCACGGCGGCCCGCACGCCCTCGATGAGACGGTCCCGGAGCGCGGAGAGCCTGGCCCCTTCCTCCTCCAGCCCTTCTGCGCAGGCGGTCGCTGCTGCTGCGAAACCCACGATCGAGGCGGTGTCCAGCGTGCCGGACCGCACATCGCGTTCCTGGCCTCCGCCGTGCTGCACGGGGACCAGTTTCACGTCGCGGCGCAGGAACAGCGCCCCCACGCCCACGGGTCCCCCGATCTTGTGGCCGCTGACGCTCATGGCGGCCAGGCCGGAGTCACGGAACCCCAGCGGCAGTGCTCCGAACGCCTGCACGGCGTCTGAGTGCACCGGCACCCCGGCAGCCTCCGCGAGGTCCACGACCCGGCGGATCGGCTGGATGGTCCCCACTTCGTTGTTGGCCCACATGACGGTGACGAGCGCGATCTCCTCCGGGTCTCGCTGAAGTTCCGCCTCCAGGGCCGCCAGGTCCAGGAGCCCTTCTCCGTCCACGGGAAGCCAGGTCACTTCGGCGCCTTCGTCACGCTCGAGCCACTCAACGGTGTCCATGACGGCGTGGTGCTCGATCGTCGAGCACAGGATGCGCACCCGGCGGGGATCCTCGGCCCGGCGCTGCCAGAAGAGCCCCTTGACCGCCAGATTGTCCGCCTCGGTGCCGCCCGAGGTGAAGATCACCTCGGAGGAATGCCCGCCACCGGCCGCGGCGATGGCCTCACGGGCCTCTTCGACGGCGCTCCGGGCCCGGCGTCCCGCGCCGTGCAGCGAGGACGGGTTTCCGGTGCGCGTCAGCTCACGCGTCATGGCTGCGAGCGCGGCGGGGTGCAGGGAGGTGGTGGCGGCATGGTCGAGATAGACAGGCACCCCACCAGTTTAAGTCCGCGATGACGACCGCGGGGCGCCCCCGTCAGACGAGCACGCGCAGCGCCCCGGGCAGCACCGTGACCGAGAGCGGTGGCGCGGCGAGGGCTTCCCCGTCCGCGTGACACACGGGACCGCCGGATTCCAGGCGCACCTCCCGCACCCGGCGCACCGTCACGGCCGGGTGCAGCACATGCAGGCCGAAGAAGGCGAGCGGGAAGATCAGCACCAGGAGGAGCCGGGAGATCGGTGCGACCGTGACCAGGTCCAGCATCCCGTCGTCCGGCACGGCCCGTGGAGCGATCCTCAGCCCTCCGCCGAAGGACGAGCCGTTCGCCACCGTGAGGATGACGGCGTCGGTCTCCTCCGTCACGCCGTCCACCCGCAAGCGGTAGTGCACCGGGCGGAATCCTCCGATCCGGCGGAAGATGGCCGCCACATACCTCAGGGTCCCCCGCGGGCGGGTCCACTCATTGGCCTGCCGGTTCACGACGGCGTCAAAGCCGGTTGCGAGCGCGGTCACGTAGTGCCGCACGGCTCCGTCGGGCAGATCCACGCGGGCCACGTCCACCGCGCTGCCACCCGAGGCCCAGGCGGCGACGAAACGGTGGACCGCGGCGTCACCCCGGCGGGGCACTCCGAGGGCGCGGGCCGCGTCGTTCCCGGTGCCGGCCGGGATGATCCCCAGGGGGAGCCCACTCCGGAGCGCCGCCTCGGCGCCGGCCTGGACCATGCCGTCCCCGCCCACGGCGACGAGCGCATCCGCGGAGGAGGCGGCGTCGTCGGCCATCGCGGCGAGGGTATCCGGGTCCGCGGCTGACAGCACCGTGGTCAGGGCGCCGGCCTCCTGCAGCACCGCGACCGCGCGGGCGGCCCGGAGCATGCCCTGCCGGCTGCCGGCCGAGGGGTTGACCAGGACGGCGAGCCTGACGCCGTCCAGGGGCCGTGGTTTGACGGGGCGCGGGCGATTGATCACGCTTTATTGTGCACGCCAGGAACCGGCCCGGCGAACGATTCGTTGCACCACCACCCGGCGGACGCGGGATGGCCCCGGTGAGGTGGGACGTCGTACAGGAGAGGCAGTGCTGATGACCGCAGTACCTGGTGAGAACCACTACCAGGTCCTGGGCGTGGCCATGACGGCCAGCACCCAGGAGATCAAGGTCGCGTACCGCAGAGCCGCCCGCCTGACGCATCCGGACCACGGTGGCGATCCCGAGCGCTTCCGCGCCGTCACCCTCGCCTACGAGGTCCTGGTGGATGATCAGTCCCGGGCACGGTACGACGCGAACTACGGCTCGGGCCGCGGTGCGGGCCAGGGCGAGGGCGGCTGGGGCAGCCCGCCCCGGGACGGTTTCTCCACGGCGTGGGAGGCGGGCACGGATTCGCATGCCACGACGCGCTCCTCCGGTCCGCGGCCCAAGGCCTCCGACCCCGCGGTGTTCGCTCCCCCGCTCGACCTTCCGGGAGCGCTCCTTCCCGCGGACCTCGCGAAGCTCCAGATGCACGGCGTGCCCCGGAAGCGCGGCATCTTCGGAGCCGAGGCCCGGATCCGGCGCGAGCAGCGGACGATGCAGCTCCTGCTGCGCCACGTGGTGGCTCAGCAGCCGTCCGCGCGCCTCATCAACGGCCTGAAGGCCCCTGACGGCCGGACCCACATCGATCACGCGATTCTGGCCGGGTACCGCCTGGCCCTGATCGATTCGATGGTGCTCCCCCACGGCGCATACGCCTGGGACGGCGAGAGCCTGCTGCACGGCGGACGCTCGGTGCTCCCACCACTGCTCGCCCACTCGGTGCGCCATCTCCAGGACCTCTTCCCGGAGCTCCACGTCACGGGCTGGACCATGGTCCTGGGCCCCGGGGACAATCTGCACGAACCCGTCATCGACCGCAGGCCGGGCGTCACGGGCGGGGTGGAGGTGGCCAACGCCGCCGGGACCATCCGCGGTCTGCGCGAGTTCCTGGCCAACGGGCCGCAGCCGAACGTGGTGCACGTGCCGTCCCTGGCCCGGCTCATCCGTGGGATGCACTGAGCGGGCCGTCCTGAGCAGGCCATCCCCTCCGTCCGGATAGGATGATCGGGTGTTCCGCATCCTGTTCTACACCCCCGAAATCCCTGGCAACACCGGCAACGCCATTCGTCTGGCGGCCATCTCCGGGGCGGAGCTCCACCTCGTGGAACCTCTCGGATTCGACTTCGATGACGCCAAGCTGCGCCGCGCCGGGCTCGACTACCACGACCTCGCCGTCGTGACGGTCCACCCCACCCTCGAGGCGGCGTGGGAGGCTCTCAAGCCCCGCCGAGTCTTCGCGTTCACGAGCGACGGCGAGACCTCCTACACGGACGTCGACTACCTGCCCGGCGACGTGCTGATGTTCGGCCCGGAGTCGGTGGGCCTGCCGCGCGAGGTGAAGGACGACCCCCACGTGACGTCCCGGGTCCGGATCCCCATGCTGCCCTCGCGCCGCTCGCTGAATCTCGCGAACTCGGCGTCGATCGTCCTCTTCGAGGCCTGGCGCCAGAACGGCTTCCAGGGCGCCCAGCTCTGACCCACTCCCCTCTCTGATCGACTGCTCCACAGGATGTCGTTTCCGGGTCTCCGGGACCCTGGAATGACCTCGTGTGGAGCAGTCGATCGGGTTAAACGACGACGGCGGGTGGTCACCCTGAAAAGGTGACCACCCGCCGTCGTCAGCGTGCTGTTACGGGACCACGAAGGAGAGCAGCATGACGCAGACGAAGCCGACCACGGAGATCAGGGTCTCCATCACGGACCAGGTCTTGAACGTCTGACCCACGGTGAGGCCGAAGAGTTCCTTCACGAGCCAGAAGCCGGCGTCGTTGACGTGCGAAAGGAAGAGCGAGCCCGCACCGATCGCGAGGACGAGGAGCGCTCCGTGCGCCGGGGAGAGGCCGCTGGCGAGCGGGGCCACGATGCCTGCCGCGGTGACCGTGGCCACCGTGGCGGATCCGGTCGCGAGCCGCAGGGCCACCGCGATGAGGAAGCCGAGCACCAGCACCGAGATGTTGGCGCCGGTCGCCCACTTGGCCACCGCGTCGCCCACGCCCGCGCCGATCAGCGTCTGCTTGAAACCGCCGCCCGCACCGACGATCAGGATGATCGCGGCGATGGGGCCGAGGCTCGCGCCGAGCTTGGAGGTGATGGTGGAGCCGTTGAACCCGACCGCGTAGCCGAAGGTCACCATGGCCAGGATGACGGCCAGGGTCATCGCCACGAGGGGCTCGCCGATGAAGTCGGCGAAGATCCGGAGACTGGACGGGTCCTTGGCCGGCGTCGTGATGTCCACGATCGCCTTGAAGAGCATGAGGATGACCGGGAACACGATCGTGAAGAGCGTGATGCCGAAGCTCGGAACGCGCCTGACCTCGTTGAGGTCCGGACCGGACTGGGTGTCGATGCCGCCGGCCACGGCCGGAGCATCCACCGGGACCCAGCGGGCCGCGAGCTTGGAGAACAGCGGACCGCAGATGATGACCGTCGGCACGGCGACGGCGAGGCCGAACATCAGCGTGAGGCCGAGGTCGGCCTTCAGCGCGGCGATGGCCACGAGCGGACCCGGGTGCGGCGGGACCAGGCCGTGCAGCACGGACAGGCCGGCCAGTGCGGGGATGGCGACGCGCATGAGCTTGAGCCCGGAACGCTGGGCGACCAGCACGATCACGGGAAGCAGCAGGACGAGACCGATCTCGAAGAACATGGGCAGACCGATGATGACCGCGACGAGGGTCATCATCCAGACGAGCTTGTTGCCCTTGGCCTTGTCCAGCAAGGTGTCGACCACGCGGTTGGCGCCGCCGGAGTCGGCGAGGAGCTTGCCGAGCATGGCGCCCAGGGCGATCAGGAGGCCGACCTCCTTGAGGACACCGCCCACGCCGTCTTCGAAGTTGGAGATCACCTTCGGGAAGTCGACTCCGGAGGCCAGGCCCACGAACGCCGATCCCAGCACGAGGGCCAAGAAGGGGTGAACCTTGAGTTTGGTGATGAGGAGGACGATCGCGGCGATGCCGAGAAGCGCCACGATGATGAGCTGAGTGTCATGCCCTGTCCACGCCGTCGTGTTCATGCGATTTCTGCCTCTCCATACGGGGTGGCCTTCAGTCCGAGACCCTGGATGATGCGGTGTGCTTCCTCTGCGGGGGTCCCCTCGATGTCCACGATGAGGACGTTCTCGTCCTCAGTGGGCTCCTCGAGAGCCTCGAACTGGGACTGGAGGAGTTCCGGCGGCATGAAATGCCCGTGGCGCGCCTGGAGGCGGTCGGAGATCTGCCCCTTGCCGCCGTGCAGGTAGACGAACACGACGTTCGGGCCGCGGAGCACGTCCCGGTAACGCTTCTTGAGCGCGGAGCATGTCACGACGCCGGGTTCACCCAGTGTGTCCCTGTTACGGATCCAATCGGCGATGGTGTTGAGCCACGGCCACCGGTCTTCATCGGTGAGCGGCTGGCCGGAGGCCATCTTGGCGACATTGGCCGCGGGGTGGAAGTCGTCGCCCTCGGCGAGTTCCCACCCCAGCGCGCCGGCCAGGAATCCGCCCACGGTCGACTTGCCGGAGCCCGAGACACCCATGATCACGAGGACCGGGTGCTCGATTGCAGTCTTCTCCATTGAGGTCTGCCCTTCAGAGGAATAAGTATTATTTAATTTCTCTAGAACTGTAGACCCAGCCTACTCCTCGCGCAAGATGGCGCTGTGGAATAAATCACATTTTTAGAAGCCGGCGAACGTTGACTCCGCGTTCACGAACACCACATGGAAGCACTCGACCAGAGCGCGCTCCCCCGCCTCGGTCCGCGCGCCGTTCTCCCGCAATTGGGCCCTGACCTGGGCATCCATGGCGTCCGGATCTGGATGCTGGGAAGCGTGGATGCGGATGGCGGCGAGCTTGGCCTCCACCGTCCCGGCGACGTCCACGAAGTGGTTCTCGCGCTCCCGGGGCGCCGCCATGAACCAGAGCTGCGGAACCTTGTACGCCCGCAGACCGCGCTCCTCAAGCTCCGGGTACGCGAAGGGGTTCTCCGAGGCGGGGTACACCGCGCGGGTCACGATCTCGCCCGCCGCCAGGTGATCCGGGTGGCTCTTCTGGAGACGCTCCCAGTTCCGCTCCGGATGCATGGTCAGCACCACATCCGGCCGGTACTGCCGGATCAGCGCGACCACCTGGCTGATGACCTCGTGGTTCGGCTCGAGATACCCGTCCCGTTCGTGCAGATAGTGGACCGTCTCCACGCCCACCAGGGCGGCGGCACGGCGCTGCTCCTCGACACGGCGGGACGCGATGTCCTCCTCGGCCTCGAAGCCGCCCGCGTCGCCGTCGGTCATGACGCAGTAGATGACCTCCACCCCCGCGGCGGTCCAGGCGGCGATGGTGCCGGCCGCGCCGAAGTCCACGTCGTCGGGGTGGGCGGTGAAACAGAGCACCCGCCCGCCCTCACGCGGAGTGAAAGCGGACGGGTGATGAGTGATGCTCACGTGGTTCAGCCCCTCCGGCGCCGGATCTCTTCGCTGGCCTGCGGCAGCACGGTGAACAGGTCACCGACGATGCCGAAATCGGCGATCTCGAAGACGGGCGCGTCCTCGTCGGTGTTGATCGCGACGATCACCTGTGCCGTCTGCATGCCGGCCTTCTGCTGGATCGCGCCGGAAATGCCGGCGGAGACGTACAGCTGCGGGGACACGACGACGCCGGTCTGGCCGACCTGCGAATCGTGGCCGATCCAGCCGTTGTCAGTGGCGACGCGGGACGCGCCCACGGCGGCGCCGAGCAGGTCCGCGAGTTCCTCGACGGGGCCGAAGTCGCCGTCCACGCCGCGGCCACCGGCCACGACGATCCGCGCGTCGGCCAGGTCCGGACGGCCCGTGGCCGGCTTGGCCTCACGGGACGTGATGCGGGCTGCCGCGCCATAGGCGGACTCCGGAAGGTCGATCGCCTCGGTCCGGCCTTCAACCGGAGCCTCGGACGGCTCGACCGCGTGGGCCTTCACGGTGTAGACGGCCACGGCGGTGCGGGCGCGGGCCACGGTGGTGTAGGACCCGGCCAGGACGGACTTGGCGGCCGCGCCGTCGGCGCTGAGGGACACCACATCGGTCACGACGCCGGCATTCAGCTTCACGCCGAGGCTCGCCGCGAGCTCCTTGGCCGCGACGCCGTTCTCGAGCAGGACGACGTCGGCGCCGGATCGCGACACCGCTTCGGCGACGAAGGCGGCCCGCGCGGAGCCGCCGAGCGTGCTCACGGCGGCAGGGGCGGTGTACGTGACCGCGGCGCCGTAGCTCGCGGCTTCGGTGGCCGCGGCGTCGTCGCCGATCAGGGCGACGGAGACGTCACCCAGGCCGCGGCCGAGGGTGAGGAGTTCGCGCTGGTTCTTCTTGAGGGCGCCATCGGGGCTGGTGATGACTGCAAGGACATGTGCCATGGTTCGCTCCTGGTAACGCTAGATCAGCTTCTCGGCGGCCAGGAACTCGACCAGCTTGATGCCGGCGTCGCCCTCGTCCGTGATGATGGTGCCCTGAGTGCGGGCCGGACGCTCCTGCGCGTTCTCCAGGACCGTGAGCGATCCTGCGGCGCCGACCGACGCCGCCTCGAGGCCCAGGTCGCCCAGCGCCAGGGGGTGGGTCTTCTTGCGCTTGGCCGCGATGATGCCCTTGAAGTTCGGGTACCGGGGCTCGTTGATCTGGTCCGTCACCGACACCACGGCCGGCAGGGACGCTTCGAGGGTCTCGGCGAAGCCGTCCACTTCACGGGCCGCGGCGACCGTCGCCCCGTTCACGTCAAGGGACTTGGCATGGCCGACATAGGCCCAGCCAAGGCGCTCGGCCAGCTGCGCGGGGACCAGCGAGGTCTCACCGTCCGTGGAGGCCATGCCGCCGATCACCAGGTCCACGGGACCGCCCTGGGCGATGCGCTGGATGGCCGCCGCGAGCGCGAGGGACGTGGCCGCCGCGTCCGAACCTGCCAGGGCCGGATCGCTCAGGTGATAGCCCTCGGACGCGCCGATCTGCAGGGACTTCTTGATGGAGTTGGAGGCGCCGTCGGCGCCCATGGTCAGGGCGATCACGGTGTTGCCGCCCTTCTCACCGCCGTTCGCCTCACTGATCTGCAGAGCCGCTTCCAGGGCGTACTCATCGAGCTCGGACAGGATGCTCTCCGAACGGTCGACGGTGTGACCCGGACCGGACAGATGGCGCTCGAATTGAGCGTCCGGGACGTGCTTGACCAAGACCACGATCTTCATGGTTCTCCCATAGTGTTCTCACGCAGGCCTCGGTTCAGGCCCTGGCTGACGGGAATCACCGCGCGGGGCGGGCAACCGCATCTGCCCGCGGCGATGCGGGCGGTGAGCTGCATCTCCAAGCTTGCCACACGACGGAGGCCGGGTCCTGCCGCCGGTCACGGTGCGTCACCACGACCAGCCGCAGCGCCCGGCCTCACTGCGAGGACGGAGCCTGACGCCTACTGCTTGGCGGCGTCCAGGGTCACCTCGATCTGCTTGCTCTGACCGTTCCGCAGCACGGTCACCGTGGCCTTGCCGCCGGCGGGCTGCTCGCGGACCGCCGCGGTCAGCTCTTTGGCGTCGGAGATGGTGTACCCGGCGAACTGCGTGATCACATCGCCCTTCCGGATACCGGCCTTGTCAGCCGCGGAACCCGGCACGACACTCATGACGAGGCCCCCCACAGAGAACGCCGAGGAGTCGCTGGAGCCGGCGGACTGGCTCTGCACCGTGGTGCCGAACTGACCGTGCGTCGCCTTGCCGTCCTTGATGATGTCCTGGGCGATCCGCTTGGCGTAATTGATCGGGATGCTGAAGCCGACGCCGATGTTGCCGGTGCTGCCGCTGCCGTCGCTGGAACCGCTGCCCGCCGTCGCGATGGCGACGTTCACGCCGACCACCTCACCCTTGCCGTTGACGAGGGCGCCGCCCGAGTTGCCGGGGTTGATGGCCGCATCCGTCTGGATGACGTTGAGGTACACCGAGCCGCCGGAGGACGAGGACTTGTTCTGGCCGAACGGCGGGGCGAAGTTGTAGCCGCCGTCGTCCTTGCCGGAGTCACTGCCGTCCGAGGGCGCAGCCGAGGACTGCACCGAGATCGTGCGGTTCAGGGTGGAGACGATGCCGTCCGTCACCGTGTTGGTGAGGCCGAGCGGCGAGCCGATGGCCACCGCCGTGTCACCGACGTTCAGCTTGCCGGAGTCCCCCAGCGTGGCAGGAACCAGTCCGGAGGGGTCGACCTTGATGACCGCGAGGTCGGAGAGCGGATCCGTCCCGACCACGGTGGCCTTGAGGACCTTGCCGCCGCTCGTGCGGACCTCCACCGTGGGCTTGGAGACGGCGCCGTCCAGCGTCACGACGTGGGTATTGGTGAGGATGTGGCCCTGATCGTCGAGGACGATGCCCGATCCCGTGCCCGAGGAGTTCCCGCCACTGGCCGCGATGGTCACGACGCTCGGGGCCGCCTTGGCCGCCGCGGCCGTGACCGCGGTGACGCTGTCCTTGTTGTTGATGACGATCCCGCCCTGACCGCTGCTGTTGGACTGGGTCGCCGCCGCGGGCTGGCCGGCGTTGAGCAGGGAATTGCCACCGACGCCGACGGCGCCGCCGACCAGGCCTGCCGCGAGCACGGCCGCCACGAGCGTCCCGACGCCGATCTTCCGCGCCGTCTTCGGCTGCCTCGACTGAGTGGTGTACGGCTGAGCCGGGGCCGCGTGCTGCGCGTAGCCGCTCTGCTGGCCGTAGAACTGGCTGCCCGGCGTGCCGGGCGCCTGTGTGCCCCCGTCGTGAGCGCCGCCGTGCTGCGAAGCGGCGGCGCCCGCCATGGCCGGCGCCGCCGGCGCATACCCCGGCTGAGGCGGCTGCTGCGGCTGGGGCTGCTGGTAGCCGCCCTGCTGATAGGGGGTCGGACGCGTCTGGGCCTGCGGCTCCTGAGGCTGGTCCTGAGAAGGAGACCCCGAGGCGGCCGGGTGGCTCGGGAGTGCCTGAGTGGGCTCCGTCGCGCGCTCGAGAGGCATGGTCGGGTGCTCCTGTGGACGGGGCTCGGGGGAGGCCGGTCCGCCGTGCTCGTTGCTGGGGTTCTCCGTCATCGTTCTGCCTTTCAGATTCGTCTTCTGGCTTCCACTATCCATAAGGAGTCTGAGCGGACTGAAAGCACTGGCTGACTGTTTGCTGAAAGCCTAGACGGCACGGGTGACCGGCCGGGGAACCTTTTCGCCACGGGCGGAGTTCCTTTGATGGACGCCCCTTTCGGGGCATGCCTAGAATCAAGGAAATGCCACAGCGGCCAACGGCTGAGCAGTACGGCTGGGGGACGTTCATGACAGCGGGTCCGACTACGCCAGCGGGTCCCGTGACTGCTGAAAGGTAGCGGATGCGCACCCTGTTGAAACAGGCCAGGACGATTCTCGCCGTGGGGCTGGGCCTCTCGGCCTCCCTCCTCCTCGGCACCACCGCCGCGCAGGCGGCCGACCCGGTGACCATCGGTCCGGGTCAGAACATCGTGGATCCAGGTAACAAGCTGGACCACGGCAAGGTGCAGTCCGCCATCAGCAAGCTGTACAAGGACCAGAAGATCAACCTCTACGTCGTGGTGGTGGACACCTTCACGAACCCTTCGGCCCCGACCGACTGGGCCAACGCCGTGGCCAAGAAGAAGAGCTTCGGTTCCAAAGACCTGCTGTACGTGGTGGCCTCCTCCGAAGGCAAGGCCAATCTGACCCGTGGCCCGAAGAGCCCCATCAGCAATGACCAGCGCGGCAAGATCAGCGACGCCGCCACCGCCCAGCTCGCCCAAGGCAAGCTGGACTTCACCGCGGCTGCGGTCGCCGTCGCCGATCAGACGGACAAGGAACTCTCCGGCCCCGGCGCCACGCCCTTCCTCGTCGGCGGCGCCGTCGTGGTCGTCGGCGGCGCGGGCGCCTTCTGGCTGATCCGCCGACGTCGTCAGGCCGCGCAGGCCGCCGGCGTCGAGAACGCCCCCACCGAGCAGGACCGTCTCGACCGCATGAGCATCGAGCAGCTGCGGGCCGAAAGCGGCCCTCTCCTGATCGCGGCCGACGACGCCATCAAGTCGAGCGAGCAGGAACTCGGCTTCGCGGAGGCACAGTTCGGCACGGACGCGGTGAAGGAGTTCGCCGCGGCCGTGCAGCAGGCCAAGGCCCAGCTCAGCGAGTCGTTCAAGTTCCAGCAGCAGCTGGACGACCACATCCCGGACACCCCGGAGCAGCAGCGCACCTGGCTGACTCAGATCATCGGCTACTCCGAGGCGGCCATCGCCTCCCTCAAGGATCAGCAGGCTTCCTTCGACTCGCTGCGTGAGCTCGAGAAGAACGCCCCGCAGGCCGTGGTCCGCATCAAGTCCGACGCGGGCGCTGCCAGCCAGGCCATCCAGGACGCCGAGCAGAAACTCGAGGGTCTCCGCCAGGGCTACGCCCCGACGGCCCTCGCACAGGTCCAGGACAACATCGCGCAGGCACGGGAGCGTCTCGACTTCGTCGGCAACGCCGTGAGCACCGCCGAGCAACGCCTGCAGGCCGGCGACGGCGGTCAGGCCGCCGTCGCGGTCCGCGCCGCGGAAGGGTCCCTGGGACAGGCGCAGAAGCTGGTGGAAGCCATCTCCTCCGTGGACCAGAACCTGGCGCAGGCCAAGACCTCGTTGGAGGCCGCCGTCTCCCAGGCCGCACAGGACCTGGCCCAGGCGAAGGCCTATGCCCAGACCGGTCAGCATCCGGAACTGAACGGGCCCGTGGCGGGCGTCGAGGCCGCACTGGCCGGAATCAAGGCCCGCTACCAGGACGGCCACCTCGACCCCGTCGCGGACCTGCAGGCCCTGTCCAACTCCACGAGCGCTCTGGACCAGGTCCTCACGGGCGTGCGGGATCAGCAGGAGCAGGCTCAGCGGGCGCGCGCGTCGCTGCAGCAGAGCATCGTCACGGCCCAGTCGCAGATCAGCGCCACGAGCGACTACGTCGCGGCCCGCCGCGGCGGCGTCGGAACCGAGGCCCGCACGCGTCTGGCCGAGGCCCAGCGCAACCTCGATTACGCGATCTCCATCTCCCAGAGTGATCCGGTGCAGGCCCTCAACTACGCCAACCAGGCCAACGCCCTGGCCGGACAGGCCGCGCAACTGGCCCAGTCCGATGTGGACCAGTTCGGCATGAACCAGCGTGGCTACGGTGGCGGCGGCATGTTCGGCGGAGGCAACGGCAACGGGCTGGGAGGCGCGATCCTCGGCGGCCTCCTGATCAACTCCATCCTCAACAGCGGGAACCACCACGACTCCGGCGGGGGCTGGGGCGGAGGCTTCGGTGGCGGCGACTCCGGCGGAGGCTGGGGTGGAGGCGATTCCGGCGGGGGCTGGGGCGGCGACTCAGGCGGCGATTCCAGCTTCTGACCCTGTCAGACCAGACCTTCCGACTTCAAACACTTTCAGACCCACATCACCCACGCGTCCATGACCACGCCGGCGGCGGCCGCCTTCGGCATCACGGGCCACACGAAAGGTAACACCATGGCAAAGCAGTCCATTTTCGGTCGCATCGCGCAGCTGGCCAAGGCGAACATCAACGCGCTGCTCGATTCCGCCGAAGACCCGCAGAAGATGCTGGACCAGATGGTCCGCGACTACACCAACAACATCGCGGAAGCTGAGTCGGCCGTGGCTCAGACCATCGGCAACCTGCGCATGCTGGAGCAGGACCACGCCGAAGACGTCCGCAACGCCCAGGACTGGGGCAACAAGGCCCTCGCGGCATCGCGCAAGGCTGATGAGTACCGCACCGCCGGCAATGCCGCCGACGCCCAGAAGTTCGACAATCTGGCCAAGGTCGCCATCCAGCGCCAGATGAGCTCCGAGAGCGAAGCCCGTGCGGCCGAGCCGAACATCGCGTCGCAGACCGAGGTGGTGGACCGCCTCAAGACCGGCCTGGACCAGATGCGCGGCAAGCTCAATGAGCTGACCTCCAAGCGCAACGAACTCGTGGCACGTGCGAAGACGGCGCAGGCCCAGACTCAGGTCAACGACGCTCTCCGCAGCATCGACATCATGGATCCCACCAGCGAGGTCGGCCGCTTCGAGCAGAAGATCCGCCGCGAAGAGGCCAAGGTCCTCGGTCAGCAGGAACTCGCCGCGTCGAGCCTGGACGCCCAGTTCAACCAGCTCGAGGACCTCGGCGAGCAGACCGAGATCGAAGCCCGCCTGGCCGCTCTGAAGTCCGGCGGCAGCCCTGCCGCGATCTCCGGCACCCCGGCCGCGCCTGCAGCCGCCAAGCCGCTGGCCGGCGCCGGCACCGTGAACGAAGAGGACTTCGACCGCCTCTGAGGTTCACCGTCTCCTGACGGAGTCTGAACGGCTGCGCCCTTCAGCAGAAGAGCCCCCGGACCTTCGTGGTCCGGGGGCTCTTCTGTTCGCTCTCGACGCCGGCGCCTGCCCGGGGGCGTCGGCGCCAGGGGGTCAGTCCTCGTTCAGCCGCTGGAACAGCCGATGGTCCTGCCACCGGTCCCGGATCCTCAGATACCGGGGCGCTGTGCCGAATTCGGTGAAACCGTTCTTGAGGAGAACCCGTTGGGACGCCTCATTGTGCAGCAGCGTGCCCGCCTCCAGCCGGTGCAGTCCCAGCTCTTCGAAACCGTGCTCCACGGCCTCTCCGACGGCCCTGCCGGCCAAGCCGCGGCCGGTCCGCCCGGCGGCGACCCAGTAGCCCAGGCTGCCCGATTCGAAGGCGCCCCGCACGATGTTGTTGATGTTCAGCCGGCCGGCCACGGCGCCGTCGTCGTCCAGGATGACGAAGGGCGCCCGTGTCCCCTGGGCCAATGCCTCCAGCGCCCCGCGGATCTCCGCGCGCTGGCCCTCCTCCGTGAAGAAGAACTCGGGCCGCACGGGCTCCCAGGGCGCCAGGTGTTCCCGGCTCTCCCGGAGCAGGGCGGCGACGGCGGGGGCGTCGTTCAGGGTGATCGGGCGCAGGGCGTGGGGGCGCAGGGTGGTCATCAGCTCATCCTGGTCGGCGCCGGGCCGGACGGCAAGCGGGCAGCTCCCAGCCAGGGGTTGAGCTTGCACTTTCTCGGGGCTCCGGCGGCAGAGCCCCGAGAAAGTGCAAGCTCAACCGGTGCCAGGGCATGAAAAAGGGCCGGAACCCATGGTTCCGGCCCTTGCCAGTTGCGGGGACAGGATTTGAACCTGTGACCTCTGGGTTATGAGCCCAGCGAGCTACCGAACTGCTCCACCCCGCGTCGCATGAACTACTCTACCGGCTGATGAACCGCAGACCAAATCGAGGTGACGTGATCAGCGCCTCACCTGCCGCGACACGCGACGCGGGGCGGGCTTCCGGGCTACTTCCCCGGGCTGGCCGAGGGGCTCGACGACGGCGACGGGCTGGGCGTCGCCCCGCCCTGAGCGCCCTCGGCGGCCAGAGCCCGGTTCAGCGCGTCCTGCAGCTTCTTCTGCTGCTCGCCGTAGGCCGCGAAGTCGCCGTTCTTCAGAGCCGTCTGGCCTGCGTCGATCGCCTTCTTCGCGTCGTCCAAGGCCGCCTTCAGCCCCGGCGCGGGAGCAGTTCCGCCGCCGTTGCCTCCGGTGTTGCCCGAGGCCGAGCCGGAACCTGTGCCACCGGAGCCGCCGTTGTTGTTGGCGGCGTCGCCGGCCTTGGTGCCCGAGTTGCCGCCGAACAGCTGATCGAGCGCCGCATCCAGCGTCGGGGCGAACCCGACCTGGTCGCCGAACGCCACCAGCACGCGCTGCAGCGTGGGGTAGGCGGTGCTGCCGGTGGACTTCAGGTAGACCGGCTGCACGTAGAGCAGACCGCCGCCCATCGGCACCGTGAGCAGGTTGCCGCTCACCACGGAGGAGGCGCCCTGCCGCAGCAGGTTCAGCTCTCGGGAGACGTTCGGATCCGAGTCGAACTTGTTCTGAGCCTGCCCGGGACCCGGCACCAGCGTGTCGGTCGGCAGCTTGAGGAGCTCGAGCTGGCCGTACTGGGGATCCTTGACGCCGGTCTTGTCGCCGGCGTCGCCGTTGGCGGCCAGGAAGCCGTACAGCACGTTGCGGGCGTTGCCGCCCACGGTCTGCGGGATGAAGGTGCTCGTGAGGCGGAACGCCGTGCTGGACTCGCCCGGCATCTGCAGGGACATGTAGTACGGCGGCTGCTTCACGGGAGTGACGTCATTGCCCTTGACGGTCGGATCGTTCGGCACGCTCCACGCGTCGTTGTTCTGGTAGAAGCCGTCGGCATTGGTCACGTGGTACCGGCCGAGCAGTTCACGCTGGACCTTGAAGAGATCCTCCGGGTAACGGACGTGGCTGATCAGATCGCCGGACATCTCGGAGAGCGGCTTCACCGTGCTGGGGAAGACCTTCTGCCAGGCCTTGAGGATCGGATCCTGATCGTCCCAGGCGTACAGCGAGACGGAGCCGTCATAGGCGTCCACCGTGGCCTTGACCGAGTTGCGGATGTAGTTCACCGACTCGCCGGGCAGTGCCGAGAGGCGGCCAGCAGCGGTCTGCGAATCACGGGTGGCGGTGTCCAGCTCCTGCGACTGCGAGTAGGGCAGATCGCTGCTGGTCGTGTATCCGTCCACGATCCACTTCACGCGGCCATCCACGACGGCAGGGTACGCGTTGCCGTCGATGGTCAGGTACGGGGCGACCTTCTCCACGCGCTGACGCGGGTTCCGGTCGTACAGGATCTGGGAGTCCGCGTTCACGCCGTCGGAGAGCAGCAGATCGGAGGACTGGAACTTGATCGCATACAGCAGCTTGTTCAGCGGGTTGCCCACGTTCGGGCCGCCGTTGCCGGTGAAGGTGTACTGGGTCTCGCCCTTGTCCTTGCTGGCCGGGCGGTCCTGCTCACGGTGCGGGGAGCCGTCGGGGGCGCCCACGATCGAGTACTCCGGCGAGTTCTCACCGAAGTAGATCCGTGGCTGGTACTTGCTGTCGTCACCGAACATGCCGTTGCTCGGGATGCCCGCCTGCAGGAAGTCCGGTTTGCCGTCCGACGTGAACTTGTTGCCCTTGGCCGCCACGACGCCGTAGCCGTGCGTGTAGACGATGTGCTTGTTGTACCAGGACTGCTGGTTCGCGTTCAGGCCGTCCGGGTTCAGCTCACGCAAGGCGATCACCGTGTCCTGGACCTTGCCGTTGACCTTGTAGCGGTCCACGTTCAGCGTTTCAGGGAACTGGTAGTACGGGCGGTACTGCTCGAGCTGCTCGAACGACGCCGACACCAGGTTCGGGTCCAGCAGACGGATGCTGGCCGCGGTCTCCGCGTCACCACGCAGGGCGCCCTGCGCCGCCGTCGTGGTCGCCTTGTAGTCCTTGACCGCGATCTTGTCGAGGCCGTACGCGGCGCGGGTGGCGTCGATGTTCCGCTGGATGAACTCCTTCTCCAGGGTCTGCTCCGAGGGGCGGACCTGGAATTGCTGGATGACCCACGGGTACAGGCCGCCCGCGAGGAGGGAGGTGATGATCAGCATGGCGGTGCCGATGACGGGCAGACGCCACTTGCCGATGACCGCGGCCACGATGAAGAGCACGGCCACGATCGCGGCGGCGACGGCCAGGATCGAGCGGGTGGGCACCACGGCGTTCACGTCGGTGTAGAGGGCGCCGGCCCAGCGTCCGACGTTGGGGTTCTGCACGGTGGTGTAGCGGCCGAGCCAGTAGTTGGCGGCCAGCAGGAGGAGGAAGACGGCGATCGTGATGCCGAGCTGCAGACGAGCGGCGTGGCTGAAGAACACACCGCGCGGCTGGATCCGGATGGCGCCGTAGAGGTAGTGCGTCAGCAGGCCCGCGAGTCCCGCCACGGCCACGATGCTCATGAGCAGAGACAGCAGGAAGCCCAGGAACGGCAGCGAGAAGACGTAGAAACCCAGGTCGAGGTTGAACTGGGGGTCGGTCCGGCCGAACGACTCCTGGTTGAAGAAGAGCAGGACCTTCGGCCACTGCCCCATCGCCGCGGTGCCCGCGAAGAGACCGAGGACCGCCGGAAGGCCGATCATCACGGCCCTGCGCACTGGCTCCAGCTGTGCCTGGTAGCGGCCCAGATTGTCCTGGGCGGCCTGATCGGGCGCATAGACGGGGCGGGCCCGGTAGGCCACCCGGATGGAGAAGTAGACGGCCAGTCCCATGAGCAGGAACACGGCCAGGAAGACTCCGATCCGCGCCAGGTTCTGGGTCACGAAGACCCCGATGAACCCGAGCTGCTGGTACCAGAGGACATCGGTCCAGACATTGGCGAAGAAGACGAAGCCGGCCACGAGTGCGGCCACCACGATGAGTGTTGGCACGAAGGCTCCGCGTCGCCTGCGGGGCCCGGGGGCTGACATGGGATGGGGTGTTCCTGACACGCTCAGTACCTCGATGGAAGTTTCGCTGCGGTGATGGACGGGGGACCCGTCACACCTGTTCCACGAACGGATCAGCCGTGAGGTTCCCCGCCTTCAGCCTAACTCCCCCACCCCTTCCCCTGTCCGGGCGGTTCGCGCCCGCCCGGCCGGATGACGTGGCACGACGCATTGGAGTGGGCCGGAAGCCACCCGGCCACGCGCCGTCGGAGGCTCAGCCTGCCGTGCAGTGCGGCAGGGCGGCGAGGTCACCACCCTTGGCGTACGTCTCCACCGCGGTGCGGGCGTCCGAGACCGTTCCCACCTTCACGACCTCCAGCCCGTCCGGAATGTGGCCCACCACTTCATCGCAGTTGGCCGCCGGGGCCAGGAAGAGGCCTGCGCCGGCCGAGCGGGCGCCGTGCATCTTCTGGGCGATGCCGCCGATCGGACCCACCTGGCCGTCCGGGGTGATGGTGCCGGTGCCGGCGATGTGCTTGCCACCCGTCAGATCGCCCGGGGTCAGTGAGTCGATGAGACCGAGGGTGAACATGAGGCCGGCGCTCGGACCACCCACCTGGTCCAGCTGGTACTGGACCTTGAACGGGAACTCGAAGGAGAAGGCGAGCCCGATTCCCATGAGGTATCGGCCGTCGTCGCCCTTCACCGGGGCGAAGCGGACGGTCGGCTTGTCGCTCCCGCGCTGCACCTGGACGGCCACCTCATTGCCGTTCGACGCGGCGAGCGCGTCACGGACGGCGGTCATCGAGGTGGAGGGCTTCCCGTTGATGCTCAGGAGGACGTCGCCGTCCTTCAGCTTGCCCTCGGCCGGAGAGTTCTGGGTGAAGCCGCCCACCGTGAGCTTCTGCTGGAACGGGATCTTCAGCGCACCCAGGGCCGCCGCGGTGGCGTTCTCCTGGGAGCTGGTCATGGCCTGGGCGTTCTCCTTCTGGTTCTGCTCCTTGGTGACGCCCTTGGGGAAGATCTGTTCCTCGTCGTAGACCGCCTTGGACGGATCGAGGAACGCCTGGATCAGCTCGAAACCCGTCACTTTGCCGCCCGGGCCGCCCGAGACGTACACGGTGGTGAGGTCGAGGTCGCCCTGGGCCGGGAAGCTCTCGTGCCCGGTGATCTGGATGACCTTCTTGTCCTCGACGGTGCCGATCGTGTTGTACGTCGGGCCCGGGGACTCGATCACGTACGGCAGCGGCACGAGCGAGCCGAACGCGAGCACCACGAAGAACAGCCCCCAGAGCACGGCGCCCAGCGGGAAACGACGACGGCGCCGCCCTCCTGGCGTGCCCTCCGGCGGGGCCGGCGTCGAATAGGGCTGCGCCGGCGGGGTCGCCGGGAACTGCTCGCTCATGGTTTCCTTCCGGATCAACGGTGCTCACTCAAGGGTAGGTGGCGAAACTGGGTGTCCCCCGCCGTCGGACTGTGCTTTGCCCTCAGCGAAACCGCCATCTGCACCGGCGACATGGGCACCCGGCCAGAGGTACCGTGAAGTAAAAGGCCCAGGAAAGATCGGTGGACCATGAGCAACGAGCCCAACACGAACAACCCCGGCGAGGATCCCCAGGACCAGTTCCAGGAGATGCTGCGGCGACTCATGGGAGGTGCTGCGCCGGAGGGCTTCGACGTCCAGGAGTTCGCCAAGGCGAGTGGTCTGCCGGATGACCCCCAGTTCCTGGCCTCCATGTTCCAGCAGGTGCAGGCGATGCTCTCCTCCAGCTCCGAGGGCCCGGTGAACTGGAAGCTGGCTCACGACACCGCCCGGAACGTCGCCGCGCAGTCGAGCGACCCGACCCCCAGCTCCGTCCAGCAGCGCGACGTCGATCAGACCCTCCGCCTCGCGGACATGTGGCTCAACAAGGTCACCGATTTCCCCGAGCCGAACATCATCGGCAAGGCCTGGTCCCGGGCCGAGTGGGTCGAAGCCACCATGCCGACCTGGCGCCGCCTGACGGAGCCTGTGGCCAACAGTGTCGCCAAGGCCCTTACCGACGCCATGACGCAGAACCTGCCCGAAGAACTCAAGTTGCAGGGCCTCGGCGGCATGATGGGCGGGGCCGGCTCCATGCTCCAAAACATGGGCGGCGCCATCTTCGCGATGCAGCTGGGCCAGGCGATCGGTTCGCTGGCCACCGAAGTGGTGGGCTCCACCGAGATCGGCATCCCGCTGGCGGACCTGGAGATGGCCCTGCTGCCCACGAACGTCGCGGCGTTCGGCGAAGGCCTGGAGATCCCTGCCGAGGACGTCCGGATCTATCTCGGCGTCCGCGAAGCCGCCCACGCCCGCCTCTTCACCTCCGTGCCGTGGCTGCGCGGTTACGTCCTGGGAGCCATCGAGGACTACGCACGCGGCATCCACATCGACGTCTCGCGCATCCAGGACCTGGCGCAGGACGTCGACCCGTCCAACCCCGAGTCCCTGCAGGCCGCGCTCCAGGAAGGCGTGTTCATGCCGGAGCGGACCCCTGCCCAGCAGGCCGCGCTCGACAAATTGGAGACCGCGCTCGCCCTCATCGAGGGCTGGGTCGACGAAGTGACCACGGAAGCGCTCGAGGGCGTGCTGAGCACCGCCCCGGCACTGCGGGAGACGGTCCGCCGTCGGCGCGCCACGGGCGGTCCCGCCGAGCACGCGTTCTCCTCGCTCGTGGGCCTGGAGCTCCGGCCGCGCCGCCTCCGTGAGGCCGCCGCCCTCTGGGCCGCGCTGAAGGAGGAACGCGGGACCGAGGGCCGCGACGCCGTGTGGAAGCACCCCGACCTCATCCCGACCACCGAGGATCTCAACGACCCCCAGGGCTTCGGCGCACGCCGTCAGCTGGCCGAGGCGAGCGACGCCGAGGTGGACGACGCGATCGAGAAGCTGCTCTCCGGAGGCTTCGACGAGCCGGCGGAGGGGTCCTCCTCCGAGGAGTCTGCGGACGGACCGGCCGAAGGCTCCGGCGAGGGGTCGTCCGACGAGGACGGCAAGCCCGGCGCCTGAGTCGCTGAAAGCTTGTGTGCTCAGTTGTTGCGGATGATCCGCCGGATGACCCGCAACAACTGAGCACACAAGCTCACCGGGCCGTCGTCAGTCCTCGGTGAGGCCTCTCGACTGGGCATACGCGACGCCCGAGAGGAACGCTTTCGCCTTCTCCAGATCGGGGTAAGCGGAACACAGTTTCCAGAAGTCCGGGCCGTGCCCCGCCACGAGCAAGTGCGTCAGTTCGTGCACCAGGACGTAGTCGACCACCCAGTCGGGCATGCCCTGGAGCTTGTCGGAAAGCCTGATGGAACGGTCCGCGGGAGTGGCGGATCCCCATCGCGAATTCTGGTTGCTGACCCAGCGGACGCTGCTCGGCCGAGACTGACCGCCTAGGTACCGCTGGGACAGGAGCCGGGCGCGCTCGGCGAGCTCGTCGTCGTTCCGGCCTGCTGCCTTGCCGGACGCTTCCCTCGACTGGAGGCGGAACAGCATCTTCTGCACCCATTCGTCCTCCTGAGCGTGGGTGAAGCGCGCCGGGATGGCGACGACGACGGTCCCGCCCTCCCAGAACGCGCTCACGGTCCGCTTGCGGCGGGCCGAGCGGCGCACCACCACGGGGGTGCCGTCCGGTGCGAACCGGGGCTGCTCCGCTTGGCCCGCACGGCTCATTGAGCCGCCACCACCTTCAGCACGGCCTCTCCGTACTTCTCGAGTTTGCGCTGCCCCACGCCGGAGAGCACCGCGAGCGCCTCCATGGTCTCCGGCTTCTCCTCCGCGATCAGGGTGAGGGTGGCGTCGGTGAAGACCACGTAAGCCGGGACGTCCGCCGACGACGCCTCCGCCTTGCGCCACTCGCGCAGCGCCTCGAACAGCTTCTCGTCCAGCGACGGCGGGCAGTCGGAGCAGCGTCCGACCTTCCGTTCCGGGCCGGTGGTGAGCTGCGTGCCGCACACCTTGCACTGGGTCGCGACGGCCTTGACGCGGTTCTTGCGGAGCCGCGCCGCGGATTCTCGCACCGTGGCGCCGTTGCCGCCGGGCCGCAGCGCGTCGAGGAACCGGGAGGGCTTCCGGTGAGCCCGGCCGCCCGGGGTGCGCGCCGTGGACCAGGTGAAGCAGAGGTCGGTCCGCGCACGCGTGATGCCGACGTAAAGCAGGCGGCGCTCCTCATCCACGTCGGACGGGGTCTCGGCGAAGGAGATCGGCATGAGTCCCTCGCTCATGCCCACCAGGAACACGGCGTCCCATTCGAGGCCCTTGGCTGAGTGGAGCGAGGCGAGGGTGACGCCCTGCACTGTCGGGGCGTGCTGGGCCGTGGCCCGCTCCTGGAGTTCCGTCACGAAGTCGAGCAGGGAGAACTCCTCCCCGCGGCTGGACGCCAGGTCCTGCGCCAGATTGACCAGGGCCGCGAGGGATTCCCAGCGCTCCCGGACGGCGCCGCCGCCCACCGGCGCCTCGGCCGTGTAGCCCAGGCTCGACAGCACATCAGCCACGGTTCCGGCCACGGAGGCGCCGCGGGTCGAATCCGCCCGTGACGCGGCGCGCAGCTGGAGCATGCCTTCGCGCACTTCACGGCGCTGGAAGAACCGTTCCCCGCCACGGAGCTGATACGGGATGTCCCGGGCGGACAGGGCCTGTTCGAAGGCCTCGGACTGCCCGTTGGTACGGAACAGCACGGCGATCTGTGCCGCCGGGGTCCCGGCGGCGATGAGCGTCGCGATGCGTTCGGCCACGACCGCGGACTCCGCCTCGTCGTCAGGGCACTCGATGAACACGGGTTCGGCCGCGTGCGGGCGCTGAGCGACGAGTTCCAGGGGTTTCGCCCAGACCTTCTCGGCCTCCGGGCCACCCGAGGGGCGGCTGTGCAGGAGGGTGTTCGCGAGCTTCACGACTTCCGGAGTCGAGCGGTAGTCCCGGATCAGGCGCACCACCTGTGCCTGCGGGTAGGTCTTCGGGAAGTCGAGGAGATGCCGCGGCGTCGCGCCCGTGAAGGAGTAGATGGTCTGGCTGGCATCACCCACGACGCACAGTTCCTCACGGCCGCCCAGCCAGAGCTGGAGGAGCCGTTCCTGAAGCGGGGAGACGTCCTGGTACTCGTCCACCACGAAGTGCCGGTACTGGTCGCGGACCGTCGCGGCCACCTTGGGATCCTCTTCCAGGATGCCCACCGTGATGAGCAGGACGTCCTCGAAGTCGATGATGTTGCGGTCCGTCTTCACCTCTTCGTACGCCTCGAAGATGCGCGCGACGGCGGGCAGCTCCAGACCGCCCGGCTCGCCACGGCCCTGCGCGCGGGCGAGGTAATTGGCCGGAGTCAGCATGGACACCTTGGCCCACTCGATCTCGGCGGCGATGTCCCTCACCGCTGCCCGGTCCACCGTCAGGCGCAGTCTGCGGGCCGATTCGGCGATGAGACCGGCTTTATGGTCCAGGAGCTGTGGGACCGAGCCGCCGATCGCCTGCGGCCAGAAGTACTGGAGCTGGCGGAGCGCCGCCGCGTGGAAGGTGCGCGCCTGCACAGCGGGAACACCGAGATCCCGCAGCCGGCTGCGCATCTCCGCGGCAGCGCGTGCCGTGAACGTCACGGCGAGCAGACGCTGCGGGGTGTACACCCCGGAGTGGACGCCGTAGGCGATGCGATGCGTGATGGCGCGCGTCTTACCGGTCCCGGCGCCGGCCAGGACACACAGCGGCCCGGTCAGCGTGGTCGCGACCGCTCGCTGTTCCGCGTCCAGTCCTCCGAGAATCCGTTCCTCGAGGCTGCTGCCATTCTCCACGTCCAGGGTGGTTGCTCCTTCAGTCACTGCGGCGCCTGAAGCGCCGTGTCATGCGTGGTCTAGCGGGTGGTGATGCTGTCGGTCACGCGGTGCGGTGCGCCGTGTGGTGTCGGGGGGCGGGGCGCCGGTGTGTGCCGGCGTGTGGTTCCGGTGTGTGGTTCCGGTGTGCGGTTCCGGTGAGCGCCGGCGGCGTTCCACCCTTCCGGTCCTGCTGGATCCGCCTCGGTGCTGCGGCCGGGTCGATGGGCGCCCCCCAGTTGCCTGAGCACCGGTCGTCAGAACCACAGGTGCCGGGGACCGCCGCCTGCCGGTTCAGGTCCGCACGCTCACCGGCGGCGCCGGAGGTTCCAGCACTTCACCGCCGTACCAATGTTCGATCAGATTCCTGGCGATCGACAAACGGCTCGGGATGATCACCGTGCCCGCCAGGACGGCCTCCTGCAGCTCCTCACGGGTGAACCAGCGGGCGTGAGTCACCTCGACACCGTCCGGCCGGGCATCGCTGTTCCGAGTCCGCGCGGTGAATCCCAGCATGAGGGAAGCGGGGAAAGGCCAGGACTGTGATCCAAGGTACTGAACCGCGTCCACTTCGACCGCGACCTCCTCCCCCAGCTCGCGGACGACCGCCTGCTCCAGGGATTCCCCCGGGTCGACGAAGCCCGCCAGGACCGAATGACCTTTGCCGTCCGCCGGTCCGCCTCCACCCAGCAGGATCCGGCCGTCCGGTCCGACCACACTGACGATGATCGCCGGATCCATCCGCGGGAAGATCTCCACGTTCTCGCGGGGACAGCGCCGCACCCAGCCGCTCTGCTCGATCTCGGTCGGCGTTCCGCAGCGGGGACAGAACCCGTGGCCCTCGTGCCACGCCGCGATCGCCTGTGCTTCGATGAACAGCTCCGACTCCAGATCGGAGAGCCACGCGCCGCTCTCGCGGTAGCCACGCCACACGGTTCCCGCGGGAAGTGCGGGACTGTCCGCGGCGAGCGGTTCGCTCAGGACGAGGGCGACGACGGCGGTGCCCGCCGGCAGCGGACCGTCGCCGGGCGCGGGGGCCGGGTCGGCGTCGTCGTCGTGCGGCGGGAGCACACGGCCCAGGTGGATCTCCTGCAGAACCCGGACCGGACCCAGGGATTCGACCTCGGCGGGCGAGAGGAAGATGAGACGCTGCGTGTCCTCGCCGGACAGCACCGGGGTGCTGCGCTGGGCCAGAAGAAGGTACCGCGTGGCGGGGTCTTCGCGGAGCGCGGCCAGGGCCCCAGCGCCGGCCCGTTCCCCCGAAACGCGGTCCATGAGGGCCGGGGGCGTCCCGAGAACCGTTGGTGAGAGCAGACCTGCGGAAGTGGTGGAAAGCCCTGGGGAATGCATGTCTCAACCGTACCCACTGCCCTCCGGGATTGGCGACTCGCCGCCCGTGCTGGGGACAGTCGGGGACACACCCCTCTACGGTGGAAGATGTGAAGCGCTCCCCCCTCGAACTGGCGGCCCTGGCTGCCGCTGCAGTGCCTGGACTCTCCCCCACCGCCGTCCGGGCCGATCTTGACGACCCCGCGGACTTCGACGCCGTTCTCCTCTTCGGCGAGGACGACCAGCGCTGGCGCGTCCGTTCGCCCCGCCACGAAGAAGCAAGTGCGCGGCTCGAGAGCGAGTTCGCCATTCTCCGGGCTTTCCCGGCCGGCCTGCGCGCCGAGCTGCCGTTCCGGATCCCCACCGTGCTCGGCTGCGTCCGTCGCGGTCCGCTGAGCACCTTCGTCTACACCCATGTCGCCGGGCAGTCGCTCCAGCTGGATCAGCTGGAACGGTCCGGGGATACGGCGGCGAAGGAGGTGGCCTCCGTGCTCGCTGCCATCCACGCACTCCCGCAGGACGTGGTGGACCGCGCCGACCTCCCCCGCTACAGCGCCAATGAGTTCCGGCAGCGCCGCCTGAACGAACTGGACCAGGCCGCCACCAGCGGGAAGATCCCCGCCGAACTTCTGGTCCGCTGGGAGCACGCGCTGGAGGATGTCACGCTGTGGCGTTTCAACGCCTCCGTCGTGCACGGCGATCTGCACGAGGACAACCTCCTGTTCGACGACGGCAAGGTCACCGCCGTGACCGGCTGGACCGATCTGCACATCGGCGATCCTGCGGACGACTTCGCCTGGCTCGTCGCCTCCCATGACTCCGCCTTCGTGGACGCCGTGCTGCACCACTACCGCGACGCGCTGCCGGGCCCCGCCGGGCAGGACCCGGACCCCCATCTGCTCCGTCGCGCGGCGCTCTCCGCGGAGTTCGCGCTGGCGCAGTACCTCATGAAGGGTCTGGCCAAGAACGACGCCGCGGTGATCGCCGAAGCGGAGACCATGCTGTCCGACCTCGCCTCCGACATCCGGGCGAGCGAAGCCGCCGCCCGTGAACTCGAGGAAGCGGAGGAAGCGGCCGCCGAGGCGGAAGCCGCTGAGGAGCATGAACGTCTGGCCTACGAGCAGCCGGCACAGGATCGGCCGGCGCCGGATCGGGAGGAGCACGGCTCCACCCCCACGACCGGGCCGGGCGCCAAGGTCACCGTGACCTCGCTGTCGGCCACGTCTGGAGCGGAAACGGTGAACGCTGCCGACGGCGAGTCGGATGACGACGTCCGCGAAGGGAACTCCCCCCGCCTGTCCGTGGTGCCTTCGCCGTCCAGCTCCTCGGCGGATCAGGCTGCCGGTGACGGTGCCGCGGACCGTGGCGGTGAGGCCGATGTCCCCTCGGCTCAGAACTCCGAGGATTCCCCGGAAACCGATGACGCTTCCGGCTCGGATACCGAGAATGGCGCAGCCGACGAGAGCGTGTCTTCCCCGTCGTCCGAGCATGACGGGGAACCGGGCGCCTCGCAGGCCGGGGTCGAGACCACGGCCCTGCCGGTCATCAAGCACGAGGGCTGACCGGCTGCTCGGGCGGTGACGCGCCCGGCTTCGGCCGGAGCGCGTCGCTGACGATCCTCTCGAGTTCTTCCGCCCCCGCCAGGTCGTGGGGCCTGATCTCCTGCCCGTCGGCGACGTAGTAGAACGCTGCCCGGACCGTGTCCAGGGGAACTCCCCGCAATCGGGACCACGCGAGGCGGTAGACGGCGAGCTGCACCGACTTCCGCGCCAGGTCCTGGGCATCCCGCGGCACCCTGCCGGTCTTCCAGTCGACGAGGTCCCAGCCTCCGTCGGCGTCGCGGAACACGGCGTCGATCCTTCCGCGGACCACCAGGGGTCCCACCGAGGTTTCGACGGGCGCCTCGATGTACGCCGGAGTCCGCTGCGCCCACTCCGAGTCCTTGAACCGGGACACCAGCTCATCCAGTCCCAGCGCGGTGTCCAAGGCGGAGTCCTCACTCAGCGGCTCATCAAGGTCCAGCATTCCGGCCTGACCGAAGAACTCCTCCACCCAGGCATGGAACACGGTGCCCTTCCGGGCCGCCTGACCCGGCTCCCGGGGAACGGGACGCCGGAGCCGGCGGGCGACGGCCTCGGAGTCCGTGCCGAGCTCGACCAGGGTGGATGCCGAGATATGGGCGGGCAGTCGGACCTCGTGCCGCCGGGGCTGCCGTTGCCGGGCGGCGAGCAGAAGTTCGGCGTCCTCAAGCCAGATCTCGCCCTGCGCCGTACGGACGGGGTGCGCCTCGGCAGGGCCTTCCGCCGAGGTTCCGCGTCCCTCGGTCCGGCCTTCTGGCCCCGGTTCCGGCCCCGGTTCCAGCTCCAGCTCCAGCGTAGCGAGTACGGCGTGTGCGGACGCTTCAAGAGCTGCACGGCGCCCGGGCACCAGGCTCCTGCGCTGCCCGGTGTCGCCGTCGAGGGGGCCTTCCAAGGGGTCATACGGCCAGGGCGAGCGCCGGGTCTGTGCGGTCAAGGGATTCGTGTCCGGGATGTCCTCTTCCCCGACGCTGAGGCCGTGAAGCTGGACTTCAGCGAACTCGTCGTCCTCGGCCAGGGGCAGCAGCTCTGCCAGGAAGTCCGACATCGGCCGGAGAGCCCCGGCCGTGGCGTAGGCATGACTGGACACCCAGAGCAGGTCCTTCGCCCGGGTGTACGCGACATAAGCGAGCCGCCGCTCCTCGCGGACCGCATGCGCCTTCGCTTCTTCAGCGAACACCTTCGCGCTGCGGGTCCATTCGGCCTGGCCCACCTCCGTGGTGTCCCATAGGGGCAGACTCGCATGATCGCCGCGCAATGGCCACGGCAGGGTGTCGATCTCGATGTCCCAGTGCGCAGCCCGCTCCGAGGGGAAGTCCTTGGTGTTGAGGCCCGGCACGAACACGGCGTCCCATTCCAGACCCTTGGACGCGTGCACGGTCAGGATCTGCACGGCCTCGGGATCGGGTTCCGGGGGCGCCGCCGCCAGGCCGTTCTCCTCCCGCGCCGCGGCTTCGAGCCAGGAGAGGAAGGCGAGCAGGTCCACCCGTTCGTTGCTGCGGTTGAATTGGAGCACCTGGTCCGTGAAGGCTTCCAGGTTCCGGCGCGCGGAATGCAGGCTCCGCCCGGCACGCGCTTCCACTTCGATGTCCAGGAGCATCGCCCGTTCGACTTCGGCGATCAGATCCACCAGTTCATGGCCCAGATGGCCGCGGAGCCGGCGGAGCTCTTCGGAGAGCCGTTCGAGCCTCTGCTGACCGAGCGGACTGAGTGAGCGCCCTGCCGGCGACACCCAGCCGGGTTTGGGCAGGAAGTCGAGTCCCTCGATCAGGCTGGAGTCGTCCACCGGGTCAGGGGTCAGTGCGCTGTCGTCATCCGGCTCCTCGGCGTCCTCCCGGATCCGGGCGGACCGGCGACGGGCCAGCTGGGATGACCATTCCTGAAGCGTCATGAGATCCGCGGGTCCGATCCTCCAGCGGGCGCCCGCCATCAGACGCATCAACTTGTCCGACCGACCAGGATCAGCCAAAACGTGGAGGGTTGCCGTGAGGTCCATGATCTCCGGGGTCTCCAGCAATCCACCCAGGCCGATGACCTCATACGGGATCCCGCGAAGCTCCAGAGCATCCTGGACCGGCAGCATCTGCGACCGTTTGCGACACAGCACCGCCATCGTGCGGGCAGGCTGGCCGGAAGCCCGGAGGGAGAGCACATCGTCGGCGAGCGCCGCGGCCTCACGGTACTGGTCCGTGAAGCGCGCCAGGACGACGGTGCCTGCCGGCGCTCCCGGGCGAGGCCTGAGTTCGGGGACACTCTCGGTCCCGGAACCGGATGAGAGAGCACCGGACGAGAGCGGCCCGGCAACACGGTTCGCTACTTCCAGGATCCGTTCGCCGTTGCGCCAGGCGGTGGTGAGGTATGCCGTCCCGGACGGTTCCAGACCGCCGTCGGGCCGCCGTCGAGGGAACGCCTCGGTGAAGCGGAAGAGTTGGCCCGCGGAGGCGCCGCGGAAGCCGTAGATCGACTGATTCGGATCGCCGACGGCGGTGACCGCGTGACCGTCCCCGAACAGTTCCGAGAACAGGACCATCTGGGCATGTGAGGTGTCCTGGAACTCATCCAGGATGACGACCTTGCTGCGGTCCCGCTCCAGCTGCCGGGCCTGCGGGACATCCTGGGCGATCGTCGCGGCGAGGGCCACGAGATCGCCGTAGTCCAGAAGGCCGCGCTGCCGCTTGGCCTCCGCGTAACGGCCCACCATGCGGGCCAGGGCCACCCGGGTGCGGAACTTCGTCTGGAGCGCCCTCGCCGCGGTGTCGGCAGCCCGTCCGGTCACCTTGGGAGGCAGTGCTTCGTAGTGCGAGAGCAGATCCGCGACCCACTCCTCCACGCTGAGACGCTGCGAGGAGCCGGCCAGCGCGCCGGGCACCGCGGGCCGGAGGTGCTCCGCGCACTCGCCTGCGAGTTTCAGAACCCCGTTGACCAGGCTCGACTTTGCGGCCTCGACGTATTCCATCGGGCCGTCGTAGCTTTCCACCACCTGGCTGGCGAGCTGCCAGGCCTGGGCCGGTCCCATGAGGGTGACGTCGCGTTCAATGCCGAGGCGCAGGCCGAAGTCGGAGACGAGTGAATTCGCGTACGAGTGGTAGGTGGAGACGCGTGGTTCATGCAGCTCGTCCACGGCCAGTTCCACCGGTGCGATTCCGAGCCGCTGATTGACCTGGGCGAACTGCTGGAGTGCCTTCCGGACCCGATGGGCGAGTTCACCCGCCGCCTTGCGGGTGAACGTGACTCCGAGGACCTCTTCGGGACGGACCAGGCCGTTGGCGACGAGCCACACCACCCGGTCGGTCATCGTGGCGGTCTTGCCCGACCCCGCGCCCGCGATCACCAGCAGTGGCTCGAGGGGCGCAGAGATGATGCGGGACTGCTCCTCCGTGGGAGTGTTGCCGCCGAGCAGCGCGGCCAGGTCCTCCGGCGAGATGATCGCCGACGTCGTTTCGGTCATTCCGTGACCTGCCTTCCCGAGTGGCACAGCGGGCAGACCTCAGGGGTCTTGCAGCCGCCGAAGGGCGTCCCCGCCGAATCGTGCCGGGCTTCGAATGCGTGACCGGCCATGGCGATGGCCGCCTGGTGGACGAGATCCATCGCCCATCCGTCGTCCGGACCCAGCTCCGGTTGCTGCTGTTCGGTGAATCCCTTGGTGGTGTCACCGAGCTGGACCAGCGCCGCGCCGCCGCTCCGGGAGATGGGCGGAACCACCCGGTTCACACCGGTCCCCTGGCCCGTGGCGGAGGCATCCTGGACGGCGCCCGCTTCGAACGCGCCTGCGTTGATGGCCGCCTGATAGGTGCCGAGCTGGGCGTGCTGAATGATGTCCTCCTTCCGCGGTTTGGACTTGCCGGTCTTCAGGTCGACCACGTAGGCGCCGCCCCGTGAGTCCACCTCCAAGCGGTCGATCTGGCCCCGGATCCTGGTATGCAGCGTTCTGGCCGCGGTCTCCCCTTCCGGCACGAACTCCAGCGGCTCCTCCAGGTCCACGGTGAAATCGATCTCCACCGCCGCGAGGGACCGTCCCCCGCC
This sequence comes from Arthrobacter sp. RCC_34, assembly GCF_041360795.1. NCBI lineage: Bacteria > Bacillati > Actinomycetota > Actinomycetes > Micrococcales > Micrococcaceae > Arthrobacter > Arthrobacter sp. RCC_34. The sequence goes on along the minus strand of NZ_JBFUPW010000001.1, from coordinate 618,758 downwards.
GTTGGCTCCTGTGCCCTTCAAAGATGCGATGTAACTGGCGAGCTTGAAGAGCATCTGATCCGCGCGTCGGCGAAGGGCGTCGTTCTCCCAGCCTTCCGGCAGCCCGAGTTCCGGCCAGCGGTGGTCCAGCAGCTCCCGGTACTCGTCAAGGGTGGCTTCCGGAAGCTCCGCGGCGATGGCGTGGATGAGAGTTCCCAGGCTCCTGGCGAAGTCGGTGTGGGCTTCACCCCCGGCGGCCGGGACGAACCACTCAAGCGGCGATTTAGTGGCCTTCTCCACTTTCGACGGCGAGACCACGACGGTGCCGCCATCCGGAACGAGATCGTCCTCGGTACTGGCCGGGGACAGGCCCCACCACTGCGCGGGGTGCGCCCCCGGGACGTCGTGCCGCGCGAGGAGCGCGAGTACCTGGGCTGCATCCTGCGCGACGGCGGTGTGCCCGCCCTGACGATCCGTGTCCTCGGGCACTCTGCCCTGAGTTTTCGCATGCTCTTCCTCCGCCGTGCGCCGCAGCTCGGCGACCAGTGAGCGGAGATCCAGGGAACGGATGGCTTGAGTCCCCACCTCGTCCGACGCACCGGGAACCGCCAGCTCCAGGAACGCCGAAGAGCGCGATTCCTCGTCCTCCACCGCGGTCAGCACGAGCCGTTCGGAGGCCCTGCTGAGTGCCGCCACGAAGGTCCGGAGCTCATCGGTGCGGATGGCACGAAGCCGCTCGCCGGGGCCCTGCTGCAAGGCGACCCCGGGACCGTGTTCCATCGCGTCGGCGAGCAAGGTGTTGCCCAGGAGCTCACCGCGCAGCCTGGTGTTGGGCCAGGTCCCCTCCTGGAGACCCGCGATGAAGACCACCGGCCACTCGCGTCCCGCGGCGCCGGCCGGAGTCAGGACTTCCACCGCTTCCTCCACCGGCGGGCGGGCGGTGAGCGTGTCCATGGGCAGTTCCTGCGCGGTCAGGTAGTCGTAGAACTGCGCCGCACCCGACCCGGGGAACTGGGTGGCGAAGCGCTCCGCGCTTTCGAACAGAGCCATCACGGCATCCAGATCGCGATCAGCGCGTGCGCCGGCCGTGCCGGATTCAAGGGCGGTCTCGGCCCAGGGATCGGCAAGGCGGGAGGCCTTCCAGATGGCCCACAGCACGGTCTCACCGTTGGCCGCCTGCTCCTGCGCCGCTTTCCTGCCGTCCGCGAGCATCCTGGCGACCCTGAGGGCATGACGGGCCACGATGCCCATCGTCTCCAGCCAGCCCGGATCCTCCAGAGCCTCCACCAGCAGCTCATCGCTGCCCCGGGTCCCGCCTGCGGTCAGTTCTTCATGACGCAAACGCTGCCGCAGGCGCCGGATGTCCAGACTCGAGGCCCCACCGACCCGCGAGGACAGGAGCTCCACGGCTCGTTCAGGGTCCAGGACGAGCTGTCCCAGGACCACGCCCAGAACGTCCAGCAGAGGGCGCACCGCGAATTCGTCGCGGACGGCCGTCTCCCCGAGAGACACCCGCACGGGGATCCCCTGGGCCAGGAGGAAGCGCTGCACCCGTGAGACTTCCGCACCGTTGCGGACCACCACGGCGAGGTCCTCGAGGCTCTTCTTCCCCTTGAGGTGTTCGGACTTGATCTCCGAGGCCAGGAACCGCAGTTCGTGCCCACTTCCGCGGAACACCGCACCGGTGACGGATGCCTTCCGTCCGGCATTCTCAGGCACGACGGCACTGCCATCCCCTTCTTGAACCGTGTGCGCCGCTGTGGTTTCCAACGTGCGCGCCCATGAGGCGTCCGCGCCTCGGGGCACTCGGGCGGCAGCACGCCGGTACACCTCGGCCAGGGGCGGGGTCAGCCGATGCGAGGTGGTGAGCTCCAGGTTCAGGACGGCCCGCTCCTCCGTGCCGGCCCCGGCCGCACTGGCCCCGTCCGCACTGGGCCCGCCCGCTCCGAGTTCCTCCGCGACCCGGGACACCAGGTCCGGGCGGGCTCCGCGGAATCCCTGGACCGCCGTGTCCGGGCAGACCGTCGCGATGACGTCCTTCCCGTGGGCCACATCAAGGAAGAGCTCGTACACCGAGCGGTTGGACTCGTGCAGATCATCCACCAGGATCAGCTGCAGGCGATCCCTCTCCGCGGCCAGGAACTCCGGCGCCCCGGCGAACACCGATCGCGCGGCGGAGATGATGCCCGCGGGGTCGAAGGCCCCGGCGTTCCGCAAGTCCATCACGTCCCGGTACTCACGGTAGAAGCGTGCTGCGGCCAGCCATTCCGGGCGCCCCACCGCCTCGGCGAGCTCTTCCAGATCCTCCGCGCCGCCGTCGTGCTCGATGAGGCGATCGAAAAGCTCCCGGACCTCCTGACGGAAACCACGGGTGGGCAAGGCGGCTTCCAGGTCTCGGGGCCACGCGATGCCGGTGCCGGGGGTCTCCCGCGCACCGTCCAGCAGTTCCTTGATCACCTGGTCCTGTTCGGGCCCGGACAGCAGGCGGGGCGGTCCGTCCAGAGCGATCGCCCCTTCGGCGTGGGCACGGCGGATCACGTCGAAGGCGTACGCGGCCCAGCTCCGCGCCGGAGTGGTGCCGAGACTCCTGCCCAGCCGGGCTGTCAGGGAGTCCCGCAGACGGGTGGCCGCCACTCGGCTCGGCGCCAGGACGAGGACACGCTCCGGGTCCACCTCACCGGCGTCCACCCGTCGCACGGCGGCTTCCACCAGGGCGGTCGATTTCCCGGTTCCGGGCGCGCCCCACAGGATCACGGGTCCGCTCCCCTGCGGGAGATCGACCACCGCCTGCTGGTCCGCACTCAGCCTCGGCTGAACACCCGCCACTTGCAGTGGCGGCAGCAACGTGGGGCGTGCGCCACGGGCACCCGCGGCCCGCCTTCCTGAGATCTCTTCCGTCACGCGAACCATTCCATCACGGTGCTCCGACATTCTTCCCGGACCCGGTGCCCGCCTCCGCTCCCGGCTGACGCAGAGCATCGGCCAGGGCGTCCATGACCAGGAAATCCTCTTCACGAGGCGCCCAGCGCGCCGCCGGGAAGTCCACGCGCCAGCGGCCCTCCCCGGTCCGTGCGAAGTCCTCGACCTGACCCCGGAGCGGAGTGCCCTCCTCCCGGTACCGCCGGAAGGCCTCCGGTTCGTGGCCGCTCGGGGCCTCTCCGCTGGCCCGCAGCACACGCCACCAGCTGAGCCCCTCCGAGTGCCTCGCCATGATCGCGCCGATCTGGCGCGGACCGCCCTGCCCGAGCAGATCGGAGATGTCGCTGTACGCCACGGCGGTGCCCGGGGGCACCATGGCCACGATCCGCCGGACCGCATCGATGTATTCCTGCCGCATGTTCCTCAGCGTAGAGGGCCACGCCCACCGTGCCATGCCGGGAATGCCGCATGTGGATCATTCCGTCATCCGGTCCAGGTAGCGTTGAGGCATGAGCAGCACGCAGCGGAACGAGAGCATCTGGAACGCGGGTCCCCGCGCGGCCTTCGACGTGGAGACCACCGGAAAGAACTCCCGCGCGGCCCGGATCGTCACCGCCTCGCTCATCGTGGTGGACGCGAAGGGCGAAGTCCTGCAGGAACACGAGTGGCTCGCGGATCCCGGTGTCGAGATCCCCGCCGAAGCGGCCGAGGTGCACGGCATCACCACCGCCAAGGCGCGTGCCGAGGGCCGGCCGGCCGCCGCCGTCGTGCTGGAGCTCCGCAACACCATTCAGGACCTGTTCGACGCCGGCACGCCGGTCATGGCGTTCAACGCCAACTACGACTTCACGGTCCTCGCCGCGGAATGCGCCCGCCACGGCATCCCGCAGGTCACGCGCTTCCCTGTCCTGGACCCGTTCATCATCAACAAGCAAGTGGACCGGTACCGGAAGGGAACCCGGACCCTCGGAGCGCTCTGCGAAGAGTATGGCGTCCGCCTGGACAACGCCCACACTTCCGCCGCGGACGCCCTGGCCACCGTGCGGCTGCTGGACGCGATGGCGCAGAAATTCCCCAAGATCGTGATGCCGACGGCGTCCTTGCACCGGCTGCAGATCGAGTGGGCCGCGGCTCAGGCCGCCGATTTCCAGCAGTACCTCCGCCGGACGAAGCCGACCGCCGTGATCGAAGGCGAGTGGCCTGTCCTGCCTCCCGAAGAGCCCGAGCGCGGCGGTTTCTGACACCCGCGTGAGATCAAGGTCACAGCGCGACGTGATCCGGCCCGCAGCTCAGTGCTTCTGAGATACCGCACTCGCACCACCGCTTTCCCAGCATTTCTTCAGCTTCACTTGCAGAAAATTCGGTGAAATCAAGTCACCTCCGAATGTTACGCCTTCATGAAGCCGCCAATCGCCCCGTGCCATACTTAAATTCATTCTTCGGCTCGCGCCGGGTGGCACCATCCGAACCCCTTCGCGCGGGCCGTTTCGACGACCGGAACCCCCGGAATCCGCGCGGATCATCTTCCGTGGACGGACCGGGCCAGGCCACGAGAGAAAGCATCACACCCTTGAAACTGACCGGAAAACTTCTGAAGACCGGCGCCGTCGCGGCCGTCCTCTCCCTGTCCCTCGCCGCCTGCGGCGGGACGGGCTCCCCGTCCGCGAGCGGGTCCGCCACGGATGCGCTGGCCGGCGCCCAGACTCCGGACAAGTACACGACCGCGGACGTGACGCCGCTGGACAAGATCGACAAGTCCAAGCTCGGCCTGCTGACCCCTGGCACCATCAAGGTGGGCACCCTCTCCGACGCGCCGCCGAGCATCTACATCGACAAGTCCGGCAACTTCACCGGCTTCGACAACGAGCTGCTGAAGGCCATGGCCGCCAAGCTGGACCTCAAGGTCGAGTTCGCGTCCACCCAGTTCCAGAGCCTGCTCGCCCAGGTGAAGAACAAGCAGTTCGACGTCGGATCGTCCTCCATCTCCACCACGGACAAGCGCCGCGAGACCGTCGCGTTCACCAACGGTTACGACTTCGGCTTCATGGCTCTCGTGGCCAAGGACGACAGCAAGGTCAAGGCCATCGCAGACCTCAAGTCCGGCGTCCGCGTGGGCGTCGTCCAGGGCACCGTCCAGGACGACATGGTCACCAACCAGCTCAAGCTGGATCCGGTCCGCTTCAAGGACTACAACACGGCCTACGCCAACGTGAAGAACGGCCAGATCGATGCCTGGCTGGCACCGTCCCAGCAGGCCGAAGGCCAGATCAAGCCGGGCGACGGCACCAAGATCCAGGAGAAGAAGGTCGCCACCCAGAACTTCTCCGCCTACGCCGTGGCCAAGGACAACCCGGCCCTGGTCGAGGCTCTGAACTCGGCTCTCGACGCCGTGATCGCGGACGGCACCTGGACCAAGCTGGTCAAGCAGTGGTTCACGGACCGTCCGACGGTCAAGGAGCAGCTGCCGGACGGCTGGAAGCCGGGCAGCAAGGTCGTCAAGGTCCCCGCTTCCTGATCACCAAGGTCATCCCCACGGTTCGCACCGTGACCCGGTCAAGCCTGGGCCCCACTGCGGGGTCCAGGCTTGACTGGCTGAAACACTAGGAGTCATATGGACGCCCTGACCCGGCTCGGCGAAACCTTCCTGGACTGGAAGGCCATGGGGGAAGTCATCCCCGCCATGCTCGCGTACGGCCTGCTCAACACCATCATCCTCGCGCTCACCTCGGGGATCATCGGCACCGCGATCGGCATCGTGCTGTCCTTCATGGGAATCTCGCGCAACCCCGTCGCCCGCTGGATCGCCCGCATCTACACCGACATCTTCCGCGGCCTCCCCGCCGTGCTCGTGATCCTGGTGATCGGCATCGGTTTCAGCCCTATCCTGCGCGAAACCACGGGGATCACCAACCCGTACCCGATGGGCATCGCGGCGCTCTCTCTCATGGCGGGCGCGTACATCGGCGAGATCTTCCGCTCCGGCATCCAGAGCGTGGACAAAGGTCAGCTGGAGGCGTCGCGCGCGCTCGGTTTCGGCTACGGACCGTCCATGCGCATGATCGTGATCCCGCAAGGCATCCGCCGGGTCCTGCCCGCCCTGATGAATCAGTTCATCGCGCTCATCAAGGACTCCTCGCTGGTGTTCACCCTGGGTCTGACCACTGGACAGCGCGAGCTCTTCCAGATCGGACAGGACTATGCGGCGAACTCGGGCAATCTGTCCCCGCTCGTGGCCGCCGGCATCGTCTATCTGATCCTGACGGTCCCCCTGACGCACCTGGTCAACTACATCGACAAGCGCCTGAGCACCGGCAAGGCCCAGAAGGCCGAGCCCGACGAGGCCGCAGCAGTCATCGGGAAGGGATCCCACGCATGAGCCAGTTCGAATCCGGTTCCCTGACAGGCAAGAACCTCCACCTCGCCTTCGGCAGCAACAAGGTGCTCCGCGGCATCGACCTCCACGTGGAGAAGGGCACGGCCGCTTCGGTCATCGGCCCCTCCGGCTCGGGCAAGTCGACGCTGCTGCGCGTCATGAACCGTCTGATCGAGCCCGATCAAGGCGACATCCTGCTGGACGGCCGCTCCGTGCTCAAGGACAGCCCCGACGAGTTGCGCCGCCGCATCGGCATGGTGTTCCAGCAGTTCAATCTGTTCCCCCACAAGTCGGTGGGCGAGAACGTCGCGTTCGCCCTGCGCAAGCTCCGGAAGCTGCCCAAGGACCAGGCCTGGACCGAGGCTCTGGCACAGCTCGACAAGGTCGGGCTGAAGCATAAGGCCGAGGTGCGTCCCGCCACCCTGTCCGGCGGTCAGCAGCAGCGCGTCGCGATCGCCCGCGCTCTCGCCATGCAGCCCGAGGTCATGTTCTTCGATGAGGCCACGTCGGCCCTGGACCCCGAGCTCGTCAAGGGCGTCCTGGCCCTCATGACGGACCTGGCGAAGGACGGCATGACCATGGTGGTGGTGACCCACGAGATGGGCTTCTCCCGCAACGTCTCCAACCAGGTGGTGTTCATGGACGGCGGTGTCGTGGTCGAGAACGGCGCTCCGGACCAGCTCTTCACGGACCCGCAGACCGACCGTCTGAAGAAGTTCCTCTCGGACGTGCTCTGACGCACTCCCCCTTCGCGAGGGAACAGTTGAGGCCCCTACCCGAGCCGGGTAGGGGCCTCAGCTGTTCCCTCGCGGTGTCAGGGAGCAGACACGACGCGCGACGGCGTCGCTCACCTCCGCCGTCGCACGCGGAGACTCACGCGCCTCACAGCGGCAGGACGCCGGCGCCCTTCAGGTCCCGCATGACGATCGTGGAGCTGAGCTTGGCCACCCCGGGCAGGGCGGCGAGATGCGTGTCGTAGAGGTTCTGAAAACCGGCGAGGTCGGTGGCCACGCACTTCAGGAGGTAGTCGGGATCCCCGAACAGCCGGTACGCCTCGACGATCTGTTCCTCCGCCACCACGGCGTCCTCGAACGCCCGGATGGTCTCCTGAGACGTCTCCCGGAGCGTGACGAACACGAGGGCCCCGAAACCGAGTCCGACGCTCTGCAGATCCACCTCGGCGCGGTAGCCGCGGATGACACCGTCTGCCTCCAGATCCTTGAGCCGCCGATGGCACGGCGCCACGGTCAGCCCGACCTCCGCGGCCAGCGCTGTGGCCGTCATCCGGCCGTCCTTCTGGAGGCTGCGCAAAATACTTCTGTCAATGGCGTCGATCACGAGAAGAATCTATCGCAGATCGCGGGAATCCGCCGCAAAGTCGCGAGCACTTCTCGCGCAGATTTCCCTAGTCTTGCGCGATGGACTTCTCGCCGTTCCTGGGCTTCGCAGGCATCTCGCTGGCACTCGTCATGACTCCGGGCGCCGACTGGGCCTACACGATCGCGGCCGGTCTGCGGCGTTCGTCCCCGGTCCCGTCCGTGGCGGGCCTCTGCACGGGCTACGTACTGCACACGGCTCTGGTCACCGCCGGGCTCGGGGTGCTCCTGGCAGCCCGGCCGGACCTCGTGTCCTGGCTGTCCGTCGCGGGCGCCTTCTACCTCGCCTGGCTGGGCCTGAGCACGCTGCGGTCCTGGCGTTCGGCGCGGATCGAGTCCACCGGCCCGGCATCCTCGGGCGACCTTCCGACCCTCGACCAGAACGCGGGGACCTTCCCGTCCTTGCCCACGGCCGAGCGGCCGCGCCGCGGCCGGGAGTTCCTGGTGGGGCTGGGCACCAGCGGCATCAATCCGAAGGGCGTGCTCCTCTTCGCCGCGGTCATGCCGCAGTTCGTGACGCTGAGCTCGCCCCTTCCCGTGGCCGCGCAGACGACGGTGATGGGCCTGTCCCATGTGCTGATCTGCGTGCTCGTCTACGGGGCGGTGGCCTTCGCCGCCCGCCGTCTGCTGCGGAGCCGCCCCGGGCTGGCCCGCTCGGTCACCCTGGGCAGCGGACTCCTCATGCTGCTGATCTCCGTCGCTCTCCTCGTCGAGCAGGGCGGGCGCCTGCTCGCCTGACCGTCCGCCGGCCCGGCCCCGGCCGTCCGGATCAGGACGCGGACTTGGTCCGCACGACGAGCTGGGCGGCCGCCTCTGCCTTGGCACGGAATGCGGGATCAGCCTCCGCCCGGGCCACCACGGCGTCCAGCATCCGGCTCGCGGTCCAGCTGTTGGCGCACACCAGCAGCGACCCGCCGGCGTTGAAGAACCCGATCGCGCGGTCTTCCAGGCTCAGCGAGGACAGCTGCTTCGCCTCACAGAGGTCGTCCGACACGACGGCCCCGCGGAATCCGAGATCCTGGCGCAGCATGCCCTGGATGACCACGGGGGACATCGGCGCCATCCGTGCCGGATCGATCCGGTCGTAGGAGGCGTTGGACAGCATCACCCACCGGACACCCGACTGGACGGCTTGGCGGAACGGCTGGAGGGAGGGATCGTTCCGCGTGGTGACGGTGTCGTGCACGTCGGCGGCGACGTCGGTGTTGGCCGTGACCCTGCCAAGGCCTGGGAAGTGCTTCACCACAGGAGCCACGCCGGCCGAGCTCATCCCTTGGGCGAAGGCGTTCCCGGACGCCGCGATCGTCGCGGGATCGAAGCCGTAATTGCGCTGGTAGTGGCCGATCGGGATGTTCTGCGGCGCGAAATCGGCAGAGGGAACCACATCCAGCACCGGCGCCAGATCCATCGTCACTCCTGCCGACCGCAGTTCGCTCCCCCACTGCCGGGCGGCTGCCCTGAGGTCGGTGGGAGCCCACTGCCCCTGCTGCAGGGCGCTCGGAATGGCACTGAAGCCCGGGCCGCGCAGCACCTGGACCTGCCCGCCCTCCTGGTCGGTGGCGACGGCGGGCGGGATGACGGTCTGCGAGGACTGCACGGCGGCGCGCAGCTGAGCGACCACGGACGCCGTCGCGTCGACGCCGCCGGACGTCCTGCCGTTCAGATAGAAATTTCCCACGCCGGACTGCAGCGACGCCGCGGTCGCCCCGAGGTTGCTGCCGTCGGCCTTCGCCGAGACGAGGAACAGCTGGCCCATCCGCTGGCGCAGGCTGAGCGAGGCCAGGCCGGTGGGCGGCTTGGCGGGGCTGGTGCCGGGCGTGGCCGACGACGGCGCCGGGCTCGGAGTGCTGCGCGTCGGGGTGGGCGTCGGCGTCGGAGTAGGGGTCACCGAGCGGGTCGGCGACGGGCTGGCCGTCGCGCTGGCCCTGCCGGACGCCGTGGTGGAGCCCGGCGGATTCACCGGCTGCGCCTGGCACGCGCAGCCGGAGAGCACGCAGCCTGTGAGCACGAGGAGCAGGGCGGTGATGCCCGCTCCCCGGGCTTTTCTCAGGCTGCGCGCGCCCATGGTGAATCCTTTGATCAAGCCCCTGCGGCTGCCTTGGCCGCGGCGGGAAGTGCGGTGAAGATGCGGTCCATGGCGGCGTCGTCGTGGGCGGCGGAGAGGAACCAGGCTTCGAAGACGCTCGGCGGCAGGTAGATCCCGGAGTCGAGCATGGAGTGGAAGAACGGCGCGTAGCGGTGCGCTTCCTGGGCCTGCGCCTGGGCATAGTCGTGCACGCCGGTGGCGGACGTCCCGAAGGCCACAGAGAAGAGGTTCCCGGCGCGCTGGATCGAGTGGTCCACGCCCTCCGCGTCCAGTGCGGCCGAGAGGGCCGTGGACAGTTCCAGCGAACGGGCGTCCACCGTGGCATAGACCTCGGGCGTCGCGTGTGTCAGGGTGGCCACGCCTGCGGCCATCGCGACCGGGTTACCGGACAGGGTGCCCGCCTGGTAGACGGGGCCCAGAGGAGCGAGATAGTCCATGACCTCGGCGCGGCCGCCCAGAGCGGCCGTCGGCAGGCCACCGCCGATCACCTTGCCGAAGGTGAAGAGGTCGGGAGCCCAGCCCTCGGTGGCGCCGGTCAGGCCCCAGTACCCGGCCCAGCCGGTGCGGAAGCCGGTGAGGACCTCGTCCAGGATCAGCAGGGCGCCGTTCGCCTCGGTGATCCGGCGCAGGCCCGCATTGAAGCCCTCACCCGGGGTGACGACGCCCATATTGGCGGGCGCGGCTTCCGTGATAACCGCGGCGATGCGGCCCGGGTGTGCGGCGAAGGCTGCTTCGACGGCGGCGAGGTCGTTGTACGGGAGCACCAGGGTCTGCGACGCCGTGGCCTCCGTGACGCCCGCGCTGCCCGGCATCGCGAGGGTCGCCAGGCCGGAGCCGGCTGCGGCGAGGAGGGAGTCGACGTGGCCGTGGTAGCAGCCGGCGAACTTGATGACGAGCTCACGGCCGGTGAAGCCGCGGGCCAGGCGGATGGCGGTCATGGTCGCCTCGGTGCCGGTGGAGACCATGCGGATGCGCTCGACGGCGGGGACGCGCTGCATGACCAGTTCGGCCAAGCGGCCCTCGTCCTCAGTGGACGCTCCGAAGGAGAGGCCGCGGTCCACGGCCTGGTGCACGGCGTCCAGAACGGCGGGGTGCGCGTGGCCCAGGAGCGCGGGGCCCCAGGAGCAGACGAGGTCGACGTATTCCTGGCCGTCGGCGTCGTACAGGTAGGCGCCCTTCGCGCCCGCCATGAACCGAGGAGTGCCGCCGACCGAGCCGAACGCCCGGACGGGCGAGTTCACCCCACCGGGCATGAGTTGCTGGGCACGGGCAAAGAGCTCTTCGGAGTGGGTCATGACTCCATTCTCCCACTCCGGGAGGGCTCCACGCACGTTCAGGAGGCCCCTGGATCCGCCCGTCCCAGGAGCATTTCGCGCTCCTCCGCCATCCTGTTCCGGATGGCCGAGATGACCGCTGCGACGGCGGGCTGACGGAGCGCGTCGGCGCGGACCACCATCCAGTACGGGAGCTGTTCGCTGAACCGGTCCGGGAGGAGCCGGACCAGGTCCGGATGCCGGTCCGCCATGAAACAGGGCAGGAAGCCGATGCCCGCGCCGGCCCGCGTGGCCTCGACATGGACGAAGACGTTGGTGGACGTCAGGGCGTCCCGCATCTGCGGCGCGAGCCGGCGCGGGGCGTCGAGGTCGTCCACCTGGAGCATCGAATCGACGAAGTACACCAGGCCGTGCCGGGCGAAGTCCTCCTCGCACTCCGGCGTCCCGTGCCGGGCCAGGTAGTCGCGGGATGCGTACATGCCGAGCGTGTAGGCGCCCAGCGGGATGGCCTCCGCCCGGTGCACCTGCGGTTCGCCGACCACCACTTCGATGTCGACGCCGGAGCGCTGCTGCTGAGCACGGCGGGTCACGGTGACGAGCTCCACCGCAAGCCCGGGATGTGTCCTGCGCAGGACCGCGACCGCGGGCGCGGCGATGTAGGCGCTGAAGCCGTCCGTCGCGGTCATCCGGACCACCCCGGTCACCGGGTCCTCCGCCTCGGGCCCGAGGCGAGCGACGGCGTCGGCCACCTGGGAGGCGACGCCCACCGCCCGCTCCCCCAGCGGCGTGAGCTCCCAGCCGCCGGCCGAGCGGACCAGGACGCGACCTCCGAGCGACTTTTCCAGGGCGGCGATCTTGCGGGCCACCGTAGTGTGGTTCAGGCCCAGGGTTCCGGCGGCCACGGTGAACCGTCCGGAGCGGGAGACCTCCAGGAGGACCAGCAGCTGATCCGGCGAGGGTGACGGCGTCGTCATGGGCACCACCCTAAACCCGCCGGCCACCACCTGCTGTGCGATTTTGCACACGCACAGTGCGGCACTGGCCATTGATGCGGCAAATTCGCGCAGCGATACTGGCAGAGATCCAGTGATGCACATCACAACGCGGTGGTGCCGGCTCGCTGCAGACCCCGGAGGAACTCCATGAGCACCAGAGAACAACCCGCCGAAGCGGCCGCCGACCGTCCGCTCCTCACCCGCATCGTCTCCGCCTCCATGGCCGGGACCGTGGTGGAGTGGTACGATTTCTTCCTCTACGCCACGGCGTCGACGATCGTCTTCAACAAGATCCTGCTGCCGAAGATGGGCAACGAGTACGACGCCATCATCGCGGCGTTCATCACCTACGCCGTCGGCTTCATCGCGCGGCCCCTGGGTGGCGTGGTGTTCGGGCATCTCGGCGACCGCGTCGGCCGGAAGCAGACCCTGCAGATCACCATCATGATGATCGGGGTCGCGACGGTCCTGATGGGCTGTCTCCCGAGCTACCAGCAGATCGGGGTGTGGGCTCCCATCCTCCTGGTCGCGCTGCGCTTCATCCAGGGCCTCGCGCTGGGTGGCGAATGGGGCGGCGCGGTGCTCCTGGTCGCCGAACATGCCCCCGACGGACGGCGGGCGTTCTGGTCCTCCTGGCCTCAGGCCGCGGTGCCGCTCGGGAACGTGTTGGCCACCCTGGTCCTCTGGATCATGACCTCGGTCCTGACGCCGCCGGAATTCCTGGCGTGGGGCTGGCGCGTCGCGTTCTGGCTGTCCGCGGTGGTGGTCCTGGTCGGGTACTACATCCGGACCCGGATCACGGACGCCCCGGTGTTCCAGGAGGCCAAAGCGGAGATGGACCGCGAGAAGAACGCCGGGTTCGGGGTCTGGGAGGTCCTCCGCAAGTACCCCCGCGGCGTCCTCGTGGGCATGGGCCTGCGCTTCGCGGAGAACATCCTGTACTACCTCGTGGTGACCTTCTCCATCGTCTATCTCGGGACCGCCCTCAAGGTGAACACGGCGGAGATCCTCGGCATGATCGCCGTGGCGCACGTGTGCCACTTCATCGCCATCCCGCTCGTGGGGCGCCTCGCCGACCGTGTGGGACGGCGGCCCGTCTACCTCGCCGGCGCGATCCTCGGCGGCACCTGGGGCTTCTGGGCCTTCCCCGCCTTCGGCACGCGGAACACGTGGATCGTGGTGCTCACGATCATCGTCGGCCTGCTGTTCCACTCCCTGATGTACGCCGCACAACCGGCCATCATGGCGGAGATGTTCCCCACGCGGATGCGGTACTCGGGCGTCTCCATCGCCTATCAGGTGACCTCGATCGTGGCGGGCTCTCTCGCGCCTGTCCTGGCCACGGAATGGCTCAAGACCACCGGCTCGTGGTGGCCCACCGCCGTGTATCTCGCCGTGGCCGGCGTCATCACCCTGGTGGCGGCACTGTGTCTGCGCGAGACGCGCGGAATCTCGCTGCGGGCCCTCGACGCCGGAGCCGCGCCGGGCCGCGGGGTGTCCGCCGCCGTCGTCGGCCACCCGAAGGAGTCCCTGCGATGAGCGACGGCAGTCCACGGAAGGCGCTCGTCACAGGAGGGGCCTCGGGGATCGGGGCCGCCGTGGCCGCGGCCCTGGCCGACGCCGGGCTGCACGTGGTGGTGGCGGATCTCGACGGGGAAGCCGCGGAGGACGTGGCCGCACGGATCGGCGGGGAGGCATGGGCCGTCGATCTCCTGGACACCGCCCCGCTGGAGGCCCTGGAGCTGGACTGCGACGTCCTGGTCAACAACGCCGGGTTCCAGAAGGTCGCCCCGATCACCGAGTTCGACCCGGACACCTTCCGGCGGATCCAGCGGCTCATGGTGGAGGCGCCGTTCCTCCTGATCCGGGCCGCGCTCCCCGGGATGTACCGCCGGGGCTGGGGCCGGATCATCAACATCAGCTCGGTGCACGGGCTGCGCGCCTCGCCGTTCAAGAGCGCCTACGTGACCGCCAAACACGCCCTGGAGGGGCTGTCGAAGGCCACCGCGCTCGAAGGCGCGGCCCACGGCGTCACCTCGAACTGCCTGAATCCGGGATACGTCCGGACCCCGCTGGTCGAACAGCAGATCGCGGACCAGGCCACCGCGCACGGCATCACCCCCGCCGAGGTGCTGGAGAAGGTGATGCTGACCGAGATGGCGGTCAAACGCCTCGTGGAACCGGAGGAGGTCGCCTCGCTCGCGCGTTTCCTCGCCTCCGACGACGCCGCCATGGTCACCGGAGCGAGCTACACCATGGATGGCGGCTGGTCGGCGCGCTGACGCCCGGCTTTGATCTGCACGCGAGAACGGGCATTCCCCGGCGCCGGAACGCCGGGGAATGCCCGTTGTCAGGGTTGCTGCTAGGCCAGCATGTCGTTGACGAGCGGCGCGACCTGGGTTCCCAGCAGCTCGATGCTCTTGAGCATGGAGGCGTGCGGGAGCGTGCCGTTGGAGTACTTCAGATCGAAGCGCTGCATGCCGAGGTTCTTCTTGGCCGTGACGATCTTCCGGGCCACGGTCTCCGGCGAACCGACGTAGAGCGCGCCGTGCGCCGCGACCTGCTCGTTGAACTCGATGCGGCTCGCGGGACCCCAGCCACGCTCGGCGCCGATCTTGTTGCGGCTGGCGAGCCAGTGCGGGAAGAACTCCTCGCGGGCCTGCTCATCCGTCTCCGCCACGTGGCCCGGGGAGTGCACGGCGAGGGGCTGCCACTCCTTGCCCTGCTCCTCGAGCGACTTGTAGTACAGGTCCACGTACGGGCGGAAGCGGGCGGGATCGCCGCCGATGATCGCAAGCGTCATCGGGTAGCCGTAACTCGCGGCGCGCACCACCGACTGCGGGCTGCCGCCGACGCCGATCGACACGGGAAGCAGGCCGTCCGAGACCTGCGGGTACGCCATGAGCCCGCGGATCGGCCCGCGGGTGCGGCCCTCCCAGTGGATGGGCTTCTGCGAGCGGGCCTTGTCGAAGAGGGCGAGGCGTTCCTCGAACAGGAGCTCGTAGTCCTCGAGGTCGTAGCCGAAGAGCGGGAAGGACTCGATGAACGATCCGCGGCCCAGCACCACTTCGGCCCGTCCGCCGGAGATGGCGTTGAGGGTGGAGAAGCGCTGGAAGACGCGGATGGGGTCGTCGGAGGAGAGCACGGTGACGGCCGAGGAGAGGCGGATGTTCTCCGTCTTCCCGGCGATCGCGGCGAGGACCACCTCCGGCGCGGAGACCGCGAAGTCCTTGCGGTGGTGCTCCCCCACGCCGAAACCGAACAGACCCACCTGATCGGCCAGGACCCCTTCCTCCACCACATCGCGGAGGACTTCCTCATGAGACTTGGGCGTGCCGTCCTCGTGGAGGGTCACATCCCCGAAGGTGTCGACGCCGAGATGAACCGAGTGCGTGGAATCTGTATGCATATGCATGCAAACCGAGGGGGTGCCGGTTTCATTCCCGGCCGCGAGAGGGGCCGTCCGGGACGGGCCCGTCGTACTCCAGCTCCCGGATCTCGACGTCCCCGTTCCCCGCATCCCGCACGGCCAGGACAGGTCCGCGGGCACCGGGACGGTCCTCCGCCTGTTCCGCGGCTCGACGCTGAGGCCGCCAGGCAGTCAGTTCTGGCGTGCGCCAGGCCAGCAGGCCCATCAGCCAGGGCGCGCGCTCGAGGGCGGTTGGAATCCAGGCCGCCCCGGCCGAGATCACGGCGGCGAAACCACCGCCGAACAGGGGAAGGTACCACGGCAGGGTCATCCCTGAGGAGTATCCGGGCGCGGGCCCGGCTGCCGGGGGTGTCATCACAGGTTCGAACCACGAGATGGCGTTCACGAACGTCAGCTGAAGGATCACGAGCAGCACCGTCACGAGCACCGGAAGGGCGACGGCCCGTCCGGCCCGCCTCCGGCGTGCGCGGATCAGCTCCCAGCTCCGAGCCTGCCCCTCTCCGGCCCCGGACGGCCGGCCTTCGGACAGATCCCTTGCTGTCAAAGCCTCATCGGCGGCCCGCCGTCGCAGCCCCAGCACGACGACGAGACGAAGGACCGGGAACAAGGCGAGGACGCAGAGGCCGACGAGGAGCGGAACGACGGCCCCGCTGCTCGCCGTCCCGAAACCGACGGTGAAGGGAGGCGGGGTTTCCACGAGTGCGGTGAACGGTTCCGTCATGGTGGACCAGGTGATGATCCCGCCACCGAGCACCACCGCCGCCAGGGTGAATCCCAGGTACACGGGGTCGGCCAGGGGCAGCGCGACGCCGATAGCGCGGCCCGGCTCCTCCGGCTGCGACAGCACGAACGCCAGCGCCATGGCGGACACCGCCGTGGCGGCGACGGTGAACACCACGATGAGGGTCACTATGAGCCGCTTGGCTTCGTCGACGGCCACCTCCATCAGGCCCCGTTCCGGAGCCCGTGACCACTGGAGACGAGCGGTCAGCGCCGCCAGGAAGACCAGGAGGAAGATGGTGAGGGCGATCGACCACCAGCGCGTCTGCAGGGTGACTCCCAGACTCTGGGGAAGGTCGACGACAGGGGACCAGAAACCCAGCGCGGGGACGACGACGATCGCGGTGAACAGTCCCTCCCAGAACGCCCGTGCGACGATCGCCGACCGGGACCAGAGCTTTCCCTCGCTCCGGCAGGACCTCCGGTAGACGCCCCTCAGCCACCACCAGAGCACGAGGAGGTAGGTCATCACCAGGCCGGTGAGATGGATCTGTGAGTACGCGGAACCCTGCGCGATCTGAGGACCCTGGAACGTGACGTCGAGGCCTCCGCCGAGCAGGACTCCCGCCAGGACCAGCAGCGTCGTGGCCGCGGTCTCCGGATGTGACACGAACAGCGAGGCGTCGAGCGAGATGCCGGTGTAGGTCACCAGCATCAGCGCGAGAACGACGATCAGAAGCACACCCGACACCACTGAGGAGAGGAGCACCACCGGCACGATCGTCAGGAGCGTTCTCAAGCCACTGGGCGAGAACACCGCCTGGCCCTGAGCGCGCAGGACCTCGATCCAGGACTCCTCCGGCTCCCTCGTGACGGCCTTCGTCCAGGCCCTGCCAGCCGTGCGCTCCACACCCATCGACGTCCCCCTCGCCCTCGGCGCCACGGCCGATCCGGGACGCCAAGCCATGTGCGCCGCGCCGGGACGCCGTCTCAGACGTCCCGGATGCCCGGGATCATCCGCCGGGTTCAGCCCCGGCGCAGCCACCCGGCCAGCTCACTGGCCCAGTACGTCAGGATCATATCGGCACCGGCCCGCTTGATGCTCAGGACGGACTCCATGATCGCCGCGTCGCGGTTGATCCAGCCGTTGGCTGCCGCGGCCTCGATCATCGCGTACTCACCGGAGATCTGGTAGGCCGCGACGGGCACCGGGCTCATCGCGGCGACGTCCGCCAGGATGTCCAGGTAGCTCATCGCCGGCTTGACCATGACCATGTCCGCGCCCTCGTCGAGATCCAGCTGGACCTCGAGCAGCGCTTCGCGGCGGTTGGCGGCGTCCATCTGGTAGGTCCGGCGGTCGCCCTGCAGCTGGGAATCCACCGCTTCACGGAACGGGCCGTAGAACGCAGAGGCGTACTTCGCGGCGTAAGCGAGGATCGAGACGTCCTGGAACCCGGCGGCGTCCAGCGCGGAGCGCATCGGGGCGATCTGGCCGTCCATCATTCCGGACGGGCCGAGGACGTGTGCCCCGGCCTCGGCCTGCGCCACGGCCATCCGCGCGTAGATCTCAACCGTGCGGTCGTTATCCACGCGGCCCTCGGCGTCGAGCACGCCGCAGTGGCCGTGGTCGGTGAACTCATCCAGGCACACGTCGCTCATGACCACCAGATCGTCGCCGACTTCGGCGCGCACGTCGCGGATGGCCTTGTTGAGCACACCCTCGGGGTCGAGGCTCGCGGTGCCCTCGGCGTCGCGCACCGCCGGCACGCCGAACAGCATGATGCCGCCCACGCCCAGCTCCACGGCCTCGGCAGCCGCTCGCTTGAGCGAGTCGGTGGTGTGCTGCACGACGCCGGGCATCGAGGTGATCGGCGCGGGCTCGCTGAGGTCTTCGCGGATGAACGCGGGCAGGATGAGCTCGGACGGCGCCAGGCGGTGCTCGGCGACCAGACGGCGCAGAGCAGGGGTGGTCCGGAGACGGCGGGGGCGGTGGTGGAGTTCCATGGGTTCTTCTCCTGAATGTCAGTCGTGCAGCGCCGCGATGACGGCGTCGACGATTCCCTGGGGTGTGGGGGTGGCCGCCACGGCGGCCACGGTGAGGCCGAGGCGCTCCGCCTCGGCCGCGGTGCTCGGTCCGATCGCCACGAACCGGGCCTGGAGGGCGTCGCCAAAACGCTCCACGACGGCACGTGCGGCACTCGGCGAGGCCGCGATGACGGCGTCGAGTCGCCCGTGTGCATCGGCTTCCCGGGCCTGTTCCGGGCTGAGCACTGCGAACGAAGAGGCGCTCGGCGCACCGGTCACGCTGCGGCCGAGCTCGACCGTGAGCCGGCGTTCCGGCCGGGCGGGGGCGTCCACCGTGTGATAGGCCGTGACGGTGTCCACGGTGTTCCCGGCGGCCCGGAGCCCTTCCGAGAGCACCGTGCCTGCGATGTCGGCCTGCGGCAGGAGGATCCGGTGACCCTGCCCGGTCCAGAGCGCCAGGAGTCCGTCCGCGGACTGCTGGTCCTCCGGGGCGAGTGCCACGGCGAGGCCCAGCCGTTCCAGGATGACGCGCGAGGTGGGCCCGATGGTCGCGACCCGCACCGGAGCCCCGGCGAGAGCCTTCCAGCGCTCACTGCCCGCGTACTGCACGAGCGCCCGGACCGTCGTGATGCTGCTGACCACGAGCCAGTCGTACTCCCCCGCGATCACACGGTCCACGGCGTCGACCACCGCGGACGGATCGTCCACGGCCTCGAAGTCGATGAGGGGCAGCAGCGCCGGCTGGGCGCCGTGCACCTTCAGCGCCTGGTTCATGCTCGTCGCCCGGTCCGGAGAACGGGTCAGGAGCACCGTGCGGCCCGCGAGCGGCAGACCCCGGGGATCCAGACCGAGGCGTTCCCGCTCGGCCCGGATGTCCTGGTCCTCCAGGTCGGTGGACGCCTGCGGGAAACCCCCGGCAGAGGGCCACTCAGCCGAGGTCGGCAAAGTCCGCCACCCCGGCGTCGAGAAGTTCCTCGGCCAGTTCGATCCCCAGGAGGGTCGCCCCCACTTCGGTGAAGACGTCCGTCGCCTTGGAACGGCGCTCGTGCCGGGTGCCGTCCGGCGCGCAGACCACGGCCTGCAAGTGCAGGAAGCTGCCCTTGCGGAATGCGTGGGCGCCGACGGGAGCGGCACAGCCGGCTTCGAGGCGCGCCAGCAGCGCCCGTTCGGCGGTGACGGCGAGGCGGGAGTCGGCGTCGTCGATCGCGGCGAGGGCCTGCGCCAGGACATCCGGCGCCGCGGCCTGCGAGAGGTCCTGCGGCGCGTCCGCGCTGCGGGTCTCCACGGCCAGGGCGCCCTGCCCGGGGGCGGGGAGCATGACGGATGTCTCGAGGTACTCGCTGATGACGTCCGTGCGGCCCAGGCGCTTCAGCCCGGAGGCCGCGAGCACCACGGCGTCCAGGTCACCGGGGGCGTCCGCCGCGTTGCCCGGAAGTCCCGGGACGCGGCCCAGGCGGGTGTCGACGTTACCGCGGATGTCCACGATCTCCAGATCCGGGCGGGTCAGCAAGAGCTGGGCCGCGCGGCGCGGGGAACCCGTGCCGACCCTCGAGCCGATGGGCAGGGTCTCCAGCGTGAGGCCGTCCCGCGCGCAGAGCGCGTCACGGACATCCTCACGCGCCGGGACCGCCGCGATCGTCAGGCCCGGGACCGCCGCCGTCGGGAGGTCCTTGAGCGAATGGACGGCCACATCGCAGCGTTCCACCAGCAGCGCGTCGCGCAGCGCGACGGCGAACACCCCGGTGCCGCCCATCTGCGACAGCGGGCCGGTGAGGACGTCGCCGTCGGTCTTGATGCGGATCAGTTCCGTCTCAAAACCGCCGACCGCGGCCAGCTGATCTGCGGTGTGCTGGGACTGTGTGACAGCCAGCTGGCTCCCACGCGTTCCGATGCGGACGCCCATGCTCTTCTCTTCCTCCCTGTCCCGGTGTCCCGGGGTGATGCGGCTCAGGCCGGGTATGCGTCGTGCGTGGTGCCGAGAGTGACACCGGCTTCGGCGATCACCGGCTTGGCGCCACGGAAGTTCTCGCAGCAGCCGGGACGGCAGATGTCGTACCAGGCGCCGAGGTCCGTGACGTGCGGGCGGTCGGCGATGTTCTGCGCCACCGTCCGCTCGCTGATCAGGTCCACGAGGCCGGCCACGAACGTGCCGTGCGTGCCGGGGGTCGGCACGCGGACTGCTTCGACGCCGAGTTCCTTGCAGGTCTCCAGCGCCTCGGTGTCCAGATCCCAGGCGACCTCCATGTGGTCACTCACGAAGCCGAGGGGAACGATCACGGCGCCCTTGACGCCCTGCGGAGCGATCTCCTGCAGGTGGTCGTTGATGTCCGGCTCGAGCCACGGCACGTGCGGGGCGCCGGACCGGGACTGGTACACCAGATCCCAGGCGACCTCGGGGGCCACGACGGCCATGATGGCGCGGGCGGCGGCCAGGTGCTGAGCCACGTAGGCGGAACCGCCCTCGAAATCGCGGGGCTCGTCCGCGCTGCGGCCGGCGGCCTCGGCGTCACGGGTGGGGATGGAGTGCGTGGCGAAGAGGACGCGGATCTCCGAGTCCCGGGAGCCGTCCTCGGCTTCCAGCGCGACGCGGATCTTCTGCAGGCCCTCGAGCGTGCCCTCGACGAACGGGAGGATGAATCCCGGGTGGTCGAAGTACTGGCGGACCTTGTCCACCTGCAGCTTGCCGTCCAGGCCGGTCTCGGTGAGCGCGAGGCCGATGTCCTCGCGGTACTGGCGGCAGCTGGAGTAGCAGGAGTATGCGCTCGTGGTGATCATGAGGACGCGGCGGTGGCCGTCGTCGTACATCTGCTGGAGCGTCTGCGGGATGTAGGGGTCCCAGTTCCGGTTTCCCCAGTAGAGCGGCAGGGCGAGGCCGCGGGCCGAGAGCTCGGACTCGATGGCCGCCTTCAGCTCACGGTTCTGCTGGTTGATGGGGCTTACGCCGCCGAAGGCGCGGTAGTGGTGGCTGACCTCTTCGAGGCGCTCGTCCGGGATGCCGCGGCCGCGGGTGACGTTCCGCAGGAAGGGGATCACGTCGTCCTGGCCCTCCGGGCCGCCGAAGGAGGCGAGGAGGACGGCATCGTACTCGGCCGGGGCCATGCGGCCGCGGTCGGTGACGGTGTTCGGTTCGGTGCTGATGTGCAGCGCCTCGAGGGCGGCGTCGACTGGGGTGCTCATGCAAGGACCTCGGCAATCTGGGCCGCCGGGATGCGACGACCGGTGTAGAACGGGATTTCTTCGCGGACGTGGTTGCGGGCCTCGCTGTGACGCAGGTGGCGCATCAGGTCCACCAGGTCCACCAGCTCCGGCGCTTCGAGGGCCAGGATCCACTCCCAGTCACCCAGGGCGAAGGATGCCACGGTGTTGGACTGGACCTGCGGGAACTCGCGGCCGAGCAGGCCGTGCTCGCGGAGCATCTGGCCGCGCTCCTCCGCGGGGAGGATGTACCACTCGTAGGAGCGGACGAACGGGTACACGCACAGCCACTCCTCGGCGGGGACGCCGCGGGAGAAAGCGGGGGTGTGGCTCTTGGCGAACTCGGCGTCGCGGTGCACGCCCATGGCGGAGAACGCCAGCTCGGTGCCGGCGAACAGCTCGGTGCGGCGGATGCGGCGCAGCGCGGCCTGGAGTTCCTCCGGCTTGGCGCCGTGCAGCCAGAGCATGACGTCGGCCTCGGCTCGCATGCCGGAGACGTCGTAGGCGCCGCGGAGGGTCACCTGCTGGTCCGAGAGCGAGTCGATGAGGGTCTCGAATGCGGCCACCGCGCTCTCGGCCCGCTCCACGGTGCCGGTGCGCTTGAAGACGGCCCAGAGGGTGAAGAACTCGTTGCCGCCGCCCTGGGGCTCCGGCGCCCCGGCGTGGTGTCCTGCTGCTGCGTGGCTCATGCTGCTGTGTCCTCCTGCATCGGAAGTGATCGGATGTCCGTCTCCGCTGTGTACTTCGGTACTTCTTCGGTACTTCTTTTGACTTCTACGATATGTAGAATTCTAGGCCCGTGAGGGCCCCTGCCCGGAACCGGACCCGGCTCCGGTGAAAATCTTGAGCGTGTCCGCGACCACGGCGGCGAGGCCGGTTCCCGCAAGCCATGCTCCCACGACGTCGAGTCCCGGCTCCGCGGCGCACAGCTCCCGGACGGCCGCGACGCGTTGCCGGTGCCCGACCGCCGCGAACGGCAGCGCCCCGGACCAGCGGACCACGTCGTAATCCAGCACATCGTCCGCGGCGAGGGGCACACCCAGCAGCTCGGACGCATCGGCCAGGGCCGCCTGGAAGAGCTCCTCGTCGCTCTCGGGGGCGGCGCCGACTGCGGAGCTCTCGGTATTCTGGCCCGGCGCGCCGTCCTGACGGCCATAGCTGAGACGCAGCACATGCACGCCCGGCCCGGCGGCCTCGGCCAGCCAGGGCCATTTCGCCGTCGCGTGGGTGAGCGCCTTCGCCTGCACGCCCTGTGTCTGGGGCGCCACGAGGATGCCGGTGCCGCGGGGGCGGGCGTCCAGCTCGGGCTGATCGACCACGAGGGTCACGAGCTTGATCTGTGCCCCCGGCTCGGGACGATGCGCTGCGAGAGCGGGCACCTGGGAGGCGAGCAGCTCGACGGCGGCGGGGCCGTCCAGCGCCACGACCAGGTGCTCGGCGCGCAGCGTCTCCACCGCGCCGTCGTGCTCGACCGGAATGGTCCAGACGCCGTCGGCGTCCCGGCTGACGGGCCGCGCCGCGGCGGAGGTCAGCACGCGGGCGCCGGCCTCCCGGACATGGGCCTCCAGCGTTTCCACGAGCCGGTGCATACCGCCACGGAGACCCGCGACGGCGGACCCCGCACGGCGCGGCGCTCCGTTCCGGTCCGCGTCCCCGGGGACCGTCCGGGCCGACTGCCGCTGAGCGAGGACGGCCGCGCCGAGCGATCCGTGTTCCCTCATCCGCTTCCGCAGGCCGGGAGCCACCATGTCCACATCGAGCAGGCCCGGATCGGCGGCGTGGACTCCGCCCACCACCGGTTCGACCAAGCGCTTCAGCACCCGTCGGCCCTGCCGCAGCCTGACGAGCCGGGCCACGCTGCTGACGTCCGCGCCCGCGCCGAGATTCCCGGGCAGGACCCGGTCGAGGCTCGCCCGCAGCGATCCGGCCCAGCCGAGCGTGCGGCGGACCTCCTCGTCCCAGGGGTCGGCCGGGATGCCGAGGACGCCGGTCTTCGGGAGTTCGCGCGGCCCTTGGGGAAGCCTCACCCACGCACCCGACGGATGCGGCGCGACCACGTCCTGGTCGAGTCCCAGGTCCTTGAGCAAAGCAGGGATGGCGTCGCCACGGGTCGCGAAGGACTCCGCACCCGAGTCGAGTGTCAGCCCGCCCACCGTGTGCGAGCGAACCGCGCCGCCCAGCACGGGCCGCGCCTCCACGAGGGTGACGGCGACGCCGTCGGCGCTCAGCCGGTACGCGGCCAGCAGCCCCGACACTCCCCCGCCGACGACGACGGCGCGCCGCACCCCGGCGGGCGCGGTCACCGGAGCCGGGCCGTGGCCCTGCTGTGGCTGGGTGGGCTGGGACATGGCGGGCTCAGTACCCGATCGAGTGGATGAGCTCGACCACGCGGGTGAGCACTGCGGGATCCGTCTCCGGGGGAACCCCGTGACCGAGGTTGACCACGTGGCCCGGGGCCGAGGCGCCCGCCGCGATGACCTCGCGGACGTGGGCTTCCAGGACCTCCCACGGGGCGGGCAGCAGGGCAGGGTCGATGTTGCCCTGCAGCGGGACCGCGCCCCCGAGGCGGCGGTTGGCCTCGTCGAGGGGCAGACGGTAGTCGACGCCCATGACGTCCACACCGACCCCGTGCATGGCGGGCAGCAGCTCGGAGGTCCCGGTGCCGAAGTGGATCAGCGGGGCGCCGAGGCCGCGGACCGCGTCCAATGCCCGGGCGGACGCGGGGGCGACGTAGCGCTCATAGTCGGCCAGACCGAGGGAGCCGGCCCAGGAGTCGAACAGCTGCGCGGCGGAGGCGCCGGCTTCGAGCTGCGCCTGAAGGAAGAGACCCGAGGCGTCGGCGGCCCAGGCGGCCAGTGCCTTCCAGGTCTCGGGGTCGGCGTGCATCATCGTCCGGGGGCCGAGGTGGTCGCGGGACGGGCGGCCTTCCACCATGTAGGCGGCCAGGGTGAACGGAGCGCCCGCGAAACCGATCAGCGGAGTGCTGCCCAGTTCCTCGACGGTGAGGCGGACGGCCTGGCGGATGGGCTCGAGCGCCTCCCAGGTGAGCTTCGGCAGGGCGGCGACGTCCGCCGCGGTGCGGACCGGGTTCTCCAGCACCGGACCGACGCCGGGGACGATGTCCACTCCCACGCCCGCGAGCTTGAGCGGGATGACAATGTCGGAGAAGAAGATGCCGGCGTCGACGTCGTGGCGGCGCACGGGCTGCAGCGTGATCTCGGCGGCGAGTTCAGGCTTGAGGCAGGAGTCCAGCATGGAGATCCCCTGGCGGGCCTCGCGGTATTCGGGCAGCGAGCGGCCGGCCTGGCGCATGAACCACACGGGCCGGCGGGTGGGCTTGCCCCCGCGGTACGCGGTGATCAGCGGGGAATCCGACGTGGCGCCGGTGACCAGAGGGTGGGCAGCCGGGAGGGCCTGGAGCATGGAAGGCATATCTTGATTGTGCCTATCTTCGGGGCCGCAACTTGACGACACTTCGTCACTGACACTGTGTCAGTGATTTCCGCGCCATTACTGGGATCCGCGGATTCGCGGCCGGTTTTTCTACAAAGGTGCGAAGAGCATAAGATGGTGCCACTGTGGTGCTCTTTTCACTCACGGCGACCCACGCCGATCTGAACCTTGAAACCGTTGCTCGGCTGAGCAAGGGCGCTTCCGCCGTCGCCTCGCGGAGCGCCATGTCGCCGCCCCTGCCCGCCCGGTCCGGTGACGCCGCTGAGGACCTCGCCCTGAACGGCTCCGTGGTGCTCGCGACGTGCAACCGCTTCGAGATCTACGCCGAAGCCGCCACCGAACGCGGCCTGGAAGCCGCGCGTGACGAACTTCTCAAGAACATCACCACGCAGAGCGGCCTGGACGTGGCCACCGTCTCCCAGGCCCTGACGCTCCGCCGCGGCCCCGAAGTGGCCCGCCACCTCTTCTCGGTCGGCGCCGGGCTCGACTCCGCCGTCGTCGGCGAACGCGAGATCGCAGGCCAGGTGCGCCGAGCCCTCATCACCGCCCAGGATTCCGGCACCGCGAGCCCCGGTCTGGTGCGCCTCTTCCAGGCCGCCAGCCGCACAGCGAAGGAGGTCGGCACCCGCACCGCCCTGGGCAGCCGCGGCCTCTCGATCGTCTCCGTGGCTCTCGAGCTGGCCACCGAGCTGTCCGTGGACCGCGACTGGCAGAACACCCGCGTGGTCCTCTTCGGCACCGGCGCCTACGCCGGAGCCACCATGGCCCTGCTCCGCGAACGCGGCTGCACCCAGGTGAGCGTCTTCTCCGGCTCCGGCCGGGCGGGCGAGTTCGTGGCGGCCCGTGGCGGCACCGCGCTCGACGCGGACAATCTGTCCGCCGCGATCGCCGAGGCCGACGTCCTGATCGGCTGCAGCGGTTCGGACCGCAGGGTGTCCGCCGAAGAGCTCGCCGAGGTCCGCGGCCCTGAGCCCAAGCCCTTGATCGTGATCGATCTGGCGCTCAGCCGCGACTTCGACCCCGCCGTGGATGAGCTCGACGGCGTGGAACTCCTCACGCTGGAATCCGTGCGGCTCGCCGCGCCTGAGGAAGCCGCCGAATCCCTGGCCGAGGCCACGCGGATCGTTGACTCCGCCGCCCATGAATTCGAAGCGGAGCGTCGCTCCCGGAGCGTGGACTCCGCCATCGTGGCGCTGCGCCGCCACACCATGTCCGTGCTCGACTCCGAGATGGAGCGCGTGCGGGCCCGGCACGGCTGCACCGCCGCCGCCGAGGAGGTGGAGTTCGCGCTGCGCCGCATGGTCAAGCAGCTCCTGCACACCCCCATGGTCCGCGGCCGCGAACTCGCCGCCGCCGGCCTGCAGGAACAGTACGTGAACGCCATCGAGGCGCTCTACGGCATCGACGTCGCCGAGCCGCAGCCTGCCGCGTCCGAGGCCGGCTGCCCGGCTCACGAGGTGCCGACGCATGAGATGTCCGTGCACGAGGACACCGCGCAGGACCTCAGCGCCTGAGTACGCTGGAGCCAGAACTCCCCGGGCGCTCGGCCCGGAACCCTCAGTAGACCGGCTTGCCGGGCTCGACGTCCCGCACCCACGCCAGCACGCCGCCGTCGAGGTGGCTGACCTTCGTGTAGCCCTCGCGGCGAGCGGCCGCCAGGACGTTCGCGGAGCGGCTCCCCGCCTTGCAGTGGAACACGATCTCCGTGTCCCGCGGCAGCTCGTCCCACGCGTCGCCGGCCAGGATCCGGCCCTGCGGAATGAGGACCGAGCCGGGGATCGCCACGATGTCCCGCTCGCCCGTCTCCCGCACGTCCACGAGCAGGAAGTCCCGCGTCCCGGCGTCGCGCTCCTCCAGCATCGCGGCCAGGCGCCGCGCATCGATCACTCCGTCACTGTCGCCATCAGCCTCCGACGACGACGGCGCCTCCTCCGTGGGCGCCGTGCCGCAGAACGCGGCGTAGTCGCTCAGCTCGGTGATGGGCTGCGCCTCGGGATCCTTGAGCACGGTGATCTCGCGCCAGGACCCGCCCAGGGCATCGAACAGCGCGACGCGGCCCAGCAGGGACCGGCCCACGCCCGTCACGAGCTTGATGGCCTCGCTCACCATGAGGGATCCCACCGCGGCGCACAGCATGCCGAACACGCCTCCTTCGCCGCAGCTCGGCACGCTGCCGGCGGGCGGCGCCTCGGGGTACAGATCCCGGTAGGTGGGGCCGTGCTGCTCCCAGAACACGCTCACCTGACCGTCGAACCGGAAGATCGACCCCCACACGTACGGCTTGCCGGCGATCGCCGCGGCGTCGTTGACGAGGTACCGGGTCTCGAAGTTGTCGGCGCCGTCCAGGATCAGGTCGTACTGGCGGAAGAGCTCGACGGCGTTGGACGAGTCTAGACGGACGCGGTGCTGGACCACGGTCACCAGCGGGTTCAGCTCGGCGATGGCCAGCGCGGCCGACTCGGTCTTCGGCAGCCCCACACGATCCACCGTGTGCATCACCTGCCGCTGGAGATTGCTCAGCTCCACGACGTCGTCGTCCACCACGCCCAGGGTGCCCACGCCCGCCGCCGCGAGATAGAGCAGAGCCGGAGAGCCCAGCCCACCGGCGCCGATCACCAGGACGCGCGCGTTCTTCAGCCGGCGCTGACCCTCGGAGCCGATCTCCGGGATGATCACGTGCCGCGAATAGCGTTCGAGCTCTTCGCGGGTCAGATCCGCCGCGGGTTCGACCAGGGGCGGCAGGGCGGTGCGGGAAGTCAGGGAGGACATGTCTTCAATGTATGCCCACCGCCTCACACGCGTCATATTACCTATGGGTAAACTGGCCTTCACGCCGGACGCACAGGGATGGCGCTGGAAGTAAAGGATGGAATGTGACGGTGAGCGAAGCACGGCCGGGCGCTCGTACCGCGCGTCTTCCCCGGGACGAACGGCGGGCACAGCTGCTCCAGGCGGCCCAGGAAGTGTTCGTCGCGAACGGCTATCACGGCGCCGCGATGGACGAGATCGCCGAGACGGCCCGGGTCAGCAAGCCGGTCCTCTACCAGCACTTCCCCTCCAAACGGGAGCTCTTCCTCGCGCTCCTGGAAAGCCATCTGGCGGTGCTGACGGACATGCTCCTGACGGCCATCGACTCCACCACGGACAACAAGCTCCGCGTCCAGGCCGTCATGCGGGCGTACTTCGAATTCATGGCCGGCGACGATCAGGCGCACCGCCTGGTCTTCGAATCCGGGCTGACCAATGACGAGGAGGTCAGCGACCGTCTGGAGACGTTCAACCGGACCTTCGCGGACGCGGTCGCCCGGGTCATCGCCGAGGACACGAAGCTGCCTCTCCTGGAAGCACAGCTCCTGGGTCGCGGCTTGGCCGGGATGGCCCAGGTCAGTGCGCGCTATTGGCTCGAGACGGACGGGAAGCTCGACCTCGACGTCGCCAGCGACCTCATCTACCGCCTCGCCTGGCGCGGCATCAGCCGCTTCCCGAAGGAGAGCTGAGCGCCCGGCGTCCATGCCATGCCGCGCCCAGCGCTCCACCCCCGCGGTCTCAACCCACGCGCGCCGAACCGCTGAGTCCGCTGTCGACGTCGTGAGTCCGCTACACGATGTAGCGGACTCACACCCTGGGCAGCGAACTCAGCAGCTCCAGGGCCGGCAGGCCCTCGTTTCGACCGCTCCACCCGACCTCGTGTTCGCTCCCAGCGTGCCCGAACGGGCCTTCTCCCCCGGCCCGCCATATTAGGCTTGGAACAGCTGTTGAAGCCTGCGGTGCGCCGTGTTCGTCCGTGGCCCGCACGAAACTGCCAGGAGGCAATTGTGGAAGTAAAGATCGGCATCCAGAACGTAGCTCGCGAAGTCGTGTTCGAGTCCTCCGAGGAAGCGGAGGCCATCGCCACCGCCGTCTCCGAGGCGCTGGCCTCCGGCGGGCAGCTCTCCCTCACCGACGACAAGGGCCGTCGCGTGATCATCCCCGCCGCCGTCCTCGGCTATGTCGAGATGGGCCCGGAGGAGCAGCGCCGCGTCGGTTTCGGCGCTCTGTAAGGCAGACATGCTGTCCTTGATCATCCCGGTCCTGCTCGTGGCGGCCGTCGGCGCGCTCGCCTGGGCCGTCAACCGGCAGCGCGCCACGCTGGGCGCCGCACTCCCGGCCGGGGCGGGCGTCCTGGTCACCGCGCTGAGCTGGATCATCTTCATCGCGTTCGGACTGGGCTACCTGCCCGGCTGGACCTGGCTGCCGTGGATCGGACCGCTGGTCCTGGGCATTGCGGCGTCGTTCGCCGTGTCCTGGATCCTCAGCTCCCGCCGGTCCGCCGAGGACGCCAAGGCGCTGACGGAGATCCTGAAGGTCTGACTCAGTCAGCGCAGACGTCTTCAGGCCCGACGCCGAGGGGCGCCTCCCGTACCGTTCAGGTCCGGGAGGCGCCCCTCAGTCGTTGTGGCCAGGCGGGCCCAGGCCTGCCGCGCTGCGCAGCGGTCGGGCGCAGCCCGCGGTGCGCGCACGCGCCCGGAAGCCGGCGTCGTCTCTCAGTTCCGCAGTTCCTCAGAGGAACTCGGCGCGGCCCTCCATGCTGGACGAAGCCAGTGCGTGCTCGCGGCGCGGGATGCGGCCGGCGAGACGCGCCAGGCGGCCGGCCGTCACGGCGTGCCGGAAGGCGGTCGCCATGCGGGCCGGATCCTGCGCGCGGGTGACGGCCGTGGCCAGGAGCACCGCGTCGCAGCCCAGCTCCATGGCGAGCGCCGCGTCGGACGCGGTGCCGATGCCGGCGTCGAGCACCACGGGAACAGAGGCCCGGGAGACGATCACTTCGATGTTGTGCGGATTGAGGATACCCAGCCCCGTGCCGATCGGGGCGCCCAGCGGCATCACGGCCGTGGCGCCGAGCTGTTCGAGGCGCAGGGCCAGGACGGGGTCGTCGTTCGTGTAGGCGAAGACCTTGAAGCCCCGGGACACGAGCTGCTCGGTAGCGTCCACGAGCTCCACGGCATCCGGGAGCAGCGTGTGCTCATCGGCGATGACCTCGAGCTTCACCCAGTCCGTCTCCAGAGCCTCGCGCGCCAGTTCCGCGGTGAGCACAGCGTCGCGCGCCGTGAAGCATCCGGCCGTGTTCGGCAGGACGCGGATCCCCTGATCCACGAGCAGCTGGAACAAGGAGCCGCTTTGTGCCGGGCTGTACCGGCGCATCGCCACGGTGGTGAGCTCGGTCCCGGACGCGACGAGCGCTGCGCCCAGCCCTTCCAGGCTCGGCGCCCCTCCCGTGCCCATGATGAGCCGGGACCCCAGCTCCACACCGTCCACCACCAGCGGATCGAGCCCCTGGTCCTGCAGGATCTCCGTCATGTCAGCCTCCCTGCACCGCGGTCACGAGTTCCAGTTCATCGCCGTCTTCCAGCGCAGTCCCGGACCACAGGCTCCGCGGGATCACCGTGGCGTTCCGGGCCACGGCCATCCCGACGCGGCGTCCGTCCGCGGCCCGTCCATCGGCCAGGATCTCGCGACCCGTCACCTGAGAGACCAGGACCGCCACGGTGGCGTCCTCCCCCACGGCGCGCTCTTCGCCGTTCACCGTGATGTTCATGCGTGCGCCTCCACTGTGTTCTCCTTCAGAAGTCCCGGGCTGAACCGGTCGGGCCGGAAGGCCGCCCAGCGCCCGTCGTCGTGTCCGTCGAGCAGGTCCAGGACCGCCCGGGCCGCCACCGGCGTCAGCAGGACGCCGTGCCGGAAGAATCCCGTGGCGATGACCAGACCCGCCACCTCGCCGCCACCTGCCGCGGCGACCCGCCCGAGCAACGGCGCATTGTCCGGTGTCCCGGGCCGCGCCCGGGCCGTGATCTCCTCGAGTTCGAGCTCCGCGACCGCGGGGACCAGCTGCTGTGCGTCCCGGAGCAGCTGGTGCACACCGCCCGCCGACACTCCGGCCTGCCCGTCCTCGCGCTGGGTCGCTCCGATGACCACCGTGCCGTCCTCGCGGGGCACGAGGTAGACGGGGAGGCCACGGACCGAGCCGCGCACCGTCGCGGAGAGGAAAGGCCGCAGGCGTTCCGGGACCCGCAGGCGCAGGATGTCCCCGTGCACCGGGCGCAGCGGCAGGTCGAGCCCCTCGGGAAGCTCTCGCAGTTCGGGCGATGCCAGGCCGTTCGCCACGACGACCTCGTCCGCGGTCACGACACGGCCCGAGGCGAGCAGGACCCCCGTCACCCGGCCCGCCGTGGAGCCGCCGTCGTCGTCCGCCTCCCAGCGGAGAGCCTCCGCGCGCTCCGTCAGCACCGTCCCGCCGTCGCGACGGAAGGCCTCCAGCATCGCGGCGTGCAGAATCCGCGGGTCGACCTGGTGGTCACCCGGGGTGAGGAACGCCCCCGACAACTGGGGAGACAGCAGTGGCTCCATCCTGCGGGCCTCCCGCAGCGACACCGCCTGGACCTCCAGTCCATGCGCCTGCTGCGCCGCCTGGAGATCGGCGAGTGCGGCACGGTCGGCCGCGTCGAAGCCGACCACGAGCGTCGGCGTCGTCCGATGGCCGTTGGAGGGTCCGAACGGGGCCGCGAAATCCTCCCAGAGCGCTGCCGACTCCAGGGTCAGGGCGAGGAGGTCTTCCTCCTGATAGTGGTATTCGCTCACCGGGGCCAGCATGCCGGCGGCGGCGAAGGTCGCGCCCTGCGCCGGGGCCGGATCGATGAGCGTCACGCGACGGCCGGAGCGCAGCAACGTCCAGGCGATCCCCAGGCCCACGATGCCCGCGCCGATGACGGCCACGTCCGCCGGCTCCTGCTCCATGCTCCTCGTCCTTCCCTACGCCGGTACTAGCCGGATCAGGTGTGGCGGTCGGCGCTCAAGCCCTCTCAGCCGGCGAATGTGACCATCCGCTCCGGCTCCCGCAGTACCGCACCAGTCTAGAGGAACTAGGCTGAAGCCCATGGGTAATCGAGCAATTGCGACACCTTCCCTCGCCGCCGCACGGCTGTACGTCTGCACGGATTCGCGGGCGGAACGGGGCGACTTCGCGGACTTCGTGGATGCCGCGTACTCCGGCGGGGTGGACATCATCCAGCTGCGGGACAAGACGATCGAGGCCGCCGAGGAACTGGAGCTCCTCGCCGTGCTCCGGGAGGCCGCCGAACGCCACGGGAAGCTCTGGGCCGTGAATGACCGCGCCGACATCGCGCAGCTCTCCGGCAGTCCGGTGCTGCACCTCGGCCAGAAGGACCTGCCGCTCCCTGCCGCGCGCTCCCTGCTGAACGACGACGTCGTGCTGGGCCTCTCGAGCCACGCACCGGAGCAGGTGGACGCCGCCCTCGCTGCCGCGGCCCGCGGCGAGACCGACTACTTCTGCGTGGGACCGCTCTGGGCCACGCCGACCAAGCCCGGCCGCGCCGGAGTGGGTCTCGACCTCGTCCGGTACGCGGACTCGACCGGGACCTCCGTGCCATGGTTCGCCATCGGCGGCATCGACCACGGGAACGTGGCCCAGGTGGTCGAGGCCGGGGCGCGCCGCGTGGTCGTGGTCCGCGCCGTCACCGAAGCCTCCGACCCTGCGGACGCCGCCCGCCGCCTGCTGGCGGAGCTCCCCGACGCCTGACACCTCCTTTTAAATAGACAGCCACAGCCTTTAAACAACCACAGCCCCGGCGCCTTCTCGCGAAGGTGCCGGGGCTGTGGCCGTTGGAGCACGAACCTACTGGATTTCGTACTTCATGCCCTCGGGCTTGCTGGGCATGGCGCACAGCACGATGAGGATGATGCCACCCACGTACGGGATGAGCGACAGGAAGAACATCGGGCCGGGGAAGCCTGCATCATGCAGACGGCGCCACGCGACGGCGATGTACGGCACCAGGAGCGCCAGGGCGATGATTCCGCCGAGGATCAGGAGGATGGTGCCGAAAACCATCGCTCCGGTGAAGGTGACGTCCGAGGAGGACGTGTAGCCGGTCGAGGAGTCCGAGTACGCGGACTGGGAGACGACCCCACTGATGATGAGGGCATAGCCGATGGCGATCGGGATGCCTGCCACCAGCGCCTGGAACAGGTACCAGAACCAGAACTCACTGCGGCTGGCACGGCCCTTGAAGTTCGCGTAGTTGCTGAAGCCCATCTTGATGGCCTGCGTGAACCCTACGCTCGGGCGCGGGACGTAGGGCGGGTAGAGGCCACCGCTGTAGGCGGGCTGGCCGTACGGGCTGGCGGGCTGCTGCTGGTAGCCCTGCTGACCGTACTGGGGAGCCTGGGGGGCTCCGTACTGAGGAGCCTGAGGAGGCTGCTGGGCTCCGTACTGGGGAGCCTGCGGCGGCTGCTGCGGCTCGCCGCCGTTGTTGTTCTGCCAATCGGGTTGCTGCGTCATGGTCCTGTCTTTCCCTGATCTGGGTGCGCTTGATGCTTCTTTAACGTACAGTCTCCACCACATCTCCCCTTCGCTCAATGGGGAAAACTCCCCATTGAACAGGCTTAATATCCGTACTTCATCCCTTCGGGACTGCTCTCCATGGCCAGGAGCGCCAGGATGATCACCGAACCGAACGGCGCGAGGCTCAGCAGGATGAACCAGCCGCTGTATCCGGCGTCATGCAGGCGGCGCACCCGCAGGGCGAGCCCCGGGATCAGCAAGGCCAGGGCCACGACGACGAAGAGGACGCCCAGGACGATCCCGGCCACCAGCGGAGCGCTCCAGATGAAGTCGACGTCCCGACTGCGGTACCCGGTCCGCGAGGAGTCCGACAACGCTCCGCCCAGCGACGTCATGAAGCCGACGAACAGGAAGAAGTACGCCACGTAGCCGAGAATCCCGAGGACCAGATACTCGAAGACGAACCACCACCAGAACTCGGAGTTGACCGCGCGGCCGTTGAAGGTGGCGTAGTTGCGGAAGCCGGACTTGATCGCCTCCACGAAACCCACCTTCGGACGGATCACGAACGGAGCGGGCTGGCCCCAGCCCGGCGCCTGCCACGCCGGAGGCTGCCAGGCGGGACCGCCCTGGGGGTACGCCGGAGGGTGAGGCTGCGGATACGGCTGCGGGCCGGACTGAGCAGGCTGCGGGCCGGGCTGAGGTGGGATGTCGCCGGAGTGGTTCGGAGGCTGGCTCATGGTCACGCTTTCCCTGGTGGTGTGCTGTTCTCCCGCCAGTCTCGCCCACCATCGGCTTCAGGGAAAGGAACGGCCGCCACGGAGAGTCTCCGTGGCGGCCGTTCCAGGCTCAGTTCAGACTGTCGACGACGGCGTCAGACGCGGCTGTCGAAACGCGCGCCTTCGGGCTTGGGAGCCTGAGCCCACAGGAACAGGAGCACCAGGTTGCCGATCGGCACGAGGTAGAGGAGCAGGAACCAGGCGCTGAAGTTGGCGTCGTGCAGACGGCGAGCCCCGACGGCCGCGGTCGGCACGATCACCGCCAGCGAGAACAGCCCCGCGATGCCCCAGAAGATGAAGCCGATGATCATCAGGGCATTGGTGTTCACCTGGGCCTGGCCGGTGCCCGGGATCTCCGTGTAGTCACCGTTGGCGACCGCCTGCGACAGGCCGGTGCCGAAGAAGATCGCCGCAAGGGTGCTGAGAACCACCGCGATCACGGCCACGAAGACGAACCACCACCAGAATTCCGGACGGCCCGCACGTCCCGTGAAGGTGGCGTACTTCCGGAACACGGTCTTGATGGCGGCCATGAAGCCGAGGTTCGTTCCCGGGTCCAGGGGTCCGGGCGCCGCGGCGGACTGACCGCCGTAGACCGGCTGCTGCTGGTTGCCATACTGCTGCTGAGCATACGAGCCGCCGGTCTGCCCGTACTGCTGCGGCGCGGCCTGGCCGGCCTGCTGGTACTGGCCCTGCTGCGCGTACCCCTGCTGAGGGGCCTGCTGGTACTGCTGCGGGTACCCCTGCTGCGGCTGGCCATACTGCTGCTGACCGT
Organism: Arthrobacter sp. RCC_34; assembly: GCF_041360795.1. Lineage (NCBI taxonomy): Bacteria > Bacillati > Actinomycetota > Actinomycetes > Micrococcales > Micrococcaceae > Arthrobacter > Arthrobacter sp. RCC_34. The sequence continues at coordinate 584,041 of NZ_JBFUPW010000001.1, read as the reverse complement.
ATTGCTGCTGGTACGGACTTTGAGCCTGCTGCTGTCCGTACTGCTGCTGGGGCTGACCGTACTGCTGGGGCTGGTTCCAGTTCTGCTGACCAGGCTGCTGCCCCTGCTGGGACGGCGCACCCTGGGTCGGTGCGTTCTGGGGGCGCTGCGGGGGGACCGGCGGCTGCTGGGGATTCGGCTGCTGCGACTCGGGCTGATTGGTCATGGCTTGCCCTGCTCCTGACTGGCCACTGACGGCCGTGACACGCGGTGATGATTTTGCAGTCAGTATGCCAGAAGCAGGAATCAGCGGGATGTCGGAGAAGCCGGGAGACCGCCCGGGGGCTAGCCTGTGAGCGTGACGAACACATGGATCCCCAGCGGCGCCCAGGGCGTTCAGGACGGTCTCGCCGAGGCGCTCACCGCACTGCGCGAAGAACTCGAAGTCCCCCGGGCCTTCCCGCCTGACGTCCTCGAGGAGACCGAACGCGTCATCCGCACCCGGGAACTCCCGCCCTGGGACCGCACCGATCTGGAACTCGTGACCATCGACCCGGCGTCGTCCACGGATCTGGACCAGGCCGTGTTCATAGAACGTCACGGCGACGGCTACACCGTCTACTACGCCATCGCCGACGTGCCCTCCTTCATCACACCGGGCGGGGCGCTGGATGCCGAATGCCGGCGTCGGGGGCTCACGCTGTACGCTCCGGACGGCCGCATCCCGCTGCATCCCGAAGCGATCTCCGAGGACGCCGGAAGCCTGCTGCCCGACGTCGACCGGGGCGCCTTCCTCTGGGAGTTCACGCTCGACGCCACCGCCGCCGTCGTGAACGCCACGGTCCGCCGGGCCCGCGTCCGCTCGCGCGCCAAGCTGAGCTATCAGGGTGTGCAGGAGGCCATCGACGGCGGCACCGCCGACGCGTGCCTCCAGCTCCTTAGGGAGGTGGGCCTGAAACGAATCGAGCTCGAACGCCTCCGGGGCGGCGCCTCCCTGAAGCTCCCGGCTCAGGTGGTCGAACAGGACCCGGAGACTGGAGCCTACCGCCTCATCACCGAGGTCCCGCTGCCCGTGGAGGACTGGAACGCGCAGGTCTCCCTCATGACCGGCATGGCGGCCGCGGACCTGATGGTGCGCGGCTCCGTGGGCATCCTGCGGACCATGCCGCCTCCTGACGCGCGGTCCCTGGAGACGTTCGAACGCCAGACCGCCGCTCTCGGCAAACCGTGGAAGGCCGACGGTCCGGGTGGCATGAGCTACGGCGAATACCTCAGGACGCTCGACCCGGCCCAGCCGAAAGACCTCGCGATCGTCCATGCGGCGGCAGCCCTCTTCCGCGGAGCGGGCTATGTGGCATTCGACGGCGAGGTCCCCGAGAACACCGTCCAGGCCGCTATCGCGGCGCCTTATTCCCATGCGACCGCGCCGCTGCGCCGGCTCGTCGACCGCTGGGTGCTCGTGGTCTGCGAAGCACTCAGCCAGGGCACTGAAGTCCCGGCCTGGGCCAGGGAGAGTCTGCCACTGGTGCCCGACCTCATGAAAGCCGCCGAGCAGCGCTCGTCACGCCTGGACCGCGCCGCGATCGACACTGTCGAAGCCGCCGTCATGCTGCCCCGGCTGGGCGAGGTCTTCGACGCCGTGGTCATCTCCACCGGCAACGGAAAGAACGCCACCGCTCCGGTCGCGACCGTCCAGCTGCTCGATCCCGCGGTGTCGGCGCGCTGCACCGGCGCCATGGAACCCGGGACGCGGGTGAAGGTGCGCCTGGACGCCGCCGACATCCAGCGGCGCACGGTCACCTTCAGTCTGGTCGAGGACGCCCCTTCGGGCTCAGCCGAGGGAGGAAATCCAGGGAATCAGCCCTCCATCCCCTAGAATGAGGGGGTAGTCATGGATGCCCGGTCGTTGATTGACCATTGATTTCCCCCGCCCCGCCCGTTCTACACGGGCCCGGCACCCCTGATGGCCGCCAGTGCGGCCCACGCAGACCGCGATCGGCTTCCACCCGTACTCCGCCTTCTCCGGGACCTTTCCTGGAACGACCGGTGCCGTCGCCAAGGTTGGCAGACGCCCGTCCCGGCGCTGGCGGAGCAATGCCAAGGAGGCACGCGTGAGCGAAACCCACAGTCATGAAGTCCTGGTCGACACCAGCGGCACCGAGAGTGTCGAGCCGGAGGAGACCATCACCACCACGGCGGAACCGCACGCCGAGGTCCAGAAGACCTTCGCGGACTTCGGCGTCCGCGCCGAGATCGTCGATTCCCTGGCCCAGGCCGGAATCATCCACCCCTTCCCCATCCAGGCGCTGACGCTCCCCGTCGCTCTCGGCGGGCACGACATCATCGGCCAGGCGAAGACCGGCACGGGCAAGACGCTCGGCTTCGGCGTCCCGGCGCTGGAACGCATCGTCACCAGCGATGACCCGAAGTACGCGAAGCTGCAGGTCCCAGGCGCCCCGCAGGCCCTCGTGATCGTCCCCACCCGTGAGCTCGCCGTGCAGGTCGCCAACGACCTCGCCACCGCCAGCCGCCTGCACCAGGTCCGGATCGCCACCATTTACGGCGGCCGCGCGTATGAGCCGCAGATCGAGGCCCTTCAGAACGGCATCGACCTCGTGGTCGGCACCCCAGGCCGCCTGATCGACCTGTACAAGCAGCGCCACCTCAACCTCTCCAACATCAAGATCGTGATCCTCGACGAGGCCGACGAGATGCTGGACCTGGGCTTCCTCCCGGACGTCGAGACCCTGATGGCCGCCACCCCGGCCGGCACCCGTCAGACCATGCTCTTCTCCGCCACCATGCCCGGCCCGGTCATCGCCATGGCCCGCCGGTACATGTCGCGCCCCACCCACATCCGTGCGGCGGACCCGGACGACGAGGGCCTGACCAAGCGGGACATCCGCCAGCTGGTGTACCGCGCTCACTCACTCGACAAGATCGAAGTGGTGGCGAGGATCCTCCAGGCACGTGGCCGTGGCCGCACCGTCATCTTCACCAAGACCAAGCGCACCGCCGCGAAGGTCGCCGAGGAGCTGGTGGACCGCGGCTTCGCCGCCGCCGCTCTGCACGGTGACCTGGGCCAGGGCGCCCGCGAACAGGCCCTGCGCGCCTTCCGCAACAACAAGGTGGACGTCCTGGTCGCCACCGATGTCGCCGCCCGCGGCATCGACGTCGACGACGTCACCCACGTCATCAACTACCAGTGCGTCGAGGACGAGAAGATCTACCTCCACCGCGTGGGCCGCACGGGCCGTGCCGGCAACAAGGGCACCGCCGTGACCTTCGTGGACTGGGAGGACATGCCCCGCTGGGCCCTCATCAACAAGGCTCTGGGCCTCGACTTCGCCGAGCCCGTGGAAACCTACTCCTCCTCCGCGCACCTCTACACGGATCTGGACATCCCGGAAGGCACCAAGGGCCGGCTGCCCCGGGACAAGCGCGTCCTCGCCGGTGTGGACGCCGAGGTCCTCGAGGATCTGGGCGAGACCGGCAAGCGCGTCGCCAAGCGCCCGTCGTCCTCCTCCCGTGGTGACCGCCAGCGCGACGGGGAGCGCCGCTCCGGCGGCCAGCGCGGCGAGGGTGCTTCCGCGGACGGCGAGGGCCGCCGTCGTCGGACGCGTCAGCCTGACGCCGAGACCGCCGAGGCTCCCGCCGCCGAGAAGAAGACCGACGACGACGCCCGTCGCCGCCGCCCGCGCAACCGCACCCGCCGCCGCAACGGCGAGGTCGTGGCTCGCGAGGCCGGCGCCCCCGCCCAGGAATCCTGACGGGATCCATGGCCCGGACCGCTGAACAGCTCTGGCAGGCGGACGGCGGGAACCTGGTGGTCCAAGCGGACAACGCCGGGTTCCTGCCGTCCCTGCCGGATGACTCGTTCACGCTCATCTACATCGATCCCCCGTTCAACACGGGCCGCACCCAGCGCCGCCAGCAGACCACCATGGTCCGCAGCGCGGAGGGCGAGGGTGACCGGATCGGATTCCAGGGACGCTCGTACCAGACGCTCCGGGGGGATCTGCATCGCTACGACGACGCCTTCGAGGACTACTGGGCGTTCCTGGAGCCCCGGCTCCGCGAGGCGTGGCGGCTCCTGGCCCCGGACGGGACGCTGTACCTGCACCTGGACTACCGCGAGGTGCACTACGCCAAGGTGATGCTCGACGCGATCTTCGGCCGGGAGTGCTTCCTCAACGAGATCATCTGGGCCTACGACTACGGCGCCCGCGCCCGGCGTCGCTGGCCCGCCAAGCACGACAACATCCTGGTCTACGTCAAGGACCCGGAGGCGTATCACTTCGACGCGGCCGAGGTGGACCGCGAACCGTACATGGCCCCCGGTCTCGTGACCGAAGAGAAGCGCCAGCGCGGGAAGCTCCCCACGGACGTCTGGTGGCACACGATCGTCTCCCCCACCGGCAAGGAGAAGACGGGCTACCCGACGCAGAAGCCGGAAGGTCTCCTGCGCCGCATGGTCATGGCGTCCACCCGGCCGGGCGACTGGTGCCTGGATTTCTTCGCGGGTTCCGGAACCCTCGGCGCGGTGGCCGCCAAGACGGGCCGCCGCTTCGTCTGCGTGGACGAGAACCCATCGGCAGTGTCCGTCATGGCGACCCGCCTCGCGGACTCCGCCACGGTGCATACGCTGGGCTGAGAGCACCTTCCCGGCATCGTGTGCCGTTGGTGACGGTTTGCGCCCTTGTTGGCGTGGCGCGCCCCCATTGCGGCGCATTGCGTCGACAGGGGCGCCGAGACCGGCGAAACAGGCCCCCTCAGCCCCGGATCACGCTGCCGTGGCCCTGGTCCTCGATCCGGGCGAACTGTTCCGGGGACGTCAGGTTCTCGCCCAGCAGATTGGGCTTGCCCTTGCCGTGGTAGTCGCTGGAGCCCGTGACGATGAGATCGTGCTTCGCGGCGAGGCCCAGCAGGTATTCGCGGCCTTCGCGCGGATTGTCCCGGTGCCAGACCTCCAGGCCGGCGAGGCCGGCGTCGATCATCTCATGGAAGGTCCGCTCCCCCACCACGCGGCCGCGAGCGCTGGCCACCGGATGGGCGAACACGGGGACACCGCCTGCGTCCCTGACGAGCTCGACGGCGAGGGCCGGCTCCACGGCGTAGTGCTGCACGTAGTACCGCGAATGGGACGTCAGGATGGTGGCGAAGGCCTCGGTCCGGTCACTCACGATCCCCGCGGCCACGAGAGCGTCGGCGATGTGCGGGCGGCCCACGGTGGCGCCCGGCGCCAGGTGCTGGGTGACGTCGTCCCAGTTGAGTGGGTAGTCCTCGGCGAGCAGCGCGACCATGTGCTCGGCCCGGCTGAGCCGTGCGTCGCGGGCCTTGGAGATCTCCTCCAGCAGGCCGGGGTGCGTGGGATCGTGCAGGTAGGACAGCAGATGGACGCTGATGCCCTCGGAAGTGCGACAGCTGATCTCCATGCCGGGCACCAGGGCGACGCCCAGCCCCTTCGCCGCCTCAGCGGCCTCGGCCCACCCGTCGGTGGTGTCATGGTCCGTCAGCGCGACGACGTCGAGCCCGGCCTGAGCGGCGGAGGCCACGAGGTCGGCGGGCGGCTGAGTGCCGTCCGAGATGTTCGAGTGTGCATGCAGGTCGATCCTCACGCTCCCAGCGTAGTCCCGGCGGACCCGCGGAGCTCCGGATCAGTGAGACGATAGGAGGGTGAATGACGCAGAACACACCACTGATGCCAGCACCCAGCCGTTGGAGGACCGTGTGAACAACCGTTCGCAGCGCCCCTCCTCCGATGCCTTCAAAGCCTTCATGGCCGGCAGCTGGGCTCCCGCCTCGCAGGAGCTCCCGGCCGAGGAAGCCGTCGCCGCACACGCCGCCCGCCGTCGTCGCGCGATCTCGGACCAGTTCAAGGGCGAACGCCTGGTGATCCCCGCCGGTCCGCACAAGGTCCGCAGCAACGACACCGACTACCGCTTCCGCCCGCACTCGGCCTTCGCGCACCTGACGGGCCTGGGCGTAGACCACGAGCCGGACGCGGTCCTGATCCTCGAACCCACCGATGACGGCCAGGGCGACGACGGCGGCCACCACCACGCCACCCTGTACTTCCGTCCCATGGCCGGCCGCGACACCGAGCAGTTCTACGCGGACGCACGGTCTGGCGAGTTCTGGATCGGCCCGCGCCCGAGCCTGGCAGATCTGAAGGCGCGCCTCGACCTGGCGACCGCCCACCTCGACGAGCTCGAAGTGGCGATCACCAAGAACGTCGGCGCATCCGAGATCGGCGGCATCTCCATCCGCCTGCTCCGCAAGGTTGACGAGAACATCGACGCCCTGGTGGACACCGCTCGCTACAACACCGCCCAGGACCCCGAGAACCTGGACCTCTCCCAGCTCGACGCTCTGGACGAGAAGCTGGCCGAGGCCCTCTCCGAGCTGCGCCTGATCAAGGACGAGTGGGAGGTCGAGCAGCTCAAGCTGGCCGTCGCCGCCACCATCGAAGGCTTCCACGAAGTGGTCAAGGCCCTGCCCCGCGCCGTCGCCCACCACCGCGGTGAGCGCGTCGTGGAAGGCGCGTTCTTCGCGAAGGCCCGCGAGGAAGGCAACGACCTCGGTTACGACACCATCGCCGCCTCCGGCAACAACGCGACCATCCTGCACTGGATCAACAACAACGGTCAGGTGAAGGAGGGCGACCTCCTCCTCCTGGACGCCGGCGTCGAGGCGGAGAGCCTCTACACCGCGGACATCACCCGCACCCTGCCGGTCAACGGCACCTTCTCCGAGGTGCAGCGCCGCGTCTACGAAGCCGTCCTGGACGCCGCCGACGCGGCCTTCGCCGCCGCACGCCCGGGCCTGAAGTTCCGTGAGCTGCACCAGATCGCCACCCGTGTCCTGGCCGAGCGCCTGGCCGAGTGGGGCCTGCTGCCCGTGACCGTGGAGGAGGCCGTCGCGGAAAGCGGTCAGCAGCACCGCCGCTGGATGCCGCACGGCACGAGCCACCACCTCGGCATGGATGTCCACGACTGCGCCCAGGCCAAGCGCGAGCTGTACCTGGACGCCGAACTCGTCGAGGGCATGGTGTTCACCATCGAGCCGGGTCTGTACTTCAAGTCCGAGGATCTCGCGATCCCGGAGGAGTACCGCGGCATCGGCGTGCGCATCGAGGACGACATCCTCGTGACGGCGGACGGCGCCGTGAACCTGAGCGCCGCGCTCCCCCGCACGGCCGACGACGTCGAGGCCTGGATGGCCGGCCTGCGCGGCTGAGTGCCGCTCACCGCCGTCGTGGCGCGCTGAGCGCGACAGCGTGAGCACCGCGCCCCGGGCATGAGAATGGCCCCGCACCGGAATCCCGGTGCGGGGCCATTCGTCGTTCCGGACCCGTGCGACGCGCGGCGTCACATTCCGTGGTCCCGCCGGAGCGGGCCGGGGCTACTCGCCTCGGGGATCCTTGGGGTGCGGCTCGCCGTGCTGGTCCTGCTGAGGCTCGTCATGCTGCCCCTCCTGCTGCTGGGAGTGCTCGCCGTGCGGCTCCGCCTGCGGAGCGGCGTCGTGCTGCTGCCCGGCATCGATCTGCTGTTCCGCGTGCTGCTGTTCCGCGGACTGCGGCTCAGCCTGCTGCGGTTCCTGGGCCGGTGCCGCGGGAGCTGCCGGAGGCGTCTGGTTCAGCCGGACGCCGTACTGCGGGCGGCCGTCCGGGAGGTCGCGGTAGTCCGAGGACACCGTGGACGGGGCCTGCTGTTCCGGCGTCTGAGCCTGCTGCACGGCATCCTCGGAGCGCTGCCCGTAAGGATTGCCCCAGCCCTCGGGCCGCTGCGGCTCCTGTGGCGCCTGCGGCTGGCCGTGGCCCTGCCCGTATCCGGGGTGCTGACCACCCTGCGGACCCTGCTGCTGGCTGTGCTGACGGGCGCCGCCGTCGTTGCCCCGCATGGGGAGCTGCAGGAGCAGCCGGCTCGCTTCCCCCGCGACCTCGGGAGCCACGATCACGTCATAGCTGCTGGCCAGCACCTGGCTGGTCGAGGTGAAGTCCCGCTTGCCCCGCTGCATCGCGTAGCTGACGATGCCGAAGAGCGCGAAGAAGGCCGCGCCCATCAGCACCGAGGTCACCACGGAGAACGCGCCGCCCGGAGAGAACAGGGACAGCAGCAGACCGATGAAGAGACCGAACCACACACCGCTGAGCAGGCCGGACATGGCCACGCGCGGGTAGCTCAGACGGCCGGTCACGCGTTCCACGAGTTTCAGGTCGTTGCCCACGATCGAGACGTACTGGACGGGGAACTGCTGGTCCGCCAGGTAGTCCACGGCCTTCTGGGCATCGAGGTAGGAGTTGTAGGAGCCCACCGTCACGCCCTGCGGCACGGAACGGAGCTCCTCGGGAATCCTGGGTGCACCAAACAAGTTCGACATACCCACATTCTTGCCTATTCAGCCGGGCTGCAACCGGAATTCAGCCAAACGTGGACGAAGTGGATAGCCTAGTCGGGTGAGCAACCCTACTTCCCGCGTCTTCGTTGCCCGCCTCCTCGGTCTGGATGTCTTCGACCCTTTGGGTGATCGGCTCGGACGCGTCCGCGACGTCGTGGTGCTGGCCCGCGCCAACAACGCGCCTCCGCATGCGGTCGGCCTGGTGGTGGAAGTCCCGGGCAAGAAACGCGTCTTCGTGCCGATGACGCGCGTGACGAGCATGGACCAGGCCCAGGTCATCAGCACCGGGCTCGTCAATCTGCGCCGCTTCGAACAGCGCGGCATGGAGACCCTGGTGGTCGCCGAGATGTTCGACAGCCGGGTCACCCTCACGGACGGCTCGGGCTCGGCCACGATCGAGGACATCGCGATCGACCAGCACCGCTCGGGCGACTGGTTCGTCTCCAAGCTTTTCGTGCGCCGCGGGCACTCGTTCTCCCCGCTCGCCCGGCTGCGCCGCAACGAGACCATGATCATCAACTGGACGGACGCCGTCCCGGCCGCGGCCACCGAACCGCAGGCCGCCACGGCCTTCGTCGCCAGCCACGAGGACCTCAAAGCCGCAGACTTCGCCGAAGCCCTGCAGGAGATGAGCGACAAGCGCCGCTTCGAAGTGGCCAGCGAACTCCAGGACGAACGTCTCGCCGACGTCCTCCAGGAACTCCCCGAAGAGGATCAGGTGGAGATCCTGTCCTCCCTGGACCGCGAGCGCGCCGCCGACGTGCTCGAGGAGATGGACCCGGACGATGCCGCCGACCTCCTCTCCGAACTCCCCGAGGCGCAGCAGGAGGAACTCCTGCAGCTCATGGAGCCCGAAGAGGCCGAGGATGTGCGGCGCCTCCTGGAGTACGACGAGGACACCGCGGGCGGTCTCATGACCCCGGTCCCCGTGATCCTCCCGCCGGAGGCCACCGTGGCCGAGGCCCTGGCCCACGTGCGCCGCGAGGAGCTGACCCCGGCGCTCGCGTCCTCCATCTTCATCGCCCGCCCGCCGCTGGAGACCCCCACGGGCCGCTTCCTCGGCGTCGTGCACATTCAGCAGCTTCTGAGGTATCCCCCGCCCGAACCGATCGGCAACCTCGTGGACAAGAACCTGGAGCCTGTCCAGGATCAGGCCCACATCAGCGAGGTGGCCCGCATCATGGCGGTCTACAACCTCAATGCCCTGCCCGTGGTGAACGACACCGGCCGCCTGGTCGGCGCCGTCACCGTCGATGACGTCCTGGATCACCTCCTGCCCGAAGACTGGCGCGCCCACGCCGAGGACGTCCCGTTCAAGAAGCTGAGGGGTCGCAATGGCTGACAACAGGGATCGCCGCCCCGGGGCGGAGAAGAACAGCCTGGACACCCCCCGTGCCGCACGGGGCCGGTTCTTCCCCCGGTTCTCCCCCAACCCGGACGCTTTCGGCAAGGCCACCGAGGGCTTCGCCCGTTTCATGGGCACCCCGCAGTTCCTCGTCTACATGACGATCTTCTGTGTGTTCTGGCTGGCCTGGAACAGCTGGGCGCCCGCCGACTGGCAGTTCGATCAGCAGGCGCTCGGGTTCACCCTCCTGACGCTCATGCTCTCCCTCCAGGCCTCCTACGCGGCGCCGCTGCTCCTCCTCGCCCAGAACCGGCAGGACGACCGTGACCGCGTGGCCCTGGAACAGGACCGCCAGCGCGCCGAGCGGAACCTCGCGGACACCGAGTACCTCACCCGTGAGCTCGCCGCGCTGCGCGTCGCGCTGCGCGAGGTCGCCACCCGTGACTACGTCCGCGCCGAGATGCGGTCTCTCCTCGAAGACATCATCGAGGCTCAGGAGGAGTTCCATTCGGGCGAGGACGGCCCCGGCGACGGCGAGACCACGGCGGACAAGGTCAAGGAGAAGATCCGCGACAAGCGGGACCGTCAGCGCGGTCCGCGCACCCAGCAGATCCCGAAGATCAAGAAGCCCAGCCAGGACCCGGGAGCATGACACCGCCCACCACGGAGCAGCTGCAGCACGCCCTGGACACGGTCATCGACCCCGAACTCCGGCGCCCCATCACGGAGCTGGGCATGGTCGACTCGGTGACGATCGACGACGACGGCGCGGTCCGTCTGCGCGTGCTCCTCACCATCCAGGGCTGCCCCCTGCGGGACACGATCACAGCCGATGCGACGGCGGCGCTGTTCACGGTCCCCGGAGTGACGGCCGTCGACGTGGAGCTCTCCGTCATGACCCCGGAGCAGCGGCAGGCGCTCAAGGATCAGCTCCGCGGTCCCGGCGACACTCGCGGGATCCCGTTCAACCAGCCCGGCAACTTCACCAAGGTGTTCGCGGTGACGAGCGGCAAAGGCGGCGTCGGCAAGTCCTCCGTGACGGTGAACCTCGCGTGCGCCCTGGCGGCCCGGGGCCTCCGCGTGGGGATCGTCGACGCCGACGTCCACGGCTTCTCCGTCCCCGGCCTCATGGGCATCACCCAGTCCCCGACCCGCGTGGACGAGCTGATCCTGCCGCCCGTGGCCCACGGGGTCAAAGTCATCTCGATCGGCATGTTCGTGGAGGGCAACGCCCCCGTGGCCTGGCGCGGCCCCATGCTGCACCGCGCCCTGGAGCAGTTCCTCTCCGAGGTGTACTTCGGCGACCTGGACTACCTCTTCCTGGACCTGCCCCCGGGCACCGGCGACATCGCCATCTCCGTCTCGCAGCTCCTGCCGTCCGCCGAGGTCCTCGTGGTCACCACCCCTCAGTCGGCGGCGGCCGACGTCGCCGAACGCTCCGGCACGGTCTCCACGCAGACCGGCCAACGGGTGGTCGGCGTGGTCGAGAACATGTCGTACCTCGACACCCCCGGCGGTGAGCGACTCGAAGTGTTCGGCTCAGGAGGCGGTGAGACGCTCTCCCAGCGCCTCACGGAGACTCTCGGCTACCAGGTCCCACTGCTCGGTCACTTGCCCCTGGAAATCGCGCTCAGGGAGGGCGGGGACTCCGGAATGCCGGTCGTCCTGGCCCACCCGGACGCCGCGGTCTCCCGTGAGCTGCTCTCAGTGGCCGACGCGCTGGCCGCCAAGCCACGCGGACTGAGCGGGCTTTCGCTCGGAGTCACCCCGCGGGGGTGACCTCGGGCAGTCCAGCCGGCCACGGCTCACCCTGGAGACGACGACGGCGCGCCGACCATCGGATGGTCGGCGCGCCGTCGTCGTACTGGCAGCTCTGCTCAGGTGGCCTCGGTGTCGAAAGGCGCGCTCTCGCCTTCGGCCAGTCGCGGGATCTCCCGCTCCGGCATGGCGGTCGCGACGGCGGCCGCACCCACGGCGGCCGAGGCTGCGGCCGGGGCGTCCGGCTCCAGCAGGGCTTCGCGGATGATGCGGCGGGGATCGTACTGACGGGGGTCGTACTTGCGCCAGTCGACCTCGTCGATGTCGATGCCGACCTCGTCCTTGATCTGCTCACGGGCGCCGGAAGCCATCTTCCGGACTCCGCGGACCAGATTCATCAGGCCCTGAGTGTATTCGGGCAGACGCTTGGGGCCGATCACCAGAATGCCGATGATCAGCAGGATCAGGAATTCTGGCCCATTAATACCGAATATCACGTTGGAAAGACTACCCTCTCCCCCGCCTCCCGGACGATCCCGGAGGCGGGGCCGGACTTCAGTGACACGGAGCGGATCCGGTCAGTGGATTCCCGCCACGCGAGGGAGCTTGAGCTGGGGCCGTCCGGTGGCCGTGCGGCGCGGATCGCGGTCCGCCAGAGCGGTCCGGAGAAGCGCGCGCCCACGGTGGATCCGGGAACGCACGGTGCCGAGCTTGATGCCGAGCGCGGTGGCGACCTCATCGTAGGAGAAACCCTCGATGTCGCACAGGATCACGGCCGTGCGGAATTCGATCGGCAGCTTGTCCAGCGCGGCCTGGATGTCGGAGTCCAGGTTGTTGAATTCGAAGCTGCGTTCCGGGCTGGTCTCGTTGCCGGGGATCCGCTGGTCGGCGTCCTCGGGCAGTCCGTCGAAGCGGATGCGGGCCTTGCGGCGCACCTGGTCCAGGAAGAGGTTCGTGGTGATCCGGTGCAGCCAGCCGTCCAGCGTGCCCGGCTTGAACTTGTCGAGGGACTTGAAGGCACGGACGAAGACCTCCTGCGTGAGGTCCTCGGCGTCGTGGCGGTTGCCCGTGAGACGGAAGGCGAGTCGGAAGACCTTGGCGGAGTGGTTGGTGACCACTTCCTCCCAGCTGGGGCGCTTCCATTCCTCCAGCGGCGTCTCCACCTGGCCGGAGTCCTCGACTGCCACCGCGGTGGCAGGATTGTCAGCCATGTTCAGCATGTCCTGCTCCCTTCCGATCCATCCCCCGATGGCGGGTATGCGCCATACCGAGCCCCGGCTTCAATCGCCAGCACTTTGACCGTTATCATGTCAAGGTTCCCTGTGAAATATCTGGGGAGCTTCTTCCAGATACATCTTTTCCGCAGAGGGCGAACCACATGAGCACCGACAAATCCACCAGCTGGTCCTTCACCGAAGGCCTGCCGGAGGAAGACCAGGTGCTCCTCCGGGCACGGGAACGTGCTTTCGACCTGGGGGTTCCCGCGATCTCCGCGGGCACCGGCATGGCGCTGTCCGTCCTCGCCGCCAGCGCGAAGGCCCGGACCGCCGTGGAGATCGGCACTGGCGCGGGCGTCTCCGGCGTCTACCTGCTGCGCGGGCTCTCCCCGCAGGCGGTCCTGACCTCGATCGATCACGACGTGGAGCACCTCCGTGCGGCCCGTGTGGCGTTCGCCGAAGCCGGAGTCCCCGCCAACCGCACCCGCACCATCTCCGGCCGCGCTCAGGACGTCCTGCCGCGCCTCACCGATTCCGCCTACGACCTCGTCTTCATCGACGCCGACAAGGCTCAGGCGCCCTTCTACGTCACCCAGGCCCTCCGCCTGCTCAAGCCCGGCGGGGTGCTCCTGCTCAACGACGCCCTCGACCGCGACCGCGTGAGCAACCCCGCCAACCGCGACCAGACCACCGTCGCCCTGCGCCAGCTCATCAAGAGCCTGCGCGAGGACGAGGGCGTGCTGGCGACCGTGTTCACCACCGGCGACGGCCTCCTCGCCGCGGTCAAGCGCTGAGCTATTCCGCGGAGCTCGGCACGCACGCTCGGATGCCGCGGCCTTAAATACCTCAGCAGCCTTAAATACCGCAGCGCGGCCGCTTTCCAGCAGCCGCGCTCCGTGTGGCTTCAGCTCTGCGTCACGCCCTCCAGGCAGCCCTTGAGCTCAGCGGCCTCCGCGGCGTTGAGCTCCACCACCAGGCGGCCTCCGCCTTCCAGCGGGACCCGCATGATGAGACTGCGTCCTTCTTTGGTCACTTCCATGGGTCCGTCCCCGGTCCGGGGCTTCATGGCGGCCATAGGAGATTCTCCTTGTGTTCGTCGAGTGCGTCCTTCCCATTATCCCCTGAGTCGCGCGTCACAGGCTAATCGATGGACCAACCCGGACATCGGCCAGGCCCCAGGTCACGGAGGATAGTCACCGCCGCCCGGCAACTGGGCCCACGCCCAGAGCCAGACGATCCATACGATCTGGAGCAGGGAGAACATCAGGACGACCGTCCAGCGGTAGGCCCGCGAACGCGAGACGAATGCCGTGGCGAGTGCCAGAGGGAAGAGGGGCAGCAGCATCCGGAAGGTGCTGGTCTGAGGGTGCAGGAAGGCCAGCAGGTACCCGAAGTAGCAAGCACACCACAGGCGGAGTTCGACGCCGATCGCCCGGACCGCCGGAGCCTTCAGCAGGGCCCACGCGAAAACGCCCACGAATGCCAGGAGCGTGACCGGACCCAGACCCGGGCCGAGGAGCCCGACGGCCATGTCCCACCACGGTTTGAACGGCACCAGGTCGGTCCCCCGCCAGACGGTCTCGGTGCGGGTGTAGGCCTGAGGGTCCCCGGTCTTCAGCCAGGCGAGCGCCGGCCAGGCGAGTGCGGCCGCGCAGGCCACCACGGTCAGCGCCGCGTGGCGCAGCAGGGAGCCGAGCTCGTCCGGGGCCGGCCGGCGTCGTGCGCGGAAGAGCAGCCAGAGGCGGTGGACCAGCAGCAGTCCCACGAGCGCGCCGAAGGGCACCCCCGTGGGCCGGGACAGCGCCGCGAGGATGACGAACGGGATCGCGGCGAGGTACCGCTGCCGCACGAGCGCCAGAAGCGACGCCGCCAGCAGCAGGAGGTTGAGCGACTCCGCGTACGGCACCTGCAGGATGCCGGAGACGGGGAACACCGCCACGAAGGCCGCACCCCAGAACGCCGTGCGGTGGGAAGCGAAACAGAGGAAGAGACGGTGGATCACGAGCACGGCGCACAGGCCGGCCACCATGGCGATCACCGTCAGGGAGGCCAGGACCGGAATCCCCAGGAGGCCGGAGAGGGCCTTCCCCAGCAGCGGGAACAGTGGGTAGAAGGCCCACGCGTTCTCCTGGACGTTGCCGAGGGCGTCGACCGGGAGCTGTGACGGGTAGCCCTGCTCGGCGGCCGTCTGGTACCAGCGGCCGTCCCAGATCGTGATGAAATCCCAGTACCCGGGGCTCGCGGGCATCCAGGGATTCATGCCCTGTTTGAAGGCCGCGCCGGAGAAGACGAAGAAACTGAAGACGCGGGCCGCCACGTAGACCGCGCTGAGCTGCGCCCACCAGGGCCAGCTCCGCGGCGCGGTGATCATCCCCCGGACGCGCGGCGCCGGTTCGGACCCGTCCCGGCGGAGCTCCTGGGAGACCGGCTCACTCATGCGGCTGGTCACCGGTCGCCGGCCCGACGACGGCGGACCCCGCCGTCAGCTCCGCGAGCCGGCCCCGCAGTCGGCTCAGTTCGCTCTGCTGAACGGCGAGCTGATCCCGCAGACGGTCGAGAACCTCATCGACCTGGTCCATCCGGTACCCGCGCAGGCCGAGCGAGAACCGCAGCCGGTCCACATCCGCGGGCGTGGGGCGTTCCGGGAGCAGCACGGCCGGCAGGTTCGCCGCCGGCTCCTCGAAACCGTCCTCCAGATCGGGGGCACTCAGGGATCGTCCTCCCACCTTGATCCTGCGCAGCAGCGGCGTGGCCATGACGAAGGCCGCGCCGAGCACCACGATCGCGAGGAACACCAGGAGGAAAGTCATGCCTCCATGGTGCCAGAAAGCCCCGCCCCGGCCGACAAGGGACCAGGACGGGGCTTCCGCGTGCGGACTACTCGGGACGCTCGTCCGAGGTGCCCGGGTGGACGTCGTGGAGCACCCGACGCACGGCGTCGTCGGGGTCGTCCACCAGCTGGATGAGGTTGAGGTCCTGCGGGGACACCATGCCTTCGGCCACGAGCGTCCCCTTGATCCACTCGAGCATGGGTGTCCAGTAGTCCACGCCCACCAGCACGATGGGGAAGGAGGTCACCTTGTGGGTCTGGACGAGGACCATGGCCTCGAACAGCTCGTCGAGAGTGCCCAGGCCTCCGGGCAGCACCACGAACCCCTGGGCGTACTTCACGAACATCGTCTTGCGGGCGAAGAAGTACCGGAAGTTGACGCCGAGGTCAACCCACTCGTTCATGCCCTGCTCGAACGGCAGCTCGATGCCGAGGCCCACCGAGACCCCGCCGCCCTCGACGGCACCCTTGTTGGCGGCCTCCATCGAGCCGGGCCCGCCACCCGTGATCACCGCGACGCCGCTCTCCGCGAGCTTGCGGCCGATCTGCACACCGAGTTCGTAATACCGGGAACCGGGTTTGGTGCGGGCCGAACCGAACACGCTGATGGCCGGTCCGAGGTCCGCCAGGGCGCCGAAGCCCTCGACGAACTCGCTCTGGATCCGCATGACGCGCCACGGGTCGGAGTGGACGAAGGCGCCCGGCGTGCCGCTGTCCAGCAGCCGCTGGTCCGCCATTTCGATGCCGGCCTGCCCGCGCCGCAGTTCCACGGGGCCGCGACGCCGGGGTTCGTTGTGCCGGGGGGAAGTGAAGTGCGTGCTCATGGTCTTAGGCTAACGGGATCAGCCCAGCTCAGCGTGGATCACAATCCGGCAGAGATTGTGCGCTTGAGTTCACATTGCCCAAAAGATGTGACTAAGGTCATGGCATGACCGCACATGAGGAAGGGGAGGCCCTCGTCTCCCTCAAGGGCGTTAACAAGCACTACGGCGCATTGCACGTTCTGCAGGACATCAATCTGCAGGTGAAGCGCGGCGAGGTGGTGGTGATCATCGGGCCGTCCGGGTCCGGGAAATCCACGCTGTGCCGGACCATCAACCGCCTGGAGACCATCGACGACGGTGTCATCACCATCGACGGCAAGGAGCTCCCGGCGGAAGGCAAGCAGCTCGCGAATCTGCGAGCCGATGTCGGCATGGTGTTCCAGTCCTTCAACCTCTTCGCGCACAAGTCCATCCTGGACAACGTGACGCTGGGCCCCATCAAGGTCAAGAAGCAGGACAAGGCCACCGCCGAGCGCGATGCGAGCGCACTCCTGGAACGGGTGGGGGTGGGCAAGCAGGCCCCCAAACTCCCCGCCCAGCTTTCGGGAGGCCAGCAGCAGCGTGTGGCGATCGCCCGTGCTCTGGCCATGAAGCCCAAGGTCATGCTGTTCGACGAACCCACCAGCGCCCTGGACCCCGAGATGATCAACGAGGTCCTGGACGTCATGGTCCAGTTGGCCAAGGAGGGGATGACCATGATCGTGGTGACTCACGAGATGGGCTTCGCCCGGAAGGCCGCTGACCGGGTGGTGTTCATGGCCGATGGGCAGATCGTGGAGGATTCCGAGCCCGAGGCGTTCTTCACGAATCCTCAGAGCTCCCGCGCCAAGGACTTCCTGTCCAAGCTGCTCACCCACTGAACCTGCTCAACCACTGAACCTGTCAACACTCGATTGCTCAGTACCGAGCCACGCACCCGGCTCATCTCCATCTCCCCGGTCTGCCGACCGGACACGGAAAGGGAACGACAACCATGAGGAAGCTTTTCACCGGCCGCACCGCGGCACTGGGCGCCGCTGCCGCGGCGCTCGCCCTGACGCTCTCCGCCTGTGGCGGCTCGAGCGGCGGTTCCCCGAGCGACGGCGCCGCAGGCGGCGGTGACGCACCGTACACCGTCGCCAAGGACGTCTCCCTGACGGGAAGCCCCACCTTCGACAAGATCAAGTCCAACGACAAGATCCGCATCGGCGTCAAGCAGGACCAGCCCGGCCTCGGCTTCAAGGATGCAGCCACGGGTGAGTTCAGCGGATTCGATGTGGAGATCGCCAAGTGGATCGCCGCCTCGCTGGGCTACGACAAGAGCAAGATCGAGTTCAAGCCGATCCCCTCCGCCAACCGCGAGTCCGCGATCCAGAACGGTGACATCGACTACTACGTCGGCACCTACTCCATCACCGACAAGCGCAAGAAGCAGATCGACTTCGCCGGTCCGTACTTCGTCACCGGTCAGGGTCTGCTGGTGAAGTCTGACAACACGACAATCAAGAGCGAGAAGGATCTGGACGGCAAGAAGGTCTGCTCGGCCACGGGTTCCACTCCGATCCAGAACATCAAGGAGAACTTCAAGTCCGCCAAGCCGGTCGAGTTCGAGAACTACTCGCAGTGTGTCGCCGCGCTCAAGGACGGTTCCGTGGACGCGGTCACCACGGACCAGGCCATCCTGCTGGGTTACGCGTCGCAGGATCCTGACAAGGCGCTCAAGGTGGTGGGTGAGCCCTTCACCACCGAGAAGTACGGCGTCGGCATGGCCAAGGGTGACGCCGCCCTTCGCCACTTCGTGAACAAGCTGTTCACCGACGGCAAGGACACCTGGACGAAGATCTACGACTCGACCCTGGGCAGCACGGGCACCAAGGTGCAGCAGCCGTCGGTGGACGACTATCAGTGACACCTCTCGTGGGGCGGGAAACCGCCCCACGAGCCTCCCCTGTCCCTGCGAGCGAAAGCGATCTGACACGTGAACACGCTGCTCGACAATCTCGACCTCTTCACCGAGGGCTTCAAGAACACGATCATCCTGTTCTTCTTTTCGGCGATCTTCGCGCTGATCATCGGCACGGTGGTCGGGGCCATGCGCGTCTCGCCGGTCCCGGCGGCCCGAGCCGTCGGAACGGTCTACGTCAACCTGGTCCGCAACACCCCGTTGACCCTGATCCTGTTCTTCTTCGCCCTGGGCTACCCGAAACTGGGCCTGCCGCAGATCAGCTTCATGGTGGCGGCGATCATCGGTCTGAGCCTCTACACGGCGACCTACATCGCCGAGACGATCCGGTCGGGTATCAACACTGTCCCGATCGGTCAGGCGGAGGCCGCCCGCGCGATCGGCCTGGACTTCGGGCAGACCCTGAGCCTGGTGGTCCTCCCCCAGGCCGTCCGAGCGGTGATCCCCCCACTGTTCAGCGTGCTGATCGCCCTGTTGAAGAACACCACGGTCGCCGCGGGCTTCTCCGTCATGGAGGCCGGCGCCATCCGGGCCAATCTGTCCGAGCGCGGTGAGCCCGCGATGGCCGGGCTGCTGTGGGTGGCCCTCGGCTTCATCATCCTCGTCGCTCTGCTCTCCTTGCTCCAGCGGCACTTTGAGAAGAAGTGGAAGGTGGCACGATGACCTCGGTACTCTTCGACGCACCCGGCCCCAAGGCCAAGGCCCGCTACCTGGTGGGCGGCGTGATCACGCTCCTGGTGGTCCTGGGCGTCATCGCCTTCGTCATCGTCCGTCTGATCGACACCGGCCAGTTCACCGCGGCCAAGTGGAAGATCTTCACCTTCCCTCTGGTGCAGCAGACCATCCTTCAGGCAGTCGGCGCCACGCTCTCGGCTTTCGCCCTGGCCGCCGTGCTCAGCATCGTGCTGGGCATGCTGCTCATGGTCGGCAAGCTGTCCGACCATCGTTGGGTGTCGGTTCCCTGCTTCTGGTTCGTCGAGCTGTTCCGGGCCGTGCCGCTGCTGATCCTCATGATGATGATCTACTACGGCCTGCCGACGGTCGGCGTGCATGGGGTGACGCCCTTCGCGGCCGTGGTCGGCGGTCTCACCCTGTACAACGGCTCCGTGCTCGCGGAGGCGTTCCGCGCAGGCATCGAGTCGCTGCCGAAGGGCCAGAAGGAAGCCGGCATGGCGATCGGTCTGCGGAAGAGCCAGGTCATGAGCCTGATCCTCTTCCCGCAGGCTTTCCGGGCCATGCTCCCCCTGATCCTGGCTCAGCTGGTGGTCATCCTGAAGGACACGGCACTGGGCTTCATCGTCACCTACAACGAGATCCTGTTCCAGGCCAAGTACTTTGGCTCACAGGCGCTCTACGGATCGCCGATCATCCCGGCCGCCATGGTGGCCGCGGTGATCTACATCGGCCTGTGCCTCATCCTGTCCGGCATCGCCAAGCTGGTGGAGATCCGGCTGAGAAAGGGCCGTAAGGGCAAGGTGCTGGAGGCGAACCCGGCTCCGGGTTCCACGCTGGAAGGCGGGAGCGCCGGCGCCTGACGCCGACACCTGAATACCCGAGCAGCGGAGAGGCCGTGACCCTCAGGGTCACGGCCTCTTTGCTGCTCCGCGGGACTCAGTTGTTCCGCAGGACTCAGTCGGAGAGCCAGGCGGTGAGCGCCTCCAGGCACGTCCGCACGGCCTGCGCGTCCACGCGCTCGTCATCCTTGTGGGCCAGCAGCGCATCGCCTGGGCCGAAGTTCACAGCGGGGATGCCGAGTTCGGAGAAGCGCGCGACGTCGGTCCAGCCGTACTTGGGCTTCGGCTCGCCACCGACCGCGGCCACGAAGCTCGCGGCCGCCGGGTGGTTGAGGCCGGGACGGGCGCCCGGCGCGGCGTCGGTCCGCACCACGTCGAAGCCCTCCATGAGCTGCTTGACATGAAGCTCGGCGTCGTCCGCGGTCTTGTCCGGGGCGAAGCGGTAGTTGATCTCCACCACGCAACGGTCCGGGATGACGTTTCCTGCGGTGCCACCGTGGATGAGGACCGCATTCAGGCTCTCCCGGTAGTCCAGCCCGTCCACGGCCACGGTGCGGGGCTGGTACGCGGCGAGCCGGGTCAGGACCGGGGCCACCGCGTGGATGGCGTTCTCCCCCATCCACGCCCGGGCCGAGTGGGCAGCCACGCCACGGGTGGTCACCTCGAAGCGGCTCGTGCCGTTGCAGCCGCCCTCCACCACGCCGTTGGTCGGTTCGAGCAGGATCGCGAAGTCACCGGTCAGGAGCTCGGGGTGGTTCTTGACGAGCCGGCCCAGGCCGCTCTTGGAAGCCTCAACCTCTTCGTGGTCGTAGAAGACGAAGGTGACATCGCGCTGCGGGACCAGCTCGCCTCGACCGATGGCGGCGGCGAGCGCCAGCTGCACCGCCACGCCACCCTTCATGTCGACGGCGCCGCGTCCGTGGAGCACTCCCTCACCCGGAGTGCCGTCCCAGCTGCTGGGCACCGTGCCGCGGGCGCCCTCGGTGCCCGGCAGGGGCACGGTGTCCAGGTGGCCCGCGAGGATGACGCGTTCGGCGTGACCCGCCGTCGTGCGCGCGACGATCGAGTCGCCGTCGCGCGTCACCTCGAAGAAGTCCAGGGCCCGCAGGGCCTGTTCCACCGCGTCGGCGATGGCGGTTTCCTGGTCGGAGACGCTGTTGATGTCGATCAAGGCGGCGGTGAGGAGCGAAACGTCCTGCTGAAGGTCCAGAGCGGTCATTTTTTCACTCTACCGTCACGGGAAGCCGCTGCTTTTGAGGCCGCACGACGCGCCGATAAACTGCTCGCATGACTTCCGCAGCCCCTGAGAACGCTTCCGCCCAGAGCCGCACCGCCCACGGTTTCGGCATCGCCACCATCGCCGTCCGCGGCGAGGACGCCACCGTGCTGGACGTCTGGTTCCCCGCTCCCGCCCTGGGTGAGGCCGCCGAGTCCCTGCGGTCCGTGGAGAATGCGCCGCAGGACCTGATCGAGGCGGCTGCCGCCGGGGACGACGCCGACCGCGGCACCCAGCAGCAGGTGGTCTTCGTGCAGATCGACCTGGACGAGGCGCCCGCGGACACCGCCGACGCCTACCTGCGGCTGCACCTGCTCTCCCACCGCCTGGTGGCGCCGAACACCGTCAACCTGGACGGCCTCTTCGGCAAGCTCGCCAACGTCGTGTGGACCAACTTCGGCCCGGCCCTGCCCGAGGGCTTCGAGAGCGTGCGCGCCAAGCTGCGCAAGCGCGGCAACGTCACGGTCTACGGCGTCGACAAGTTCCCGCGCATGGTGGATTACGTGGTCCCCACGGGCGTGCGGATCGCCGACGCCGACCGCGTCCGCCTGGGCGCCCACCTCGCCGACGGCACCACGGTCATGCACGAGGGCTTCGTGAACTTCAATGCCGGCACCCTGGGCACCTCCATGGTGGAGGGCCGTATCTCCGCCGGCGTCGTGGCGGGTAACGGGACCGACGTCGGCGGCGGCGCCTCGATCATGGGCACCTTGTCCGGCGGCGGCAAGGAACGCGTCGCCCTGGGCGAGCGGGTCCTGCTGGGCGCCAACTCCGGCGTGGGCATCAGCATCGGCGACGACTCCGTCGTCGAGGCCGGCCTGTATGTGACGGCCGGGACGCGCGTCCGCCTGCACGGCCCGAAGGACGCCGACGGCGAGGAGCAGCAGCAGATCGTGAAGGCCGTGGAACTCTCCGGCGTCCCGAACCTGCTCTTCCGCCGCAACTCCAGCACCGGCGAGGTCGAGGTCCTGCCCCGCAAGGGCCAGACGGTGGAGCTGAACGAGGCGCTGCACGCCAACTAGTCAGGAACGCCATTTACCATGGAGGGGGCGGGACCGGTGGTCCCACCCCCTTTCCTGTCCCCCAACGGAAGCTTCTCGTGTCACGACGTCGCCACCTCAGGCTCTGGATCACGCTCGTCCTCCTCGCCAGCCTCGTGGCCGGGGGCATCTGGGTCGCCGTCCAGCTGACCCACACGATCAGCGCCGAAGGCCCCGAACTGTGCACTGCCGACGTGTCCGGGCAGAAGTTCCAGCTGACCCCCGAGCAGTCCGTCTATGCTTCGCTGATCTCCGCGGTCGGGGTCAGCCGCGAGCTCCCGCCGCGCGCGTCCTCGATCGCGATCGCCACGGCCATCCAGGAGTCGAATCTGCGGAACCTCAGCTACGGTGATGCGGCCGGTCCGGATTCCCGTGGCCTCTTCCAGCAGCGCCCCTCCCAGGGCTGGGGCACCGAAGCCCAGATCATGGACCCCTATTACTCCACGGCCACGTTCTACAAGGCCTTGGTGAAGGTGCCGAATTACCAGTCGATCCCGCTGACCGAGGCTGCGCAGACCGTCCAGCGTTCTGCCTTCCCCGAGGCCTACGCCGACCACGAGAGCGAGGGCCGCGCGTTCGCCTCGTCCCTGACCGGACAGTCCCCCGCGTCGTTCAGCTGCAGCCTCGCCCCAGCCTCCGGCGCCGGGGACCCCCAGTCCGTGCGCAAGGAACTCGCGAAGGCCTTCCCGCATCTCGGGCTCGAGGGCTCGGGTCGGGAAGTCCGGGTGGATGTCTCCGGGTCCACCGGCTGGGCCGTCGCGCACTGGGCCGTGGCGCATGCCAAGACCTACGGCATCGACCGCGTCGACTACAACACCCAGACCTGGCTGCGCGAGAACCGGGACGGCTGGCGGACCACTCACTCGCTCGGGCAGCAGGTGGTCATCACGCTCGCCTCGGGTCCGGGCGCCTGACCACCCCCGGTAAGCACTGGCCACCCCGGTAAGCACCGCGCACTCGTCAGACGAGCAGCTCGACGATCGGTTCCAGGTAACTGCGCAGGAGCGGCGGATCCCCCATGAGGTGGTGGCTGAGCAGCACGAGCTCCGGCTCCGGGTACCACGCCCGCGGCTCGGCGAACGGCAGCACCACGACGTTCAGGCTGAAGGTCCGTGCCCGGCGCCTGACGGCTTTCTCCCGGGCCTTCACCACTGCCTCCACCTCGGCTTCCAGCACCCCGGAATGCCGCGCCTGATGCTGCGTGTGCTCGCGGACCCGCGCCTCGGCCCAGCTGTAGGCCGCGCCGCGATGCGCACTGGCGATGCGGTGCAACGCCGGGGAACCCACGAATTGCGCGGTCTCCAGGATCACGGGAGCCTGCGTGTGGCTGTGATGGGTCCTGAGCAGGTGTTCCCACCACGCCTCCCATTCGATGCGGAGGGCATCGCGGCCGCCCACCTCGGAGATCAGGTGGTGATGCTCACTGCCGTGGACGCGCGGTTCGATGGGCGCCAGCGTCGGGATTCCGGCGTCGTGCATACCCGAACTGTCCCGCAGATACAGGGCGACGAGCAGTGGGAAGGAGGTGCCCACGGTGATGTTCCATGGAGCAGGCTCGTCCGCCCCAGACCGTCCGGGGCCGATGGGTTCATCGACGCTCATGCAGACCTCCTGGCCATGCCGCTGCAACGGCTCATGGCCCCGGCTCTCAGTGTAGATCCGCAGGCGCGTCCTGTTAATGGGCTGGGGCCTTAAACCTCGGGAGACTCCAGGCTCGCCAGATGGGCCAGCAGTACGCTCCGGCACATGGCGGCGTCCAGCCATCGGGTGTGCACGAGCGCGTGCAGGGAGAGGCCGTCCAGCAACGACATGAGACGCTCCGCCTCCACCACCAGATCCTCGAGCCGTCCCCCCGGCCGGAAGGCCTGGATGAGCTGCCCGACGACGGCGGCCGCCGCCCGGTAGCCACGCTCGGCCTCCGCCTGGAGCCCGGCGTTGCCGCGGGAGGCCAGGCGGAACTCAGTCCTGGCGCTGCACTCGGCGGCGCTGTTCCCGTCCAGGGGCAGGAACTCCGCGAGCAGCGCCAGCGAGGCTTCGCGGAGCCCGTCCTGATCGTCGCTTTCCGCGGCCGCCTGCACGGCGGGCAGGCGGGCGGACAGCCGTTCCTCCAGCCGGTCGTTGGCCGTGGCGAACGCGTGTTCCAGCAATTCGGCGCTGTCGGTGAAGTAGTGCCGCACGGATCCGACCACGAGATCGGCCTCGGCGGCGACTTCCCGGAGCGACACCCGGGCCAGGCCGTCGGTGGCGATGATCCGGAAGACGGCATCGGCGACGTCTGCTCTACGGGCTGCTGCATTCACGACTTTCGGCACCCTTAGTTTGTAGCACACCTGCGCTTCTTCTGCCTGCTGCGATACGGTGAAGCCATGACGATTTTGGTTACCGGCGGCTCCGGCTACATCGGTTCGCACACAGTCCTGGCTCTCCAGGAGGCCGGGCACGACGTGGTGGTGATGGACAATCTGTCCAATTCCAGCGAGGAGTCCCTGCGCCGGGTGGCGCAGCTCAGTGGCAAGCCCGTGCCCTTCCACCAGGTGGATCTGACCGACCCGGAAGGCCTGGAGCGCCTCTTCAGCACTTATGACTTCAGCTCCGTCATCCACTTCGCCGGGCTCAAGGCCGTGGGCGAGTCCGCGAGCATCCCGCTGGAGTACTACTACCGGAACGTGGCCGGCACCATCAATCTGCTCCGAGCCATGGACGCCCACGGGGTGCGCAGCATCGTCTTCAGCTCCTCCGCCACCGTGTACGGGGACCACAACACCGCGCCCTTCGTCGAGAAGATGGAGATGGGCGCCAACAACCCGTACGGCCGCACCAAGGAGCAGATCGAGGACATCCTCGCGGACCTCGGTGCCTCGGACGACCGCTGGTCCATCGCCCTGCTCCGGTACTTCAACCCGGTCGGCGCCCACGAGTCCGGCCTCATCGGCGAGGACCCCAGCGGCATCCCCAACAACCTCATGCCCTTCATCGCCCAAGTGGCCGTGGGCCGGCGTGAGAAGCTCATGATCTTCGGCAACGACTACCCCACGGTGGACGGGACCGGTGTCCGCGACTACATTCACGTGGTGGATCTCGCCGCGGGCCACGTCGCCGCCCTGGACTACATCTCCGCGCACGGCGGCACGCACCGCTGGAACCTGGGCACCGGAAATGGCGCGAGTGTGCTGGAAGTGCTCACCGCCTTCTCCCGGGCCGTGGGTCGCTCCCTGCCGTACGAATTCGCTGCGCGCCGGCCTGGCGACGTCGCCGAAAGCTACGCGGACGCCAGCGCCGCACTGGCGGATCTGGGCTGGTCCACGACGAAGACCCTGGACCAGATGTGCGAGGATCACTGGCGCTGGCAGAAGAACAACCCGAACGGCTACGCCTCCTGACGGCGGAGCCTCCAGCGCTTCAACGACGACGGCGGCCGCTCACCGGAAAGGTGAGCGGCCGCCGTCGTCGTTGATATGGAGATCAGACCGCCGGGTAGTTGCGCTCCGGGTAGCCCGTGTAGAGCTGGCGCGGGCGGCCGATCTTGGTGGCGGGATCGTTGATCATCTCGCGCCACTGGGCGATCCAGCCCGGCAGACGGCCGATGGCGAAGAGCACGGTGAACATCTTCTCGGGGAAGCCCATGGCCTTGTAGATCAGGCCGGTGTAGAAGTCCACGTTCGGGTAGAGCTTGCGCTGGATGAAGTAGTCATCCGCCAGGGCCTTCTCCTCCAGGCGCATCGCGATGTCCAGCAGTTCGTCGTTGCCGCCGAGCTTGCCGAGGACCTCGTGAGCGGTCGCCTTGATGATCTTGGCGCGCGGGTCGTAGTTCTTGTACACGCGGTGGCCGAAGCCCATGAGACGGACGCCGTCCTCCTTGTTCTTCACCTTCTCCATGTAGTCCTCCGGCTTGATGCCGTCGGCCTGGATCTGGCGGAGCATCTTCAGGACGGCCTCGTTGGCTCCGCCGTGGGCGGGACCGAAGAGGGCGTTGATGCCGGCCGAGACGGAGGCGAAGAGGTTGGCGTTGGCCGAGCCCACGAGGCGCACCGTGGAGGTCGAGCAGTTCTGCTCGTGGTCGGCGTGCAGGATGAGCAGCAGGTCCAGGGCCTTCACGATCGTGGGGTCCATCTCGTACTGTTCCACCGGGAGACCGAAGGACAGGCGCAGGAAGTTCTCGACCAGGTTCATCGAGTTGTCCGGGTACAGCATCGGCTGCCCGATGGACTTCTTGTGGGCGTACGCCGCGATGACCGGGACCTTGGCCAGGAGGCGGATGGTGGAAAGCTCCACCTGCTCCTGGTTGAACGGGTCCAGGGAGTCCTGGTAGAAGGTGGACAGCGCGGAGACGGCGGAGGACAGCACCGGCATCGGGTGCGCGTCGCGCGGGAAGCCTCCGAAGAAGCCCTTGAGATCCTCATGCAGCAGCGTGTGGCGGCGGATCTTCTGATCGAACTCCTCGAGTTCGGTCGGGGTCGGCAGTTCGCCGTAGATCAGGAGGTAGGAGACCTCGAGGAAGCTGGAGTGCTGCGCCAGCTGCTCGATCGGGTACCCGCGGTACCGCAGGATGCCGGCGTCGCCGTCGATGTACGTGATGGCGGACGAGGTGGCCGCCGTGTTCATGAACCCGGGGTCGTAGGTGACGGCGCCCGTGGCCTTCAGGAGCTTGGAGACGTCATACCCGTCGTTGCCTTCCACCGCGGCGATACGGGGAAGTTGCAGCTCGCCGTTGTCATGGCGGAGCGTTGCGCTCTTGTGCTCAGTCATGGAGTCTCCTTCATGGGGGCGTCGCCCCGGTAGAACTCGTGATCCAGTGGCTTCAGCGGCTGCGGGTTGGCCGTATCCGACAAAGCCAGGGCGGATTTCCCGGAGGAATCGCCAGGTTTCCAGTAACAAACTACAACCACCGGCAAGCGCTACCCTAATCGACAGCTTTTTCCCAGCAAGCCTTGCGCGGCGTTCCCCGGCGGAGTAGAAGTGCGACGCCGGGCCTCAGGCGAGCAGTCGCTCCACCGCGGCGTCGACCCGCTCATCCGTGGCCGTGAGGGCGATCCGGACGAAGCCTTCTCCGCGCCGGCCGTAGAAGACGCCTGGGCCGCAGACGATGCCGCGCTCGGCCAGGCGGTCCACGGTGGTCCACGTGTCCTCACCTGCAGTGCTCCACAGATAGAGGCCGGCCTCGGAGTGCTGGATGTCCAGCCCGAAGTGCCGGAGGGCCGGCAGCAGACGCTCCCGGCGGCCACGGTACAGGTCCTTCTGGGCCTGCACGTGGGCATCGTCGCCCAGGGCGATCCGCAGCGCGGCCTGAACGGGCGCGGGAACGATCATGCCCGCGTGCTTGCGGGCGTTGACCTGGTTCGCGATCAGCACGGGGTCACCGGCGGCGAAGGACGCTCGGTACCCGGCCAGATTGGACTGCTTGCTGAGGGAGTACACGGCGAGCAGACCGGACACGTCTCCCCCGCTGACCCGCTCATCCAGCACGCTGGGCACGGCTTCCCCGCCGCGCTGCGCGTCCCAGGCATCCCAGCCCAGCTCGGCGTAGCACTCGTCGGAGGCGACCACGGCGCCCTGCTCGCGGGCCTGGTCCACGACCTTCTTGAGGCGTTCCGCACAACGGACTTCTCCGGTGGGGTTGCCCGGAGAGTTCAGCCAGACCAAGCGGACCTTCGCCCGGGTGGCGGCGTCCAGGTCGTCCAGGTCGTCAGCGGCGATCGGGGTGGCGCCCACGAGCTGGGCGCCGATGTCATACGTCGGGTAGGCGACGCTCGGGCGCACCACCACGTCGCCGGGCTTCAGTCCCAGGAAGAACGGCAGCCAGGCGACCATCTCCTTGGACCCGACGGTCGGGAGGACGGCGTCGGGATTCAGCCCGGACACGTTCCGGCGGCGGGCGAACCAGTCGACCACGGCCTCACGGAGCGCCGGGGTGCCGTGCACCGTGGGGTATCCATGGGCGTCGGCGGCTGCCGTCAGGGCGTCCTGGATGAAGGCCGGAGTGGGGTCCACGGGGGTGCCGATGGACAGGTCCACCACACCGCCCTGGTGCTGCGCGGCCTTGGCACGGTAAGGCGCCAGAGCCTCCCAGGGGTATTCAGGAAGGCTCAGGCCGAAGGTCTCCGAGGGAAACGCCATCGTCGCGGAACTCAGTCCTGGTTCTGCGGCGGAAGAGCTGAGATGAACGGGTGATCCGTGCCCGTGTTGCCGACCTTGGCGGCGCCACCGGGGGAACCGAGGTCGACGAAGAACTCGACGTTGGCCTTGTAGTACTCGCTCCACTCGTCGGGGACGTCATCCTCGTAGTAGATGGCCTCAACGGGGCAGACCGGCTCGCAGGCGCCGCAGTCGACGCACTCGTCCGGGTGGATGTAGAGGGAACGCTCGCCTTCGTAGATACAGTCGACCGGGCATTCCTCAATGCAGGCCTTGTCCTTCACGTCCACGCAAGGCTGCGCGATTACGTACGTCACGTTCCCATATTCCTTCCGATAACGGTGCCCGTGTCCCGCAGGCGTTCCTCCGTTGGACTCCACTGTATTACCCCGGAGGTCACTTCACCGAAGAGGATGACGTCGCTCTACGATGGAGGCGTGTCGTTCTCCACACTCCGGGGCGTTCCCCTGCTGCTCAGCGCCCCCTTGGGCACCCGGGTGGTCGTGCGTTTCCGGCTCGACGACGGCGCGCTCAGCGACGCTCTCGGCGAGCTGACCGCGCGGGACGACGCCGCCGTCGCGAGTCCGCGCATCGTCGTCGCCGGGCGGAGCGGCGAGATCAGCATCCCGTTGGACCGCGTGACCCTGGCCAAGCCCGTCCCGCCGCCGCCCGCACGCCGCGCGCCGCGCTTCTGACTCGTCTCCCGGACAGCATCGCGAGGGCGCCGTCCTGAGCCGTCAGCCCAGCAGGATCCTGAGGAAGAAGAACGATCCGATCAGGAAGACCACCGCGAACACCAGGGTGCAGCCGAGCACGACCTTGCTCGTCTTCTCGATCACATAGGACTCGCTGGGCTTCCGCGGATTGACGCAGACGTCGAGGGCACTGCCCAGCGGGTATGGGGCCGGCCCGCCCCGCAGGGCGCGCCCCTGGAGCACCCGGCCGTCGGGGCCCTGGTACTGGTAGAGAGGGAAGTACCGCGCCGGACTGTCACCGGCGTCGCCTAGGCCGGGGCCCACTTTGTGACCGACCACCACGGCCTGGACGCGTGGCCACTCGCGCATGCCCCGCTCCCGCCGTCGTAGGGCGAGCACTTGGACCGCGGAGACGACCACCATCAGGAGGACGAAAGCTCCCCAGATGCTCCAGGCGACGGTCTGAACGGTCGACATGTGCGATTCCTCTCCTCACCGGGTCCCAGGTTCACCCTGGGACCCCTTGACGGGCGGATGGGCAGGGCTCCCCATCTCATGACATGCGCGGGCCGGGCGGTCCCGGTAGCGTGGCTCACAGTACCGCACCGTCCAGACCACGACCGGCAGAAAAGGCACCATGAAGAAGACCCCGATCTGGCCCGCAATCGCGCTCATCCCCCTGCTCGCGGCCTGCGCCCCGACGATACCGCTCCCCGCTCCGGCCTCCAGCGGGCCGAGCGAGGCCGCCACCACACCGGGAGACGAATCCTCGCCGTCCGACGGCGCCGGCAGCCCCTCCGCGAGCACCGGCGCCCTCAGCCTGAAGGAAGGCTGCGAGAAGTTCAACACCCTGGATGAGAAGCTCGCCGGTCTGCAGCCGACAGACAAGAAGGGGCTTCTCGACCTCTGGGACGAATTCGATCAGGCCTCTGACGCCGTTCCCTACGACCTGCAGGGGCTGTACAAGTCCATGAGCGTCGTGGTGCTGGCGTACCAGGGCAAGGCCGCCGGTGAGGGCGACGGCCCCAGCAAGCAGGACAAGGACCTCGTGTCGCAGCACTTCCTGCGGGCCTCCGGGCTCTGCACCCCGGAGGGCGTCACGCTCACCCTGAAGGTGCTCTGACAGCACCGCCCAGGACCTCCACGGGGCCGGGAGCCGACAGACCGTGGCAGGTTACGACAAAGGCGCCGTGCGCCATGGGGATGACTTCCCATGGCGCACGGCGCCTCAGCTCAGACCGTGATCAGGAACGCGCGCGGGCGCGGGCGGCCTTCAGTCGCTCGTTGGAGTCCAGGATCACCTTGCGGATGCGGATGTCCTCGGGGGTGATCTCCACGCACTCGTCCTCGCGGGCGAACTCGAGGGATTCCTCGAGGGTCAGCTCACGCGGCGGCGTGAGGTTCTCGAAGGAGTCCGACGAAGCCGCACGCATGTTGGTGAGCTTCTTCTCCTTGGTGATGTTGACGTCCATGTCGTCGGCGCGCGAGTTCTCGCCGACGATCATGCCCTCGTACACCTCGGAGGTGGGCTTGACGAAGAAGGAGCCACGCTCCTGCAGGTTGATCATGGCGAACGGCGTCACCACACCGGCGCGGTCGGCCACCATGGAACCGTTGGTGCGGTACTCGATCGGGCCGGCCCACGGCTCGTAACCCTCGGCGATGGAGGAGGCGATGCCGGCGCCGCGGGTGTCGGTGAGGAACTTGGTGCGGAACCCGATCAGGCCACGGGCCGGAACGATGAATTCCATGCGGCACCAGCCGGTGCCGTGGTTCGCCATGTTGGTCATGCGGCCCTTGCGGGCGGCCATGAGCTGGGTGACCGCGCCGAGGAACTCCTCCGGGACGTCGATGGTCATGTGCTCCATAGGCTCGTGGACCTTGCCGTCGATGGTCTTGGTGACCACCTGCGGCTTGCCCACGGTCAGCTCGAAGCCTTCACGGCGCATCTGCTCCACGAGGATGGCCAGCGCGAGCTCACCACGGCCCTGGACCTCCCAGGCGTCCGGACGCTCGGTCGGCAGGACGCGGAGGGAGACGTTACCGATCAGTTCCTTGTCCAGGCGGTCCTTGACCTGGCGGGCCGTCACCTTGGCGCCCTTGACCTTGCCGGCCAGCGGCGAGGTGTTGATACCGATGGTCATCGAGATCGCGGGGTCGTCCACCTTGATGAGCGGCAGCGGCTGCGGGTTCTCCAGATCGGTCAGGGTCTCACCGATGGTGATGTCCTCGATACCGGCGACGGCGACGATCTCACCCGGGCCGGCGGACTCGGCCGGAACGCGCTCGAGGGCCTTGGTGGCCAGGAGTTCGGTGATCTTGACGGTCTTGAGAGTGCCGTCCTGACGGGCCCAGGCGACCTGCTGGCCCTTGCGGAGGGTGCCGTTGTAGATGCGGAGCAGTGCCAGGCGGCCGAGGAACGGCGAGGCGTCCAGGTTGGTCACGTGGGCCTGCAGCACGCCGTCCGGGTTGTAGGTCGGCGCGGGGATGTGATCGATGATCGTCTTGAAGAGCGGCTCCAGGTCCTCGTTCTCCGGAGCGGTGCCGTCGGCGGGCTGCTCGGTGGAGGCACGCCCCACCTTGGCCGCGGCGTACACGACGGGGACTTCGAGGACCTTGTCCAGGTCCAGGTCCGGAACCTCGTCGGCCAGGTCGGAGGCCAGGCCCAGGAGGAGGTCCATGGACTCGTGGACGACCTCTTCGATGCGGGCGTCGGGACGGTCGGTCTTGTTGACCAGGAGGATGACGGGCTTGTGAGCGGCCAGAGCCTTGCGGAGCACGAAGCGGGTCTGCGGCAGCGGACCCTCGGAGGCGTCCACGAGCAGCACGACGCCGTCGACCATGGACAGACCGCGTTCCACCTCGCCGCCGAAGTCGGCGTGGCCCGGGGTGTCGATCACGTTGATGGTGATGGTCTCGCCGTTGGAGGCGGGACCGTTGTAAGCCACCGTGGTGTTCTTGGCCAGGATGGTGATGCCCTTTTCACGTTCAAGGTCACCAGAGTCCATGACGCGGTCCTCGACCTCGCCGTGGGAGGCGAAGGAGTTCGTCTGACGGAGCATGGCGTCCACGAGCGTGGTCTTGCCATGGTCAACGTGGGCGACGATTGCGACATTGCGCAGATCAGAACGCGAGGCAGTGTTTTCGGACATGCGGTTTTCGACTCGTTTCAACGACGACAAGACAGTGAATTCCGTGCCCGCGGATCACTTGTCCAGCGACGGGGCACAAAGCAGGGGGAGGACACCACAGCCCTTCCACGACAATTCTACCGGTTTGGGCAAGGGCTGTCGGACAAGCCGGGAATCCCGCGGATGAAGGGGCTGTCAAAGGCTTCTTCCGGCGCTCGATCCGCTCGGGGCGGCGTCCTCCGACGTCAGGCGTTTCCCGGCCTTCGACCAGGCGGGCGGGATGTGATCATTTCGATACGCCCAACGACTGGTCAAACCTCCTTCGCGGGCCTCACACTGATTGCAGACCACCCCCACTTAAGGAACCCCGTGAACATCGCCTTCCGCCGCGTCGCGCTCTCCGCGGCCACACTCGCCCTCGTGGCGGGCTCGATCATCGTGGGCGAGAAGGCCCCCCTCTCCCCCGCCCACACCGCTTCCGCCCAAGTGGCCGGAAGCGGGATCGGCGCAGGTCGGGGCACCGCCGTCGTCGACCTGCCCGGACCCGACGGCGTGCGGAAGGGCACCGCCCTCCTGATCGGTGACTCTCAGTCGGGCGGCGCCGCCGGAGTACCGGGTGAAGGCACCTGGCCGCGGCGAGGGCTCGCCAGCCTGGGCTACACAGTCACCTGGGTGGGCGCCGGCGGGACCGGTTACGCCGCAAGCAAGCCCCGTGCCGCGAACTACCTTCAGTCGTACCGGCGCGGTGTCTGGAAGCTCCCGCCCTTCACCCCGGAACTGATCGTCCTCCAGGGTGGCGGCAATGACGCGAACCAGGGAAAGCAGCTGTCCGAGGTCTCGCAGAACGCCCGACAGCTCGCATATCTGCTGCATCACCGTTACCCCGGGTCCCGCCTGGTGATGGTGGGCGTGCTCTCCCGTTCCGCGAACGACGGCGGCGGGCGGCGCCTGGCGGTCGACTCGCTTCTCTCCGCGACCGCCGAGGAGCTCAAGATCCCCTTCGTCGACGTTGGCGGCTGGGTGTCAACCTACGGCCTCAAGAACGACATGGCGGACGGAGTGCACCTGAAGCCGAGTGGACACCAGCGCCTGACCCCGGTGTTCGCGGAGCACTTGTCCCGGGCGCTCGAGAACCGCTGACCGCGGCGGCCGGAGCCGCCGAGCACATCACGCCCTGACAACGGCAAAGGACGGGGTCCCACCGAAACCGGTGGGACCCCGTCCTTTCTCAGGCCATGAGTGGTCAGGCGACCTCAGGCGGCAGCAGCAGTCGGGCACCGGGAATGGCGTCCAGCAGCTTCTGCGTGTATTCCTGCTGCGGGTTCTCGAACACACTGTCCGTGGTCCCCGTCTCCACGAGCTTTCCGCGCTCCATGACGCAGACGTCGTCGGCGATCTGACGGACCACCGCGAGGTCGTGCGTGATGAAGAGGTAGGTCAGACCCAGATCGGACTGCAGATTCGCGAGCAGGTTCAGCACCTGATCCTGCACCAGCACGTCCAGGGCCGACACGGCCTCATCGCAGATGATCACTTCGGGATCCAGTGCCAGAGCACGGGCGATCGCCACGCGCTGGCGCTGACCGCCGGAGAGCTCATTCGGGTAACGCCGCATCATGGACGCCGGAAGCGCCACGGCGTCCAGCAGCTCGCGGACCTTCTTCTCCCGGCTCACCTTGTCCCCCACCTTGTGGACCCGGAGTGGCTCCTCAATGGTGCGGAAGATGTTGAACATCGGGTCCAGCGAACCGTACGGATCCTGGAAGATCGGCTGCACGCGGCGACGGAACCGCAGCGCGTCGGAACCCTTGAGGGTGCTGACGTCGACGCCGTCGAAGGTGATGTTGCCGGAGGTGGGCGTCTCGAGACCGAGGACCATGCGGGCCACGGTCGACTTACCCGAACCGGACTCACCGACCACGGCCGTGGTGGTCCCACGGGTCACCTCGAAGCTGACGTTGTCCACCGCAGTGAAGTCGGTCTTACGTCCGAACGCGCCTTCACGCAGCTTGAAGACCTTGGTCAGGTCCTTGATCTGCAGCACCGCATCCGGCTTGCCCTTCTCGTGGACCGTCTCCGACCCGCTGAGCAGTTCCTCGGACTCGAGGCCGGCCTCCTTCGCCACCTGGATACGGCGGGACGCGAGCGACGGCGCCGCGGACACCAGGCGCTTGGTGTACGGGTGCTGCGGGTTGCGCAGCAGTTCCAGCGCAGGTCCGGACTCCACGACCTGGCCCTTGTACATCACGACAACCTTCTGAGCGCGCTCGGCGGCGAGACCGAGGTCGTGCGTGATGAGCAGGACGGCGGTGCCCAGCTCCTCGGTCATGTTCTCCAGGTGATCCAGGATCTGGCGCTGGACCGTCACGTCGAGAGCCGAGGTGGGCTCGTCGGCGATCAGAAGGCGCGGCTGGCAGGACAGACCGATGGCGATGAGGGCACGCTGGCGCATACCGCCCGAGAACTCGTGCGGGTACTGCTTCGCACGACGCTCGGCATCGGGGAGCCCGGCGTTGGACAGAGCCTGAGCCACGTCCTTGGGTCCGCTCGGCAGGCCATTGGCCTTGAGCGTCTCCTTGACCTGGAAACCGATCTTCCAGACCGGGTTCAGGTTGGACATCGGGTCCTGGGGCACCATGCCGATGGAGTTTCCGCGCAATTCGATCATGCGCTTCTCGCTCACATGGGTGATGTCCTCACCGTCGAAGATGATCTGCCCACCGGACACACGGCCGTTCTTGGCCAGCAATCCGATGGCAGCCAGGGCGGAAGTCGACTTGCCCGAACCGGACTCGCCCACGATCGCCACGGTCTCGCCCGGCATCACGGTGAAGTTGACCTTGCGGACGGCCTTGGCCGTGCCGCCGGCGGTGGTGAACTCGATCTCCAGATCCTTGATCTCAAGGAGCGGACGGTCTTCCTGTCCGCCGGAGGTGTTCGGCACCTCGTTCATGTTGATCTCCGGAGTCACTTCTTCCTCGCTTTGGGGTCAAGGGCGTCCCGCAGAGCATCGCCGAGCATGATGAAGCTGAGCACGGTGACGCAGAGAGCTGCCGACGGGTACAGGAGCACCGAAGGGTTGGTCCTCAGCTGAGTCCGGGCATCCGAAATGGCCTGGCCCCAGGACAGCAGCTCCTGCGGGAGACCGATACCGAGGAAGGACAGGGTCGCCTCGGCCACGATGAACGTGCCCAGGCTCACCGTGGCGACCACGATGATCGGCGCGAGGGAGTTCGGCAGCGCGTGGCGGATGAGGGAACCCCACCGGCTCACGCCCAGGGCAGTGGAGGCGGTGATGTAGTCGGCGTTCCGCACGGACAGGACGGCACCGCGGGTGATGCGGGCGATGTTCGGCCAGCCGAGCAGGGACAGGACGGCGACGACGGAGAGGATTCCGCGGTGATCACGGAAGAGCGGCATCTGGAACACCACCAGGGCGCCGAGCACCAGGGGCAGAGCGAAGAAGATGTCACCCAAACGGGCGAGCACCGAGTCCACCCAGCCACCGAAG
The DNA here is from genome assembly GCF_041360795.1 of Arthrobacter sp. RCC_34. Taxonomy (NCBI): domain Bacteria; kingdom Bacillati; phylum Actinomycetota; class Actinomycetes; order Micrococcales; family Micrococcaceae; genus Arthrobacter; species Arthrobacter sp. RCC_34. Next base: position 548,447 of record NZ_JBFUPW010000001.1, on the reverse strand, counting down.
AAGCCGGCGATGGCACCCAGGACGCCACCGATGATGACCACGAAGATCGTGGTCAGGATGCCGACGGACACCGAGGCGCGAGCGCCGTAGATGGTCTTGGCGTAAATGTCACAGCCCTGCCCGTCCGTGCCGAATGGATGTCCGCCGGAAGGTCCCTGAAGGGCCACGTCGAGCTTGCAGAAGCCACTCTGGCTCGGGTCCAGGGAGGTGAACAGCTGCGGGAAGATCGACACGACGGCGATCAGGACGATCAGAATCGCCGAGACGATGAAGAGCGGCCGGGTCCGGAGATTGACCCAGGCCTCCTTCCACAGGCTGCTCGGAGCGGCATCCGCCACCGTGCTGTCGACGGCCGCCAGGGGCGTCTCGTCCAACGGGGCGACGTAGTGCTCGATCACGCGGTCGTTGTTCTTATTTGTCATAGCGAATCCTCGGATCAAGCCAGGCGTACAGCAGGTCGACGACCAGGTTGGAGATGACGAAGACCAGCACGAGCAGGCTCACGATGGCCACGATCGTCGGGCCCTCACCACGGATGATGGACTGGTACAGCTTGTTGCCGACACCCGGGACGTTGAAGATGGCCTCGGTGACGATCGCACCGCCCATGAGGTTACCCAGATCCGCGCCCAGGAAGGTCACGACGGGGATGAGGGAGTTACGCAGCACGTGCACGGAGATGACGCGGCCACGGGACAGACCCTTGGCCGTGGCCGTCCGGACGTAATCGGCGTCCATTCCTTCCGCCACGGAAGTCCTGGTCAGACGCAAGACGTAGGCGAAGGAGACCGAAGCGAGCACGATCGCCGGCAGAATGAGCGAATTGAAGTCCACCGTCGACCCCACGGTGGGCCGCGCCCAGCCGAGTTGCAAGCCGACCACGAGCTGCAGCACGAAACCGATGACGAAAGTCGGAACCGAGATCAGCAGCAGGGAGATGACCAGCAGCGTCGCGTCGAAGAACTTGCCCTTGTTCAGACCGGCGATCAGACCCGCGACGATGCCGAAGACGGCCTCGATCACGAGGGCCATGATGGCCAGCTGCATGGTCACCGGGTAAACCTGGGCCAGGATGTCGGCGATGGGGCGACCGGTGAAGTCCACGCCGAGGTTGAAGGACAGCAGATTCTTCAGGAACAGGAAGTACTGGACGAAGAAGGGCTGATCGAGGTTGTACTGCGCACGCAGCGCGTTGATGACGGCGTCCGAGGGCTGCTTGTCCCCGAACATGGCACGGATGGGATCACCGGGGACCGCGAAGACCATGGCGTAGACGAGCAGTGTCACGCCGAAGAATACGGGGATGATCTGCAGGAGGCGTCGTCCTAGATAACGGAGCATGAGCGCCACCTGCTCTTGATCGAAGTCGTGTTTTTCATATGAGGGGTTCTCCGTAGATGAACGCCAACAAGCGAGCGTAACCAGACAACAGCAGTCAGGTTACGCTCGCTTGCGGCGTTGGACTACATCAGATGATGGATTCCTACTTGTTCTTGGTGACCTTGTAGTACTCGATCACACCGTGCCAGTCGGTCTCAACGTTGTTCACGCTGGTGCTCCAGCCGATGGGCTGGTTCTGGGACCACAGCGGGATGTTCGGGAGGTCCTTGAACAGGATCTCCTGAGCCTTGTTGAAGACCTTGGCGCCATCTTCAGGAGTCTTGGCGGCCTCACCTTCGAGGAGCAGCTTGTCGAACTCGGGGTTCGAGTACTTCTCGTAGTTGGAGCTGCCGTTGGTGCCGAGGGTCGGCTCCAGGAAGTTGTAGATCGACGGGTAGTCGGCCTGCCAGCCGGCGCGGACGGCACCGGTCAGCTTGCGGCTCAGACGATCGTCCAGCATGGTGGCGAACTTGGGGTACGGCTTGCCTTCGGCCTTGATGCCCAGGTTGTTCTTCAGCTGGTTGGCGACGGCGTCGACCCACTCCTTGTTTCCACCGTCGGTGTTGTACGCGATGGTGAACGTCTTGGAGGCGTCCCACGGCTTGATCTTGTCGGCCTGAGCCCACAGATCCTTGGCCTTGGCGGCGTCGAAGTTCAGGACATCGCTGCCCGGGATGTTCGCGTCGTAGCCGAGCATGGACGGAACGGTGAATTCCTTGGCCGGGGTGCGGGTGTCGTGGAAGATCACCTTGGTGATCTGCGCACGGTCGATCGCGTGGGAGATGGCCTGGCGGCGGAGCGAACCGGCCTCGCCCTGGAAGTCCTGCAGGTAGACCGGGATGTTCAGCGTGCCGTTGAGAGCGCTGGGCTTGTTGGCCGCGCGGCCGTCGAGGTCCTGCTGGAAGGTGGCCAGAGCGGTGGACGGGATGACGTCCAGCACGTCCAGGTTGTTGCCCTGGATGTCGGTGTAGGCCGCGTCGGAGTTCGTGTAGAACGCGAAGGTCACGCCGCCGTTCTTGGCTTCACGCGGACCCTTGTAGTCGTCGTTCTTGACGAGGGCGATCTGCTTGTCGTGCTGCCAGGCGTCGGCGGCGGCCATCTTGTACGGGCCGTTGCCGACGGGGCTCTGACCGAACTTCTTGGGGTCCTTCATGGCTTCGGAGGGAAGCGGGAAGAAGACGGTGTAACCGAGACGCTGGGTCCAGTCGGACTCCGGCTGCTTCAGCTTGACGGTGAAGGTGGTGTCATCCACGACCTTCAGGCCGGACATGGTCTGGGCCTTCGGGGCGGGCTTGGCGTTGTCACCGGTGCCGGTGGTCGCGGACACCGCGTCGTAGCCTTCGAGGGAGCTGAAGAAGCTGCCGTTGGACTGGCCGTTGGTGCTCAGCGCCTCGAAGTTCCAGGAGTCCACGAAGGTCTTGGCCGTGATCGCTTCACCGTTGGTGAACTTCTGGCCCGACTTGATCTTGATGGTGTAGTTCTGCGAGTCGGAGGACTCGATCGACTCGGCCAGCTCGTTCACGGTCTTGCCGCTGCTGTCGTAGCTGACGAGACCTGCGAAGAGCAGATCGACCACGCGGCCACCGAAGACCTCGTTGGTCTGGCCGGGGAGCAACGGGTTCTGCGGCTCGTTGCTGTATGCCCGCACGATGCCCTTCGGATCCGCATCGCCGCCGGTGGACCCGCCACCGTTGGTGCTGCCGCCGCCACACGCCGACAGAGCCAATGCAGCGAGGACCGCCAGGCCCAGTGCCTTGGAAGTGCGCGAGAAACGCATTCCGCCTCCTTTGGAGTTCCTGAGTAGAGATGGGGAATCTCGCGGATTCCCTATGAACGAGGTCCACGACACACAGGTGTGACTTGGCCTACATAACGTGAAAGCTTAGCTTGATTTTGTCCACCCAGTGGGCATCCGTTGCCAAACCGTGATCCTCAGACCGGCCGATTGTTACGCGCGAACGAGTTGTTGACTTGATTGTCACCTCGAATGACGCAATGCGTCTGGATCATGCACGTTCTCCACCGCGGTCAGGGCACCTTGTCGAACGCGCAGTTCAGCGTCCCGAAACGGTTCAGACCCGTGTCAAAGGAAAGTGCTCGCCAGCCGGCAGCAGCACCTCGACGGCGTCCCCGGTGGAGACCTCGCCACCCCGCGAAACGACGCCCATGACACCGGCCAGGCGGACTGGACGGCCGTCCCGATCGACCTTCAGAACCTGCTTCAAGAGTCCCGTCTGGAAGCCGTTGATCTGCTGACAGGGGTTTCTCAGACCCGTCACGGTGACGACCGCCGCACCCATGACAAGCCGTGTGCCCACCGGAAGGGACAGGAGATCCACGCCCCTCGTGGTCAGGTTCTCCCCCAGCTCCCCCGGCTTCACGGCGAAACCCGCGGCACGCAGCTCGTCGAAGAGCTCGGCATGGATCAGGTGCACCTGCCGGAGATTGGGCTGGGAAGGGTCCGCCGCCACCCGCGACCGGTGCTGAACGGTCACCCCGCAATGGGCATCCCCCTCGACACCCCGCCCTTCCAGCAGCCGCAACGACTCCACCGTCTCCTTGGAGAAGCCGTGCACCGGGCTGCGATGCAGCGCCTCGAGGTAGCCGACGGCGGTCATCCGCGGCCACCCCGCTCGTTTCCCCGCCGGTAATTGCCCGTCGCCCGCGCCAGGAGCTGCTGCCGGCCCTCATCGTCGGCACGGGCCAGCCGTGACGCGAGGTCCTGCGCCCGGCCTCCGGCGACAGTGACCACCTGTCGCCCGCCGCGGCGGATCAGGATCTTCCCGTCCTTGGTCTCGGCATAGTCGAAGGGGTCATCGAGGAGGCTCACGGCTCCAGCCTAGAGTGCCGGCCCGAAGCCGCGGAAGAGGGCCGGCGCCCAGGTCGCGGGCCGGCAGGATGGCTACCCGCTCAGGCCTTCAGCAGTTCGTCCGCCAGCGAGGTCCGGCGGTAGAAGACCTCCCGGCCGCGCCGGTAAGCCTCCAGCAAGCGCGCGGCCGAGAGCACCTTGAGGTGTTCACTCACCGTGGCAGGAGAGATGTCCAGGTGCTGCGAGAGGTATGTGGTCGTCATGGGGATGTCCAGCTGGGCCAGCACGGCGGCCCGGGTGCCGCCCATCAGATCGGACAGCGCGCAGTCGTCCCGGCCGCCGTCGCGCACTTCCCAGAGCGAGCCCACACCGCGCGGGGCATAGCTGACAGTCGGTGTGTAGGGACGCGCGTTGAGGAGCACCGTGCCCGGCCACGCGAAGACGCAGGGGATCAGGATCAGGCCCGGGCCCGCCGCGTCGAACGTGGACTCGCAGCCCGTGCCGGAGAAGACGTCGCAGCTCTTGCCTACGAAGTCGAGCCCTTCCTCGACCCGGAGCACCTGCGGGTGGAGCGTTCTGAGCACTTCGTCCAGGCCGCCCCGGGCGAGCAGCCGGAGGCGGTAGTCGATGTCGGCCACCTGGAGAGCGTGAATGCGCTCCCAATGGGGTTCGACGGCGAGTTTCCACACCCACTCGACGGCGTCGCACAGCTCCTCCACCACGCGATGGGGCTCGGCTTCGAAGGCATCGAGAATGGCGGGGGCGGCCGGGTGATCGGCCACGGTCCGGATGATCCGCATATCGTTCAGCAGCAGGTCCGCATCCTGGTTCAGCACGCGGTCCTTGCTGTCCTGGAAGCTCTCGTCCCGCGAGGGCGTCGGCGTCAGCCCGTCCAGAATGTGGCCGTTGGCCGTGATGAAGGCGCGGAGCACCTCCCATTTGTGGACCGCGCCGGGGCTCGCGGTCAGGACCTCCTTGGAGTCCGTGATCCACCGACGGTGCATCGGAACTCCCTTGGCGAGCGTGAGCACCGAGGTGACCGCTTCCCACCACGGAGAGACGCAGAAGCGGATCCGGGTCAGATCCGCGGGGGTCAGCTGCAACAACATGGTCTGAGACTAATGCCGGGGGTCGCCGGCATCGATGATTCGGTCTGCGCCGAATCGACGACGGCGCCGGCCGGCCCCCCGAACACTGGGGACATGGTCACTTCACCGCTCCCCTGCAGCCCCTCCGTCCGCCGTCGTCAGTTCCCGTCCCTGGCCCGGCTCATCCCGCGCCGCCGGGTGCGGCGGCCTCTCTCCCCACGCGAACAGATTCTGCTCCGCGACCGTCTGGAACTGGAATACCGTGCCCGCAAAGAGGCCGATCTGGTCCGCCGCGAGGTCGAGCTGGCGCGTGCGCAGGCCCACGGCATCATCCATTGAGGTCCATCGGCTGAGATCCGTCAGTCCCGGATCCGGACCACGCCTGTTCTACTATCGAACATGTGAGCGACACGAGCACTCCTGGATCACAGACCCTCAGCCGCGGCATCCGCTTGCTGGAGATCATCGCCGCGTCCGACCGTCCGCCGACCATCGCGGAGCTGGCGGGTGCGCTGGAAGTCCACCGCTCCGTCGCCTACCGTCTCCTGCTCACCCTGGAAAGCCATGGTCTGGCGACCCGGGACGCGTCCGGACGGGTGGCCCTCGGCGCCGGCCTTGCCGCGCTGGCCGCGGGCGTGTCGCGTGACCTCCAGCAGGCCGCCCTCCCCGAGCTCAACGCGGTCGCCAACGAACTCGGGATGACCTGCCTCCTCGCCGTCCAACTGGACCACGAGGAGGCGGTCACCTTGATCAGCGCGTCCCCGCGCCAGACCGTGGCCGTCGTCTCCTACCGTCCGGGACACCGCCACCCGATCACGCGGGGCGGCCCCGGGAAAGCGATCCTACTCTCCCTCCCGGCCGAGGCCTGGCCCGACGACGTCGACGAGCAGCTCCGCGCGGAGATCGACCTCAGCCGCCGGCGCGGGTACGCCCTCAGCCATGACGAGGTGGTCCCGTCCCTGTGGTCGGTCGCCGTTCCGCTGACCCTGCCGGGCCAGCCGCCGGCGTCGATCGCGGTCATCCACGTCTCCCTCCCTCACGAAGAGGAATCGATCGCCGAGCTGCTCAAGGCCGCCGGAGAGCGGATCGCGCGGGCCTACGGGGCCTGAGCGCCCTCGGCGGCTCGGGCCGTCGACGACGCCGGCCGCCTCAGGCGTCCGAGGACACCCGCGCGAAGAACGCGCTCAGTTCCTCGCGGGCCGTGAGCGGAAGCACCTGGGCGACGTACTGGTCCGGCCGGACCACCACGACGACCCCGTCCCGGTCGATGCCGCGGGCGTCGAAGACATCATGCCGCGGGTCAGCGGCGTAGACCTTCTCATAATCGATGACCTGGAACGGACCGGTGCGGGGCAGGAAGACCTCCGGCGCCGTGGTGATGTCGACGTCCAGATGCGGCTGCTGGTAGATCACCTTGGCGTCGAACCAGGCATCCGCGTCCAAACCGGCCGGGGTGGCGGCGAGCGGTGAGTCCGGCGACTCCGCCAGCCAGCGCCCGAGGCCGGCGGTCTCGGACGCCGGATCCAGACCGTCCCGGCCTGCGAACACGTAGATGCGCCAGCGGCCATCGGCCCGGGCATGGTGCCCGAGGTGCACCGGGTTGCCGTCACACACCCGGGTGACCTCGGCGGACTTGAACCGCTTGCCCAGCGGGAAGCCGGTGGCGAGATCCTGATGATCAGCGGTCCCGACGATCAGCGACGCCGTGTACTCGGTCATGAACCCGGCGGGGAACTCCGCGGTCTGGACGTAGAAGCGCTCCAGTTCCGCGGGATCGGCCATCTCGTCCGGACGGGCCGCCATGAGGCTGGACCACTCCTTGTCGAAGTCGATCAGGTTCTGCGCCACCACCTGACGTTCGGCGGAGTACGTGTCGAGCAGGGAAAGAGGCGCGCGGCCTTCCAGGACGTGTCCGAGCTTCCAGCCCAGGTTGAAGCCGTCCTGGATGGACACGTTCATGCCCTGTCCGGCCTTGGCGCTGTGGGTGTGGCAGGCGTCGCCCATGATGAACACCCGCGGCGTTCGCGAGCCGACCTCCTCTGCGGGGACGTCGTCGAAACGGTCCGTGACCCGGTGACCCACTTCGTAGACGCTCCGCCAGGCGACATGCCGGACGGTGAGGGTGTAGGGGTGCAGAATCTGGTTGGCCCGGCGTTCCACTTCCTCCTGGCTGGTCAGACGGACCTTGCCGGAGTCGTCGTGGGGCACCTCGCCGAGATCCACGTACATGCGGAAGAGATGGTTGCCTTCCCGCGGAATGTGAAGGATGCTGCCGCCGTCGTGGGACTGGATGGCGCACTTGCGGCGGATGTCCGGGAAGTCGGTGTCCGCGAGGACGTCCATCACACCCCAGGCGTGGAAGGCCTGGTCGCCCACCGGTTTACGGCCGATGGCTTCGCGGACCTTGCTGCGCGCGCCGTCGCCGCCCACCACGAACTTGGCCCGGATCACGCGCTCGGCGCCCTCATCCTCGCCCGCCGTCCGGCGCAATGTGACCGAGACGGGGTGCTCACCGCCGTCGTGGTCGATGTCGAGGCCCACGAACTCCCAGCCGTAGTCCGGCCGGTTGCGGGTGGGAGAGTTCTTCATGAATTCCAGGAAATAGTCCTGGACGCGGGCCTGGTTCACGATGAGGTGCGGGAACTCGCTGACCCCGCTGGGGTCGTCCGGCGCCACGGCGGTGCGGATGATGTCGCCGGGCTGCTCGGGGTTCGGCTTCCAGAAGGCCATTTCGGTGATGCGGTACGCCTCTTCGGTGATCCTCTGGGCGAAGCCGAACGCCTGGAAGGTCTCGACGCTGCGCGCCTGGATGCCGTCCGCCTGCCCCACTTCGAGGCGGCCCGGACGGCGTTCGATGACGCGCGTGGTGACGTCCGGGAACTGGGACAGCTGCGCGGCGAGGGTGATGCCTGCCGGACCGGTGCCGACAATGAGGACGTCCACCTCATCCGGCAGCTCATCCGGACGGTCCAGGCCGACGCCGGCGGCCGGCTGGATGCGCGGGTCGCCGGAAACGTACCCATGATGGTGGAACTGCACGGTGGATCTCCTCACGTCGCTGTGTGGTGACAGACGTTGCCGATAGTCTAAGTTCGATAATAGAACTAGCAATTCCTTTATCGAATAAAGTGAGCATAACCGCCCCGAACCGGTGCGGCAAGAGAACGTATACGATCCGCATCTTTGGGTATGATGTGTGACGTCCGGCACAGCAGCTCCTCAGGCGGCTGAGCCCGGTGCCCGAAAAAGGGGCACGAAGCCGTGCGGGCAGCACGCGCGAGACACATACGGACCCCACCTCTCCGTCTGTCTCGAAAGGCACGACCATGCCCACCGTCTCTCAGCACGTCGCAATCGCCCTCTCCCGCCACATCGATCAGGTCTTCGGCCTCATGGGCAATGGGAACGCGTACTTCCTGGACTCGATCCTGCGCGACACCGAGGCCACCTTCACCGCGGTCCGCCATGAGGCCGGCGCCGTGGTCGCCGCGGACGCACACTACCGAGCGTCCGGCCGCATCGCCGCAGCCACCACCACCTATGGCGCCGGGTTCACCAACACCCTGACCGCCCTCGCGGAAGCGGCCCAGGCCCGCATCCCCCTCGTTCTGATCGTCGGGGACGAGCCGACGTCCGGCCCTCGCCCCTGGGATGTGGACCAGATCGCTCTCGCCTCCGCCGTCGGCGTCCGCACGTATACCGTGGGTCGCCTCGACGCGGCGGCGACCACCATCATCGCGATCGAGCACGCCCTCGCATACCGCCTCCCAGTGGTCCTCGCCATCCCGTACGACGTGCCCACGCTCGAGGCCGGCGAGGTGCCCGGCACTCCCCCGCTCCGCCTCCCGCAGCCCCAGGCGCCGGCCCCCTTCACGCAGGCCGCCATCGCTCGCGTGGCCGAGACTCTGGCTCAGGCCGAACGGCCGCTCCTGATCGCCGGGCGCGGAGCGCATCTCGCCGGCGCCGGACCCGCCCTCGGAGCCCTCGCGGACGCCACGGGCGCCGTCACCTCCTCCAGCGCACTCGGCCGTGGCATCTTCCCGGACGAACGGTTCGACCTCGGCGTGACCGGCGGCTTCGGAGCGCCCGGCGCCATGGAGCTCATCCAGGAAGCGGACGTCGCGATCGTCTTCGGCGCGTCACTGAACCCCTTCACCATGCGGTTCGGCGAGCTGTTCGCGCCGGGCACCCGCGTGGTCCAGGTCGACATCGCCCCGGCCGCGACCCATCCTCGCGTGGGCGACTATCTGCAGGGCGACGCGCGCCTGGTGGCGGAAGCACTCACCGCGGCCCTCGACGGCGCCCGGCCGTCGGGCTGGCGGGACACCGTGGACATCGCGGCCCTCCGCACACAGGATCCCGGAGAGCCCGAGCTGGCCGACGGCCGGCTCGACCCCCGGCTGGCGGCCGCGCGGATCGCCGAACTGCTGCCGGAGGACCGGATCGTGGTGAGCGACGGCGGGCACTTCATCGCCTGGGCCAACATGTTCTGGCCGGTGGCCTCTCCCACGCGCATGATCATGGTCGGCACGGCCTACCAGTCGATCGGGCTGGGCTTCCCCAGCGTCGCCGGCGCGGCCCAGGCCGACCCGGACGCGACGATCGTCCTCACGACGGGCGACGGCGGCGGCCTGATGGCGCTGTCCGACCTGGAGACAGCTGTGCGGACCGCCGGCGGCCGGGGCCTGTGCGTGGTCTGGAACGACGGCGCGTACGGCGCCGAAGTCAACCTCTACGGTCTCAAGGGCCTAGCCGAGGATCCCATGCTCATCCCGGATGTGGACTTCGCCGCTCTGGGCAGCGCCGTAGGGGCCGAGGGCGTGGTTGTGCGGCGCCTGGAGGACCTCGATCGACTCGCCGAGTGGGCCTCCCGTCCGGCGGGAGAGCGTCCCTTCCTCGTGCTCGACCTGAGGATTTCGCGCTCGGTGATCGCGCCGTACCAGCGCGAGGTCATCCGCGTGAACAGCTGACGCCGGGGGCCGGCGTCGTCGTCGAGGCTGCACTTTCTCGGGGAAACCGCGAGGTTCCGCCCGAGAAAGTGCCATCTCAACCGCGAACGACGCCGGCGCCCGGCCTCGCGTTCAGCGCTGCCAGGCGTAGACCCCGCGAGACTGCTCCTCCTCCGCGGCGGGGCTGAGGTCGATGCCCCGCCGGTCACGGAGCAGCAGCGTGGCGATCAGACCCACCACGGTCATGCCCAGCAGGTACCAGGTGACCGACTGGGATGTGCCCGTGGTCTGCTGGAGCCAGGCGGCGATGGTCGGGGCGAAGGCGCCACCCACGATCGCACCGATGGCGTAGGAGATGGAGACTCCGGAGAACCGCACCGAGGCCGGGAACATCTCCGAGTACCAGGCCGATTGCGGGCCATAGGTGAACCCGAGCCCGAGCGTGAGCAGGATGAGCCCCAGGGCCAGCAGGCCGGGGTTCGCGGTGTTGACCAGCGGGAACAGCGCCAGCACGGCCGACCCCTGCAGCACCCAGCCGATCAGATAGGTGTTCCTGCGGCCGATGCGGTCGCTCAGCCAGCCGGCCACGAAGGTGGACACGAGCCAGCTCACCGAGGACGCGGTCACGGCCCACAGCACCGATCCGCGGTCCAGGCCCACCGGCCCGTCCGGGTTGGTGGCATAGTTCTGCACATAGCCGCCGGTGGTCATGTACCCCGCGGCATTGTTGCCGGCGAACACGAGCGCGGCCAGGAGGACCAGCGGCGTGTACCGGGCGAACAGGCGCACCACAGGCATCCCCGTCTGCTCCTTGCGCGCGGCGATCTCGGTGAACACCGGGCTCTCCTCCACGCGGCGGCGTACCCAGTAGCCCACGAGGATCAGCACCACGGAGAAGAGGAACGGGATGCGCCAGCCCCAGCCGAGGAAGGCTTCGCCCGGGAAGAGCGCGTTCATGATGGCGAGCATCGCGCTCGCGAGGAGCAGCCCGATCGGCACGCCGATCTGCGGCATGGCCCCGTAGAGCCCCCGCCGGTTCCGCGGGGCGTGCTCGACGGCCATGAGCACCGCCCCGCCCCACTCGCCACCGGCCGAGATCCCCTGAAGGATCCGCAGGACGATGAGAAGAATCGGTGCGAGCAGACCGGCCTGGGCGTAACCCGGCAGCAGGCCGATGAGCACGGTCGAGGCGCCCATCAGGATCAGGGTCACCACGAGGACGATCCGGCGGCCGTACTTGTCACCGAAATGACCGGCGAGGAAGGCGCCGAGCGGGCGGAAGAGGAAGCTGATGCCGACCGTGAGGAAGGCCAGGATGGTTCCGATCCCCTTCCCGGCGGGCTCGAAGAACAGGTGTCCGAAGACGAGCCCCGCGGCGGAGGCGTAAATGAAGTAGTCGTACCACTCGACGGTGGTTCCGACGACGGTGGCGAGGAGGACCCTCCGGCGGTCCGTGGAGGACGCTTCCGGGCGGGTGAGGACAGGGGATTTCTCGTTCATCTGGTGCTCCAGGGGCGAGTTCGGGCGATGCACCATCGCATTGCACCAGAAAATATACGATTTCAGATATGACCTGACAACCCCCTTGTCAGGGAATCCAGATCGTATATGATTTGGTGTACGACCTCCGTCAGCGAGTGAAGGGACGCCCGTGCCGACCAAAGAATCGACGCCGTTTCAGGTGACTCCCGGCAAGATCATCGCCGTGCATCTGAGTTACGCATCCCGTGCCGCACAGCGTGGCCGGACGCCCGCCTCCCCCTCCTACTTCCTCAAGCCGTCGAGTTCCCTGAGCGGCTCCGGCAGCACGGTCGAGCGGCCCGCCGGCACCGAACTTCTCGCCTTCGAAGGCGAGATCGCCCTCGTCATCGGCGAGTCCGCGCACCGGGTACCCGTGGACGAGGCCTGGAACCACGTCGCCTGGGTGACGGCGTCGAACGACTGGGGCCTGTACGATCTCCGGTCCAACGACAAGGGCTCCAACCTCCGGAACAAGGGACGGGACGGCTACACCCCGGTGGGCCCCGAGCTGATCGACGCCCGTACGGTGGACCCCGCCGCCCTCCGCGTCCGGGCCTGGCGCAATGGCGAGCTGGTGCAGGACGACACTTCGGGCGCCATGATCTTCCCGTTCTCCCAGTTGATCGCCGATCTCTCCCAGCACCTCACCCTCGAGACAGGTGATGTGATCCTCACCGGAACCCCGGCCGGCTCTTCCGTGGCCCTGCCGGGCGACATCATTGAGGTCGAGGTGGACGCGCCCACGGTGGAGGGCACGCCGTCGAGCGGGCGCCTCGTCTCCCGCGTGGTCGAAGGCTCTGGTTCCTTCGACCCTGCGCTCGGCTCCCTGCCCTCCGTGGATGACCACCAGCGGGAGGAGGCCTGGGGCTCCCGTGAAGCCGCCGGTCTCAGCGAACCCGGCCCGGCCCTCTCTCCCGCCCTGCGCGCCAAGCTGCTGGAGACCCCGGTGGCGGGCCTTTCGCAGCAGCTGCGCAAGCGCGGCCTGGACAATGTGGCGATCGACGGCGTGCGGCCCTCGGTGCCCGGCACCAAGATGGTGGGCGTCGCGAAAACACTCCGCTTCGTCCCGAACCGCGAGGACCTCTTCCGCAGCCACGGCGGCGGTTTCAACGCCCAGAAACGCGTCTTCGACAGCGTCGGCGAAGGCGAGGTCATCGTCATCGAGGCCCGCGGCGAGCGCGGCTCCGGCACGCTCGGGGACGTGCTCGCGCTGCGGGCGCAGATCCGGGGAGCGGCCGGCGTCGTGACCGACGGCGGCGTGCGGGACTACGTCACCGTGGCGGAGACCGGCCTCCCGGTCTTCAGCCAGGGACCCCACCCGGCGGTCCTCGGGCGCAAGCACGTCCCCTGGGACAGCGATCTGACCATCTCCTGCGGCGGCGCCACCGTCCAGCCCGGGGACATCATCGTCGGCGACGACGACGGCGTCATCGTCCTGCCGCCGTCGCTCGCCGAGGAGGTGGCCGACGCCGCCCTGGCCCAGGAAGCGGAGGACGCCTGGATCGCGCGTCAGGTGGCCGACGGTCACCCCGTGGACGGGCTGTTCCCCCTGAACGCGGAGTGGCGGGCCCGCTTCGAGGCCGACCACGGCACGGGAGAATGACGTCATGAGCAGCACCGTGACCTCCCTCAGCAAGTCCCAGATCGCCTACGAGTGGATCCGCGAGCGCATCGCGCGCCACGAGTTCGGGCCCGGCTACCGGCTCGTGCTCGGGTCGATCGCCTCCTCCCTGGACATGAGCGTGGTCCCGGTCCGCGAAGCCGTGCGGCGCCTCGAGGCCGAGGGACTCGTGGAGTTCGAACGCAATGTCGGCGCCCGCGTGACGCTCGTGGACGAGCAGGAGTACGTCCACACCATGCAGACCCTCGGCGTCGTGGAGGGTGTCGCGACCTCCCTGTCCGCGCCGCATCTCGGCTCGATCGACCTGGATCGGGCGGCGGAGATGAACGAGCGCCTGCGCCGGCTCCTGGACGACTTCGACCCCCACCTCTTCACCGTGGTGAACCAGCAGTTCCACACCGTGCTGTTCGAGCCGTGCCCGAATCCGCACATCCTGGACCTCGTGCACCGGGGCTGGGCCCGCATGGCCGGGGTCCGCGATTCCACCTTCTCCTTCATCCCCGGCCGCGCCCGCGAGTCGGTGGAGGAACACGACCACATCATCGAGCTCATCCGGAGCAACGCCAGCCCTCTCGAAATCGAGATGGCCGCCCGCGACCACCGCTGGGCCACGATGAACGCCTACCTCGCCCAACGCCATCCCGGCGACGGGCACACCGCCTGAGCACCCATCCGGGTGTCACGATCACATCCTTGGAGGAGAGCATGACCTCACCCGCCCTCGATCAGCGGCACGTCCCCGCGGATCTCCCCGAGCGCATCCGTCACTACATCGACGGGGAATTCGTCGACTCCCTTGACGGTGACACCTTCGACGTCCTCGAACCCGTCTCCAACGAAAGCTACGTCACCGCGGCGGCGGGCAAGAAGGCCGACATCGACCGCGCCGTCGCGGCCGCCCGTCGTGCCTTCACCGAGGGGCCGTGGCCGCGCATGCTCCCCCGCGAACGCTCCCGGATCCTGCACCGCATCGCGGACATCGTCGAGTCCCGGGATCAGCGGCTGGCGGAGCTGGAGTCCTTCGACTCCGGCCTGCCCATCACGCAGGCCCTGGGCCAGGCCCGCCGCGCTGCGGAGAACTTCCGCTTCTTCGCGGACCTGATCGTGGCGCAGGCGGATGACACCTTCAAGGTCCCCGGACGCCAGATCAACTATGTGAACCGCAAGCCGATCGGCGTCGCCGGGCTCATCACGCCCTGGAACACCCCGTTCATGCTGGAGAGCTGGAAGCTGGGCCCCGCCCTGGCCACCGGCAACACCGTGGTGCTCAAGCCGGCCGAATTCACGCCCCTCTCCGCGTCCCTCTGGGCCGGGATCTTCGAGGAGGCCGGCCTGCCGAAGGGTGTGTTCAACCTCGTCAACGGTCTCGGCGAGGACGCCGGCGACGCCCTGGTGAAGCACCCGGACGTGCCTCTCATCTCCTTCACGGGCGAGAGCCGCACCGGTCAGATCATCTTCGGCAACGCCGCGCCGTTCCTGAAGGGCCTGTCCATGGAACTGGGCGGCAAGAGCCCGGCCGTGGTGTTCGACGACGCCGACCTGGACGCCGCGATCGACGCCACGATCTTCGGCGTCTTCTCCCTGAACGGCGAGCGCTGCACCGCAGGCTCCCGCATCCTGGTCCAGCGCGGCATCTACGAAGAATTCTTGAAGCGCTACGCCGCCCAGGCCCAGCGGGTCAAGGTCGGCTACCCGCACGATCCTGCCACGGAGGTCGGCGCCCTGGTGCACCCCGAGCACTTCGACAAGGTCATGGGCTACATCGAGATTGGCAAGGGAGAGGGACGCCTCGTGGCCGGCGGCGGACAGCCGGAAGGTTTCGCCTTCGGCAACTTCGTGGCGCCGACCGTGTTCGCCGACGTCGCACCCGACGCCCGGATCTTCCAGGAGGAGATCTTCGGACCGGTCGTGGCGATCACCCCCTTCGACACCGACGAGGAGGCGCTCGCGCTGGCCAACGACACCAAGTACGGGCTCGCCGCCTATGTGTGGACGAACGATCTGAAGCGCGCCCACAACTTCTCGCAGGCCGTGGAGGCCGGCATGGTCTGGCTGAACTCGAACAACGTCCGTGATCTGCGCACCCCGTTCGGCGGCGTCAAGGCCTCCGGCCTGGGTCACGAGGGCGGCTACCGTTCGATCGACTTCTACACCGACCAGCAGGCCGTGCACATCACGCTCGGCAAGGTCCACAACCCGACGTTCGGCAAGCAGGAACCGCCTCACGAGAACGATCTCGACGACCCGGACCCCCGCTGAACCGCCCCATCTCACGCAAGGACGCATGACATGACGCATCTGGAAGACCGCACCCTCACCTCCTCCGGTTTCTACGTGAGCCAGGAGGCGCCGATCCACACGGCGAATCCGGTGGCCACCCCCGAGTCCCCCGCGCCGGACATCCTCCGCTGCGCATACATGGAGCTCGTCGTGACCGATCTGGCCGCCTCCCGGGTCTTCTACGTGGACGTGCTCGGCCTGCACGTGACCGAAGAGGACGAGGACGCGATCTACCTGCGCTCCACCGAGGAATTCATCCACCACAATCTGGTGCTGCGCAAGGGACCCGTGGCCGCCGTCGCCGCCTTCTCCTATCGTGTCCGCACGCCGGAGGACCTGGACCGCGCCGTCGCGTTCTACACGGAGCTCGGCTGCCGGGTGGAGCGTCGCCCGGAGGGCTTCGTGAAGGGAATCGGCGATTCGGTCCGCGTGGAAGACCCTCTGGGCTTCCCCTACGAGTTCTTCCACCAGACCGACCACGTGGAACGGCTGTCCTGGCGTTACGATCTGCACGTTCCGGGTGAGCTGGTGCGCCTGGACCACTTCAACCAGGTCACCCCGGATGTCCCGCGCGCCGTGAAGTTCATGCAGGACCTGGGGTTCCGGGTCACGGAGGACATCCAGGATGACGAAGGCACCGTCTACGCGGCCTGGATGCGCCGCAAGCCGACCGTGCACGACACGGCGATGACCGGCGGCGATGGTCCCCGGATGCACCACGTGTGTTTCGCGACCCACGAGAAGCACAACATCCTGGCCATCTGCGACAAGCTCGGGGCCCTGCGCCGCAGTGACGCGATCGAGCGCGGTCCCGGGCGCCACGGCGTGTCCAACGCGTTCTACCTGTACCTGCGGGATCCGGACGGCCACCGTGTGGAGGTCTACACCCAGGACTACTACACCGGCGACCCGGACAACCCGGTGGTCACCTGGGATGTGCATGACAACCAGCGCCGCGACTGGTGGGGCAACCCGGTGGTTCCCAGTTGGTACACCGAAGCGTCGCTCGTCCTGGACCTGGACGGAAAGCCGCAGCCCGTCGTCGCCCGCACCGATTCGAGCGAAATGGCCGTCACCATCGGCGCGGACGGGTTCTCCTACACCCGGCCGGACGACCAGGAGGCCATGCCCGAATGGAAGCAGGGCGAGTACAAGCTCGGAAACCAGCTGTAACGGCCGGCGCAGGAGAGAGGAACACCATGCTGAACGACAGCACCATCGCACAGCTGGCCCAGGAACTCGCCGACGCCGAACGCGACCGTGCGGTGATCCCGCGGATCACCGCACGGCACCCCGAGGCCACGATCGACGATTCGTACGCCATCCAGCGGGTCTGGCAGGAGAAGAACCTGGCGGCGGGCCGCCGGCTGGTGGGCCGCAAGATCGGGCTCACCTCCAAGGCCATGCAGCAGGCCACCGGGATCTCGGAACCCGATTACGGCGTGATGTTCGATGACACCGTTTGGGAGAACGGTTCCGTGCTGCCCTTCGACGCCTATTCGAATGTGCGGATCGAGGTGGAGCTGGCCTTCGTGCTCAAGGCACCGCTTGAAGGACCGCACTGCACGGTCATGGACGTCCTCCGGGCCACGGAGTACGTCACCCCGGCGCTGGAGGTGCTGAACTCCCACCTCGAGCTGGAGGGGCGCACGATCGTGGACACCATCAGCGACAACGCCGCCTACGGTGGCATGGTGTTGGGCGGGAATCCCACCAAACCGGACGCGATCGACCTTCGCTGGGTGTCGGCCCTGCTGTACCGCAATGAGACCATCGAAGAGACCGGAGTCTCCGCGGGAGTCCTCAACCACCCGGCCACGGGCGTCGCGTGGCTCGCGAACAAGCTGCACCACCATGGAGACCGGCTGGAGGCCGGGGAGATCATCCTGGCTGGGTCCTTCACACGGCCCGTCTGGATCTCCCGGGGCGACAGCGTGCTCTGCGACTACGGACCGTTGGGAACCATCTCATGCCGCTTCCTCTGAACCCGACCCTGCGTCACCGCCTCCAAGAGGCCGAGCGGCCCCTGTTCGGCGGCTGGGTCTGTTCCGGCTCGCCCGTCATGGCCGAGGTCATGGCCGGCTCGGGCCTCGACTGGGTCCTCATCGACATGGAGCACGCGCCGAACGGGCTCGAGTCCGTGCTGTCCCAGCTGCATGCCGTGTCCGGGTATCCGGTCACGGCCGTGGTGCGGGTGCCTTCTGCGGATCCGGTGATCATCAAGCAGGTCCTGGACCTGGGCGCGCAGACCATCCTGGTCCCGATGGTCTCCACCGAGGAACAGGCTCGGTCCGTGGCGGCCGCCGCCCAGTACCCGCCGCACGGCATTCGGGGTGTGGGCAGTGCCCTGGCACGGTCGGCTCGCTGGAACCGCGTCCCGGACTACCTGGAGAACGCCGCGGAGCACGTGTCGGTCTTTGTTCAGGTGGAGACCGGCGAGGGCGTGGAGAACGCGCGTGCCATCGCGGCGGTGGACGGGATCGACGGCGTGTTCGTCGGTCCAAGCGACCTGGCCGCGTCGCTGGGCCACCTCGGCCGGCAGGGCCACCCGGAGGTCGTCGCCGCGGTGGGCCGCGCCTTCGCCGACGTGACGGCCGCGGGGAAACCCGTGGGCGTCAACGCTTTCGACCCGCAGGCCGCGGCCGACTATGCGGAGGCCGGGGCGACCTTCCTGCTCGTGGGGGCCGACGTCGCGCTGACGGCCAGGGCGTCCGAGGCTCTCGCCGCGCGCTTCATCCCTCAGTCCGGGGGCGACGACGGCGGGGCCACGGCCTCGTACTGAAACGCGCCCTGGCCGGGGCCGCCAGGCCCGGCCAGGTTCCCTACCGCCGCACCCGCGCCGCCCACTCCCGGAGCAGCTCGCGGACCTTCACCGGCTGGTCCAGATGGACATTGTGGCCCGCCTCATCCAGCACCGCATACCGCGCGTCCGGGAAGGCTTGGGCCAGGACTTCCTGGTCCTCGAAGCCGACCACGTGATCCTGCCGCGCGGCCACGATCAGCACCGGCTTGACGAACCCCGCCAGCCGGGCATCCGGCACCGGGTCCAGGACGTACCGCTCGGCCAGTCGGTCCATGGCGCGCGTGTCCGCGGCCTTCAGCCCGGGCAGAGCCGCGGTCCGGAACCTCTCCCAGTTCTCGGGCGACTGCACCACCGACAGTTCCTCGTACGCCATCGCCTCGCCGGGCTTCAGCGCGCGGAGCAGGTCCTCGTCGCGCCGCAGCACGGTCTGCTCCGGCAACGTGCGATGAGAGAGAACTGGGTCCACGACAGGCGCGAGCAGCGCCAGCCCGAGCACCTGGTCGGGCCGCCTCGCCGCCAGCTCGCGAGCCAGCAGGCCACCCAACGAATTGCCGACGACGGCGAACGGCCGCCCGCCCGTCAGCTCCCCCGCCGCGGCGTCGAGCCAGTCAGCGAGAGCCGGGAGATCGCCGTCGCCGGCCAGCGCGGGAGTGCCGCCGAACCCGGGGAGGTCGAGGTACAGACGTTCCCAGCCGCCGTCGTCGAACACGTCGTCCAGATCCAGCAACAGGCGGTGGTCGATGCCGTTGCCGTGGACGAACAGGAGCGGTGTGCCCTCGCCCCGCCGGACGAGGTGCGGAACGGGCCGCAACGTCGGGAGGGCGAGGTGCAACAGCGGGTAGGGGCGCCCGGCGTCGTCGGTCTCGCTGCGCCCCGTCACGGTGAAGCCTTGACGCGCGTAGAAGGCAATGGCCCCGGGATTCTGTTCGTTGACGTCCACGGACTGCACGCCATGCTCCGCGATCACGTGGTCCAGCAGGGCGCTCCCGATGCCCCGGCGATGAGCGGAGGCGTCGACGAAGAGCATCTCCAGCCGGTCCTCCGCGGTCCCCGCGAAGCCGACCACCCGCCGGTCGAGCTCTGCGACGCTCAGCCGCACCTGCGGGAAATACGCCGCGGCGAGCTGCGCCTCAATCTCGTCGCGGTCCGCGGCCGCGAGGAAGCTGTGAGTGGCATCCACGGCACTGCGCCAGATCGCGACCAGCCGGGGGTGTTCCTCAGGTCCGCGGCAGTCGCGGATGAGCACGGAAGACATGGCGGGGAACTCCTTCGACAGGGCAGGATCGCCTCTGGACAGACCGGGACAGAACAGTCACCAGACTAATCGAGGGCCCTGTTCTTCCGGGGCACCGTGATGGTGATGGTGGCGACCGCGATCAGGAGGATTCCGGCGAGCTGCACCAGGTCCGGGATATGACCGTAGACCGCGATGTCCGCGAAGATCGCCACGGCCGGATTCACGAAGGACAGCGCCGCGAGCGCCATGGTCGAGAGCACTCGGGCCGAGCCGTAGAGCGCCGAGTACAGCAGGCCGGTGTGGATCACGCCCATCGCCGCGATCCACCACCAGCCGGTGCCGCTCCACTGCAGCTGCGCGGCGAACGGCAGGAGCAGAAGGGCGCCGGTCACGCACTGGATCAGGGTCATGACGTACGGCCGGATGCCCGTCGTGTGTTTCGCCGCGAGGGTGGCGAGAGCATAGAGAAGACCGGCCAGCAGCGCCGAGAGGACGCCTCCGATCTCGCGTGGCGCGGGGCTCTCGATCCCTCCGGGCCCGATGAACTTCGTGGCGAGGAGAAGCCCACCGAAGGCCACGACCAGCCAGATCAGGTCTCGCCTTCTCGGCAGTTCGCGGCTGATCAGGGCGCCGAGCGCCACCAGCAGGAAGGGCTCCATATGGTACGAGACGGTCGCCACGGTGAGCGTGGTGGTGGCAAAGGACTGGAAGAGGAACACCCAGTTGGCGACGAGCGCCACCCCGCCACCGAGGGTGAGCAGCACGGCTTTCACCGTCCACGTGCTCTGGCGGAACGCGTCGGTCGCCAGCGCGAGGAGCAGCAGCGCGCCGGAGGCGAAGACGCAGCGCCACGCGACGGTGGTGATCGGGTCGGTCCCCGCCTGGATGCTGAACACGCCGATAGTGCCCCAGCCCGCCATGGCGAGCGCGAGCCAGATCTTGGCGCGCAGTACCGTAGAGGCTGACTGCGAGCCTGATGGAGGCTGTCGGCGGTTGGTGGTGAGGTCTGCGGAGGAGGTCATGTATTGATCATGAACGCGAATTTCTTTTAGCACCAGTAATAGTTTCTAGGCCTTTCATCGTAGAATTTGTGAATGATCGATGTCCTCTCGCTCCGCGCTCTGATCGCCGTGGCCGACACAGGATCGGTGACCTCGGCCGCGACCCTGCTCAGCTACACGCCGTCGAACATCACCCAGCACATCCGCCGGCTCGAACGGACCGTCCAGTGCACCTTGCTCGAGCGCGTGGGGCGCGGCGTGGTGCTCACGGAGTACGCGCGATCGCTCGTAGAGCGCGGACGGCCTATCGTCCTCGCGCTGGACGACCTGGCGGCGGCGCACGACGGCGAACCGGCGGGCCGGGTGCGGATCGCCGTCTTCCCCACGGCGCTGCGGGGGCTGATCATCCCCGCCGTCGCGGCCCTCGCCTCCGCGCATCCGGCCTTGGTGGTGCAACCACTGGAGCTCGAGCCCGAGGAATCCCTGCTCTTCGTCCGGACCGGCCTGACCGATCTGGCGCTCGTGAAGACGTGGGGCCGGCTCGCCGAGGAGGCGCCGGATCCCGAACTGCGGTGCATCTCGCTCGGGGTGGACCGCGTGGACGCGATCCTGCCGAGCGGCCATCCGCTGGCAGGGCGGCCAGGCGTGTCCATGGAGGAGCTGCGGCACGAGCCGTGGGCAGTCACGCCGGATGACGGGCCGTACCGCCAATGGATCGCCGCACAGGGCGGACTCGGCAATCCCACCGGGCCCGTCTACGGGGCCGCGGAATTCCAGTCGATCATCGAGTACATCGCGGCAGGCCTGGCCGTGGGCGCGGTCCCCCGCCTCGGTCGCGGCCCCCTTCCTCCGGGTGTCACGGCCGTGCCGCTCACGGACGAGGCGTCCTTCCGGGAGGTGTCGCTCCTGGTTCGGGCGGCCGCCGCGGACGGCCCCAATCTGCACGCGGTCATCCAGGAGATTCTGCGGCAGTCAGGTTTGTCCCTGGAAACTCCGTGAGAATGAACTGAGCAAGCGCTTCACCTCTCTGCCCGGACGATCCGGCGGGGAGTCCACACGCCAGTAAAGGACGAGGACATGACGCAGAAGGTCGCAGTGGTCACGGGAGCCTCCTCGGGGATCGGCGAGGCCGCCGCCCGCGCATTGCACGCGGCGGGCTTCATCGTCTATGCGGCGGCCCGCCGCCTCGACCGCATGGCCGCCCTCGACGACGCCGGCATCCACACGATCGCCCTCGATGTCACGGACGCGGAGTCGTCCGCCGCCGCGATCGCCGCGATCCTGGAAGCGGAAGGCCGGATCGACGTGCTGGTCAACAATGCCGGCTATGGGTCCTACGGCTCGGTGGAAGAGGTGCCGCTCTCGACGGCTCAGGCGCAGCTCGACGTCAACGTCCTGGGGCTCGCGCGGATGGCGCAGCTCGTGATCCCGGGGATGCGCGCTCAGGGCAGCGGCCGGATCCTCAACGTCAGCTCCATGGGCGGCCGCTTCGCCATGCCGATGGGAGCCTGGTATCACGCCAGCAAGTACGCGGTCGAGGGACTCAGCGACGCCCTGCGCATGGAGCTCGCGCCGTTCGGGATCGACGTCGTGCTCATCGAACCCGGATCCATCCGGACCGAGTGGGGCGGCATCGCCGCGGGGAACCTTCAGGACGTCTCCGGGGACGGGCCGTACGCCCGACAGGCCGCGGCCATGGCCGTGACGATCGGTGGCAGCTCGGGTCCGACGGCGCGCCTGGCTTCACGGCCCGAAGTGGTCGCCAAGGCCGTCGTGAAGGCCGCCACCGCCAAGCACCCCCGAACCCGGTACCTTCCGGGTTTCGGCGCCAAGCCGCTGGTGTTCCTGCGCGCGGTGTTCCCCGACCGCGCCTTCGATGCACTCATCGCGCGGGGGCTCGGGGTGTGAGGCTCCGAACATGAGTGCGACAGCGCGGGTCTCCTAGGCGACCTGCAGCGGCGTGATCTCGGCGATCTGCCCGGCCACTCGGTCCTCGACTCGGTCCAGCTCGTACTGAATCTGGAGATTGAGCCAGAACTGGGGTGTGGTCCCGAAGTACCGTGCAAGCCGGAGTGCGGTATCAGCTGTGATCGCCCGTTTTCCGTGCACGATCTCGTTGATCCTTCGCGGCGGCACCTTGATCGAGACTGCCAGTTTGTTCTGCGTGATGCCGAAGGCTTCGATGAAGTCGGCCAGGAGCACTTCACCGGGGTGGACCGGCGCGAGCCGCTCAATGATAGTCAACGATCTCGACCTCCTCGGGACCAGCGTCCGTCCATTGGAAACAGATGCGCCACTGGTCATTGATCCTGATGCTGTGTTGCCCTGCACGTTCTCCCGCGAGCGCCTCCAGGCGATTGCCAGGCGGAACGCGCAGATCAGCGAGTGATTCAGCCGCTCCCAACTGACGAGCTTTCGCAGGGCGACACGATGGATCCGAGAATCGATCGACGGCACGCGCTCCCTCCGCCACAGGCGACCGGTGGCGGAGTCGCGGAACGACCTGATCGCAGCGCCAGCGTATAACGCATCGCGTTACTAACGCAATGCGTTATACCCAGAACTCGCCACGTCGCCAACGACCGATAGGGCGGGTTGGTCCCCTGCAGGGCTCCCGGGACGAAGACCTGTGGCCGGATGAACTGTCTGATGCTCATACCCTCAGCTTCGTCCAGGCGCATCGCCTCGTCGCCTAGCGAAGTGCGCTATGTGGACAACTCGCGCGGTAGAGCGGTAGAGGGGACCGCTGCACTTCTCCTCGCACCAGCGAAACTCGGTCTCAGCTCAACGGCCAGGACCAGCGCGCGTCGGCGGCGCTGCAGTCCCGGGCCATGCGGCGGGCATGAGACGCAGCGCGTTTGGTGGTCAACGGCACCGCGGGTTCCCAGACCCAGTCCTTGGGGAGGACATGGAGGGCCAGCGTCTCCAACCGCCGTCGTTCATCGACAGCCCGGATAAGCACGACGGCGAGATTCTGAATTCCCCACCACAGCACAACGCTTCCGTGAGGAATGGCCCCGGCCTCGAGCACCTTCCGCCCGTAGCCTTCGTCGGTGCTGAGGACCGACTCGGCATGAAAGGAATCGCCGCCGTAGTAGTGAATGCAGTGATTTCTCAGCATGGTCTCGGTCTCAAGGAGGGCGCGGGCTTCGCCGGAATCAATCAGCGGCGCCACCGCTAGAGGGAAGATCGCATGGTCACCTCGGTCGACGACGGGCAGGCCAAGATCTTCCCACCGGGGCTTCCTCCACGTGGGGATCGTCTCCAGGGTGCGGAGAAGCGCAATGCCATCCGTGATGTTCTCGACGTCGGTCATGGACACTGATCCTGCCATGACCGACGTCGGCCGCACAGCCGCTCGCTCACCCCTTCTCGACCGGCAGCCAGAGCTCGCACGAGGCGAAGCTCTCCGTGAACTCCAGGTACCGCACGATCGACGGCCCCGGCCGCAGGCGCCACGGATTCGACGGGAACCATTCGGTCGCCGTCGCGGCCCACAGATTCTGCAGCGTCTCCGGGAACGGGCCCCGCGCGGCGAACACCGCCCAGGTGCCGGCGTCGAGCGGGAGAGCATCGAGATCCTCCGGCACCTCCGTGCCGGACTCCACCGCGACGCCGTGCAGATACGTGAGCGGGGAGCCTTCCGGAGCGTCGGGGTCGACACCGTCGGTGACGGCGAGGATTCCCGACGGTTCGGCGTTGCTCAGGGCTTTGAGGCGCACGTGCTCCTCGACCGGGATCGCGGCGAGGTGCGCCTGGATGTGAGGGTTGACCCCTCGATGGATGAGCGGGACCCGAGCGGCATGCCCGACGAGCATGAGGCCGGGCAGTTCGGTGATGGTGACGTCCATGGACGTGCCCCCTTCTACGCTCAGGCGGAACCTGAGCATGGTGTGAGTGCTGAGCGGACCACCATGGCGTCGCACCTCGGACGGGCTGGCGCCGTGCACGGAACGGAACGCCCGGCCGAACGCCTCGACCGACCCGTAGCCGTAGCGCACGGCCACGTCGAGGAGATGCGGCGCGCCTGCGGCCAGCTCCGCACCGGCGAGGGTCATCCGGCGGTTGCGGATGTATTCCGAGAGCGGCATCTGCGCCAGCGATGCGAACATCCTCCGCAGGTGATACTCCGTGGTGCCGTGCCGCCGGGCGAATTCGGCGACGTCGATCGGCTCGCCGAGGTTCTCCTCGATGTGGTCGACCAGAGCGTTGAGCGTGGCGATCATGTGGTCCTCCTGACACCAATGATTCTCCGGGGCAGGCCGGGGACGGGACCCGATAGTTCCGGTCAGGTTCAATCAGGGTTGCTCGCACGATTTCCAGTGGACAGCGTGTTTTACATCATGCGGTCGTGCCGAGCGACCTGCAGACCGCTGACGATCTGCAGCGCAACGTAGGTGGCATGGTCCACAAACCTCGAACTTCTCAGAGTCGCGCTCAGCAAAAAACACGCTGCCGGGCGGCCTCCAGGATTCATCCGAGATCGAGCGACCGGATGTATCCATCGATGACCGGCAGATCGTTGACCAGGGTGTCCCAGACGGCCCCGTAGTCCGTTCCCTCATAGTGATGGGCCAACCGGTCCCGCATGCGTTTGATGGAGGACCAGGGAACTTCCGGATGCAGCCCAATCGTCTCTGAACTCATGCGCGCCACGTTTTCTCCGATTTTTACGATGAGCGACTCTGCTGCGAGTCCTGGCACATTGTCAGGGTCACCGGTGTACCAGTCGGGCCCTCGCGCGACGAGATCGGCTCCGATCGCACACAGCCTCAAGATCTCATTCAGGGCCCGGTTGTCACGATCGCTCATATTTCAACCGCAGACTTCAGAATTTCATGGTCGTCCGGCAGGCCGCCGTCAGTCACGACGTCGACCTCGATGCCCAAGAGTTCGCCGGCTTCATCGGCAAACTTCGCAAGCGTCAACAGACCCATGCCTGCAGGTCTCGTGACCAGAAGGTCCAGATCGCTGCCGGGCCTGTCGTCACGTCGAGCGACCGACCCGAAGACTCTCACGTTGACAAGACCATAGTGGTGCGCGAGATCGACCAGGTCGGTTCGGTGGTCAGCCAACGCATCATGGGGAAGCGGCAGTGTCGCCGCGCGGAGGCGGTTCACCATGTCAACGCTCGGCTTGCGCCGACCAGCCTCGTAAGCCGCGATGTTGGGCTGAGCCACGCCAGAGCGGCGGGCCAGCTCGGCCTGACTCAATCCAGCGGCTTCGCGGATTTCTCGAACACGGTTACTCACCCACTAAATATATCGCGTGATATAGGGGCGCGTCTGTGAAATCCATCGATACCAGCCCGCCATCTTCGACTCGAAAGGCTGCATCAGCCGACGATTTCCCCCAGCCGGGCCCCGAAGCCCGCGCACAGCACGTGCCCGTGATCCAAGGGCGCCCACCAGCAGGTCCAGCGCTGCGCCTGCCCCTCGGACGGATGCTCCTCGCCAGCGTGCCATCGTTCCGGGACAGAGTCCTCCACCGGTGCCAGCTGGAAGAAATGACGTTCGTGACGTTCGTCCTTGGCCGGCCTCACATCGTAGACCTCCGTGCCCAGCTCACGAACCGCACGGGTCCTCAGCCCGGTCTCCTCGAGCACCTCCCGGACGGCGGCTTCCGCGGGAGACTCCCCGGGCTCGACCGTCCCCGCCGGAACCTGCACCCCCGTGGTCTCGATCGGCACGTCGTCGTGAGTGAAGACCAGGAGCCGTCCGCGGTGGACGACGTAGGCGACAGCCTTCTGGACCACCCGCGTCTCCCGGCGCCCTGCGCCACTCACGCCGTGCCCCGGACTCGGGCCGACGCCAGGATTTCGTCATTCGCCCGCGACCACGCCTCGATCATCCCGGCGCCTCCGTGGCCTTCCCCCTCATCGATCACCAGACGGGACGCGGGCCATGCGCGGTGCACCTCCCAGGCGGTCACCGCCGGCCCGGAAATGTCGTTCCGGCCGTGAATGAGCATGCCGGGTATGTCCGCGATACTGGCCATACCCGCCAGGAGCCCGGCCTCGCAGAACCCTGAGTTCGACCAGTAATGCGTCGTCAGCGTCGCGAAGGCGAGGCGGTAAGCGTCGGACTCCCATCGCGGGTCCCGGGAGAATCCGCCGGCCCCGATGGACACGTGGGTGTCTTCCCACAGGGCCCACTCTTTCGACGCCGCATCGCGAAGCGCACTGTCCGGCGATTGCAGGAGCCGGGCATAGGCGTCGATCAATCGCCCCTCGCCCCGCCGGTATCCGATTCCCGAATCCTCCGCGAACGAGGCAAGCCTGTCCCAGGCCTCGGGGAACATCATGCCGACCCCTTCGGTGATCCACTCGACCTCACGGCGGCTCGTGGTGGTGACCGCCACGAGCACAAGCCCCAGCACCCGGTCCGGGTGGGTCTGGGCATACGCCAGTGCGAGAGTGGAACCCCATGAGACGCCGTTGACCACCCAGCGGTCGATCCCGCGGTCGGCACGAAGTGATTCGATATCCCCGATCAGGCAGGCAGTCGTGTTCACCCCGAGGTCTGTCAGCGGATCGGAGGCGTGTGGGAGCGAGCGCCCGCACCCTCGCTGTTCGAAGCCCACCACCCGGGTCCGTTCCAGGTCCACCCGGCGCCGGTAACCACTCGCGCTGAGCCCTCCGCCGGGACCTCCGTGCAGATAAAGGACGGGCGTTCCCAGTGGGTCACCCCATTCCTCCCAGTAGATCCGCTGGCCATCGGTGACCTCGAGGAATCCGGACTCGCGAGGAACCTCTGACATGGCGTCACACCCTTTCCCTGCCGCGCCCCGGGAGGCGACGGGTCGCCGTCGTCGTGGCAGCCGCCGACCGTGCCACAGCACGAGCCTGCCACACGGCCTCCCGTGCCGCGACGACCACGGCCGTCTCGCCCGACGACTCCCGGCACGGAAAGACCCCGGCACCAGGTGGCGTCGGGGTCGGTCCCGTCAGGGCGTGAACGGACAGCGGATGGCTCAGACGACGTCGACGTCGGCCTCCAGCGGGCGGGCGGCCCGTGTCCGGAACGCCAGGCCGAGCACCGACAGCAGCGCGATGACCGACAGGATCGTCGCGGCGAGGAAGCCTGCCCGACCGCCGGCGTAGAAGTCGCCCGGGATCGCGAAGGCCGCGAAGACGGACGCCACGATGGCCAGGCCTACCGCCCCGCCGAGCTGCTGCATGGTCTGGAACAGCCCCGATGCGGCACCGGCCTCCTCGGGATCGACGTTGCGCAGGGCGAGCGTGGTCAGCGGCATGAAGGTGAGACCGGCCGAGATGCCCGTGAAAGCGAGCGCCGCGATCACCACCGCGAGCGGCGTCTGCGGGCCGATCAGAGCCAGCGGCACGAAAGCCGCCACCCGGAGTGCGGCGCCGACGTTCACCAGACGCTCCGCGCCGAATCGCTCCACCAGGCGTGGCACGATGCGGGACATCGTGAACACCCCGACGGGCATCGGCAGGAACATCAGGCCCGTGACGAGCGGCGAATACCCCTTCGAGTCCTCCAGGTACTGCACCATCAGGAAGAACATCGCGAGCATTCCGGCGTACGTCGCCGCCATCGCGGCCAGCGCCGCCACGCGGCTGGGGCTGCGGAGCAGCTGAGGCCGGAGCAGCGGGTGAGCCACTCGTCGTTCCGTCACGGCGAGCGCCACGAGCAGGAGGACGCCGACGGCGAGTCCCGTGAGGGTGAGCGGGCTGGACCAGCCGTCCTCAGCGGCCTGGATCAGGGCCCAGACGATCGCGACGGCGCCGCCGGTGGCGGTGACGGCTCCCAGGACGTCGAAGTGGCCTGTCTGGCGCGGGGTCTCCGCCACCAGCTTCGGCACGGTCACGAGAATGGCCAGGCCGATGGGGACGTTGATGAACAGCGTCCACCGCCAGTCCGCCGTCGACGTCAGGATGCCGCCGAGAATGAGACCGAGCGCGCCACCCATGGAGGAGATCGCGGAGAACATGGCCAGGGCGCGGTTGCGCGCCTTGTCATCGCGGGCGCTGGTCGTGATGAGGGCGAGCACGCTGGGTGCGGCGAACGCGGCGCCGACGCCCTGGAAGGCGCGCGCGACCACGAGGAAGACCGGGTCGGTGGCGAGGCCGCCGAGGAGGGAGAAAAGGGTGAAGACGGCGACGCCGGCCAGGAAGGTCCGGCGGCGTCCGAGCACGTCGCCGACGCGGCCGCCGAGCAGCAGGAGGCCGCCGAAGGCGAGGGCGTAGGCGTTCAGGACCCAGCTGAGCTGGGCCGGAGAGAAGTGGAGGTCCGTGGCGATGCGGGGCAGCGCCACGTTCACGACGGTGGCGTCGAGGACGAGCATGAGCTGGGCGAGCATGACGAGGCCCAGCCCGAGGGAAGTGGTCCGGACTGTGGCCCGGTTCCGGGTGGGCAGAAGGGTGTCTGTGAGGGGAGCCATGGGGAGTCCTGTTCTGACGACGGGGACTGGCGTACACTAATCGGAGAGTTGCTCCGCTTAGAACTATACGGAGACACTCTCCGTTTTCGCAAGACTTTTCACGAAGGAAGTGTTCAGGTGCGCGCTGACGCCCGTCGGAACCGTGACCGGATCGTCGAAGTGGCCCGGGAGCTGGCCCGCGCCAAAGGCTATGACGCGCTGACCATGGACGAGGTGGCCAAGAAGGCCGGAATCGGCGCCGGTACGCTGTATCGCCACTTCCCCACCAAGGACGCGCTCCACGACGCCGTCATCGAGGCCTGGGCGGACAAGGTCAACGCCGCCGTGGACGCCGCCATGGAGGCGCCAGGGACTCCACGGGAACGGCTCGCCCTCTGGCTCCGTGAGTACACCGCGATGCTGACGGCACACCAGGGCGCCGCCGCGCGGATCACCGCCTCACTCGGAGTCGCCGGATCCCCCTACGAGGCCAAGTGCCAGACCTACATGCAGGCCAATCAGCGGGTCATCGACGCCCTCGGGTCAGACCTCCGGCCCGATGCGGAAGCCCTGCAGATGTGCCGCCTGGTGGGCGGCGTGGCCGCCGTCGCCGACAACAGCGGCCTGCCTGCGGAGGCCGTCACCGCCATGCTCGACGTCCTCGCGGACGGGCTCCTGGCGCCGCGGGCCTGACGCTGCGCGGTCGATGCCTGGTCGTCTAGCATGGGCGGTGAACGCCCGCCGGCGTACCGGCGGACATCACCGCGGAGACGACCTGAGGCCAGGAGACGACCATGACAGAGACGTACCCGATCCAGGAGAGGGTCGAGGCCGCGCTCGGGGCCGAGCGCGCCGACAAGCTGCTCACCGGGCTGGACAACTATTCGAATCAGCCGAACGCCGTCAAGGGCGCTGCGAAAAGGCCGAGCGACCCTGAGGTCGAAGCGGTCGCCCATGCGGCTTTCGCGGCCGTCACTCCCCAGGAGATCAACCTGGAGCTGGACTCGATCGGCATGTGGGGCCTGCTGACGCTCGCCGCCCGAGCGGACGTCACGATTCTGGACAGCCTGCCCCCGGGACGCGTGGACAACCCGAAGGTGGCCTCGATCAGGCGCGCGACGACGAAGCACCTCAAGGGTCTCGCGGAGGCCGCGGCGGCGGACCCGTCGACCGATTCAGCGGATTGAAACCGGGAACCACAACGAGAGGCGCTTCCCCACCACGAAGGAGCTTGAGTGGCTGACAACTCGCGCGAACCACTGGATTTCCTGGTCCTGGGCCACTCCCCCGAGGGTGCCACCGGCTGGCCACACCCGGTGTCGATCAGCGTCCATCCGCTGGGCGAGATGACGCTCCTCAATTTCTCGAAGGGGCCTCACATCGCCAACGTCGGCGGGCAACTGCGGGTCACATGGGTGATCGTCGATGATGCGCTGAAGGAGTCCTTCGCCGAAGAGTTCGACGCCTGTGACGCCCACTGGCTCGTGCCGTACCTCGCGCGGCTCGCAGCGGGTGAAGAGGTCACTGAACACGAACTCATTGACGCCTACCGGGCGAAGTTCGGTCGCTATCCGAAGACGGAGCTGTCCGCCAACCACACCTTCTGAGCGGCGACGGTTCCGGCCCCGGCCGGCTCCCCTTCGCTCCGTGGCCCATGATGAAGCGGTACTCCACCACGTCGCCGTCGGATATGGAGTATCACGTGCTTTCAGCACCGGCTCTGGCGTTGGGACGCCGCCGCGGACGTCGAACCGCGCTGAAATCCAGGGTGGACCACACCAGCGTCTGGTCATCGCACTTCCCGCCCTTCCCAGCGACGACCCCAACCGATAGCATTCGTTCAGCTATCCAGCCGTTCGGTATTTTTTTGGGGGACCATGGCACACTTGCCCAGCATTCGACAGAGAGGCCTCAAGGCCCTCTATGCAGTGACCGCGACGGTCGCCTTGTGCAGCGGGCTGGTGACGCCACTGGCCCCCGCCCTGGCGGAGGCGTCCCCCACTCCGACGGTCAGCGCCACCGCGACGCCGACGGAGACTTCCGCTCCGACGGAAACAGCGCCCGCGCCCTCCGCGACCCCGGTGACCACCGAGGCTCCGACGGCACCGCCGACGTCGGAACCCACTCCGGCTCCCAGCGTCACGGCCACCGCGACGCCCAGCCCGCAACCGACTGCCACGCCGTCGCCGATCCCGGTGGGCAGCCGTTTCACTACGTGGTACGGGTCCTATGGAATCGCTCCGATCTTCGGCAAGGCTCTTGGGGCTCAGGCCTGCGCGACAAGCACCTTCTGCACCCAGGAGTTCGAGTTCGGCACCGCCTATTGGAAACCGGCACGCGGAGCCCACGGCGTCTCCCGGACGACGGGCGTGGGCACCCGGTACTTCGCCGGTGGCGGCTACGCGAAGTACGGCATGCCGGTGACGGACCTTGATGACTATCAGTGGGCCGAGTCCGGATTCACGGTGCCCGGCTCGTACCAGCAGGCCTTCGAGAAGGTCATCATCGTGGCACCCAACGGAGCCGCAGCATTCGCGCTCGACCGCAGCCAGCCGATCGTCCAATACGTGCACCCGGACGTCCCCGGCATCATCGGCGTTCGGTGGCTGTCTCCGGTGCAGTGCGGCCTCGCTCGGGGAGGCTGTTCCGCACGGTACGTGGGCTACATGAACAGCGTGAAATACTACGCCGTCGTCCAGAGGTACTCCCTGGGCTCCTCGGCGCTGGGCGTCGTCGCCGTCGGCAGCCCGGAGTGGAATCGCTGGCGCGCCCTCGGTGGCGAAGCCGGTCAGGCAGGTTACCCGCTCGACTCGAGGTGCGACTTGTACTACGCACGCGGCTACTGCAAAACGACTTTCCAGCACGCCTCCATTTACACCAAGGGGACTTCGCTCACGGTGGTCAAGGGTGCGATGTTCCGCTGGGACGGCGATGCGGTCAACGTCGGCTTGTACGGACCCCCGCTGGCGGATGAGCGGTGTGGCCTGACTCAGGGCGGCTGCAGCCAGGAATTCGTCAATGGAACCGTGATGTGGACCCCGGCCACGAGCTCACAGCCGGTCAAGGGCGCCATCCGCACCAAGTGGCGGGCTCTGGGCGGCGAAAAGGGCCACCTCGGATATCCGACAGGGCCGGAGCAGTGTTTCGGCCTGACTGTCAACAACGTCGACAAGTCAGGGTGCTCTCAGCGCTTCCAGTACGGGATGATCTGGTGGTCTCCTAAGACCCCCGCTCGCGCCGTCTGGGGCTCGATCCTGGGCACCTACCAGCGCTCCAACTTCGTCTGGGGCGACTACAGCTCATTTGCGTATGCGGGCAAGTCACTCGGGTACCCCACCAGCGATGAGAACTGCTCAGGTCCCGGCGGCGGTTGCTACCAGCTGTTCCAGAACGGCATAATCTGGTGGTCGAAAACCACCGGCGCACAACGGGTGATGGGTGGAGACGCCCGGGTTTATCAGTCCCTCAACTGGGCCTGGGGCCGGCTCGGATATCCGACCACGGAGGAACAGCCCCTGCTCATGGGGCAGTACTATCCGAACAACGTGTGGGGTACCCGGCAGTTCTTCCAGCACGGCTACCTCACGTGGGACCCCCGGTACGGCGTCAAGGTCACGTACCGCTGACCCAGAGACGGCGAAAGGGCCCCGGCACCCACTGGTGCCGGGGCCCTTCCCGTGTCGGACTAGACGTTGAAGCGGAACTCCACCAGTTAGGTTGTAGAACTACTTCAAGCAGTTGTCTGCGCGGGTCCCCCACTCAGATCGTTTCCATAACCTTGTGGCAAACTCTGAAACATGACACTCACCCTGTGGCTGCAGATCGCGGCCTTGGCCGTACCGGCGGCCGTTGCTATCTTCTCCGCAATTTGGGCTTCACGATCAGCCCGTCGTGCTCAACATTCCGAACAGGATTCTGCCCGGCTTAGGGCACTGGAAGATCGCGTCGCACAGAAGAAGTACGAGCTCTACCTGCCGTTTCTACAGACTCTAGGGGACATGCTTACGCCCTCACGAAACGCGGCGGCAACCAAGAGGCTGGAAGACACTATGGCTGACTTCCAAACCTTCGTCACGGTCTGGGGGTCAGATGAAGTCGTTGAGACATTCTACAGGTATCGCACCTCAGCGAATACTTCGCCGCCGCCCCTGATCGTCATGCGCCTCATGGCTGACTTCCTGGTTGCAGTTCGACGAGATGTTGCCTGGCCAGACACAAGCATTCTCAACTTGCATGTAATCGGCATGCGAATCAATGACCTCCCTGAACACCCAGAAATGGTCGAGGCTCTCTCCATGCCCTTGAGCGAACTCTTCGAGCGCGAGAATTGGTCAGCGCCATTCGACCTGAACAGAGTGCATTGACGGTTCGCCATCCGCGCGAAAAGCCAAACTGCTGCGGAACTCTGCCACGCCACTACTTTTGGTGTGAAAGTGGTGTCGTGATGTCGGAGTGGGTCACAGTCTTGCTAATCTTCGCTAGCTCTGCGAGACGGATAATGAGGTCCTTCAGCGCATTCGTTCGCGCCTCTTCGGATGCGGCACCGGTGACACCTCGCAACAGTCGCATGCACTCTGCATCATGGCCAAACATCAGCGGAAGCTCGTTCAGCGCGCTCACGAGTCGGCTTTGATCACCTCGATAGCGCATAGCCTCGCGGACAAGCGCAATCCGCGCTTCGTTACGGGTCTGTCGCGCGGTTAGCCAGCCGCTGACAAGCGTCGCAGAGAGCGTTGCGACCGCACCGATGACTCCACCAGCGATAGCCCCGACGATTCCGGCGAGTGCTGCATCCATCAAACCGCCACCTTCCCACGCAACTACACGTTGAAGCGGAACTCCACCACGTCGCCGTCGGACATGACGTATTCCTTGCCTTCGATGCGGACCTTGCCGCGGGACTTCGCCTCGGCCATGGATCCGGCGTCGACCAGGTCCTGGAAGGAGACGACCTCCGCCTTGATGAAGCCGCGCTGGAAGTCGGTGTGGATCACGCCGGCCGCCTGCGGGGCGGTGTCGCCCTGGCGGATGGTCCAGGCGCGGGCCTCCTTGGGACCTGCCGTGAGGTAGGTCTGCAGGCCGAGAGTGTGGAAACCGACGCGCGCCAGCTGGTCCAGGCCGGACTCCTCCTGGCCGTTCATCTCGAGCATCTCGCGGGCCTCCTCCTCGGAGAGCTCCACCAGGTCGGATTCCAGCTTGGCGTCGAGGAAGATGCAGTCGGCCGGCGCGACCAGAGCGCGCAGTTCTGCCTGCTTCTCCTCGCTGCCCAGGATGCCCTCGTCGGCGTTGAACACATAGATGAAGGGCTTGGCCGTGAGCAGGCTCAGTTCCTTGAGCTTGTCGAGGTCGAGCTTGTCCGAGGCGATCGAGGAGAAGATGGTGTCGCCGCGTTCGAGGACGGTCTGGGCGGCCTTGATGGCGTCCAGTTCGGACTGCTCGCGCTTGCGGGCGCGGATGTCCTTCTCGAGGCGCGGGATGGCCTTCTCGATGGTCTGCAGATCGGCGAGGATCAGCTCGGTGTTGATGGTCTCCATGTCGGAGCGCGGGTCGACCTTGCCGTCGACGTGGATGACATCCGGGTCATCGAACACGCGCACCACCTGGGCGATGGCTTCGGCCTCGCGGATGTTGGCGAGGAACTGGTTGCCCAGACCTTCACCTTCCGACGCGCCCTTCACGATGCCTGCGATGTCCACGAAGGACACGGTGGCCGGGAGGATCCGCTGGCTGCCGAAGATCTCGGCGAGCTGGGTGAGGCGCGGATCCGGGAGGTTGACGACGCCGACATTCGGCTCGATCGTCGCGAACGGGTAGTTCGCTGCGAGGACCTGGTTGCGGGTCAGTGCGTTGAAGAGCGTTGACTTGCCAACATTGGGAAGTCCGACGATGCCGATAGTAAGAGCCACGGTCAACCATCATACCGGGAACCGCCCCTCGGCCCGCCGCCGTCATTAATGTCAGTCCCCCATGGCACAGTGAAAAGCATGGAAAACATCCTGCTGGTTCTTCTCGCACTGCTGCTCGGCCTCGCCGCCGGTTTCCTCTGGGGACGGTCCCGGAACGACGACGGCGCGCCCCTCCTGCGCGCCCAGCTGCGGGATGCGGAACAGCAGCTGGGCCTGAGCCGCGAATCCCTCGCCGACGCCCGGGCGCGTGCTGAACTGCTCGAACGCCAGAACAGGGCCCTCAGCAGTTTTGACGAGCAGGAGAACACCGTCCTGCATGCGCTGGCGCCCGTGGCCGAGAAACTCGCCGCCGTCCAGCAGCACGTCGCCGTCCTGGAGCGGGACCGGCAGCACCAGTTCGGTCAGCTCTCCGAGCAGCTCCAATCGGCCCGTCAGGTGGAGGCGGCGCTCCTCGAGAGCACCCACTCTCTGGCCTCGGCCCTGAAGAACAACGCCAGCCGTGGACGCTGGGGAGAAGTCCAGCTCCGCCGGGTGGTCGAATCCGCCGGCCTGCTGGACCATGTGGACTTCCACGAACAGTTCAGCTCGGTGTCCGGTGACTCGGCGGTCCGGCCCGACCTCGTGGTGCAGCTGCCCCAGGGCAAGTACCTGGTAGTGGATTCGAAGGTGCCGCTCACCTCCTTCCTGGAAGCCCAGGAGAGCGGGTCCTCGTCCTCACCGGAGCGGCGGAACGACCTCATGAAAGCCCATGCCAAGGCGGTCCGGGCCCACATCGACGCCCTGGCGAGCAAGCGCTACTGGGACGCGGTGCCCGCCAGTCCGGAGCTCGTGGTCTGCTTCCTGCCCGCGGAGTCCTTCCTGGCCGCAGCGCTGGAGGCGGACGGCAGCCTGCTCGACTACGGCTTCAGCCGCAACGTCGCCCTCGCGTCGCCCGCCACCCTGATGGCACTGCTGAAGGCCGTCGCCGTCACGTGGCGGCAGGAACTCCTGACCGAGAACGCCAAGGACCTCTACGACCTCTCCCAGGAGCTGTACACCCGTCTGGGAACCATGGGCGGGCACATCTCCAAGATGGGATCGTCCCTGAAGTCGAGCGTGGAGAACTACAACCGCTTCGTCGGAACCCTCGAAACCCGCGTCCTGAGCACCGCCCGCAAGATGACGAGCCTGAACCTCGGCGATGCCGAGCAGTTCAGCACCCCGTCCACCATCGAAACGACGCCGCGGGTCCTCACCTCAGCCGAGCTCCTGGACGACGACCGGGCCGCCTCCTGACGGCGGCGCCCGCGGGACTCAGCCCGCCGGCCTCAACCCGCGGGGCTCAGCCGCGGTACTCCCCGCTGAAGACCACTTCAGCGGCGCCGCCGACCCACAGCTCGCCGTCGATGTCCTTGATGTGCACGCGGCCGTCCCGGTCCATGCAGCCGCCCTGCCGGTTGATGAACGGAGCCGTCGCGCGACCGGTCTCGATCATCCATTGAGACGCCGACGCGTTGAGGCTGCCGGTCACCGGGTCTTCCATCAAGGGGCCGCCGATCCCGTCGGAGAAGAAGCCCCGCACTTCGAACGCATCCTGGTCGCCGTCGGCGCACGGGCCGAGGACTCCGATGTCCCAGCGGCCCGGATGACGGCTCGCGTTCGGCTGGAGATCCACCACAGCA
Source organism: Arthrobacter sp. RCC_34 (assembly GCF_041360795.1). Taxonomy (NCBI): domain Bacteria; kingdom Bacillati; phylum Actinomycetota; class Actinomycetes; order Micrococcales; family Micrococcaceae; genus Arthrobacter; species Arthrobacter sp. RCC_34. The sequence continues at coordinate 511,806 of NZ_JBFUPW010000001.1, read as the reverse complement.
CGGTCGTCTGCCAGGAGAACTCCCACCCACCCGGGACCGTTGTCGATCCACCGGGACTCGACCACGTCGTCGCGCTCGATGCCCAGGATCTCCACGACATCCTGCAGATAGGACTCCTCCACCTCACCGCCACGGATCAGACCCGGGGCCGAGAAAGCCAGCAGGCCCTCTTCTTCCCGGACCTGGATCAGACCGGCGCCGCACTCCTGCACGATGACACCGGGCGTCTTCGGAACCCCTCCCGCGTCCAGCCAGGCCCGTGCTGTTCCGAGCGTCGGGTGGCCGGCGAAAGGGCACTCGGAACCGGGAGCGAAAATCCGGACGCGGTAGTCGGCCTCATCGGTGGTCGGCGGCAGGACGAAAGTGCACTCGGACAAGTTGGTCCAGGCGGTGAGGCGGACCATCTCCTCGGTGGTCAGCCCCTCGCCGTCGAGCACCACGGCCACCGGGTTACCGCCCAGCGCCGACGTGCCGAAAACATCCACTTGCCTGAATCGCCTGCTCATCCTTCGAGGCTATCAGCCGTCAGGAGGGAGAACTGACCGGAATCCCAGCCATCACTGCAGGTCAGGAGCTTGTCCGTCACCGTCAGCGACGATCCGTCAGCTCAGGGGCCGGTTGCCGCGGCCGCCCAGGGCCCGGCTGGAATCGCCGGCGGCCTTGAGCGTCGCGCGCAGTTCCTTGGGGAGGGAGAACAGCAGGTCCTCCTCGGCCGTCACGACTTCCTGGACGTCGCCGTACCCGTAGTCGGCCAGCAGACGCAGGACGTCCTGCACCAGGACCTCGGGCACCGACGCACCGGAGGTGACGCCGACGGTGGCCACACCCTCGAACCACGCCTCATCGACCTGGTTCGCGTAGTCCACACGCTCGGACCGCTTGGCGCCGTACTCCAGCGCCACCTCCACGAGGCGGACGGAGTTGGAGGAATTCGCCGAACCGACCACGATCACGAGGTCGGCCTGCGGGGCCACCTTCTTGATGGCCACCTGGCGGTTGGTGGTCGCGTAGCAGATGTCGTCGCTGGGCGGGTCCTGCAGGGTCGGGAACTTCTGGCGCAGCAGGCGCACGGTCTCCATGGTCTCGTCCACGCTGAGGGTGGTCTGCGAGAGCCAGATGACCTTGTCGGGGTCACGGACCGTCACCTGGTCGACCTCGTGAGGCCCGTTGACGACCTGAATGTGCTCCGGAGCCTCACCCGCGGTGCCTTCGACCTCCTCATGGCCCTCGTGGCCGATGAGCAGGATGTCGTAATCGTCCTTCGCGAAGCGCACTGCCTCGCGGTGAACCTTGGTGACCAGCGGGCACGTCGCGTCGATTGTCCGCAGGCCACGGTCCTCGGCCGACTGCACCACGGCCGGAGAGACGCCGTGAGCGGAGAAGATGACCAGGGCGCCCTCGGGCACCTCGTCGTTCTCCTCCACGAAGATGGCGCCCTTCTCCTCGAGAGAGGTCACCACGTGCACATTGTGGACGATCTGCTTGCGCACATACACGGGAGGACCGTAGTGCTCCAGCGCCTTTTCGACGGCGATCACGGCACGGTCCACGCCGGCGCAGTAGCCGCGCGGCGCAGCCAGCAGGACCTTCTTCGGAGTGGTGACGGGCGCAGCGGCCTCCACATCCTCGCGGGTCCGGCGCTTACGCGGGATGGAGGGCATGGGCACTGAGATGGCGGCCGAGGTCATGACATCCATTCTACTGAACCGGACCCGGCCTCCGGGGGTGAGCTGCGTCCCAGCCCTCCCCCGGAGGCCGCCTGCGTGCCGTCACGGTCCCCCATCGACCGTGCACGGCTCCGCGGCCCGGCCGGGCTCACCGCTTCCGCGACCAGCGCGAAGGCCACCAGATCCACCGGCCCAGCTCGTAACTGACCGCCGGCACCAGCAGCGACCGGACCACGAAGGTGTCCAGCAGCACGCCGAACGCCACGATGAACGCGATCTGGGCCAGGAAGAGGATCGGGATCACACCCAACGCGGCGAACGTGGCCGCCAGCACCAGGCCCGCCGAGGTGATCACCCCGCCCGTCGCCTTCAGACCGCGGAGCAGCCCCTCCCGGGAGCCGTGCTTCTTCATCTCCTCCCGCACCCTGCTCATGAGGAAGATGTTGTAGTCGATGCCGAGCGCCACCAGGAACACGAACCCGTACAACGGCACCGACGCGTCCGCCCCGGGGAAGTGCAGCACATGGTTGAACACGAGGGCGGCGACTCCCAGCGCAGCGCCGAAGGAAAGCACCGTGCTCAGAATCAGGAGCAGCGGAGCCACGATCGAGCGCAGCAGCAGCCCCAGGATCACGAAGATCACCCCGAGCACCACAGGAATGATGAGATTCCGGTCGTGCACCGAGGCCGTGTTGGTGTCGAGGGCCGTGGCGGTCACCCCACCCACCAGACTCCCCGGAACGTCCCGGCCGAGTGCGTTCCGCAGGGCGACCACGGTGTCCTCTGCCGCCTGCGAATCCGGGGCGTCCCGGAGCGTCGCCTGGAGCAGCACCCTGCCGTCCGCCTCGGTCGGCGTGGCGTTGGCGGCCTGGGGAGCACGGCTGGCCGGCTTCTCCCCCGGCGGGGTCCACGGAATCGAACCGCCCGGGGCGTCCTTGGAACTCACACTCACCGACTGGACTCCCGGTTCCCGGGATGCGACGGCGGCGGCCTCAGACCAGCGGTCCGCGGGCACGACCAGCAGCGCAGGGCTGCCCGAGCCGCCCGGGAAGTGCTCGCCCAGGGCCTTCTGGCCGTCACGGGCTTCGGATTTCCCCAGGACCAGGTCGGACTGCGGCACCCCGGAGGCCTGCAGCCCGCCCAGCCCGAAGCAGGCGGCCACGAGGAGCACCACGGTGCTGCTCCAGATCAGCCGCGGACGACGCCGGATGGCCACGGCGAGGCGGTCCCACACGGTCCGGCGCGTGGGCGCCGAGGCCGCGTCGACGTCGTCGTCCACGGCACGCGGGCGACGCGGCCAGAACGCGGCCTTGCCCATGACATAGAGCAGGGCCGGTAGGAAGGTCAGCGCCGACAGCATCGCGAAGACGATCCCGATCGCCGCCACAGGACCGAGGGCGCTGTTGGACTTCAGGTCACTCAGCAGTAGACACAGGAGACCGGCGATGACGGTTCCGCCGGACGCCGCGATCGGCTCGATGGACCGGCGCAGCGCTGTGCGGGAGGCGGCCCAGCGCTCGTGGCCGCGTGCCAGCTCGTCCCGGTAGCGGGAGACGTAGAGGAGGGAGTAGTCGGTGGCCGCGCCGATGACCAGGATGAACAGGATGCCCTGCGTCTGGCCGTTGAGCAGCAGCACGCCCGCCTTCGCCAGCCACCACACGGTCAGCAAGGCGACACACAAGGCGAAGACACTGCTGAGCAGCACCGCCAGGGGCAGCAGGAAGGAACGGTAGACCACCACCAGGATGATCAGGACCGCGATCAGGGAGACCGCCAGCAGGAGCCCGTCGATGCCCGAGAAGCCCTCCAGAAGATCCGCGGTGAACCCGGCGGGTCCCGTCACCTGAGCGGTGACGCCGGACGGGACGTTCTGACGCAGCTCCTTCCGCAGCTCTTCGACCACTGCGCCCACCTCGGCGGACGAGTCGATGCTCACGAACGCCTGGACCGCTTTCCCGTCCTCCGATGGGATGGCCGGAGAGATGTCCCCGGCGACGCCCTCTCGACCCTTCAGGTCTTGCAGCGCGGCGGTGATCGCCGTGGTCTGCTGCTGGCTGAGAGCCGCGTCAGAGCTGAACAGCACGATGGCCGGGATCCGGTCCTGCTCGTTGAAGCCGGGCAGCAGCTGCTGGACCTGAGTGGCCTCGGCCGACGAGGGCAGATAGGTCGTCTGGTCGTTGGAGGAAACCTCGTCCACCTTGCCGAAGTACGGGCCTCCGACACTTCCGGCCACGAGCCACCCGACAATGAGCAGCGCCGGAAGAAGGATCCTGATCCAGCGGGCCGGCCCCTTCCGGGCCCTGGAGGACGGACGCACTTCCTGCTCGCGAGGAGGTGCGTCCGCGGTGCGATGTGTTCCCATGTCCAGCCCTCATCATCCCGATCGGAAGGGGCACCGGCTCGGCCGGCGACTTACTTCCATTGCCTTGTTTCTAGCCAGGCTAGCAATTAGATGGGTTGAAAGAAAGCCAAGGAGTAATCTTGACCTATGACATTTTCTGTCGAGAACGAGGGCATCGGACCCGCGTCCGTGTACCACGTCGAAGCCAGCGACCCGCAGGGGGAACTGGTCGACAGGACGGGCGTGTCCTCCGAGGACCTCCAGCAGATCAACCGCCTGATGGAGGCGATGGCGGCCCTCCGCGCGGCGGAGAATGAGCTGTCCGAGGCCTCGCGCCGCTACATGAACCTCAACGAGTCGGACATGAGGGCGCTCCACTATCTGATCGTGGCGCGCAACCAGGGCCTCGTGGCGACCCCCGGCGGCATCGCGACGCACTTGAACATCTCGACGGCCTCGACCACCAAGCTCCTCGACCGTCTGGAACGTGCCGGCCACATCCTGCGGCAGCCGCATCCCAGCGACCGCCGGGCACTGGCCATCACCGTCACCGAAGAGACCCGCGCCGCGGCGATGAACACCGTGGGCCGTCAGCAGGCGCGCCGATTCGGCGTCGCGGCAGGGCTGACGGCCGCGGACCGGGAAGTCGTCATCCGCTTCCTGCAGGAGATGGCACGGGAGATCACCCCGTCACCGGAGATCTGGGACGGCGCCGCCGCCGGGTGATTCCCCGCGCGGGAACGGTCAACGGCCGGGCAGGAACCCGTCGTCGTCGAAGTCCTGCTCGGGCGGCGCGGAAGCGCCGACCCGGCGGATCTCCTTCCGGCGCCGGACCGACTCGATCACGATGCCGACCACGAATCCCGCGAGTCCGGCGATGACGAACGGCAGGAACGCCTGGTCGACCTGCGCCGTGACGACGTCACCGACGCGGGTGAGGACCACCCCTTCGAGTTCGCCGCTCATCCGCTGGCTCAGCACGGTGACGCCCGCGAACGCGACCACCTTCCAGATCACGGCGATCACCACCAGTCCGACGCCGGCGACCATGAGGAAAGCGCCCCGGCGTCGCGCGCTGACAAGGGCCAGCAAGAAGGCGATCGCGGCGCCGACCGCCAGCGGCGTGCCGTAAGGGGCGATCTTGAGGACCGGTTCGATCATCTGCCGCTGGCTCAGGTCACCCATGCTGATGAGCGCGACCTTGGGACCCGCCACCTTGACCGGGAGCTTCTTGTTCGCCTCTTTCACCACGAGATCGACGAGCGGCGCGACGTCGAGAGTGAAGGCGGTCGTGGACGTCTTCGACTGAGCGCCGATGGTCAGCGCGTGGCTCCGCTCGAGCGTGGCGTTCCAGGCATCGGGGTAGCCGGGCAGGTCGAACATGGTGTTCGCGGCCGCCGTCACCGCCTTGCCCACCACGGAATCGAGCTGTTCCGGCACGGGCACTTCCGCCGCCACCCGCCGGCCGATGGCCGTGGCGAGGTCTTTCTTGAAGGAGTCGTCCTGGCCGAGCGGGCTCATGGTCTGCACGAATCCCGCCCGGTCCACGACGTTCTTGTCCAGCCACAGCACGGGACCCGCGATCAGGGTCAGGACGAAGGACAGGATGGCCGCGAGGACGGCGATGGTGGTACGCACCGTGGCCTTTCTATTGGCGGGAAAGCGGGGCGACGGGACCTGCGGAAAGGTCACCGGGGTCACCAGCCAGTCTAGTCGGCACGAAAATGTCCTCGCTCCTCGATAGGGTGAAGGGAGGAACGGCGAGAGTGAGGACAGCACATGAGCGAACCGCAGGACAGCCTTGCGGCCCTGCCTGCCACCGCGGGCGAGACCTCCCCGGACAACCCCTGGCCTCTGCGGCTCCTGTCGGAGAAGCTCAAGGCCCATATCGACCGCACGCCCATGGCGTGGGTCGAAGGCCAGATCATCGAACTGAACCATCGCGGCAGCGCTTCCTATCTGACCCTGCGCGACGTCGACGCCGAAGTCTCGCTCCCGGCCTCCATCTGGGCCAACAACCTCAACCGGCTGGACACCACCCTGGAGCGCGGCTCCCGTGTGGTGGCCCAGCTCAAGCCGGAGTTCTGGCTCAAGACGGGCCGCCTGAACATGTCCGTGCGGGACATCCGCCCGGTGGGTCTGGGCGATCTGCTCGCCAGGATCGAACGGCTGCGGCAGGCGCTGGCCGCCGAGGGCCTGTTCGCCGACGAGCTCAAGCGGCCGCTCCCCTACCTCCCGCACCGGATCGGCCTCATCACCGGCCGGGACTCGGACGCCAAGAAGGACGTGCTCCGGAACGCCGCGCTCCGCTGGCCGGCGGTCGAGTTCGACGTGCGCGAGGTCGCCGTCCAGGGCGTCACGGCCGTCGGCCAGGTCACGGCGGCTCTCCTCGACCTCGATGCCGACCCCGACGTCGACGTCATCGTCATCGCGCGCGGTGGCGGCTCCCTCGAGGACCTGCTGCCGTTCAGCAACGAGGACCTCATCCGCGCGGTCAGCCGCGCCACGACGCCCGTGGTCAGCGCGATCGGCCACGAGGCCGACCACCCCCTGCTGGACTACGTGGCGGATCTCCGCGCGTCGACCCCCACCGATGCCGCCAAGCGGATCGTTCCGGACGTCGCCGAGGAGCTCGCGGGCCTCGCCTACGCCCGGGATCAGATGCGCCGGGTCATCCACCAGCGCGTGGAGCGGGAGTCGGAACGTCTGGAGCAGCTCCGCTCCCGGCCGGTCCTGGCGCAGCCGCTGACCATGGTGGACTCACGCGCCGACGAGCTCCGGCGCCTCCGCCAGACGTCGACGACGGCGCTCACCTCCGCCCTCGCACGCGGCCAGGATCAGATCACCCACCTCCGGGCTCAGCTGCTGGCGCTCTCGCCGCAGAAGACCCTGGACCGCGGGTACGCCGTCGTCCACCTCGACGGCGGGGAGGATTCCGGCGCGATCGTCCGCGACCCGGCCCAGACCGAGGGCGGTCGCGACCTGCTCATCCGGGTCGCCGGAGGCAAGTTCACAGCGCAGTCGACCACCCCGGCGTCGTCCGGAACCGCCCCGCGCCCCCGCAAGACCACCCAGCAGAAGAAGACCGGGAGCAGCACCGCTTCCCAGGACGTGAGGAACTGACATGGCCGAGAAGACCACCACCGCACCGGACGTCACCGCGCTCAGCTACGAGGAGGCCCGCGAAGAGCTGCTCCTCGTGGTGCAGCGCCTCGAGGCCGGCGGAAGCACCCTGGAGGACTCGCTGGCGCTCTGGGAGCGCGGCGAGGCCCTGGCCGCCCGCTGCGAGGAGTGGCTGGAGGGCGCCCGCGCCCGGCTCAAGGCCGCTCAGCCCGACGCCGAGGTCTGACCCCGAGGTCCGATCCCCCGCGGACCGCCGATCCTGTTCCGGGTCAGGACGCTTCGACGGCTGCGATCTGCTCGGCCACGTCGAAGTCGGCGGCCGGCCACTGCGGATCGATGTCCTCCAGCGCGTCGATCAGGAGCTGCTGAACGGCGATGCGGGCGTACCACTTCTTGTTCGCCGGGACGACGTACCACGGCGCCGCCGCGGTGGACGTCTTCTCGAACATGGCCTGGAACGCCGCCTGGTAGTCCTCCCAGAATCCGCGTTCCTTCAGGTCTCCGGTGCTGTACTTCCAGTGCTTGGCCGGATCCTCCAGACGGGCCAGGAGGCGCTCCTTCTGTTCGTCCTTGGAGATGTGGAGCATGACCTTGACCACCCGCGTGCCCTCGGCGATCAGGCGTTCCTCGAACTCGTTGATGGCGGCGTAGCGGCGTTCCAGCTCGGCTTCGTCGGCCCAGCCGTGCACGCGGTGGATGAGCACGTCCTCGTAGTGTGATCGGTCGAAGACACCCACCATGCCGGCCCCGGGAACCTCTTTCTCGATGCGCCACAGGAAGTCGTGGGACTTCTCCTCGTCGGTGGGCGCCTTGAAGGCCTTGAGGCGCACGCCCTGAGGATCCATCGCACCCACCACGTGACTGACGATGCCACCCTTGCCTGCGGTGTCCATGGCCTGGAGCACCAGTAGGACCCGGTCGGGGGAACCGCCCTTCGACGCCGCGAAGAGACGCTCCTGCAGCCCCGCGAGGAGGGCGTCCTGGCGCTCCAGGTGAGCGGCGCCGTCGCTCTTCCGGCCCGGGAACCCGGGGGCGGAGTCCGGCTCGACGTCCGCCAGCGTGAACCCCTCCCCCACTTTCAGGGTCTTCGCAGGGTCACGCTTGAAGTCCACCAGGCTCTTCTTCGATGCCATCGATCTTTCCTTCCCCAGGGTGTGCGGCCGCTCAGCGACCGGATGCCAATCAGTTGCCGGGATACCGGCTCAGGAATTCCGCCATGCGCCCGATCGCCTCTTCGATGTCCGGCACGGCGGGCAGGGTGACCATCCGGAAGTGATCCGGGCGGACCCAGTTGAAGGCACGGCCGTGCGACACCAGGATCTTCTGCTCGCGGAGCAGGTCCAGGACGAACTTCTCGTCATCCCGGATCCGATAGACCTCCGGGTCGAGCTTCGGGAACAGGTACAGCGCGCCGCGGGCCTGTTCCGTGCTGACGCCCGGAATGGCGTTGAGCAGCTCGTACGCCTTGTTCCGCTGTTCGAGGAGACGGCCCCCGGGCAGGATCAGGTCGTTAATGCTCTGGTAGCCGCCCAGCGCTGTCTGAATGGCGTGCTGGCCGGGGACGTTGGCACACAAGCGCATATTGGCCAGGAGGTTGATGCCCTCCAGGAAGTCCTTGGCCGCGGCCTTCGGCCCGGAGATCGCCATCCAGCCCGCGCGGTAACCGCAGATGCGGTACGCCTTGGACAGGCCGTTGAAGGTCAGGCAGAGGACGTCGTCGCCGGCGATCTTGGCCGTGTTCACGTGGACGGCGTCGTCGTAGAGGATCTTCTCGTAGATCTCGTCGGAGAAGACCACCAGGCCGTGCTTGTCGGCGAGCTCGACGATCGCCCGGACAGTCTGCTCCGAGTAAACGGCGCCCGTGGGGTTGTTCGGATTGATGAGGACGATCCCCTTGGTGCGCTCGGTGATCTTGGACTCCAGGTCCGAGATGTCCGGAGCCCACCCCTCCTCCTCCACACAGAGGTAGTGGACGGGGCGGCCGCCCGCAAGGCTCACGGACGCGGTCCACAGCGGGTAGTCCGGGGTCGGGATGAGGATCTCATCGCCGTCGTTGAGCAGCGCCATGAGGGACAGCGTGATGAGCTCGCTGACGCCGTTGCCCAGGTAGATGTCATCCACCCCGATGTTCTGGATGCCGCGGGTCTGGTAGTACTGCGAGACGGCGGTGCGCGCGGAGAAGATGCCGCGGGAGTCGCTGTAGCCCTGGGCGTGGGGCAAGTGGCGGATCATGTCCACCAGGATGGCGTCCGGCGCTTCGAAGCCGAAGGGCGCCGGATTGCCGATGTTCAGCTTCAGGATCTTGTGTCCCTCGGCCTCCATCTGCTGGGCAGCCTCAAGGATCGGTCCCCGGATGTCATAGAGGACGTTGTGAAGCTTGGTGGACTGCTTGAATTCTGCCATTCACCAAATATGCCATATGACACACGTTCTACCCTGTGATGCCCCTCTCTTTCAGCCAGGACACGGCGACTTCGTGAGGGGTGCGGGCCTGGTCGCCCCGGATGGCCCGGTTCATGGTCACCAGATCGTCCGCCGTGAGCGTCCGCGAGACGTTGTTGACGGCGTCCCGGGCCCGGTCCGGAAGCGTTCCCTCGTCCACCACAGGCACCACTTGTTCAGGCAGAAGGGCTCTACGGTTGTCCTCCAGGACCACCAGGTCGTTGTCGACGATCGCGGGATCGGTGCTGAGCAGGACCGCTGCCTGGGCCTCATCCTCCAGGAGCGACTTGAGCGGCTGCGGGAGCGTCGCATTGGGCTGCGCGTCGGGGTTCGGGAGTGACGGCCCTCCATCCGGACCGCTCTTCATGCCGTAGGTGAGCACCCGCTTGGGCGTGCAGGAGTACGCGTTCTTCAGCGCCTGGGAACCGTAGGCCCCGCCGCTGAAATCCGCCGCGGCGGCGAACACCGTCTGGGAGCACACCTTCCCCAGGTCCTCGAGCGTCTTGAGCTGGTACTTCTCAGCGGTGACCTTGGTGACGACCACGACCTCGCGGTCCTGCGCGCCCGAGGAGTCCAGGACGGCCAGGGGCTTGCGCAAGGCGGCGTTGATCCCGGACTTCACCGCGTCGTCGCCGGTGTCCTTGGTGGTGCCGCCCAGCGCCTCCAGGAGGCTGCCGGTGTACGCCGGGACGAGCTGGACCCGGCCGGACCGCAGAGCTTCCAGCGTCGCGGCACGGCCTCCCACATTCAGCTTCACGCTGCTGGGAACCCCGGCCGAGCGGAGAGCGCCGGAGTACAGCTCCGCGAGGAGTGCGCCTTCCGCCGTGTCGAGCGCGCCGACGACGACGGGCCGCTGGGGCGCGCCGCTCGTCACCGCGGGGCTCGGGGTGGGCTGTCCGGGCGTGCAGGCGGTGAAGGCCGGCAGGCAGGCCACAACGGCGGCGGCCATCACGGTCCGGACGACGGCAGACGGACGCATCGGGGCCATGGGGGCACTCCTTTGAGGGGGCGTTCAGGACGGTGCGAGAGCCTGTCCAGCATATCCCGCGGCCCCGCACGCACCGGTCCTGGGTGCTCCGGCTCAGGCGAGTTCGGCCTCCGTGAGGACGTCCACGCGGGCGGATCCGAGCTGCGGTTCCTCCCGCAGTTCCACTGTGCCACCGCTGACGCCGAGCTCCAGCACGTGCACCGTGTTCCGGCCGGCCTTCACGAGCGGCGCGGGCACGTACAGGGTCTCCTGCGGCCCGATCTCCCAGTACCGTCCCAGCAGGAAGCCGTTCACCCACGCGAAGCCCTTGGTCGAGCCGGGCAGGGCGAGGTAGGTGTCCGCCGGGGCGTCCACGTCGAACTCGGCCGTCGCCAGCCCGGCCAGATCCTCCGCGCCGAACCGGGACGGATCCACCGCGAAGTGTTCCCAGCCGAGCGTGAAGCGCTGGTTGACGAGGACGCCGCCCAGCAGGCCCTTGCGCTGGCCGGTGTAAGGGCCGTAGTTGATACGTCCCAGATTCTCGACCAGGATCTCCAGAACCACCTCGCGCCCGCGCCCCTGCACGGCCAGCCCCGCCGCACCGGTCGTATCGTCCAGGATGCCCACCGGCTCGCCGTCGACCCACAGCTGAGCACGGTCGTGGAGCTGCGGCAGCTTGAGGAGGCACTCCTGGGGCGCGTCCTCGCGGCCCGGCAGGACCGCCGTCGCGCGGTGGAAGAGCAGGCCGTGGTGCTGGCCGATCTCCTCGAAGCTCAGCGGCCGCTCGCTCGGGTGGTGCGTTCCGGCCGCGACGGCGGAGTCGAGCCCCGCCCGCAGGGATTCCAGCAAGGGCAGGCGTGCCGGGGACAGCTCCAGGGTGCGTGCGGGCAGCACGGGCGCCGGCTCCAGCAGGGCCGCCGGGAGTGCGGGCCACTCGTCTTCGGCCAGGCCTTGGGCACGCAGGAACTCGGCGCGGATGGCGTGGAACTTCTCGGTGAGGGCGCCGTTCTCGGCGATGGGGGCGTCGGAGTCGTAGCTCGTCACGGTCGGCTGGATGCCGCCGTCCTCGTTCGCTCCCGCGCCGAGCCCGAAGTTCGTCCCGCCATGGGCCATGTAGACGCAGAGGGAGCCGCCGGCGTCGAGCATCGTGCGGATCTCCGCCGCCGCCTCACTGCCCGGACGCACATGGTGGGCCTCGCCCCAGTGGTCGAACCAGCCGCCCCAGAACTCGACGTTGAAGAAGGGCTCGGTGGGACGCCTGCGCTTCCACACCTCGATCGCCTCGGCGCCGCGGGAGCCCAGCGTTGCCGTGGCCCAGATCTCGGGGACGGCGCCGCCGTCGAGGTAGTAATCGCTGCCGCCGTCCGCGGTGAACAGCAGTTCGGTGATGCCCCGCTGCCGCAGCGCCTCGGCGCTCCAGCGGATGTACTCGGCGGAGTCCCCGTAGCTGCCGTATTCGTTCTCCACCTGGACCGCGACGACGGGCCCGCCCTGCGCCGCCTGCCGGCTCGCGATGACGGGGACCAGGTGATCGAGCCACTCTCCCACGGGTCCGGTGAAGCGCGGATCGGTGGAGCGGAGCATGATGTCGGGGGTCCCGGTCAGCCAGGACGGGAATCCGCCGTTGTCCCATTCGGCGCACATGTACGGCCCGGGACGGACGATCACGTCCAGGCCGAGATCCCCCGCCAGGTCGATGAAGCGGCCCAGATCCCGCCAGCCACCGAAGTCCGGGGCATCTTCACGCCGCTCCTGGTGGAAGTTCCACGCGACATACGTGTCCACGGTGTTGGCGCCCATCGCCTTCAGACGTGCCAGGCGGTCCTCCCACAGTTCGGGGTGAACACGGAAATAGTGGATGGCGCCGGCCAGGATGCGGTGCTCGCGGTCTCCCTTGACGAGGCGGGCATCGCGGTAGCTGAGAATCGGAGTGGGCATGGCACCAGTCTAGAAGCGGCAGCACACTTAATCGATACAAAATAAACATTTACGCACACAGGAGCCCGCTGCTCGGCCCGCTTCGGCGGCGTAGAGTGGCGCTGTGACCAACCTCGACCCGTCCCCGGATCAGCAGGCCTGCCCGGCCCGGACCACCGTGCCGGAACCGTGCCTCGAAGTCTGGCCCGAACGCGCCGTGCCCCTCGGGGGAATCCGCGCCATCACCGTCCAGCGGACACTCCCCCTCAAGGACCTTCCCACCATCGGAGCCTGGTGCTTCCTGGACCGGTTCGGCCCGGGCCGTGTCGCCATGACAGTGCTCCCCCACCCGCACATCGGGCTCCAGACCGTCACGTGGCCGCTGAAGGGTGAGATCCGCCACCGGGACAGCCTCGGCAGCGACGTGACCGTCCGCCCCGGGGAGCTCAATCTGATGACGGCCGGGCGCGGGATCGCCCACTCCGAGTTCACCTGCGTGGAGGGCGACGAGATCCCGGTCCAGGAGGGCCTCCAGTTCTGGGTCGCCCTGCCCGAGGAGCACCGGCACCGCGAACCCGCCTTCGAACAGCACCAGGACCTGCCCGTCGCCTCGGGTGAGGGCTGGGAAGCCACCGTCGCGATGGGGTCACTCGCGGGCGTCAGCTCCCCTGCGAGCGCGTTCAGCCCTCTGATCGGTGCTCAGGTGGACGCCACGGGCTCCGTGGCGATCCCGCTCGAGCCGGGCTTCGAGCATGCCCTGCTCGTCATCGACGGGGCGCTCAGCGTCGAAGGGCAGTCCCTCGAGCCGGGTCCCCTGCTCTACCTCGGCGGGCAGCGCACGAGCCTGACTGTCGACGCCGGACCGGGCGCCCGCTTCTTCCTCCTGGGCGGCGAACCGCTCGGCGAGGACCTCCTCATGTGGTGGAACTTCGTGGGCCGGAACCACGAGGAGATCGTCCAGGCCCGGGACGACTGGGAAGCGAGCGGAACCCTCTACACGGACGACGGCGTCGAGCCCACGGCCGACGAGATCGCCGGGTCACGCTTCGGCTGGGTCGCCGGTCACCAGGGAGGCGCGACCGCCGAGGCACAGGCGGAAGTCGGGCACATCCCCGCGCCACCGCTGCCCGGCGTGACGCTCAGGCCGCGCGTGCGGCGCCGCTGAGGCGCGCCGTCGTCGGACTCATCGGTCTCTGGGCCGTTCCTCGCCGTAGCCGTGATACCGACGGTGCTCCGCCTCGTCACGCCGCGCCCGGAGGGCATCCGGGCTGGTGAACCGTCCGGAGGAACTCCTGCGGGAGATCTCACGCATCGCCTGGATGGTGCGGTTCGGAACGGGGGTGGTGCGGCTGACCGAGGCGGAGCGGAAGACCGCGACCGCCTCCGTCGCCCGGGGCATGAACTCACCCCGAGCGGGCAGCGTCGCCCGCGCCATGGCGTCCCAGGCGTCCCGTCCCACCCGGTCGAAGTCGAACTCGAATCTGCTGAGGGTCGAGATCTCGTGCAGGACGGCCATCGTCATCCGCCCATTGCCGGTGCGGAAAGGCCGCACGTGGTTGAGCCCCGCGAAGATGATCGACGCCATGCGAGCGAAGCCGTCGTGATCGAGGCTGCGCCAGTCCGTGGTGGCTGCCGTGCACATGAGAGGACGGAGATGGGTCCTCAGGAGGTTCTTGTCCGGGAACACGCTCTCCCCCAGCGTGAGGTTCACGGTCCGCAGTTCACCGGCCCACGCGTAGGTGTCCTGGAACAGGTGCTGGTGGACGTCCTGCAGATACGAGGTGTCCGGTTCGAGGGGTATCCGGACCACGCCCTGCAGCAGCTGGCGGAACCGCGCGGTCGCGAGTTCCGACTCGACGGTGGCGAGTGTGGCGGAATCCCGGATCCCGTGGAGATTCCGGAGCACCGCACGGCCCGTGGCCGGGTCGTAGGTCTCCGGATAGAGGTAAGCCTCCTGCGAAGCGGCCTCCGGGCCGGGCAAAGTGTCCATCACCGGATCCCGCCGCGCCGCAGCACCCGGTGCTTGAACTCATCGAAGCTGATCTCGCTCCGGACGCGGGCGACGACGTCCCGGACGAGGTCCACCGTCGGTTCGACGCCCTCATGCCAGGAGGACACGAGGGCCTGTTCGAGGGCATGCGCCTGCAGTGCGCTCAGGCCCTCGAACGCCTCGGGCCATCGCTCCCTGGCTCTCAACCGCTGGTCTTCCATCACGTGCTCCTCTTCGGGTCCTCACCACAAGGTACGCCGTGGCACCGACAACGGAGAATAGGAGGTGCTAGCAGTGCCCCGATCCCCTGCCCAAACCTGACAAAGGCCACCGTGGCGAGGTGCCAAAGGCTATTCGTTTGCTGCGTCGGTACTGACTGATTTCGGTGTGTCAGCCGGTACCAGTCGAAACGATGGGGCCCTCTGCTTGAAATGCTTGGTCGCCCGCCAAGTCAGTCTTGATTCAGAGGACGAGACCACCACTGCCGAAGTTGAAGAACTGTTCAATGCGTCTCGACCAGGCACCGACCTGCACGCCCTGGGCCGGCCGGGCACCTGGAAGGGGAGAAGCCCTTGGTGGGTTTCATTTCCCGACACCAACCGAGGGCTTCTCCGAGGCGACTCACCACTACACCAGGCAGGAGCTATCGCCGAATCTCATAGTCAAAGCGGACGCATGTATTCAGGATCGCGCCACCAGGTGCGTTCAGTGAACTCGATCCCCTCTTGACGCAGATCATCGGCGAGAACACGGAACTCCTCGTCAAGCTTCTGAGGTTCCCCCGCTTCGGTAAATACTCCCCTTTCCCAATCCCATACCTGGTCGAACCGCTTGCCCCAGGCAAGGAGCCGGTCTACCAATGGTTTGGGGAGCACCTCTTGCAGATCAGGTTCCCAGCTATCGCCGTACTCCTCGAGAGGAAATTGCATGTGATCCCAGGAAAATATGGTCTTTCTTGCCATGATTAGCACCGACTACTGGTAGTGGGAATCGCCGTGACGACGATCTTGTTGTTCGACGAAACATACACGGACGGGTTGATCGTCTTCCACCAACTAGGACGCCCATTGACCATCCTGTAGACATGCACGGGCGTGGAGTAGCACCGCTTGTTACTGACCAGCGCGGCCTTCTTCGCGGGCGCCGCCAATGAGCTCCGGATGAGGTACCGGATCCATGCGGTCACACTCCCGTCGCCACCCATCTGGCCTCGCCACTGACTGAGGGGATGGTTCTTCAGGATGTGGTTGAGCCCGACTGTTGCAGAGCCGCAGAGCAAGCGAACAGTTCCGTCGTACTTGCTTCCCATGGCCTCCACCACAGCGGCAGAGCTACCGGCACGCGAACACATCGCAATGAGAGCTGCATCTTCAGCTCCCCCAACCCAGCCACGCTGTTGAGCCAATGAGCTGCCCGGCACAGACGCTACAAGCCAGTCATTCTTGCCGGACGCCGGGCCCCAAGCGATCACTGTGCCGTCCGGGTATGCTCCATTCGGTACCGCAGGACCAGGCGCGGAGGATTCCTCAGCCACAGTCCCGAAGGCGTCAACATGCAACCCCGGACCCTCAGGAACTGGTGCGGCAACCGAGCTCGCCAGAATCACGGCACTCACAGCGCCAGCCAATAACTTCAACATGCAATAACCCCCAAATTCATTACATCCGATTGAGCAACTTAAGCGCGCTCACTTAAATCCTAATCGAGCCGTGGAAGTTGCCGCATCTGCCCTCCAGTCCCGACGGTGCACTCAGACCTAGAAGTGCAAGGCCCTCTTTGGAAGCAGTCGTCCCGCCCATGGCAGGCCCCGCGCAAGACCGGCGGCGCGTCGTATACTTCGGGCGAATCCTCGGGCTGGACACAAGTGAAAAAATGATCGTTCGTAGCAGACTCCATCATTCGACACGTGCCCTTCCTACCCGCCAAGATGACGGCAGCGATCGTCCTCTTTTCGAAGTCCACCTCACGCACGCCGGCCCCTTGGTCCAGTTCAATGCGCCATTCCGACCGTAGCTCTTCCAGGCCATCTTCTCGGGGTGATCCATCCAGAGAGCGTTTCGCGTCACTCATGGGAATGCCGGTATCGCATCCTCCTCGATAGGTTGGCCAGTCACAGATTTGAACCGACCTGCGGCGAGTCCATCTCTCAGTATCTTTATCCCTGCGATAAGCAGTGTCGGCACCAGAACTATCCGGCGCAACCAGCCCTGGTACCGATGCGGTCGAATGTTGATTCCTGAGACTCCTCTACTCCTGGAACGAGCTTGAAACCGGTCCGGATGGGGCTCCGAACCCCGCAGACATTCCGGAGTGTCGTCCGCGAGTCATGCGGGATTTGCATCGTTGCCCATGGACCTACGCTACAAGTGCCTCGGAAGTGAGCCCAGATTCAAGCGGCACTGCCTGCCGTGACGACTGTCGGGTCTCTCGACCGTGAAAGCGGCCGGGGGATTTCAACGGCCGTCTCAGCGACGGCTCCGTGTGACCGTTACCGTCGCGCGCCCCTTGATCTATCCGGCGAAAACCATGAACGGGCGCGCCCAAACCACCCGGATCCGCCCGCAGAAAGCCCTTACCCCGCCGTGAGCAGCGCGACCGCTCCGAAGACCGGCTCCTGATCGAGCACCCGGACGTCGTGGTGACCGCGGGCAGCCAGGCCCTCACGGAACGGGACGGAGATCTCCGGGACGTGCTGTCCCAGGCCGCCGCCGAGCACCACGGGTCCCTCGATGCCGAGGTTGTCCAGGACGCCGAGGGCGAGGGTCGTGAGTTCGTCCGCGGCGCGGCGCAGGATGTCCTTGGCCCCTTCGTTGCCGCCCCGCGCGGCGTCCACCACCACGCGGCTGCGCTCCGCCCAGTAGCGGCGGCCTTTGTCGGGGTGATGGAAAGCGGCGATCAGCCCGGCGACGTCGGGCGCTCCGGCCGACTCGCACAAGGCCAGCGCGAGCGCGTCGGCTTCCAGCCCAGAGTTGAAGCGGCGCAGCGAGTGCCGCACGGCCTCGCGGCTCAGCCAGTAGCCGCTGCCCTCGTCGCCCAGCAGATAGCCCCACCCGCCGAAGCGGGACTCCCGGCCCGAGATGTCACGCCCCCAGGCCGCGGTGCCGGTCCCGGCGATCACGGCGACACCGGCCGTCGCACCCGCGGCGGCCAGGAGGAGAGCGGAATCGTGCACGACGGTGATGTGCGCGCCCGGGACATGCGGCTGAATGAGGGACGCGAGGGCGTGCTTGTCCTGCTCGGTGTCGACGCCGCCTGCGCCGACCACCACGCGGGCCACGGCCGTCGGCGCCAGGCCCGCGAACAACTCGGCGAAGGCCTGCTGCGCGGCTTCGACGCTGACGTTCTGCACATTGGCGCTGCCCACGGTCAGGTCACCCGCGATCCGGCCGTTCCGCAGCAGCACGCCGCGGGTCTTCGTGCCCCCGATGTCGATGGCCACGGCTTCGTGGGAGGCGGTCTCGGGCAGCTCGGTGGCAGGATGGCTTGGAGTAGTCACGAGTCCAAGGGTACGCAGGAGGAAACCCCATGTCAGGAACCCACGACGGCATGCCGCTGCCGTCCCGTGTGATCGCGGCGCCCATGGCGGGAGGAACCAGCAGCACCGCTTTCGTGAGTGCCACGCTGGAAGCCGGAGCCATGGGATTCCTCGCCGCCGGCTACCGGACCGCCACCGCGCTCGGTGCTCAGCTCGAGGAGGTCGAAGCCCGGTCCTCCGCGCTGGGCGAAGCGCCGTTCGGGGTGAACCTGTTCGTCCCGGACGCCGCTCCCATCGACCCGCAGGCTGTGCTCGACTACGCCGAGGCCCTGCGCCCCTGGGCGGACCGCCTGGGCGTCAGGGTTCCCGAGCCGGTCCTCGACGACGATGACGACTACCCCGCCAAGATCCGCCTGCTGCTGGAGCGCCCGGTCCCGGT
The DNA here is from genome assembly GCF_041360795.1 of Arthrobacter sp. RCC_34. Classification (NCBI taxonomy): domain Bacteria; kingdom Bacillati; phylum Actinomycetota; class Actinomycetes; order Micrococcales; family Micrococcaceae; genus Arthrobacter; species Arthrobacter sp. RCC_34. The sequence continues at coordinate 493,445 of NZ_JBFUPW010000001.1, read as the reverse complement.
GGTCAGCTTCACCTTCGGCCTCCCGTCCGCCAAGGACGCCCAGGCGCTCCAGGCCCGCGGCACCCGCCTCTGGGCGACGGTGACCCACCGCGCGGAGGCCGAGGCGGCGCTCGCTCTCGGCGTCGACGCCCTCGTGGTCCAGCATGAAAGCGCGGGCGGCCACTCCGGACGCTTCCTGCCGGGAGAGCCGCCCGCAACGGCCGACGCCGCAAGCCTCGTCGCCGAATTGGCCCGGCAGGTCCCCCTGCCGATCATCGCCGCGGGCGGCATCATGACGCCCGCCGACGCCCGCGCGGCGTACGACGCCGGAGCCTCCGCGGTGCAGCTGGGCACCGCGCTGCTGCGGACGCCGGAGTCGGGGGCGCGCCCGCTCCACAAGGACGCCCTGGGAGACCCTCGCTTCGTGACGACCCGGATGACGAGGGCCTTCACGGGCCGGCGGGCCCGCGGCCTGGAGAACGCGTTCCTCCGGGAATACGACGCGCTCGCACCGGAGGTGTACCCTGCCGTTCACCACCTCACCGCGCCGCTGCGCGCGGAGGCGGCGCGGCAGGGCCTGGCGGACGGGGTGAACCTCTGGGCCGGCACCGGCTGGCAGCAGGCCTTCACCGCCCCGCTGCGGGAGGTTCTGGCGCCGTTCCTCGCGGTCGCATCCGAGCGCTGAACCGGCATTTCGCGAATCGCCGCCCCGCCGTATCATGTAGTGACATTCGAAGCGGAGGAACAATGGCCGATTCAGCGAAGAATCTTCGCAATCCGGGCGCTAACGGCGAAACCCTGGACGACGTAGACCGGAAAATCATCCGGATTCTTTCGGAGGACGCGCGCATCTCCAACAAGCAGCTGGCCGAGGACGTGGGCATCGCACCGTCCACGGCGCTGATGAGGACCCGGACCCTTCAGGAACGCGGCATCATCAAGTCCTTCACGGCCGAGCTCAATCTCGCGTCGATCGGCCGCAGCGTCCAAGCGCTGATCGCCGTCCGGCTCCGCGCGCACGACCGCGATCAGATCGATCAGTTCACCGCGCGCGTTCCGCGCCTCCCCGCGGTGCTGTCCACGTTCCACACCTCGGGCTCGGTGGACTACCTGCTGCACATAGCCGTGGGCACCACGGAAGAACTCCGCGACTGGGTGCTGGACAACCTCGCCACCGACCCGGTGGTCGGGCACACCGAAACCACCCTGGTGTTCGAGCACATGGACGGGAACTCGGGCCTGCTCGACTGAGGGCCGGCCCGGCCGGGGCGTCCGGAGGCCCAGGCCCGACCGGGGCTGCGGACTTCAGACTCGTCGGCGTCCGGTCACCCGACCCCGCGTCAGACCCGGCGAGAGCCGCGCAGGGAGGCGAGGGCCAGGAGGAACGCGGCCACGGCGGCCAGGATCGCGAAGGCGGTGACCGCCGTCGTCATCCCCCAGACCGCGGCGGCGAGGCCGAGGCCGAGCACCGGCACGGCACTTCCCAGGTAGGTGACCACGTACACCGTGGACACCATCTGCGCGTGCTGATCCGGGGACACGGCCATCGCCGCGCGGTTGAAAACGGTCCGGAAGGACAGACCCTGGCCGAAGCCGGCCGCCACGGACGCCACCACCAGCAGCCACAGTGCCGAGGTGTTGCTGGCCCAGGCGGTGAGGAGCATCGAGAGGCCCAGCACCGCGAGGCCCACGGGAACGGTCGCCTTGCCGGAGAAGCCGGTGAGCTGGCTCAGCGCCGAGGCCCCGAGGGAGAGGCCCGCCAGGACTCCCACCAGGGGAAGGGAGTTCAGGTGCATCCCCTGGGCGAAGAACCCGGGGGCCAGGGACAGCTGGAAGCCGAAAATGGCGAAGCTGAGGAACCCGACCAGTGCCGCGAGCCAGAACGCTCCGCGGGCCTGGGACGGCACACCGAGGCGGCGCGGGGCCAGGGCCCGGTGATTGAAGCCGTGCTCGGCGCGCATGATGGCGGGACGGGCCCTGATGAGCCACAGCGGCACGAGGAGGAGCGCCAGGACGACCATCTGCACGACGAACGGCGCGGTGCGCCCGCCCGGCAGCAGCGCGAGCAGACCGCCGATGGCGGGCCCGGCCGCGACTCCGCCGGAGGACGAGAGCAAGGTGAAGCGGGAGGCCCACTCGGGGCGGGTCGGCAGGAGTTCGCGCAGGGCCGCGGCGCTGGCACCCGTGGCGAGGGCGATCGAAATGCCCTGGAGCACCCGCCCACCGCACAGCATCAAGAGGTTCTGCGCCAGCCCGAACACAGCGGTGCCGGCCAGGCCCACGACTACGGAGACCACCAAAGCTGCACGGCGTCCGATGTGATCGGACCAGTGTCCTGCGAGCACGAGAGTGGCGACGAGGGCGATCACGTAGCTTGAGAAGGCGACCGTGGTGCCGAAGGGACCCAGGGCGAGCTCCGCCTGCAACGAGGGGTAGAGCGGCGTGGCCAGATTGGCTCCGACCAGGAGCACGAAGATGACCACGCCGGACAGCACCAGGCGGGCCGTGGTGGACGCTTCCCAGCCCCATTCACGGGCGGCCGGGCGCATACGCAGTTCACTGATGACGGTCATCGGGATCTTCCTCGCGGCTGTGGACGGTGGGTGTGCCGTCGCGAAGCTCTCAGGCCCTGGGTAGAGGCCTGTTCAGATCATGAGGCATTCCCGTACTATCGATCAGTGTGCGCAGAGAAAATTGCGCAAAATATTCAACAGATTCGCCGTCTCTTGAGCTGGAGTGCGCAATTGAACAATCTCGATGCCACCGATCTGAAGATCCTGCTGGAACTCGTCCGGGAGCCGCGGATCCAGGTCAGCGAACTCAGTGAAGTCCTGGGCATCGCCCGCAACACCGCGCAGGCGCGGCTGCGGCGCCTGCAGCGCTCCGGCGTCCTGACGGGAGGCGGGCGGGAGATCGACCTCGAAGCGGTGGGGTACGACGTCGTCGCGTTCGTCACGATCGAGGTGACCCACCGCGAGCTGGACTCCGTCATCGCCGCCCTCAGGCTCATCCCGCAAGTGCTGGAGGTTCACGAGATCTCGGGCCGCGGCGACCTCTGGGTCCGGCTCACCGCCACGGACACCCATCAGCTCCAGTCCGCGCTCCGCCAGGTGGTCCGCATCAAGGGCGTCATCAGGACCGAGACCGTCCTGGCCCTCCACACTCACATCGCCTACCGCACCGAACCGCTGCTGAGCCGGGCGCTGGATGTGCAGGAGAATGCCCGCGCAGCGCGCGCCCAGGCCGCCACTCATCCATAATGAAGCCGTGACGATCATCGACAACGCCGTCTACGTGGACGGCCGCCGGATTCTCGAGCCTCAGTCCGTGCTGCAGACCAGCGAGTGCATGGAGGAGACCGGCGGGATGGCCTGGCTCGGCCTGTACCGTCCGAGCCAGGAGGACATGAAGGACATCGCGGTGGAGTTCGGCCTCCACCCCCTGGCCGTCGAGGACGCCGTCACCGCGCACCAGCGCCCCAAGCTGGAACGGTACGACTCCACCCTCTTCACCGTGCTCCGTCCGGCACGGTACATCGACTCCACGGAGACCGTGGAGTTCGGCGAACTCCACATCTTCACCGGTCCGGACTTCGTGGTGACCATCCGTCACGCCGAGACCCAGGGCGTCGCGACGGTGCGCAAACGGCTGGAGGACAATCCCGAACTGCTCAGCATGGGCCCGGAAGCCGTGCTGTACGCACTGCTGGACAAGGTGGTGGACGACTACTCCCCCGTGGTCGCCGGCCTGGAGAACGACATCGACGAGATCGAGGACCAGCTGTTCTCGGGAGACTCCACGGTGTCCCGGCGCATCTACGAACTCACCCGCGAGGTGATCCAGTTCCAGCGGGCCATCCAGCCGCTCCCGGACATGATGGAGGTCCTGGAACGCGGCTTCACGAAGTACCAGGTCAACGTGGAACTGCAGCGCAATCTGCGGGACGTCCGTGACCACGTCGCGTCCGTGATCGCCCGGGTGAACTCCTTCCGGGAAATCCTCCAGAACGCCCTCACGCTGGATGGCACCCTGACGGCGAACCGGATGAATGAGGTCACTCTCGCCCAGAACGAACAGGTCAAGAAGATCTCCGGCTGGGCCGCCATCTTCTTCGCCCCGTCCATCGTGGCCGGGATCTACGGCATGAACTTCCACGAGATGCCGGAACTGGCCTGGCCTTTCGGCTATCCGCTCGCCGTGTGCATGATGGTCGCCCTCGCGGCGCTGCTGTATCTGATCTTCAAGAAGAAGGGCTGGATGTAGGGAGCACCATGAGCATCGACGCCGAGTTCCTCGCCTTCGTCCGTGTCCTGTCCGACGGCGGTGACGACGAGCAAGCCGTTCAGTTGCTCAGCGCCGCCCTGGCGGACGCCCGGCCCGCCCGGACCGAACCGGAGGCGGTCGCCGTCGCCGAGGCCGTGGGCCTCCTGCTCCGGCTCGGAACCACCCCCGAGACGTATCCGCTGGCGCCGGAACGCCTCCGGCTGCTCGCCGAACTGACCGGCGGCGTGCCGACCCCCGCGGTCCGGGAAGCATGCGCCCTCGCGGAGCTGGAAGGCATCGAGTGGATCCACGGCACGGATCCCGACGCCATCGTGCTCGTGGACGTGCTGCGCGCCGCCGAGGCCTACGCCGACCGCTACAGCGACCCCGCGGAGCCTCTGGTCATCCGTCGCGCCCGTGCCGAAGCCCTGCTCACCGCCGGTCTGCTCGCACGTCACCTCGGACGCCCGGCGAACGACGTGGCGGGTGCCTTCGAACACCTGGCTCTCTCGCTGACCGGCGAGGACGACCCCCGCCTCCGGACCGTCCGCCTCCAGGCACTGTACGAGGCGTCGAAGACCCGGCTGAGGCTCGACGACGGCCGCGCCGAGAGCCTTCAGCTGCTCCGGCGGGTGATCGAGGAGGCGACGGACCTTCCCGACGCACGGTCCCTCCTGCACCGCTCCGCGCTGCTGCTCCTGGACGCCGAGGAAGGTGACGCCGCGGAGGCGCAGTCCGTCCGATCCCTGGCCGACGACGTGCTCGCCCTGCCCCTGACGGAGGAAACGCGGCGCGGATTCGCACTGCACCGTGCCTTCCTGGACGAGGTGCTGCTCCGTGTCCCCGAGGAATTACGGGAAGCCGAGGCTGAAGCACGCCATCTGGCTCTCATCAACCGCTTCGCCGCGCATCCGGACGACGAACTCCGGGACGGCCTGTTGTGGGCCCTCCTGCTCCGCTACGGCCGGCAGGGCGAGCAGTCATCCCGCACGGCCACGGCCCTCAGGGTCCTGGGTCACGCGGACGCCGCATTCGCCGGGGACCACAGCACGGTGACCGTCGCCGCACGGCTGCGTCTGGCGGCCCGGGTGGCGGAAGCGACGGCCGCGCTCGGGGACCCGGTGCGCGCCGTCGCGCTCTCGGAAGACCTGGCACGGCGGTTCCCCGGCGCCGAGAGGGATCCCGAGCTGCGGGTGCCGTTCGCCCTCGCCGAGCTGGAGCGGGCGCTCCGCCTGGACGATGTCGGCCGGCGCGAGGAGGCGCGGGCGCTCCTGGCCTCGATGCCGGGGCGCTTCGCCAACGCGGAGGGTCTGCCGGATGCCTCGGGTGTCGTCGCCCAGGCCCTGTACTGGCACGGACGGCAGCTCCGCGAAGCAGGGCAGCCGACCGAGTCCCGGGCCGTCATCGAGGAGCTCCTCGAGCGTTTCGCCGCGGCGGACGACGCCGGGCAGAGGGCCCAGGCCGCGAACTCCCTCTTCTCGCTCTGGCAGTCCCCGGACGTTTCTCCGGAGGAACAGGAGGCCGCGCGGGCCCGGTTCGGCGTCCTCTTCGGGCAGGACGACGACCCTCACATCCGCGGGCTCGACGCGCGCCGGCTTCTCCTCCAGGCCACGGTCGAAGCGGAGCGCGGACGGAAGGACACCGCCGTCGCGCTCTTCACCTCCCTGATCGCCCGGCACGGCGAGAGCAGCGAGGCCGACCTCCAGGACACCGTGCGGCTGGCCCGCGAGAATCTGGGCATCCTGAGCGTTCCGGCCATGGTGCAGTCGGACAGCGCTTCCGGCGCCCGCTACCGCGATCTGCGGGCACGCCTCGACGAAGCGGACCGGGCGGTCAAGGGCGGTCAGGTCGCGCATGCCGAGGCCGTGCTGCGGTCCATCACCGACGACGCCGGCCCCCGCCCCACGGACCAGGCGACCGTCCTGCTGGTGCTGGCCGCGCTCGACGCCCTGGGCGGGCTGCTCGAGGATGCGGGGCGCTGGGAGGAGCTGTCCCTCGTGGCGGGTCGCGCCGCGCCACCACGCCCGGACCTCGACACGCGCGCCGCCCGGATCAATGCCCGGGCGCACCTCCGCCTGGCCCGTGCACAGGCCCAGCTCGGCGATCCTGCCTCCGCCTTGAACGTCTACGACGCGCTCGACCGCTTCGCGGAAGGCTCGCACGACGGCGACATCGTCAGCGCGCGCGAGACGGCGCTCTACAACCGCGCGGTGCTGCTCGATGACCTGGGAGACGTCCACGGTGCTCTGACGGCCTACGACCGCCTCCTGTGGGTTCAGCACGCCGCGGTGCCGTCGCCCGAACGCCGGCTGAGGGCGGTCAAAGCCCTCCGCAACAAGAGCCTGCTGCTGGACCGGCTCGCCCTGTTCGCGGATTCGGCCACCGCACACCGACAGGTCCTGGACATCGCCGGCGCCGCCCCGGAACCCGCCGTCCTGCAGCGTGCCCGCTCCTCGGCCTTCGCGCTGGCCACCTGCTTCGCCCGTCTCGGGGACCACCGTTCCGCCGCCGACACCTACGCCTGGATCCGCACGGCTCATCACTTCGGATTCAGCCCGGAGGAGCTCCGTGAGGCGGGCGGCCTCCTCAAGCTCGCACAGAAGGCCGCCAAGCGGCAGCGATGACCTTGCGGCGGCGCGGCGAACCCGCCCCGCCCCGAAACGGCCGAAGGCCCCTCCTGAGCAGGAGGGGCCTTCGGTGAAACTGTGGAGCTAAGGAGATTCGAACTCCTGACCTCTTCGATGCGAACGAAGCGCTCTACCAACTGAGCTATAGCCCCGGACCCGCTCTCGCGGGAACCAACTGGATCAGACTACAAAGAAACAGCCGCAAGTTCAAAAACGCGGTGCTCAGGCCCTCCGGCGCTGCAGGATCGCGTCCAGATTCCGGAGTGCGGACTGGCCCTGTCCCACCACGGCGACGTTCGCCGCACCGGCCTGAACGGCCTGTGCGAGGTCCGGCTTGAGAGCGTCCTTGATGATCGGCTTGCCCTCGGGCTTCGGGGCCTCCGGCAGGTCGAGCGGCTCGGGAGCGGGACGCTCCGCACGCGGCGCGTCGACGTACAGGGGCTTCGGGACATCGACAGGTTCCCAGGTCTCGCCGGACCCGGCCTCGGAGTCGCCGATCTCCCGTGCGACGGCGAGGGCCGCGAGCCGCAGCTCAGCCGCCGTGAGCGGCGGTTCCTCGGCCTCCTTGACCGGCTCCGCGGGGGAACCGTCGAAAGGCTCACTGGGCGATGACAGCGGGCGTTCCACCGCGACGTCGCGCACTGGGGCGGAAGAGGAGGACATCGCATCCTGGAACGCGCGTTCCACCCGACGCAGACGATCACGCTTGGCCAGCTGCCGCAGGACCGCGACACACGCCACGGTCACGAAAAGGCACAGCAGCGGGGCACTCGGCGCCACGACCGAGAACAGGGTGAGGACGGCCGTCACGGGGACGGCCACCAGGGAGACGGCGCCCAGCAGAGCGAGCGCTGCCCGACCGGTCTTGATCGTGGGACGGCGGACAGGGTTCTCCGAGAGATCTTGCTGGCCTGGATTCTCCATGGGCACGGTCTCTTCCTCCTCGCTGCCGTCCTGCACTGTCACGGTGGATCCGATCCTTGCCACCGGCAAGGGAACTGGACGCCCCTCCCCCTCTGGTTCCACGGTCCGGACCCGGACGCGGCGCTTCAGAAGTGAAGGTGCGATCCCCAGGAGCCAGAACGCGACAGCAGCCACCAGGACCACTGAGCTGCTCATGGGGAAATCCACAGTCTTCACGTTAGGGGGTGCCCACCACGCCCCTGACCATTTGACCTAGTGTGTCGCCCAACTCGCCGGGAAATGACGGCCCCGGTGACTCACCTGCTGGTGAGCCAGCGGTTCAGGACACCACCGGGGACTTCATCGGCTGTCAATGCGAAGCTGAGATGATCCGCCCATTCGCCGTTGATATGGAGAAACGCCGGCCTCAGACCTTCCGGGCGGAAACCGAGTTTCTCCACCACGCGCAGACTCGGCGTGTTCTCCGGACGGATGTTGATCTCCATCCGGTGCAGGCCGAGCTCTTCGAAACAGAAATCCGTGGCGAGGGCGACCGCGGTCGGCACGATGCCCCGCCCGGCCCGGTCCTGATCCACCCAGTACCCGATGCTCGCCATCATGGCGGACCCCCACATGATGTTGGAGACGGTCAGCTGACCGACGATCGCGGGCGCCGCCAGACCCGCCCTGCGCTCGGTGATCACGAACGGCAGGGCACTGCCCTGACGCGCCTGCATCCGCAGCGAGCTGACCATCTCCCGGTAACTGGGCAGGCGACCGCCCGGATTCGGGTTGCTCGCCTCCCAGGGCTGCAGCCAGTCCTTGTTGCGCTGACGGACCGTCGTCCACTCGACACGGTCCTTCTGGCGGATGGGCCTCAGGACGATGTCACCGTGTTCCAGGGTGACGGGCCAGTACGGAACCTGACGCACCGGCGGCGGCGTCAGAGAGCGGAGGTGAACTCGCCAAGCCAGGTGCGGAGGTCAGGACCGAGGTCCTCACTTTCCGATGCCAGCTGGATGACGGCCTTGAGGTAGCTCAGCTTGTCGCCGGTGTCGTAGCGGCGGCCGCGGAAGACCACGCCGTAGACCCCATAGCCTTCGCCCTCGCCGGCGGCGAGCGTCTGGAGGGCGTCGGTCAGCTGGATCTCGCCACCGCGGCCGGGCTCGGTGTGGGCGAGCACGTCGAACACGGCGGGGTGCAGCACATAACGGCCGATCACGGCCAGGTTGGACGGAGCCTCTTCGACGGACGGCTTCTCGACCAGCTGGCTGACGCGGACGAAGTCCTCGCCTTCCACAGGGGAGATGTCGGCGCAGCCGTAGGCGCTGATCTGGTCCGGCTCGACCTCGATGAGGGCGATCACGGAACCGCCGGTCTTCTGCTGCACCTTCATCATGATGGAGAGCAGTTCGTCGCGGGGGTCGATCAGGTCGTCGCCGAGCAGCACCGCGAACGGTTCCTGGCCCACGTGCTGCTGAGCACGCAGCACCGCGTGGCCCAGGCCGAGGGGGTCGCCCTGGCGGAGGTAGTGGATGTCGGCGAGATTCGTGGACTCCTGGATCGCGGAGAGCTTGCGGGCATCGCCCTTGGCCTCGAGCGTCGCTTCGAGCGACGGGACACGGTCGAAGTGGTCCTCCAGGGCTCGCTTGCTGCGGCCGGTGATCATCAGAATGTCGTCCAGACCGACGCTGGACGCTTCTTCCACCACATATTGAATGGCCGGCTTGTCCACCACCGGCAGCATTTCCTTGGGCATGGCCTTCGTGGCCGGCAGGAATCGGGTTCCCAGGCCGGCGGCCGGGATGACGGCTTTACGGATCTGCTTCTGTTCGGTCACAGGACTAATCTAGCCGATACAGTCACCACTCCCTCCTCCCGAGTTTTCCTGCGACAGAATGACGGTTCAACCCATGCCAGCAGATAAAGCGGAATTCCGGAGCGTCCAGCGCACCCGGCGCCGCGCGGACGCCGCTCTCCGCACCGACGACGACGCCGCACGGCTGAGCGGGTCCTTCGCGGCGCAGGCGATGGCCTGGCTCAGCACGGTGCTGCCCGCGGACGGCTCGTCCGCTCCCAGCGTGGCGTGCTACCTGAACGCCGCCCTGGAACCGCCCACCCCGGCCCTCCTCCTTGCTCTCCGGGAACGCGGCTGCACGGTGCTGGTCCCGGTCTGCCTTCCCGGGCACCTCATGGAGTGGGTCCGCTGGCATCCCGGCATCGAGGTTCGCCGAAGCACTCTCGCCCCGGTTGACGAACCCGTGGGTCCCGGGCTCGGCTTTCAGGAGCTGTTCGCCGCGGACGGCCCCGGGCTGGACGTCATGTTCCTTCCGGCCACCGCCGTGGACGCGGCGGGAAACAGGCTGGGACAGGGCGGCGGGTACTACGACCGCTTCCTGGCGACCCTGGCGGACACGGGGCATGACGTTCCCCTCGCCGCTCTGGTGTTCGAATCGGAGTTCGTCCCGGAGGGTTCGTTCGCCGTGGGTCCACTCGATCGTCCCGTGGATGCCGTGGTGACGGAGCATCAGTGGCGGTCCTTCGGGAAGTGATTCCACCGTCCGGGCGTTGAGCTCTTTGATAGAATTGGCACTCGGAACCTGACAGTGCTAATCCGTATCCGTTCAGGACCCAGAGAACTGAGGAGAATCCGTGCCGACTTATGCGTATGCCTGCAAGGACTGCGGCCACGATTTCGAGATCGTCCAGTCTTTCAGTGACAACTCTCTGACCACGTGCCCCGAGTGCGGCGGCACGCTGCGCAAGAAGTTCAACAGTGTGGGCGTGGTCTTCAAGGGTTCCGGCTTCTACCGCACCGATTCCCGCGGCTCCTCCTCACAGAGCACCGTGCCGGCGGCCTCCACGGCATCCAGCTCACCGGCCCCCGCGGCGACGCCGGCGAGCGGCGGCAACTGATCTGATCAGTGTCCTCTGGTCTCCTCCACAGGGGGAGACCAGAGCGGCGCCTCGTCTGTCCACATAGACGGAATCAGCCCCTTCGGGAGTCCGGTCGCTCCCTAGCCTCAAGGTATGAGGAAACCATCGTCCGGCCCGCGCCGCACCTCCATTCCGGATCGAATCCGCTCCTGGACCATCCGGCACCGCCGCTTCCTCGCGGCGGCCGGCCTTGCCGCGGCAGCCAGTCTCACGGTGTACCAGCTCACGCCGGAGCCCGCAGCGCGGACTTCGGTGGTGGCCGCCTCGGCGGAACTCCCCGCGGGCGCCACGCTGGATCGGCATCAGTTGACGACCGTGCAGCTCCCTCCACAGGCGGTACCTGACGGCAGCTACCGTGATCCCGCGCCACTGCTCGGACGCCGGCTGGCCACTCCCCTGCGCCGCGGCCAGGTCCTCAACGACACGTCGCTGACAGGCCCCGGTCTCCTCGCGGGAACTCCACCCGGCACCACGGCGGTGCCCCTCCGCATGGCCGATCCCTCATCGCTGCGGATTCTGAGTCCCGGTCAGCTCATCGACGTGGTCCTCAGTCCCGAAACCGCGCCCGAAGCCACCCGGACACCCGACGACCGGGGTTCGCAGGTTCTCGCATCCCAGGTCACGGTCCTCTGGATCGGGCAAGGGGAGAAAAGCTCCGGCTCCTGGCTCGGAGGGGACGAGTCCCCCGGTCTCGTGGTGGTGGGAGCCACGTCCGCGCAGTCCAGATCGCTGGCCGGCGTCCAACGTCAGGGCCGGCTGTCCTTCGTGCTGGTCCGATGACCACCGCCCGACACGGCGCCGGTCGTCGCATCACCCGCTTCGCCGGGTCTGCGGACGGCACCGGCGGGACGCAGGACACCTTCGGTATCGGGGCGGCCAGTACAGAAGCGGTCAGTACAGGGACAAGCAGCACAGGAACCGTCAGCGCGGATGTGGTCAGTCCCAGTGCGGGGGCCGTTGCTCCTTCAACCAGTCGTCCCGCTCAGGATTCCCCGCCGACCCGCCCCAGGCAACGTCGAGGTCTTCCGCGGCCTTGTCCGGCAGGATGCCGCCCTGCGGAAGACCGCTCCGCTTGCGGGGCTCCGGTGAGGGCGTCGCAGTGGGTTCGGCAGTGGGTTCGGCAGCGGCCGCGGACTGCGCCGTCGGACTCCCCTCGACCGGTGATGACCCTGGTGCCCCCGGGACCTTCGCCGGCGCCGGCAGCACCATCGACTGCCCCACGGCCACGTCCAGACGTGTCACATGAAGAGTGGCCCGGCGTGAACCCCGACGCTTCCGGCCGGTGCCGGACGTGTCGTCCGCGGCAGGCCGTCGGCCTGATGCTCCGGACGCCGCGGAGTCACATTCCTCGCCGGCGGTCGGGACCCCGTCCCGGCCGTCCAGCGGATCTCCCGGCCTGCCGCTCACAACGCTCCGTCATCGTCCAGATTGACCTGCGTCATGAAGCCGGTGGCGGTGTTCTCGGTTCCGTTCCGGTCGTCACCGTCCAAGTGGAGGTAGGAGGCGATCCGGTCGGCACAGAACGACGGGTCCGTGAAGACTTCGATCGTCCAGAGGGACACATGCCGCCAGCCCATCCGCTCCAACAGCTCGGGACGCAGCCTGCTCCGTTCACGGATGGACCGCTTCTGGTAGGCGGCGGTGCCGTCGGACTCGATGGCCACCGGAGTGGGGATCTCCGAGTCGTCCTTGCCGATGGTGTGCAGAGGGTCGGCCGCGGCCACCACATCGATCGCGCCATCGTACTGGTGCCACACCCTGGCGCCGCGGACCCTGAGCCGCTCGGCCAGATCGACCACCAGGGCGTCCTCCCCCAGGCTCGGGTCACTCGAAGCGGCGCGGGACGCGTGACTGCCCAAGGAGTAGTTCCCTCCGAGCTCACGGTCCAGCAGATCGTAGAAATCGGCGGCACCGTGACTCAGGCGGCTTCGGTCCAGATCCTCCGGCTTGAAGCAGCTGAGGACATGCAGGTGCTGGCGGGCGCGGGACATCGCCAGGGCGAACTTCGCCCGGCCGTCGCGCGCCGACAGGGGCCCGAAGCTGTGCAGGGCACGGCCATGGGGCGTCCGGCCGAAGCCGAGGGAGAAGATGATGTGATCGCGGACCAGACCCCGGGCACGTTCCAGATCCACCACGCGGAAGGACTCCGGCCCGGTGCCGTGGAAGAAGTCGGCCAGCAGGGGGTGGTTCGGCAGCTGCAGCCTGATGGCCTCACCGATCCGCGCGGCATGGTTCAGCGTGCTCGTCACCACCGCGAGAGAACGCCGCGGACGAGTCCTCGCGTGTTCGAAGACCAGCTCCACCACGCGGTTGACCTCGGCCATGACGGACTCCACGGCTTCCTTGCCCTGAACCGGCAGGCCCGTGCCGTCCGGCAGGTACTCCACCACGATCGAACGGTCGAGCCCGGTCACCGCGTTGCCGTCGGGCAAACGGTTGAGCCGCTCGCCGTAGAAGGACCGACTGAGCTGGAGACTCAGGTCCTCATCCACCGAACGGTACGCGTTGCGCAGTTCGACGCCCGGCAGCACTTCGTTCAGGGCGTCGAGGGCACTCGTGACCGTCTGGGTGGCATCGGTGCGGTCGTCGGGACGCTCCACGGCGACGGAGAAGGCACGGGGCGATCCGATGCTCGCGTCACCGAACGCCACCACCTGGGTGCCCCGCGCCAAGGCGGGAAGAGCGCTGCGCAATGCGGTGGATTCGGCATCGATGAGCACGACCGCGTCGAAGTGGACACCGGCCGGCAGAGCGCGCGACAGCGAATGCGGGCTGACCGTCCAGATCGGGACCAGGCTGGAGAGCAGCTGCGGAGCCTGGGCCCAGAGGGCGGCCATGCTGACGCGGCCGTCCTTGAGCAGGCTGCGCAGGAGTTCGGCCTGGCGGGTCTCCCGCTGCACGAGGTCCCGCCAGCGCTGAGCCAGCGACCATCGCAGGCGTCCGGCGCCACTGGCGACGTGGGCGCTGTCCGCGAGGCGGAACTCGCCCTCCATCGTGCGGAGGCTGTCGCCGTCGGACATCGCGAGGTAGTCATCGCCGCTGATCATCGCTTCGAGGACCGACTGCCACCACGCGAGATCCAGTTCGGCGCTGACGGCCTCGGCGGGGACCTCACGGGCCGCCAGGTCATCGAGCAGCTCGTCGAGACCCTGGCCGCGCAGGCTGTCCAGGATCAGGGTGCGCTCGGGAAGGGTCTCCAGAGCCTCGGTGTCGCCACTCAGCGAGGCCAGACGAGTCTCCAGAGCGGCCAGCGGCATCTCCTGCAGGTCGGTGCCGCCGCGGGTTCCCTTGAGCGCCTGGCTCAGGGTCAGAAGGTCCTTCTTGACCTCCGTGTAGCGGGTGTCGAGGTCGGCGAGGCCGGAGGGCACCACGGGGTGCCGCTGCGACGCCGCGTACTTGGACCACTGCTCACGCTGGACCTGGACTTCTTTGAGGCTCTCGTGCAGGTCAAGGATGTGCACGCCCGGACGGACGAACTCCTTGGCGTACTTGCGCAGCTTGGCGCGGCCCAGGCTCGTCATCTCGATGCCCCGCTCGCGGCGCCAGGCACTCGGAGCCGTGGCCGCGATGAAGTCGTGGACGTCGCGGTCGAAGATCTCCACGGAGAAGCGGCTGAGGCTGTCACGCATGCCGAGGAACAGCCCGAGCTGCTCGCCCCATTCGTGGAAGTTCGCACCGAGGTGGAGCTGGGCCTGTTCGGCGAACTCCTCCATACGGCGGCGCAACTCCGGAACCGAGGCGTTCAGGCGGACGGCCGTCTCGTGCGCCTCCTGGGCTTCCTTGCGAGTGAGGAGACGCGCGCCATGCCATTCGCTCGTCACGGTGGACCGGGTGAAACTGCCCAGCTCTGCGGCACGGATCAGCTGCGTCGCGGTGGCCTCACGGTCCTTGATGCTGTCCAGGACGCTGCGCTTGAGGCGCACGGTCGTGCCTGGCGTCGTGTCAGTGGCGACGGCTCGGGCCAGCGCCTGCATCGCCTGATACGGCGAGCAGCCCCACCGCGACCGGACGTTGTGCAGCGAGGCGACGTGCTCAGCCAGGGAATGGCGGCGGGCCCGCAGGGTGCTGTGCAACTGCTCGAGCTGTGGCTCCTCGGCCTTCTCATTGCGCACGATCGCCTGGATCAGCTGGGCCTTGAGCTGGGCCGGGTTGGAACTCGTGCTCAGGGGCAGCACCAGGGTTTCCAGGCCCAGGCCCGCGAGCCGCTGGTTGAGCTCGGCCAGGGAGGTGCGTCGCTCGCCTACGACCAGGACGGACTTCCCTGCCATCACGAGCTCACCGAGGGCGTTGATCACCGTCTGGGTCTGACCCGTGCCGGGAGGCGCGGAGATGACCACGGAGTCGCCGGCCCGCACGACGTCGAGGGCCAGCTGCTGGGACGCGTCGGCGTCGAGCAGCAGGAACTCATCCGCAGGATCACGCTCGTCCAGCGGCACGAATTCCTCGGCCGTGATGGGCACACGAGGTTCCACACTGCTCGGATCCGCCAGAGCGGAGATCAGCTCGTGACGATCGCTGATCCACGGGTCGTCCAGGTCCTGCGGGAGGTCGGCGAAAGTGGAGACCAGCAGTTCCGGCAGGATCTCGGCGCCATGGATCGGCGAGATGACCGTCTCCATCCGTTCCAGCACAGGCTGCGGATCGAAGCGGGCGGTGCTGTACGCCAAGCGGGCCAGGGCATTGACGTCGAAGATGATGCCGTGCACGGTCTTGAGGTGCCGGACGAGTGCGGGATTGATCCGCGCCTGTTCCAGAACCTGGAGTTCGTAGTCGTCGCCGCTGGGACGCAGGCTCAGGCTGATGGCGGCCAGCAGGACCGGAGCCGTGACGCGCTGTGGCTTGCCGCCGACGGCCGACGTCCACACGGCGGTTCCAGCCGAAAGGTAGCCGACGTCGATGCCCCGCTCATTGCCCATCTCATAGACCTTGGCGCGGATGCTCCGTGCGGCCCGGGCCGCACGGGTGTAATCCTGCGGCTCGCGGATGAGCGTGGACAGGCGGGTCTTCCGGCCCGCCATCAGCTGGGCGAGGCCGGACGGGTGGGCGTGCGCCAGGTCGATGGTGCCATCCGCCGTGCGAGAGAAGCGCAGCAGGGTGTCCGGACCTGACACCGGCGCGAACGCGGCGAGCCAGCGGCTCAGCTCCTCGGAGCGTTCGTCGTGTTGTGGGTTCTCCGGCACGGGTTCCTTCTTCTCTGCACTGGCTGCACTGGCGCGTGAGGCTTTAGACCAGATAGGCATACCTTCGAGGGTATCCGCCCCGGAGCGCCACCGGGGCTTGCAACGCCCACGACTTGTCAAAGTCCAGCGGAATTCCGGGGAAAAAGCCGTGACCGGCCCGCAGAAGCGGACCGGTCACGGTTCACCAGCCAGGTGGGATCACTCCCACTCGATGGTTCCCGGCGGCTTGCTGGTCACGTCCAGCACCACGCGGTTCACGCCATCCACCTCGTTGGTGATGCGGTTGGAGATGCGGGCGAGCAGGTCGTACGGCAGGCGCGACCAGTCGGCCGTCATGGCGTCCTCGCTGGACACGGGACGCAGGACGATCGGGTGACCGTAGCTGCGGCCGTCGCCTTGGACACCCACGCTGCGCACATCGGCGAGCAGCACGACAGGCATCTGCCACACTTCGTTGTCCAGGCCGGCGGCGGTCAGCTCGGCGCGGGCGATCGCGTCGGCCTTGCGCAGCAGATCCAGGCGCTCGGCGGTGATCTCACCGACGATGCGGATGCCCAGACCCGGGCCCGGGAACGGCTGGCGTCCCACGATTTCGGCCGGCAGGCCGAGCTGGGCGCCGACAGCGCGGACCTCGTCCTTGAACAGCGTGCGCAGGGGCTCCACCAGTTCGAACTGGAGGTCCTCCGGCAGGCCGCCCACGTTGTGGTGGCTCTTGATATTGGCCGTTCCCTCGCCGCCGCCGGACTCGACGACGTCCGGGTACAGGGTGCCCTGGACCAGGAACTTGATGCTCTCGCCGTCGGCAGCCGCCTCGGCGATGATCGCGCGCTCGGCCTCTTCGAAGGCGCGGATGAACTCGCGGCCGATGATCTTGCGCTTGGTCTCGGGATCGCTGACCCCGGCCAGGGCGTTCAGGAAGCGCTCCTGCTCATTGGCGACGTAAAGGTTGGCGCCGGTGGCGGCGACGAAGTCGCGCTCCACCTGCTCGGCCTCGCCTTCGCGCAGCAGCCCGTGGTTCACGAACACACAGGTCAGCTGGTCGCCCACCGCGCGCTGCACCAGGGCGGCCGCCACGGCGGAGTCCACACCGCCGGACAGGCCGCAGATCACCCGGGCGTCGCCCACCTGCTCGCGGATGCGCTCGACCTGGTCCTCGACGATGTTGCCGGTGGTCCAGTTCGCGTCCAGGCCCGCGCCCTTGTAGAGGAAGTTCTCGAGGATCTTCTGACCGCTCTCGGAGTGCTTGACCTCGGGGTGCCACTGCACGCCGTACAGGCATTTCTCCTCGTTGGCGAAAGCCGCCACCGGGGCGCCGGCCGTGGTGGCGAGGACTTCGAAACCTTCCGGAGCGCGGTGCACCGAGTCGCCGTGGCTCATCCACGAACGGTGGTCGGTCACGCCTTCCAGCAGCGAGTGGGGCTCACCGATCAGGGTGGTCTCGGTGGAGCCGTACTCGCGGAGTCCGGTCTGGGCCACCTCGCCGCCGAGGGCGCGAGCCATGGCCTGGAAGCCGTAGCAGATGCCGAGGACGGGGACGCCGGCCTCGAAAAGGTCCGCGCCGACGTTCGGGGCGCCTTCGGCGTAAACGCTGGAAGGACCACCCGAAAGGATGATGGCGGCGGGGTTCTTGGCCAGAAGTTGTTCGGTGCTGAGCGTGTGCGGAACGATCTCCGAATACACATTCGCCTCACGCACGCGGCGGGCGATCAGCTGCGCGTACTGTGCACCGTAGTCAACCACCAGCACGGGGCGCTGAGAAGTCTGAGCTGCGGGGGAATTGGTCACCCCTCAAGGATACGGTCCCGGGGCACTCCCCCGCACACCGGACGGCCTCCGAGTAGTGCGGCTCACAACCGCGGCCGTCACAGCAGTGGCGCGCGCCCGCCGTCGTACGCGGGATCCTGACGCACGACGACGCCGGGCGGCCGCTCAGCGCGACCGCCCGGCGTCGTCGTGACCTGGTGAAACGGACCGCTCAGTAGCGGCTGGCGCCCTGGGGGTTCGCCGCGAGTTCAGACTCCACCTCGGCGTGGGTCTTCTTCTCGACGATGAAGGAGAGGAACGGCACCACACCGCCGAGGGCCAGGACCACGAGCTTGCCGAACGGCCAGCGCATGAGGCTCCAGAGGCGGAAGTTGGAGATCAGGTACAGCACGTACATCCAGCCGTGCACGATCAGCACGATGATGGAGAGGTTGGCGCCGCCCACCACACCGGCCGGGTCGGCACTGGCCAGACCGAACACGTGAGGCTGCCCCGTCACGGCGTTCGTGCCGCCCGCGAAGAGGAACTGGCCGAAGCCGTACCGCAGGATGAGCTCGACGCAGAGCAGGAGCAGGAACGAGCCCGTGGCGTACGCCAGGACCTTGTAGAACTTCAGCGCGGAACGGATCTGCTGTTCCGTCCCTCCGAAACGCCGCGGACGAGGGGCGGGGGTGCCTGCGGGCTTGGGGTCGATCATTCGCTGCTCCTGTGATCATCGGGGGTGTTCTGCGAAGCGGACTCGTGGCGGGCCAACAGCGCCGCGTCCTCTTCCGCTTCAAGCTGCCGCTGGTAGTCGTCCTTCACGAGTCGCCACCAGATGAAGAGGGCGAATCCTGCGAAGACCACCCACTCCACGGCATAGAAGATGTTGAGCCAGTTCACGCCCTGCTCGGGAGGCGCCGCCTTCAGTCGCAGGGGCTTGAGGTCCGAGTCGTCACGGGCCCCGACATCCTGCCCGGCGCTCTTCTCCTGGCTGGCGCCGACGAAGCCCTGGTAGCTCGAGACGTCCCAGACGTTGATGAGTTCGGCCACGGACAGATTCGCGTAGCTGCTCTGCGGGAGATCCTGCGTGACGGTGGGGGCCTCGGACGGGACCAGCCGGCCCGTGAGGGCGATCTGACCTTGCGGCGCCCGGGGAGCCTGGTCTTCCGACGCGATCCAGCCACGGGCCACGGGGATCCAGGTGGCGGGGGTTGATTTCGCCCCGGCGAGGCGCGGGGCGCCGTCGACGGCGAACGCGGTGACCACCCAGAAGCCGCTCCGGCCGTCCAGCAGCCGGTCCTTGACCAGCACCTGGCGCGAAGGGTCATAGTGCCCGGTCAGCGTGACCATCTGGTCCGCGACCGAGGAGGGGAAGAAACTGCCCGGCTTGAGCACCTCGCTCAAGGGCCGGGGTGACTCCAGCGCACTGTCCGGGGTCTTCTCCTGCTCCGTGGAGCGCCCGAACTGCCATTGGCTGAGGAGCACGAAGACCGTGGACACCAGCAGCGCGAAGAGCAATCCGGCGATCCAACGCGGCTTGAGGGCAGTTTTCAGCACCATTCCACCGTACTTGCTGAACCTCGGAATTCCCCAAAAGCCACTTCCCGCCCGCGCGACCCCCACGCGACCCGAGCAGGCCCTCGCGACCGGTCCGGCGCCCGTAACAGAATGGCCCTCCACCAGCCAGAACGCTTTATTCCAGAACTTCCCGAAAGAAATCTTTCATATGAACTTCCCTGTGACTCAGGCCTCATTTAGGCTGGCGCTGTGCGAGAGTACCCATACCCCCGTTCCAACGAGCCTTTCGGTCTCTCCCCCCGCGGATTCCTGCTCTGGCTGGGACGTCTGCAGCTGCCCACGCTCATCGGCGGATTCTTCTTCGGCATCATCTGGATGCTGTCACAGGCCTTCGCCCCGTTTGTGATCGGCAAGGCCCTGGATCTGGGCGTGGTCGCCCAGGACTTCAGCGCGCTGCTGTTCTGGACGGCGATTTTCCTGTGCCTCGCGGCAATCCAGGCGGCGACCACCACCATCAGGCACCGCCTCGCCGTGAGCAACTGGCTCCAGGCCGCCCTGACCACCAAGGAACTCATCGGAGTGAAGGTGGCGCGCGGCGGCGAGTCCGTGGGACGGGCCGTGCCCACCGGCGAGATCGTGACGGTCGCGTCCAACGACGCCCCGCGCATCGGACAGCTCTTCGACGTGACGGCCCGGCTCTCCGGCTCGATCGTCTCCTACCTCGTCGTCTCCGCGCTCGTGGCCGGCATCCACCTGCCCCTCGGCCTCGCGGTCCTGGTCGGCGTGCCCGTGCTCGGCGCCCTCCTGGTCTTCGTGGTCAAACCCTTCCAGAAGCGCCAGCAGGCCCAGCGTGAGGCGACCGGCAAGATGTCCTCCGTGGGAGCGGACACGGTCGCCGGCCTCCGGGTGCTCCGTGGCATCGGCGGCGAGCGCATCTTCGTCAACCGGTACCGCGAACGCTCCCAGCACGCGCGCCAGCAGGGTATCGAGGTGGCGAAATCGGTCGCGACCCTGGAAGCCTCACAGCTGCTCATCGGCGGCGCGTTCAGCGTGTTCTTCACCTTCACGGGTGCGGCGCTGGCCCTGGACGGCACCATCACCCCGGGCCAGCTCATGTCCCTGTACGGGTTCTCGGTGTTCCTCGTCGCTCCGATCCGGACCGGCTCCGAGGCCCTCAACGTGGGTATCCGCGGTATCGTCGGCGCGCGCAAGGTCAGCAAACTCCTGGGGGCGCCGCCTCTCGTGAGCGACGACGGCACGTCGGCGCCGCCGTCGTCGTCCCCGCTGGAGGACGGCGAAAGCGGCGTGACGGTCCCGCCGCGCGGGCTCACCGCGCTGGTCTGCTCAGACCCGGGCCGTTCGGCCGCGGTGGCCAAGCGCCTGGGGCGTTTCGACGACGCCGAGTCCCGCAACGTTCTGTGGGGAGACCTCCCTCTCGAGGCGTATCCGCTGGCGGACATCCGCCGGAGGATCGTGTTCAGCCAGGCCGAGGCGCAGCTGTTCACCGGCAGCCTGCGCAGCACCCTCGACCCGCAGGGCCGCCACAGCGACGAGCGCATCCTGGAGGCGCTCGAGTCGGCCGCCGGCCTGGACATCCTGGACGCGCTGGAGGAGGGCCTGGACCACGAGGTCGACGAGAAGGGCCGCAGTTTCTCCGGTGGTCAGCGTCAGCGGCTGTCCCTCGCCCGGGCGCTCCTGAGCGAGGCCGAGTTCCTGCTCCTGGTGGAGCCCACCAGCGCGGTGGACGCTCATACCGAAGCGCGGATCGCGGAGGGGCTCTCGCACTCCCGCGGCGCGCTGACCGGTCACGGCGGCGCCGCGACCCTCGTGACCACCGCGAGTCCGCTGCTGCTGCACGCGATGGACCGCGTCATCTACCTTCCCGAAACCGGCGCACCACTCACCGGCACCCACGCCGAATTGCTGGAGCGCTGTCCCGAGTACCGAATGGTCGTGATTCGCAGTGAGTAACACGGTGGAGTCCTTCGAGGAACCTCTGCTGGAGGAGAACGAGGCGCGTCAGAGTCTGCCCGAGGCGGCCGCCGCTCTCCCCCGCCCCGGCAACCGCCTGCCGATCGCCGCCTCCGCGCAGGTCCGCGCGGAGGCCTGGAGGCTGCTCCGGCGCAACCAGCGCGGCCTGATCGGCGTCATGGTCTTCTACGCGGCCGCGGCGATCATGGGCCTCGTGGGGCCGTTCATCATCGGGCGCCTGGTGGACACCGTGACGTCGGGGACCACCATGTCCACGGTGACCGCCCTGAGCGTGGCCCTCCTGGGGTCGGTGGTGGCGCAGGCCCTCCTGCAGCGCCTCGCCTCCTACCGTTCGATGGTCCTCGGGGAGAAGGTGTTCGCCGACCTCCGCGAGGAGTTCATGGGTGACGTCACGTCGCTGCCGCTCTCCACTGTGGAGCGCGCCGGCACGGGCGATCTGCTCTCCCGCACGACCAACGACGTCGAGGCGCTCTCCCACGCGGTGCGCTTCGGGGTGCCCCGCCTCCTGGTCGCCGTGGTCACCGTGACGCTGACGCTCGCCGCGGCACTCGTGGTGTCCCCGCTGCTCGGCCTGGGGCTGCTGGTCAGCGCGCCGTTCATCATCCCGGTCACCCGCTGGTACCTCAAGCGCTCCGGACCCGGCTACCAGCGCGAGCACGCGGCGTACGGCACCATCGACGGGACCATCTCCGAGGCCGCGGACGGCGCCCTCACGGTGGATGCCCTCAGCCTCGGCCCGCAGCGCATCCACCGCACCCGCACCGCGATCCGGGAAGGCTTCGAAGCGGAGAAGTACACGCTCTGGCTGCGCTCGATGCTGTTCCCGGTGACCGAACTGGCACTGTGGCTCCCGGCCGTGCTCGTGGTGCTCTGGGGCGGCTGGCTGGTCTCGGTGGGCGCCGTGTCTGCAGGGTCCGTCGCCGCCGTCGCGCTGTATGCCGTGGCCCTCGTGGAACCGGTGAACACGCTCATCATGTGGCTCGACGAACTGCAGTTCGGAGCCGCCTCGCTCGCGAGGATCGTAGGCGTCAAGGAGGTTCCCGCGGACCGTGAGGTGAGCGGCGAGACCCCTGACGGCAGCAGGATCTCACTGCGCGACGCGACCTTCGCCTACCGTGCCGGCCGGAACGTCCTGCACGGGGTGGATCTGGAGCTGGTGCCCGGGGAGCGGCTCGCCATGGTGGGTCCCTCCGGCGCCGGCAAGTCGACGCTCGGCCGCCTGATCGCGGGCATCAACCCGCCGACGTCCGGAGCGGTCACCGTCGGTGGCGTGCCCCTGGTGGACCTGCCGGTGGAGGAGCTCCGCCGTGAGGTGGCCTTAGTGACGCAGGAGCACCACGTGTTCGTGGGAACCCTGGCGGACAATCTGCGCCTGGGCAAGGAGGACGCGAGCGACGGCGAGCTGCTCGCCGCCCTCGACGATGTGGGCGCCGGCCCGTGGTTCTCCGCTCTCCAGGACGGACTGGAGACCGAGCTGGGCTCCGGAGGTCACGCGCTGACGCCGTCGCAGGCTCAGGAGCTCGCCCTGGCCCGCCTGGTCCTGGCCGACCCTCACACGCTGGTGCTCGACGAAGCGACCAGCCTCATCGATCCGCAGGCGGCCCGCAGCGTGGAGCGTTCTCTCGGCGCCGTGCTGAGCGGTCGCACCGTGGTGGCGATCGCCCACCGTCTGCACACCGCCCACGACGCCGACCGGGTCGCCGTCGTGGAGGACGGCCGGATCACCGAGCTGGGCAGCCACGACGAGCTGCTGGCGCTCGACGGGTCCTATGCCGCCCTGTGGAGGTCGTGGCGCAGCGAGTGACGGATCCCTGCTTGAACGGACTTTCCCCGGCGCTGTGGCGTCGGGGAATGTCTGTCTAAGCAGGGACCTGACGGAGGTCAGCGGCCCGGGTCAGTGCTCCGGGTCAGCAGCCCCGTCAGTGGTCGAAGAACACCAGCGACGTGTTGATCAGCTCGGCGATGACCTCGGGGTCATGAGCCCGGCGGAGGGACTCACGGTAGCTTTCCTTGGACAGCGAACGCGCCAGCGTCGCCAGCACCTCGAGGTGCTCCGAGAACGACTGGGCCGGCGTCGCGATGAGCAGGATGAGATTCGCAGGGCCGTCCGCCGCACCGAAGTCGAGCGAGTGCCCGTACCTGGTGACGCCGACGGCGATCGACGGCTGGGTGACGTAGTCGCTGCGGGCATGCGGGAGTCCGATGCCGCCCGGCAGGCCGGTCGCCATCTGATGCTCACGAGAGTTGACGCTCTCGAGGAACCCCTCCAGATTGGACACCCGGCCGGCCATGAACAGCCGCTGCGCCAGCTGGGCCGCGGCGTCCTCGCGGTCCGTGGCTTCCATTTCCAGGATCACCATGCTGGGCAGGGTGAGCTCAGCGTCATAGCGGTTCAGATCCTCAGCCACGGGGGCGTCCTTTCAGTCAACGTTCGATCGTGGTGCTCCCGCATCGCTGCGAGCCACCACCGGACGGCGCCTCCAGGCGTCGTCCTCAGCGGAGCGGGATGATGTCATCCACGCCGATCCGTGCCGCATCGGCGGACTCGTCGTCCGGCTGCTCCTGCGACAGGCGTTCGGCCTCCACCCGGGCCAGGTAGTGCTTGACCTCGCTCTCCTCCTGGACGGGGCTCCAGCCGAGCACCTCCCCCATGAGGCGGGCCACCACCGGCACCGCGGAGACCCCACGGTCCCAGGACTCGATGGAGATCCTGGTCCTGCGGGTGAGGACATCATGCACATGACGGGCGCCCTCATGGGTAGTCGCAAAGACCACTTCGGCGCCCAGATAATCATCCGCTCCCGGCAACGGTTCCGCCAACTCCGGGCGTTCCCGGATCAGGTCCAGAAGCTCCTGGGTCTCGGAACCATAGCGATTCAGCAGGTGCTCCACCCGGGCCACATGGATCCCGGCTTCCTCCGCGCTGCGATGACGGCGATTCCAGGCGGCCTTGTAGCCCTCGGCTCCGAGCAGCGGAATGCCCTCGGTGCAGCTCGGAGCGATCCGGTCGTCGAGACCGCGCACCGCCTCGTCCACGGCGTCCTTGGCCATCACACGGTACGTGGTCAGCTTGCCGCCGGCCACCACCACGAGTCCCGGCACCGGATGGGCCACGACGTGCTCGCGGGAGAGCTTCGCCGTCGAGTCGTTTTCACCGGCCAGCAGCGGACGGAGCCCGGCGTACACGCCCTCGACGTCCTCCCTGGTCAGAGGGCGCTTGAGCACCTTGTTGACGTGCTCCAGGACGTAGTCGATGTCCTTGCTGGACGCGGCCGGATGGGCCTTGTCCAGCTTCCAGTCGGTGTCCGTGGTGCCGATGATCCAGTGCCGTCCCCACGGGATGACGAACAGGACGCTCTTCTCGGTCCGGAGGATCAATCCGACCGTCGACTGGAAACGATCCCGGGGAACCACCAGGTGGATGCCCTTGGACGCACGCACCTTGAGCTGACCACGGTCGGTGACCAGGGCCTGCGTCTCATCCGTCCACACGCCGGTGGCGTTCACGACTTGGCGTGCGGCGACGTCGAACGTGCTGCCGTCCTCCATGTTCTCCAGACGCGCGCCGACCACGCGCTCACCCTCCCGGAGGAACTCGACCACCTTCATGCGGTTGACGGCGTGGGCGCCGTAACCGGCGGCGGTGCGGATGATGTTCACCACCAGGCGGGCGTCATCCACCTGGGCGTCGTAGTAGCGGATGGAGCCCACCATGGCGTCATCCTTGAGGCTCGGAGCGGCCTTGAGCGTGCCGCGCCGCGTGAGGTGCTTGTGCATGGGGACCCCGCGGGCGTTGCCGCTGGTCATGCCAAGGGTGTCGTAGAGGAGGATGCCCGCGCCGACGTAGGGACGCTCGACGAACCTCTTCGAGAGCGGATACAGGAACGGCACGGGGCGGACCAGGTGCGGCGCGATGCGCTGGATCAGCAGACCGCGTTCCTGCAGCGCTTCCGTGACGAGGGCGAAGTCCAGCATCTCGAGGTAGCGGAGACCGCCGTGGATGAGCTTGGACGAGCGGGAACTCGTGCCGGAGGCCCAGTCACGCTGCTCGACGATGCCGACCTTGAGGCCGCGGGTGACGGCGTCGAGGGCGGCACCGGCCCCGACCACACCACCGCCCACGATCAGGATGTCGAGTTCCTGACCCGGCTCCGTGGTCTTCTTGAGTGCCTCGATGGACAGCTCGCGCTGTTCCGGACCGAGGACCTTGCTGCTGGCATTCTGGCTCATGGAAGCCTCCCGATATGCGTGGCTAAGACTTGGTTCCACCCTAGTCTTTCGGGGGCTCCTTGGGCAGGGGCGAAGACGGTCTGTTCGACACCGCTTGCAGTGAGCCGCGGTCCTGCCTCCTGAGGTTAGATTGGCACCATGCCATGGTTCAGATCGAAGAAGAACGGCCCTTCCGACGTGCCGTCGCTGTTCACCGTCCGGAATTCACGGGCGATCGCCGCGGACCCACCTGCCGTCTGGAACCTGATCCGTTCGGCGGAGAAGGCGAGGCTTTTGAACCCGGAGATCGTCCAGACCTTCTCGGCTCCCGCTCAGCCCGAGGTCGGAGGCGCGATCCAGTGTTTCCTCGCCGTCGTCGACGGCGAGGAGCAGCTCAGCGCCATCGTCGTTGTCGAGGAGGTGGAAAACCGTCTGGCGGTCGTCCGGGGCTGGGGCAGCCACGATCCGCTGTCCCGACAGGAATATCATCTGGCGCCTTCAGGCGAAGGGACGGAGCTGACACTCATCTCCTTCTTCAGCCATGGCCCTGACGCCCCGGTCAGCCTCGAGAAGCATCAGGCCGGACATCACGCGTGGAACGAGGAGTACCTGACGGCCGTCGAGCGGTACTTCACCCGGGTCTGATCTTCCCTGGCCCGCGCTTCCTCAGGCTGGTTCGCCCCGGCATCCGGTTCGCTGTGGCATCCGGGAGTGGATACGCTGGCCCCATGCCGTGGTGGACCTCAGGACCAGACCGTGACGCCGGAAAGCACCGCGTCGTGGAGATGCGTGACAGCGCCGAGATCTTCGCTCCCGTCGAACTGATCTGGGGCCTGCTCCGGCCCGCCGAATATGCGCCGCTGCTGGTTCCCGGAGCCGTCCGTGGGTATGCGGATCCGCCGGCGGAGGGTGTCGGCGAAGTCCACCACCTGGTGGCCAAGCGTGCGGGGAAGGAGTTCCACGCCGCGGTCGAGATCCTCGAAGAAGTCCCGTTCCGGAAGATCGTGGCCCGCAGCTGGGGCCAGAGCGGACCCGAGGAACGATTCGAACTTCGCCTCGAACCGAGAGAGAAGGGCACCCTGGTGGAACGGATCTGCACTCATCACCACCGCAAGTGGTCGTTGGTCCCCGCGAGCGCGTGCCGGAAGCAGCACGCGCAATGGCATCGGCGGGAGTTCGCCCGGATCCAGGAATTGCTCGACGCCGGCTGGACGCCCGGAGCGAGCACCTGAAACCCGGCTGAGTTCGCTATCGGGGGTCTGAGTCCGCTACACCATGTAGCGGACTCAGACCCCCGATAGCGTTCTCAGCGGCAGGGCACGGCGGGGTGACGATCTCAGCGCACCCGGCCCGAAACAGCGCCGAACACGACGACGGCGCGGCCCCCTCCCGGGTGGCCGCGCCGTCGTCGTCGCTGGAGGGAGCCCTCTATTCGCAGCCGACTCCGTCGCCGTCGCGGTCCAGTTTCGGGCTGTATCCCGGCTGACCGATATGAATCGGAGCCGCACCTGCCGCCCTGACGGCAGCGCAGTTGGCGTAGTACACCGAGCCCGGATCCGGAACCGCGGGAGCCACCGGTGCGGGCGGGTTCTGGGGTGCTTCCGGCACGAACCGGCGAGGCGTCTGCTCCGCCGGTGCCTGAGGTTTCTGTGCCTCAGCGGCGGCCTGCTGGGCCGCTGCCGCAGCCTTCTGCAGCTCTGCCGCCGCGGCCTTCTGCCGGGCCGCCTCCTGGGCCTTTTCCTGGGCCTTCTTCCGCGCAGCCTCGGCCACGGCCTTCGCCTTGGCGACATCCGCCTGGGTCTGGCGCACCTGGGCGGCCGTCATCCACAGTGCTTTGCCGGCCTTGTTCCTGAAGCACAGCAGGGCGGGTTCCACGGCCAGATAGGTGTCGCCGGACCTCGCACAGGACTCACCCGACCGGTGGAGCGCCACGGTGACAGTCTCCGTGGCGGTAGGACAGGGCGCGGTCGAGGCGGATTCCGTCGCGGCCGGCGACGGTTCGATGCCCGCCGTCGCTGTCACCGTGACCGTCGGTTCCGGGCTGGGACAGGTGATGGTCGGCGAGGCGGACGACGACGCCGAGGCGCTGCGTCCCGCGGTGCTCACCGTTCCCGAGCACCCCGTCAGGAGCACGGCCGCCCCCACGAGAAACGCCGCGGCTCGGGCGGCTCCGCCTGTGCGCCGGAAAGCGCTCTGATGCCGCGCGTGAAAATTCACCATGACTCGATCCCCCAAAGAACGTGCGATATGTGAGGAAAGTACCCCGCCCACGCTGAATCGGGAAATCTCCGCTGTCACCACTCCGTCATGGACGAGCACAGGGCCGGGAGTCGGCCGTTGACCGCGAGGTCGGGCTGAGTCCGCTATCCAAGGTCTGAGTCCGCTACACGATGTAGCGGACTCAGACCTTGGATAGCGGACTCGGTGGCGTGGCAGCAAACAGCCCCGAACACGACGACGGCGCGGCCCCCTCTCGGGTGGCCGCGCCGTCGTCTTGTGGATCGGCGGGTGCGGGGCAGCTCAGTGCCGCGGGCGCACCACGACGTCCACGCGCTGGAACTCCTTGAGGTCCGAGTAGCCGGTGGTCGCCATGGACCGGCGCAGGGCGCCGATCAGGTTGGAGGTGCCGTCCGTGTGGTGGCCCGGCCCGAAGAGGACTTCCTCCATCGGACCGACGGTGCCCATCTGGACGCGGTCGCCGCGCGGGATTTCCGGGTGGTGCGCCTCGGCGCCCCAGTGCCAGCCCTTGCCCGGGGCCTCTTCGGCACGTGCCAGAGCGGAACCGAGCATCACGGCGTCGGCGCCCATGGCGATGGCCTTCACGATGTCGCCCGAGGTGCCCATTCCGCCGTCGGCGATCACGTGCACGTAGCGCCCACCGGACTCATCCAGGTAGTCGCGGCGCGCGGCGGCGACGTCCGAGATGGCCGAGGCCAGCGGCGAGTGGATGCCGAGGGCGCGGCGCGTCGTGGTGGTGGCGCCACCGCCGAAGCCCACGAGGACGCCGGCCGCACCGGTGCGCATGAGGTGCAGCGCCGGGGTGTACCCGGCGGCGCCGCCCACGATCACCGGGACGTCCAGCTCGTAGATGAACTGCTTGAGGTTGAGCGGCTCCGTGGTCTTGGAGACGTGCTCGGCCGACACCGTGGTGCCGCGGATGACGAAGATGTCGACACCGGCGGCCACGACGGTCTTGTAGAACTCCTGAGTGCGCTGCGGCGTGAGCGAGCCGGCCACGGTGACGCCTGCGGCGCGGATCTCGGCAAGGCGCTGGGTGATGAGCTCGGCCTGGATAGGAGCCTGGTAGATCTCCTGCAGGGTGCGGGTCACGAGCTCGCTCGGAGACTCCTGCTGCAGTTCGGCGATACGGTCCAGCTGAGCCTGCGGGTCCTCGAAGCGGGTCCAGAGACCTTCGAGGTCCAGCACGCCGAGGCCGCCGAGCTCACCGAGGCGGATGGCCGTGGTCGGGGACATGACCGAGTCCATCGGAGCGGCGATCACCGGCATGTCGAACTTGTAGGCGTCGATCTGCCAGGACACGCTCACGTCCTGCGGGTCACGGGTCCGGCGGTTGGGGATGATCGCGATGTCATCGAGTCCATACGCACGGCGTCCGCGCTTCCCACGGCCAATCTCAATCTCGTAAGTCACGCGTCCAACTCTATCGTGAAGCGGGTTCCGGACGGATTGCGTCGCTCAGGCGAGGACGATCGCGGCCTCCGGCGTCGCCACGCGGAAGCTGAAGGTCTCCTGGAGGTACAGCTCCACGCTCGAGGCGGAGTGGTCCGCATACCCCACGGCCAGGTCCTCACCGCTCTCCAGGATGAAATCCCCGCCACGCAGGCTCAGCACCACGGAGGAGTTGATGCCCGGAGTCCACTGCACGGGGCCTTCCAGGATGCGCTGCAGGTGCGTGAGGAGCGGCGAACCGCCCATGTCGTTGCCGCCGTTCGCGTTCACCCAGGCGTCGTAACCGAGGGCGAGACCGTAGGGGCCGCCGATCCCCGAGTTCTTGAGCGCGGCCACCGCGGCCGCGACGTGGACCGCGAGACGACGGGGGTCGTCGCCGGTCTGGATCGGGGTGTGCGGGGAAGCCGCGGCGATGCCCGTCATGCCGAGTTCGTCCCAGCCGTCGAAGACCGCTGAGTTCTCGACCTCGGCGATCTTCCGGGCTGCGGCGTCGAGAGTCGCGAAGTCCACATCCACGGCTCCTCGCGTGGCGGCGTCGAGCTCTTCGCGGGACATGGAGAAGCCCGCCCGGACCTCGGCGAGCGGCAGCACCTTCCGCGGCCGGGCGATCACGCCCTCCGCCGGGGCCGACACGACCGGACCGACCCGGCCCGTCGACGTCGCGGAGTGCTGCCAGCCGAGCGGGCCGGCGAAGTCGACCAGACGGCGGGCGCCCAGAGCCGCGGACAGCCGCGTCTTCGCCTCGTCGTCGATCATCGCCCAGGTGTCCCGGGTGATCGGAGCGTGTTCGCGCAGCAGGTGATTCATGACTGGTCCTTTCGGCGGGCGTGCTCGGGCAAGGCGGTCGGGGGCGATCAGGGGGTGGGTGCGTTCCGCAGGGAACCGATCCCCAGGGAGCCGGCGGCGGGTGCAGCACCTGCCGTGGCGGGGACAGCGGTCTCCGGCCCGACGACGGCGGGCTCGGCCACCGCGGGCACGTTCTCCTCGGCGGGCGGCGCTGAAGTCTCTGCGGCAGCGGCGGTGTCGTCGAGAGCGGCGAGCATCTCGGCGGTGGGGACGAAGAACGTGGTGCCGGTCTCCGCCGTCGAGAAGTCCAGCAGCCGGTCGTGCAGTCCGGGAGGATCGCCGATGAACATGCGTTCGAGCATCCTCTCGATCACCCAGAGGTGCCGGGAGTACCCGATGAAGTAGGTTCCGAAGGCGCCGGCGCCCGGGGTGCCGAACGGCATGTTGTCCCGGACGATGTCGTGCTCGCCGTTCTCATCCGTGATCGTGGCAAGTGTCTTGTGGGACTTCTGGCCGTGCACGGCGTCGTCCAGTTCGACGTTGTCGGCCTTGGTGCGGCCGATGATCTTCTCCTGCTGCTCCGTGGTGAGGCCCTGCCACGCCCTGATCGGGTGCAGGTATTTCTGGACCACCACGTAGCTGCCGCCTGCGAACTGAGGATCCTCCTCCCCCACCAGGGCGGACTCGGGGAGGTCCGGGCCGACGGGGTTCGCGGTGCCATCGATGAAACCCAGCAGGTCACGGGCGTCGAAATACCGGAAGCCCGAGACCTCGTCCACGGTGCTCACGGACGCGCCCAGGGCGGCGAGCAGGAGGCGCTCGAATTCGAAGCAGAGGTCCTGGCGGTCGGAGCGGATGTGGAAGAGCAGGTCGCCCGGAGTCGAGACGGCGGCGTGGGTGGCCCCGACGATCTCCCGGAACGGCTGGAGTTCCGCGGGCTTGGGCAGGCCTGACAGTGGCGTCCAGATGCGGTCGCCGATTCCCACCGTGCAGGACAGGCGCCCGTTCAGATCACGGAACCCCACCGTCTTGACGAGGCCGTCCAGATCCGAGAGCACATCACGGACGGTGTCGAGAGCACCCGGGTCGTCCTCGACGGACAGCACCAGGAAGACCGCGGAACGGGTCAGAGGGCCCGACACGTTCTGGGTGATGGAGCCGGCCGTGTAACCGCCTCCCGGGGGCAGGCTGTGCGCCGTCACCGGCGTCCCTCGCTCCGCCGGACGGTCGTTGCGGAGAGGGGTTCGACAGCCGTGATCCACACCGTGAGTGACATGCCCTCACAGTAACAGCGTGCCTGGTCACGGCGGCACTGTTCCCGTCGGCGTCGAACGATCGGCGTCACCTTCGAAGACCGCGCCGCATACCTCGCCCGAGGACGGTTCCGGGGGCTTCTTCCGTCCCATGGGCACCCCTCCCCATCGCGCCGGAGTCGAGCAGACCCTAGGCTGACACGGAAGAGCGGTGTCCCGTCAAGGAGGATGATCCATGGCCCCGGGCTTTTACGGCGCCGATGTCGAGCAGTTGAGGGCCCTGTCGAAGTCGATGGGCCTCTCCGGCTCGCGGCTGAAGAACACGGAGATGCAGGTCAACAGCCTGGTGTCCGGCGTCGCCTGGAAGGGCGACGACGGCGAGCGCTTCCGCCGGGAATGGAGCAGCACGCTGCGGCCCATGCTGCACAAGGCTTCCCAGTCGCTGAGCGATGCGTCGAAGCTGCTGCTCGGCCAGGCGGACGAACAACAGAGTGCGAGCACCAACGGCGGCTCGGTCGGCGGAGGCCCGGGCGGCGGCACTGGCACACCCGGAGGCTCCGGCGGGCCGGGCGGCTCAGGTGGTCCCGGAAGCCCGGACGCCCCTACCGGGCTGGAGGGCATCCTCTCCGTGGCCGGCAGCCCCGAATGGTGGGCCGGTAATGGCCTGGTGACCGGTGCCGGCCTCTACGCGGACAATCTCCTGGCGACCATGGCCAAAGGCGGCCTGGTGACCGAGCTGACCAAGTGGCCCTGGCTGAGCGCCCAGTACGGCATGGCCGCCGAGGCAGGTTATGTCAGGGGCACCCAGCTTCTCAACGGAACGTCGATGCTGGGCCGCCTGTCCGGCGGCCTGGGCGTGGTGACCGGCGGACTCCAGTTCACTCAGGGCCTCGCCACCGGCAACACCGGCATGGCGATCGACGGCGGCATCTCTACTGTGCTCGCAGCCGGCAGCTTCATCCCCGGCGCAGGTCCGTTCTTCGCCGTCGCGGGTGTGGCCTGGGGCGGCATGGGTCTGCTCGCCACTCATCTCGGATATGGGTCCGCCTCGGAGATGGTGGCCGACGGGGCCAAACACGTCTGGGAAGGCACCAAGAACGTGGCGAACGCCGTCGCCGACGGCGCCAAGAAGACCGTGGACGCGGTGGCTGACGGCGCCAAGAAGGTCTGGGGCTGGCTCACTTGATGATCCGGCATCCCTAGACTGAGAACCAGAAACGTCGACACGAAGGCTGACATGACCACCACCACCCCAGACGACGCACCCCTGCTCATCACCGAGCACGAACTCATCGCCCTCATCGCCCTGGCCGGGACGCCGGGCGCGCAGAAGTGCCAGACGATGTTCCGCCTTGACCATGCCGCGGGGGCGCCCCTGGAGCAGGCGGGCGTGGCCACGTTGCTGGAACGCGGTCTCATGACCGTGGAGCAGGACAGCCTGCTGCCCACCGGCCCCGCCGTCGCGGTCACCGGCGTACTGGCATCGTCCGACGCTTGGCTCGAGGTCGCCCTGGTCACCCCGGACGCGGACCACGTCTACTTCCTCTTCGGTGCGGCCGACGGCGCGCTCGTGCTGAGCCTGAGCAAGTACGGCGTGCACGAACTGCGGCCCCTCACCAGTTCCGAAGGCATGTTCCTCACTGCCGTCCAGATGGTGAACTACTACTTGGGCACCGCCCCCGACGGCCTGCCCGCCGCTGCGACGCTCCGCCGCCATTTCGCAGACGGGACCTCGCGGGCGGTGAACGTCAAGGCCGATCCGGACGGTTCCCTGTCCCTTGCGCTCGGCGACGGCGAGAACCTTCCGTCCACCGCGCTCGCCAAGGACGAGTTGGACGCGCGCCTGCGCGAGGGCCTCGGTCTCTGACGCTGGATGGCGATTCCCTACCCGGCACCCTTGCAGCAACCATCCCATCCGCTGGACTACTGGCTGGATCCCGAGCTCGCCCGGGTCAGCCCGCCGAACGCGCCTTCCCGGCTTCGTCAGCTGGCGGACACCCAGGGGACGCTGTCGGCGGCGTGGAGCAGTGCGATCGGCATGGGCCCAGTCCTCATTCTCGCCGGCGCCTTCATCACCGTCATGACGAGCGCCCTGGCCGCCGTACTCGTGCTCGGCATCCTGGGTGCGGCCCTGCTGGTCCTGGGACTCATCTTCTGGAAGCGGGTCCGCTCGGCGCTCCCTGACACGTCCCGCACCCTGATCTCCCGCGGGCCGGGCTCCGCGCGCGGCGGACTCATCATGGCGGGGTTCCTGGCGCTGGTGCTGGGCGGGATCCTCGCCACGATGGCACCCGGGATGGCGTCCAGAGGCGCCGCGACCGTGACCGGACTCGTGGGAGCATACGTCCTCTTCGTCCTGCTGCTCACCGCCTGCATCGTGGTCCCCTCGGCCATCCAGGGCCGGGCCCGCGAGTCCTTCCGGAAGCGCGCCGCCACCGACCCGGACCTCCGCTCCCTCCTGGAGCGGGACCTGGCCACGTGGCGGGACCCGATCGGCAACGCGAGCTACGGGCCCCTCTGATTCCTGACGGACCACCCCGCCACGCGAAGGAACAGTTGATGCCCCCACAACCGGGTTGTGGGGGCATCAGCTGTTCCTTCGCGAGGGAGAGGGCCGCGAGTGAGACGGGCGCGGGTGGGTCAGACGCGTGACCGGCGGCGCTGCGGGAACAGCGCGATGGCGAGACCGACCACCGCGATCACCATGCTGAGCACGAGGCCCGGACGGAACTGGGCGAGCATGGCCGAAGCGTCGTGCGTAGGCGAACCGCCGTGCGTGCCCGAGGTGACGATCGCCGTCGTGACGGCGAGCACGAGCGCCGCGCCCACCTGGGTGCTCGACTGGATGAGGCCGGCAGCGAGGCCTTGCTCGTCGTCGTGGATGCCCGCCGTCGCCTGCACATTGATCGCCGGGAAGCCGAGGGCGAAGCCGACGCCGAGGAGGAGAACCGAGGGCAGGACGTCCACCACGTAGTTGATGTCCGGGCCGATGCGCAGGAACCAGGCGTATCCGGCCGTCAGCGCGGTCAGGCCGACCACGATCAGGCGGGTGGCGCCGAAGCGGTCGATGAGCTTGTCCGCGAACGGTGCGCTGCTGACCACCAGGAGTCCGGCGGGCAGCAGGGCCAGCGCCATCGAGAGCGGCGCCCAGCCGAGAACTGACTGCAGGAACAGCGTGACGATGAACTGGAAGCTCAGGTAGGAGCCGAACAGCGCGACGGCGGCCAGGTTGGCGCGGGCCACCCAGCCTTCCCGGAGGATGCCGAAACGGATCAGCGGGTGACGGGTACGGGTCTCAATGAACCCGAACAGCGCGAGCACCGCGGCGGAGAGGACGAACCCTCCGATGGTGAAGGGCGAGGTCCAGCCGGAATCCGGGGCCTGGACCACGGTGAAGACGAGGCCGAGCATGCCGAGGGCCAGGCTCACGGCTCCCCAGATGTCGTGTCCGCCCTCAGCAGCGGGGCGGTCACGCGGGATGAACCGCAGGGCCATCAGCAGGACCAGGGCGGCCACCGGCACCGAGACCAGGAAGGTCCAGCGCCAGCTCAGCTCGGTCATGAATCCACCGACCACCAGGCCCAGCGAATAGCCACTGGCGCCGAAGGTCGCGTAGATGGAGATCGCCTTGTTGCGGGCGGGGCCCTCGACGAAGTTGGTGGTGATGATCGAGAAACCGGCCGGAGCGGTGAACGCGGCGGCGAGTCCCTTGATGAAACGGGTGGCGATCAGCAGGGTGGGGTCGCTGACCAGTCCGCCCAGGAGGGAGGCGAGGCCGAAGACGCTCAGGGCCACGAGGAACACGCGGCGGCGGCCGAGGAGGTCCGCCATGCGGCCGCCGAGCAGCAGCAGGGCGCCGTAGCCGAGGACGTACGCCGAGACGATCCACTGCAGGGAGCCGGTTCCGAGTCCGAGTTCCTGGCCGATGGAGGGGAGGGCGACGCCCACCATGGAGACGTCGAGGCCATCGAGGGCGAGAACGATGCAAAGGGTCACGAGGAGCAGCCAGGTGCGGCGGCTCCAGAGAAGGTCGGAGACAGCCAGGCCGGTTGCCGGGGAGGTCCGGGGGCCGGCCCCTGTCGCGGGGGCTGCGGTCAGTGTGCTTCCTGAATCCATGGCAACAACTTATATGACGCATCATCGAATGACAAGGAAAATGTTTCCGTGGAAAAATATTCCGTCATGGACTAAAATGGGCGCATGTCAACTACAGACGCCACGGCCCTCGTGGAGCAATGGCGCTCCGTGCAGAGCTGCTATCTCAAGACCTCCAACACTCTGGACCGTGAGCTGGCCTCGCACTTCGGGATCGGGCTCAACGACTTCGAGACCCTGGACCTGCTCGCGGAGTACGGGGACGCGGAGTGCCGCATGAAGGACCTCACCCAGGTCTCCCCCATGACACAGAGCGCCCTGAGCAAGATCGTCGACCGTCTCGAGAAGGGCGGCTACGTCCACCGCTCCGCGTGCAGCGAGGACCGGCGCTCCCTCGTGGTGGGACTCACCGATGCGGGCGTCCAGCTGCACGAGGATGCCGCGAAGATCCACCGCGAGGTCCTGATGAACACCCTCCCCACGACCGCGGAGTCCTGAGCTCCTCCCCTCACGCGAACCGCCACGTGGTGCCCGTATCCCCCACAGATACGGGCACCACGTGGCGGTTCGCGTGTCAGCCGGGATGAACACTGCGGAGACGACGACGGCGGCGGGCCACCTGGGAAGGTGACCCGCCGCCGTCGTCGTGCTTCAGCGAAGTGCGCCGCTCAGCGAGAGGTGCAGCTCAGCGAGAGGTGCAGCTCAGCGCCGCATGGGGACTCAGCGCGAGGTGTAGTTCGGCGCCTCGACCGTCATCTGGATGTCATGCGGGTGGCTCTCCTTGAGGCCGGCCGGGGTGATCCGGACGAACTTGCCGCGGGCCTTCAGCTCGGCGATGTTCGGGGAACCGACGTAGAACATGGTCTGGCGCAGGCCGCCCACCAGCTGATAGGCCACGGAGGAGAGCGGTCCGCGGTACGCGACGCGGCCCTCGATGCCTTCGGGGATCAGCTTGTCGTCACCGGAGACGTCCGCCTGGAAGTAGCGGTCCTTCGAATACGAGGTGTTCTTGCCGCGGCTCTGCATGGCGCCCAGGGAGCCCATGCCGCGGTAGCTCTTGTACTGCTTGCCGTTGACGAAGATCAGGTCGCCCGGGGACTCGGCACAGCCGGCCAGGAGCGAACCGAGCATGACCGTGTCGGCGCCGGCGACCAGCGCCTTGCCGATGTCGCCCGAGTACTGCAGACCGCCGTCGGCGATCAGCGGAACACCCGCCGGGATGGCGGCCTTGGCGGATTCGTAGATGGCGGTGATCTGCGGGACGCCCACACCGGCCACGACGCGGGTGGTGCAGATGGAGCCCGGGCCCACGCCGACCTTGATGCCGTCGGCGCCGGCGTCGATCAGGGCCTGAGCACCCTCGCGGGTGGCGGCCTGACCGCCGATGATGTCCACATGCGCGGCGGACTTCTCGGCCTTCAGGCGGGAGATCATGTCCAGCACGCCCTGGGAGTGGCCGTTGGCGGTGTCCACGAACAGCGCGTCGACGCCGGCCTCGACCAGGGTCATGGCGCGCTCCCAGCCGTCACCGAAGAAGCCGATGGCGGCGCCCACGCGGAGGCGGCCTTCCTCGTCCTTGGTGGCCAGCGGGTACTGCTCCGCCTTGGTGAAGTCCTTGGTGGTGATGAGGCCCTGGAGACGGCCGTCGGCGTCCACGAGCGGGAGCTTCTCGATCTTGTTCTTCGCCAGGAGATCCGATGCCTCATCACGCGTGATGCCGACGCGGCCGGTGATGAGCGGCATCTTGGTCATGACGTCGCGCACGAGGCGGTTGGGGTACTCGCTCTCCGGGACGAAGCGCGTGTCGCGGTTGGTGATGATGCCCAGCAGGCGGTTGTCGGCGTCGACCACGGGAAGGCCGGAGACGCGGTAGCGGGCGCAGAGCTGGTCCAGCTCGAGGAGCGTGGCGTCCGGGCCGATCACGAGCGGGTTGGTGATCATGCCGGATTCGCTGCGCTTCACGCGGTCCACGTGGTCGGCCTGATCCGCGATGGACAGGTTGCGGTGGATGACGCCAAGGCCGCCCTGACGCGCCATGGCGATGGCCATGCGGGATTCGGTGACGGTGTCCATGGCCGCGGACAGCAGCGGGGTCTGGACCGTGATGCGCTTGGAGATGCGGGACGAGGTGTCGGCGTCCGACGGGATGACGTCGGTGTGGCCGGGCAGGAGCAAGACGTCGTCGTAGGTGAGTCCCACGAAGCCGAACGGGTCGTGTTCAGGGGTGGTCATGAGTGCGCCTCTTTCGGGGATACCGGGTGGGTGTGCAACAGATGACCAGCCAGTCATTACGGGTCTGGTCCGTGCGTAGTTGATTAATTCTAAACGCGGTGAGCGGGGCCGCTGTTCCTCCGGGCGGTCGTGAGCTTCACCACTTGATGAGCCGCGTGAACTCCGAGGCGAACGGCGCCGCGAGCGTGTCCACGAACGTCTCGGTGAGATGGTTCGAATCCAGGAAGACCCGGACCTTCCCGACGACCGGAGGGCACGTGGTGGGCAGGCAGATGTAGTCGCTGAGGTCGATGAAGGTGGTGTTCTTCAGGACCGGCTCCAGCGGCGCGTACACGGGCACTGACGGCAGGACCTGATCCCGCTGCATCACACAGGCCGGGTTGTCGACGCCCTTGACCAGCGCGCACTCCGCGAGGTTCTTGGAGGAGCGGGGGTTGTCCCGCAATCCGACCACCTTGATGCCCTGCTCGCCGAGGTCACGGGCCGTGCTCTCGAACCCGGTGCTCAGCTGTTCGTCCGGGGAGTCCGGCGTGGACTGGGTGGCCATCGTGATGACGAGATCCGGCTTGAGCTGCTTGATGTACTGGCGCAGATCGGCGTTGAAGGCGTCGCATTCCTCGTTGCCCGTGGACTCCACGGCCGAGTAGGGGCAGCCGCCCTTCACGTCGGCGATGAGGTTCCAGTTCTGCTGGGCGGCCAGAGGCTTGATGGCGGCGAGCATCTGCTGGGCGTGGGAATGGCCCACCACGAGGACCGTCTTGGAGGCCGTCCCCTCCGCCGGCTGCAGGGCGCAGTTGCGGATGACCTCATCGCCCTGGCTCGGGCTGAAAGCGCCCTCGCAGCCGCCCTCCAGCGTGGACCAGTCACTGCCGACCCGTTCAGGCTGGGGCACGACGGCGGTGGCCGGCTGATCCTCGGGAACGTAGCCGGGTTCCAGGCTGGTGGCGCCCGGGTTGGTGGCAGTGGAGACACTCACGGGCGTCATGGCCTTCGATTTGTAGTCCACCCGCCAGGCGGTCAGCGGCACGGCCGCACACATCACCAGAGTCACGGTGGCCACCACCGCGTTGCTCGTGCGGCGCTCCACCCAGCTCCAGCTCCTCAGGGGCTTCTCGACGAAGCGCGTGGTGAGCACCGCGGCCGCAAGGGAGAACACGATGATGCCCAGGCCCAGCAAGAAGCCCGCGGATTCGCGATCGGCCACCACCAGGGCGAGGGTCAGCACGGGCCAGTGCCAGAGATACAGCGCATAGGAGTTGCCGCCGAGCCGTGCCAGCGCCTTGGAACTGAGGATCCGGTCCACTCCCATCCGGGATTCCGTCGCTCCCGCGATGAGCACGGCAGACACCGCGAGGGTCGGCCACAGCGCCACGTAGCCCGGGAAGGCGCCCTGGACGTCGAGGATGAAACCGCAGCTCAGCATGGCCACCACACCGGCCCAGCCCAGGACGATCCGCACCATGCGGGGGAAGTTCAGGTACGGCAGGACGAGCGCAAGCAAGGTGCCCAGCGCGAATTCCCACATCCGGGCGAAGGTGTCGAAGTAGGCCAACGTCTGGTGGCTCGCGGTGTACTGCACCGAGAAGACGAAGGACGCGATGAACACCAGGGAGAAGACCGGGATCAGGACGGCCCGGTAATTCCACCCGAACTTCCTTGCCAGCAGGCCGCAGAGCACGAAGATCAGCGGCCACAGGATGAAGATCTGGCCCTGGATG
The DNA here is from genome assembly GCF_041360795.1 of Arthrobacter sp. RCC_34. Classification (NCBI taxonomy): domain Bacteria; kingdom Bacillati; phylum Actinomycetota; class Actinomycetes; order Micrococcales; family Micrococcaceae; genus Arthrobacter; species Arthrobacter sp. RCC_34. The sequence continues at coordinate 454,317 of NZ_JBFUPW010000001.1, read as the reverse complement.
GACAGCGACCAGAAATGCTGGAAGGGGCTGGCCATCGAGTGGTCCGCCGCGTAGTAGTCCACGGACTGCGCTTGAAGAGCCCAGTTCTCCACATAGAAGAGCGAGGCCAGGCCTTGACCGATGATGTCCGCCCAGCGGGTGGCAGGGACGAGGAACCGCACGGCCAGCAGCACCAGCACGATCACGAGGACCGCCGCCGGCAGGAGCCTCTGGAAGACGTGGAGATAGTGCTTCGGCAGGCTGACCCGCTGCCCGCGCTCGAAGCGGCGGGTGAACTGGAGCGTCATGAGGAAGGCGGAGATCAGCAGAAAGGCGTCCACGCCGCCGGAGACCCGGCCGAACCAGACGTGGTACGTCACCACCATGAGGACCGCGAGGGCGCGGAGCCCTTGGATCTCCGGACGGAAGGAACGCGCCGCACCCGTTTCCGGGGTCGAGCCAGGGCTCGAGGCGCCGGCCGTGCGGGCCGGGCCTCTGGAGAGCCGTGTCAGGGCGTTCTTCATCGTCGCGGTGAGCATACCTATCCAACCGTTGGAGCGTTATCTCATCGTTACATTCTAGCCTGTGCGCAGGCTATGCGCCTCCTCGGGACCTGCTCGGCGCGGGCTCGGCGCCGTTCCCGACGCCCTCACGACACACGTCGCGGGCTCCCGCCCGGGCTCACGAGCCGAACAGGGATCCGTATTTCTCCTCGAACGCGGGCGCCAGGCTGGCCGCATAGGTTCCCGTCAAATGGTTCTCGTCCAGATAGACCCAGATGTTCCCCACCTTCGGCGGGCAGGCCGACGTCGTGCAGATCCTGTCGGTGAGGTCCATGAACTTCACTGAACCCAGGCTGTCGCCGTACTTCTCGCCCTCGTAGACGGGTTCCGGGGCCACGACGGACGAGCGCTCAAGGCTGCAGGAAGGGTCATCATGGCCCTTCGCGATCGCGCAGGTGCTGAGGTTGCGGGCCGAGCGCGGATTGTCGCGGATGCCGAGGACGTCGATACCGAGCTTGTCGAGCTCCTGCGCCATGCTCTCGAACCCCACGCTCAAGTCCTCGCGGGGCGAATCCGGCGCCGACTGGGTGGCCATCGTGATGACCAGGTCCGGCTTCACCTGCTGCACGTAGGACCAGACGTCCCGGTTGTAGTCGTCACAGGCCTTGTCGCCCGTCGACTCGACGGGCGAGAACGCGCATCCGCCTTTCTGCTGGGCGATGAGGTTCCAGTTCTCCTGCGCCGCCAGGGGCTTGACGGCCGCCATGAACTGCTCGGCGTGGGAGTGCCCCAGCATCATCACCGTCTTGGAGGCCTCACCCGACGGCGGCGCCTGGAAACCACAGCGCTCCACGACTTCGTTTCCGCCCTCCGGCTTGAGCTCCTCGGGACACGGACCGTCCAGACTGACCCAGTCCGTGGCCACCTTCTCCGCGGGAGGCATCACCGGCGCGTCGGGCGAGCTGCGCGCCACATAGTCGGGATCGAGCATTCGGGCGCCGGGGTTGTCCCGCTCGGTCGCGCTGATCGGGGCCGACACCTTGGCGTTGTAATTCAGCTGCCAGTAGCCGAGCGGCGCACTGACCAGCGCGACGACGGCGGCACAGGCCGCGAGCGCATTCCTCCCCCTGAGATCCGGCCAGCTCCACGTCCGCAGCCTTTTCTCCACCAGCCAGGTGCTCGCGTAGGCGAGGGCCAGCGAGAGGACCACGACGGCGAAGCCGAGTTTCCCGTCGGCGTTCTCCCGGTCCCGGACCATCAGGGCGAAGACGAGCACCGGCCAGTGCCAGAGATACAGGGCGTAGGAATTACCGCCAAGGGACACGAGCGGCTTCGAGGACAGGAGCCGGTCCACGCCGAACGGCGAACCCGTCCAGCCCGCGACGATCACTGCGGCCGCCGAGAGGGTCGGCCAGAGCGCCGCCACTCCGGGGAACGCTCCCTGGACGTCGATCACGAAACCGCAGGCGAGCATGGCCACCACCCCGGCCCAGCCGAGCACCACCCGCACCATCACGGGAAGCGCGAGATGTTTCAGGCCGAGGGCCAGCAGCGAGCCCAGCGCGAATTCCCAGAGCCGGGCAAAGGTGTCGAAATAGGCCTCGGCCTGACTGGTGGCGGTGTACCAGATGGAGAACGCGAGCGAGAGGAGCAGGACGGCGCCGAACACGAACGCCAGAAGCTTCCGGTACCCGATCCCCCGGGCGCGGGCGACCGCCGAGGACACCAGGAAGATCAGGGGCCACAGGATGAAGACCTGGCCCTGGATGGACAGCGACCAGAAATGCTGGAGGGGGCTGGCCAGCGCGTGATTGTCGGCGTAGTAGTCGACGGCCAGCGCCTTGAGTGTCCAGTTCTCCGCGTAGAGGAGGGACGACCAGGCCTGGGTGAGAAGCCCTCCCCATTGCGTCGCCGGGTAGAGGAACCTGCCCACGATCAGCACCGCCAGGATGACGAGGGCGGCCAGGGGCAGCAGGCGCCAGAACACGTGGAGATAGTGGCGCAGAAGGTTGGTCTTGACCCCACGGTCGTGCTTCCGCACGAATTGCAGCGTCATGAGGAATGCCGAAATGAACAGGAAGACATCCACACCACCGGAGACCCTGCCCATCCACACGTGATAGGTGACCACCATCAGCACGGCCAGAGCACGGAGCCCCTGGATCTCGGGGCGGAACGATCTCTCGTGGTTCTTCACGGCGGCGTCCGGCACGGCCCGCCTCCTCCCCCGGGCCAGGGACTCCTGGCGTCGTGACGTGAGGGATTCGCTGAAGGTCTGCTGAGGCATAGTCATCCGTGGTTGGTTTCGCTCGGAACTAGCCATGGTATCCGAGACGGCCCCTGCAGCCCCCTGGAGACTGCTGCGCACTCTTGACTAGTGCGCATTGCGTAGTAGTGTCGTGTGCAGAAGATAAGAGCTCATAAGAATCACCGGAAGAGGGGAGGTTCCGTGGAATCGACACAGCTGCTCAAGGGAGTGCTGGATCTCGCCGTGCTGGCCGTGCTGGACCGCGAAGACGGCTACGGCTACGACGTCGTCCGACGGCTCCGTGCGGCGGGGCTGGAGGAGGTCGGGGACGCCTCCGTCTACGGCACGCTGCGCCGCCTCTACAACGGGGGCGCGCTCAGCAGTTACGTCGTGCCCTCCGACGGGGGCCCGCACCGGAAGTACTACGGCATCAACGCACAGGGCAAAGCCCTGCTGGAGGTCCAGGCCAAAGGCTGGCAGGACTTCTCGCGCAGCATGGAGCTGCTGATCTCCGGGACACCGCTCCCCCGCACCCGCACCACCGAAACCACTCAGGAGACGGAATGAGCACCACAGGAATCACGGGCGTCCCGGCAGTCATCGCCGACTACGCCGCGGCCGTCCGGCGTGAGCTCGGCGACCTGCCGAAGCAGGACGTCGACGAGCTCACCGAGGGTCTCGACGCCGACCTCCTGGAGCAGTTCCGCGAGTCCGGGACGGCGCCGTCGGAGTCACCAGTCTCGTACGCGGCGGAACTGCGGACGTCCGCCGGCCTCGCCCCCAGGACCGAGAGCCGGTCCGGGGCTGCGCGTGGCCTCACTGCCATATACCGCGAGACGGTCACCAAGCTCCGCCTCGCCGCAGACCGATACCCCCTCCTCCGGGCCACCTGCGATTTCCTCGTCCTGCTGCGACCGCTCTGGTGGGTGGTGCGGGCGTGGACGGTGTATCAGATCATCGCATCGGCGTGGGGATCGGGCGTCCCTCGCTTCGTCTTCCCGCACGGGCCGCTGACGTGGGCGTTCTTCATCCTCTGCGTGGTGCTGAGCGTCAGCTGGAGCACCAGGGTCCTCCGGCCCGGACACTGGCCTGCCCGGCTGCGGACGATCACCAATGTGGTGACGGTCATCGCGTCTCTCCTAACGGTCCCCATGGCGATCTCGGTGGCGAACAGCACCGAGGAGTACACCGGGTACATCCCCGCCGGCGGATCGTGCACCCTGTACGACGGGGTCTGCCACAACGGCTCGGTCGTGGGACCCTTCTTCGTCTACGGCCCGGACGGCACGCGCCTGGAGAACGTCCGGTTCTTCACCACCGACGGGTCCAGTATCCCGATCGACCTGGCTCCCGCCGAGGAGCCCGGACCATGGGGCGTGGCGCCACGCACCACGTCCGGAGCCTCGGCCCCGGGCACGAGCCCCGCGCCCAGCGCGACCGCGCCCGGCCCGACCACACCGGGCGGCGCGACGCCCGCGCCGCACTCCCCCGCGCCGTCGTCGGCGGTCACTCCAGGTCCGAAGCCGAGCGCCACATCCGGCCGCTGAGGCCGGCTGCCGGCCGGTGAGCCTGCCTCGAAAACACGAAAGGCCCGGATCCATTGGGGGGATCCGGGCCTTTCCGCGTCAGAGGCAGGTCAGTGCTGGTGACCTGCGTGCTCGTCCTCGTCGGAGGGCTTCTCGGCGACCAGGGTCTCCGTGGTCAGCACCAGCGCGGCGATGGATGCCGCGTTGCGCAGAGCCGAACGGGTCACCTTGACCGGGTCGATGACGCCGGCCTCGATGAGGTTCTGGTACTCGCCGGTCTTGGCGTTGAACCCGTGGTTGTTCTCCAGCTCGGAGACCTTGGAGACCACCACGAAGCCGTCGAAGCCGGCGTTCTGGGCGATCCAGCGCAGCGGCTGGGCCAGCGCGCGGCGGACGATGCCCACGGCAGCGGCGGCGTCACCCTGCAGGGCGGCGACGGCCGGGCTCTCATCCAGCGCCTTGAGAGCGTGGATCAGTGCGGAACCACCGCCGGAGACGATGCCCTCTTCGAGAGCGGCACGCGTGGAGGACACGGCGTCCTCGATGCGGTGCTTCTTCTCCTTGAGCTCCACCTCGGTGGCGGCGCCGACCTTGATGACGCCGATGCCGCCGGCGAGCTTCGCCAGACGCTCCTGGAGCTTCTCACGGTCCCACTCGGAGTCCGTGCGCTCCAGCTCGGCGCGCAGCTGAGCCACTCGCGAGGCGACGTCGTCGGCCGTGCCGGCGCCGTCCACGATCGTGGTGGAGTCCTTGGTGACCGTGATGCGACGGGCGGTGCCGAGCACCTCGAGGCCCACCTGGTCCAGGCTCAGACCCAGCTCCGGGGAGATGACCTGGGCGCCGGTCAGGATCGCGATGTCCTGCAGCATGGCCTTGCGGCGGTCGCCGAAGCCCGGAGCCTTGACGGCGACCACGTTCAGGGTGCCGCGCAGGCGGTTGACGATCAGCGTGGACAAGGCCTCGCCGTCGACGTCCTCGGCGATCACGAACAGCGGCTTGTTGGCCTGCAGGGTCTTCTCCAGCAGGGGAAGCAGGTCCTGAAGGCTGGAGATCTTGCCCTGGTTGATCAGGATGAAGGCGTCCTCCAGGACGGCCTCCTGGCGGTCCTGGTCCGTGATGAAGTACGGGGACAGGTAACCCTTGTCGAACTGCATGCCCTCGGTGAGGACCAGCTCGGTCTGGGTGGTGGAGGACTCTTCGATGGTGATGACACCATCCTTGCCGACCTTGCCGAAGGCCTCGGCGAGCAGCTCGCCGATCTCCTCGGACTGCGCGGAGATGGCGGCCACGTTCGCGACGTGGTTGCCCTCCACTTCGCGGGCGTTCTCCAGCAGGCGGTCGGCCACGGCTTCCACCGCGGTCTCGATGCCACGCTTGATCTCGCCCGGGGCTGCGCCGGCGGCCACGTTGCGGAGGCCTTCCTTGACGAGGGCCTGGGCCAGGACGGTGGCGGTGGTGGTGCCATCGCCGGCCACGTCGTTGGTCTTGGTGGCGACCTCCTTGGCGAGCTGAGCGCCAAGGTTCTCGTACGGGTCGTCCAGTTCGACTTCACGGGCGATGGTCACACCATCGTTCGTGATGGTGGGGGCGCCCCACTTCTTGTCCAGCACGACGTTGCGGCCGCGCGGGCCGAGGGTGACCTTGACCGTGTTGGCCAGCTTGTCGATACCGGCCTCGAGCGCGCGGCGTGCGGCGTCGTCGAACGCCAGTTGCTTTGCCATGAGTGTCCTTTCAAGAGCAGATCCCCGCCACCGACGGGGCACCGGCCAGGCCGGGCACCCGGTCACGGTGCGGGGATCTGCGCTACATGAGCTGTAGGGGCGTTACTTGACGATGATCGCCAGGACATCGCGGGAGGACAGCACGAGGTACTCCTCACCGCCGGCCTTGACCTCGGTGCCGCCGTACTTGGAGTACAGCACGACATCGCCCACGGCAACGTCGATCGGAACACGGTTGCCATTGTCGTCCACGCGGCCGGGGCCAACGGCCACGACTTCGCCTTCCTGCGGCTTCTCCTGAGCGGAGTCCGGGATGACCAGGCCGGAAGCGGTGGTCACTTCAGCGGCGAGCTGGCGGATGACAATACGATCCTCAAGAGGCTTGATGGAGACCGACACGATCTCTCCTTTGCATGAGATTTCTGACGTCTTCAGCCGCGGTGCCAACCGTCGTCGCGGTGCCGGCAGCAACCTTGGGCTTAGCACCCGAGGGGTACGAGTGCTAATAGCAACTGTAGGGATGCGTTAGCACTCGGTCAAGGCGAGTGCCAACTATTCGTCATCGGCGGAACACATCCGCCTCGACGTTCGGCGCGGGGCCGGGACGCGGTCAGTCGAGGATGTCCTCGACTCCCAGGTCACCCTGCTCCGGATCCTGCCCCTTCGGGCGGTTGTCGCGGTTCAGATACAGGCCCACGGCGCCCAGCGCGGCGAAGACGGCGGCGAGGATGAGCACCACCCAGGCCCCGGCGCGCACGGGCGAATAGATCTCCCGCAGCCCCTTCGCCTCCTCGGTGGCGTCGGCGATGTTCTTGCCGTCCACGGAGTACACCGCGGCGTTGAACGTGTCGAGGACCCAGAGCACGCCCAAGACGGCGAAGGCCACCAGGAGCACGACCACGCCCACGATCAGCAGCGCCCGGGAATACTCACCGAGCAGGGCCACCAGCACCTTCCGGGAACTCGAGGCGGATGATCTGGGCTGGTGGGCGCTCATGCTTTCAGCCTACCGGGCGCGGCCGGACGCCCGCTCCGCTCGCGGCTCTTTCAACCCGGACCCGCGCACTAGGCTGGAACCATGCCCACCCCCGACGGCCAGATCGCGCCCCTGCTCACGGCCGAGGCCTTCGCCCTGCTGAACTCGATGGAACCCTACTCCGAGAAGGACGCCCTGGCGCAGAATCTCCGCCTCCGCAAAGACGGACACGATCCGGCACTGGTCGCCGCCCTGCTGACCCAGAGCCGGCTCCGGGCGAAGGCGGAGGCGAAGTTCGGGCCGTTCGCCCAGGACATGCTCTTCACTCAGGCCGGCCTGGAGCAAGCCACTCGGCTCAACGTCGCGGCGCTGCACGCCGAACGCTACCGCCGGGCCGGGGTGGCACGCGTGATCGACCTCGGCTGTGGCCTCGGCGCCGATGCGCTGGCCCTGGCCTCTCTCGACCTCGACGTCACCGCCGTGGAGCGGGACGAGGAGACCGCCGCCTGCGCCGCCGTGAACCTGCGGTCCTTCCCGGAGGCGCGCGTGCTGCACACGGACGCGACCGCGCTGGATCTCGCGGAGTACGACGGCGTGTGGCTGGATCCCGCGCGCCGGGAGGTCTCCACGTCCGGCTCGGCCAGGCTGTGGGACCCCGAGGCGTTCTCCCCTCCCCTGTCCTTCGTGGAACGCCTCGCCGCGGAGGGGAAGGCCGTGGGCGTGAAATTCGGTCCCGGCATGCCGCACGAATCGATCCCGTCCGGCTGCGAGGCCGAGTGGGTGTCCGTTGACGGCGACGTCACGGAGGTCACCCTCTGGTTCAACGCCCTGGCCCGGGACGGGGTCCGGCGTTCGGCGCTCCTGCTGACACCCGCGGGCCGGGTGGAGCTCACCTCAGAGACGGAATTCGGCGAGAGCCCGGAGCCGCTCACCGGCCCGGTGGAGGGCTTCCTGCACGAGCCCGACGGGGCCGTCATCCGCGCCGGCCTCGTCTCCGATCTGGCGGAGCAGATCGGGGCACACTTCCTCGATCCCCAGATCGCCTACCTCGCGAGTGAGACGGCGCTTGAGACGCCGTTCGCCCGGAGCTTCCGCATCCTGGAGACCATGCCGTACAACGTCAAGGCGCTCCGGAACTGGGTCAAGACCCACGACGTGAGCAGCCTCGACATCAAGAAGCGCGGCACCGCCGTCACGCCCGAGGAACTCCGGAAGCTCCTCCTGCCGGGCAAGCCCCGCAAGGGCGGGAACCACGCCACGCTGGTCCTGACCCGGATCGGCCAGGACCGCGTGGTGATGGTGGTGGAACCGGTCGAGCGGGGCTGAGCAGGGCCGGCCCTGACGCGCTGTTCGCGGGTCACTCTCCCGTGGACAGCGCATCAGGGCGCCGGATCACGCGAGCGTGGCCCGGGCCGCCGCCCCGCGGACGCCCGCGGCCGAGATCGGCACCACCGAGAACGTCCGGCCCGAGGCCAGGTCCACCGCCGGGAAGAAGAACGCGTCCCGGTGCGTCCTGCCGAGCCACAGGTCCCCCTGGAACACGTCATACGCGGTCGCGCCGCTGCCGAGCGACCACGTGAGTTCCACGTCCGTGCCGCCACCGACGGTCCGGACCGCCAGGCCACGCACCGCCGCGGGCGCCGGCGCGGCTCCAGCCTCCCGGAAGGACAGGCGTCCGAGACGTCCCGTGCCGCTGATCCGCAGCGAGAGCCGCACGACGGCGTCGCGGTCGGCCGGGATGACGCCGCGGTGCGGTGCCCACGGGGCTGAGGCGCCGCCGTCGCGCGTGAGAGGCCGCCACTCGATGCGGCCTGGCCGGGACCGCCGGGTGACACCCACCTCCAGTGACAGGCCGGGGCTCGCGACGACTTCCACCTGCACCGCACGGCTCTGGCGAAGATCGGTCTTGAAGAGATGCAGCACGCCCGTGCCGGAGACGGAGAGGCTGTGGCCGCTGTCGTAGGAGGCGGTTTCATCCAGCGCGACGGCGAGCCGGCCCTCCGTCCAGTACTGCCAGCTGAGCGAGGGGTCGGCGATGCCCTGGTTGTCCCAGCCCCGCGAACTGACCGTCCGTCCCCCGAGGCTGAAGGACGACCCCACGCCCACGTTGAACGAGTGCACGATCGGCAGCGCACCATACGGCGACCGTTCGACCACGGAATGGGCGATGCCGTCCCATTGCCGGTAGTTGAGCACATCTCTGCGGTACGGAGGCTTCCGCGGCTCCAGGCGGCCCGATTCCGCCGGGTTCCCGGTGGGTCCGGACCAGAACTTCTGCTCCAGATCGCGGTACCACGCCCGGCCCTCCGGGTCATGGACCTCGCCGCGGTGGGCGGCGTCCAGCCAGAACTCGCTGTCCACGAAGAGCGCGACCGAGAGCGGGCCGGGCTTCCCTGGCGCCGCCAGGTCCCCGAAGCACTCCATCGGACGGAAGCCGCCCTTCTGGTGCTCCACCCCGGCGAAACCGACCTCCCGGGGGTCGAAGCCGGCGGCCTTGACCGCCGCCGCGCTGTTCCGCAGGCCCGGGTCCACGCGCGGCCAGTCGTAGTTGATGAAGATGGAGTCGACCGCGCGGTCCCCCGGCGTGCCGAGCGAGGGCAGGTTCCGGGCGTTCAGTTCGTTCTGGTAGTCCAGGACGCCACTGTCCGGCAGGACCGCGTCGTAGTACTGCAGATAGAAGTCCGGGTCGATCGACTTGATGTACCGGAAGAGCTCGAACAGCTTGCCCACCTGGGCCTTGGTGATCGAGGCCTCCTGGTTGATGAAGAGCCCGTCGAAGCCGAAGTACTGCTTCAGCTCCACGATCTTGTCCCCCACCGGGAAACCGCCGTCGGCCCGCTGCACGAGGAACTCGTCGAACGCCGTGGTGCTGCGCGGCCAGAACCAGCCGCCGATGGCACGGGCGCCGTTCTTGTGCGCGGCCTCGGTCCACCCGGGGTTCGGGATGTCGATGACGCCGTAGTCGCGGCCCGGGGCGGACGGGTTCTTCACCACGTCATCCGGCACGGAGGCGAGCACCTGCCCGTGCCAGGTCCCCCAGATGTCGATGTACGGCCAGTACCGCTGCGTGTAGACGTACGGTTCCTGGCCGATCGCTTGGTTCCGTCCTTCGTAGACCGAACCGGCGTCGTCGATGGTCAGGGTGGACAGCTGGACGGCCGGGTCCAGGTCGGGGTGGGCCTGCGTCGGCGCGAACGGCGCGATGCGCTCGGCCCGCGGAAGGAGACACCGCAGATGCCGGCCCCACGGGGTGGTCGCGGGGTCGAAGTCGAGGAGGTCCCGGGGATTCCACCCGAAGGTGGAAGGCCCGGCCGGGATGCCGCCGCTGCCCGGCACGGGGGCGCCGGGTGGCGTCATGGCGGGATGCACCCCTGCCGACGCGCCGCCGGCCGCCGAGGCCGCGGGGGCCGTCGCGAGGCCGAGCACTCCGGCCAGGCCCGCTCCGCCCACGGTGAGGAAGGTTCGCCTGCTGGTCATGCTGGAACTGGACATTCAGATACCGCCCTTCAGGTCGCTGGCGGCGCAGCGCTGCGCCGCTGCCTGGAACTATAACGGTTTAGCGATGAGCGGCCAAGGGTTCCGGACAGGACTGCACAGAGGTTTCCGAAGGAGTTTCGAGCGGCGGCTTGTCAGGCCTCGCGGCGGGAGAACTCGCTAGCCTCGCGGACCAGCTCCGCATCCGGACGCACGCCGGTGTACAGCACGAACTGCTCCTCCGCTTGGATCGATGCCACCTCGGCGCCCGTGATCACGGGCTTGCCGGCGGCGCGGGCGGCCTTCAGCAGGGGCGTCTCGGACGGCATGGCGACGACGTCGAACACCAGCTCGGCCGCCTCGATCGCCGACTGCGGGAAGGGCAGCGCGTCCTCCTCGGCGCCGCGCATGCCGAGCGGGGTGACGTTGACCAGCACCTGCGCCTGCGAGCCGTCCGCGAGGCGGCCGCCGTCGTCGTCGGCCTGCCAGGCGAAGCCGTACAGCCCGGCGAGGGCGCGGCCCTTCTCCTCGTTGCGCGCGACGACGGTGACGTTGCGGAAGCCGGCGTCCCGGAAGGCGGCGACCACGGCCTTCGCCATGCCGCCGGAGCCGCGGAGCATGACGGACAGCCCGCTGTCGACGCGGTTCTCGGCGAGGAGCCGCTCCACGGCCTGGTAGTCGGTGTTGTAGGCGGTCAGGACACCGTCGTCATTGACGATCGTGTTGACCGAGTCGATCGCGGCGGCCGACGGCGCCAGGTGGTCGACCAGCGGGATCACGGCCTCTTTGTACGGCATGGACACGGCGGCGCCACGGATCGGCAGCCCGCGGATTCCCTGCACCGCGGCGGCCAGATCGGCCGGGGCGAAAGCCTTGTAGACGAAGTTCAGCCCGAGCTTCTCGTACAGGTAGTTGTGGAAACGGGTCCCGATGTTGCTGGGCCGCGCCGCGAGGGAGATGCAGAGGGTCATGTCCTTGTTCAAGATCGCCATGCGCTCATTAAACTGCACGGCCCGGCGTCCAGGGACGCCGGGCCGTGGCGGAGTCAGCCCTGCCGGGCCTTGAACCGCGGATTCTTCTTGTTGATCACGAACGTCCTGCCGCGACGCCGGACCACCTGGGCCCCCGGGATCTTCTTGAGGGCGCGCAGCGAGTTGCGTACTTTCATGGCTGTTCCTTTCTGGATGATGGTGCTGAAAGCCTGGGATCCTCTGCGGTCAGAGGCCGGGCCAGGCGCTCTGCTCGCGCTCCGGCAGACCGAAGGGGTCCGGGAAGCGAGCGGGATTGAGGGCGAGCTCCGCGTCGCTGAGCTGGCAGGAGTCGAGCAGCCGTGCGACCTCGGCAGGGTCGACGTCCTCAGCGCGCCCCGTCACGGCGACGACGGCGGCCTCCGCCGTGAGCGGACCCCCTCCCCAGCGGGTGGCGAACACCTCCGGACGAGCACCGGGAGCGGGCCTCTCGGCCAGTTCCATCCACACGCGCGGCCCGACGCCTTGGAGGGCCACGCTCCGGTAGCCGGAGGAGGCCAGGCGCAGGGTGCCGCGCAGCCAGTGCGCGCCCTGGGCCAGCTCGGGGAGCGTCCGATGAAGCCGGAGCGGATGCAGGGGCCGCGCGAGACGGTGCACCACGGTGCGGAACGTCGCCGGGTCCTCGGCGTCCTCCTGCTCCCGTGGGGCCAGCACCGCACCGGGGCGCGAACGGGACAGCGCCTCCGTCCGGTCGTGACAGCCGGGCATGAACTCATCCCCGGCGGCGAGCACCGTGGCATGGGGCGCCAGGTGACCCAGGAGGCGCGTGCCCTGAGACCAGGGCGAGCCGGCGCCGGCGTGCGCGGCGGGGGCGTCGGCGTCGAGAATCCCCTCGAACGATGCGGACAGCCCGGGAACGGTCAGCACGGTGTCACCGAGCGCGAACTCGCCCACCAGGAACTCGCCGCTCACGCGGTCATCCGCGGGCATGGGGGTGAACCCCGCGTCATGCAGGGTCCGCGGATCCCAGATCTGGTCCTCCAGCTCAGACGGGTCCACGGCCACGAGGAGGTTGTCGATCACCAGGTCCTCGGGCCCGTTGATCCGCAATTCCTCCAGCACCTGACCGGCGGCCACACCGGGCGGAAGGCCGAGCACCAGATGAGGACAGCCTGCCCGGGCGAACTCCCGCACGGTCGGCACCACGTCGAGGCGGACCGTGCAGGCCAGGCAGCCGTGTTCCAGGAGCTTCTCCTGGCGGTCGATGATCCGGTCGCGGAAGTGGACCCGGCGCAGGACGCGGGAGTCGGGAAGCAGGTCGTGGAGCACGAGCACCGAATCGCGATGACCTCGGCCCACGAGCCTCACCGCCTCCGCGCGGCAGTGACTGTCCAGGGAGCTGACCATGGTGAGATGCATGGAGAGAGCTTAGCTGAGAATGATTCTCATTAGCAATTTGAAGACCCGCCATGTCCCGGACGACGCCCGGCGTCATGTGTCAGTCCGTGACGCATCTCCCGTCGTCACGCAGGATTCACCACCTCAGCCCTGGCCCCTCGCGTAATAGACTTACGCAAGCATCGGCAAGGTCTCCTGACCGCCACTCAGAGGAAGCCGAGCGAGAAGGAGGGGACCAGGTGCAGATCGACTTCGCAGACTCGGAGCAGTCCACACTCGGCATTGAATGGGAGCTCGCTCTCGTCGACGGCCAGACCGGCGAACTCGCATCCGTGGCCCAGGAAGTCCTGGACCAGGTCACCGCGAACCACCCCGGGCTCCAGGATGGCGAAGAACACCCGCACATCAAGCAGGAACTCCTGCTGAACACCGTGGAACTCGTCACGGGCGTGCACCACACCGTCGCCGAGGCCAAGGCTGATCTGCAGCGTTCCCTCGACGCGGTTCGCGAAGTCACCGACCCCATGGACGTCGAGGTCTTCTGCGCCGGCAGTCACCCCTTCAGCCCCCCGCAGCTCCAGCCCGTCACGGACAAGGAGCGCTACGCCAAGCTGATCGACCGCACCCAGTGGTGGGGCCGCCAGATGGTGATCTACGGCGTCCACGTGCACGTCGGCCTCGATCACCGCAACAAGGCGCTTCCCGTCATGGACGCGCTGCTGAACTACATGCCGCACTTCCAGGCGCTCTCCGCCTCCAGCCCGTACTGGGGTGCGGAAGACACCGGTTACGCTTCCCAGCGGGCGCTCATGTTCCAGCAGCTTCCCACCGCGGGCCTGCCGTTCACCTTCCAGTCCTGGGGCCAGTACGAGGACTACGTCTACGACATGTTCACCACCGGGGTGATCGACACCGGCAGCGAGATCCGCTGGGACATCCGCCCCGTGCCCGCCCTCGGCACCATCGAGATGCGCGTCTGCGACGGACTCGCCACCCTCGAAGAGGTCGGCGCCATCGCCGCGCTGACCCAGTGCCTGGTCGAGGAGGCGTCTCAGCAGCTCGACGCCGGCTGGGCCATCCCCACCATGCCCCGCTGGTTCCTCAAGGAGAACAAGTGGCGTGCGGCCCGCTACGGCCTGGACGCCATCATCATCCTGAACCGTGCCGGCGACGAGCTCCTGGTCACCGACCACCTGCGCAACAACGTGCTGAACCGCCTCGAGCCCATCGCGGCCAAGCTCGGCTGCTCGGACGAGCTCGCCCATGTGGACAGGATCATCGAGCGGGGCGCCGGGTATCAGCGGCAGCGCACGGTGGCGGAAGCGAGCGACGGCGATCTGCACGCCGTCGTGCTCGACCTCATCCAGCAGATGCGCAAGGGCCCCGACGCCTGATCGCCCCTCCCCGCCCCCGCGAGGGAACACTTCGTGCCCTCCCCCGGGGGTTTTCCGGGTGCGAGCTGTTCCTTCGCGACTCCGTCGCGACGGGGAAGCCATTGCCGCTCCCCCGTCCCGGTGCGACGATGAGGGCGTGGCATACGACGAGGAACTCGCGGCCCGGATCCGTCATCTCCTGACGGGTGCCGTGGACTTCACCGAGAAGAAGATGTTCGGCGGGCTCGCCTTCCTGGTGGGCGGCAATATGGCCGTCAGCGCGAGCGGACAGGGCGGACTCATGCTCCGCGCCGACCCGGCCGCGAGCGACGAGCTCTGCTCCCATCCCGGCGTCGAGCGCGCGGTCATGCGGGGCAGGGCCATGGACGGCTGGCTGCGCGTGGCCGATGACGTGACCCGCGACGACGACGGGCTGGCCCGCTGGGTGCGCGTCGGCGTCGATTACGCGAGTTCGCTGCCGCCGAAGTAGGAAGCTCTCGTCAGAGATCGCCCCAGGACGCGGCCAGCTCCCGGAGCCGGCGGGCCACCCGCGATGCCGCCGGAGTCGGAGGCACTGCGCCTTGGCGTGCCAGATGAAGCGTGTTGAGCGGAACCACCACCGGCTCGTGAAGCACCTCGGCCTGCCCCACGCTGACGGCGGGACCGGCGAGATAGCGCGGGAGGACGGACGCCCCCACACCCGCAACGACGGCGGCCAGCACCGCACGCAGGTCCGGAACCAGGAGCGCCACGGGGTTACCCGGCCGCTGCCCGAACTCGCTGCGCCAGTACCGACGGATGATGGGGAGTTCCTCGGAGTACGCGACGAGAGGCAGTGACGCCAGCGCCTTCAGGGGCGAGGAGCTCAAGAGCTCCGGATCCACTCGCCGTGCGATCCCCGGGGCAGCGATCAGGACGAACTCCTCATCGATGAGCGGCACGGCCTCCACCCCGGGCATCCGCGGCCGGACCGAGGACACCACCAGGTCCAGCCGGCCCTCGACGAGCTCTGGAAGCAGCGCCTCCGGATGTCCGGTGGTGAATCGCAGCTGCAGCCCCGGGCCGGCCAACGATGACAGCCCGGGGACCAGCCGGGCCGCGGTGATCTCGGCAGCGGCTCCGATCCTCACCGTGCCCGTCCACCCCTCCTCATCGCTCTCCCGGAGTGCCGCCTTCACTTCGTCCAGGTGGCTTCCGAGCCGATGGGCCAGCAGGTCGGCACGGGCGGTGGGCGTCACTCCCTGGCCGGTCCGCTGAAAGAGGCTCTCGCCCAGGTGCTCTTCGAGTCGCCGGAGGTGTCCGCTGACCGCGGGCTGGCTGAGTCCCCGTGCGGTCGCCGCCGCCGTCAGGGATCCCCTCCGGTAGATCTCCAGGAAACTCTGCACCACATCGAGATTCATTCCGCCACCCTTCCGTCATCAGAAATCTTATGGCTTCCCGACAGGACACGGAAGAATCACGATGGTCCAGGGCTTCACTCCATAGCGGCCGATCGTCGGCCGGCTCATCGAACGGAGCCCTTCATGTCAAGCATCCTCATGGTCCTCAGTGCGGCCACCGAACTCCGCCTCTCGGACGGTACCCTGCATCCCACCGGTTTCTGGGCGGAGGAGGTCGCGGAGCCTCACCGGCTCTTCAGCGAAGCCGGTCTGAAGGTCACCTTCGCCACCCCGGGAGGCGTCGTCCCCACCGTCGATCCCGCCAGCCTGTCGGAGCAGGGCGGTGTGGAGCCCGAGGCCGCCGCACGGTTCCGCGCCTATCTCGACGGAATCGCCCCTGCTCTCGAGAACCCCGTGGCGCTGGAAGACACGAGCCTGGAACACATCGACGCGCTCTTCCTGCCGGGCGGCCATGCTCCCATGGCGGATCTCGTGGACCATCCCGGGTTGGGGGCGCTCCTCGCCGACGCGGACCGGAACGGCCTGCCCATCACGGCCCTGTGCCACGGGTTGGCGGGTCTGCTGTCCGCACGGAATGACGACGGTTTCCTCTTCGCCGGACGTCGCCTCACCTCGTTCAGCGATGTGGAGGAGCAGCAGGGCGGCCTCGGTGAGCTCTCCCCGTTCCTGCTCGAATCCCGTCTACGGGAGAGCGGAGCCGTGGTGGTCACGGATGCCCCGTGGTCCTCGCACCTCGTTACTGACGGGAACCTGCTCACCGGACAGAACCCGCAGTCCAGCGCCGTCACCGCCAACGCGCTGATCGATCTGCTGTCCGTCTGACCGCCCCGCCCCCTGTGCGAACCGCCAGTAGGTGCCCGTATTCCTCACGGATACGGGCACCTACTGGCGGTTCGCCGGCGAAAACTACGGCAGCAGGACCGTCGACACCGGCAGCGACGAGTCCGGGGCGAAGCCGAGGCTCGACGGCTCCGCGCCGTCCATCACGAGCCGCGACGCCAGCGCCGCGACCATCGCGCCGTTGTCCGTGCACAGGCTGATCGGCGGCACGTGCAGGCTGATCCCGTGCGACGCGCAGCGCTTGGCGGTCAGCTCCCGCAGCCGCGCGTTCGCGGCCACCCCGCCGCCGAGCAGCAGTTCCGTGATGCCGTGCTCCTTGCAGGCGAGCATCGCCTTCGCGGTCACCACGTCCACCACGGCCTCCTGGAAGCTCGCGGCGATGTCCGCCACGGGAGGCTCCTCGCCGCGTGCTTCGAACTGCTCCACGCAGCGCGCGACGGCGGTCTTCAGGCCGCTGAACGACCAGTCGTAGCGGTGCGGGCCAGGTTCGTCCGGGGTGCCCATGTACTTCGGCTGGGTCAGGCCGCGTGGGAACCGGATGGCCTTCGGATCACCCTCGCGAGCCAGCCGGTCGATCACCGGTCCGCCGGGGTACCCCAGCCCGAGCAGGCGCGCCACCTTGTCGTAAGCCTCGCCCGCGGCGTCGTCGATCGTGCTGCCGAGCAGTTCGACGTCGTGGATGCTCCGCACGCGCAGCACCTCCGTGTGCCCGCCGGACACCAGGAGGGCGCCGAGGTTCTCCGGCAGTGCGGCGGAACCTTCGGGACCGGGGGCGAAGACCTGCTGGTCGAGGAGCCCGACCGCGACGTGCGCCACGAGGTGGTTGATCGCGAAGAGCGGCTTGCTGGTGGCCACCGAGAGCGCCTTCGCGGCGCTCACGCCCACCATGAGCGCGCCCGCGAGACCAGGGCCCGCCGTCACGGCGATGCCGTCGAGCTCGTCGAGGGTGACACCGGCTTCCGTCAGGGCCGCCTCGAGGGCGGGGACGATCGCCTCCAGGTGGGCGCGGGACGCGATCTCCGGGATCACACCGCCGAAGCGCACATGCTCGTCCATCGAGGAGGACACCGTGTTGCTCAGCAGCGTGCTGCCGCGCACGATCCCCACGCCGGTCTCGTCGCAGGAGGATTCGATGCCGAGGATCAGCGGTTCGGTTCGGTTCATGGCTTGCCTCCGTCGTCCTGCACGGCGTCCGGTCCCTGTCCGGGGTCCAGCACCCGCCGCATGATGAGCGCGTTGACCCCGCCCTTGTAGTAGTTCTTCCGCACTGCGATCTGCTCGAAGCCGAATCGCTTGTAGAGCTCCTGCGCGCGGGGGTTGTCCTCCCGGACCTCCAGCAGCATGTCGTCGGCCTTGCCGTACGCCGCCCGCTGGAGCAGCGTCCGCAGCAGCGTGGAGCCGATCCCCCGGCCTTCGAATTCGGGGATCACGGCGATGGTCTGCACATCGGCGATCGGCGGGATGCACATGAGCCCCGCGTACCCCACCACCGTGCCGCCGATGGTCGCCACGAAGTACTCGCGGGTGTCCCGCTGCATCAGCTCGGCCTCGAACATGTCGAGAGGCCAGGCGTCCTCCGGGAACAGCCGCTCCTCCAGGCCGTGCACCACGGGGAGGTCCTCCGGGGTCATCGCCCGCAGGGTGAACCCGGGATCCCGCTCATCCACCACATACCTCCGGGGCGACTCGTCGTTCCCGCTCACAGAGCCCGCTTCCTCGGGCCCGGCACCTGCGCGTCGGATTCCCGCAGGTACAGCGGTTCGGTGTCCAGCAGCTGCTCACCGCGGGCCAGGCGCTGCAGGGCCAGCTTTCCGAGCGCGACGGCGCCGGGCTGGGTGTGCGCGAAGCCCTCCACCGGGGGCAGTGCTTCGGGGTACAGCCCCGCGCCCGCGCCGTACACGGCGGTGCCACGCGCCGCGGCATCGCCCAGCAGCTTGTCGAGCGGGACCTCGGCCGGGAGCTGCACATGCGGGCCGTCGAGCAGGACCGGTGCGCCGGCGTCGCGCGTGTAGAGAGCCCAGTAGACCTCCTTGCGGCGCGCGTCGGTGGCGACCAGGAAACGCTCCGGCGCTCCGGCGTCGACCGCCTCGGCGGCGATCGCGTCCAGGCTCATGACGCCGTGCACGGGGAGGCCCCAGGCGAAGCCGAGCGTGCGGGCGACCGTGAGCCCGGCGCGCAGCCCGGTGAACGGGCCCGGTCCGACGCCCACGACGATCGCGTCCAGGTCTTTGCCGGTCAGGCCGGTCTCCTCGAGGAGCCCTGCGACGGCCGGGGCAGTGACCTCGGCGTGGCTGCGGGTGTCCTCGGTGGCGAAGCGTGCCAGGACCTCGACGCCGTCGGGCGCGGTCCGGAGGATGGCGGCGCCGGCGATGGCCGAGGTGTCGATGGACAGGACTGTCGTCACTGTTTCCCTTCCTGCGGGGTGGCTGATGCGTCCGTGGTCCGGGCCCAGGCCGGGCGCTCGGCCCAGCGGTCCCCGTACGCGGTCACGGTGAGGGTACGCGGTTCGTCCTCATCCTCGAAGTCCAGGATGATCTGTTCCCCGGCCTCCTGGCCGGTGGCGCGCTCCAGGTCGATCTCCAGGCGGCTGGCGGACAGCTGCTCCGCGCGGTCACGGCCCCACTCGACCACGGTGACCGAGGTGTCCAGGGTCTCCTCGAGATCGATGTCCTCGAGTTCCTCCGCGCTGCCCAGCCGGTACGCGTCCACGTGCACCAGGTCCGGGCCGCCCGGCCGTGGCCCGTCGGGCAGGTTCGGGTGCCGGCGGGCCAGGACGAAGGTCGGCGAGATGATGCCTTCGCGGACGCCGAGCCCGCGGCCCAGGCCCTGGGTGAACGTCGTCTTCCCGGCGCCGAGGCCACCGCTGAGGATGAGCAGGTCCCCGGCGTCCAGGGTGGTGCCGATGGTCTCGGCGAGCGCCTGCGTCTCCTCCACATCGGCCACGTGGAAGGTCGCGGTCCAGAGGGCTTCGCTCATGCGTCCGCCTCCTGCCGGGTCTCGGTCTCCGGGCGGGCTTCGGTCTCCACATAGATGCGCGGGACCCTGCCGCTGATCCGGGTCACGATCTCATAGTTGATGGTGCCCGCGGCGGCGGCCCAGTCGTCGGCGAGCGGCCCGCCGTCGCGGCCCGAGCCGAAGAGCACCGCGGGGGTGCCCACCAGGGCGAGCCGTTCCGCGCCGTCCAACTCGGCCTCAAGGTCCACCACCATCTGGTCCATCGCGATCCGGCCGACCACGGGATAGGTGCGCCCAGCGAGCCGGACAGGCCCGCCGGTGGCGATGCGCGGCACGCCGTCCGCGTAGCCGAGCGGGATCAGGGCGAGGGTGCTGGGCGCCTTGGTCTTGTAGTGCAGTCCGTAGGAGACACCCTGGCCCTCCAGGACGGCCTTGCAGTTCGCCACCCGGGTCTGGAGGGTCATGGCGGGGATGAGGCCGAGGTCATCGCTGCGCTGATCGGCGAACGGCGAGAGCCCGTACACACCGATGCCCACGCGGACGAGGTCGAAATGCGCGTCGGGCCGGGTGAAGGTGGCCGGGGTGTTGGCGAGGTGCCGGACCTCCGGGTCGATCCCGGCGTCCTCCGCGAGCGCGATCGCCTCACGGAACACGTCCAGCTGGTGATCCGTCTCCGGGCGGTGCGGCTCATCGGCCACGGCCAGATGGGAGAAGATGCCGACCACGCGCAGCAGACCCTGGTCCTGATAGTCGATGGCCTCGCCGATGAGCTGGTCCCAGGACTCGACCGTGGACCCGTTCCGGCCCAGGCCGGTGTCGACCTTGAGGTGGACGCGGGCGGGGTGCTCCACGGAGCGGGCCGCGGCCACGATGTGCTCCAGTTCCCAGCCCGAGCAGCCCAGGTCGATGCCGGCTTCGATGGCGGCGGTGAAGTCGGTGTCCGGGGTGTGCAGCCACGCGAGCAGCGGCGCGTCGATCCCGGCGTTCCGGAGAGCCAGCGCCTCGCTCACGTGGGCCGTGCCGAGCCAGCTCGCCCCGCCGTCGAGCGCCGCCTGTGCGGTGCGCAGGGCGCCGTGACCGTACCCGTCGGCCTTGACCACGGCCATGACCTTCGCCGGCGCCGCGATCTCCGCCATCCGGCGGACGTTGTGGCGTATGGCGGCCAGATCGATGATCGCAGCCCGCTCCGGGATGGTGGCGCCGTCCTGCACTGTCACCGGGTGGCTGTGCGGCACGGTCGGGGAGGTCGGGGTCTCGGAAGTCACCCGTTAAGTCTAGGTGCGTGGCCCGTCTCTTTTCCGGCGCCACCGCGTAGCCCTCGTCACGGGGCCGGTGTCACCCCTCCGGCGTCGCGGGCGTGACACCGCGGAGCGGTACAGTCTCTGAGGGACGTCAGCATCCTCCGTCCCCGCCGAATCAGCCCCGCGAACCTGGGAGGGATCATGCCGCCGGTCAGCCGCGTCGCGCTCCTCTCGCTCCACACCTCACCGCTGGAACAGCCCGGCTCCGGGGACGCGGGCGGCATGAACGTCTACGTGCGGTCCCTGGCCTCCGCCCTGGCGCGCTCGGGCGTGGAGGTGGAGATCTTCACGCGCGCGGTGGCTCCCGGTCAGCCCGACGTCGAGCATCCCGAGGCCGGCATCTGCGTGCACAACATCCAGGCCGGCCCGAAGCGGCGGATCCCCAAGGAGCAGCTGCCCGCGCTGGTCCACCGGATGGCCGACGAGGTGGACGCCATCCGCTCCCGGCAGGCGCAGGGCCATTACCAGCTCATCCACTCCCACTACTGGCTTTCCGGGGTCGCCGGGCTGCATCTGGCCCGGGCCTGGGACGTGCCGCTGGTCCACACCATGCACACCATGGCGCGGGTGAAGAACCAGCATCTGCACTCCGGGGAGCACGCCGAGCCGGAGAACCGGGAGGAGGGCGAGCAGTGCGTGGTGGACGGCGCCGCGCGGCTCATCGCCAACACGCGGGCCGAGGCGCTCGAACTCCAGTCCCACTACGACGCCTCCCCCGCCGCGATCGACGTGGTGGCGCCCGGCGTGGACCTGGACGTCTTCTCCCCCTCCGGTCCCGTGGCCCCTGCTCCCCCGGGGTTCCATGTGGTCTTCGCCGGCCGGATGCAGCGGCTCAAGGGACCGCATGTCCTGGTCCAGGCGGCCGCCGTGCTCCGGGCCCGGCGTCCGGACATCCCACTGCGCCTGACGCTGCTGGGTGAGCAGAGCGGCAGCCGTCAGTACGACATCGACGCCGTCATCGCCGCGAGCGGCATGAGCGACGTGGTGACCCGGCTGAACGCGGTGCCCCGAGAGGAGCTCGCCGCCTGGTTCCGCGCCGCGGACGTGGTGGCGATGCCGTCCTACAGCGAGTCGTTCGGGCTCGTGGCGCTTGAAGCCCAGGCCTGTGGCACGCCCGTGCTGGCAACCCGCGTGGGCGGACTCGCTGACGCCGTGGACGATGGTGTCAGCGGCCTGCTCGTGGACGGTCACCGGATCACCGCGTGGGCCGCCGCCCTGGAACGCCTTTACGACGACGCCGCCCTCCGCACCGCCCTCAGCCTCGGGGCCGTGCGCCATGCCTCCGCTTTCGGCTGGGACAGCGCCGCCCGCGCCACCTTGGCGTCCTATCGCGGGGCACTGGACGCCGGCTGACGGGCCGGGCCACCGCCGTCGTCGTCCACCGGATCCACCTGGCCCGTCGTCGGCTGCCTTCATCCATCCCACCCGCCCTTGTGTGGCTCACCCACGGAAATGTCTGTGGGCGAGCCACAAAGCCGTGGGTCGAACCGCGCCGGCTCTCACGACGGGTCAGAGAGGCCCATCCACACTCTCCACGATCTCCAGGAGACCGGGCGCCGCGGGGCGGTGACGCTCGATCAGCGAAGCCCTCATTCCGGCCTCCCGTGCCCCGGCCACATCGTGTTCGGGGTTGTCGCCGATGAAATGACATTCAGCCGGAGCCACCCCGAGACGATCGGCAAGGATGTCGAACGCCCGCCGGTCCGGCTTCTGCGCGCCGATCTCCTCCGACACGCAGACCGTGTCCACGAGGTCCAGGAGTCCGGTCCGCTCCACCTTCTCCTGTTGCTGCCCCTGACTGCCGTTCGTCAGGATGCCTACCCTCACGCCGCGGAGGCGGAGCCGTCGGAGAACGTCTCCCGCGTCCGGAAAGAGTCGCCACGCCGCGCGATAAGCAGCCAGGTATCGGTCGAACACGCTGTCCAGACCCTCCGATGAGTCCGGGGTTTCCAGGCCGAGAGCTCCGAACACCGTGGTCACGCGATTGCGGCGTTGCTGCTGGAACCCGATGTCACCGGCTCGCCACCGTTCGAACTCGTGCTCCTCGGCAGCGAACCACAGCTCCCGTGTGCGTTCCGAGGGAACCACTCCGAATGCTGCGAGAAATCCGTCGACCGCCGCCGTCGCGGAGCCACGGTGATCGAACAGGGTTCCGTCCAGATCGAATCCGACCGCTCTGAGGCTGCTCACCTTCCCGAGAATACTCAACGGCTCCTCATACCCACCGCTTCATCATCGTCCCCACCCACCCTTTCGTGGATCACCCACGGAAATGTCCGTGGGTGAGCTACACAAGGGTGGGTCAAGCCGCACAGGCTGTCACGAACCGTCGGGGAAGAGACCTGGGCCACGAGCGCTCCAAAAGAGGCCCGCGGCTTGCTAATATTGACAGTCTCACCGGCTTTCCGGTGGGCACCCCTCACCCCACTTCCCGGCCAGGACCGGGCGCACTGTCTTGCGCCCTGAAACCGGCCCGCATGACCCGAGGAGAGCCCTGCCCTCATGACCGCCCTGGCCGACACGGATTATTTCGAGGACGAGGACTACGACAGCCGTAGTTCCCGCTACGACGAGGGCTTCGGCCACACCGATGAGCCCGACGACGAGTACGACAACGGCTTCGACGAGCTGGACAAGCTGCTGAGCGGAATTCTCGTCGACGAGGATGACCTGGACGCCCCGGCCACCGAGGCGAAGAAGCCGGGACGCAAGCCCGCCGTCAAGGCCACGGCCACTCAGAAGGCTCCGGCCGCAGCCAAGAAGACCGTCAAGACTCCGCCGAAGGCGAGCGAGGTCATCACCCGCCGGATCGAGCCGGTCCTCGCCGAGCCCGTCGCCGAGGCGGTCGTCGCCGAGCCGGTCATCGCAGAAGCCGTCGCCGGCCTGCCCGCGGAGTCCGCTGTCGCAAGTGCCGCACCTGCCGAGGCGCTCGCCGAAGACGAGCCCGCCGCCGTCGCAGTCGACGTCGACGCCGAAGAGACCCAGGCCGACGAGACCCGCACCCTGCCGGACAGCCCGTTCTTCGCCCCGCACATCGCGGCCGTGAACGAGCACGTCGAGTTCCTCCGGAAGCTCCGCCCCGGCTTCGAGGTGCCCTATGTGGACCCGATGCACTCGGTGGACGACTGCCGGATCCTGAGCCTGTTCTCCAACAACAGCGCGGCCTCTCCGCAGGGCGTGGTGTGGGCGGGCGACGACGCCGCGGCCACCCGCCTGCTCGGCCTCCAGTTCCAGCTGGGTCTGCGCCCCGAGTGGATGATGCCGTGGAACACCCACCCATGGTTCACCCCGGGCGAGCCCAACGCCAAGCTGACCCCAGAACAGGTCAGCGCGGGCCTCAAGCCCCTGATCGCCCTCCTGCGGATCCTGCCGCGCGTCTCGGCGATCGTCGCCCACGGCACCGAGGCCAACCGCCTCGCCCAGATGCTCCTCAAGACGGACAACCCCTTGATCTGGCGCCGCGGCCTCAAGGTCTACAAGGCCCGCTCCCTGCACGGCCGCTCCTTCGCCGGCTCGAAGGAACGCCAGACCGAGTGGCTGATCGACATGGGCCGCTCGTACGCGGACGCCATGGCACGCGCCGGTCTCCAGGCCGGCCGCCGCTGACGGCGCGCCTGCCCAGGACATGACGAAGGCCCCCTCCGCGCGGAGGGGGCCTTCGTCATATGCGGGTCAGAGCCCGGAGGCTCAGCGCTCCAGGTCGCCCCGGATGAACGCCTCGACGTTGTCGCGTGCCGCGGAGTCGTTGACCTGCTCCGGCGGGGACTTCATGAAGTAGCTGGAGGCGGACAGCAGCGGGCCGCCGATGCCGCGGTCCAGGCCGATCTTGGCGGCACGGATCGCGTCGATGATCACGCCGGCCGAGTTCGGGGAGTCCCACACCTCGAGCTTGTACTCCAGGGACACCGGGGCGTCGCCGAAGTTGCGGCCTTCCAGGCGGACGAAAGCCCACTTGCGGTCATCCAGCCAGGCCACGTAGTCGGACGGGCCGATGTGTACGTCGTCGGCGTGGAGTTCGGCCTCGACGTTGGACGTCACGGCCTGGGTCTTGGAGATCTTCTTGGACTCGAGGCGGTCGCGCTCCAGCATGTTCTTGAAGTCCATGTTGCCGCCGACGTTCAGCTGGTACGTGCGGTCCAGGGTCACACCGCGGTCCTCGAACAGCTTGGCCATGACGCGGTGCGTGATGGTGGCGCCGATCTGGCTCTTGATGTCGTCGCCCACGATCGGGAGCTTGGCGGCCTCGAACTTCGCGGCCCACTCCGGGGTGCCCGCGATGAAGACGGGCAGCGCGTTGACGAAGGCCACGCCGGCGTCGATGGCGCACTGCGCGTAGAACTTGGCGGCTTCCTCACTGCCGACGGGCAGGTAGCAGACCATGACGTCCACGTCGGCGGCCTTGAGCGTGGCGACGACGTCGACCGGCTCCTCCGGCGCCTCCACGATGGTCTCGCGGTAGTAGCGGCCCAGGCCGTCCAAGGTGTGGCCACGCTGAACGGTCACACCGGTGCTGGGCACGTCGGCGATCTTGATCGTGTTGTTCTCGCTGGCGCCGATGGCGTCGGCCAGGTCCAGGCCCACCTTCTTCGAGTCGACGTCGAAGGCGGCCACGAACTGCACGTCGCGAACGTGGTACTGACCGAATTCCACGTGCATGAGGCCGGGAATCGTGCTGTTCGGATCAGCATCCTTGTAGTACTCGACGCCCTGCACCAGGGAAGCGGCACAGTTGCCTACGCCAACAATGGCAACGCGAATGGGGTGTGACGGCACGGAACTCCTTAGTCAAAAACGTGAACTGCGGGCTCCACCCGGGACCGGGGAGCGGCAGCGAGCGCCCGGCGGCGATGCCTCAGGCGCTCATAGCAGTCTATCGAACACGCCGAAGTGGCCCTAAAACCCTCGGCAACACCTCACAACGCCCCCAGCCACGTTTTTAGTCCCGGCCCCGGAACGCGAGCGACGGCGGCGGCCGGGCCGCCGCCGCCGTCGCTCGCGTGTGCGGGTGATCAGGAGTTGCGGTGCAGCTTCGGCGACCAGACGTTGATGTCCGATTCGACCGCGAACTTGTCGATCGCGGAGAGTTCGTCGGCCGTGAAATCGAGCCGGTCGATGGCGCCGAGGGTGTCCTCAAGCTGCCGCACGCTCGACGCGCCGACCAGGGCGGACGTGACCGGAGAGCCCTTGGGCTGGTCCCGGAGGATCCACGCGATGGCCATCTGGGCGAGGGTCTGCCCGCGCCCGGCGGCGATCTCGTTGAGGCCGCGGACACGTTCCATGGCCTCATCGGTCAGTGCCTTCTCGCTGAGGAACCGCTGCTGCGCGGCGCGCGAATCCGCGGGGATGCCGTTCAGGTAGCGGTCGGTGAGCATGCCCTGGGCCAGGGGCGAGAAGGCGATGCTGCCCGCGCCCACCTGGTCCAGCGCTTCGTACAAGTTGGGGGTGCCGTCCTCGGTCCAGCGGTTCAGCATCGAGTAGCTCGGCTGGTGGATCAGCAGCGGGGTCCCGAGGTCCTTGAGGATGCGGGCCGCCTCCAGGGTCTGCTCCGGGGTGTAGGAGGAGATGCCCGCGTAGAGCGCGCGACCGGACCGGACCGCGGTGTCCAGGGCGCCCATGGTCTCCTCGAGCGGCGTCGCCGGGTCCGGGCGGTGGCTGTAGAAGATGTCGACGTAGTCCAGACCCATCCGCTGCAGCGAGGCGTCCAGGCTGGAGAGAAGGTACTTGCGGGAGCCCCATTCACCATAGGGCCCCTCCCACATGTGGTAACCCGCCTTGGTAGAGATGACGAGTTCATCGCGGTACGGGCGGAAGTCCTCCGCAAGGTGCCGGCCGAAGTTGGTTTCGGCGCTGCCCGCGGGCGGGCCGTAGTTGTTGGCGAGATCGAAGTGGGTGACGCCCAGGTCGAAGGCCCGGCGCAGGATGGCGCGCTGGGTTTCGAAGGGCTTGTCATCACCGAAGTTGTGCCACAGGCCGAGGGAGATGGCCGGCAGCTTCAGACCGCTGCGTCCGACGCGGCGGTAGGGCATGGTGTCGTAGCGCTGAGGGGAAGCAAGGTAAGTCACGTCACCATCCTGCCACTCGAGTAACCGGCGGGCGAGGACCTGCTCACAGAGTGAAACCGGGTGCACAGGGAGCTCTCACAGCTCGCGAGACGCCAGGTGAGCACAGTCCCGGTGAGGAACACTGTGCTCAACTGGCGTCTCGCGAGGAGGTAGGGAAGCCCTCTACCCCCGCCAGCCCTGCAGCACGAGCATCGACTTCGCCGGCACCGCGACCTTCGACCGCGCCGCGAGCGACCCCTTGAGCTCCCGGTCGGAGGTGTCGAGCACGGGGGTCCAGGACGCGGAGTAGTTCTCGGCGGGGAGCGTGAACTCCACCTCGTCGTCGTGGGCGTTGAAGCAGAGGATGAAGTCGTCATCGAGGATCTCTTCGCCGCGCTCCCCCGGCGCCTGGATGGCCCCGCCGTTGAGGAACATGGCGAGGGTCCGGGCGAAGCCGTTGTTCCAGTCCTCGTCCGTCATGGGCGTGCCGTCCGAATCGAGCCAGACCACGTCGGGCAGCCACTCGCCCTCGGCGGTCTCCGCCGGGTGTCCGTCGAAGAAACGGCGGCGCCGGAACACGGGGTGCTCCTGCCGCAGCTTGCTCAGCCGGCCGGTGAAGTCGATCAGGTCCTCGTCCACGTCGTCCCAGTGCACCCAGGTCAGCGGCGCGTCCTGGCAGTATGCGTTGTTGTTGCCGTCCTGGGTCCGGCCCAGCTCGTCGCCGTGCAGGATCATCGGGACGCCCTGGGACAGCAGCAGCGAGGCCAGGAGGTTCCGCTGCTGTCGCGAGCGTAGCTCCAGCACCTCCGGATCGTCGGTGGGGCCTTCGACGCCGCAGTTCCAGGACCGGTTGTGGGACTCGCCGTCGCGGTTGTCCTCGCCGTTGGCCTCGTTGTGTTTCTCGTTGTACGACACGAGGTCGCGCAGGGTGAACCCGTCGTGGGCCGTGACGAAGTTGATCGAGGCCACGGGACGCCGCCCGGAGTGCTCATACAGGTCCGCCGAACCCGTCAGGCGCGAGGCGAACTCGCCCAGCGCCGCCGGCTCGCCACGCCAGAAGTCGCGGACCGTGTCACGGTATTTGCCGTTCCACTCGGTCCACTGCGGCGGGAAGTTGCCCACCTGGTAGCCGCCCGGCCCCACATCCCACGGCTCGGCGATCAGTTTCACGCGGGACACCACCGGGTCCTGCTGCACGAGTTCGAAGAAGGACGACAGCTTGTCCACGTCATAGAACTCGCGGGCCAGGGTGGCGGCCAGGTCGAACCGGAAGCCGTCCACGTGCATCTCCGTCACCCAGTACCGGAGCGAGTCCATGATGAGCTGCAGCGAGTGCGGGTTCCGGGCGTTGAGGGAGTTACCCGTCCCCGTGTAATCCATGTAGTACTGGGGATCGTCATCGGTCAGGCGGTAGTACGCGGCATTGTCGATGCCCCGGAACGACAGCGTCGGGCCGAGGTGGTTCCCCTCGGCGGTGTGGTTGTAGACCACGTCCAGGATGACCTCGATGCCTGCCCGGTGCAGATCCCGGACCATGGCCTTGAACTCCTGGACCTGTTCGCCCTGCTCCCCCGTGGAGGAGTACTTGTTGTGGGGCGCGAAGAAGCCGATCGTGTTGTAACCCCAGTAGTTGGACAGGCCCTTGTCCTGCAGCACCGAGTCGTTCACGAACTGGTGCACCGGCATCAGCTCGATCGCCGTGACCCCGAGTTCCTGCAGGTGCTTGATCACCGAGGGGTGGGCGATGCCCGCGTAACTGCCCCGCTGATCCTCCGGGACGTCCGGGTGGAGCTGGGTGAGGCCCTTGACGTGCGCCTCGTAGATGACGCTCTGGTGGTACGGGATGCCCGGCTGCTGGTCGCCGGCCCAGTCGAAGAACGGGTTGATGACCACACCCAGCATCACGTGCGGCGCCGAGTCGTCATCGTTGCGCTGCGTGGGGTTCTCGTGGTCGTAGCTGAACACGGCCGGATCCCAGTCCACCTGTCCCGCCACGGCCTTGGCGTAGGGGTCCAGGAGGAGCTTGTTGGGATTGAAGCGGTTGCCGTGCTCGGGCTCGTACGGGCCGGTCACCCGGTAGCCGTACTTCTGGCCGGGGCGCACGGCCGGCAGGTACGCGTGCCACACGTAGCCGTCCACCTCGGTGAGCGGGATGCGCTGCTCGCCGCCGTCGTCGTCCACCAGGCACAGCTCGACGGCCTCGGCCCGTTCGCTGAAGAGCGCGAAATTGGTGCCCGCGCCGTCATACGTCGCCCCGAGCGGGTACGGCTTGCCCGGCCAGACTTGCTGATTCACATTCTCCACGCGGTGTGCCTCCTCAGGCGGTAGTCCCGGTGCCCCTGCGGGCTCACCTTAGTGCACTCAGATGTCGATTCCGCTACGCGGATGTCATGGAGCATCCCACACGAGGCGAACGGCCTGGGCGATGTCCCGTGCGGTGATCGGATGGCCGCGCCCGCCGTCGGCCTCCCCCGACGCGATCCGGCCCGCTCTGCCGTGCACCGCCGCGGCCAGAGCGGCCGTGGCGGCCCAGCGTCCGGCGTCGCCTTCCTCCCCGCCCGACGACGGCGCCACGCCACCTTGCGCGAGCAGCGCGCCGAGGATGCCGGCCAGGACGTCCCCGCTGCCCGCCGTCGCGAGCCACGGTGTGCCGTCGGCCTGGGAATAGAGGATCCCGCCGGGCTCGTGGCACAGGGTGTGTGGTCCCTTCAGCAGGACGGTCGTCCCGGTGAGCCGGACCGCGTCCCGCAGCGAAGCCCCTGCGGTCGCTTCGACCTGCGCGCGGTCACGCTCCGTCCCCAGACGGCTCAGGAGCCGGGCGAGTTCCCCGGCATGCGGGGTGAGGATGAGCTCCGGGCGGTCCGCGACCCGCTCCCCCACGAGGTCCAGCGCCCCTGCGTCCACGACGGCGGGCTGTCCCAGGTTCAGGGCCTGACGGCAGCGGTCCAGCTGTTCCTCGCCGGACACCCCGGAGCCGAGCACCCAGGCCTGGACCCGGCCCTGCAGCTCGGGCCCGGTGTGACAGACGACCTCCGGCAGCGCGGCGTTGACCAGGGCCGCCACCGACGGCGGGCCGAAGTAACGGACCATGCCGGCCCCTGCCGACAGCGCACCCGCGCAAGCCAGATTGGCGGCGCCGGGGTATTCCTCCGAGCCGGCGACCACACCGAGGACGCCGCGCGTGTATTTGTGGCCCTCAGCCGCGGGCCGTGGCAGAAGACGCGGGACGTCCTCCGGCGCGAGCCGCAGCACGATGGGCTCTCCGAGGCGGCCCTCCACACCGATCGGGACCACTTCCACCCGGCCGGCGGACGCCGCTCCCGGCGGAAGGAACAGCCCGGTCTTGGCGGCTGCGAACGTGACGGTGGTCCCGGCCCGGAGCACAGGTCCGGTCACTTCACCCGTCGACGGATCGACGCCGCTGGGGATGTCGCAGGCCACGACGTACGGAATGTCGCGACCTTCGGAGTGCTCACGGAGCAGGAGTTCGACCACCTCGGCGGCGGCGCCCCGCAGTCCGCCGCGTGCGCCCGTGCCCAGGATCGCATCGATCAGGACGTCCGCCCGGACGCACTCGTCCCGCGCCTCGGTGAGCGTGCACAGCGGCAGCCGGGCCGCGCCGTCGTGCGCAGGGCTGTCACGCGCGGAACGGTCAAGCCCGGAACCGTCCGGCGTGGAACCGTCCGGCGCAAGTCTCACCGCCCGGCCTCCCGCGGCCAGGAGCGCGGCGAGGCCCTCGGCATGGGCCGACGAGTCCACCAGGACGGCCGTGACCGCCACGCCGCGACGGGCCAGGAAGGCCAGGGCCCAGAGCCCGTCTCCCCCGTTGTTCCCCTTGCCGATCAGCCCGGTCACACGGCAGCCGTACACCCGGCCACGCCGAGCCCGGAGTTCGCGGGTGACCGTCAGAGCCAGTCCGTAAGAGGCCCTGCGCATGAGTTCGGCGCCCATCCCGGCATCCAGGGCGGGCCGCTCAGCGGCCCGCACCTGATCCGCGGAATGAGCGCCGATCATGTCCTGCTCGTCGTCTAGCGTTCCGCCACGACCATGGCGGTGGCGATCCCACCGTCATGGCTCATCGACAGATGCCAGTGCTTGATGCCCTTGGAATCGGCCACGGCCTTGACCGTGCCCTTGACCTGGATGCTGGGGCCCTCCGAGGAGAGACCGATCCAGCAGTCCTGCCAGTTCATGCCCGCCGGAGCGCCCAGTACCTTCGCCACCGCCTCCTTGGCGGCGAAACGCGCAGCCAGGGAGCGGTCGTTCAGTTCGCGCTCGGCAGGCACGAAGAGCCGGTCTCGCAGCGCCGGAGTGCCCTCCAGCTGCCGCTTGAAACGCTCGATGTCCACCACGTCAACGCCGATTCCAACAATCATGGCGCTTATTCTACGGTCACGCTCTTGGCGAGGTTACGCGGCTGATCCACGTCGTAGCCCTTGGCCTCGGCGAGAGCGGCGGCGAAGAGCTGCAGCGGCACCGTGGTCAGGAGCGGAGCCAGCAGCGGCGGCGTCTCCGGCACGTAGAAGACGTGCTCGGCGTAGTCCACCACGTCCGTGTCGCCTTCCTCGGCGATCACGATGGTGCGGGCGCCGCGGGCGCGGACTTCCTGGATGTTGGAGACCACCTTGGAGTGCAGCGAGTCGCGGCCGCGCGGGGACGGCACCACCACGAAGACCGGCTGGCCCTCCTCGATCAGCGCGATCGGGCCGTGCTTGAGCTCGCCGGCGGCGAAGCCCTCGGCGTGGATGTACGCGAGCTCCTTGAGCTTGAGCGCGCCCTCCATGGCGACCGGGAAGCCCACGTGGCGGCCCAGGAACAGGACGGACTTGGCCTCGGCCATGTCACGGCCCAGGGACTTGATGTCCTCTTCGCGCTCCAGGATCGCGGAGATCTTGGCCGGGATCTTGCCGAGGTCGGACAGGATGTCCTTGATCTCGCCCTTGAACTTGTTACCGCGCAGCTGTGCCAGATAAAGGCCCAGCAGGTAGGCGGCGGTGATCTGCGCCAGGAACGCCTTGGTGGACGCCACGGCGATCTCCGGGCCGGCGTGCGTGTACAGCACGGCGTCGGATTCACGCGGGATCGTGGAGCCGTTGGTGTTGCAGATCGCCACGGTCTTGGCGCCCTGCTCGCGGGCGTACCGGACGGCCATGAGGGTGTCCATGGTCTCGCCCGACTGGGAGATGGAGACGATCAGGGTGTTCTCGTCCACGATCGGATCGCGGTACCGGAACTCGTGGCTCAGCTCCACCTCGGTGGGGATGCGGCACCAGTGCTCGATCGCGTACTTGGCCACTTGGCCGGCGTAGGCGGAGGTGCCACAGGCGAGCACGATGATCTTGTTGACGGACTTCAGCAGCTCGGGGTCGATGCGGACCTCGTCGAGCGTCAGGTTGCCATGGGAGTCGGAACGGCCCAGGAGCGTGTTGGCCACGGCCTCGGGCTGGTCGTGGATCTCCTTCTCCATGAAGGACGGGTAGCCGTCCTTCTCGGCGGATGCCGGGTCCCAGTCCACGTGGTATTCACGGCCCTCGGCCGGGTTGCCGTGGAAGTCGGTGATCTCCACGGTGTCCGGGGTGATCGTGACGATCTGGTCCTGGCCCAGCTCGACCGCGCGGCGCGTGTAGTCGATGAAGCCGGAGACGTCGGAGCCGAGGAAGTTCTCGCCGTCGCCGAGTCCGACGACCAGCGGGGAGTTGCGCCGGGCCGCGACGACGGCCTCAGGAGCATCGGCGTGGATGGCCAGCAGGGTGAAGGCGCCCTCGAAGCGCTGGCAGGCCTGGCGCATGGCCTCCGTCAGGATGGCGGTGCCGGAGTCGCCGGACATGGCGCCGTCCGCAAGCTTGCGGTAGAGCTGGCCAAGGAGCGCCGCGGCCACCTCGGTGTCCGTCTGGGAGAGGAACTCGACGCCCTGGGCGAGCAGTTCCTGCTTGATCTCGGAGTAGTTCTCGATGATGCCGTTGTGGATGAGCGCCAGCTTGCCACCGTCGGCCAGGTGCGGGTGCGCATTCTGGTCGGTCGGGCCGCCGTGGGTCGCCCACCGGGTGTGCCCGATCCCGGTCAGGGACCCGGGCAGCGGGTGCGCTTCCAGCTCGTTGAGGAGGTTGGCCAGCTTTCCGGACTTCTTCCGGGCTGCGACACCGCCTTCTTCGAGCACTGCGACACCCGCGGAGTCGTATCCACGGTATTCAAGACGACGGAGGCCTTCCAGAACCACGCCGAGGGCTGAGCGCTCCGCTTCCTCGGCAGCGGCGGACCGGCCGGTGTATCCCACAATTCCACACATGCGCACAAGCCTACCGGCCCGGGCGTGTGCATTTCATTCTGGCCCCGCCTGCGGGCAGAATCTCTTAGGTGAGTTTGCACCGCATGGACAACCAGGGCGACGGCGCGTCCCCCTTCGTGGAGCTGGACCGTCAGACCTGGTCGCGGTTGGCCGCTCAGATGGAGCAGCCCCTCAACCAGGAGGACCTGGACCGCCTGCGCGGTCTCGGCGACCCCCTGGACATGGCAGAGGTCCGGGACGTGTATCTTCCCTTGTCACGGCTCCTTCACCTCTATGTCGAGGCCGCCGGGCAGCTGCACTCCGCAACCACCACGTTCCTGGGTGAACAGACCCAGCGGACCCCCTTCGTGATCGGCGTCGCCGGCTCCGTCGCCGTGGGCAAATCCACCATCGCCCGCGTGCTCCGGGAGATGCTGCGGCGCTGGCCCGGCACCCCCAATGTCGAGTTGATCACCACGGACGGGTTCCTCTACCCGCTGGCCGAGCTCCGGCGTCGTCAGCTCCTGGACCGCAAGGGCTTCCCGGAGTCCTACGACCGCCGCGCCCTCCTGCGCTTCGTGGCGGCCATCAAGGGCGGCGCCGAGGAGGTGCGGGCTCCCTGGTACTCGCACGTCACCTATGACATCGTCCCGGGCCGGGAAGTGGTCGTCCGCCGGCCTGACGTGCTGATCGTTGAGGGCCTGAACGTCCTCGCCCCCGCACAGATCCGCCAGGACGGGCGGCTCGGCCTGGCCCTCTCCGACTTCTTCGATTTCTCCATCTACGTGGACGCGAAGACCCAGTACATTGAAGAGTGGTACGTGGACCGCTTCCGGAAGCTCCGCACCACGGCCTTCTCCCAGCCGGACTCCTACTTCCACCGCTACGCGTCGCTCAGTGACGCCGAGGCCGAGGAGACCGCCCGGGACATCTGGAAGCGCATCAACGAACCCAACCTCGTCCACAATGTGCTGCCCACCCGCGGCCGGGCCCAGCTCGTGCTGACCAAGGACCCGGATCACTCGATCCGGCGCATGCTGCTCAGGAAGGTCTGATGGAACCACGACGGAGAGATCTTCTGCGGGCCGGCCTGCTCGGCACCGGGGCACTCGGCCTCGCCGCCTGTTCGCCGACGACGACGCCCCAGGGTTCCGCCGGGGCCTCACCGGCCGCTGCGGGCGGCATCTCGGCCTCCGGTTCGCGCGCGCCGTCGCCCTCCGCCTCTGCCGTGCCGTCCCCGAAGCCAACACCGGCCGCCCCGTACCTGTCGCTGCGCGGCCCGCGGCACTCGTTCGATGACCCCCGGAGCCCGTGGGTCGTCGTCAACAAGCACCGGCCGCTGCGTCCCGTGGACTTCGCGCCGCAGGATCTGCGCGCCCCCGCGGTCGCGTGCACGGCACAGGGCGAACTGGCGCTCGTGAACGCGACCACGGCCACCGCGGCGGAGAAGATGTTCGCGGCGGCTTCCCAGGACGGGGTGGGCCTGGTCCTGGCGAGCGGCTACCGTTCCCACGCGACCCAGGTGGGGCTGTACCAGTCGTATGCGAACGCCCGCGGCACCGCCAGCGCGGACACCGCGTCGGCCCGCCCGGGCTACTCGGAGCATCAGACCGGCTGGGCCTTCGACATCGGGGACAGCGGCGGCGCCTGCGCGTTCGTCCCGTGCTTCGCGTCCACCCCGGCTGCCGTGTGGGCCGCCAAGAGGGCCCACGAGTTCGGTTTCATCGTCCGGTACCAGATGGACCAGGAGGCCGTGACGGGGTATCTCGCCGAGTCCTGGCACCTGCGGTACATCGGGCCGGAGGCCGCCCGGGACATGCACGTCCGTGGCATCAAGAACCTGGAGCAGTACTTCGGTCTGCCGTCCGCCCCGGGCTACCGCTAGCCTGCGAAAAGCTGTCAATCACTGGCCATGACGGTTGCAGCGAATGTGAAATCCTGTCACTTCCGGACACGCCGTTCGCAGAAAAGTAAGCTTTAAGCCACCTGATCGGGCTCAGGATGCGCTAGTTTGAAGCTTATGCTCAAGGGTTTCAAAGAATTCATCATGAAGGGCAACGTCGTCGATCTGGCCGTTGCCGTCGTTATGGGCGCCGCCTTCGGTGCGGTCATCACCGCCCTCGTCGAGAACATCCTCATGCCGCTCATCTCCATGTTGGTCGGCGCTCCCAACTTTGACAGTTTCCTCGTCTTCGGCGATGTGAAGGTCGGAGTGTTCCTCACGGCACTCATCAACTTCCTCCTCATCGCCGCCGCCATCTACTTCGTCGTCGTCGTGCCGATGAACCACATGATCGCCCGTCGCAATGCCAAGCTCGGCATCAAGGAAGAGGAAGAAGCGGTCGATCCGCAGATCGCCCTCCTCACCGAGATCCGCGACTCCCTCAAGAACCGCTGACCCACAGACCCTTCTCCCCGGAACGACCGAAGGCCGCCACCCTTGCCGGGTGGCGGCCTTCGTCGTCTGAAGCGGGGACTCAGGAGGTCGGCTCGAGGGCCAGGTGCTCCTTGACGATCGCCGCGAGGTCCTCGCACACACGGGTGGCGGTCTCCATGTCCGCGGCCTCCACCATGACCCGGACCACGGGCTCGGTGCCGGAGGGGCGGAGGAGGACACGACCGGTCTCGCCGAGTTCCTGTTCCGCGCGAGCCACGGCAGCGGCGACGTGGGGATCCTGGGTGGCGCGTGCCTTGTCGACGCCCTTGACGTTGATCATGAGCTGCGGGAGCTTGTTCATGGCTCCGGCGAGGTCCTTGAGGCTGCGGCCGGTCCGGGCCACCTGAGCGGCCAGTTGCAGGCCCGTGAGGAGGCCGTCACCGGTGGTGGCGTAATCCGCGAAGATCACGTGACCGGACTGCTCGCCGCCGAGGTTGAAGCCGCCCTCGCGCATGCCTTCCAGGACGTAGCGGTCGCCCACCGCGGTCTCCTTGATGGTGATCCCGGCGTCGCGCAGGGCGATCTTGAGTCCGAGGTTGCTCATCACGGTGGCCACCAGGGTGTCCTGGCTGAGCTGACCGGCTTCCTTGAGGGAGAGCGCCAGGATCGCCATGATCTGGTCGCCGTCCACTTCCTGGCCCTCGTGGTCCACCGCGAGGCAGCGGTCCGCGTCGCCGTCGTGGGCGATGCCCAGATCGGCGCCGTGCTCCAGCACGGCGGCCTTGAGCGGACCGAGGTGGGTGGAGCCCACGCCGTCGTTGATGTTCAGGCCGTCCGGGTCGGCGCCGATGACCACGATGTCCGCGCCGGCGTCCTTGAACAGCTCGGGGGAACAACCGCTGGCAGCCCCGTTCGCGCAGTCGAGCACGATCTTGAGGCCTTCCAGGCGCTGCGGGGCGATGGACCGCAGCAGGTGGAGGATGTAACGGTCCTCAGCGTCGGAGAAGCGGCGGATACGGCCGACGCCGGCCGCCTGGGGCCGTTCGAAGCCGAGCTCCATCTGGGTCTCGATCGCGTCTTCGATCTCGTCCGGGAGCTTGTGGCCGCCGCGGGCGAAGAACTTGATGCCGTTGTCGGGCGCCGGGTTGTGGGAGGCGGAGATCATGACGCCGAAGTCGGCTTCCAGATCCGCCACCAGGAAAGCGGCCGCCGGGGTGGGCAGCACGCCGGCGTCGTAGACGTCCACGCCGGAGCTGGCGAGGCCGGCTTCGACGGCGGCGGAGATGAACTCGCCGCTGGCCCTCGGATCACGCGCGACGACGGCGCGTGGCCGGCTGCCGTTGCTGTGATTGTGACCCAGCACCACGGCCGCGGCCTGGGCCAGCTGCATGGACAGTTCAGCGGTCAGCAGTCCGTTTGCAAGGCCTCGGACGCCGTCGGTTCCAAATAATCTAGACATCGGATCGATTCTAGCCGACGGCGCCCCCGGCGGCGCAGACCGTTGTTCCGGGGCCTGTTCCGGTCGCGACCGGCCGCCCCGGCGCCGTCAGCCCGCCGCCCGGCCCGCCGTCGACGTTTCCCCCGGTCATCGGGACTTTCCCCGCCGCTGCAGCGCGGGGGAAGTCCACAACCCCGGCGAACGCCAAAGGCCCGGCAGCCGAGAAGCCGCCGGGCCTTGGGGGAAAGCTGAGAAATCTGCGCTTGTGGAGCCAAGCGCCGAATCGCGCCGAGGCACCAAAAAAGCGGCCCACGCTGCGAGCCGCTTTCCTGGTAGGCCGAGAAATCCGCGCTTGTGGAGCCAAGCGCTGAATCGTGCCGAGGCACCAAAAAAGCGGCCCACGCTGCGAGCCGCTTTCCTGGTAGGCCGAGAAATCCGCGCTTGTGGAGCCAAGCGCTGAATCGTGCCGAGGCACCAAAAAAGCGGCTCGCGCTGCGAGCCGCTTTCTTGGTAGGCCGAGAAATCTGCGCTTGTGGAGCCAAGCCCTGATTTCTGCCGAGGGACCCGAAAGGGCCGGTCGCTCTGCGACCGGCCCTTTCGGGAAGGCTGAGAAATCAGCGCTTGGAGTACTGCTGAGCCTTACGGGCCTTCTTGAGACCGGCCTTCTTACGCTCGATGACGCGGGCGTCACGAGTCAGGAAGCCAGCCTTCTTGAGGGTCGGGCGGTTGTTCTCGACGTCGATCTCGTTCAGGGAACGAGCGATGCCGAGGCGCAGCGCACCGGCCTGGCCGGAGGGGCCACCACCGTGGATGCGGGCGATGACGTCGTAAGCGCCCTCGAGCTCGAGGATGCGGAACGGCTCGTTGACTTCCTGCTGGTGCAGCTTGTTCGGGAAGTAGTTGTCCAGCTCGCGGCCGTTGATGGTCCACTTGCCGGAACCCGGAACGACGCGCACGCGGGCGATGGCTTCCTTACGGCGACCAACACCGGAGCCGGGCACCGTCAGGGCCGGGCGCTCCTTCTGCTCGGAAGCCTGCGCCGGGGCGCTCTCCGAGGTGTAGCTGGTCGGGATTTCCTCGGCCTCGACGGCCTCGGTGGTCAGTTCTTCGTTCTGAGCCACGATTCTCCTTGAAAACTAAGTTGGGTGGTGGCCAGGACTACTGGGCGACCTGGGTGATTTCGAAAGTCTGGGGCTGCTGAGCGGCGTGCGGGTGCTCAGCACCGCGGTACACCTTCAGCTTGGTCAGCTGAGCAGCAGCCAGGGAGTTCTTCGGCAGCATGCCCTTGACGGCCTTCTGCACGGCCAGAACCGGGTTCTTCTCCAGCAGTTCGGCGTAGTTGACGCTCTTGAGGCCGCCCGGGTAACCGGAGTGGCGGTAAGCGCGCTTCTGCTCGAGCTTGGCGCCGGTCAGGGCGACCTTCTCAGCGTTGATGATGATGACGAAGTCGCCCATGTCCATGTGAGCGGCGAAGGTCGGCTTGTGCTTGCCGCGCAGGAGATTGGCGGTGTGGCTGGCAAGACGGCCCAGGACGACGTCGGTTGCGTCAATGACGTGCCACTGGCGATCAACATCGCCGGGCTTCGGGGTGTACGTACGCACGGTGTATGCCTCGTTCTTGTTCTGGCGTTCAAAGTAGTTTCAGCAGGCGTGAGTTCCTGCTGAAGGGTTCCTGTGCGACCGGATCAGAGGTGAGGGCTCTAGGGAACCAGTGAGACCCGAAGCTCGATAGCGCGACCCGATATACGATCCATGCAACAGAATCATCGGGCCGGCACCCAACATCGAGAGGGCACACGCACAACGACTTAAAACTTTATCGTTAATGACCCGTTCAGGCAAAAGCGCAGGAACGATCAACGACCCGCAGGAAGTGAATAGACCGCGACGGCGGTGGCGCCGGCTCCGTCCACGGTCACCCGGACGTTCGGCCCTCGCCCATAATCCCGGTCCTTGCTGCAGAGCGCCAGCCCCTCACCGTCACCGTGACCTCGCAGGACGACCCGGTCCTGCGGCCCCACCACGGCATCCTGGAACACATCCAGCCCTGCGACCCGGCACCAGTCCAGAACAGCCTTGCGTTCCGCCGTGAACGTGACCAGTGCGGCGTCCGGGAAGTTCTGAAGACCTTCAGTGGAACTGGTGAGGTCTCCGTGATGGGGCGGGTCTGAGAGTCCTGCCCGTCCGAGGATGTTCTGAGCGGACAGTGGATCTGTGGTGGTCATGGCAGTGTCCTTCGACGAGGTCGTAGTGTGCTGGGGAGAGGAAAGCGATGACGGTCCTCCGGGTTCCGGGACTGGACCCACGGCGCAGGAGACCGTCATCAAGAGCATCGCGCCGCACAGGGCGGCCCTGGAAGTTCTCATGACACTGCTCCTTCCCCATGGCGATTCCCGGAACGCCCCACCATGTTGAAGTTCTGCGCCAGCCCCACCTCGTTGAGATGCCCCATCTCCGCATCGGTGATGTGGAACGGTCCGATGTCCGTGGCTTTGGTCCCATCCCAGTTGTACCGATCACGGTAGCTGACAGCCGTGTCCGTCACGTAGCGCCATTCACCGCCAGGCTGCTCGGGAGGGTAAACCGTCACCTGCCCCT
This sequence comes from Arthrobacter sp. RCC_34, assembly GCF_041360795.1. Classification (NCBI taxonomy): domain Bacteria; kingdom Bacillati; phylum Actinomycetota; class Actinomycetes; order Micrococcales; family Micrococcaceae; genus Arthrobacter; species Arthrobacter sp. RCC_34. The sequence continues at coordinate 414,936 of NZ_JBFUPW010000001.1, read as the reverse complement.
GGGTGCTGTACTGGATACCGCCGGTCGCATAGAACCAGTTTTCACTCTGGTCTTTGGTGATGTAGTAGCCCTTCCAATCCGTGCTGACGGGATAAGTCACTGGACCGGTGACTCCGGAACCCTTGGCATCGGCCACCGCACTGCGCGCCAGGTTGGTGAGGTCCGCGTCAGCCTGGCCTCTGAGCTGTGGAACGTCCTTGAGCATCTGGTCCACGTTCTGGGTCAAGGGCTCGCCGGAATTGCCGAGGTAGTGCAGCAGATTCCTTGACGCGTCCGGCCAGACGGCTCCGACTCCTTCCGCCGCAGTTTCCACCACGAGTTTCTTCGCGTGGTCTCCCCAACCTGCGTCCGCGGTTCCGTGCCCTTGCGAATCCGGATCCGAGCGCCAGGGTGGCGCCTCAGGCCGGGGGACGCTGGTGCCCGGAACAGGCGTACCAAGGCCGTTGGGCAACGGCGGAGGTCCATCGGTGTGACCGCCGGGATCCCCCTGACCTCCGCCCGCTCGGCCCCGCTCGCCTTCGGCGCCTCGGCCCTGAGATCGACGGTCACTGCCGTCAACGGACGGCGGCGTCCCTCCCGCGCCTGTCGACCCGCTTCCGCCAGCTGCCACGCTGGCCTTTTCCTGCTCTTGAGCCTGCTGCTGCAGGGCGCGGGCCGCGCTCAGCAAGGACCGGATGCAATCGCGGGCTTCGGGGGTGGTCTCCGTGTGCCAAGTGGACTGGAAACGCTGCAGATCAGGACCCTGCCAGGGTCCGGGCTCCGCCACCAGGGCATCGAGTGAACGAAGGCGTGAGCTGAGGTCTTGGGCGCCACGCTCCAGCGTGCGCGCGAGGGCGCGTAGTTGTTCAACGTCAGCTCCGAGAAATCCACCCATGGTCATCACCCTCCCGCCACGGCAGGGCGAGGTCAATGGGGAGCCCTCCCCTGTGAGGTGGGCGAAGTCTTAGTCCCGCAGGGCCCGGGTCTGCTCAGCACGCGCCCTGAGCTGGTCGTCCTCGGGGTAGGCGACGTACTCCAGCACCAGCGGGTGCGCCGGTGCCAGGACCGATCGTGAATCACGTTTCTTCTCCAGCAGCCGCTCCCAGAGCCATGGAGGCGGTTCAGCGCCCTCCCCCACGGTCAGGGTGGCGCCGATCAGCGCCCGCACCATGTTGTGGCAGAACGCGTCGGCCTGGATGTGCGCCGTGATGATCCCGTCCGCGCCCCGCTCGAAGTCGAAACGCTGGAGCTCGCGGACGGTGGTGGCCCCTTCGCGCGGTTTGCAGTAGGACCTGAAGTCGTTCAGCCCCAGGAGCTGCGCGGCGCCGCGATTCATCGCCTCGGTGTCCAGCGGCTTCTTGTGCCACAGCACGAGCGAGCGGCCCAGCGGGTCCCAGCTCCGCGCGTCGTCCGCGATCCGGTAGCTGTAGCGGCGCCACAGGGCGCTGAAGCGGGCGTCGAAACCCTCCGCCGCGAGCTCCACGCTGTGCACGACGACGGCGCCGTTCAGGTCCCCGAGGACCTTCGCCAAGGTGCCGCGGAGCCTCCGCTGCAGGGTCTGGGCGGTGCCGTGGACGTTCCCACGGCCAACCCGTTCCCACTCCTCCTCGGTGGTGTCCCAGTGGACCACCTGGCCGCGGGAGTGGACGCCCGCGTCGGTGCGCCCGGCGACCGTGAGACGCACGGGCCGGCGGAGGACCATTTCGAGGGCTTCCTCCAGCACGCCCTGGACCGTGAGCAGTCCCGGCTGCACGGCCCAGCCACGGAACGGGGCGCCGTCGTACGCCAGCCCCATCCGGACACGAAGAAACCCGCCGTCACCGGTGGGGGTGACGACGGGTTCTTCGAACTGCATAGACCAAAGTCTACTGGGTGGAAGGAGCCTTACTTGGCGTCCTTCTCCTCAGCTGCTTCCTCGGTGGCCTCTTCGGCGACGGGAGCCTCGACGGTTTCCTCGACGACCTCAGTGGTCTCCTCGGCCGGAGCCTCCACAGCGGCTTCCTCGGCCGGAGCGGCCTTCTCAGCAGCCTGGGTGGCCTCGGCCACGACGGCCTGCTTCGCGGAGAGCGGCTCGAGCACGAGCTCGATCACGGCCATGGGGGCGTTGTCGCCCTTGCGGTTGCCGATCTTGGTGATGCGGGTGTAACCGCCGGGACGGTTCTCCACCTGCTTGGCGATGTCGGTGAACAGCTCGTGGACGATGCCCTTGTCGCTGATCAGGCCGAGAACGCGGCGGCGGGAAGCGAGGTCGCCACGCTTGGCGAAGGTGACCAGACGCTCGGCGTACGGCTTCAGGCGCTTGGCCTTGGTGACCGTGGTGGTGATGCGCTTGTGCTCGAAGAGCTGAGCGGCCAGGTTCGCGAGCATCAGGCGCTCGTGAGCCGGGCCACCGCCCAGGCGCGGACCCTTGGAGGGGGTAGGCATAGTTCTATCTCCTAGATGGGTGGTTTCACCGGGCCATCAATGGCCCGGGAGAACCAAAATCTGCTTTATCAGGCTTCTTCGTCGCTGAAGGTCGCGTCGTCCTCATCGATCGCAGCCGCGCGAGCGGCCAGATCGAATCCGGGAGGCGAATCCTTCAGAGAGAGACCCAGTTCAACAAGCTTGGCCTTGACCTCGTCGATGGACTTGGCACCGAAGTTCCGGATGTCCATCAGGTCGGCCTCGGAACGCGCCACGAGTTCGCCCACGGTGTGGATGCCCTCGCGCTTGAGGCAGTTGTAGGAACGGACCGTCAGGTCCAGTTCCTCGATGGCCAGCGCCATGTCGGCTGCCAGAGCAGCGTCCGTGGGCGACGGGCCGATTTCAATGCCCTCAGCGGCAACGTTGAGCTCACGGGCCAGACCGAAGAGTTCGACCAGCGTGGTGCCGGCGGAAGCGACGGCATCGCGCGGGGCGATGGACTGCTTGGTCTCGACATCGACGACGAGCTTGTCGAAGTCGGTGCGCTGCTCGACACGGGTGGCCTCCACGCGGAAGGTCACCTTCATGACGGGCGAGTAGATCGAGTCGACCGGGATCCGGCCGATCTCGGAGTCGCCAGCCTTGTTCTGAGCAGCGGAGACGTAGCCACGGCCACGCTCGATGGTCAGTTCGAGTTCGAACTTGCCCTTGGAGTTCAGGGTCGCGATGTGCAGGTCCGGGTTGTGGAATTCCACGCCGGCCGGCGGAGCGATGTCCGCAGCGGTGACGACACCGGGGCCCTGCTTGCGCAGGTATGCGACGACCGGCTCATCGTGCTCGGAGGACACCGAGAGGTTCTTGATGTTCAGGATGATCTCAGTGACATCCTCCTTCACACCCGGAACAGTGGTGAACTCGTGCAGCACGCCGTCGATCCGGATGCTGGTGACAGCAGCGCCGGGGATCGAGGAGAGCAGGGTACGACGCAGGGAATTGCCGAGAGTGTAACCGAAGCCCGGCTCCAGCGGTTCGATGACGAACCGGGAGCGGTTTTCGGAAACGACCTCTTCAGTGAGGGTGGGGCGCTGTGCAATGAGCACTTATGTTTCCTTTCAGCGAGCATCCGCTATATGACGCAACACAGGTAGTGGAAATCGACGTCGTTCCGTCGGTCATGCCGTCACCGCCGCCCGAGGCGGTGATGACGGCATGACCAGGCCACTGCTACTAGACGCGGCGGCGCTTCGGCGGACGGCAGCCGTTGTGAGCGCTCGGGGTCACGTCCTGGATGGAACCGACCTCGAGGCCGGCGGCCTGCAGCGAGCGGATAGCCGTCTCGCGGCCGGAGCCCGGGCCCTTCACGAACACGTCCACCTTGCGGAGACCGTGCTCCTGCGCGCGCTTCGCGGCAGTCTCAGCAGCCATCTGCGCGGCGTACGGGGTGGACTTACGGGAGCCCTTGAAGCCGACCTCACCGGCGGAAGCCCAGGAGATCACAGCACCGGACGGGTCCGTGATGGACACGATGGTGTTGTTGAAAGTGCTCTTGATGTGCGCCTGTCCAAGCGCGATATTCTTCTTGTCCTTCTTACGCGGCTTGCGGACAGCGCCACGAGTCTTCGGGGGCATGCTTTTCTCCTACAGAAAGTTTCTTGGGAAACCTGGAGCTAAACCCGAGGGGTTTAGCGGCCGGCCTTCTTCTTGCCTGCGACGGTCCGCTTCGGACCCTTACGGGTGCGAGCGTTGGTCTTGGTGCGCTGACCGTGGACCGGCAGGCCCCTGCGGTGACGCAGACCCTGGTAGCTGCCGATCTCGACCTTGCGGCGGATGTCAGCAGCCACTTCGCGGCGAAGGTCACCCTCAACCTTGTAGTTGCCCTCGATGTAGTCACGCAGCTGAACCAGCTCAGCGTCACTGAGGTCCTTGACCCGGACGTCCGGGCTGATGCCAGTGGCAGCCAGGGTTTCCTGTGCACGGGTCTTGCCCACGCCGTAGATGTAAGTAAGCGCGATCACCAACCGCTTTTCGCGGGGGATGTCAACGCCAGCGAGACGAGCCATGTTTGGCGGTACTCCTTGATTGAACCGGAGGTCGTAGGCAGTACACCCGCAGTTTCACTGCGGCCCCAGCCTCCGACCGGGGGTTAGCTGTCCGGGCCCATTACGTCCCAGCGCAGCTTGTGCTGCCTTATCTATTACTTGCGTGGGCAAGCAGTCCAGTGTGGTCCCCGAAGGGGAATCAGCCCTGGCGCTGCTTGTGGCGCGGGTTCTCGCAGATCACCATGACCCGGCCGTTACGGCGGATCACTTTGCACTTGTCGCAGATCTGCTTGACGCTCGGCTTGACCTTCATGGCGTTCCTTTGCGTGTTTGCAGTTGTCCCCTGCCCCGGCGGACCGGAACAGCGGTCTTTACTTGTAGCGGTAGACGATACGACCCCTGGTGAGGTCGTAAGGGCTCAGCTCCACCACCACGCGGTCCTCCGGGAGGATCCTGATGTAGTGCTGACGCATCTTTCCAGAGATGTGTGCCAAGACGATGTGCTTGTTCGTCAGCTCAACACGGAACATCGCGTTGGGCAGCGCTTCGGTCACCACGCCTTCGATCTCAATGACCCCGTCCTTCTTGGCCATATCCTCCGCTAACTGTTGTGCCGGAGAGCACGGGCGTGCTCAGCAGGCAATGGGTGTTTTCCTGTGGGATCATTCCCACAGGCTGCCAGTCCATGCATTCCCACCCTGAGGTGGGCCGACCCCACACGCTCGGAAGCGCAGAGGGCATGACGGAACAGACAACCAACCATCAACTGTACGCCATCCGGTGCCAGAAGTTAAATCGGGTCATGATAGCCGTCCTTCGACGGATCACGCACCCCCATCGCCGAATGCTGGGAACGTCCCCGCCGGCGTGGTGACGGCTTCCGCCCCGGCCACGCCGTCCAGGATCGCCAGGCGCACTGCCTCGGCCGCGGCACTCTGGAGCCCGATCAGGAACGCGGTCCGGGCCGCCGGATCCAGCCCGGTCCAGGCCGCGGATCCACCCGTCGAGAGCGCGAACACCGTGTCGCCATCGGCCAGGGTATGGCTCGGGTTCAGGGCCCTGGCCAGACCGGCGTGCGCCGCCGTCGCGGTGCGGCGGCACTGGGCCACGTCCAATGCAGCATTCGTCACGACGACGGCGAGGGTCGTGTTGAGTGAGCCGGCGGCTGGCGCATCGTGAGAATCCTTCTGCGCGCTCGCTCGCCCCTCGCTTAGACGCGCGCTGACAGGATTCCCTCGCTGCGCCGCTGCTGGTTCGAGTCCGATCGGAGAACCCAACGCGTTCACGATCGCGAGCGCCCCGACCACGATGCCGCCGTCCAAGTGGACGGCCGACGTTCCGAGCCCGCCCTTGTACGCGCCCTGGGCGATCAGCGCGCCGGTTCCCGCACCGATGGTGCCCCGCTCGACGTCGTGCCCCGGCTCGCGAGACCCGGCGTCCCGCGCCGCCCGGTACCCCATCTCCAGGTCGGGGCGGGCACGGAAGTCACCCCCGCGGCCCAGGTCGAAGATCGCGGCGGCCGGGACGATCGGCACCACGCCGCCCTGCACCGGGAAGCCCAGACCCTGCTCTTCGCACCAGAGCTGCGCCCCGCCCGCCGCGGCGAGCCCGTAGGCACTGCCGCCGGTCAGGACCACGGCGTCCACGGTCGGGACCAGCGTACTGGGGTCCAGGGCGTCGGTCTCATGGGTCCCGGGCCCGCCGCCCCTCACATCCACCGACCCCATGGTCCCGGGAGGGGGGAGCACCACGGTGACCCCGCTCAGCCAGCCGTCGCCGACCCGTTCCGCATGACCCACCCGTACCCCGGGCACCTCCGTGATCCGTCCCATGGCTTCATTGTCCTCCCAGAGGCTCCCGGTCCACGGGGGACGCCCGCCAGAACATGCCCGGAATCGGGAGTCGCCCCTCGTTTGTGAACGCGAGGTGCCGCTCCGGTGGCCGTCCGGCGAACCGGCCCTGAAGTGTCCGGGAACTCTGCCCGGATGGCCCGGAAACCCGGGCTGCACCGCGCATTGCTGTGGTGAAGTGAGCATGTCCTGCGCGTTCTGACGCAGGTTGGAACGACCCAGATTCCCTGATGACTGATACTGAGATCCCCCTTGCCCAGCGCCCCGCGACGCAGGCCCCTCCCCGGGCCGCCGCCGGCGCCCCCGCCCCTCCGGCGGCGGAACGGAAACGCGGCTGGAGCCCCCGGCGCCGTCGTGACTTCCTGGTGTTCCTCGCCTTCGCAGCGCCGAACCTCCTGCTGATCGGCGTCTTCACCTACCTGCCGCTGCTGAACAACATCTACTACTCCACCCTGGACTGGACGCTCGGCTCCGCCGAGGCCACCGTGGTGGGCTTCGGCAACTACCTGACCTTCTTCACCAGCCCGGACGCACCGCGCGTCCTCGGGACCACCGCCGTGTTCACCGTTCTCACGGTCGGCGGCTCCATGGTCCTGGGCCTCCTGGTCGCTCTGGCGCTGAACGCCAAGGTCAAGGGCACCACCTTCGCCCGCGCCGCGGTGTTCGCCCCGTACGTCCTGTCCGGTGTCGGCGTCGGCCTGGTCTGGCTGTTCATCTTCGACCCCGGCTACGGTGTCCTGGCCTGGATCCTGCGCGGCACCGGGCTGAAGAGCCCCGAGTGGATCAACGACCCCCAGCTGGCCCTGGTCATGGTGATCGTGGTCTACATCTGGAAGAACCTCGGCTACTGCGCCGTCGTCTTCCTCGCTGGCCTGCAATCGCTGCCCACCGAGGTGATGGAGGCCGCGTCCCTGGACGGCGCCAACGGCGCACGGCGGTTCCTCAGCATCTCCCTGCCGCTGCTCTCCCCCACCACGTTCTTCCTGCTCATCACCACCATGATCAGCTCCCTCCAGGCCTTCGACCTGATCCGGATCATGACGCCACTGGGCAACGGCACCAGCACGCTCATCTACGAGGCCTATCTGCAGGCCTTCGGCGCCTACAACCGCGCCGGCTACTCGGCGGCCATCTCCGTGGTGCTGTTCGCCATCCTTCTGGTGGTCACCGTCCTCCAGCTGCGTTTCGTGGAGAAGAAGGTGCACTACGCATGAGCACTCTGACCGACAACCGCCCCCGCGCCCTCAGCCGGAAGAACCTCGTGGCAACGCTCGCGGGCGGCTACATCCCCTTGATCGTGGCGACCCTGGTGGTGTTCCTGCCTCTGCTCTGGATGGTGCTGAGCTCCTTCAAGCAGCCTGGCGAGATCGTCACCACGGATCTGAAGATCCTCCCCCAGGCGCCCACCCTGGACAACTACCACACGGCCATGACCACCGTGCCGTTCGGACAGTTCTTCCTCAACAGCGTGATCGTCACCGCCGTGGGCTCCGCCATCAAGGTGAGCCTGGCCATCCTGACCGCCTACGCCCTGGTGTTCGTCCGGTTCCCGTTCAAGAACGTCGTGTTCGTGATCATCCTGGTGGCCCTCATGGTCCCGGCTCAGGTGTCGATTCTCCCGAACTACATCCTGATCGCCGGGCTGGGCGGGAAGAACACCCTGTGGGGCATCATCCTGCCGGGTCTGGGCACCGCCTTCGGCACCTTCCTGCTCCGTCAGCACTTCCTCACCCTGCCGGGTTCCATCCTGGAAGCCGCAGAGCTCGACGGCGCGGGGCACTGGCGGCGGCTCTGGCGGGTCGTGGTGCCGGTCTCCATCCCCTCGATCGCCACGGTGGGCCTCGTGACCGTGGTCAGCGAGTGGAACGACTACATCTGGCCCCTCATCATCACGGACCGCCCGGAGAGCATGACGCTTCCCGTGGGCCTGACGCTCCTCCAGAACTCGGAGAGCAACGGCGCCGGCTGGGGCATCCTCATGGCCGGCTCAGTCCTGGTCATCCTGCCCGTCCTCATCATCTTCGCCATGCTCCAGCGCTACATCGTCGCCGGCCTCACGCAGGGCAGCGTCACGGGCTGATCTCCGGCCCCACCCCGGGAGGCGAGCCTCCCCACCGACACCACACCAGCACCATCGCACCCCAGCATCACTGAAAGGTCACCTCATGAACACGCCTCTGCGCCGTCGTCAATTCCTCGGCCTCTCCGCCGCCGCGGCCGTCACCGCCGCCCTCGCCGCCTGTGGCGGTCCCTCCACCAGCGGTGGCGGGGCTTCCCAGGCCGCTGCGGACACGGACTTCAGCGGTGTGAAGCCCGCCGCCAGCTTCGACTTCTGGTCCACCCACCCGGGCAAGTCCCAGGACGTCGAGAAGCAGCTGATCGAGAAGTTCCAGGCCAAGCACCCGGAGATCAAGGTCAACCTCATCACGGGCGGCAAGGACTACGAGGAGATCGCCCAGAAGTTCCAGACCGCACAGGCCGCCAAGAGCGGACTGCCGGCACTCGTGGTCCTGTCCGATGTGTGGTGGTTCCGCTACTACATGAACAAGAGCATCATCCCGCTGGACAGCCTGATCAAGCAGCTCGACTTCAACGTGTCCGACTTCCGCGAGACCCTCGTGGCCGACTACGGCTACGACTCCCAGCAGTGGGCCATGCCGTACGCCCGCTCCACTCCGCTCTTCTACTACAACAAGGACCACTTCAAGGCGGCCGGCCTGCCGGACCGCGCTCCGAAGACCTGGGCCGAATTCGCCGAGTGGGCGCCGAAGCTCAAGGCCGCGTCCAAGGCGCAGTTCGCCTTCATGTACCCAGCGCTGGCCGGCTACGCGGGTTGGACCCTGCAGAACAACCTCTGGGGTGAGGGCGGCGGCTGGTCCAAGGACTGGGACATCACCGCCGACTCGGACGCCAACGTGAAGGCCCTCCAGTTCGCCCAGGACTCCGTCTACAAGGACGGCTGGGCCGGCGTCTCCTCCAAGGACTCCGGGGACGACTTCGCCGCAGGCATCGCCTCCGCCACCTTGTCCTCCACCGGCTCCCTCGTGGGCGTGCTGCAGAACGCGAAGTTCAACGTGGGTGTGGGCTTCCTGCCCGGCGGCTCCGCCTCGCAGAACCCGGTCTGCCCCACGGGCGGCGCCGGCCTGGGCATCCCCGCCGGCGTGCCGAAGGACCAGCAGCTCGCCGCCGCCACGTTCCTGAAGTTCGTGACCGAGCCGGAGAACACCGCGCTCTTCTCCGCGGCCACCGGCTACATGCCCACTCGCAAGTCCGCGGACATGACCTCGGCCCTGGCCAAGACGCCTCAGATCAAGATCGCCATGGACCAGCTGGCCGTGACCCGCAAGCAGGACAACGCCCGCGTGTTCCTGCCCGGCGCCGACCAGGAGATGGCGAAGGCCGCCGCGGCGATCCTGACCCAGAAGGCCGACGTGAAGAGCAGCCTCACCACCCTGAAGGGCACCCTCGAGGGTATCTACACCAAGGACGTGAAGCCGAAGCTCGGCAAGTAGGGATTTCACTCTCCTGAGCACGACGACGGCGGCGGCCACCACAGCGGTGGCCGCCGCCGTCGTCGTCGCGTCCGGGCGCTGTGGCGGGCGCCGCAGCCTCCGGCGGCCGTGGCGGGCGCCGCAGATACAGCACAGCACGGCCATCACTCATGGCCTAGCCGCGATTTAGCGCACCCGAGCTATGACGGGCGAGGCCCGCTGGCCCTGCGACGCGGGGAATGCCATCCTGGTCGGGCGGAGTTCCCGTCCGGCGAACCCGCGCACCCTGCCATCCGAGGAGCACACGAGTGATCACCCGCATCAAGGCGGCCTTCATCATCGGCTACGCCGACAGTGACCACCGCATCCTGCCGGACGCCGAACTGGTCCACGATGAGGACAGGATCGTGTTCGTCGGCAGGGACTACTCCGGACCGGTCGACCGGGAGGTCGACGCGGGACTCTCGATCGTCTCCCCCGGTTTCATCGATCTCAACGCCCTCGCCGACATCGACCACGCCATCTTCGACTCCTGGCACGGCCCCGCCACCCGGCTCGGACTGGTCCGCTCCGAGGAGCACCTCCAGAATCCTTCTCCCGTCTTCACTCCCGAGGAGCTGCGTTTCCGCCGTGAGTTCGCCCTGACGCAGCTCGCACTCAACGGCATCACCACCCTCATGCCGATCGCGGCGGAGAGCTATCTCGACTGGTGCGAGGACTATGAGGACCTGGCGCACCCGGCCACGGCCGTCGAGGCCATCGGCCTGCGCGCGTACCTCGGACCCAGCTACCGCACCCACGTCCCCTACACCGACGGGGAACACGTCCTCCTGCACGAAGACGAACAGCGGGGCCTGGACGGGCTGGCCGAGGCCGTCCGCTTCGCGAAGGACCACGAGGGGCGGGCTGACGGCCGGATCCGCACGGCTCTGCTGCCGGCCCGGATCGAGACGCAGACGGAGAGGACACTGCGGCTCACACGCCAGGCCGCGGACGAGCTGGGAATTCCGGTCCGGCTCCACGCCGCACAAGGCCTGGGCGAGGTGGCGACCATGATCGAACGCACCGGGATGCGGCCTCTCCCCTACCTCTACTCCATCGGGTTCCTGACGGAGCAGACCTTCATCCCGCACGCCTGGACGGTGCCAGGGCATCGCCATGTGCCCGGCGCTTTCGGGGGCGGCGACGACCTCGCGCTCCTCGCGGAGACGGGCGCGACCGTGGTGTTCTGCCCCATCCCCTCCGCCCACTACGGGAGCGTGCTGGAGGACTACGACGCGTACCGGGCCCGCGGGATCCGTGTCGTGATGGGCACGGACTCGGCGCCGCCGAACATGATCCGCGGCCTCGACCTCGCCACGGCCATGCAGAAGACCGTCACCGGAGACCGGGCGGCGGCCCAGGCAGGCGACCTCTTCCGCTCCGCGACCCTCGATCCCGCAGAAGCCCTCGGGCGGGACGACCTCGGACGCCTCGCGACAGGCTGCCAGGCGGACTACTTCGTGCTCGACCTCACCGGGCGGCCTATCGGCCCCTACGCGGACCCCATCCGCACCATGGTCCTGAATGCCAACGGGCGGGACATCTCACGGGTCGTCGTCGCCGGCCGGACCGTGGTGGAGGACCACGAGGTCGTCACCATGGACACGAGCGGGCACCGCCGACGTGCGCAGGATTTCCTCAACCGCTATATGGCTTCGCTCAGCGCGTCCGACCACGCCCGCCGCCCCCTCGAAGAGCTGCTCCCGCCGAGCTTCCCGCTCGCCTGAGCGGAGCGTGGCGTCTCCGGGTACAGCGAAGGCCCCCGACCAACCATGGTCAGGGGCCTCTGCACAGGCTGTCACGCCGTCGTCGTCGCCCTTTCAAGCGCGACGACGGGCCCGGCTCACGCCGGGATCGGCACCACGGTCACGCCCAGCTTGGACAGCTCGGAGGCGCCGCCGTCAGGCGCCGTGAGAACCCAGATGCCCTCGCGGTGCACGGCCACCGAGTGCTCCCACTGCGAAGCGCGGGCGCCGTCCGTGGTGACCACGGTCCAGTCGTCCTCCAGCACGGCGGTCTCGAGCCCGCCGCGGACCAGCATCGGCTCGATCGCGAAGCACATGCCGGGCTTGATCTTCGGGCCACGGTGCTTGCTGCGGTAGTTCAGGACGTCGGGCGCCATGTGCATCTGGGACCCGATGCCGTGCCCGCAGTAGTCCTCGAGGATGCCGAGCGGCTTGCCCTTCTGGGCGGAGACGTAGTCGTCGATGGCGTCGCCGATGTCACCCACGTACTTGGCGGTGGCCAGGGCCGCGATTCCGTGCCACATGGCCATGCGGGTGACCTCCGAGAGGCGCTCGTCCTCCGGATCCCCCTCGCCCACGATCACGGTGCGCGCGGAGTCGGCATTCCAGCCCCGCACGATGCAGCCGCCGTCGATCTTCACCACATCGCCCGGCTCCAGAGCCCTCGGTCCGGGGATACCGTGCACCACCTCATCGTTGACCGAGGCGCAGATGTGCTTCGGATAGCCGTGGTACCCCAGGAAGTTGTACTGAGCACCCGCCGCGTCCACCACGGCGGCGAAGACGGCGTCCAGCTCATCGGTCGTGACGCCCGGCGCGACGGCGGCCACGGCCGCGTCCAGGGCGCGGCTGAGGAGCTCGCCGGCCTCCTGCATGATGCGCATCTGGGCGTTGGTCTTGTATTCGATCCGGGGAGAGTGGAATGCCACAGGTCTTCCTTCGGTTCCGACCGCGCGTCACGCGGTCTTCGGGGCTACTGGCTTCCGCGCCGCCTCCCAGGAGGCTGTCGGCGGAAAAGTCATGCCCCCGGAGCGTGTCCGGGGGCATGACTGGGATTTCTAGGCGCTGGCGGCTTCGTCCGCCACGGCCTCCGCGATGGCGGCCATCACGCGATCCGTGACCTCGTCGATGGCTCCGATGCCATCCACCCGGCGGAGGATCCCGCGTTCGGCGTACTTGCCCACCACGGCTTCGGTCTGCTCGTGGTAGAGGTCCAGCCGGTGGCGGATGACCGTCTCGTTGTCATCGCTGCGGCCCGTCTCCAGGGCCCGGCCCAGCAGGCGGGTGACGAGTTCCTCATCGTCCGCGGTCAGCTGGAGCACCACGTCCAGGCGGGTGCCGGACTCGGACAGGATCTGGTCCAGCTCGTCCACCTGCGCCACGGTGCGCGGGTAGCCGTCGAGCAGGAAGCCCTCCGCCACATCGTCCTGGCCGAGCCGGTCACGCACCATGCGGTTGGTGACCGAGTCCGGGACGAAGTCCCCGGCATCCATGTACTTCTTGGCCTCCAGGCCCAGCGGGGTCTCGCCCTTGACGTTGGCGCGGAAGATGTCGCCGGTGGAGATGGCCACCACACCGAGACGATCGGAGATCCGCTCGGCCTGCGTTCCCTTGCCGGAGCCGGGAGGACCGATAATCAGCATTCTTGTCATCGCAAGAGCCCTTCGTAGTGCCGTTGTTGAAGCTGCGCGTCGATCTGCTTCACCGTCTCCAGCCCGACACCGACCATGATGAGGATCGAGGTGCCGCCGAAGGGGAAGTTCTGGTTGGCCTGAACCAGGACCAGTGCCACCAGCGGGATGAGCGCAACAATGCCGAGGTACAGCGCACCTGGCAGGGTGATCCGGGACAGCACGTACTGCAGGTACTCGGCAGTGGGACGGCCCGCCCGGATACCGGGAATGAAGCCACCGTACTTCTTCATGTTGTCCGAGACCTCTTCAGGGTTGAAGGTGATCGAGACGTAGAAGTAGGTGAAGAAGATGATCAGCAGGAAGTACACCGCCATGTAGAACGGGTGATCACCCTTGGTGAGGTTGTTGTTGATCCACACGACCCAGTCCGGGACGGGACGGCCGTCCGTGGGGGTGTTGAACTGTGCGATCAGCGCCGGCAGGTACAGGATGGACGACGCGAAGATCACGGGGATCACGCCGGCCATGTTGACCTTGATCGGGATGTACGTGGTGGTGCCGCCCACGGTCCGGCGTCCCACCATCCGCTTGGCGTACTGGACGGGGATGCGGCGCTGGGACTGCTCGACGAAGACCACGAGGGCGACCGTCAGGAGACCGACCAGCAGGACCGCGATGAACGTGCCCCAGCCCTTGGCGCCGATGATGCCGTTCATGGCCGGCACGAAGCCGGCGGCGATGGAGGTGAAGATCAGCAGGGACATGCCGTTGCCGATGCCCTTTTCCGTCACGAGCTCGCCCATCCACATGATGAGGCCGGTGCCCGCGGTCAGGGTGATGATCAGCAGGATCGTCGTGATGATGCTGTTGTCCGGGATCAGCGGCAGGGCACAGCCCTGGAACAGCTGACCGGAGCGGGCCAGGGACACCAGGGTGGTGGCGTTCAGGAGGCCCAGGGCGATCGTCAGATACCGCGTGTACTGCGTGAGCTTGGTCTGCCCGGAGGCGCCTTCCTCATACAGTTCCTGGAACCGGGGGATCACGACGCGCAGCAGCTGAACGATGATGCTGGCGGTGATGTACGGCATGATGCCCAGCGCGAAGATGGAGACCTGAAGCAGGGCGCCACCCGAGAACATGTTCACCATCTGCTGCAGGCTGCTGTTGCCCTGCGTCAGCTGGAGACACTGCTGAACGTTGTTATAGCTCACACCCGGTGCCGGGATGAACGCGCCGAGCCGGAAGATCGTGACGATGCCAAGAGTGAACAGCAACTTGCGTCGCAAGTCAGGGGTCCTGAAGGCACGGCCGAATGCGCTGAGCAAGCGTCCTCCTGAGGGATCTGTGAGGTAAAGGAGAGTGGGTTCCTGGTTGAACCCGACATCAGAGTCTAACCGTTGTGTCGGTCAGCCCCGTAATTCGTCGCGAATGCAGGAACTCCCGGCACCCGGACAGCTGTCCGGGTGCCGGGAGTTCTCAGATCGCGTTCAGCGGTTCCGGCTCTCAGAGAGCGGTGACGGAACCACCGGCGGCCTGGATCTTCTCAGCCGCGCTGGCGGAGAAGGCATCCACGGTCACATCGACCTTGACGGTGATGTCACCAGAGCCGAGCACCTTGACGGGCTGGTTCTTGCGAACCGCGCCCTTGGCGACCAGGTCGGCCACCGTCACGGTGCCACCCTCCGGGAAGAGCTCGGAGAGACGGTCAAGGTTGACCACCTGGAACTCGACACGGAACGGGTTCTTGAAGCCGCGAAGCTTCGGCAGGCGCATGTGCAGCGGCAGCTGGCCACCGGCGAAGCCGGCCTTGACCTGGTAGCGCGCCTTGGTGCCCTTGGTGCCACGACCGGCGGTCTTACCCTTGGAGCCTTCACCACGGCCCACACGGGTCTTCGCGGTCTTGGCACCAGCGGCGGGACGCAGGTGGTGGATCTTCAGAGCATGCTGCTTCTCTTCGGTCGCTGCAGGCTCAGCAGTCTTCTTCTCAGCCATTACTTCGCCTCCTTGACCTCTACGAGGTGCGGAACCGTGTTGAGCATGCCCACGGTCACGGCATCAGCGGAACGGACCACGGAGTGGCCGATGCGCTTGAGACCGAGAGAGCGGAGCGTGTCACGCTGGTTCTGCTTGGCGCCGATGACGCCCTTGATCTGGGTGATTTCCAACTGAGCGTCGGACGGAGTCAGGTTCTTTGCCATGGCTCAGGCACCTGCCTTCTGGTTGTTCAGAGCACGCACCAGAGCTGCGGGAGCAACCTCGTCCAGCGGCAGGCCACGACGAGCGGCAACAGCTGCCGGCTCCTCGAGCTGACGCAGAGCCTCAACGGTCGCGTGAACGATGTTGATGGCGTTGGAGGAGCCCAGCGACTTGGACAGCACGTCGTGGATGCCGACGCACTCCAGCACGGCACGCACCGGACCACCGGCGATAACACCGGTACCCGGGGAAGCCGGACGGAGCATCACGACACCAGCGGCGGCTTCGCCCTGGACGCGGTGCGGGATGGTGCTGCCGACGCGCGGGACGCGGAAGAAGGACTTCTTGGCCTCTTCAACACCCTTGGCGATGGCAGCGGGGACTTCGCGAGCCTTGCCGTAACCGACACCGACCATGCCGTTGCCATCGCCGACCACCACGAGGGCGGTGAAGCTGAAGCGGCGGCCACCCTTGACCACCTTGGCGACACGGTTGATGGTTACAACACGCTCAACGAACTGGCTCTTCTCGGCCTCGCGGGCGTCACGGCCACGGCCGCCACGCTCGCCACGGCCACCACGTTCGCCGCGCTCACCACGACGGCCGCCACGGCGGTTGTCGTTGTTGGCAGCCTCAGTGGTTTCAGTTGCAACAGCGGCTGCAGCTTCAGTCACCTGGGTTTCCTTTTCGTTGTTCACTTCGGTCACAGCGCCAGACCACCTTCGCGAGCACCGTCAGCGACGGCGGCGATGCGGCCGTGGTACTTGTTGCCACCGCGGTCGAAGACCACGGCCTCAACACCGGCTGCCTTGGCACGCTCGGCGACCAGTTCACCAACGCGCTTGGCCTTGGCGGTCTTGTCACCTTCGAACGCACGCAGATCGGCTTCCATGGTGGAGGCCGAGGCGAGGGTCTTTGCCACGGTGTCATCCACGACCTGCACGAAGATGTGACGGGCCGAACGGTTGACGATGAGGCGCGGACGAGCCGGGGTACCGGAGATGCGCTTGCGGATACGCAGCTGACGACGGCTACGGGCCGAGGTCTTGTTCTTGCTGTTGCGCTTCTTGTTAATGCTGATGGCCATGGTTACTTACCAGCCTTTCCGACCTTGCGGCGGATGATTTCGCCGGCGTAACGGATGCCCTTGCCCTTGTAGGGGTCGGGCTTGCGCAGCTTGCGGATGTTGGCAGCGACTTCGCCGACCTGCTGCTTGTCAATGCCAGCAACAGAGAGCTTGGTCGGGCCTTCAACGGCAAACGTGATGCCGGCGGGAGCGACGACGCTGACCGGGTGGCTGTAGCCCAGAGCGAACTCCAGGTCAGAACCCTTGGCCTGCACACGGTAACCCGTGCCGACGATTTCCAGCTTCTTCTCGTAGCCCTTGGTCACGCCGTCGATCATGTTGGCGATCAGGGTACGGGTCAGGCCGTGCAGCGAGCGAGCAGTGCGCTCGTCGTTCGGGCGGGACACGGAGATCGTGCCCTCTTCCAGGGCCACCTCGATGGGGCTGGCCACGGTGTGGCTCAGTTCGCCCTTGGCACCCTTGACGGTGACAACGGCTCCATCGATCTTGACCTCAACGCCAGCCGGAACGGTGATGGGGAGACGTCCAATACGCGACATTCTTCTCTTCCTTTCCCGTTACCAGACGTACGCGAGGACTTCGCCGCCCACGCCCTTCTTGCCGGCCTGCTTGTCAGTCAGGAGGCCGGAAGAGGTGGACAGGATAGCGATACCCAGGCCACCCAGCACGTGCGGCAGGTTGGTGGACTTCGCGTAAACGCGCAGACCGGGCTTGGAGATACGGCGGACGCCAGCGATGGAACGCTCGCGGCTCGGACCGAACTTAAGGGTGATGGTCAGCGTCTTGCCGACGCGTGCCTCTTCTTCCTTCCAGTCCGAGATGTAACCCTCGGCCTTCAGGATGTCGGCGACGCGGGCCTTCAGCTTGGAGTACGGCATCGACACGGAGTCGTGGTACGCCGAGTTTGCATTGCGCAGACGGGTCAGCATGTCTGCGACGGGATCAGTCATGGTCATGAGGGCTCATGCCCTTCCTCGTACCGGTTTCCACGGGCGGAGCCAGTGGACCTTTTACGTAGTTGGATTAGTCTTCGGTCTTGAACGGGAAGCCGAGGTGCTTGAGCAGCGCGCGGCCTTCCTCGTCGGTCTTCGCGGTGGTGACAACCGTGATGTCCATACCACGGACGCGGTCGATGGCGTCCTGGTCGATCTCGTGGAACATGACCTGCTCCGTGAGACCGAAGGTGTAGTTGCCGTTACCGTCGAACTGCTTGCCGTTCAGGCCGCGGAAGTCGCGGATACGGGGCAGTGCGAGGGTGACCAGACGATCCAGGAATTCCCACATGCGGTCGCCACGCAGCGTCGCGTGGGCGCCGATCGGCATACCCTCACGCAGCTTGAACTGGGCGATGGACTTGCGGGCCTTGGTGACCTGGGGCTTCTGACCGGTGATCGCGGTCAGGTCGCGGACGGCTCCGTCGATCAGCTTGGAATCCTTGGCGGCGTCACCGACACCCATGTTCACGACGACCTTCACAAGGCGCGGAACCTGGTTGACGTTCTCGTACTCGAACTCATCCTGCAGGGACTGCTTGATGTTCTCGGCGTACTTGGTCTTCAGACGCGGGACGATCTTCACCGAAGTCTCGAGGGTCTCAGTCATTAGATGTCCTTCCCGGAGGCCTTGGCGACGCGGATGCGCACTTCGCGCTCCACACCGTCGCGCTCAACCTTCTCGACACGGAAACCGACGCGAGTCGGCTTCTTGGTGGACGGATCCACCAGAGCGACGTTCGACAGGTGGATCGGGGCCTCGACGACCTCGATGCCACCGGTGTTGGTGCCGCGCTGGGTCTGGCCGGCCTTCACGTGCTTGGTGACACGGTTGATGCCCTCAACCAGAACGCGGTTGGATTCCGGGAACACACGCAGGACCTTGCCCTGCTTGCCACGGTCTCCACCACGGGACTGACGAGCGCCGGTGATGACCTGGACGAGATCGCCCTTCTTGATCTTTGCACCCATAGTTACAGCACCTCCGGGGCCAGCGAAACGATCTTCATGAACTTCTTGTCGCGAAGCTCGCGGCCAACCGGGCCGAAGATACGGGTGCCGCGGGGCTCCCCGTCCGTGTTCTTCAGGATCACGGCTGCGTTCTCATCGAACTTGATGTAGGAACCGTCCGGACGACGGCGCTCCTTACGGGTGCGGACGACGACAGCCTTGACGACGTCGCCCTTCTTCACGTTTCCGCCAGGGATAGCGTCCTTGACGGTGGCGACGATGACGTCGCCGATGCCTGCGTAGCGGCGACCGGATCCACCGAGAACGCGGATGGTCAAGATTTCCTTGGCACCCGTGTTGTCGGCGACCTTAAGCCGCGACTCCTGCTGAATCAATGTTTACTCCTTGCGTCGCGCCGGTTCTCACGCTGAAATACTGCATACAGTGCGAGCCTTGCGGAACGGTTGTTGGGGTGTCTCTGCCCTGCCTGGATTTTGCCAGCACAGGGTTAAACCCTCGTTCCAGACGCATCTGGGCCCCCTGGCCGGGGACCGGCCCTGAGGCAGTATGCACTGGCACGATGGTTTACGAGGATCTGTTCGGGCGCATGACGCACCCATACAAGCTCAATATCCTAGCACAGCGAAGGCGCGCTCCACGAACCGGGATCCCGCGTGAATGCCGGGATCCCGGGGAGTTTCAGGACACGTACGCCTTGAGGTAGCGGCCGGTGAGGCTGTCCGAGTCCGCCAGCGCTTCGGGGGTTCCCTCGAAGACCACCGTGCCGCCGTCGTGGCCGGCTCCCGGACCCATGTCGATCACCCAGTCCGCATGGGCGACCACACCGAGATGATGCTCGATCACCACCACGGTGTTGCCTTCGTCCACCAGCTGATCCAGCAGACCGAGCAGATTCTCGACGTCGGCGAGGTGCAGTCCGGTGGTCGGCTCATCCAGGATGAACACCCCGGCGTCGCTGCCCATGTGCGTGGCGAGCTTGATCCGCTGCCGCTCCCCGCCGGACAGGGTGGAGAGCGACTGGCCCAGGGTGATGTATCCCAGGCCGACGCGGGCCAGCCTCTCCAGGATGGGCCGGGCCTTCGGCACTGCGAGCTGGTCCAGAGCCTCTTCGATACTCAGGCGCATCACTTCGTAGATGTTGAGCTCGCCCAGGCGGTACTCCAGCACCTCGTCCGTGAAGCACTTGCCGCCACAGTCCTCACACAGCGTCCCGACGGGGGCCATGCCGGGAATCTCGGTGAAGGTCTCCCCCGCGCCCTTGCAGGTGGGGCAGGCCCCTTCGGAGTTGGCGGAGAACAAGGCCGGTTTGGTGCCGGTGGCCTTGGCGAAGGCCGCCCTGATGTGGTCCAGAGCCCCGGTGTAGGTGGCGGGATTGGAACGGCGCGATCCGCGGATGGCGGACTGGTCCACCACGTGCACACCGTCGCGCTTGCCGAGCGCCCCGTGGATGAGCGAGCTCTTCCCCGAACCGGCCACGCCCGTGACGGCGCACAGCACCCCGGTGGGCACGTCCACATCCACATCGCGCAGATTGTGGGTGTTCGCTCCGCGGATCTCCAAGGCTCCGGTCGCGGTCCGCACGGTCTCCTTGAAGGGAACCCGGGAACCGACATGCTGCCCGGTGAGGGTCTGGGCCTCAGCCAGGTCCTCGAAGGTGCCCTGGAAGACGATCTCCCCGCCGTGGATGCCGGCCTTCGGCCCGATGTCGACGATGTGATCGGCGATCGCCATGACCTCAGGCTTGTGCTCCACCACCAGGATCGTGTTGCCCTTGTCCCTCAGGCTTCGCAGCAGGTCGTTCATCCGGGCGATGTCATGAGGGTGGAGGCCCACGGTCGGCTCATCGAAGACGTAGGTGACATCGGAGAGGGGCGATCCGAGGTGCCGGACCATCTTCACCCGCTGCGCCTCTCCCCCGGACAGGGTGGAGGAGGCGCGGTCCAGGCTGAGGTATCCGAGCCCTATGTCGACCAGGGCCTGCAGAGTGCCGAGCAGGTTGGAAATAACCGGCGCCACGGACGGCTCGTTCACACCCCGTAGGAACTCGATCAGGTCCGTGACCTGGATCTGAGCGCACTCGGCGATGTTCCGTCCGTCGATCCGGCTGGCCAGCGCCTCCTGGTTGAGGCGGCCACCGTGACACAGCGGGCACTCCGCGAACGTGGCGGCGCGTTCCAGGAAGGCCTTGATGTGCGCCTGCTTGGGCTCCTTTCCACCGGCCAGGTAACTCTGCCGGATCCGGGTCTCCAGTCCCAGGAAGGTCATGTTGACGTTGTCCATCTTGACCTTGACGGCCGGCGAACGCAGCAGGAAGTCGAGCGTCTCCGGATCGTAGTCCTTGACCGGCAGATCCGGATCGAACCGTCCCGTTCCGAGGAGCACCTTGATCAGCCAGCCGTCCACGGTGAAGCCCGGCACCTTGATGGCCCCCTGCGACAGGGACAGCGAACGGTCCAGGAGCACGTCCACGTCCAGCGCCGAGATCTCCCCCGCGCCCTCACACTCAGGGCACATCCCTTCGGCCAGGTTGAACGAGTACTTCCCGGCGTGACCAGCGCTCGGCATCCCCACGCGGGAGAAGATGATCCGCAGCAGAGCGTGGGCATCCGTGACGGTGCCCAGGGTCGAACGCGAGTTGCTCCCCATCCGCTCCTGGTTCACCACGATCGCCGCGGAGAGGTTCTCCAGCTCGTCCACGTCCGGACGCGGCAGACTCGGCATGAAGGACTGCACGAAGGTCGTGTAGGTCTCGTTGATGAGCCGCTGAGACTCGGCCGCGATGGTCCCGAACACCAGGGAGCTCTTGCCCGAGCCGGACACCCCGGTGAACACCGTGATCCGGCGCTTGGGCAGATCCAGTGAGACGTCCTGAAGGTTGTTCTCGCGCGCACCGCGCACCTTGATCAGGCCGTGCGAATCGGCGGCATGGCGGGCAAGGTCAGCAGGCATGAGACACCTCAGGATCATCGGCGGGGCGCTCCCCCGCGCACTGAGGACAGAATACCCGCCGCCTCCGACATCCTGGCCCGGCTCCCGGTGGACGCGCGACGCCGCGCAGCCGGGCCGCCGTCGTCGTCTCGCCTCCCGGATGCGGTGCTCAGCGATTGCGAGGCCGGGAGCCCAGAATGCGGAAGACCCCCGCTCCCAGAAGGGAACGGGGGTCTTCTCGTTGCTCAGTGGAGCGATCAAACGGCCGATTTACTTGGCGCGCTCGATGACCTCCACCAGACGCCAGCGCTTGGTGGCGGAGAGCGGGCGGGTCTCGGCGAGGAGAACCAGGTCGCCGATGCCGGCGGTGTTCTCTTCGTCGTGAGCCTTGATCTTGGACGTACGACGGATGACCTTACCGTACAGAGCGTGCTTCACACGGTCCTCGACCTCGACGACGATGGTCTTCTCCATCTTGTCGGAGACCACGTAGCCGCGACGCGTCTTGCGGTAACCGCGCTGCTGCGCAGCAGTTTCCGTCACGTTCTGATCCTTTTCACTCACTTGGCGTCCTCCTCGGTAGCTGCGGCCTCAACGGCCTCGGCCTTCTTGGAAGACTTCTTGGCCTTCTTCTCTTCCTTGGCCTCGACCACCGGAGCGGGCTCCGGGCGAATGCCCAGCTCGCGCTCACGCAGGACCGTGTAGATGCGAGCGATGTCGCGCTTCACGGACTTGAGTCGGCCATGGCTCTCCAGCTGACCAGTGGCGGACTGGAAACGCAGGTTGAACAGCTCTTCCTTGGCCTTACGGAGTTCAGCAACCAGACGCTCGCTGTCGAAACCGTCAAGCTGTGCCGGGGCCAGATCCTTGGATCCAACTGCCATTTCTATTCACCACCTTCGCGACGCACAATGCGTGCCTTCAACGGGAGCTTGTGGATTGCCAGGCGCAGTGCCTCGCGGGCCACTTCTTCATTCACACCGGAGAGTTCGAAGAGAACCCGTCCCGGCTTGACGTTGGCCACCCACCACTCGGGGGAACCCTTACCGGAACCCATGCGGGTTTCGGCAGGCTTCTTGGTCAGGGGGCGGTCCGGGTAGATGTTGATCCAGACCTTACCGCCACGCTTGATGTGACGGGTCATGGCGATACGCGCAGATTCGATCTGGCGGTTCGTCACGTAGGCCGGGGTCAGCGCCTGGATACCGTACTCACCGAAGGTGACCTCGGTGCCACCGGTGGCAGCGCCGGAACGACCCGGGTGGTGCTGCTTACGGTGCTTGACTCGACGTGGGATCAGCATTTAAGCCTGTCCTCCTTCTGCTGCTTCAGCAGCCGGTGCCTCGGCAGCCGGAGCTGCGTCGGCGGCCGGACGCTCGTTGCGACGACGACGGTCGCCACCGGGGCGGCCGGGACGCTCGTTGCGGCCACGGGACGGGGCTGCGGCCTGCTGTGCAGCAAGCTCCTTCGCGGTCACATCGCCCTTGTAGATCCAGACCTTCACGCCGATACGGCCGAAGGTGGTCTTGGCTTCGTAGAAGCCGTAGTCGATGTTGGCGCGCAGGGTGTGCAGCGGCACGCGACCTTCGCGGTAGAACTCCGAGCGGGACATTTCAGCGCCACCCAGACGACCGGAGCAAGCGACACGGATGCCCTTGGCGCCGGCGCGCTGCGCGGACTGCATGGCCTTCTTCATCGCACGGCGGAAAGCCACGCGGGAAGAGAGCTGCTCGGCGATGCCCTGGGCCACCAGCTGAGCTTCGATCTCGGGGTTCTTGACCTCGAGGATGTTCAGCTGAACCTGCTTGCCCGTGAGCTTCTCCAGCTCGCCGCGGATGCGGTCTGCTTCGGCGCCACGACGGCCGATCACGATACCCGGACGGGCGGTGTGGATGTCCACACGCACACGGTCACGAGTACGCTCGATCTCGACCTTGGCGATGCCGGCGCGCTCCATGCCGGTGGTCATGAGCTCGCGGATCTTGACGTCCTCACGGACGAAGTCCTTGTAGCGCTGACCGGGCTTGTTGCTGTCCGCGAACCAGTGCGAGATGTGATTGGTGGTGATGCCGAGTCGGAACCCGTTCGGGTTTACTTTCTGTCCCACTTAGCGGGCCTCCTCGTTCTCCGGGGTAGCGACAACCACGGTGATGTGGCTGGTGCGCTTCTTGATCTGGAAGGCACGACCCTGGGCACGCGGCTGGAACCGCTTCATGGTCGGACCCTCATCAACGAATGCCTCGCTGATGTACAGATCACCTTCGTCAAACGCGACGCCGTCACGGTCCGCGAGGACACGGGCGTTCGCGATGGCGGACTGAACTACCTTGTAGACCGGCTCCGAAGCTGCCTGCTCAGCAAACTTCAGGATCGCCAGAGCCTCATTCGCCTGCTTGCCACGAACAAGGTTGACGACGCGCCGGGCCTTCATAGGCGTTACGCGGATGTGACGCGCAATAGCCTTGGCTTCCATTGCTTTCCTTCTCTCGTCTTAAGACCGAGGTCAGGCGCCTAGCGGCGCTTGCCCTTGCGGTCGTCCTTCACGTGGCCGCGGAAAGTCCGCGTCGGGGCGAATTCGCCGAGCTTGTGCCCGACCATCGACTCCGTGATGAAAACCGGCACGTGCTTGCGTCCGTCGTGCACGGCGATCGTGTGACCCAGCATGTCCGGGATGATCATCGAGCGACGGGACCACGTCTTGATGACGTTCTTGGTGCCCTTTTCGTTCTCCTTGGCGACCTTCACGAAGAGGTGCTGGTCAACGAAAGGACCTTTCTTCAGGCTGCGTGGCATGTTTCCAGGCTCCTATCGCTTGTTCTTGCCGGTACGACGACGACGCACAATGAGCTTGTCGCTTTCCTTGTTGGGGCGGCGGGTGCGACCCTCAGGCTTGCCGTTCGGGTTGACCGGGTGACGGCCACCAGAAGTCTTGCCTTCACCACCACCATGCGGGTGGTCAACCGGGTTCATGGCCACACCACGCACGGTCGGGCGGACGCCCTTCCAGCGCATACGGCCGGCCTTGCCCCAGTTGATGTTCGACTGCTCGGCGTTGCCGACCTCGCCGACGGTTGCGCGGCAGCGCACGTCGACGTTCCGGACTTCACCGGACGGCAGACGCAGCTGGGCGAAACGGCCTTCACGAGCCACGAGCTGCACGGAGGCGCCGGCGGAGCGGGCCATCTTGGCGCCGCCACCGGGGCGGAGCTCAACTGCGTGGATCACGGTACCGACCGGGATGTTGCGCAGCGGCAGGTTGTTGCCGGGCTTGATGTCAGCGTTCGGACCCGACTCCACGATGTCGCCCTGGGAGAGCTTGTTGGGAGCGATGATGTAACGCTTGGTGCCATCAACGTAGTGCAGGAGCGCGATACGAGCCGTACGGTTGGGGTCGTACTCGATGTGCGCGACCTTGGCGTTCACGCCGTCCTTGTCGTGACGACGGAAGTCGATCACGCGGTACTGGCGCTTGTGGCCACCACCCTTGTGACGGGTGGTGATACGACCGGTGTTGTTGCGGCCACCGCTCTTGGTGAGCGGACGCAGCAGCGACTTTTCCGGAGTCGAGCGAGTTACTTCGCTGAAGTCGGCCACGCTCGAGCCACGACGGCCCGGGGTGGTCGGCTTGTAATTGCGGATTGCCATAATTTATTCCTCGTTAAAGTGGTCTCCGCTACGCGAGCGGACCGCCGAAGATGTCGATGGTGCCTTCCTTCAGGGTGACAATCGCGCGCTTGGTGCTCTTGCGCTGCCCCCATCCGAACTTGGTGCGCTTGCGCTTACCGGCACGGTTGATGGTGTTGATCGTGTTGACCTTGACGGAGAAGATCTTCTCCACGGCCAGCTTGATCTCGGTCTTGTTCGAGCGGGGGTCCACCAGGAAGGTGTACTGACCCTCGTCGATCAGGCCGTAGCTCTTTTCGGAGACCACGGGCGCGAGAATGACGTCACGCGGGTCCTTGTTGAAGACGGCGCTCACTTGGCTTCCTCCACGGTCTTGTTGTCCTTACCGGCAACGAAGGCGTCGAAGGCGTCCTTGGTGAAGATCACGTCGTCGGAGATCAGCACATCGTAGGTGTTGAGCTGGTCGACGTACAGAACGTGAACCTCGACGAGGTTGCGCACGGACAGTGCAGCAACATCGTTGGCGCGGTCGATCACCACGAGCAGGTTCTTGCGGTCGGAGATCGCCTTCAGCGCGGCGCGTGCGTCCTTGGTGTTCGGCGTGGTGCCGGAAACCAGGGACTCCACCACGTGGATGCGACCGTTACGAGCGCGGTCGGAGAGGGCGCCACGGAGAGCAGCAGCCTTCATCTTCTTGGGGGTGCGCTGCGAGTAGTCACGCGGGGTCGGGCCGTGGACGACGCCACCACCGGTCATGTGAGGAGCACGGACGGAACCCTGACGGGCGCGGCCGGTACCCTTCTGCTTGAACGGCTTGCGACCGGCACCGGCGACTTCGCCGCGGGACTTGGTCTTGTGAGTGCCCTGACGAGCAGCAGCAACCTGCGCGACGACGACCTGGTGCAGCAGCGGCACGTTGGTCTGAACGTCGAAGATCTCGGCGGGCAGGTCAACCTTGATGGTGTTGGCCATGGTACTAGGCTCCCTTCACGGCGGTGCGTACGAGGACGACCGAGCCGCGGGCGCCGGGAACGGCACCCTTGATCAGGAGCAGCGACTTCTCTGCGTCGACACCGTGAACCGTGAGGTTCAGCGTGGTGTGACGGACATTGCCCATGCGGCCGGCCATTTTCAGGCCCTTGAAGACGCGGCTCGGGGTGGATGCGCCACCGATGGAACCGGGCTTGCGGTGGTTCTTGTGAGCACCGTGGGAAGCACCGACACCGTGGAAGCCGTGACGCTTCATGACACCGGCGAAGCCCTTGCCCTTGGTGGTGCCGACGACGTCGATCTTCTGACCGGCTTCGAAGAGCTCCACGGACAGCTGCTGGCCGAGCTCGTAGCTCTCGGCGTCAGCGGTGCGCAGTTCGACGACGTGGCGGCGCGGGGTGACGCCGGCCTTGTCGAAGTGGCCGGCGAGCGGCTTGGTGACCTTGCGCGGGTCGATCTGGCCGAAGCCGATCTGAACCGCGGTGTAGCCGTCGGTGTCTGCGTTACGCAGCTGGGTGACGACGTTGGAGTCGGCCTGGACGACGGTCACGGGGATGAGCTTGTTGTTCTCATCCCAAACCTGGGTCATGCCGAGCTTCGTGCCCAGCAGGCCCTTAACGTTGCGGGTTGCGGTCATAGTCTCTCAGCACCTCCCTAGAGCTTGATTTCGATGTTCACGTCGGCCGGCAAGTCGAGACGCATGAGCGAGTCAACAGCCTTCGGCGTGGGGTCGATGATGTCGATCAGACGCTTGTGAGTACGCATTTCGAAGTGCTCACGGCTGTCCTTGTACTTGTGGGGAGAACGGATAACGCAGTAAACGTTCTTCTCCGTGGGCAGCGGCACCGGGCCGACTACCGTTGCGCCTGCGCGCGTGACCGTCTCAACGATCTTCCGTGCCGAAACATCAATGACCTCGTGGTCATATGACTTCAGCCGGATGCGGATCTTCTGTCCCGCCATGTCGCCTGACTCTCTTTCATTAGGTTCAGTCCTGAGTGATCAGGACCGCTATTCGCATCTCTTTGCTGTTATGTGCGGCTGCCGAGGCATTTGAAGTCGTGACTACCGCTCTCCGCATGAGCTGAATCCGAGTTGGACCCGGGTTCCTCAACCCACCGGAGCAACCGACCCACGCGGTCGGGCGTGTCGGCCAGATTCTGGACGCGTCACACCGTTCTCAGTGGATGGATTGGTCATGTTTGGTCCCCAGCCTGGTCCCTGACACCCGGCATTATCCGGATCGGGGCACGAAGGGGCGCTTGAACAACCCTTCAAGTATGGCGCATCTGGAAGGGAATAGCGAATCGGCCTCCACGCGGACCTGCGCAGGACCCGCCTCGCGCCCTACCGCGGCGCCCTCAATGCACCTTGGGGGCCGACGCCGACTGGTGACGTCCGCGCTCCAGTAGTCCCCTCACGACGCCCAGCGCCGCCCACAAGTGCGGCCCAGCAGCACAGTGCGCAGCTCAGAGCCGGGAGAAACCACCCAGGCCGGTTCAAGCGCCTCTGAACGGCGCCGTCGGCCGCTCCCCGCCTGCCGAGGAGGCCGCACTCAGCTCGGCGATCCTCTGGCCCACACGCGGGCATTAACAGCAAAGGCCCCGCTGCCGAAGCAGCGGGGCCTTCACACCGGCATCAGCCGGAAATCATCAGTCAGTGACTACTTGATGATCTTGGTCACACGACCCGAACCAACGGTGCGGCCACCTTCACGGATGGCGAAGCCGAGGCCCTCTTCCATGGCGATGGGCTGGATCAGCTCAACGCTCATTTCGGTGTTGTCGCCAGGCATGACCATTTCGGTGCCCTCGGGGAGGGTGATCACGCCGGTGACGTCCGTGGTGCGGAAGTAGAACTGCGGGCGGTAGTTCGAGTAGAACGGGTTGTGGCGGCCGCCTTCATCCTTGGAGAGGATGTAGACGTTGGCCTCGAAGTTGGTGTGCGGGGTGATGGAACCCGGCTTCACCACAACCTGGCCACGCTCGACATCGTCGCGCTTGAGGCCACGGAGCAGCAGACCACAGTTCTCGCCGGCCCATGCTTCGTCGAGCTGCTTGTGGAACATCTCGATACCGGTGACCGTGGTCTTCTGGACCGGGCGGATGCCGACGATCTCGACCTCGGAGTTGATGGCGAGGGTGCCACGCTCGGCGCGGCCGGTCACCACGGTGCCACGACCGGTGATGGTGAAGACGTCCTCGATCGGCATCAGGAACGGCTTGTCACGGTCACGAACCGGGTCCGGAACGGACTCGTCGACGGCGGCCATGAGCTCCTGGACGGAAGCAACCCACTTGGGGTCGCCTTCCAGAGCCTTCAGACCGGAGACGCGGATGACGGGAGCGTTGTCGCCGTCGAAGTCCTGCGAGGACAGAAGTTCACGAACTTCCATCTCCACGAGGTCGAGGAGTTCCTCATCCTCGACCATGTCGGACTTGTTCAGCGCGACCAGCAGGTAGGGGACACCAACCTGGCGGGCGAGCAGAACGTGCTCGCGGGTCTGAGCCATCGGGCCGTCAGTGGCGGCAACCACGAGGATTGCACCGTCCATCTGAGCAGCGCCGGTGATCATGTTCTTGATGTAGTCAGCGTGACCGGGGGCGTCAACGTGTGCGTAGTGACGCTTCTCGGTCTGGTACTCCACGTGGGAGATGTTGATGGTGATACCGCGCTGGCGCTCTTCCGGAGCAGAGTCAATGGAAGCGAAGTCGCGCTGCTCGTTGAGATCCGGGTACTGGTCGTACAGCACCTTGGAAATGGCGGCCGTCAGCGTCGTCTTACCGTGGTCAACGTGACCGATGGTGCCGATGTTGACGTGCGGCTTAGTCCGCTCGAACTTTGCCTTTGCCACAGGTTCCTCCTAGAACATTTTTCAAGTGACGTGCTGACTCTGCTACGGGTGTCGCGGCAGAACTTCTACAAGTCTACTTGGGGGCAGGGGTTTTGATGAAATTGCGGTTCAGGGGCCGGTTGGTCCCTGGGGCCTGAGTGTCGCGGCTCCCTCGGCGAGCTGCCGAAAGCCACGCGACGCCGGCGGGGAAAGCCCGAAGGCCTCCCCCACCGGGGTGCGACAACTTACTCGCCGCGGTTCTTCTGGATGATCTCGTCAGCCACAGCCTTGGGAACCTCGGCGTAGCTGTCGAAGGTCATCGAGTACACCGCGCGGCCCTGCGTCTTGGAACGCAGGTCACCGATGTAGCCGAACATCTCGGACAACGGAACGTTGGCACGGATGACCTTGACGCCTGCAGCATCCTCCATGGACTGGATCATGCCACGACGGGAGTTGAGGTCACCGATGACGTCGCCCATGTACTCCTCGGGAGTACGGACCTCGACGGCCATGAGCGGTTCCAGCAGAACCGGGTTGGCACGGCGTGCGCCTTCCTTGAACACCTGGGAACCGGCGATCTTGAACGCCATTTCCGAGGAGTCGACGTCGTGGTAAGCGCCGTCGATCAGGATGGCCTTCACACCCACCATGGGGTAGCCGGCCAGGATGCCGAACTGCATGGCGTCCTGGATACCTGCGTCGATGGAGGGGATGTACTCGCGCGGAACGCGGCCACCGGTGACCTTGTTCTCGAACTCGTAGAAGGTGCCGTCCGTGGTCTCGAGCGGCTCGAAGGAAACCTGCACCTTAGCGAACTGACCGGAACCACCGGTCTGCTTCTTGTGGGTGAAGTCGACCTTCTCAACGGCCTTCTTGATGGTTTCGCGGTACGCGACCTGGGGCTTGCCCACATTGGCCTCGACCTTGAACTCGCGGCGCATGCGGTCCACCAGGATGTCCAGGTGGAGCTCGCCCATGCCGGCGATGACCGTCTGGCCGGTGTCCTCGTTGAGGGAGACCTGGAAGGTCGGGTCCTCAGCGGAGAGCTTCTGGATGGCCGTGGAGAGCTTCTCCTGGTCACCCTTCGAGTTCGGCTCGATGGCCACGGAGATCACGGGCTCCGGGAAGCTCATGGACTCCAGCACGATCTGGTTGTTCGGATCGCACAGGGTGTCACCCGTGGTGGTGTCCTTCAGACCGATGGCGGCGTAGATGTGGCCGGCGGTGGCGCCCTCGACGGGCATCTCCTTGTTGGCGTGCATCTGGAAGAGCTTGCCGATGCGCTCCTTCTTGCCCTTGGTGGAGTTGACCACCTGGGCGCCCGCCTCGACGTGACCGGAGTACACGCGGACGAAGGTGAGCTGACCGAAGAACGGGTGTGCCGCGATCTTGAAGGCGAGAGCGGAGAAGGGCTCGTCAGCGCTGGGCTTACGGACCAGTTCCTCTTCCTCGTTGCGCGGGTTGTGACCGATCATATCGGGCACGTCCAGCGGGGACGGCAGGAAGTCGATGACGGCGTCGAGCATCGGCTGAACACCGCGGTTCTTGAAGGCGGAGCCACAGAACACGGGGTAGAGCTCGGAGTTGACGGTCATCTTGCGGATGCCGGCCTTGAGCTCCTCGAGGGTGATCTCTTCGCCCTCGAGGTACTTCTCCATGAGCTCTTCGGAGGACTCGGCGACGGTCTCCACGAGCTGCGCGCGGTATTCCTCGGCACGCTCCTGCAGATCAGCCGGGATCTCCTGGACCTCGTAGGAGGCGCCCATAGTCACGTCACCCTTGGCATCGCCGGGCCACACCAGGGCACGCATCTCGAGCAGGTCCACGACACCGATGAAGTCGTTCTCGGAACCGATCGGCAGCTGCATGACGAGCG
The DNA here is from genome assembly GCF_041360795.1 of Arthrobacter sp. RCC_34. NCBI lineage: Bacteria > Bacillati > Actinomycetota > Actinomycetes > Micrococcales > Micrococcaceae > Arthrobacter > Arthrobacter sp. RCC_34. The sequence continues at coordinate 384,252 of NZ_JBFUPW010000001.1, read as the reverse complement.
GCTTGGCGCCCAGACGGCTGATGATGGTGTCGACGGTGAAGTAGAAGTCAGCGCCCAGCTTGTCCATCTTGTTCACGAAACAGATGCGGGGGACGTTGTACTTGTCAGCCTGACGCCACACGGTCTCGGACTGCGGCTCAACGCCTTCCTTGCCGTCGAAGACGGCGACGGCGCCGTCGAGGACGCGCAGGGAGCGCTCAACCTCAACGGTGAAGTCCACGTGACCGGGGGTGTCGATGATGTTGATCTGGTTCTTGTTCCAGAAGCAGGTCACGGCGGCAGACGTGATGGTGATGCCGCGTTCCTTTTCCTGTTCCATCCAGTCGGTGGTGGACGCACCGTCGTGCGTTTCACCGATCTTGTGGTTCACACCCGTGTAGAAGAGGATGCGCTCCGTAGTAGTGGTCTTGCCGGCATCGATGTGGGCCATGATGCCGATGTTGCGGACCTTGTTAAGGTCGGTAAGCACGTCCTGTGCCACGGTGTCTCCCTTTGAGATGGACAACACGTCCGCCGCCGACCGAGGAGGCCGGCGGCGGTTCGTGTGTTTTTACCAGCGGTAGTGGGCGAAGGCCTTGTTGGACTCGGCCATCTTGTGGGTGTCTTCGCGACGCTTCACGGCGGCGCCGAGACCGTTGGAGGCATCCAGGATCTCGTTGCGGAGGCGCTCGGTCATGGTCTTCTCACGACGGGCCTTGGAGTAACCGACGAGCCAGCGGAGGGCCAGCGCGGTGGCGCGACCCGGCTTGACCTCGACCGGAACCTGGTAGGTGGCGCCACCGACACGGCGGGACTTGACCTCAAGGCTCGGCTTGATGTTGTCCATGGCCTTCTTCAGGGTGGCGACGGGATCGTTGCCGTTCTTCTCGCGGGCACCTTCAAGGGCACCGTAGACGATGCGCTCGGCGGTGGACTTCTTGCCGTCCACGAGAACCTTGTTGATCAGCTGGGTGACCAGCGGGGAACCGTAAACCGGATCCGAAACGAGCGGCCGCTTGGGGGCCGGACCCTTGCGAGGCATATTACTTCTTCTCCATCTTTGCGCCGTAGCGGCTGCGAGCCTGCTTGCGGTTCTTCACACCCTGGGTGTCGAGGGCACCACGGACGATCTTGTAGCGAACGCCGGGGAGGTCCTTCACACGACCACCGCGCACCAGCACGATGGAGTGTTCCTGCAGGTTGTGACCCACACCCGGGATGTACGCGGTAACCTCGACGCCGCCGTTGAGGCGGACACGGGCGACCTTACGGAGAGCCGAGTTCGGCTTCTTCGGGGTGGTGGTGTAGACGCGGGTGCAGACGCCGCGGCGCATCGGGCTGCCCTTAAGGGCAGGAGCCTTGGTCTTGGAGACCTTCGGCGTGCGGCCCTTACGGACCAGCTGCTGAATAGTAGGCACTGTTCGTGTTCTCCATCATCTGGAGCGGCCGTTCCCAGCCGCTCCCCATTTGCTTTGCCCCGGCCTGTCAGTCTGCGGACCGAACCACAGGAACGCCAAGGCGAAGCACTTCAAAGAGATGCACACCCGGCCCCGATCCGAATAATCCGCAAGGGCCCCAGGCATGCAAAATCGTGGCATTCGTTGTGCAAGTTCCCCACAACATGGACGGTGTCCGCTGCCACGTAAATCAATCAGATCAACTGTACCACGGCGGCGACTGCTCCCGTGAATCGCGGGCGGCCTGCCGCTTGGCCGCACTCCCCTCTCCCCCGCCGCTCCCCGCCGGGTCCGACGACGACGGCGCCTGGCCGCCGTCGTCGGCCCCGCACCGGAAGTGCCGGGCACCTTGTCCTGAGCGCCGCGGCCCGCGGAAACGCGGGAGGGCCCCACCGGAATCCGGTGAGGCCCTCCCTGTCACGCATCAGATGCGCTGCGATCCTTAGCGGTAGTCGCCGCCGAGGTCGTAGTCATCCAGCGGGATGGCATGGAACTCGCTGCCACCGTCGACACCCATGGGGTCGTAGGAGAAGTCGCTGAACGAGGCCTGAGCGGAGAAGATGCTCGCCTTGGCCTCCTCCGTCGGCTCGACGCTGACATCGGTGTAGCGCGGCAGGCCGGTGCCGGCCGGGATGAGCTTACCGATGATGACGTTCTCCTTGAGGCCCAGCAGCGGGTCGCTCTTGCCTTCCATGGCCGCCTGGGTGAGCACCCGGGTGGTCTCCTGGAAGGAAGCGGCCGACAGCCACGACTCGGTGGCGAGCGACGCCTTGGTGATGCCCATGAGCTCGGGACGGCCGGAGGCCGGCTTCTTGCCCTCGGACACCACGCGGCGGTTCTCGCCTTCGAAGCGGCCGCGCTCGGCGAGCTCGCCGGGCAGCAGATCCGAATCGCCGGACTCGATCACCGTGACGCGACGCAGCATCTGGCGGACGATGACCTCCACGTGCTTGTCGTGGATGCCGATGCCCTGGCTGCGGTACACGCCCTGGACCTCGTCCACCAGGAACTTCTGCGCGGCACGGGGACCCATGATGCGCAGCACCTGCTTGGGGTCCACCGGACCCTGGACGAGCTTCTGGCCCACCGAGACGTGCTCGCCGTCGGCGACCAGCAGACGGGAACGGCGCAGGATCGGGTAAGCCAGCTCCTCCGTGCCGTCGTCAGGAGTGACGACGATGCGGACCGAGTTCTCACCCTCCTCGATGTTCACGCGGCCGGCAGCCTCGGAGATCGGGGCCACACCCTTCGGGGTGCGGGCCTCGAAGAGCTCCTGGATACGGGGCAGACCCTGGGTGATGTCGTCGCCACCGCCGGCGGACACGGCACCACCCGTGTGGAAGGTACGCATGGTCAGCTGCGTGCCGGGCTCACCGATGGACTGAGCGGCGATGATGCCGACAGCCTCGCCGATGTCCACGGTCTTGCCGGTGGCCAGCGAACGGCCGTAGCAGAGTGCGCAGGTGCCCACCGTGGACTCACAGGTCAGCACGGAGCGGACCTTGACCTCGGTGATGCCCGCGGCGAACAGCTCGGCGATGACGACGTCACCGCAGTCACTGCCACCGGCGGCCAGCACCTTGCCATCGGCGTCGACGACATCGACGGCCAGGGTGCGGGCGTAGGCGCTGTTCTCGACGTTCTCGTCCAGACGCAGCTCACCGTTCTCGTCGACCAGGGCGATCGGGGTCACCAGACCACGCTCGGTGCCACAGTCGGCCTCGCGGACGATGACGTCCTGCGAGACGTCCACCAGACGACGGGTCAGGTAACCCGAGTTGGCGGTACGCAGGGCGGTGTCAGCCAGACCCTTACGGGCACCGTGCGTCGCGATGAAGTACTCGAGCACGGACAGGCCCTCACGGTAGGAGGACTTGATCGGACGCGGGATGATCTCACCACGGGGGTTGGCCACGAGGCCACGGATACCCGCGATCTGACGGACCTGCATCCAGTTACCACGAGCACCGGAGGACACCATGCGGTTGATGGTGTTCATCGGGGACAGCGACTTGCGCATGACCGAGGCGACCTCGTCGGTGGCCTTGCCCCAGAGCTCGATGAGCTCCTGACGGCGCTCGTCCTCGTCGATCAGACCCTTGTCGTACTGGCTCTGGATCTTCGCGGCCTTCTCCTCGTAGCCCGCGAGGATCTCCGGCTTGGCGGCCGGGACCTCGATGTCGGACACGGCGACGGTCACACCGGAGCGCGTGGCCCAGTAGAAACCGGCGTCCTTGAGGTTGTCCAGCGTCGCGGCGGTGACGACCTTGGGGTAACGCTCGGCCAGATCGTTGACGATCCGGGAGAGCTCGCCCTTGTCGGCGACTGCCTCGACCCAGGGGTAGTCCGCGGGCAGGGTGTCATTGAAGATGACCTGTCCCAGGGAGGTCTCGACCAGCACCGGCTGACCCAGCTCCCAGCCCTCGGGGCCTTCCCAGCCTTCGTACGGTACGAAGTTGTCCAGGCGGATCTTCACCTTGGAGTTCAGGTGGAGTTCCCGCGCGTCGAACGCCATGATCGCCTCGGAGACGGAGGAGAAGATCCGGCCTTCACCAGCAGAGCCCACACGCTTGGTGGTCAGGTGGTAGAGACCGATGATCATGTCCTGCGACGGGAGGGTCACGGGGCGGCCGTCGGACGGCTTCAGGATGTTGTTCGAGGACAGCATCAGGATGCGCGCCTCAGCCTGGGCCTCGGGGCTCAGGGGCAGGTGCACAGCCATCTGGTCGCCGTCGAAGTCCGCGTTGAAGGCGGCGCACACGAGCGGGTGCAGCTGGATGGCCTTGCCTTCCACGAGCTGCGGCTCGAAGGCCTGGATGCCCAGACGGTGCAGGGTGGGCGCGCGGTTGAGCAGCACCGGGTGTTCGGTGATGATCTCTTCCAGCACGTCCCAGACCTGCGGACGGTAACGCTCGACCATGCGCTTGGCGCTCTTGATGTTCTGTGCGTGGTTGAGGTCCACGAGGCGCTTCATCACGAACGGCTTGAAGAGCTCCAGGGCCATCTGCTTGGGCAGACCACACTGGTGCAGCTTCAGCTGCGGGCCGACGACGATGACCGAACGGCCGGAGTAGTCGACGCGCTTGCCGAGGAGGTTCTGGCGGAAACGACCCTGCTTGCCCTTGAGCATCTCGCTCAGGGACTTCAGCGGACGGTTGCCCGGACCCGTGACGGGGCGGCCACGACGGCCGTTGTCGAAGAGATTGTCGACAGCTTCCTGCAGCATGCGCTTTTCGTTGTTGACGATGATCTCCGGAGCACCCAGCTCAAGCAGACGCTTGAGGCGGTTGTTGCGGTTGATCACGCGGCGGTACAGGTCGTTGAGGTCGGAGGTCGCGAAGCGGCCACCGTCCAGCTGCACCATCGGGCGCAGTTCCGGCGGGATCACCGGGACGGCGTCCAGGACCATGCCCAGAGGGCTGTTGTCCGTGGTGAGGAAGGCGTTGACGACCTTGAGGCGCTTGAGCGCACGGGTCTTCCGCTGGCCCTTGCCGTTCTGGATGATGTCCTTCAGCAGCTCGGACTCGGCAGCGAGGTCGAAGGTCTCGAGGCGCTTCTTGATCGCCTCGGCGCCCATGGAGCCCTCGAAGTACATGCCGTAACGGTCACGCAGCTCGCGGTACAGGCCCTCATCGCCTTCGAGGTCGGCGACCTTGAGGTTCTTGAAGCGGTCCCAGACCTGCTCGAGGCGCTCGATGTCGGCGTCCGCACGCTTGCGGACGTTCGCCATCTGGCGGTCGGCGGAGTCGCGGGCCTTCTTCTTGTCGGCGGCCTTGGCGCCTTCGCCCTCGAGGCGGGCAAGCTCGTCCTCGAGGTCGCGGGCGATCGCCGCGATGTCGGCGTCACGGGTGTCGATCAGCTGCTTCTTCTCCACGTCGTGCTCGATCTGGAGGTTCGGCAGTTCGGCGTGACGGTTCTCCTCGTCAACGCTGGTGATCATGTAGGCGGCGAAGTAGATGACCTTTTCGAGGTCCTTCGGCGCCAGGTCGAGCAGGTACCCCAGACGGGACGGAACGCCCTTGAAGTACCAGATGTGGGTGACGGGAGCGGCGAGCTCGATGTGGCCCATGCGCTCACGGCGCACCTTGGCACGAGTGACCTCGACGCCACAGCGCTCACAGATGATGCCCTTGAAGCGCACGCGCTTGTACTTGCCGCAGTAGCACTCCCAGTCACGGGAAGGACCGAAGATCTTCTCGCAGAAAAGACCGTCCTTCTCCGGCTTCAGAGTGCGGTAGTTGATGGTTTCCGGCTTCTTGACTTCGCCATAGGACCAGTCACGGATGTCATCCGCGGTGGCCAGGCCGATCTGCATGAGGCCGAAGGAAGATTCGCTGGACATGGAATCCTGTTCTCTCTTGTCTCTAAGTCTTGACTGTCAGGAAGAGGTGGGGTGCAGCGGCGGCCGGAGCCGCCGCTCCACGTCACTACACCTCTTCGACGGAACTGGGCTCTGCGCGGGACAGATCGATGCCCAGTTCTTCGGCAGCCGTGAAGACTGCGTCGTCAGAGTCACGCATCTCGATCGTGGTGCCGTCGGTGGAGAGGACCTCCACGTTCAGGCAGAGCGACTGCATTTCCTTGATCAGAACCTTGAAGGATTCGGGAACGCCCGGCTCCGGGATGTTCTCGCCCTTGACGATCGCCTCGTACACCTTCACGCGGCCGTGGATATCGTCAGACTTGATGGTGAGGAGCTCCTGGAGCGTGTACGCCGCGCCATAGGCCTCCAGCGCCCACACTTCCATTTCACCGAAGCGCTGGCCGCCGAACTGGGCCTTACCGCCCAGCGGCTGCTGCGTGATCATGGAGTACGGACCGGTGGACCGGGCGTGGATCTTGTCGTCCACCAGGTGGTGGAGCTTCAGGATGTACATGTAGCCCACGGAGATCGGGTCCGGGAACGGCTCGCCGGAACGGCCGTCGAACAGACGGGTCTTTCCGGAGGCGTCGATCAGACGGTCACCGTCACGGGTCACGTTGGTGGAGTTCAGCAGGCCTGCGATCTCCTCTTCACGTGCACCGTCGAACACCGGGGTGGCCAGGGTCTGGTTCGGCGCGGTCTCACGGGGCAGGTTCGGAAGGTTCTTGACCCACTCCGGCTCGCCCTCGATCTTCCAGCCGGTCTTCGCGACCCAGCCCAGGTGCGTTTCCAGCACCTGACCGACGTTCATTCGGCCCGGGACACCCAGCGGGTTCAGGACCACGTCGACCGGGGTGCCGTCCGCCAGGAACGGCATGTCCTCGATCGGCAGGATCTTGGAGATGACACCCTTGTTGCCGTGACGGCCGGCGAGCTTGTCACCGTCCGTGATCTTGCGCTTCGCGGCCACGTAGACGCGCACCAGCTGGTTCACGCCCGGGGGCAGCTCGTCGTCATTGTCGCGGTCGAAGACGCGGACACCGATCACGGTGCCGGACTCGCCGTGGGGCACCTTCAGGGAGGTGTCACGCACTTCGCGGGACTTCTCACCGAAGATGGCGCGCAGCAGGCGCTCCTCCGGGGTCAGCTCGGTCTCACCCTTCGGGGTGACCTTGCCGACCAGGATGTCCCCGGCCTCGACCTCGGCGCCGATGTGAATGATGCCACGCTCGTCCAGGCCCGCCAGGACCTCTTCGGAGACGTTCGGGATGTCACGGGTGATCTCCTCGGCACCGAGCTTGGTGTCGCGGGCATCGATCTCGTGCTCCTCGATGTGGATGGAGGACAGGACGTCCTCGGCCACCAGGCGCTGGGACAGGATGATGGCATCCTCGAAGTTGTGACCTTCCCAGGACATGAACGCAACCAGGAGGTTGCGGCCGAGGGAGAGCTCACCCTGGTCCGTGGAAGGACCGTCGGCGATGATGCCGCCGACTTCGAGGCGCTGGCCTTCGTCCACCAGAACGCGGTGGTTGTAGCAGTTGCCCTGGTTGGACCGGGAGAACTTGCCGATGCGGTAGCTCGTCTCGGTGCCGTCGTCGTTCAGCATGATCACGAGGTCCGCGGAGACCTCGGAGACCACGCCGGCCTTCTTGGCCACCACGACGTCGCCGGCGTCCACGGCTGCGGCGCGCTCCATGCCGGTGCCCACGAAGGGGGCCTCGGCGCGGACCAGCGGCACGGCCTGACGCTGCATGTTCGCACCCATGAGGGCGCGGTTGGCGTCGTCGTGCTCCAGGAACGGGATCAGGGCGGTCGCCACGGACACCATCTGGCGCGGGGAGACGTCCATGTACTGCACGTCCTCGGCCGGGATGAGCACGGGCTCGCCTCCACCGCCGCGCTCACGGACGAGGACGGTGTCCTCGGTGAAGCGGTTGTCGGCGTCCAGCGGCGCGTTGGCCTGGGCGATGACGACCTCGGCCTCGTCGTCGGCGGTCAGGTACTCGACCTGGTCGCTGACGACACCGTTGGCCACCTTGCGGTACGGCGTCTCGATGAAGCCGAACGCGTTGATGCGGCCGTAGGATGCCAGCGAGCCGATCAGACCGATGTTCGGGCCTTCAGGGGTCTCGATGGGGCACATGCGGCCGTAGTGCGACGGGTGCACGTCACGGACTTCCATGCCGGCACGGTCACGGGACAGACCACCCGGGCCAAGAGCCGAGAGACGGCGCTTGTGGGTCAGACCCGAGAGCGGGTTGTTCTGGTCCATGAACTGGGACAGCTGCGAGGTTCCGAAGAACTCCTTGATGGCTGCCACCACCGGGCGGATGTTGATCAGCGACTGCGGCGTGATGGCCTCGACGTCCTGCGTGGTCATGCGTTCGCGGACCACGCGCTCCATACGGGACAGACCCGTGCGGACCTGGTTCTCGATGAGCTCGCCCACGGCGCGGATGCGGCGGTTGCCGAAGTGGTCGATGTCATCGACCTCGACGCGCAGATCCACTTCCTGGCCGTCACGGACGCCCTTGATGGTGGTCTCGCCGGCGTGCAGTGCCACGAGGAACTTGATCATGGCCACGATGTCCTCGACGTGGAGGATGGAGGCCTCGCGGTCGGACAGCGGGCGGTCGATGCCGAGCTTGCGGTTGATCTTGTAGCGGCCGACCTTGGCCAGATCGTAACGCTTGGCATTGAAGTAGAGGTTGTCCAGAAGGTTCTGGGCGGCCTCGACGGTGGGCGGCTCGCCCGGACGCAGCTTGCGGTAGATGTCCAGGAGGGCTTCCTCCTGGGTCTGCGTGGCATCCTTCTCGAGCGTGGCGCGCATGGAGTCGTACTGGCCGAACTCCTCCAGGATCTGGCCTTCGGTCCAGCCGAGAGCCTTCAGCAGCACCGTGACGGACTGCTTGCGCTTGCGGTCCAGACGGACGCCGACCTGATCGCGCTTGTCGATCTCGAGCTCGAACCAGGCACCCCGGGACGGGATGATGCGGGCCGAGTAGATGTCCTTGTCACTGGTCTTGTCCGGGGACTTCTCGAAGTAGGCGCCGGGGGAACGGACCAGCTGCGAGACGACGACACGCTCGGTGCCGTTCACCACGAAGGTGCCCTTCTCCGTCATCAGCGGGAAGTCACCCATGAACACGGTCTGCTGCTTGATCTCGCCCGTGTTGTTGTTGATGAACTCAGCCTTGACGTACAGCGGAGCGGAGTAGGTCGCGTCGCGATCCTTGCACTCGGCCATGGTGTACTTGGGCTCGTAGAACTCCGGGTCGGAGAAGCTCAGGGACATGGTGCCCTGGAAATCCTCGATCGGGGAGATCTCTTCGAAGATGTCGGCCAGGCCGGACGTCGTGGCGACGGACTCGTCGCCGGCTTCGACAGCGGCGGCGACCTTGGCCTGCCAGCGCTCGTTCCCTACCAGCCAGTCAAAGCTGTCCGTCTGGAGTGCGAGCAGATTCGGGACGTCAAGCGGCTCGTGAATCTTCGCGAATGAGATGCGACGAGTCGCACCATCAGTGGTAGCGGTTTCATTGTTTGGGGTGCTCGAGGCGACCAAGAGGGTTCCTTCCACAGACCTTCGGGCTGAACAGCCCTCCCCCATTGAGTGTCCAAAGCGCACGACGCGTTTGGCACCACCCGACCGGGACCGCTATATGACCCGGGACCGTTGAGCGGCATAAGCACTCTTTGCTTAAATGCCACAGACACGACCAGCCCACCGCTATATGAAGGCCGAAGGTACAGAGGGAAGACGCAAATATCCACGATACAGGACAGAAACGAATATGTCTACCTCAGTCGCAGTGCCCGAGTCAAGCCGAGCCGGGGCCCGGCGAGCCGCCGTCAGCCCTCGGGGACCGTGATGTCCGCGACCGTCGCCCCGTACGCACGGATCAATTCGTCGGCGTCCACGAACAGGCTGTACCCGTGCGCGCCGGCACCCATGGCGATCCTGCGGCCCACGATCGACTCGTCCGCGACGACGGGCCAGTCGGTGGTGCTCCCGATGGGCGTGATGGTGCCCCGCACGAATCCTGTGGCCTCGAACGCCAGCTCCGCTTCCGGCAGCCGCAGCTTGTTCACCCCGACCACCGCGCGCAGCTTCGGCCACGAGATGGCACGGCCGCCCGGGACGAGGGCGAAGAGGTAGGTGCCGTCCGAGCGCTTGACCACGAGGGTCTTGACGATGCCCGACGGCGGGATGCCCAGCAGCGCCGCAGCCTCCGGAAGGGACCCTGCGGCGGGCCGTTCCCGGATCTCGATCTCCAGGCCACGCGCCGCGGCGGCCTCCCTCACGCGATCCTGAGGGTCCGCGGGCTCCTGGGAACCGGCCGTATCCTGGGAAGCGCTTCCGGCTGTGGACTCGGTCACGGGGTGCTCCTTCATCGCCTTCACTCCCTTGCTGTCCCCACCTGCTGTCCCCACCATCCTGGCAGGCCGGCGAAGAGGAGGCCACCACGCGATAGCCTTGGTGGAGAACCACACCACGGAAAGCGAAGGCCCATGTCCAGCACTGAAAACAACAATGACGTTGTCATCCTCGCCGCTGCCCGCACACCGCAGGGCCGGTTGAACGGACAGCTCGCCAGCAAGACCGCCGTCCAGCTCGGCAGCCACGCCATCAAGGCCGCCGTGGAACGCGCGGGGATCGACCCGGAAGATGTCGACGCGGTCATCATGGGACAGGTGCTCCAGGCGGGCGCCGGTCAGAATCCTGCACGTCAGAGCTCGGTGGGAGCCGGCCTCGGCTGGAACGTGCCCACGGTGACCCTCAACAAGGTCTGCCTCTCCGGGCTCACCGCCGTGATCGACGCCGCGCGCCTCATCCGCTCGGGTGAGGCCGACGTCGTCGTGGCCGGTGGTCAGGAGTCCATGACCCGCGCCCCGCACCTGCTGCCCGGTTCGCGGCAGGGCTGGAACTACGGCACCGTGCAGGCGCTCGATCACGCGGCGCACGACGGTCTCACGGACGCCTTCGACGGCCAGTCGATGGGCCTGTCCACCGAGAGCCTGAATCTCACGCTCGGCATCGACCGCCGCGCCCAGGACGAGGTCGCCGCCGCGTCCCACAACCGCGCGGCCGACGCCATCGCCGCGGGCGTCTTCGCAGAGGAGATCGCGCCGCTGAGCATCGCCCAGCGCAAGGGCGACCCGCTGATCGTGGACACCGACGAAGGGGTGCGCCCGGGGACCACCCTGGAAACCCTGAGCGGCCTCAAGGCCGCCTTCGCGACGGACGGGACCATCACGGCCGGGAACTCCTCGCCGCTCTCCGACGGCGCGTCCGCCCTCGTTCTCTCTTCCCGCAAGTACGCGGAGGACCACGGCTTGGACTACCTCGCCGTCGTGGGCAGCCCCGGCCAGGTGGCCGGCCCGGACAACTCGCTCCACTCTCAGCCGTCGCACGCGATCCAGGCCGCCCTCCGCCGGGCCGGCTGGGAGACCGGGGACCTGGACTTCATCGAGATCAACGAGGCCTTCGGCTCGGTGGCCGTGCAGTCGCTCAAGGACCTGGACTACCCGCTGGACCGCTGCAACATCCACGGAGGTGCGATCGCCCTGGGCCACCCCATCGGCGCTTCCGGCGCGCGCCTGGCTCTCCACGCGGCCTTCGAGCTGAAGCGCCGCGGCCACGGCAAGGCCGCCGTCGCCCTCTGCGGCGGTGGCGGTCAGGGCGAGGCTCTTCTGCTCTACCGCGACTGACTGCTCGACCGCGACTGATCCCGCATCAGGCCGTACGCGAGAGGCCGGCCGGGCACCCCAGTGATCTGGAAGTGCTCGGCCGGCCTCCGGCGTTAAGCGAGACTTGTCAGGCGGTGACGGTCAACGGCTGGCCGTTGACCACCAGCTTCCAGTCGTCGCGGGCGAAGACCGCGGGATCCAGGACACCGTGCTCCACGACGTAGTCGATCATGAGCTGACGGATCTCCTGCTGGCTGTTCGTCAGGACCGGGGCCTGGGTGACGCCCGGGAAGCTGCCGCCTCCGCTCTGGCGGTAGTTGTTGATCGCCAGGGCGAACTCCGCGCCATCCGCAACGGGCGCTCCCCCGTAGCTCAGGCCCTGGATGCGCTGACCCGCGGGACGGGCCACGTCGATGCTGTACTCCAGGGGTGCGTCCAGGCCGAAGACGATGTCGTAGTTGTAATCCGGGGTGCCCGCCGGAGCCAGTGCGGTGGGGGCGTTGGTCAGATCCGCGGCAGCCACCGTGGTGCCCGCGACGGTCTTGTAGTACGTCGCCGACCACTCCAGGTAGGCCTTGAGCTGGGCACCGGTGAGCTTGATGCTGAGCAGCGTGTTGTCGAAGATGTAGAGGCCCGCGATGTCACGGATGGTGAGCGGACCCGCGGCCACGTCGACCGAGCGGGAGAACGGCGCGGCGATCGACAGCACCGGCAGCCCGGCGTTCGGGCCGCCGGCCAGCTCGGCCTTGATCCGGGTCGCCTGGACGAAGTTGATCGCGTCGATGGCCGCGGTGTCCTCCCAGCAGGCCGTGGCCGTGGACAGCGGCGCCGTGGAGGACCCGATGGCGGTGTTCACGTACTTCACGGCCTCGCGGTGGGCCGAGGTGACGGCCTTGACGACGGCGGGATCCTCGGGTGCCGTCTTGGCGTCCAACAGGTGGGAGTGCGCGGTCTCGACCTTCCAGTGGCCCCGCTCCTTGACGAGGTCCAGATCGATGACGGACACCCGCATGCCCCAGCGCAGGGGCTCCGTGAGCAGCACCTGCCGCCCCGTGGCCGCGTTGGTCACGAATCGCTCCGGGATCTCCTGGTGCGCGTGGCCGACCAGGATCGCGTCGATCCCGGGCACCTGCTCGGCGAGCTGGCTCGAGGCGTTCTCTGGGAACGGCAGGGCGTCGCCATAGGAGGAACCCGGCGTCGCGCCGGAGTGACAGGAGACGATCACGACGTCCGCGCCGGCGGCGCGCACCTCGGGGATGACCTTCTTCGCCTCCTCGACGATGCCGTTGAAGTCGAGCTTGCCTTCCACATTGTGGCGGTCCCACAGAGCACAGCCCGGGGTCACGAAGCCCACGATGCCCACCGTCACCCAGCCGGCGGAGGTCCGGACCCGCTTGAGGACGTACGGGCTGAAGGCGCGTGCCGCGCGGCCGGCCACGTGGACGTTCGCGCCCAGGACGGGGAACGTCAGCTGGCGCTCCCAGGTGCGCAGGTGGTCGATGCCGTAGTTGAACTCGTGGTTGCCCAGCGCGACGGCGTCGTAGCCCACCGCGTTCATGGCGAGGGCCATGGGGTGCTTGACCGTGCGGGAAGCCGGGCGGATCTTGGCGAAGTAATAGGCGAGCGGGGTGCCCTGGATGGTGTCACCGGCGTCGATGGTCAGGGTGCTGGACTCACCGCGTTCGGCACGGACGGCCTTGATGAGCGACGAGGCCTGGGCGATGCCGATCTGGTTGCCCGCCTTGTCCGCATAGGCGGTGTCCTTGAAGTAGTCCCAGTTGAAAACGTTGTTGTGCAGGTCCGTGGTGCCGAGCACGGTCAGACGGAAGCGCTTGGCGCCGTGGCCGGGGCTCGCCTCTGCGGGCGCGGCGGCGAGAAGGGCTCCGGCACTGGAGCCCGCGACGACGGCGGCGCTCAGCATGGCGCGGCGGCTGACGGTGCTGGTTTCACTCATGGGTTACCTCTGCGGGGAGACGATGGGTTGACGCCCGGGGACCGGGCACGAGCGGCGGGCCGAGGGGCCCAAAGCGCCAGTCTAGGCCGCCGTCACAGCCCTGGGAAGGAGTTGTGAAACGATTCCTGAATTGTTCACCGGAGGTTACCGGCAGTCCTCGCGGGGCCGTCCCGCGCCGCGCTCCCCCGGCCCGGTTAACGCGGAAGGTCCCGCCCACCGAAGTGGACGGGACCTTCCCAGCAGACAGTCTCCCGATCCTCAGAGGATCGGGGAACCGACCAGCAGCAGGTGCTACTTGACGGAAACCGAAGCGCCGGCAGCCTCGAGCTGCTCCTTGGCCTTCTCGGCGGTCTCCTTGTTGACGCCCTCGAGGACGGCCTTGGGGGCACCGTCGACGAGGTCCTTGGCCTCCTTCAGGCCGAGGGAGGTCAGGGCGCGCACCTCCTTGATGACACCGATCTTCTTCTCGCCAGCGGCTTCGAGGATGACGTCGAACTCGGTCTTCTCCTCGGCCTCTTCAGCGGCGCCGCCACCGGCGGGGCCTGCAACGGCAACAGCTGCGGCGGTGACCTCGAAGGTCTCCTCGAACAGCTTGACGAACTCGGAGAGCTCGATGATGGTCAGTTCCTTGAAAGCTTCAATGAGCTCTTCGTTGCTGAGCTTCGCCATGATTGGCGTCCTTCCTGTAGTTGGTGCCTGCGCACCACAGTGTGTGGGTGGGGAGAAGAGACTCAGGCCTCTTCGGAAGCAGCCTCGGCCGGAGCCTCGGCAGGTGCTTCCTCAGCGGCGGGCGCCGGAGCGCCGTTCTCTTCTTCGAGCTTGATGCGCAGGGCATCAATGATGCGGGCAGCTGCGGCAGCCGGGGCCTTGAGGACACCGGCGACCTTCGCGAGCTGCAGCTCACGGGACTCGAGAGCGGCCAGTGCGGCAACTTCCGAAGCGTTCAGAGCCTTGCCCTCGAAGTAACCGGTCTTGATGACCAGCTGCTTGTTGGCCTTGGCAAAGTCCGTGAGGCTCTTCGCGGCAGCAACGGCGTCGCCCTTGATGAAGGCGATTGCGGTGGGGCCTGCGAGCTGGCCGTCGAACGCGTCGACACCGGCTTCCTTGGCTGCAATCGCGGTCAGGGAGTTCTTGACGACGGAGTACTTGGTCTCCGCGCCCAGGGAACGACGCAGCTCCTTGAGCTGTGCGACAGAGAGCCCGCGGTATTCGGTCAGGACAGCGGCGGTCGATTCGTTGAAATCGGTGGTGATCTCAGAAACTGCGGCCACCTTGTTCGGCGTTGTCATAACCCTCCTTCCGGGGAATCAGGCCGGTCAGGAAGGTCCTCGCTGCTCGCGGTGTGAGCCGCGCATCAGGTACTCAGGGGCACCAACAAAAAACGCCCCGCGCAGGCGCACGGGGCGTGGAAGATCAGACTTCTCGCTCGGTTCACCTGCGCCGGCCGCCCTTATGCTGAAGGGTCCTTCGATGGAGATCCACACGCCTCTGCACAGTGGCAGAGCACAGGGATATCCAACAACCGACGGTCTTTGGTGAATCCAGCTTACGGGAGACCCCGCCGGACGGGCAAATCGGCGTCCGCGCCTCAGCTCAGGTGCGGCTGGCGGAGGTCAGGCAACTGCTTCTGCCAGAGACCCGTCACCCCGGCGGTCCGGAACCCCAACTGCTGATTGACGGTGAGCAGATACCGGTTCTCCAGGGCGTTCCAGGTGTAGATCACGCGGACGTCCGGGAAGAGGTCCTGCAACTGCTGCATATTCGAGATCTTCAGCAGGAGGCCCAGTTTGTTGCCGCGGTGCGCGAGCCGCACATGGGTCTCATCCTGGAACACCACGTCCTGCCGCTGCGGCAGCACGCTGATGGTGGTGACGCCCACGAGGACGCCCGTCTCCACATGCTCAACGGCGGTGACCACCGTCCGCCGCCCCTGCGCCATGGCGATCTCCTCCGCACGGCGCAGCGCCTCCACGTCGTAGTCCTCCCAGACGTCGGCGGGCACCCCGGCATCCGCTGCAGCGGCGAGGGTGAGGTCCTCCGCGGAGGAGTCCAGCGCGGTCATGTCCGCCAGCCAGCGTTCGGGGCAGCGGTCCCGCCAGTGGTGCAGACGGTATCGGCCGTCGTTCGCGGCCTCGGCCTCCGCCATGAGCTGCCCCTCCAGCACCGTGTCCAGCGGCAGGGCACAGGAGCTGAACTGCTCGATCCGCTCCAGGGTGTACCCGCTGCGCTGGGCGAAATCCACGGAGCGGCTCGCGAGCGGCACGAAGCCCGGACCGCTGTCCGGCTGCAGGCTGTCCTCCGTGTCCCCGAGGCTGGCCGCGGGATGGTTCGTGTCGACCAGAAGGTGCCGTCGTCCCTCGGAGCGGGCGAACTGCTCCGCGGCGCGGATCAGGTCCCGGCCCACGCCACGGCCCTGGGCCTCCGGCAGGATGTCCAGGGTGAATTCCGCGACGTCGATGTCCCCCAGCAGAGGAAGCGAGATGTCCGCGACGCCGACCATCACGCCGTCCAGGGTGGCGGTCAGCAGCACCTGCCGCTCATAGGGGTCCCGCAGTTCGTAGAGCTTCTCCAGCGGGGTGTATGCGAGGTCGTCGGTCCCCCACGTGGCGAGCCGGACCCGCCGCGACACGTCCACGGCCGCCAGGAAGGCCTCGGCGTCCGGGCCGTCGAGGGTGTCCGGGATCCACAGCTGTTCGATCCTGATGCTCATGAGCCCTCCCCTGCAGCCGCGCGGCCGTCCAGATGGGCCTGCCACTGGCCGTCGTGACCGGCCGGGCGGAAACCCATCGCGATGTTTATAGCAAGCATGTGCTGATTCTCGTCCGCGTTGTACGTGTAGATCCTGCGCACCGCCGGGAACGCCTCCAGCAGCCGTTCGAAGTTGGCGGCCTTCATCCACTGGCCCAGCGCGTGCCCGCGGTGCCCCGGCAGCACCAGGGTGTTGTCCTGCTCCCCCACCTCAGGATGGTCCGGGAGGTACTCGAGCACGGAATAGCCGGCGAGCTCCCCCGTGAACCGGTGACGGGCCGCCGTGGTCACCGCGCGCACGCCGCCTTCACGGCGGCGCGCATCGATCTCACGGACGCGGTCGGCGTCGAAGACCTCCTCGCCCAGTTCCAGGCCGCCGAGCGGGACCTCCGTGGACATGCTCGTGGAGAGACGGACGAGATCCGCCACATGTTCTTCGGGTGTCTCGTCGAACCACGTGATCAGCTCATACGACTCCTCGGCCCGGGCGGCCGTCTCCTCGAGCAGCGTGTGGGCGGCGCGGCGGGATTCGTCGGACACCACGAGCACACTCGTCCGCTCCACCTGCACGAGCTCATAGCCACGACGCAGCGCGAACCGGACCGCCCTCGACGCCGCGGGGACGCTGCCGCTGCCGGTCGGCGGGAGGAGCCGCTCGCCGTCGTCGTCCGCAGTGCCCGTGGGATGTTCGGTGCCCATCTGGACCACGGTGCGGCCCTCACTCAGCGCCACCGCCTCCACGTGGTCAGCCAGGGCCCGGCCGAGACCGCGGCCCTCGAAGTCGGGGTGCACGCCGACGCTCAACCAGGCCGTCTCCAGATTGTCCTTGAGCGGCAGGTGGATCCAGGCGCGGGCCACCACACGGCCCTCGAGGCGCACGAAGTAGACCCGCAGCCGGGCGTACTCGGTGTCCCGCCACAGGATGAGGCGCGCGCGGTTCGGAGTGGCCAGGTCCAGGGTTCCGCGGGTCCGGAGCACGAGCTCATCGGTCAGCGCGCACACGTCCAGGAAGTCCCGGGCCTCGGGCGATTCCAGGGACTCCGGCAGGACCAGGCGCTCGATGCTGAAGGTGGGCTCCGTCATCTTCCCACCCTAACCCGGCGCCGCTCCGCCGGACCCGGGCCGATCACACTGCCGCCCGGGAACGCCAGAGGCCGCCCAGCGATGCTGAGCGGCCTCTGTCAGGGGTGGCCTCCGTCGTCAGACGGGACCTTGCAGGCGAAGCCTGCGAGGGGCGACTAGGCGCCGAGGACGACCTTGGTCACGTTCGGGTCCACGGAGATGCCCGGGCCGAAGGTGGTGGCCACGGTGGCCTTCTGGATGTAACGGCCCTTGGCGGCGGTCGGCTTCAGACGAAGCACCTCTTCCAGAGCAGCGGCGTAGTTCTCGGCGAGCTTCTCGGCGTCGAAGCTGGCCTTGCCGATGATGAAGTGGAGGTTGGAGTGCTTGTCGACGCGGAAGTCGATCTTGCCGCCCTTGATGTCGTTGACAGCCTTGGCGACGTCCGGGGTCACGGTGCCGGTCTTGGGGTTCGGCATGAGGTTACGCGGACCCAGGACCTTACCGAGACGACCGACCTTGCCCATGAGCTCGGGGGTCGCGACGGCGGCGTCGAAGTCGGTCCAGCCACCGGAGATCTTCTCGATCAGGTCGTCGGAACCGACGAAGTCGGCGCCTGCGGCCAGTGCGGCCTCAGCCTTGTCACCCGTGGCGAACACGAGGACGCGGGCGGTCTTACCGGTGCCGTGCGGCAGGTTGACCGTGCCACGGACCATCTGGTCGGCCTTACGGGGGTCGACACCCAGGCGGAAAGCCACCTCGATGGTCGCGTCGAACTTGGAGGGGTTGGTCTCCTTGGCCAGGGTGACCGCCTCGGCCGGAGCGTAAAGCTTCTCCGCGTCGATCTTGGCGGCGGCTGC
Source organism: Arthrobacter sp. RCC_34 (assembly GCF_041360795.1). Taxonomy (NCBI): domain Bacteria; kingdom Bacillati; phylum Actinomycetota; class Actinomycetes; order Micrococcales; family Micrococcaceae; genus Arthrobacter; species Arthrobacter sp. RCC_34. The sequence goes on along the minus strand of NZ_JBFUPW010000001.1, from coordinate 366,141 downwards.
CTCATATGCTTTGCTGCGCTTTGCCATGCTGCGTATTTCTCCTTGTGCAGTTGTGGTCTGCGGACCGCGCTCGGCCCTGCCACTGCCCCGTCATTGCACGGGACGTTATGAATTTCGAAGTGCCGGCGAACCGGCGGGTGGCCTGAGGCCGTGATTACTCGACCGTGATACCCATGGAGCGAGCGGTGCCGGCGATGATCTTGGCAGCAGCCTGGACATCGTTGGCGTTGAGGTCGGCCAGCTTGGCGGTGGCGATTTCCTCGACCTGTGCCTGGGTCAGCTTGGCGACCTTGACGGTGTGGGGGGTTGCAGAGCCCTTGGCCACGCCTGCGGCCTTCTTGATGAGCTCAGCAGCCGGCGGGGTCTTGGTGATGAAGGTGAACGAGCGATCCTCGTACACCGTGATCTCGACCGGGATGACGTTGCCGCGCTGGGATTCCGTCGCAGCGTTGTACGCCTTGCAGAACTCCATGATGTTGACACCGTGCTGACCAAGCGCGGGACCGATCGGAGGGGCCGGGTTGGCGGCACCTGCCTGGATCTGCAGCTTGATGAGGCCGGTGACCTTCTTCTTGGGAGCCAATGTAGGGTCCTTCTCTCAATTGCTTACTGAGGAACAGGAGTGCGCCTCAGCTGGGTGACCACCTTGGCGAGGTGGCCGGACGTTCCAGAACCGCTAAAGCAGCACGGTCCGGGAACGAAATCTCGGGGTGTCAGATCTTGGTGACCTGGTTGAACGCCAGCGTGACCGGGGTCTCGCGCTCGAAGATGGAGACCAGGACCACGAGGGTCTGGGACTCGACCTTGATCTCGGAGATCGTGGCGGGCAGGGTCTCGAACGGACCCTCCTTCACGATCACGGACTCGCCGACCTCGAAGTCGACGTGGACCGGAGCGGCGGCGACGCGGGCCTGCTTGCCGCCTTCCTGCTCAGCCTGCTCCTGCTCGAAGACCGGAGCCAGCATGGAGACGACCTCGTCCAGCTTCAGCGGGACCGGGTTGTGGGCGTTGCCCACGAAGCCGGTGACACCCGGCGTGTGGCGGACGGCGCCCCAGGAGGCGTCCGTGAGTTCCATGCGGACCAGGCAGTAACCCGGGATGCGCACGCGGGTGACGACCTTGCGCTGCGCGTTCTTGATCTCCACGACCTCTTCCATGGGGACCTGGATCTCGAAGATGTAGTCCTCCATGTCCAGGGTCTGGACGCGGGTCTCGAGGTTGGTCTTCACGCGGTTCTCGTAGCCGGCGTACGTGTGGACGACGAACCAGTCGCCCTCCTGGCGGCGGAGCTTGGCCTTGAAGGCTTCGAGGGGATCCTCGGCAGGTGCTGCGGGAGCGACGTCGTCGCCCTCCTCGCTCTCCTCCGCGTCGTCAGCCTCGGCGACGGCCTCCGCTTCCTCAGCCTCGGCGGCCAGGGTTTCGGGCGCAGCAGTGTCCGCCTCGACGGCGTCCTGGGACTCCGGGGCGACGTCCTGGTTGACGGTCTCGCTGAATTCGAGCTCCTGCTCAGACACGTGGTCTCCTGCTTCGTCGTTAGTGCATTGCAAGCGTGGGAACGCTCGTGGTGGCCGAGCCACCCAGAGGGGCATCCCACTTAAATGGCTCAATTCCACAGGCAGCCATCTCAACCCCCTTGCGGAGGCGATCCGGTGGCCTGCGGAAAGTCAGTCGGTCAGCGTTCCGTGGGACCCGTGCCGCCGAACACCCAGCCGACGCCCACGCCGAAGGCGAGGTCAAGGAGGGTGACGATCAGCATGACGATCGCCACGAAGACCAGCACCACCAGCGTGTAGTTGAGGAGTTCGGAGCGGGTCGGGGTGACGACCTTCTTCAGCTCGCCGATCATCTGCCGGAAGAACAGGGCGATCCGGGCGAAGAAGCCCAGCTTCTTGCCCTTCTTCCCACCGCTCTTGGCAGGACGGCCCTGAGCGTCATTGGCGGCAGTATCGGTCACTGTTCCCTCGCTCTTCTTTGCCGTGCTGTTCTGACGAACCCGTGCGGCTACCGTTCGGCAAGCCTCAGTGCTGGTGCTGTGGTGTTCCCGGCTGACGCCTGGAGCTAACCATGCGCAGGGCAGACAGGACTCGAACCTGCAACCTGCGGTTTTGGAGACCGCTGCGCTACCAATTGCGCCACTACCCTATGGAGTCGGATGGCCTTTCGGCTTCCAACACCGAGGTACAACTATACGCAAGATGTGGGAAAACGTCTAAGTGGGACTCATGCCCCGTTCGGGCTGTGCCTCGCGGAGCACCTGAGCCTAAGCTTGGAAGTGCCGGTTGACCCCGGGATCACGCTGAAAAACACGCGAAGGACTCCGCCCCATGCCCTCTTCACGCATCTCCCGACGCATCTCCTCCATCGCCGAATCCGCCACCCTCGCGGTGGACGCGAAGGCCAAGGCCCTCAAGGCCGCGGGCCGTCCGGTGATCGGCTTCGGGGCAGGTGAGCCTGACTTCCCCACCCCCGGGTACATCGTGGAAGCCGCGATCGAGGCCGCGAAGAATCCCGCATACCACCGCTACTCCCCCGCCGGCGGGCTGCCCCAGCTCAAGCAGGCCATCGCGGAGAAGACGCTCCGTGACTCCGGCTACCAGGTGGACGCCTCTCAGGTCCTGGTGACCAACGGCGGCAAGCAGGCCGTGTACAACGCCTTCGCCACGCTCCTGGATCCGGGCGACGAGGTGATCGTCCCGACCCCGTTCTGGACCACCTACCCCGAGGCGATCCGGCTGGCCGGCGGCGTGCCCGTGGAGGTCTTCGCCGGACCGGAGCAGGGCTACCTGGTCACCGTGGAGCAGCTCGAAGCCGCCCTGACGGAGAACACCAAGGTGCTGCTCTTCGTCTCCCCGTCCAACCCCACGGGCGCCGTGTACTCCCCGGAGCAGGTCGCCGAGATCGGCGCCTGGGCCGCCTCCAAGGGCCTCTGGGTGGTCACGGATGAGATCTACGAGCACCTGACCTACGACGGCGTGCCCTTCACCTCGATCGCGGCCGCTGCCCCGGAACTGGGCGACAAGGTCATCATCCTCAACGGTGTGGCCAAGACGTACGCCATGACCGGGTGGCGCGTGGGCTGGATGGTCGGCCCGGCCGATGTCATCAAGGCGGCCACCAACCTGCAGTCGCACGCGACCAGCAACGTCTCCAACATCATGCAGATCGCCGCGCTGGCCGCCGTCTCCGGACCGCTCACCGCCGTGGACGAGATGAAGGTCGCCTTCGACCGGCGCCGTCAGGCGATCACCGCGGGCCTCAACGCGATCGACGGCGTGGAGTGCCCGACGCCGAAGGGCGCCTTCTACGCGTACGCGGACGTCCGCGGTCTGCTGGGGAAGTCGTTCCCGACGGCCGCCGGCGGCACCGCCACGCCGCAGACCAGCGCCGAGCTGGCGGCACTCATCCTCGACGAGGTCGAGGTGGCCGTGGTCCCCGGTGAGGCGTTCGGCCCGAGCGGCTACCTGCGCCTGAGCTACGCCCTGGGCGACGACGACCTCGCCGAAGGCGTCCGCCGCCTGCAGGAATTCCTCGGCAAGGCCTCCTGAGGCACAGAACGTCGGCGCCACCGGCAGCAATGCCACTGACCGCCCCGCACCGTCCCGCACGGTGCGGGGCGGTCGTGTTTCCACCGGGCCTGGATGACAGGATCCGGATGACACCGTCGCCAGGAGCGCGTTCGGGGCAGCATTCAGAAGCGCATTCAGGACGCCGGGGCAAGCGCCGCGGACGACCGGTCAATCCGCGCCCGCCCGCGCCCGGCACAGTGGTGACCATGAAAGCAACCGCTCTCCGACGCCCTCCGTTCGCCATCACCGCACTGGCCCTCGGCATCACGATGCTGGTGGCGAGTGAGTTCCTCCCGGCGAGCGTGCTGCCCCTGATCGCCGCCGAGGTGGGGGTCAGTGACGGCACAGCGGGCCTTGCCGTGGCGGCGACGGCCCTGGCGGGCGCGGTGACCGCCCCGAGCCTCGCCAGCCTGGTGCCCCGCACCGACCGGCGGACTGTCCTGATTGTCCTGCTCGGGGTCGGGACGGCGGCCAACGTCCTCGTGGCGCTCGCCCCGTCCTTCCCGGTGCTGCTGCTCGGTCGTCTGGCGCTGGGAGTGGCGATCGCGGGTTACTGGTCGCTGGCGTTCGGGGCCGGGGTCCACATCCTGCCGTCGCGCGCCGCGTTGGTCTCCACGGCACTGGCGACCGGGACGAGCGTCGCGACGATCGTCGCGATGCCGCTGGCCGCCGTCGTCGGGAGCGCGCTCGGCTGGCGGCAGGTCTTCTGGGCGGCGGCCGGCGTGGGTGCCCTCGCCACCGTCACGCTCGCGGCGACACTGCCCTCCGTGCCGGCGCATCCGTCGGCCGGCTTCGCCATGATGCGCAGGGCCCTCGGACATCGCCGCCTCATGATGGGCATCCTGTGCGTGGGGCTGGCCGCCTTCGCGAACTTCACGGCCTACCCCTACATCAGGCTCGCCATCGAGGCGGTCGACCCGGGCGCCATGGGCTGGCTGCTCCTGCTCTGGGGCGCGGGAGGCCTGGTGGGGAACTTCCTGGCCGGGGCCATCTCACGCAGGCTGCGCTTCGCCGTGTCCCTCGGGCCGTTCGTCCTGGCCGCTTCGCTGCTGCTGGCCTCGCAGAGCGGCACCACGGCGTCCCTCACCGTGGCGAGCCTCGCCTGGGGACTCGGATTCAATCTGGTGCCCGTCACCACTCAGCTATGGGTCACCACGGTCGAGCCGGACGACGCCGAAGCCGCGGTCAGTCTCCAGGTCACCGCGTTCCAGATTGCGATCACGCTGGGCGCGGTCGTGGGAGGCGTGCTGCTCGATCACGCGGGCCTGGCCGCGGTCTTCCTCACCGCCGCGGCCGCCGCCGTGCTGGCCGGCGTCGGCTTCTCCGCCCTGCCCGCTCAGCCGGCCGAGGCCCGCCAGCGTCCCGGGGTGGTCCCTCGCTCCGCCGAGAAGGCCCGGACGAAGGCGGCGTCGGACGCGTAGCCGACGCTCGCGGCGATCTGGCTGATCTGCTGATCGCCGTGCCGCAGCAGGTGGGCGGCACGGGCGAGCCGCTCCTGGCGCACATACTGCATGGGCGTCACGCCGGTCTGTGCGCGGAAGCGCTCGGCCAGGGCGGTACGGCTCAGAAGCGCGAGTCTGGACAGCTGCAGGAGGGTCCACGGATGCGCCGGGTCCTGCCGGATGGCGGACGCGGCCCGGCACACTCCGGGATCCCATTCCGCGGCCTGCTCCGCCGCGTCCAGGGAGACGAGCATCGCGCCGCCGATCAGGTGCCCGTATCCGCGATTGAAGTCCCGCACGGTCGGTTTGCCGCTCAGGGGGCAGGCCGCCACGAAGTCCGTGACGCCGTGGTGCCGGGCATTGAAGTCGGGCACGACAGCGGGCTCCGGCAGGGCCGCGCCGGTCAGTTCCGCCAGATCGACCTGGAGCAAACGGCTCGGTTCCAGGGCCCGGGCCCGGAAGCGCGCCGCCTGCCGGAGGAACACGGCCGCGGACTCGGAGAGCACGCGCTCCTGCTGGTTCCAGCGCAGCATGACGGTCCCTGAGAGCACCAGAAACCAGACCGAGGGCGAAGCCCACGGAAGAGCTTCACCCTCGGAGAGGTCCAACACGGTGGAAGCACTGGCTTCCCACTGGGCTTGAAGATCCGTCACAGTCACCGGAACGCGTCCAGAGGCCCGGTCATTCCTGGGATCCTGGCCGGGGCCGGCCGGGAGTGCTCCGGCCGGCCCCCGGCTCAGCTCACGGCCAGAGGTTGGGGTTCAGGTCCGAGCCGTACCCGCCGTAGCGCGGGCGGCGCTCCAGGTGCAGGTGGGGTCCGGTGGTGTTGCCGGTGTTGCCCGAGTACCCGATGAGCTGGTTGGTGGCGACCCGCTGGCCCTCGCTCACGACCGAGCGGGAGAGGTGGCAGTAGCCCCAGTCGGAACCGTCCACATTGTCATTGATGAGGATCATGGTGCCGTAGGCGGATCCCCAATTGGCGCGGCCGGTGCGGACGTCGCCGCCGATGGTCGCATACACCGGGGTGCCGACGGGGCATCCGATGTCCACGCCCGTGTGGTAACCGGCGGCCCAGGAGCCGGGCTGACGCCACTGCGCCGTGATCGGGTGGGCGGCGGGGTCCCGCACGGGACGCACGTAGGACGCGGCCTGGGCGGCCGGCGCGACGGCGATTCCCGCCACGGTGAGGCCGGCGACGGCGAGGCCGCCTCCCAGAATGCTCCGTCGGCTGGGCAGGATGGATGGTTCCTGACGATCGGTCATGGCTGTTCTCCTGAGTGCTCATGGGTTGGCGAGGCGGAAGGGCGCCGCCCGTGGTTTAACACGGTGTCACGACACCCAGGAACAAGCTGTCAACATATCGACCGAGCTGTCAAGAGTCGCACCGGACCGGTACGGTCGCTCGGGGGCATCCTCCCCCCAATGGAGGACGCCCCCGCCGGCGAGGGACGCCATCAGGCCCGCGCCGTCTCCTCCTCCCGCAGCGTGCCCTGCTGGAGGCGGAAACGCCTCTGGGTCTTCTGCGCGAGGCCACGGTCATGCGTGACCACCAGCACCGTGGTCCGGTTCTCGCTGCTCAGCGAACTGAGCAGGTCCACGATGTGCTCACCCGTCTGCTCGTCGAGATTGCCCGTCGGCTCATCTGCCAGGATCAGCTTCGGTTCGTTGCTCAGCGCCCGGGCGATCGCCACCCTCTGCTGCTCGCCGCCGGAGAGGCGATTGGCCTTCCGGACGTGCTTCTCCGGGTCCAGCTGAACCCGCTCCAGCAGCGCCTGCGCCCTGGCTTTGCGGGCGGCGCGTCCCAGACCCGCGAACTCCATGGGCAGCATGACGTTCTCCAGCGCGGTCAGATTCGGGACGAGATTGAACTGCTGGAAGACGAACCCGATGTCCTTGCGGCGGTACGCGGTGAGTTTCGCATCCGGCAGTCCGGCCAGGCTCACTCCGTCCACCACGACGTCGCCGCTCGTGGGCTTGTCCAGCGCGCCGAGCAGGGACAGCAGCGTGCTCTTGCCGCTGCCGCTCTTGCCCACGATCGAGGCGAACGCCCCGCGCTCGAGCTGGAAGCTGACGCCGTTGACCGGCTTGATGGTGCGGTCCCCCGAACTGAACTGACGGACCAGATCCTTGACTTCGATCATGACTACTCTCCTCGCAGGACTTCGATGGGGCGGATGCGCGCGGTCAGGAGCGCGGGAACCAGGGCGCCGATGATGGCCACGACGAACACGGCTCCGATGCCCAGGGCGATGACCCCCGGCGAGACGCTCGCATTGACGGAGGTCAAGAGCTGATTGGCGCCTCCCAGGAAGCCGCCGCCCCCGCCACCCGGTCCGAAACCCCCGCCCTGGCCACGCCGCCCGGACGCCGCCCCCGCGGTGTTGGAGCTGACGAGCGCCGACGCGATCCCACTGCTGGCGAAGGAGGCGATGACACCGCCGACGACGCTTCCCAGCGCCACGAGGACGAGCGCCTCCAGGACGAACTGCAGGCCGATGGTGCGGTTGGGAGCGCCGATCGCCTTCAGGACGCCGATCTCGCGGCGGCGTTCCCGGACGAGCAAGACCATGATGAAGAGAACCACCAGCCCGGCCGTCGCCAGCGAGGCGATGAAGGCCACCATCGAGATGTTCTTGACGCTGTCCAGCGAGCTCACGGCGCTCGCCAGATTGCGCTGACCCTGCGTGACGTCGGCCTTGCCGGAGCCCAGGGCGGACTGCAGGGCCGTGCGGGTCGAGTCGACGTTCGCCATGGAGTCCACCGTGACGATCATGCTGGACACCTCGCCGGTGGTGCCCGCAAGGGCCTGGGCCTGAGGAAGCGTCAGATACACGGCGTTGTTCCCGAACTCGGTGCCCGCGTCGAAAAGGCCCGCCACCGTGTAGTTCTTGCCGTTGATCGTGAAGACCGACCCCGGCTTGAGGCTGTTCTTGGTGGCGAGCGTCGTGCCGACCAGGGCCTTGGTGTTCGCCTTCGTGTAATCGCCGAGTCCGGCGCCCGCGGTGATGTTCAGCGCCTTGCCGGAGCTGTCCACTTCGGCGCCGGTGCCGGTGGCGGTGATGGGGAGCTGGAAAGTGCGGTTCTGCGCAGCGCCGCCAGTTCCAGCGCCGCCGGCGCCCCCGCCGCCGGCGCTGTCCGTGGAGCCGGAGTTGTTGCGCCGTCCCAAGGTGCCGGCGTCGATGGCGGGCTGCAGGCTCGTGGTTACGGCGGTGCCCTGCCCGCCGGGACCGCCGAAGCCCGGCTCCTGCGTGGCGGACGACGACGAGCTCTCCGTGCGCAGCCGCAGGGCCTTCGTCGACACGACCGACTGCACATGCGGCACCGCGGCCGCCGTCTTCGCCTCGGCCTCGGTGAGCGGTTCCCCTCCGCCGTCGAAACCCTGGCCGCCCGCGGGATTGACCGTCAGCACGGTTCCCACGGAGGCGTTCAGCTCCTGGACTTTGGCCCCGACGGCCTGGTTGGCCACGAGCATGGCCAGCGCCAGGCCGATGGCGACCGCCAGGACGGCCACCACCGCCGTCGTTCTGATGGTGTTGCGGAAGGCATTGCCTACGCTCCGGGCAAGGACGTTCACGGTTCTCCTCGGGAAAAGTCCGCCGGTCGCGGACTGCTCCCCTCAGAGTGCGCAGTCCCGCTGTGTGAGGAGACGGCCTAGGCTATGCGCGGGCTGTGAGAACGATCGTGCTGGCCCGGGCCGGGCAGGTCTGAAGCAGCCCGGTCTGAAGAAACTCAGAGCAGACGGCGCTCGGCGGCCCAGCGGCTCAGCTCGTAACGGTTGGAGAGCTGCAGTTTGCGGAGCACGGCCGAGACGTGGGTCTCCACGGTCTTGATGGAGATGAAGAGCTCCTTCGCCACCTCCTTGTAGCTGTAGCCCCGCGCGATCAGGCGCATGACTTCGAGTTCCCGCGCCGAGAGTCGATCCAGCTCGTCGTCGGCGATGTCCTCCACCGCGGTGCCGAAGGCGTCGAGGACGAAACCGGCCAGACGCGGCGAGAAGACCGCGTCCCCGCCGGCCACCCGGTGGACGGCCGCCGTGATCTCCTCACCGGAGATCGTCTTGGTCACGTAGCCGCGAGCGCCCGCCCGGATGACGGAGACGACGTCGGACGCGGCGTCGGAGACGCTCAACGCGAGGAAGCGGACCTGGCCCAGCAGGGCGGAACAGCGGTTGATCACCTCGCGGCCTCCGCCGCCCAGGCCTCCCGGCAGGTGGACATCCAGGAGCACGACGTCGGGAAGCTCGTGCGTGATCACCTCGACGGCCTGATCCACCGAGCCCGCCTGCCCGACCACGTCGATCGTGTCGCCGAGGTCGGCCCGCAGGCCGGACCGGAAGATCGCGTGGTCATCGACGATCACCACACGGGCGGTCGTACGGGCATCCGCGGCGGGGCTCTTGTCGGTCATGCGTCGTCTCCATTCCGTGGCTGTGGTTTCCGTGCTTCCGGTTTCCGGGAATCCGTATCGTCGTGGTCGTGCGCCGCTGCGGGAAGGCTCAGGCGCACCTCCGTGCCGTCCTCGTCGCTGAGGATCACGGCAGTGCCCCCGTGACGCTGCATGCGGCCGATGATCGACTCCCGCACGCCCATGCGGTCCTCGGGCACGGCGTCCACGTCGAAGCCGGGACCGCGGTCCTTGACGAAGATCTCCGCCCCGCGCTCCGAGCACTCGACATAGACGGACACTGCCCCGCCGCCGTGCCGGACGGCGTTCAGCATCGCCTCACGCGCCGCCTGGACGAGGGCCTCGTGGCGTTCGCTCATGTCCGCGTCGCCCACGCTGACGACGTCGACGGCGTGGCCGTGCGTGTCCTCCACCTCCGCGGCGGCCGCCTTGATCCGCTCGGCGAGCAGGCCGGCGTCGCGGTTGGTGTCCCCGAAGAGCCAGGTGCGCAGTTCGCGCTCCTGGGCCCGCGCAAGGCGTACCACGTCCTGCTCGGAGCCGGCACGGCGCTGGATGAGCGCGAGCGTCTGGAGGACCGAATCGTGCAGATGGGCCGCGATCTCGGCGCGTTCCGTCTCGCGGATGCGCCCGGCCCGTTCGGCCTCGAAGTCCTTCCAGAACTTCAGCCCCCACGGCAGCAGCACGAGCCCCACCCCGCCCAGGACCGTCACCGACGCGAGGAGCGCTAGCCACGTCTGCTCCCAGGACCCGGCGCCGGACACCATGACCAGCACCCCGGCCATCACGAGAGCCAGGCCGGCCAGCAGCCGCACCCAGCCCCCGGCCTGATCGGCCTTGGTCCGGTCCACGAGATGTGCCCTGCGGGTCTCGTCGAGCTGCATCCAGGCGATGGCCGCGCCGCCCAGGATCGCCGCGACGGGGATGAGGGTGCCGAGGGGGACGTCGACGCCCAGCTGCCGCGCGATGAGGATCGCGGCGAGCAGGAGCAGACCCGCCCCCAGCAGGACCTCCTTGCCGTACGGGATGGACCGGTCACGGCCGCCGCGCGTGCGCAGCCACGGCGGGCCCGAAGGCTGAGCGGAGGTCTGCGCGCCGGCGTCGGCCGCCGGGCCCTGTTCCGTGCCGCTCACGGCGGGGGCGATCGGCGACGCCGGCCGCGGCGCTTTCCGCTGGGCGTCCTCGTCCGCCGTCGGGACCATGGTCCACAACCAGCCGTAGAAGACCAGACCCGCGCCGCCCGCGAGCGCCGCGATGATCATGCCGAGCCGCACGAACTTCACCGGCCACCCCAGATGGGCGGCCAGCCCGCCGCAGACCCCGGCGATCATGCGGTCGCCACTGCGGACCAAGGGCGTGCGCTCGGCGGCTGTCGTCATGTCGTCCATCCAACCACGGAACAGGGTCTCCCCGGCCGGCCGATCAGGGATCTCAGGGCGCTCTCAGGGGCGCTTCAGGGTATCCCCCAGTAGAGGCGCGGGGCTCCCGGACGAGAGGATCGAACCATGAACACGCACAGCACCACACCAGAGGAGCCCCGGCAGCCGGCCGGAGCCACGGCGGAGGCCGGTCAGCAGGGGCCGGGGACCTCGTACGAGGCGCCCCGCACGGCACACACGTCCCAGGATTTCTTCTCCTGGATCCGGAGCCTCGGCATCCGGCGCGGCAGCGATCGCTGGCTGGGCGGTGTGTGCAGCGGCCTGGCCGACCGTTTCGGGGTCGACCCCCTGATCGTCCGTGGCATCTTCATCGTCCTGGCGGTCTTCGCCGGCATCGGAGTCCTCGTCTACGGCATCGCCTGGGCCTTGCTGCCCGAGCCGGACGGGCGCATCCATGTCCAGGAAGCGGCCGCGGGACGGTGGAGCGGCGGCATGACGGGCGCGCTCATCACCACCATCATCGGGTTCCCGAGCCTCGGCCGCGGATTCTGGGAGTGGGGCTGGAACGGAGTGAACGCCTTGTTCTGGACGCTCGTCTGGGTGGGGGCGGCCGCCTTCGGCATCTACTACCTGATTCAGCACAAGCGTGCCAAGGACGCCCGGCGCGCGGGGCCGGACCACGTGCCCGGCGCGCCGACAGCTCCGGGCTCCCCCGCGGACGGCTTCCAGCACACGGGGTGGGACGCCACCGGCGTTCCGCAGCCGTTCACGGCCTCTGCTGCCGGAACAGCGGCGCCTGCGCCGTCCTACATGGCCGCCACGACGGCGGACCTCCCGGCGCCGCCGCTTCCGTCGCCGTCGCTCGCGGCCCCCTCAGCCCCGGCGCCGCCTCCCGCCCAGCCCCGGCCTCCGAAGATCCCGCGGCATCGGCAGGGGCCTGGCAGCGCGCTCGTCGCGGTGTTCGTTGGTCTGGCACTGCTGGTGGGCGGCGCGCTCAAGGCTCTGGACGCGGCCCGGGTCATCGACCTCGGCACGGCCTCCACCGCGGTGGTCCTGGCCAGTGGCGCGGCCGTGCTCGGCTTCGGGGTCCTGATCGCCGGGATCCGTGGGCGGAGCTCCGGGTTCCTCGGATTCCTGGCCGTGGTCGGGCTGGTCATCGGAGCGTTCTTCACGATCGCGCCGCGGGCCGAAGGACTGCACTTCCAGAACCGCGACTGGACCCCGGCCGGCGTCGAACAGGCCCGCCAGGGCTTCGACCTCACGGGCGGCAAGGGCACCGTCGACCTGAGCGGGCTGGGCGGCGGGGCGCCCCTGAACAGCCGTGTGGTGGTCCCGCTGGACGTCACCGCCGGCAGCCTGACCCTGGTGATCCCGGAGAACATCCCGGTGCAGATCCGCACCGACCTGACCTTCGCCTCGCTGGAACAGGACGGCACCGACACTGGCCACGTGGCCGACAAGGGCACCCGCACCTACAACGACGGCAAGCCGGGCCAGCCGCTGGTCATCGAACTCGATGGAACCTTCAGCAACATCTCCGTCCAGGAAGGAAGCCTCTGATGAACACCCACGAATCCCCCCGGGACGCGGACCAGGAGAACACCGATGACACCGCAGTCCCCAGCACGGAGGCCTTCAGCACGGCACTTCCCGCGACCCACCGCTTCGACGCCACCCCGTCCTTCACGGACGAGGCGGGCAGCGCCCATGCCGCGGACGACGCCGCCGAGCAGTTGCACCGCGCCCCCTCGGCACCGGCCACGGAGCCTGCGCCCGCCGTCGCTCCCCTCACCGTTCCGGCCGCTCCGGCCGCCGCTCCCGAGGAGCGCCGCGGCGGGCCCCGGGTCAGCACCAGCGTCTGGGGGCTGCTGATCATGGCACTCGCCGGGCTCCTCATCGTCTCCCGGCTGGGGCTCGTGGCGCTCGACGGGACCTACGTCCTGATCGGCCTCATGATCGGGACGGGCGCGGCCCTCGTCATCGGGGGCCTCGTGTCCGCCGCGGCACGGAAATCCACCGCCGCCCGGAGCACTGACCATCACCGGACGCGCGGCAGCGGCTCCGGCATCGCGTGACAAAGCACGCCTGACACGGAAGGCTAGAGACATGGACAAGTTCTTCAGCATCATCAGGGGCCTCGGCCTGAAGCGTGGACCGGAACGCTGGCTGGGCGGCGTCTGCGGCGGGCTCTCCGCCAAGTTCAACGTGGACGTGGCCTGGATCCGCATCGGCTACCTCCTCTTCTGCCTCCTGCCGGGGCCGGCCTTCGTGGTCTACCTGGCGGCGTGGCTCCTCCTGCCGGACGGCAAGGACGAGCGGATCATCCTGCAGGGCTTCCTGCAGAACCGCGGCGTCAAGTAGTCGTCAGACAGGAGTCCGGTGGTCCGCGGAACCACCGCGGTCCGACCCGCGACGAGCATGGCCCCCCGTTCATGAACGGGGGGCCATTTGTCATCTGGGTCACAGAAAACCGTAGAATTACCGTGGGCTCAACGGGGCGCTCTTCAACACTGCTTCATCGACGAAGGGCCTCTGAGCTATGAAAATCGGCATCCTGACCAGCGGCGGCGACTGCCCCGGACTCAACGCCGTGATCCGCGGCGCCGTCCTCAAGGGGATCGCCATCCACGGCCACGAATTCGTGGGCTTCCGTGACGGCTGGCGAGGTGTGGTGGAAGGCGATGTCATCGACATCCCCCGCACCATGGTCCGCGGCATCGCCAAGCAGGGCGGCACCATCCTCGGCACCTCCCGCACCAACCCGTTCGAGAACGGCGGCGGCCCGGAGACCATCATGCGTCACATGGAGCGTCTGGGCATCGACGCCATCATCGCGATCGGCGGCGAAGGAACCCTCGCCGCGGCCCGCCGCCTCACGGACGCCGGCCTGAAGATCGTGGGCGTGCCGAAGACCGTCGACAACGACCTCGACGCCACCGATTACACCTTCGGCTTCGACACCGCCGTGCAGATCGCGACCGAGGCCATCGACCGCCTCCGCACCACCGGCGAATCCCATCACCGCTGCATGATCGCCGAGGTCATGGGCCGCCACGTCGGCTGGATCGCGCTGCACGCCGGCATGGCGTCCGGCGCCCACGCCATCCTCATCCCGGAGCAGCAGGTCAGCATCGAGCAGATCTCCGAATGGGTCACCGAGGCCCACGAGCGCGGCCGGGCGCCCCTCGTGGTCGTGGCCGAGGGCTTCGTCCCGGAGCACCTCGAGGCGCCCCACTCCGAACGGGGCCTGGACACCTTCGGCCGTCCGCGCCTGGGTGGCATCGCGGATCAGCTCGCCCCCGAGATCGAGGCCCGCACCGGCATCGAGACGCGTGCGACCATCCTGGGCCACATCCAGCGCGGCGGCGTGCCGAGCGCCTTCGACCGAGTCCTCGCGACGCGCCTCGGCATGGCGGCCATCGACTCGGTCGTCGAGGGCCGCTGGGGCACCATGGTCGCGCTCAAGGGCACCGAGATCGAGCACGTCACCTTCGAGAACGCTCTGGGCCGCCTCAAGACCGTCCCGCTGCACCGCTACGAGGAGGCCGCGGTCCTCTTCGGCTGATCGCCGCTCCGGGGGACAGCCGGACTGCAGACACACGAAAGGACGACGACGGCGGGTGCGCACCCGCCGTCGTCGTCCTTTTCCGTGTCCCGACTCCGCCCGGCGAGGCACCGCCCCATGGCCCGCCGGGTGCCGCGTCAGTCGGCCGAGACCTTCTCCTGCTCCGGGGCCGGCGCAGTCGCTGCCGGCCGGATGAAGAAGAGCGAGGCCACGGCGGCCACGAGGATCGCGCAGGCCGGCAGCACGATCGACTGGGCCATGGCCGAGGAGAAGCCGGCGTGCAGGAACTCGGGCAGGACACCCGTGGCCATCTCGCCGCTCGGGGCTCCCTTGCCGGCCGGGGCCTGCGGGAGTTCCGCGGCCAGACGCGCCTGAATGAGGGCCGCGATCGCGGCCGAACCGAGCACCGCGCCCACCTGGCGGGTGGAGTTGTAGATGCCCGAACCGGCGCCGGCCTTCCGCGGCGGGAGGTTCCGCAGCGCGGTGGCGCTCATCGGCGCCCAGATGCCGGAGCTCGCCACACCCATGATGGCGGCCGGGATGAGGTACATCAGCACCGGGGTGTCCGGCGTCGTGAGGAACGAGTAGATGAACAGGGAAAGCGACATCAGGCCGAACGCGACCGGGATGATGACCTTGGGGTTCATCCGCGGGATCCACTTGCCGACGAACGGCGCCAGGACACCCGAGACCACGGCCGTCGGGGCCATGAGCAGCGCCGACTGGGTGGGGGTCAGGCCGCGGACCATCTGGATGTAGAAGATGATCGGCAGCATCATCGAGCTGATGGTGAAGCCCATGAGGCTGATGCCGAGGTTCGCCAGGCTGAAGTTGCGGTCCTTGAACAGATCCAGCGGCATGAGCGGCTCACCGTTGTAGCGGCGGCGGTAGACGGACTGCCAGATGACGAAGACCACCAGCACCACGATGCCCGCGGTGATGAGACCCCAGACGGTGATGCCCGGGGTGACGGTGCCCCACTTGTAGCTCTGGCCTTCCTGCAGGCCGAAGACCAGCAGGAACATGCCCACGGCACTGAGCAGCACGCCGAGCCAGTCGAAACGGTGCTGGTGCTGTTCCAGCTTGGGGACGAAGCGGGCGGCGGCGATGAAGCCGATGATGCCCACGGGGACGTTCACGAAGAAGATCCACTCCCAGCCGAGGCTGTCCACGAGGACGCCGCCCAGAAGCGGTCCCACGAGGGTGGCCACACCGGCGGTGGCGCCCCAGAGGGCCATGGCGGAACCGCGCTCCTCGGGCTTGAAGATGCGGGCGATGACGGCCATGGTCTGCGGCGTCATGAGGGCCGCGCCGAGACCCTGGACGGCGCGGGCCGCGATCAGCATCCCGATGTCGCCGGCCAGGCCGCACCAGAGGCTGGCGAGGGTGAAGACGGCCAGGCCGGTCAGGTAGAGGTTGCGCGGGCCGAAACGGTCACCGAGGCGGCCCGTGATGAGCAGCGGCACGGCGTACGCGAGAAGATAGGCGCTCGTCACCCAGATGACGGCGTTGATGTCGGTGTTCAGGCCTTCCATGATCTTCGGGTTGGCGACATTCACGATGGTGCTGTCCACCAGGATCATGAAGAAGCCGACCACGAGAGACCACAGGGCGGGCCACGGTCGGGCGATCTGTTCCACGTCGGAACCTTTCGGTGTTGTTGTCGAGTCGGTCGGAAAAGGGCGGGAAGCCTGCTCCCCGCCGTCAGGGTCAGGAGGGGACGCTGATGTCCAGGTCCCCGCTGCGGATCTCCGCGACCAGGCCGGTGAGCCAGTCGATCTCCGCGGCGAGCAGGTGGTGCTGGTACTTCACATCGAGCCAGAACTGGCGCGGGACCTGGCGCTCCACGGCGCGGGCCTCGGCGGAGCGGTACTCCGCGAGGCGCTCGGACAGTCCGGCGATCCGGGCCTCCAGCCGGTCCACCACGACCTCGCTCGGCAGGTTGTGGCATTCGGCCAGGGCCAGAGGAAAGGGCGGATAGGCGTTCGAGGCGTCCCCCAGCAGCACGATGAGGCTGGACGCCAGGGCGTCCTCTCCCGCCGGGGTGATGCGGTAGACGGTGCGCTCGGGCCGCTTGCCGTCGCGCTCCACCCCGTCCTCCTCCACGAACCCCTGTTCCTCCAGCCGGGAGACGGCGTGGTAGAGCGTGCCGGGCCGGACCTTCACGGTCCGGTCCTCGCCGCGGAACATCAGGGTCTGGTACATCTCGTACGCGTGCATGGGCTTCTCACGGAGCAGCCCCAGCGCCGCGAGGCTGAGCGGGGTGAGGGAAGGAGAGGTCATGGAGTGCGGTTCCTTCCGGGGTGGCGGGGTGGCTGGCGGACCGGAACGCCCCGGGGTGGTCCGGGGTGGTCGATGCCAGCCACCATCATTCCACACCGATTATTCCACGTGGAATAGTCTGCCGCGTGAGATGGCTCTCGTCAGGCGTTTTCTCCGGACGGGGCCGGGGGCTCAGCGAGGGGCGCGGAGGAACCCGCTCTGCCGGCCGACCACCTGGCCGGCCTCGGGGGCGACGATCACTTCCTGCGCGGCCGCGTAGCTCTCCTCCACCGGGTTGCCGTCGGGATCCTGCGACCCGGTCGCGTCGACGACGCTCAGCACGGCTGCGGGATCGACATTGCGCTTGATCAGGGCCAGCGCGA
This sequence comes from Arthrobacter sp. RCC_34, assembly GCF_041360795.1. Classification (NCBI taxonomy): domain Bacteria; kingdom Bacillati; phylum Actinomycetota; class Actinomycetes; order Micrococcales; family Micrococcaceae; genus Arthrobacter; species Arthrobacter sp. RCC_34. The sequence goes on along the minus strand of NZ_JBFUPW010000001.1, from coordinate 349,143 downwards.
TCGGTCCCATCTCGTGGTGCTGCGCCACGCTGCTGAGCCGCCCCACCGTGCGTCCATCAAGGACCACGGGGCTGTCCAGCGAAGGAAGGGTGTGCTGCGAGCCGTCGAGCTGGAGCAGCACGAGACGCCGCGGCGGGTGCCCCAGATTGTGCACCCGCGCGATGGTCTCCTGGCCCTTGTAGCAGCCCTTCGACAGATGGACGGCCGTGCGGATCAGATCCAGCTCATGGGGGATGGCGCGATTGTCCGTTTCGAATCCCTGCCGGGGACGCCATGCCGCGATCCGAAGCGCCTCGACGGCCATCATGCCGGCCAGTTCCAGGCCTTCGGTCCGCTCGGCGAGCTCCGTCTGGGGGACGAGCCATTCGCGCCACGGACGGTCGCGGCCCGGGTGCTGTTCGACGTCGACGGCGGCGTAGGAGTAGCCGCCTTCCGTCACCTCGGGCCAGGGGTCCTGCCAGGACAGGAGACCTTCGAACGCGGGCACCGATCCGGTGCTCCCGACCACGGCCCAGTCCGCACTGACGTCCTGCACCTCGACGCGCAGCATGAAGCGCATGCGGTCCAGGAACGCGGCCAGCGGCTCGGCGAGGCCGGGCTCCACGATGAGCCACGCCGTCGCGCCGTCATCCACCAGCCGGATGTCGAAATCGATCCGGCCCTGAAGGTCGAGGAGGAGAAGCTGCGTGGAGGAACCCGCGGCCAGGCCGTTCAGGCGCTGCGAGGAGAGGGTGTCCAGCCAGGAGAGGCGGTCGGGACCGCTGACGGTCACCACACCCAGGTGTGAAAGGTCCGCCACGGCGCGGCCCGCGGCCAGAGCTCGCTGTTCCTTGAGCGGCTGCCCGTAGTGGGCGGCCACCGGACTGTCCACACCGGCTCCCGCGACGGCGGACGGGCACGACAACAGAGGGCTTGTGTACTCCATATGGGGTGCAACCTTCCCGGAGAGGGAGCTATTCCAGCTCCGGGAATGCCCGGGCGGAAGAAATCAGGCGAGCTTGCTGAGGATGGCGGAAGCGTGGGCTTCCAGGCCGCCGTTGCCGTCCGCGGAGTCACCCGAGGACTTGCCCTGCGAGACGTCCCAGCGCCAGAGCAGCTTGCCGTCCACCAGACCGAAGATGCGGGTCGCGGCGGAGTAGTCCTTGGAGTGGCTGCCTCGCATGACCATGTCGGTGCTCAGCTGGATCTGCGGTCCCTTGATCTGGCCGTAGTACAGCTCCGAGATGCCGCCGGGGTGGGCGATCGAGACGGAGATGTCGAAGCCGCCGTCGTCGTTGCGCAGCGCCTCCACGTCATCCGCCGTCTTGAGCGCGGGGACCATGTCGGCCGGAAGCATGCCGGGGCCGCCGTCGGCGTCCACGAGCTTCCGCTCCAGAGCCCAGAAGCCCATCTCCACGGTGAGGGGACGCAGAATGGTCCCTTCGTCATCGCAGAGCCAGCTCTCGGCACGGTACTGCAGGTAGGGCAGACCGTTGTGGGCGAAGGTGGCGCGCTGCACGAAGTGCTCGGAGCCCTCTTCACCCGTGCCGAGACGGCCACGGCCTTCCCACTCCCCGATCAGCCAGGAGAGAGGGACCAGCTCGGGCGTCAGGTCACTGGGGATCTCGACGGGCACGGCTTACTTCTGGCCCTTGAAGAGGCGGTACACCACCAGGCCGGCGAACCAGGCCATCGCGATGCTCGCGACGCCGAGGAGGACCAGGAAGAAGATTTCAAATGCAAGGACGGACATGACTTCATCCTAACGGTTAAACGAGCAGGAGCTTGCCGAGGAAGTACGCCACACTGCCGAGGGCCAGCACCGGCCCCAGACCGAGGGCCACCGCGCCCACGAGGGACGCGCTGTGGACACGGAACGTGATGAGCCGTCGGAAGCTGACCACGAGGACCGCGGCTGCCAGACCGAGGGAGGCGCTGGGCAGCATGGAGACGTGCGGATTGAACCAGCCGACCAGCGGCCCGACGAGCACCGCCAGGACCACGCCGAGCGGCGCCACGATGCTGTCCGGCCAGCGGATGAGGCCGACGCACACCGCGACGGCGGCGCACACCACCACGATGACGAGCATCTCCCGCAGGCCGCCGAGCCGGACGTTGGCCACCCAGCCGCCCGCGAGCGCGGACAGGACCACACCGCCGCTCGCGCCGAAGGTCGATTCGAGCCGCTGGGGCTGGCCCGTGCCGCGGATCAGTTCCACGAGCATGACGGCCATGATCCCCAGTGCGATGAGCGGGGCCGCCCAGGCCAGGAACCCCGGGCCGGGTGAGACCGCCGCGCCGAACACCGAGAGGGCGCCGACGGCGGCGATGATGCCGCCGAGCGTCTTGCGGGCCGGGATGCCGAGGTAGTGGGGCCAGGTCAGTCCGAAGACGATGGCCAGGACGGCGCAGATCACGGCGTGGGCGGTCGGGCCGAGCCAGGGTGAGACGCCGAGGACGGCGAGCACCACGAGGGACGCCAGACCCACCGTGCGGTATCCGTGACCCGTCGAGAAGAAGCCCCCGGCGCGGCCGGAACCCGCACGGGAGGCGCCGTGGCCCAGGAGGGCGAATCCGGCGTCGTCGTTCTTGGAAGGTTCAGCGGCTGGGCTCACACAGCCATCCTCCCCCATCGGGAGCTTTCACGCCCATCCCCGCACAGCCCCCGCCCGCCGCCCCGTCCACATTGTGACGGGAATAACTCGATGCGCGGGCCGACTCGATATACTGGGTCATCAGGCTCGACGACGCGCTCCAGATCCTTGGAGGGGACAATGTCGCAACTCTTGTTACTGACCAACAGCACCGATTCGTCGGTGGACATCCTGCCTGCGCTCGAACTGCTCAATCACCGGGTGCACATCCTCCCGGCGGAGCCGACGGCGCTGCTGGAGACCGACCCGTGCGACATCATCTTCCTCGATGCCCGGAAAGACCTGGTCGGATCGCGCTCCCTCACCAAACTTCTCAAGGCCACCGGCCTGTCCGTGCCCCTGCTGCTGATCCTCACCGAGGGCGGCATGGCGGCGATCTCCTCCCAGTGGGCCGTGGACGACGTGGTCCTCGAATCGGCCGGCCCCGCCGAGGTGGAGGCCCGCATCCGGCTGGCCCTCGCCCGCGGCCGCAGCGCCGAGGAGGAGGCCGACACGGAGATCCGCGCGTCCGGCGTCGTGATCGACGAGGCCAGCTACACCGCCCGCATCAACGGCGAGGCCCTCAACCTGACCTTCAAGGAATTCGAACTCCTCAAATACCTGGCCCAGCACCCGGGGCGCGTCTTCACCCGGCAGCAGCTCCTCACCGAAGTGTGGGGCTACGACTACTACGGCGGCACCCGCACGGTGGACGTGCACGTCCGGCGCCTGCGCGCCAAGCTGGGGCCGGACCACGAGACGCTGATCGGCACGGTCCGCAACGTCGGCTACCGCCTCACCATGACCCGCGAGCAGGACGAGCAGCACGCCCAGGCCTGACATCCGGGACGGGCCCGCACCGCCGGTACTAGCCTTGGTGACATGACTAGCGCTAACGCCTCCCACTGGCCGGTCCACCGCCACCTGGCGCCGCTCGACGCCGGGATCCTCGCCGAGACCGCCGAGCTCCTCCAAGCCTCCTCCGCGGCGGACGGCACCCCGAGCGTCTCCGAGCAGTCCCTCATCGGCTTGCGCACCGGCGGCAACGACGGTCAGCAGGTGGAGGCCTACCTGGTCTACTCCCCGGAGGACCCCTTCGCCGAGGAGGAGTCTGCGCGTGACGCCGTCCTGGCGGGCTTCGCGGTGCTCGTCACCACCGAGGACGACGCCGTCCTCGAGATGGCGGTGCACCCCGGCTACCGCAACATCGGCGTCGGCCTCCGCCTGGCGGAGCAGCTCCAGGCGAGCCGCGGAACACTCGACGGCATCCAGGCCTGGTCCCACGGCGACGCCGCCGCGGCCGAAGACCTCGCCGCGCAGTTCGGCTTCACCCGGGTGCGAGAGCTGTGGCGGATGCGCCTGAGCACCCCGTCCGCGGTCTCCCCCGTCGACGACGGCGCCCTCCCGGACGGCTACACGCTGCGCACCTTCGTGCCCGGCCAGGACGAGGCCGCCTGGCTCGACGCGAACGCGCGGGCTTTCGCGCATCACCCCGAACAAGGCGCCCTGACGCTGCGGGACCTCCAGGAACGCGAGGCCGAGCCGTGGTTCGATCCCGAAGGGTTCTTCCTCATCCTCGACGAACAGGACCGCATCGCCGGATACCACTGGACCAAGCTGGAGCCCGCCCACGAAGGGCACGGCCCACAGGGCGAGGTGTACGTGGTGGGAGTCGTTCCGGAAGCGCAGGGGAAGGGCCTCGGGAAGATCCTCACGCGGCGCGGGATCACACATCTCCGGGACCGCGGAGCGGCCACCGTGCTGCTCTACGTGGAGGCGGACAACGCCCCCGCCGTGCGGCTCTACGAAAGCCTCGGATTCACCCATTGGGACAGCGACGTCATGTACCGGAAAAACCCGGCTTCCTGACCGTTTCGGTTCTGTAAGGTTGAGGTGGATCGACTGCGGTTTAAGGAGTGTGGCATGAGCAGCGACAACAAGGGTTCCACGGGGACCGTGAGCAGGCTCTCCCAGCGTTTCGGTTCCTCCGAGGTCAACGCCGCCCGCGCGACGCAGGACCGGATCGAGCTTCCCGAATTCCAGGAGCCGAGCCTGCTGCCCGACGGCGACATCAGCCCGGACCGTTTCCTGGACCGCGAGCTGTCCTGGCTGAAGTTCAACGCCCGTGTCCTGGAACTCGCCGAGGACCCGGAGCTTTTCCTTCTGGAGCGGGTCAACTTCCTCTCCATCTTCGCGTCCAATCTGGACGAGTTCTTCATGGTCCGGGTGGCCGGCCTCAAGCGCCGCATCGCCACGGGCCTGGCCGTGCCGTCCCCTGCCGGGCTGAGCCCCGTGGAGGTCCTGGAGCAGATCAGCGAGGCGGCCACCGCCTTGCAGGAGCGCCACGCCCGCGTCTTCGCCGAGCAGATCCGCCCGGCGCTCGCCTACGAGCACATCCACCTCATGCACTGGGACGAACTGGACCATGAGGCTCAGCACCGCGTCAGCACGATGTTCACGGAGAAGGTCTTCCCGATCCTGACACCGTTGGCCGTGGACCCGGCGCACCCGTTCCCCTACATCTCCGGGCTGTCCCTGAACCTGGCCGTGGTGGTGCGCAACCCCGTGAGCCAGAAGGAGCTCTTCGCCCGCGTGAAGGTGCCGGACCAGCTGCCGCGCCTGATCGCCGTCGACGGCCCGCGCGCCGGCGCCGTGCCCGGCCGAGTGGCTCGCTTCATCACCCTGGAAGAAGTCATCGCGGTGCACCTCGATCAGCTCTTCCCGGGCATGGAGGTCGTGGAGCACCACACCTTCCGCGTGACCCGCAACGAAGATGTGGAGGTCGAGGAGGACGACGCCGAGAACCTGCTCCAGGCCCTGGAGAAGGAACTGCTGCGCCGCCGTTTCGGTCCTCCGGTCCGCCTCGAGGTCACCACGGACATCAACCCCGCCGTGCGGGAACTCCTGGTGCGCGAACTCAGCATCGACGAATCCGAAGTGGTCGCCGTCCCGGCGCCGCTGGATCTCCGCGGGCTCTCGGTCATCGCCGGGATCGACCGCGCCGATCTGCACTACCCGAAGCAGGTCCCGCACACCTCGCGGTACCTGAACGAGTCCGAGACCTCCAAGGCGGCGAACGTGTTCGCGGCCATGCGCCGTCGTGACATCCTCCTGCACCACCCCTACGACTCCTTCTCCACCTCCGTGCAGGCCTTCCTGGAGCAGGCCGCGGCGGACCCCAAGGTTCAGGCCATCAAGCAGACCCTGTACCGCACGAGTGGCGATTCCCCGATCGTGGACGCCCTGATCGACGCGGCCGAGGCCGGCAAGCAGGTCCTGGCCCTCGTGGAGATCAAGGCCCGCTTCGATGAGCAGGCCAACATCTCCTGGGCCCGCAAGCTCGAGCAGGCAGGCGTTCACGTGGTGTACGGCATCGTGGGCCTGAAGACGCACTGCAAGCTTTCCCTGGTGGTCCGGCAGGAGTCGGACGGCATCCGCCGCTACTGCCACATCGGCACGGGCAACTACCACCCCCGCACGGCCCGGTACTACGAGGACCTGGGCCTGCTGACCGCGAACCACCAGGTGGGCGAGGACCTGTCCAAGCTGTTCAACCAGCTGTCCGGCTACGCCCCCAAGTCGACGTTCAAGCGTCTTCTCGTGGCGCCGCGCTCCGTGCGCAGCGGCCTGATCGAGCGCATCGATCAGGAGATCGCCAACGCCCGGGCCGGGAAGAAGGCCAAGGTCCAGATCAAGGTCAACTCCATGGTGGACGAGGCGATCATCGACTCCCTGTACCGCGCCTCCCAGGCCGGGGTGGAGGTCAACGTGATCGTGCGTGGCATCTGCTCCCTGCGCCCCGGCGTGCCGGGCCTGAGCGAGAACATCACGGTCCGGTCCATCCTGGGCCGCTTCCTGGAGCACTCGCGGGTCTTCACCTTCGCCAACGACGGTGATCCCGTGGTCTACATCGGCTCCGCCGACATGATGCACCGCAATCTGGACCGTCGTGTCGAGGCTCTGGTGCAGCTGACCAATCAGGACGACATCCAGGAGCTCCTGGACCTCATGAACCGCTACGTGGACCCGGGCACCTCCAGCTGGCACCTGGACAGCGACGGCGAGTGGGAACGCCACCACCTCGCCGAGGACGGCAAACCCCTCCTGGACATCCAGTCGTGGCTGCTCGCATCCCGCGCCCGCCAGCGCACGGGGTCCCTCCGCTGATGCCCGCAGCACACGCCGACGCACTGGTCGCCGACCAGTCCGAACATCCCGGTGAGAAGATCGCGGTCGTCGCCGCGGGCGGCCTCCCCTGGCGTGTCACGCGTGGCGCGCTCGAGGTGCTGCTGATCCACCGCCCGCGCTACGACGACTGGTCCTGGCCGAAGGGGAAGCTCGACGACGGCGAAACGGTGCCGGAATGCGGCGCGCGGGAGATCTTCGAGGAGATCGGACTGACCGCCGGCCTGGGGATCCCGCTGCCGAGCATCCACTACCGCGTCGCGTCCGGCCTGAAGGTCGTGCACTACTGGGCCGTCAACGCCCAGAACGCGAAGGTCAAGCAGGACGGCAAGGAAGTGGACAGCCTCCTGTGGTGTTCACCGGAACGCGCTGCGGAACTGCTCAGCAATCCGTCCGACCGCAAGCCCCTGGCGGCTCTGGTGGCGGCCTTCGAGAACGACGCGCTGGACACCTGGCCCCTCGTGATCGTGCGCCACGCGAAAGCGAAGCCCCGCGCATCCTGGACGAAAGGCGAAGGCGACCGGACCCTGGCCGCCTCGGGCCTCCGCCAGGCCCAGGCCGTGCGGCGTCTCCTGGCCGTGTGGGGTCCGGAGCGAATCGTCAGCAGCCCGTGGAAGCGCTGCATCTCCACCATCGCGCCCTACGTGAAGGCGACGAAGGCGAAGGTGAAGCTCGTGGACGCCCTGACCGAACACAGCCACGAGCGCAAACCCCAGAAGACGGCGGCCGCCATCGAAGCGGTCTTCGACAAGGGTGTGCCCGCCGCCGTGTGCGTGCACCGGCCCACCCTCCCGACCATCCTGGAGCAGGTCTCCAGGCACATGAAAGCGCCGCTCGCCCAGAGCCTGCCCACCCGGGATCCGTACCTGGCGCCAGGTGAGGCACTCGTCCTCCACGTGCGCAAGGACTCCCGGTCCCGCGTGGTGGCGGTGGAGCAGTACCGGCCTTTCGACGACTGAAGGATCGACTGATGACTGAGAACGCAGCGCCCGAGCCGATCGGCTTCGGCATCGCCGAACTGGCCTTCCTGCTGAGCAGCTTCGAAGGGCCGGGGCACAACCGCTCCGTCGAAGCGCTCGACGCCGGGACCTGGGCCGCGGACCCGACGCTCTCCGAGGTGGGGGTCTCCGGCCTCGCCGCCCGCGGCTTCGTGCAGCCCGAGGAGGACGGCCTGGGCATCAGCGGTGCGGCGTCCGCCGTCGCGCAGGTGCTGGGAGGTGGCAGGCTCTGGATCACGCTGCAGGTCAGCGCGGGCGAGGGCGCTTCGTCGCGCCTCGTGATGGTGGAGGCCGACGGCATGCGCATGCTGTTCCAGCCCGGCATCCTGAGCACCTGGTTCGCCACCCCGCTTCCGGAGGAGCTGACCGCGTCCCAGACGGCCGTGTCGATCCTGCACCAGCACGCCGACGAGAACCCGGGCAGCCAGGCGACCGTCACCGTCAGCACCCAGGAGCGCAACAGCTCCTACGAGGTCACGCGTGACGCCGAGGGCTGGCGCTTCGCCGGGATCTCCGCGAACGGCGCTGAGGAGCCGGTCAGCGGGCTCGGCCCCGCCGAGGTGGCCGCGCTCCTCGAGGCCGCCGCACTCTAGTCCTTCCCTTCCTCCCGCGAGGGAACAGCTGATACCCCTTCCCGCCGTGGATGAGGGCGCCAGCTGTTCCCTCGCGGCGGTTAAGGGGTGGGCACGCTCTTGACACCTCCCGTTTTGTATCAAACACTTGATACAAAATTGGGGGTTTGAGATGAGCATTCCGTACGAGCTGACGCCTTACGTTCCTTTCGGCATGGCCCTGGCCGGCGCCGTCATCCTCTTCCTGCTGCTGCGCCGGATGGTGTCAGCCGGCCCGCACGGGGCGACGCAGGCCACCGCCGCCCGGCACTCACTCACCGTGGGGGTGCTCGGCTGGATGGCCAGTTCGCTGGCGGGAGCCTCGACGTTCTGGGAAGTGCAGCAGACACAGTTCGCCCCGGCGCCCTCGCCGTGGATGCTCTTCGTCCCGGTCCTGCTGGTCCTCGGCATCCACACTCTCGGCCAGTGGAGCTACCCGGGTGACCGGCGGTCCGTGCGGGTCGCGGACATCCAGCCCCGCCGGCTGGCCGATTTCCTGCCCCGGCCACTCGCCGTGGTCACTGCATTGGTGTTCCTGATCAGCCAGCTCATGATCCTCGCGACGCTCGGCTTCGCCGGGATGGCGCCGCGCGAGGATCCCTCCCCCTACGCCGTGCCGAACCCGGGCCGGCTCCCCGGCGTCGAGGTCGCTGCCTGGCTGGGCGGCGCGTGGCTCGTGCTGGCCGCCGGCACGGTCGCGGTGCTCCTGCTGATCACCCACCGGCACCAGCTGCCGGGACTGACCCGTCGGGAGAACTCCTACCTGCGGACCCTGTCCATGAACCGGCTCCTGCGGACCTCGGCCACCATCGCCTCCGGCCTGGGGGCGATCGCCGCAGGATTCGCCGGGATGAAGGTGCCGGGCTTCGGCAACGCCTCCTGGATCGAACCTGGGGCGGCCTTCAACGTCCTGGTCCTCCTCGTGATGTGGCGCTGGCCCATCCCCTTCTTCCAGCCGGTGTCCGACCCGAAGCCCACCGACCCGGCGCTGCGGTGGCACCGTCTCGCGGTGGTGCCGGCCGTGCCGTTCGGGCTCGTCACCCTCCTCGTCCTCGTCTCGTCGATCGCCCTGTACGGGGTAGGGCTGCATTCGATCGTGATCGTCCTGTCGACCGGGGTCCTGTTCCTGCTCTGGGTGCTCTGGTGCACGCGAAAGATCCCTCAGGATCCCCGGATGGCGCAAGACCTCCTGGCAGCCCGGACGCACCCGGCGGCACAGCCCGTCCGCTTGCCGTTCCCCCGCGCCTCGACCCTGACCGTGGCCGTGCTCTGCGGCATCACCGTCCTCGTCGCGCTGGCGAGCGTGCTGTGGAACGTCGCGTCCACCGAGGGAGATCACAGCGAGATCGCCATCCCCGCCATCATCGCGTGCGGTCTCGGTGCTCTCGCGATCATCGTCCTGACGCTGCTGACCGGGCGCCGGATCGCCGCCCGCACCCTCACCTCGGTGCTGCCCGCCTCCATTCGACTGGACCGCGAAGCCGTCATCCAGGAGCGCTGGCAGCGGCTGACCCTGTGGAGCGGCGCCATCCTGCTCTGTGTCTCCGCCTTCCTGCTCTTCCAGATCAGGCTCCCCGTGGAGATCACGGGACGGACGGAGGAGAGCGGCGTGGCCACCGCCATCCTCGGCTTCGCCCAGTTGGCCGGCACCGTGCTGATCCTCCTGGCCGTGCTGCTCTGGTCTCTCAGCGCCGTCGACCCGGTCCCTGAGCCGGAGGACGCGGTTCATGTCCCGGAACCCCACCACGTATGAACGCCCGGATCGAGATCCACCTCGACTCCCCCGTTCCCCCGTTCGAGCAGGTGCGGGCGCAACTCGAGGCGATGATCCGGAACGGCGCCCTGGCGGACGGGGCCAGGCTCCCCACGGTCCGGGCCCTGGCCGGGGACCTGGGCCTTGCGGCCGGGACGGTCGCGCGCGCGTACCGGGAACTCGAGGGGGCGGGGCTCATCCGGACGGCACGGCGCTCAGGAAGCACCGTCGTCGCGCCGCCGCGCGGGTCCGGGGCGCCGCATCGGGGCGGCCAGACTCCCGTGCTTCCTGCGCCGGTGGCCGCCGCGCTGGAGGAGCTGCTCGCCGTCGCGCGCCGGCACGGGGTGGGTCCCGAGACCCTGAGCCGCGCCATCCACAGGCGTGGCCTGGACCCTCGGCCGCCGGCCCCTGGCCCGCTAGACTGAACCCATGAGCATCCCCACGCCTTATGAGGACCTGCTGCGTGACGTCATGGATCATGGCACCCACAAATCGGACCGGACGGGCACGGGGACGCGGAGTGTCTTCGGGCGCCAGATCCGCTTCGACCTGGCCGAGGGTTTCCCCCTGATCACGACCAAGCGCGTGCACTTCAAGTCCCTGGCTCTGGAGCTCCTCTGGTTCCTGCGCGGCGACTCGAACGTGCGCTGGCTGCAGGAGCGCGGCGTCACCATCTGGGATGAATGGGCGGACGACGACGGCGAGCTCGGCCCCGTCTACGGCGTGCAGTGGCGCTCGTGGCCGACCCCCGATGGCAGCCATGTGGACCAGATCGCCGAGCTGGTGGCGAACCTGAAGTCGAACCCGGACTCACGCCGCCACATCGTCTCCGCGTGGAACGTCGCCGAGATCTCGAACATGGCACTGCCCCCGTGCCACGCGTTCTTCCAGTTCTACGTCGCTGACGGGAAACTGTCCTGCCAGCTGTACCAGCGCTCCGCGGACATGTTCCTCGGGGTGCCGTTCAACATCGCTTCCTACGCCCTGCTGACGCACATGGTCGCCCAGCAGGCCGGCCTCGAGGTGGGCGACTTCGTCTGGACCGGCGGCGACTGCCACGTCTATGACAACCACGTGGAGCAGGTCGAACTCCAGCTCAGCCGCGAAGCCCTCCCATATCCGACACTGCAGATCAAGCGTGTCCCGGAGAGCGTCTTCGACTACGAGTTCGAGGACTTCGACGTGGTCGACTACCAGCACCACCCGGGCATCAAGGCCCCGGTGGCCGTATGAGCGGCGACGGGCCCACGGCTTTCGCGGACCGCATCCGCTCCGGGCTCCGGGGCACCGGCCTGATCTGGGCGCAGACCGCGAACGGCGTGATCGGGAACGCCGGGACCATGCCCTGGCACGTCCCGGAGGACCTCAAACACTTCAGCTCGATGACCGCGGGACGCCCTGTGATCATGGGCCGCCGGACCTGGGAGTCCTTCCCCGCGAAGTTCCGCCCGCTCCCCGGCCGCACCAACATCGTGGTGACCCGCCGCGAAGACTGGGCGGGGACGCCCGAGGCGGAGGGCGCCGTCGTCGTGCCGTCGCTGGAGGCGGCCTTCGCGGAGGCCGGGGACGGGCTCCGCTGGGTGATCGGCGGGGGTCAGATCTACCGGCAGTCCCTTCCGGAGGCCGACTTCGCGGTCATCACCGTGATCGACTCCGACGCCGACGGCGACACCCACGCACCCGAGCTGCCGGACTCGTGGCGGCGCACCGCCGTCGAACCCGAGCCGGAGGAAGGCGGCGCCGACCGCTGGCTGACCTCCGCGAACGGCACCCGCTACCGCTTCACCCTCTGGGAAAGCGCCTGAGCGCCTCCCTTCCCCGCATTCTGAAAAGGCCTGCATGAAACACCTTCTGACCCGCTCCGACGTCCTCTTCGTGCTCGGGTACATGCTCTTCCCGTTGCTCGGTCTCGTGACCGCCGTCCTGGGACTGTTCATGATCCTGGCCGGCAACCGGATCCCCGGAGTGATAGTCCTGGTGCTCGTCACCCAGGTGTTCGTGTTCGGGGCCTGGTGGGCGCTGAAGAAGCGCCGGACCGCGCTGGCGGAGGAATCCTCCCGGCCGGAGTAAGCCGATGGGGAGTGCTCCCCATCGCAACCCGTCACTCGTCCGGGATACTCTCGTTGGTGGATGAACATGACAGAGGGCGACAGGAGTCCTGATGGGAAGCACGGTGTGGGGCGCGGACGTCGCGCAGTTGCGCACTCTGGCGCAGACCTTCGGTAAGGCATCGGAGAGTCTGCTCCAGCAATCGAGCCAGCTCGGCCAGAGCATCAACAGCGCGCAGGCCTGGAAGGGACCGGATGCGGTCCGGTTCAAGTCGGAGTGGAACAGCAGCCATCGCACGGTGCTGATGAACGCGGCGTCGGCGCTGAAGAAGCAGTCGCGCTTCCTGCTCACGCAGGCCGACGAGCAGGAGACCGCGTCGAACGCGGCCCACGGCTCCGGAGGCGGCCCGCTGCCGGGTGGTCCGGGCGGCGGACCGGGTGGGAACGGGGGCGGCGGGCCGTTCGACTGGCTGGAGAAGGGCTCGCCCTTCCGCGACGCATGGAAACTGCGTGGAGGCCTCAAGGCTCCCTTCGATCTTCTGAAGAACGGCACCAAGCTGTGGGTGGACGGCTACCCCGAGTTCGTGAACCTCATGGATTCCCGTGCCGTCCTCGCGGACAGCGTCCGCAACAGCAAGTGGTTCGCCACCGTCCAGGACACCAGTGATTTCCTCGGCCAGAAGAACCTGAACAAGTTCTTCCCCATGGGCGAGAAGGCCGCCAAACTCTTCGCCGAGGAGAAGTGGCTGTTCCAGGGCAAGGGCGAAGTCCTGGAGTCCCTGGGCAAAGGCGGCCTGGGCCGCGGTCTCGGCTGGGCCGGCGTCGGGCTCAACGCCTTCGACACCGTGAACAACTTCGCCAAGGGCGACGTTTCCGGCGGTATCGAGTCCGGAGCCAAGACCGCCCTCGCCGTGGGGTCCTTCCTGCCGCCGCCCGCGGGCACCGTCTGCGCCGTGGCGAGCGCCGCCTGGGCCGTCTACGACATCCCGGTGGTCAAGGAGTTCGTCAATGGCGCGGTGTCCCATACCGTGGACGCAGTGGCCAACGCCGGTAAGACCGTGGGCAAGGGTCTTGCCGACGTCGGAAAGGGCGCGGCGAAGTTCTTCGGCTTCGGATGATCCGCACGCCGCTTGAGTACCGCACGCTTCCAGTGAATCGAATCGAAGGAGCACGACATGACAGCCTCAGCTGAAGAGCCGCAGCCCGACTACATCGGCTTCGGCTACGGAGAACTCGCCTACATCCTCCGGTCGTTCGACACGGACTCCAGTGCCCGCTCGGCCGAAGTGCTCCGTCTTCAGGAAGAGGCCCGGAATGACGCGCTGTGCCTGGCGGGCGCCTCCTCCTTGTTCGCGCACGATTACGCCACCTACAACGACGGCCCCGAGTTCCAGTTCCCCGCGACGCCCGTGGTCTACGCCCTGTCCTCTGCCACTCGGTGGGCTCAGATCGAACTGATGAGCGACGACGAGAGCGACACCGTCGTGCACGTCGAGTCGGACGAGGTGTCGATTCTCATGCAGCCGCGGACCATGATGTCGTGGTTCGTCTTCGCTCAGGATCCGCAGATCGACGGCGACGCCGCGATCCTCGATGTCCTGCAGAGCCACGTGCGCAAGTTCCCTGCGGGCACCGCCCTCCTCAGGACGTTCGGGCTCGACGGCGAGAAGCACCTCCTCGTCCGTCGCGATGAGGATTCGTGGACCACGGGCGTGGTCCCCCACCCCGACGCCGATCCGGTGGAGACCCGCGACCTGGACGCTGACGGGCTGCTCCTCAAGATCCGCGAGACCCGGGACGTGGCATGACCCCTCGCCCTCAGGGACCGTGGGAACGACGGGCGCAGGAGGATGCCGCCGCACGCGGTCTGACCCGTGAGGAATACGGCGTCTACAAGGGCGACTACGGAGCCGTGGTCCAACCGATCAATTCCGTCGGTGGGCTGCTGTTCCTGGCCATCCTGCTCACGGCCTGCGCCGGGACCATCGTGGTCGCGACGATCGTGTCGATCGTCGCTCCCGGCGACACACCGCAGTCCCGGTTCGACCCGCTCATGCTGGGGTACGACGCGCTCGGAGTGCTCGTGGCCGGCCTGGGCTGGGGATACTTCCTCAAAGAACTCAAAGCGTCCCGGATGAGGAAAGCCCGGGGGAAGACCCTGGATTTCCTTCCCGAGGGCGCGGTCCGTGCCGTGCCGTCATCCGCTGCGGCCCCGCAGAGCGCACAGCCGGCAGAACGTGGCCCCTCACCGGCGCTGCGGACCGTGCGGCGCGTCCTGGGATGGGTGCTGTTCGTGGTGGGCGCCGTCCTGGAGATCGCCGTGATCCTCCGCGCGCTCTGGCTGTTGATCAGCTGGACGTCCCTCGACCTCCTCTGGAATGGCCTCTGGTTGGCGCTGCTGGCCGCGGTGCTGATGTTCGCAGGTCTGCGTCTCAGGGCCTCGTCCGCCGGGCTCCGGTGATGGTTTCCTCTCGGATCCCATCGCGCGATCCTGACCGAGCACTGCGGGACGAGCAAGCCCGGGCCGGGCACAAGCTGCTCGCCGGTCCTCACATCCTCGCCCGCGGCAAGGATGGCGAACTCCACAGCTACACCCTCGACGAATACGGCAACTCGACGCACGGCCTCGAGTCTCAGATCCGCAGCGTGTGGGGCATGACTCTTCTAACGCTCGGTGTCCTCGCAACCGCTCTCACGTGTCTGATCGCCTTCATCTACTCGTGCACGACCCCGTCCGGCCCAGCCTGGCTCGGTGTCGCTGGGTTTGTCGTGCTCGGCGCGTGCACCTGGATCGGCGCACAGGCCACACTCCGGGAGGCACGGGCGAAGGCCCTCCGCAGGCGCAAGGGGATCCCCGACCCGATCAAGTGAGGGCGCCCAACCGCCGTCGTGAGCTGTAAGACACTACCGCCTTGACGAACCGATGATCCCGGCGCCCTTGTTTGTTTTCTGCGCCCCAATTGGGCGCAGAAAACAAACAAGGGCGCCGAACCCGACAAATGGCCGGACCGCCCCACGCGCCCCCACCACCCGCCGTCGTGCGCTTCCACACCGTTCCCAACACCCGTGTGACGTAACCGGCGGAAACGCGAGCGTCTTTCCCCGTAAAATCAGGTCATGACTAACGTAGCCGTGCCTTCCGTAGGTTTTGTCGGGTGGCGTGGCATGGTCGGTTCCGTCCTCATGCAGCGCATGCAGGAAGAGAATGACTTTGCCAGCCTGAACCCCGTCTTCTTCTCCACCTCCAACGCAGGGGGTGCCGCCCCGTCCTTCGCTGAGGGCACCGGCACGCTGGAAGACGCGTTCGACATCGACACCCTGGCCAAGCTGCCGATCATCGTCACCGCTCAGGGCGGGGACTACACGAAGCAGGTCCACACCGCGCTGCGCTCGCGCGGCTGGGACGGCCTGTGGATCGACGCCGCCTCCACGCTGCGCATGAACGACGACTCGATCATCGTCCTGGACCCCATCAACCGTGACGTCATCGACCGGGGGCTGGAATCCGGGGTGAAGGACTTCATCGGCGGCAACTGCACCGTGTCCTGCATGCTCATGGGCCTGGGCGGCCTGTTCAAGAACAACCTGGTCGAGTGGGGCACCTCCATGACGTACCAGGCGGCCTCGGGCGGCGGCGCGCGGCACATGCGCGAGCTGCTCAACCAGTTCGGCACCCTGAACGCCGAGGTCAGCAGCGAGCTGCAGGACCCGGCGTCGGCGATCCTGGAGATCGACCGCAAGGTCCTGGCCCACCAGCGCGACGGCGTCGACGCCGCCCAGTTCGGGGTGCCGCTCGCGGGATCGCTCATCCCCTGGATCGACTCGGACCTCGGCAACGGCCAGAGCCGCGAGGAGTGGAAGGCCGGTGTGGAGACCAACAAGATCCTCGGCACCACCGACGCGGACCGCATTATCATGGACGGCCTCTGCGTACGGATCGGCGCCATGCGCTCCCACTCCCAGGCACTCACCCTCAAGCTCCGCGAGGACCTCTCCGTCGAGGAGATCGAGAAGATCATCGACGCGGACAACGAATGGGCCACCGTGGTGCCGAACGTCAAGGAGGCGTCCATGAACGACCTCACCCCCGTCGCCGCCTCGGGCACGCTCAACATCCCGGTCGGCCGCATCCGCAAGATGGAGATGGGCCCCGAGTACATCAGCGCCTTCACGGTCGGCGACCAGCTGCTTTGGGGCGCCGCCGAGCCGCTGCGCCGCATGGTCAGCATCGCCACCGGCCGCCTCTGACCGTTCCGGCTTTCCCGGCGTCTCCGGAAGGCGCGGACTCCCACGGGAGTCTGCGCCTTCGGCGTTTCCGGCCCGACGACGGCGGGCGCGCGGCGCGCGGGCGGGGCGTCTGGGGTGCCGGGACGGCGCAGCGGTCCTCCGTCATGTGCAGAGCGCTATGTGCAGAGCTCCGTCCACAAGGCAGCCCCGGTACTGTGCTTGCCGCACCGGTCATGCCACGATGGAGCCATGAACCTGCCCACGCCTGAGCTGCCCCGTCCCGATGTCGACCCCGATGGCCTGCTGGAGTACTCGGTGGTCTTCACGGACCGGTCCCTGAACCACATGTCCCAGCGCTTCGTCACCGCGATGCAGCAGACGCTCGAGATCCTCCGCACCGCGTACTCCGCGGACGCCGTCGCCCTCGTCAACGGCGGCGGAAGCTACGCCATGGAATCGGTCGCGCGGCACTTCGCCGCGGGAGTCCATGCCCTGGTGGTGCGCAATGGGCTCTTCTCGTATCGCTGGTCCCAGATCCTCGAAGCCGGCTCCATCGCGTCGAGCGTCACGGTCTGTGCCGCACGCCCGGACGGCGAGGGGGCGCAGGCGGCGTGGAGCCCTGCCCCGCTCGACGAGGTGGTGGCCGCCATCCGCGCCGAGCGGCCCGCCGTCGTGTTCGCGCCGCATGTCGAGACGGCGGCCGGCATGGTCCTCCCCGACGAATACATCCGGGGCCTCGCCGACGCCGTGCACGAGGTGGGCGGCGTGCTGGTGCTCGACTGCATCGCCTCCGGCGCCCTGCTCGTGGACATGCGGGGGCTCGGGGTGGACGTCCTCCTCAGCGCCCCGCAGAAGGGCTGGAGCGGTTCTCCCGGCGTCGGTTACGTCATGCTCAGCAGGACGGCCCGGGAGTTCGTGGAGTCCCGCGCCTCGACGAGCTTCGCCCTCGACCTGCGGACCTGGCTGAACATCTCCGAGGCCTACCGCGAAGGCCGGGCCGCGTACCACGCCACGATGCCGACGGACACGATCGTGCGGAACCTCGCCCAGATGATCGAGACGCGGGACCGCGGCTACGACGAACTGCGCTCGGCCCAGGAAGAGCTCGGGCGGCGAGTCCGCGAGCTTCTCGCGGAGCGCGGTCTGCCGTCGGTGGCGGCCTCGGAATTCGCGGCGCCAAGCGTCGTGGTCGTTCACACCACCGACCCCCAGCTGAAATCCGGAGCGCGCTTCGCGCGGGAGGGCGTCCAGGTCGCCGCCGGTGTGCCGCTGCACTGCGGGGAGCCGGAGGACTTCACCACGTTCCGCGTCGGGCTGTTCGGGCTGGACAAGCTGGGCGACGTCGACGGCACGGTGGAGCGACTGCGCGCCGCCCTGGACCGTTTGGGGCTCTAGCCGGCTCGGGCACCGGCAGGGCAACACCTACATCCGCTGAGTGCCCATGAACCGCTGATAGGCGGCCGCCCGCGCCGCACTCGAACGGTGCGGCCGGGCGCCGTCCGCGTCGAACGGTTCAAGCACGACGGCCCCGCGCGAGTCCGTGGACCACGTCCCGTCCGTCACGCCACCACTCATCATCGTGCGTTTGAACATGCCGTTGCCGCCGGGCACGATCAGGTCGAAGTGCTCGCGGGCGAGGACAGGACTGCGGTCCGTGTACCCGAGGATGTACTCGTCGAAGCCGGCCAGCAGGTGGAACGACCGCGCGCCCGGCAGCGGCTCGCCGTCACGGGCGTCCAGCCACGCGGCGGTCTCCGCACTCAGCAGCCAGCCACCCTCGTATTCGCGCACCCGCTCCCCGAGGCGGAGCTGCGCTTCCCGGCACGGGCCGAGGGGCAGGCCGGTCCACCAGGCGAAGTCGCGGATGGTCGCCGGGCCGTGACTGCGGACGTAGCGTTCCAGCAGGTCGTCGAGGGCGTCCTCGACGGACAGCTCACGCGGCGAGGCGATCCACTCGTCCTGCAGGACGAAGAGGTGCTCCTTCCCGTCCGCGGGTCCCTGAACGAGAGTCCCGGTGATGGACAGCACCAGGAGCAAGTGGGCGCCGCGTTGCTCCCGGGTGCCCTGTCCCGCCTCTTCGAGGGCCGCGAACAGTTCGGCCCTCGTGGCCCGGCCGCCGCCGCCCAGGGTCCCGCGCACCACGGCCCGGGCCTTCTCCCAGTCCTCCGGGACGATGCTCAGATTCCGGTGCCGGGAGGCCATCGACTTCAGGAGGCGTTCCGAGGTCAGCGCATGGAATAGGGGAAGGTCCTGCGGGAGGAGCGTGTGCAAGGTGCCGCGCATGGGCCACGAGCGCACGATCCTGCCGTCGGCGAAGGCCTGGCGCACCGCAGCCGCGGAAGCCGCGGACGCCTGGGCCGCCGTCGTCGCGCCACCGGTCCACCGAGCGCCGATCGACCACGGGACCGAATACCAGTCCTGCCCCTGCAGGGCGGTCATCCAGCCCACCACGTCCTCCGGGGCGTGGAAAGCGGGGCGGGGGAATCCGTCCGGAGCCGGCAGAAGCCCGTGGCTGAGGAGCCGGAGGCGCGGGATGTCCCGGGGAGTCAGCGTCGAGGCCATGGTGTCATCCTAGGCACTGGGGTGCGACACCGGCCCGGCGGCGTCGCACCGGATAAGGTGGATGAGTGACCCTGGGAGAACTCTGGCCGAACATGCGCCTGATGAGCCGCTGCCTGGCCGTGCCCGGCTGGCTGCTGGCGATCCTCGGCATGGGCGCGGCCCTGTTCGTGGCGATCACCTCGGGCCTGAAGGTGTCGAGCACCCTGCAGATGATCCAAGTGGTCGGCTCGACCGCCGCGGCACTGTCGATCGTCCTCCTGGCCTGCGCGGTGTTCTCGCAGCCCCTCGACAAGCCCCGCTCCGCACGGTGGCAGCTCTCCCTCAGCAACGAACTGCCCGTGATGGTGCGCAGTTTCTACTTCGGCGCGCTCATGATGCTCGCGGGCGCGATCGCCTTCTCCGTGATCGGCCTGTTCCTCGTGGGCGGCCCCACCTCGCAGACCCTCGCCTTCAGCCAGGTCTTCCTCACCGGAGCCTGCGCGTCGGCACTCAGCTACCTGCTCTTCAGCCGCGCCTGCTCACTGGACGAACCCGAAGCCTGATCGACCGCTCCGTACGATGTCATTCCCGGCCGATTTTCCGGGAAAACAGCATGCTACGGAGCGGTCGATGGAGTGAGGGTCAGAGTTCCAGACCGATGAGCAGCGGCTCGTTGTGGAGCACGACGCCGAACGCCGCCTCCACGCCGCCGCGCACCTCGCGCGCCAGGGCCAGGAGGTCCTGAGCGCTGGCGCCGCCGCGGTTGGTGAGCGCCAGGGTGTGCTTGGTGGACAATGAGGCGCGGCCACCCGTCACGGAGTCCTCAGCCAGGCCGAAGCCCTTCGGGAAGCCTGCGTGGTCGATCAGCCATGCCGCGGACAGCTTCACCAGCCCGTCGCCCGCCGGGTACCGGGGTGCGTCCTCCGGCAGCCGGGCCGCCTCCGCCTCGCTGACCACGGGGTTGGTGAAGAAGGACCCCGTGGACCACGTGTCGTGATCCTCCGGGTCCAGCACCATGCCCTTGCCCTTGCGGAGCTCGAGCACGGCGTGACGGACCTCCAGCGCGTTGGCCCGCTCCCCCGGCTCCACGCCCAGGGTGCGCGCCAGCTCGGCGTAGCGGATCGGGGCGCTCATGCGGCCCAGCGGGAACTGGAACGTCACACTCAGCACCACGAAGCGCGGGGACCCGTTGCTCGTGGTCCGTTTGAGGATCGAATCCCGGTACCCGAACTCCAGCTCGGAGAGGGTGAACGTCCGGACGGCGTTCGTGCCGCGGTCCCACGTCCGCACCTGGGCGATGGTCTGGGAGACATCCGCACCGTACGCTCCGACGTTCTGCACGGGCGTCGCCCCCGTGCTGCCGGGGATCCCCGACAGCGCCTCGACACCGGAGTGCGCGTGCAGCACGCTGTGGTGCACGAACTCGTCCCAGGGATGCCCGGCCTGGACCGTGACGGTGGCGCCACCGCAGGTCTCCTCAGAGGAGATCCGGATGCCCCGCGACGTGATGCGCAGGACGGTCCCGGGGTACCCGTCGTCGGACACCAGGAGGTTCGATCCCCCGCCGAGGATCAGGAGATCCTCACCCGCCGCGTCGGCGCTGCGGACGGCGTCGATGATCGCGGCTTCGGAGTCGGCCTCCACGTAACGGCCCGCGGGGCCGCCCACGCGGGTGGTGGTCAGATCGGCCAGCGTCGGCTGTGTCATGCGGAGAGCTTCACCACGGCCTGGGCCTTCATGAGGACGCGCTGACCGTCGAAGGTGACGGTGAGGTCGATCCGGGCGGTGCCGGCCTCTTCGTCGAGCGCGCCGACAACGCCGACAACTTCGACCTGCGCGCCCGGCTCCTCGGTGCCGGTGGTGTCCTGGACCAGGACCGGCTTGGTGAAGCGGGTCTGGTAGCCGACCACCGCGCCGGGATCGCCCGCCCAGTCGGTGACCAGCTGGACGGCGGAGCCCATGGTGAACATGCCGTGGGCGATCACGCCCGGCAGCTCGACACCCTGAGCGAAGGCTTCGTTCCAGTGGATCGGGTTGAAGTCGCCGGAGGCCCCGGCGTACTTCACGAGGTCGACGCGGTTCACGTCGATGACGCGGCGGCCGATCTCCTGGCCCTTCTCCAGCTCGTTCAGTGCAGGCCGATTCAGTGCAGGCATTACTGTCCCTCTCCGCGGACCAGGATGGACGACGTGGTGGTGGCGACCTTCTCGCCGTCCACGGTCGAGATCTCCGAACGGGTGGTGATCATGGCGCCGCCGCCCATGCCGCGGACGGTGTCCACGTGGAGCTCGGCCACGAGGCGGTCACCGGCGACGATGGGGCGGTGGTGCGTGAAGCGCTGGTCCGCGTGCACGACGCGGGAGAAGTCGATCCCGGATTCGGGGTCCTCGATCAGCTGGGCGTCGGCCCGCTGCGCCACGATGATGGCGAAGGTGGGCGGCGCCACCAGATCGGCGTGGCCGAGCGCCTGGGCGGCCTCGACGTCGAAGTGTGCCGGATGGGTGGCCTTCACCGCGCGGGCGAACTCGCGGACCTTCTCGCGGCCCACCTCGTACACCTCGGCGGCCGGGTAGCTGCGGCCCTGCAGATCGGGATTGATACTCATGGAACAAGCCTACTTGCCTCACCTACTACGGTAGGTCGGCTGCGTGGCTCACCGAGGTTACAGATGAAGCCCGGAAGAACGCATCTTCCGGGCATCATCTGTCACTTCGCGCACGACGGCGGGGGCTACTTCCCCGGGCGGCCCTTGCGGAGTTCGCGGGTGCGGATCACCATGCCCGCCACGTGGAGCAGAAGACCCACGCCGATGACCGGGAGCGCCCCGATCGCGAGGGGGTTGTTGTGCTTCACCAGGCCGATGATGTTCAGGCCGAGGCCCACCACCATGAAGCCGAGGGCGCTGAGCACCACGGTCTTGTACACGGTGGACGCGTTCGCCCAGAAGTCACCCAGCATCGAGGAGCCCGCTCTAGAGAGCCGGGGTGACGCCGAAGGCGGTGGCGAGCTTCATGATCTTCTCCGCACGGCCCAGGCGGGGCAGGTCGGAGCCGTCACGGATCACGCGGCCGTTGGCCTCGAAGTCGTTCATGAAGTCGGTGGCCCAAGCGACGTCGGACGGCGTGGGGCTGATGACCTCGTTGATGATGGCCGTCTGATCCGTGGCGAGGCAGAGCTTGCCGGTCATGCCCATGGTGACGGTGATGGCGCTCTGCTCACGCAGGATGGGGTGGTTGCTGCCGACGGTGGGGCCGTCGATGGGGCCCGGCAGGCCGCCCACGCGGCTCGCGACGACGAGCTTGGCCCGCGGGTAGGCCATGGCCTCCGGGGTCGCCGCCATACCGGTGTCGCGGCGGAAGTCGCCGGAACCGAACGCCAGGCGGAAGCAGCCCTGACCCTTCGCGATGTTGTTGGCCTCTTCGATGCCGACGGCGGACTCCACCAGGGCGATCACGGGGGTCTTGCCGTCCATGCGGTGGTAGGACTCGGTCACCTGGTCGGCGGACTCCGTCTTCGCGAGCATCACGCCGAGCAGACCCGGGGTGCCGCGGAGGCCGGCCAGGTCATCGGCCCAGAAGGGGCTCGTGGCGTCGTTGATGCGGACCCAGGCCTGCCCGCCGGCTTCCAGCCAGCCGCGGACGTTGTCGCGGGCCTCGTCCTTGTGCGAGGGGTCCACGGCGTCCTCGATGTCCAGGATGATGGCGTCCGCGCGGGAGGCGGCGGCGTCATCGAAGAGTTCCGTCTTCATGGCGTTGACCAGGAGCCACGAACGGGCGATATCCGGGCTGACTTTTCGAGTGGGACGACCAGTGGAAGTGACGGAAGAACTCATGAGAATACGGTACCGGTCCGGGGCCGCACCCGCCCAAGCGTTTGTGGGCCCCGGACAGTCATATCTGGTTTTATTTGACTTTTCTCACAGATTCCGAGCGGCAAGCGTCACCTTGGCCCTAGACCGGTATAGCCAGACGGGAGCGGCCGCACCGGCCCGACGGCTACGGGATGAACTCGCCCCGGGCCGTGATCCACAGCCGGTACCACTGGAGCCGGTCCATCCGCTCGGCCACCGCGATGGCGTCCGCGCAGGCGGCGATGCGGGCCGGGTTCGTGGTCCCGATCACCGGGGAGATGCGGGCCGGGTGCTTCATGAGCCAGCCGAGCAGCACGGATTCCGGCGCCACGCCGAACTGAGCGGCGAGCTCCTGGACCAGTTCCGCCGTCGCGCGGTCCGCCTCGTTCAGGTCCTGAGCCGGCACGCCGCCGGTGTAGCGGCCGTTGGCCAGCGACCCGTACGCCTGCAGTTCGATTCCGCGGCTCATGCAGTGCTCCAGCGTGCCGTGCGGGAACGGGTTGCCGGCGCCCTGACGATGGTTGACCGTGACGGTCGAATCCAGCCAGTCGCGAGTGCCGAGGCTCATCTCGAGCTGGTTCGCGACCAGTGGGGTGGAGAGTGCGTCCTGAAGGTGTTCCATCTGCGCTGTGGACATGTTGGAGACGCCCAGCGCCTTGATGCGTCCGTCCGCCAGGAGTTCGCGCACCGCGCGGGCGGCCTCCTCACGGTTGAGCAGCGGGTCCGGCCGGTGGAACAGCAGCGTGTCCAGGTGGTCGGTCCGCAGCCGGCTCAGAATGCCCTCGACGCGCTCCATGATGGAGTCGTAGCTGAGGTCGTAGTAGTTGTTGAGGCCGTTCTCGTGAAGCCGAATGCCGCATTTGCTCTGCAGGAGGATCCGGTCCCGCAGCTCGGGCCGCGCCGCCAGGACCTCGCCGAACACGGCCTCGGCCTTGCCGAAGCGGTAGATGTCCGCGTGATCGAACAGCTCGACGCCGATCGCCAGGGCAGCGTCGATGACCTCTGACGCCTGCGCCACGTCCGCCTCGGTGTACTGGGTGGGCTCCCAGGCTCCGCCGAGACCCATGCAGCCGTAGATGATCCGGCCCATGCCGGACCCGTGCTCTGTGTTCTGGCTCATACAGGAACTCTTTCACGGCCCATGGCGACGCCGCCAGTCACGGCAGGCGCCTGAACAGCGGCGCGCGGACGGCTCAGTCCGTCTTCGGCATCACCATGGTGCGCAGGTCGAGCTGGCGCAGCACATGGTCCGCCACCTCGGGATCCATGCCCAGTTCCTTGCGGGCCACGAGGACCTCCTGGCGAGCGGCGTCGAGGGCGATCGTCTGCGCCGCCACCATGAGCTCGCGGCCCTTGGCGAAGCGTTCCCGGACGTCGTCGGGGAGGCCCTTGCCGGGGTGCTCCGGATCGGCGCCCTGCAGTTCCAGATGCAGGGACTTGAAGCGCTTGGCCATCAAGGCCTGCTGCTCGGGTGTGAGCTGGTTGACGAGTTCACTCTCCTTGAGGGCCAGCATGGCGGCTTTCTGCGCCCGGCGGCCGAGCATGCGGGTGGCCTCCTTCTCCTCGGCGCCGTCGTCCTGCGCCTTGAGCACCTTCATGAGGGCCGGCAGCGTCAGGCCGGGGAGCACGAGCGTCACCAGAAGCACGGCGCAGGCGGTCACCAGGATCTGGGAGCGGGCCGGGAAGGCCGAGCCGTCGTCGAGCACCAGAGGCAAAGCGAGCGCCAGGGCGAGGGTGGCCAGGCCGCGCATGCCGCTGTAGCTGAGGATGATGACGTCCTTGAGCATGCCCACCCAGTCACCCCGGTACAGCGACCGCCGAGTGGACAGGTACAGCCACATCCACAGGAACCGGACCGCCACCACCACGGCGCAGACCGCGATGGCCGCCGGGACCATCTCGAAGATCCCGGTGCCTTCATGCTGGATGACCTGGCGGATGTCGAGGCCGACCAGACCGAACGCCAGGCCCGTCGCGAGCAGTTCCACCACGTCCCAGAACGCCGCCTGGCTCACGCGCTCCGCCGCGTCCTCGGGCCGTGCGTGCCGCTTCATCTCCAGGGCCACGACGACGACGGCGATGACACCCGAGGCGTGCACCTCTTCCGCCAGGATGTACGCGGCGAAGGGGACCACGAGGCTCACGGCGGTGCGCGCGACACCCGCGGTGACGAGCCAGGTGACGAGCTTCGCCGCGTAGCCCATGAGCACGCCGATGATCACGGCGAGGACGATGCCCAGGAGGAATTTCGGCACCAGGCTCGCGTCGAGGTTCCGGCCTGCCAGGGTCGCGGCGACGGCGGCCTGGAAGATCACGATGGCGGCCGCGTCGTTGAACAGGCCCTCGCTCTGCAGGATGTTCATGAGCTTGCGGGGCATGTGGACCTTGCCGGCCACGGATTCGACGGCGACCGGATCCGGCGGTGCCACCATGGCGCCGAGGGCGATGGCCGCGGGGATGCCGATGCCAGGGATGAGGAGCCAGGCGGCTCCGGCGACGAACACCGTGGTCACCACCACGAGCCCCACGGCGAGCCACAGCAGGGTGCGCCAGCGCAGCTGGAACACCTGCCAGGAGCTGCGCTGAGCCGTCGCGAAGAGCAAAGGCGGGAGGAAGATCGGGAGGATCAGCTCGGGGTCGATCGCCAGTTCGGGGAACCCGGGGATGAAGGTCATGACCATGGCCATCAGCAGCATGAGCACCGGGTACGGGAGTTTCAGGCGGTCCCCGAGGCCGACGGCGAGCACCGTGGCGAAGAGCAATCCGACGATGAGTGCGAGCTGTTCCATGCCGCCATTGTTCCATCCGCCGAGTTCGGGGGTTCGTTCTGGCATCGGGGTCTGCAGGCCTCGAACTCGGCACGAACCCCCGAACTCGGCGAAGAGTATGGTGCTGGTATGCGCTCGGATCATTCCCCATCCGTCTTCGACGCAGCGGGTGGCTTCGACGGCCTGCTCGCCCTCGCGGAGGCCTGGCACCGGCGGGTGCTGGCCGACGCCGTCGTGAGCCATGCTTTCCGGAACGGGGCCAGACCTGATCACACACCGCGTCTGGCAGCCTACTGGGCCGAGTCCCTGGGCGGACCGAAGCTCTACTCTGAGGCCTTCGGTGACCAGAGTTCAGTGGTCCGCCTGCACAGCGGAAACGGGGAACACGAGGAGATGAACGCCCGGGCCGTCGCCTGTTTCGACCTGGCTTTGGAGGACGCGGGCTTGGCGTCCGATGAACGGCTCCGGCGGACGCTCCACGACTACTTCACCTGGGCCACCACGGTGGACATGTACCGCTACCACCGGAGCGCGGACGATGTCCCCTCCGGACTGCGGATGCCGCAGTGGTCCTGGGACGGATTGGTGGAACCCTGACGGACCGCCGAGTTCGGGGGATCTTTGCGGAGGCGGGGCTTGCAGGCCCCGTTCCCGGCACGATCCCCCGAACTCGGCAGTGAATCAGGCATTCCGATCAGGATGACAGGCTCAGGCGGTCAGCCCCGCCCGGTACGCCTGGCGGCGGGCCGCCTGCTCGTCCGGATCCGGCACGGGCAGCGAGGCGATGAGCCGCTTGGTGTACTCCTGGCTCGGGTGTCCCATGATCTGGCTTCCGATGCCCTGTTCCACGAGCTTGCCCTTGAGCAGCACGCCCACCCAGTGGGAGAGCATGTCCACGACCGCCAGGTCGTGGCTGATGAAGAGCGCCGCGAAACCGTATTCCTCCTGGATGTCCCGGAAGAGTTCCAGGACCTTCGCCTGCACGGAGACGTCCAGGGCGGAGGTCGGCTCGTCCGCGATCACGAGCGGCGGGTTCAGCGCCAGGGACCGCGCGAGCGAGGCCCTCTGCCGCTGGCCACCCGAGAGTTCGTGCGGGTACCGCGACGCGTACGACGCCGGAAGCTGCACCGATTCGAGCAGTTCGCCGACGCGCTTGCGCGCCTCAGCCGCGCTCGGCTTCCGGTGGATGATGAGCGGCTCGGCGATGCACTCCCCGATGGTGAGGTGCGGATTGAAGGAAGCCGCGGGATCCTGGAACACGAACCCGATGTCCTTACGGAGCGGCTTGAAGTTCTTCTCCCGGAACCCGAGCATCTCCTGCCCGAACACGGTCAGGCTGCCGCCCGTGACCCGGTTCAGGCCCGCGATGGCGCGGCCGATGGTGGACTTGCCGGAGCCCGACTCGCCCACCAGGCCGAAGACCTCGCGCTCCCGGATGGTGAAGCTGACGTCGTCCACGGCCTTGAAGCCCGGGCGGCCGAAACGGCCCGGGAACTCGATGCTCAGGCCCTTGGCCTCCACGAGGATTCTGCCGTCCTGGTGAAGCCGTCCCTCGGCGCCCTCCGACGCGGAGTTCCGGCCCAGGTGCGGCACCGCGGCCAGCAGGTCCTTGGTGTAGTCCTGTTTCGGCTCGGCGAACAGGGTCCGGACGGGCGCCTCCTCCACGACATCGCCGCGGTACATGACCACGACGCGGTCGGCCAGGTCGGCCACCACGCCCATGTTGTGGGTGATGAGCACGATCGAGGTGCCGTAGTCGTCCCGGAGTTCCCGCAGGAGCTCGAGGATCTCCGCCTGCACGGTGACATCGAGGGCCGTGGTGGGCTCGTCCGCCACGATCAGTCCGGGATCCAGCGCCAGCGCCGCGGCGATGACCACGCGCTGCTTCTGGCCGCCGGAGAGCTGGTGGGGGTAGTAGTCCACCCGGACCTCGGGTTCCGGGATGCCGACCTTGCGCAGCGCCTCGACCGCACGGGCCTTGGCGTCCTTGGCCGAGACCTTCTGACCGTCGCGGGCGTGGGCCCGGATGCCCTCGGCGATCTGCCAGCCGATGGTGAACACCGGGTTCAGGGCCGTCGACGGCTCCTGAAACACCATCGCCACGTCCCGGCCGCGGATCCTCCGGAGCTCGGCGGGGCTGACGCTGACGACGTTCCGGCCGTTGATGAGCACGGCGCCCTGGCTGGTGGCCGTCTCGGGCAGCAGGCCCAGGATGGTCCGCGCCGTCACGGTCTTGCCGGAGCCGGACTCGCCGACGATCGCGAGGACCTCGCCCGGACGCACCTCCAGACTGACGTCCTTCACCGCGTGGACGTCTCCGCCGTCGGTGGCGAACGTGACGTTCAGGTGCTCGATGTCCAGGACCGCGGCCCCAGTGTCCTGCTGCGCGGGACCGGTCGCCCCGCGATGTGCTGCCGCGTTCATGCGGTGGCTTCCTTTCCGTTCGAACCCGGCGCATTCTGGGCGCCCTGAGCGGAGCCGGCGACGGCGCCACGGGATGCGCCCTTGCGGCCCGGCCTGCGGCGTCCGCGCAGTCGCGGGTCGTTGAGATCGTTCATGCTCTCACCCATGAGCGTGAGGCCCAGGACGGTCAGCACGATCGCGGCGCCCGGGAAGACGCCAGTCCACCAGATCCCGGACGAGGCGTCGGACATGGCCTTGTTCAGGTCGAAGCCCCACTCGGCCGCGGACGTCGGTTCGATGCCGAAGCCCAGGAAGCCCAGGCCCGCCAGCGTCAGGATGGCCTCCGAGGAGTTCAGCGTGAAGATGAGCGGCAGGGTGCGGGTGGCGTTCTTGAAGATGTGACGGCCCATGATGCGCCACGGGGAAGCACCCACCACCTTGGCGGACTCCACGAACGGCTCGGCCTTGAGGCGGATGGTCTCCGCGCGGATCACACGGAAGTACTGCGGCACGAACACCACGGTGATCGAGAACGCACAGGCGAGCACGCCGCCCCAGAAGCTGGACTGGCCGTGGCTGATCACGATGGACATGACGATGGCCAGGAGCAGGGACGGGAAGGCGTAGATCGCGTCGGCGATGACCACCAGGATCCGGTCCACCCAGCCGCCGAGGTACCCGCTGACCAGGCCCAGCAGGACACCCAGCACGAGGGACAGAGCCACCGACACGAGAATCACGATCACCGCGGTCTGGGAACCCCACACCGCACGGGAGAAGACGTCATAGCCGCCGACCGTGGTGCCCCACAGGTGTTTGCCACCGGGGGCGGCCTGGGCCGGGAAGGTGCCGTCGGCGTCGGAGATCTGGGAGTAGCCGTAGGGCGCGATCACGGGCGCCAGCAGGGCCACGAGGACGAAGAGCACGGTGAGCGCGGTGCCGAGCACGAGCATGCCGCGCTGGAGGCCGACACTCTGGCGCAGATGGGAGATGACGGGAAGGCGGCGCAGCCAGGAGCCGCCCTGGGGGCGCTGTGGCACGGAGGCCGGCGTCGTCGGAGTTGCAGACATCAGTACCTCACCCGGGGGTCGATGATGGCGGCCACGATGTCCACCACGAAGTTGGTCACGGCCACGATCACGGCGAGCAGCATGACGATGCCCTGCACGGCCACGAAGTCGCGAGCGGTCAGGTACTGCGCCAGCTGGTAGCCCAGACCCTTCCATTCGAACGTCGTCTCCGTGAGGACCGCGCCGCCGAGCATCATGGCGATCTGGAGGCCCATCACGGTGATGATCGGGATGAGCGCGGGCTTGTAGGCGTGCTTGGTGACGAGGCGGTACTCGCTCACACCGCGCGAACGCCCGGCCTCCACATAGTCCTTCCCGAGGGTGCCGATCAGGTTGGTGCGCACGAGGCGCAGGAAGATGCCCGCGGTCAGCAGACCGAGGGCGATGGCCGGGAGTATCGCGTGCTTGACAACGTCACCGAAGGCGTCGAGGTTTCCGCTGCGCAACGCGTCCAGCCAGTAGATCCCGGTGGGGGCCGCGAGCTGGCTCATGGCGAGTTCCGTCGTGGTGGACGCGCGCCCGGAGACCGGCAACCAGCCGAGTGCCACGGAGAAGGTGAGCTTGAGCAGCAGGCCCGCGAAGAACACGGGGGTGGCGTAGCCCAGGATGGCGAAGAAGCGCAGGACGGCGTCCGGCGCCTTGTCCCGCTTGTGGGCGGCGATCATGCCGAGCGGGATGCCGATCAGCAACGCCACCACGAGGGCGTTGAAGGTCAGTTCGAGGGTCGCGGTGCCGAAAGTCGCGAGCATCTCCGCGACGGGCCGGCGGTCCGAAATGGTGGTGCCGAAGTTACCCGTGGCGATCTGGCCGAGGTATTCGAAGTACTGGACGAGGATGGGCCGGTCGTAGCCGGCCTCGTGGATCCTGGCGTCGAGCTGGTCCTGCGGCAGGCGTCCGCCCAGTGCCGCGGTGATGGGGTCGCCGGTGACCCGCATGAGGAAGAAGACCAGGGTGACCAGGATGAAGATCGTGGGGAAGATGAGCAGGAAGCGGACCAGGATGTACCGGCCAACTCCCCCGCTGCTCCGGGGGGAGACAGCGGGGCTGAGTGCCTCGGGCGACTCAGCTTCGATGATGGAAGACATGGGGAACCTTGCGTCGAGATGTGCGTGACCGTGCCGGGGACTGCAGCCCCGGCCACCAGGCGGCGGTCAGGAGCTGACAGCCGAAACGGCAGAGGGCCGGGAATGAAGCTTCCCGGCCCCCTGCCGTCGTGTTACTTGGAAACGCTGCCGAGCCGGAACTTGAAGGAGGCGTCCAGCGTGCTCTCCACGCCCTTGACGTTCGCACCGGAAACGGCCACCTGCGCGCCCTGGAGGAGCGGCAGAGTGGAGATGTCCTGAGCCAGCAGCTTCTGGACATCCTGGATGTCCTTCTCGCGCTGGGTCTTGTCCTTCTCGGTGAGCTGCTTCGCGATGAGCTTGTCCACCTCGGGGTTCGAGTAGTGGTTGTTCATGAAGCCGCCCTTGGGGAAGAACGGGGTGAGGTAGTTGTCCGGGTCGGAGAAGTCCGGGAACCAGCCGAGCTGGTAGACCGGGTACGCATCGGCCTTGGAGGCCTTGTTGTAGGTGACCCACTCGGCGGACTGCAGGTCCACCTTGAACAGGCCCGACTTCTCGAGCTGGTCCTTGACCATGGCGTACTCGTCGCCGGAGGACTTGCCGTAGTGATCCGGGTTGTACTCGAGCTTCAGGTCTACCGGGGTGGCGACGCCGGCGTCGGCGAGGGCCTTCTTGGCCTTGTCCGCGTCCGGCTTGCCGTCGGTGCCGTACAGGTCCTTGAACGAGGTGTTGGCGCCGAGGAAGCCGCTGGGCACGTTCGAGAACAGCGGGAGGTAGGTGCCCTTGTAGACCTGGTCCGCGATCGCCTGGCGGTCCACCAGGTTGGCGACGGCCTGGCGCACGGCCTGGGCCTTCTTCGGGTCCGCGCCCTGAGCCTTGGCGCCGAACGGCATGGTGTCGTAGTTGAAGACGACGTAGCGCATCTCGCCACCGGGGCCGACGTGCACCTTGAGCTTGGAGTCCTTCTTGAGGTCATCGATGTCCGTGGCGCTGAGGCTGCGGTTGGCCACGTCGATGGCGCCCTGCTGGATCTCGAGCTTCATGTTGCTCTGGTCGGTGTAGTACTTGACCGTAGCGCCGCTGTTGGCGGGAGCGCCGAGCAGGCCCTTGTAATCGGCGTACGGTTTGAAGCTGACCAGGGTGTTCTTGTTGTACGAATCGATCACGTACTGACCGGCGAACGCCTTGCCCTTGACGATGTCCTCATCGGAGAGGAGCTTGTCCGCGGGGAACACTTCGTCGTCGACGATCGGGCCCGCCGGGCTGGACAGGATCTGGGCGAAGGTCTGGTCGTTCGCCTGCTTGAGGGTGAACACCACGGTGGTGGCGTCCGGGGCGGCGATCGAGGCGATGTTGCCCAGGAGGCTGGCGGGGCCGTTCGGGTCGTTGATCTTGATCTGACGGTCGAAGCTGAACTTCACGTCCTTGGAATCCAGGACATGTCCGTTGGCCCACTTGAGGCCGGACTTCAGCTTGACGGTGAACTGGGTGGGGCTGGTGAATTCGGCGGACTCCGCGATGTCCGGCTGAGGCTCGGCGCTGCCAGGCTTGGAGTTCATGAGGAACGGGAACACCTGGTTCATGATCATGAACGAGCCGTTGTCGTAGGAGCCCGCGGGATCCAGTGCGGTGACCTTGTCGGTGGTGCCGTAGGCGATGGTGGTCCCACCACTGCCCCCGGTGGAGGTCCCCCCGCCGGACGGGCCGGTGCAGGCCGTCAACGCCAGGGCGGAAACCCCGGCGAGTGCGATAACACTGCGCAGGGCGATCTTGTTCGTTGCCATCGGAGAACTTCCTTGTCAGTCTTCCAGCGCGTGGGAACACACGCTCGCCGGCCCGGGCCACATCTGAAAGAAGTGTTGCCAGTTCAGGCCAGACGCAACACTAGCGAATGTGATGCGCAGCACACAACACCTGTTTACCAAAGTGTGATGCGGCGCGGCCGAACCGGACGACGGCGCCGCACCGGTTCCGCTGCACGGCGCCGGTGTGGAACGAGCCCTTCTCCCCCTCCCCTCATCGACTGCTCCACAGGATTCCTTTTTCACCGGAATTCGGCGGGAAAAGACATCGTGTGGAGCAGTCGATTGAGGGTGACGGTCGGGGTGACTGCCTGGGGGACGGCGGAGGGGGACGGCGCGACGACGGCGGGCGCGTGGGCGCCCGGGCTCACGGGGTTTTGGTGACGGTGCAGCTCACCGCCGTCTTCCCGGTCTCCTTCTTGACGGTCTTCCCGTCCACGCGGATCTCGCAGCCCAGCTGCTGGTCCTCGACGAGCGGGTCGCCCAGGACCACCATCGTCGCCAGGCCGACGACGCTGTCCAGCGTCCCCTGCTTCGTGAACTGCCCCGTGAAATCCTTGTCGGCGCTGTCTCCGCCCACGCTGTAGGTCACGCTCGCCTTGCCCTTGCTCACGGTGGCGATGAGCTCCACCTTGCTGCCCGCGACGGCGTCGGTGCTGGACGTGCTGCTGGGCGGGACGCCAGGTTCGGTGGCCGGAGCGAACGGGGTCGATTCGGCGCTCGGAGACGTGGTCGTGTCCGCCGTGCCGGTCTTCTCGGTGATCTGGCCGAGGAAGACGGCCGTCAGCGAGGTGACCACGAGCGCGACGACGATACTCGCGGCGCCCAGGACCATTCCGGTGATCGAGGTGCCTTTCCCGGCGTTCCTGCGCAGCGCGAGGCCCAGGATGCCGAACAGGATGGCCAGCGGTCCCAGAATGAATGCGATGAATCCCACGAACGGGATCAGCGAGGCGAGCAGCGCCAGAATGCCCAGGACCAGCGCGGTGACGCCGAGCCCGTTGGACTGTTTGCCCTGCGGCGGCAGCGGCGGAGGGAACCCGGGCCCGCCATACCCGGACTGGCCGTACGCGGCCTGATGCGGCCCCGCACCGTAGCCCGGGGCGGCGGGATTCCCCGGGCCTGCGGGATTCTGACCGGGCCGCTGGTTCTGGCCTGGCCCACCGGCGTTCTGGCCACCGGCGTTCTGGCCACCGCCCTGCCCGGGGACTCCGGCGCTGTGCGGCGGGTAGCCCGGTGCCGGCCGATACGACGGCGGAGGGTTCTGTGGCCGGGACGGGTCCCCCGGGTTGTTCTCTGTCATGGCGGTCCCTCAAGGAAGTGATGCGGTCGAGTGCGGATGCGGCGGGGCGCCTGACGGCCCCCACCTCGTCCGATCCTCAGACTACGCCCCGGACCGACTGCTCCATAGGGTTCCACTTCGACCGGATTTCCGCGCTGGAATGGAACCCTATGGAGCAGTCGATGCGGGCCAGGGTGCTGCTCGAGTGGCTCCGCCGAGAGACGGTTCTGTTCATTGCCGACCACTTGGCCCCGCCGCCCTGGACCGTCCCGCGCGGCCCCGCGAGAATCGGCGGTGAGTGCGACTCAGTGACGGGTCGCCGCCCCAGCCCAACGCCGTCGTCGTCTCCGGGAGTTCCCATGGCCAGCATCACCGTCTCCTCACTCCGCCTGAAGGCCGCCGCACTCGGCCCCGACGGGACCTTGCCGCTCCTCGGCCCGCTGCCGGAGACGCCGTACGATCCCGTGTCGGGAGCGGCGGCGGGACTTGGGGACATCGGCTATGGGTATCCGCCGAGCCTGCACCCCTACACCGCGCAGGACGGCTACGGGCGGACGCTGGAGGACCGGGAGGTGGAGGCGGTCGTGCTGGAGAACGGGCTGCTGCGGGCCGTGTTCCTGCCCGGCTGGGGCGGCCGGCTGTGGGAGCTGTTCGACAAGCGGAGCGGCAAGCAGCTCCTCCACACTCCCGGCACGCTGCAGCTGGCGAACTTCGCGCTGCGGAACGCCTGGTTCGCCGGAGGGATCGAATGGAACATCGGCACGCGGGGCCACTCCCCCACGACGTGCGCCCCGCTGCACCACGGGATCGTGCGCGGACCGGACGGGCAGGAGGTGCTGCGCTTCTGGGAGTACGAACGCCTGCGGGGCGTCGTGTTCCAGGTCGACGCGTGGCTGCCCGAGGACTCGCCGGTGCTGTTCGTCTCGGTGCGGATCAGCAACCCCCAGGACCACGACGTGCCGATGTACTGGTGGTCCAACGCGGCCGTTCCCCAGTCCCCCGGGACCAGGGTCCTGGCACCCGCCGCGACGGCTTACTCGAGCGACTATTCGAGCATCACCGTGGTCGACCCCAGTCGTCACGAAGGCCGCGACTGCACGTGGCCGGCCCGGAACATGCACGCCAACGACTTCTTCTTCGACGTCCCGGAGGCGGCGCGGAAGTGGGTGCTCACCGCGGACGACGACGGCGACGGCCTCGCCATGCTTTCGACCGACCGGCTGCGGGGCCGCAAGCTCTTCGTCTGGGGCACGAGCGAGGGCGGCCGCCACTGGCAGCGCTGGCTGACCCCGGACGGCGGGGAGTACGCGGAGATCCAGGCGGGGCTCGCGCAGACGCAGTTCCAGCACCTGCCCCTTCCGGGCGGGTCGTCGTGGAGCTGGACCGAGGCCTATGGCAACGCCGGCCTGGACCCGGCACGGGCGCACGCGGCGGAGTGGCCGGCGGCGGTGGCGCATGGCGTCGAACGGGTGGACAAGCTGTTGAACCGTGCGGCCCTCGACGAGGCGCACCGGGCCGCCGAAGCGCGGATGGACCTCCCGGTGGACGAGATCCTGGGCCAGGGGCATGGCTGGGGCGCTCTCGAAGCGCTGGCCCGCCAGAAGTCCGGGCTCCCGTCGTTCCCGGTCGGCACGCCGTTCCCCGAGTCCTCGCTGGGCGCCGAGCAGGAACCGTGGCTTGCGCTGCTCCGGGACGGCGCGTTCCCCGGGGCCGCCACGCAGCCGGCCGGGCCACTGTGGGAGGAACGGCTCGCAGCGCTGGCGGGCGATCCGGCGGCCGTGATCCATCGTGCGTTCATGGCGCACGGTGCGGGCCGGGTCGACGAGGCCCGGGCGTTGTATCTGGAGGCCCTGGATCAGGCGACGGCGGGGCTCACCGTTCGCGACACTGCCCTGGCCCACCGCGGCCTCGCGCTGATCGCGCGAGGGCGGGCCGTCGTCGTCGACGGCAGCGACGTCGACGACGTCAGCGGCGAGGAGGTGCGCCGTGAGACCGTGGCTCGCTACCGCACGGCGTGCGCGCTCCTTCCCGACGACCGGCGGCTGCTCGCCGAGGCGCTGGAGGCGGTCCTCGAGGCCGGGGAGCCGGAGGAGGCGCTCGCGCTGCTGTCGGGGGTGCCGTTCGAGGAACCCACGGCGTTCTTCCACGGGCGGCTGCTGCTCCTGAGGGCCCGGACCCTGCACGCCCTGGGCCGGACCCAGGAGGTGGCCGAACTCCTGAAGGCCGGCATCGAGGTTCCGGATCTCCGGGAGGGTGTGAACGTGCTGCGGGAGCTCTGGGAGTCGGCCGTCCCCGGCGAACCGCTCCCCGTGGAGTACGACTTCACGATGACCTGATCGCCCGCCAGCCCTTGGATCGACTGCTCCACAGGAAGCCGTTTTCCCCCGGAAATCCGCGATTTCGGCATCGTGTGGAGCAGTCGATGGAGGGGTGGCAGAGAAGAACCGCACCGATCCGCAGGCATGTCGCCTCCGCGGCCGGTGTTGATATCCGGTCCCGCGTCTCCTACGCTCACCGGCATGGCCAATTCCCTCATGCTGTCGAACGCGGAGCCGCCGGTCTCGCACGAACCGATTCCGGGAGTACAGTTCCGGCCGATCACGCAGGAGGACCTCCCGGCCATCGGGGAGGCGTACTGGCAGACCTATGTTGGGACGCCCGAGGAGATGTCCCTCGACGAAGCCGCCGCCGACGTTCTGGCGGCGTGGAAGGGCGAATACGGGCGCTTGCTGAGTTGGTCCTCTTTCGGGGCCTGGCGCGATGGCCTGCTCGCGGGCGCCATCCTGACCGTGTCGGACCCGCCATGGGACGACGTGCCCCGCGGGCCCTTCATCATCGATCTCTTCGTGCTCCCCGCCTACCGGAGATCGGGGATCGGACGGGCGCTCGTGCAGAAGGTCCTGATGACGGAACAGGTGGAGGTCGGCTTGCGCGTCGACGACTCGGCCACTGCGGCTCGAACGCTTTACGAGCAGCTCGGATTTCGGTTCCTGCGTTCCTGATCCCCGTCCCCCGTCCTTCCATCGACTGCTCCATACGATGCCGGAATCACGCTTTTCCGGGAGAAAACGGCATCCTCTGGAGCAGTCGATGGAGGGGGCTTGGGTGGGGAACGCAAAAGGCCCCCGGAACGTGGTTCCGGGGGCCTTTCTCGGTAGCGGCGCCGGGACTCGATCCCGGGACCTCACGATTATGAGTCGTGCGCTCTAACCAGCTGAGCTACGCCGCCACGGATGAGTAAAGCCCATGCCAAGCCGGTCAAAACCGCCTTGACACAGGCCACTCATCCAGAGCCCCCTGCCGGAATCGATCCGGCGACCTCGTTCTTACCAAGAACGCGCTCTACCACTGAGCTAAGGGGGCAACGAAGAAATACTTTACCGGATCCGGGGCCGCGCGCCAAATCGAGAATGCACCCACGCCCCATGTTTGACGCAGATCACATCCGCCCAGCTCATCGGCCTTTTACGGCTCTCCGTGGGCTCAGACGTGGAGCCTCAGGACCTGCCCGGGAAACAGCGATCTCGGGTTCGGCACGAGCCACGCGTTCAGCGCCGCCAACTCACCCGCATCGACACCCCAGCGCGCCGCGACGGACTCCAGAGTCTCCCCCTCCTCCACGGTCACCTCCCGCGGTCTCTCCGGCACGACGACGGCGGCCAGCACCTCCGTCTCCTCCGGCGCCTCGCCGGGGGTCCCGCCGTCGTCGGGCGACAGTCCCGCGGAGGTTTCCCCGGGAGCGGCCTCCTCAGCCGATCCCGCCGCGAAGTGCGCTCCGACAGCGGCGCCGATGCCCTCGCCGTCGTCGGGCTCAGCACCCGCCGGCACCGCATCGACCGGAGCGTCCTCCCGGTGCGCCGGACCATGCCCTGAATGCGCCGAAGAGGCGCCCACCCCAGGGGTGAACGCCTCTTCAGAGAAGTTTTTTACCACTTGTTCCGTCCGCCGAAGTCGCCCTTGCCGTGGCGCGGTTTGCGCTGACCGAAGCTGCTGTTGCCGCCACGGTCACCGCCGGAGCGCTCACCGAAGCCGCTGTTGCCACGGTCGCCGCCGGAGCGCTCACCGTAGCCGCCAGTGCGCGGCCGTTCCCCGTATCCACCGCGGGAACCACTGTCCCGATCATAGCTGCGCTCGTTGCGCTCGGAATAGGTGCGTCCGCCACGGTCGGCGCTGCTGCGCTCCCCACGGTCACGGGTGAAGCCACCGCGGTCGCCACGGTCGGAACCGCCGCGCTCGCCACGGTTGAAGCCGCCCTCGTCGGACTTGCGGAATTCGCGCTTGAACCCGCCGTTGCCCTTGAAGTTGCCGCCGCGTCCGCCGCCGAAGCCACGGTCACCACCGCGGTCGTTGCGCTCCCGGTTGGGGCGACGGCCATTGTCGAGCTCAAGCTGGATGAGCTCTCCGCCGATCCGGGTGCGGGACAGAGCGGCCCACTGATCCTTGGTCAGCTCGGCCGGCAGCTCCACGAGGGTGTGGTCGCTGCGGATGTCGATGCCGCCGATCTGCGAGGAGCTCAGGCCGCCCTCGTTCGCGATGGCGCCCACGATCGAGCCGGGGAGCACGCGCTGGCGACGGCCCACCGCGATGCGGTAGGTGGCGTTGCCCTCGGTGACGGAGCGGGACGGGCCACGGGAGTTGAAGCCGTCCTTGTTGCGCTCACGCTTCTGGAAGTCCGGAGTCGCGGGAAGCTCTTCCACCAGGAGGGGCTTGCCACCCTGGGCCATGACGGCCAGGGCCGCGGCGATCTCCGCGGCGGGGACCTTGTGCTCCTCTTCGTAGGAGGCGATGAGGTCGCGGAACGCGGTCAGGTCCTCGGACTCGATGGTCTCGGTGATCTGGTCGGCGAACTTGCTCATGCGCAGGCTGTTCACGGTCTCCGCGGTGGGCAGGTGCATGTGTTCCACGGGCTGCTTGGTGGCACGCTCGATGGCACGCAGCAGGTACTTCTCGCGCGGGGTCATGAAGAGGATCGCGTCGCCCTTGCGGCCGGCACGGCCGGTGCGGCCGATGCGGTGCACGTAGCTCTCGGTGTCGTGCGGGATGTCGAAGTTGACCACGTGGCTGATGCGCTCGACGTCCAGGCCTCGGGCCGCGACGTCGGTGGCGACCAGGATGTCGATCCGGCCGTCACGCAGGGCCTCCACGGTCCGCTCACGCTGGGCCTGGGCGATGTCGCCGTTGATGGCGGCGGCCTGGAAGCCGCGGGCCTTGAGCTTGTCAGCCAGGTCCTCGGTGGCCATCTTGGTGCGCACGAAGACGATCACGCCGTCGAAGTCCTCGACCTCGAGGATTCGGGTCATGGCGTCCAGCTTGTGCGGGCCCATGACCTGCACGTACCGCTGGCGGATGTTCGCACCGGTGGTGGTCTTGGACTTGACCGAGATCTCTTCCGGGTTGTTCAGGTACTGCTTGGACATGCGGCGGATCTGGCCGGGCATGGTGGCGGAGAAGAGGGCGACCTGGCGGTCCTCCGGGGTCTCCTGGAAGATCTTCTCGACGTCTTCGGCGAAGCCCATGCGGAGCATCTCGTCGGCCTCGTCGAGGACCAGGTACTGCAGCTCGGAGAGGTCCAGGGAACCCTTCTCGAGGTGGTCGATCACACGACCGGGGGTGCCCACGACCACCTGTGCGCCACGGCGCAGACCGGCCAGCTGGGGGCCGTACGCGGAGCCGCCGTAGACGGGAAGGACGGTGAAGTCGTCGATGTGCTTGGCGTAGGAGGTGAAGGCCTCGGCCACCTGGAGCGCGAGCTCACGGGTGGGTGCCAGGACCAGGGCCTGGGTCTTGCGGGACGGGCCGTTGGTGTCATGCAGCTCGGCCATGCGGGACAGGGCCGGGATGGCGAACGCGGCGGTCTTGCCGGTGCCGGTCTGGGCCAGGCCCACGACGTCGCGGCCTTCCAGCAGGAGCGGGATGGTGGCGGCCTGGATGGGGGACGGCTTCTCGTAGCCGACGTCCTTCAGGGCGGCCAGCACACGGCCGTCGATGCCGAGGTCGGTGAACTTGATGGCGCCGTCGTCGTCGCCCTTCGGGGCAGCGGTGTCGGCGTCGGCCGGAGCGGCGTCCACGGCCTGAGCGGCAGTGTTCTCTTCGGCGGTGTTCTCTGCGGGGGCCTGGACGGTCTCGTTCTCGACGGTCTCGGCGGAGTTGTTCTCAGTCAGATTGTTTTCGGGCACGGTGGAGGAACCTCATTCATTCCAGCCGGGCGGGCACACACAGTCAGGGGCGGCCGCCAGTACGGGCATCGGAGCCGGTTGACCCGATGCTCGGAAACCCAGCGCTCTTGCAATCCCATGGCCAGGCATCCCACTGCATCCCTGTCGCTCTCTCAGCGAGTTCTGCGCAGTGCTTTCTTCCGAGCCTCTACGTGCTCAGCCGGCCGTTCCATGAATTGCCCACACACCCTGTGGACCCCTTGTTCAACCTGTCCTGCCTCAAAAATTGGGCAGGATAAATGGAAAACCGGATTGGGGGATGTCTCCATCATACGGGACGGCCCGGGGCCGGCGCCACACGACGGCGGCAGCTCGCGGTGTTAGCTTGCCCACACCCACTGCGTTGTGTGCTCAGTTGTTGCGGGTTCCGATGCGAAACACCCGCAACAACTGAGCACGCAACGAGCGCGGCTCAGCGGCCGAGGCGCTTCTCCAGCTTCTCGAACTTCAGGTGGTACTCGTCCTGCAGCACGATGTGGCCGTCCGCCTCGGCGTCCCGCAGGGCGTCGACCATTTCCAGGGTCGGCTCGCTGAACCACTCCCCCACGGTGATGCCGTGGTCCGGGACGTACACCCGGTGCACATGATCGCCTTCGCGGATGTCGCCGGTCTTGATGACCCGGAGGTAGCAGCCCACCCGGCCCTCCTGCGTGAAGCGGCGGACCCAGGCCGTCTCGTCCACGCGGCGCTGGAAAGTGGCGCACGGGACGCGCGGCGAGGTCACTTCGAGTTCGACGTCGGTCCCGATCCTCCAGCGTTCCCCGATCACGGCCTGCGTGGTGGCGATGCCCGCGAGGCGCAGGTTCTCCCCGAAATACCCGGCAGGGACGTCCCGGCCGAGCTCAGCGGCCCAGTGGTCCGCGTCCTCCTGCGAGTACGCGTAGACCGCCTGGTCGAACCCGCCGTGGTTGGCACGGTCTGCCTGGATGTCGCCGTGGAGGCCCAGTCGGTGCACCGTGACAGGGCCCTCGACGGGTCGCTTGTCGATGGCGGTGACCCCCACCCGGCCCTCCGGGTCGGGGCGGAGTTCGTGGACACGGCACACGGCCAGGACGGTTCCGGGATGCATGCGACCAGCCTACTAAAGCCCCCATCACCGGGGAACGGGTCGCTTCGACTCGCCGCCCCCGGGAGTCCGGACTACCGTGAGGCCATGGACTCCGCCTACCGCTTCTCCGCTCTGCTCGATGACATGGACCGTGAGCAGGTGCACCGCTGGCTCAGCGAACAGTCCTATTGGGCGCAGGGACGGCCGCGGCCGAGGCAGGACGCCGCCATGGACTCCTCCCGGAACTACGGGGTGTTCGATCGGTCCACGGGTCGCCAGGTGGCCTACGCGCGGGTGGTCACCGATGGAGTGACCTTCGCGTGGCTCTGCGATGTCTTCGTGGACCCCTCGGTCCGCGGCCGGGGTGTCGGCAAGGACCTGATCGGTGGAGTGATCGCCGACCTCGAGCCGCTGGGCCTCCGCCGGGTGCTCCTGGCGACCGCCGACGCGCACGGACTCTATGAGCAGTACGGCTTCGGGCCGCTGGGAGATCCCTCCCGCTTCATGGTGAAGCTCTGACCCAGACCGCCCCCTACGGTTCGAAGCGGTACCCCATCCCGGCCTCGGTGATGAGGTGCCGAGGCGTGGCAGGGTCCTTCTCCAGCTTGCGGCGCAGCTGATTCAGGTAGACGCGGAGGTACTGCGTCTCCTTGGCGTACGCCGGCCCCCACACCTGCAGGAGCAGCTGCTGCTGGCTGACCAGCCGGCCCTGATTCCGGACCAGGATCTCCAGGATGCTCCACTCAGTGGGGGTCAGGCGGATCTCGGCCCCTTCGCGGGTGACCTTCCGCGCGGCCAGGTCCACCGTGAAATCCGCCCCCTGGACCTGCGGGATCTCCTGCGCGACGGCGGAGCGCCGGGTCGCCGCCCGCAGCCTCGCCATGAGCTCTTCGATGCCGAAGGGTTTGGTCACGTAATCGTCCGCCCCGGCGTCGAGCGCGGCCACCTTGTCCTGCGACCCGTGCCTCGCCGACAGCACGATCACCGGCACCAGGCTCCACTGCCGGAGCCACCGGATGAAATCCACGCCGTCCTCATCCGGCAGGCCCAGGTCCAGGACGACCACCTCGGGCTGCTCGTCGGCGGCGAGCCGTCGGGCGACCGCCGCATTGGGCGCCAGGAGCGGCTGGTAGCCGTGGGCCTTGAAATTCAGCTGGAGCGCTCGGGCGATCCCGGATTCGTCCTCCACCACCAGGACCTTCGTCATGGCCGCCCCTCCGTCGTCTTCACGGCGTCCGGTCCAACCTGGCCCGGTCCCGCGGACAGCGGCAAGGTCAGAACCATCGTCACGCCACCACCCGGCGTCTCCTCCGCGTGGAGCCGGCCGCCCATCGCCAGGGTGAAGCCGCGGGCGACGGCGAGCCCCAGGCCCACGCCCCGGACCCCGCCCTGCGAGGAATCGTGGAGGCTCTGGAACGGGCGGAACAGCTCCTCCTGCCGGTCCAGGTCCATGCCCGGCCCGTGATCGGCAAGGCGCAGTTCCGCGGCGGGCCGCCCGCACAGCACCACGCCTTCCCGGGCCGTGAGGGTGATGCGGGATCCGCGCCCGTGCCGGACGGCGTTCTCCACGATGTTCGCGACCACCCGTTCCAACATGCCCGGATCCGCTTCCACGGGCGGCCGTCCGTCGACGTCCAGCGTCACCAGCCCGGCCGGGACACCCTGCAGCGCCGAACCCATCACCTGGATCCAGCGCACGGGCTGCAGCAGCGGCGCGGCCGATTCGCCCGTGAGCCGGGACATGTCCAGCAGGTTGGCCACGAGGGACGACAGCCGGTCCGTGTAATCCTCCACGGAGGCCAGGAGCTCCGCCCGTTCCTCCGCGCTGAATTCGATGCCCGGCTGCCGCAACGTGGCCACATTGAGCTTGATGGCCGCGATCGGCGTGCGCAGATCGTGGGAGACGGCCTGGAGGATGGCCGTGCGCATGACGTTTCCCTCGCTGAGCTTGGCGTTCTCCCGCTGGCTGACCACGAGTTCCTGCCGCTCCCGCACGGCCACCACCAAGGCGACGAACGCCCCGAGCAGGTGCTGCTGCCGGGCGTCCAGTTCGGCTCCGCCCACCAGGAGACGGTACTGGTCCCCGACGGCGACGGCGGCTTCCGCGGCCGCCGACCGCACCGGCGCCTCGGGCGAGGTGCTGGCGAGCAGGCGTTCCACCTGCGCGCCGTGCGGCCACGCGCCGTCGTCCTCCATGGAGAGGAGGGAGACCGGGCGGCCGTCCAGCGTTTCGCTCAGGCGGTGCAGAAAGGATTCGAGGGAGTCGTCCGAGCCGAGAATGCGCAGCGCCAGGCCGTTGAGAAGGGAGGCCTCGTCGCGGGCCTGTTCGGCCTGGATCGCACGGCGCCCCGCCAGGCCGACCGCGAGCGCCATGGAGCACGCCACCACGAGGAAGATCACCACGGTCACCGCGGCCTTCGGATCGACCATGTGGAACGACCCGATGGGCTGGGTGGAGAAGAGATTGAGCAGCAGGGTCGCGACCACTGAGGCCAGGACGGCCGGCCAGAGCCCGCCGAGCGCGGCCACCAGGACCGCCACCGCCAGATGCAGCAGCATGACGACCGGGAAGTCGCGGAACCCGGTGGCGGTGACCGCGGCCTCGAGGACCGCCGGGAGGACGATCGCCAGGACCAGGCCCAGCCCGGGCCGCTGCACCCCGAACAGTCTCCGGGCCCAGGTGCGGGTCAGCGCCCAGTTCTGCGTCTGCGTCATGTCACCAGTCTCGCAGGCCGGGCCGGGGCCCGCGGAAGGTCCACGGAAGGTCCGTCCCTGGGCCTCCGGGACGGGATGGGCAGTCCTCCCCATGTCATCCGCCTTCCTTTCCGGTCCCGTCTCAGTACACTGAGCGTGATCGGTCACACCGTGCCGGATGCGCCGCCTCCTGCCGGGCCGCGTCCGGCAAGGTCACGGAAGCACTCGCGGGGAGGACAGGCCCATGGCCCACAACGACACACCGTCCGGAGCGGAGCAGCCCCCACAGGGGGATCCCGCCGGCATGCCGCCAGCGGACAGTGGTGCGGGACGGCGCAAGGACGGCTCCTCCCCCACCCCTCCCTGGCAGCCGCCTCAGCCGCCGCTGCACGAGGATTTCGCGGCAGCCGGCGCTCCCGGACAGCCGCCTTACGGCGCCGGCATTCCGCCCCACGGCGGAGCCGCTCCGGGTTCCTCCACCGCCGGGAACGGCGGCAGCCCGGCGCCCGCCGTGGACCCGTTCGCCCTCGAAGCCGAGGCCACCGAACGCCGGAACACCAAGCGGAAGCGGCGGCGCACCGTCGTCATCACCCTCGGCGTGACCGCCCTGCTGGCCGGCACGATCACTGCCGTGGTCGCCAGCCAGAACGACGACGACGATTACGCCCAGGTCTGCACCGACGAATCCACGCAGCAGCGCGTGGAGGACTCGAAGTGCGAGGATTCCGGCGCCAGCAGCACGGCCGGCCGGAGCCACACGCACTACGGCTGGTACTTCTTCCCCCGCGGCAGCAGCATCCCGGCGATCGGCTCCTCCGTGAAGAACTACTCGGGCGGCACGTCCACCCTGCCCAAGGGCTCTCACGCCGCGAAGGGCTTCTCCTCCAAGGGCGGCAGCTTCACCAAGAGCACGACGAGCCGCGGCGGCTTCGGCAAGAGCTCCGGCGGCCGAAGCACGGGAGGCTGACCATGGAACGCAAGCCCGCCACCCCGCGCCCGGACTGGCGCGAGAAGATCGAGTCCGTGGGACTGGTGTTCTCCACGAGCACCAAGCCGGACGGCACCCAGGTGGAGTACTGGCACGAGAACGCGTACTACGAGTTCCAGATGGACGAAGTGGAACGCCTGGAACTCGTGGCCGAGGAGATGCACCGCATGTGCCTGGAGGCCGCACGCTTCCTGGGCACCGGGGCCATGGGCGACCTGGGCATCGGGCCCGAGGCGCGGGAGCTCGCCGTCGCGTCCCTCGACGCCGGCGACCTGGACATCTACGGCCGCTTCGACTTCGCCTATGACGGCAAGGGCGGGGACGCCAAGCTGTTCGAATACAACGCGGACACCCCGACCGGTCTGATCGAGGCGTCGCTGGCCCAGTGGTACTGGCTGCAGGACGTCATGCCGGA
This sequence comes from Arthrobacter sp. RCC_34, assembly GCF_041360795.1. NCBI lineage: Bacteria > Bacillati > Actinomycetota > Actinomycetes > Micrococcales > Micrococcaceae > Arthrobacter > Arthrobacter sp. RCC_34. The sequence goes on along the minus strand of NZ_JBFUPW010000001.1, from coordinate 304,572 downwards.
GAAGGATCAGTGGAACGGGATCCACGAGGCGCTGATCGAGCAGTGGCGGCGCTACCAGGCCCGGACCGGCATGTCCCGTCTGCACCTGGCGCACGCGGAGGAAGAGGACTCCGGCGAGGACTGGATGACCACGGGCTACATGCGGGACGTGGCCGAACAGGCCGGTTGGGCGACCGTCGGCATCAACATGTCCGACATCGGCTGGAACCACGGGTACCAGCGATTCGTCGACATGGACGACTTCCCCATCAGCACCATCTTCAAGCTGTACCCCTGGGAACTCATGGCCAAGGAACCCTTCGGCCAGTACCTCCTGCGGCGTGAGGTCAACCCACAGTGGGTGGAGCCGGCCTGGAAGATGCTGCTCTCCAACAAGGCGCTGCTCGCCGCCCTCTGGCACCTCTACCCCGGACATCCGAACCTCCTGCCCGCCTATCTGGACTCGCCGCGCGACCTGACCGCCTGGGTGGCCAAGCCTCTGCACGGCCGCGAGGGCGACAACATCCGCATCCACGCCCCGGGCATCGACCTGGAACAGCCCGGCGACTACGGCCGGGAGGGCTGGTGCTACCAGCAGTACCAGGAGCTCCCGGACTTCGACGGCAGTCATCCGGTGCTGGGCCTCTGGGTGGTGGGCGGCGAGTCCGTGGGCTGCGGCATCCGGGAGTCGGACGGCCCTGTCACCGACTTCTTCTGCCGTTTCGTCCCGAACATCATCGACGCCCCGGCGCCCACCGCCGCGGAGCTGGAAGCCGAAGCCGCTCAGGCGTTCACAGGAGGTGCGGCATGAGCCGTCAGGGCATCACCGACGGCGGCCCCTCGTCCGCCGTCGCCGTCACGCCGAAGGGCCTCCGGGCCGGGATCCTGGACCTGGGCGATCTGACGATGCTGGGCATGGCCTCCACGGCGCCCGTCTTCGCGCTGTCCGTGACGCTGGGGCTGATCGTGTCCCGGGTGGGCGACTTCGCCCCCTTGGCGCTCGTGCTGGGCTTCGCCCCGGTGCTCCTGGTGGCTCTGGCCTTCCGGGAGCTCAACGCGCGCGAACCCGATTGCGGCACCTCCTTCACGTGGGTCCGGCGCGCATTCGGCCCTTACACGGGCTGGGCCGCCGGGTTCGCCACCGCCGTGGCGAGCGTGGTGGTCCTGGTGAACCTGGGTCATGTGGCGGCGCAGTACTTGTGGGCGCTCATCTCCCGGGGTTCCTGGGAGGTCTCCCCCTGGCTGACCGTCCCGACGGCTCTGGTCATCATGGCCGCCATGTGCTGGGTCAACTCGCGCGGCATCCGGATGGGTGAGAACGTCCAGCGGACCCTGACCTATGTGCAATACATCGCTCTGGGCGTCCTGGCGATCGCCCTCGTGGTGGGCGTGGTCCGCGACGGCGCCTCCGAAGTCTTCCACTGGGGCTGGTTCGATCTGGGCGCCGCCCTCCAGGATCCGTCCCGCCTCGGGCAGGGCGTGCTCCTGGCCATCTTCCTCTTCTGGGGCTGGGACACGTGCTTCTCGCTCAATGAGGAGAGCGACGACCCCTCCCGCACCCCCGGCCGCGGCGCGCTGCTCTCCACGGTCGCCCTGGTCCTGGTCTACCTGGCCCTCACCGTGCTGCTCATGATGTTCGCCTCCACGGACACCAACGGCATCGGCCTGGGCAACCCGGACAACTCCGGAGACGTCATGGGGGCCCTCCGCGAGACGGCGCTGGGACCGTGGGGCTGGGTGATCCTCGTGTCCCTGCTGGGTTCGATCCTCTCCGGCGCCCAGGCGACCGTGCTGCCCGTGACTCGCAGCCTGCTGGCGATGGGCCGTCAGGGCGCGCTGCCCGCACGCCTGGGTGCCGTGGAGCCCGCCACCCAGGCGCCTCGCACGGTCTCCTGGGTGGTCTTCGGCGCGGCCGGGATCTACTACCTCGTGCTGACCTTCCTGGGCGCCAACGTCATGATCGACTCCGCCAACGCCGTGACGGTCTTCATCGCCTTCTACTACGCGGTCACCGCGTTCGCGTGCGTCTGGACCTTCCGGCACACGCTGCGCGATTCCGCCCGGAACCTCTGGTTCCGGGGCATCCTGCCGCTCCTGGGCGGGGTGCTGCTCACCGTGGCGTTCGTGTCCGGGATCATTCAGTGGGCGAAGCCCGAGTTCTCCCAGACCGCCGCCGGCGGCGTGGGCGGGACCCTGGTGGTCGTCCTGGTGCTGGCCGTCCTGGGGATAGGGCTGCTGCTCTGGGCGCGCTTCTCCTCGGCGACCCGCGCCTACTTCACGTCCCGGGCGTCCTGAACCCCAGTTCGAGCGTGAACGGCTTCCCCTCCTGATCCTGGAGGGGAAGCATCCGGACCGACGCCCGCACCCATCCCCCGCTTTCGGTGAGCGTGAACGGTCCGGGCCGGTGCCCGGGCGCCTCCAGCCCGAGGTGATGCACGGAGGCGAGGAGGGTCGTGGCTGCACTCAGTGAGGTGGTGACCGTCGGGCACCGCGCCTCGCCGAAGGCGGTGGTGCCGTGCGTTTCACCGACGACGACGGCGCTCCCCTGGGTGAGAGGGCGCTGCGCGAGAGGCCCCTGCGTGAGAGGGCCTTGCGTGAGAGGCCAGAGAGTGGCGTGGACCCCGGGAGTGACGGCCCAGCCACCCTCGCGGACGGACCATCCGTCGTACCGCCCGGCAGGACCCGCCGGAAGCTGAACCCGGTGCACGCGCAGCTGGTAGCCGCCGTGCGCCGTCGTGCCGGTGGCGACGGTGAGTGGCTGCTCCGCCTCGTCCTCCGTGGCCGTCCAGACGGGCCGGTGGAAACTCGCGGCCGCCGCGTCTGGACCAGTGCCAGAGCCTGCGCCAGGGCCGGTCTCGAGGCGATGGATCCGGGTGCGCCACGAGGCGCGGCCCGCGGCGTCGAGCACGGCCAGGTGATTGTCCACCGCTTCGGACGGGACAGGATCGGTGCCGCTGCCGAGACCCTCCCCCGGCAGCCGCAATGGCCCCGTATGGCTGGAATAGGCGAAACGGCTGTAGAGGGCGTTGTCGCTGCCCGGGCCGTAGTGCTTGTCGCTGCCGTGATTGACCAGCTGGGCGACGCCGTCCGGTCCGCGGTGCAGGAGGAAACCGGGACCGGAGAGGAGGACCGGGTCCGGGCTCATCGGGTCCGTCTCTGCGGGAGTGTTCCAGAAGGAGCTGTCCTCCGGGAGCAGGAGCGCCAGGAACGCCTTCGCGGACCAGTACGGCGAGCCGGGTCCGGAGTAGTTCTGGATCATGGGCTCGTACGGGCCCTGCCAGCCCAGGCAGGCGATCCCGTCCGGGAAGGCCTCCGGGGTGTCGAAGTGCCGGAGGGTCTCCGTGGCGAGGCTCCCGGCCCGCGCCAGTGACTCCGCGTCCCCGCCGGGGTCGCCTGGTTCCAGGAACAGCGCGCCCAGGGCCAGTGGAGCGGCCGCGGCGAAGCGGTAGGTGAGCGAGCGACCGTGGTGGATCGGTTCCCCTTCCCCGCCGAAGAAGGCCGGGTACGTCCGGAGGAATTCGCCCAGCCGTTCCCGGTAGAGAGGCAGCCGGTCGGCCGCCCAGGGGTGAGGGCCGTCGACGGCCCGGTCCGCGGCGAAACGGCACCAGAGCAGGGGGTAGAGGTGCAGGGCCCAGCCGCAGTAGTAGTCGAAGAAGTCGCCGGTGCCGCCGTTGTCCCCGTCGCGGTACCAGCCGCCGCCCACGGACCAGTCCTCGATCCGGTCCAGGGCCGCGGTGATGTGCTCCGGGTTGTGGTCACGGCCGACGCCGGCCAGGAACTCCGCCACGTGGGCGTTGAACAGGACCCAGTTGTTGTCCCAGGGGTCGGCGGTTCCGGCGCCTTGCAGCCAGGAAGCGACCGTGTCCTGTTCCTCCGGATCCAGGCGGTCCCAGAGCCAGGGCCGGGTGAGCTGCAGCCCGATCGCCACGGACGCCGCCTCGACCAGGGCCTGGGTCCGGCTGACGACGGGGTTCCAGGATTCGCCGGCGCTCTGTGAAGCGGCGTCGGTGCGCGCCGCGCCCGCCACCAGCCCTGGCCGGTACCAGTCCAGATGCCCATGCGGGTCGTCGCCGCCGGACCCCGCGACCCGCAGAGTTGCCAGCAGGAACGTGCGGGCGAAGCCTTCGAGTTCGTCGGAGCGGACCCCGGAGAACGCCGGGCGTCCAGGAAGCCGCAGCAGAGCGTGTCCCGGCGAGAAGTGCGGACGCACCGCGAGGAGCTGCCGGTCCGCGAAGCCGAACCAGTACGCGCGGCGCTGCGCGGCGTCGTCGTTCACCTGTCCATTCACCCTCTCCCCTGCCCGAGGGCACCGCAGCGGCGGCGCTGGGCTGTCAGACCCCGGACAGCTCTTGACCACGCTAGGGGCGGGCCTGTTCAGTTGGAAGGAACATCGTTCATCTGAAAGAAACTGAACACCCGAGGGGGACCATGCACGCCGAGGAGCGGCACGCACTCATCCAGCAGGAGCTCACGCTCTCCGGCAAGCTGATGGCGACCGAGTTCGCGGAGAAGGTCGGTGTCTCCGGGATGACCCTGCGACGTGACCTCGCGACTCTTGAACGCCGGGGCGTGCTGCGCCGCGTCCACGGTGGGGCGGTGCCCGCCGACGACGGCCTGCCCGGTGGCGCTTCCGCCTTCCGTCCGGCCGCGCCAAGCCAGCTGACGATCGGACTGCTGGTCCCCACCTCGCAGTACTACTTCTCCCTGGTCATCAAGGGCGCGGGCCGTGCCGCCCAGCAGGCCGGGGCCCGGCTGGTGCTCGGCGTCAGCGGCTACGACCCCGACGAGGAACTGCGCCTGCTCAAGCGCTTCCTGGCGTCACCGATCGACGCCCTGCTGATCACCCCGCTCGGCGCAGACGACGGCCCGACCCCCACCCTGGAGGCCCTCTACGACGCCCGGATCCCGGTGGTCCTGGTGGAACGGCCGCTCGAGAACGTGCTCGACCCGGGTCCGTGGGACTCGGTCTTCACCGATCACGTGCGCGGCACCGAACGGCTCGTACGGCGCTGGGTGCAGTCCAGCGGTGGGCCGGTCGCGCTCGGGATCCTCGAGGACAGCCCCAACTCGCCGCCCATCGAGGCCGGCTACCGCCGGGCCCTGGAACTCACAGGCCACTCGCCGCATGTGGTGCGGATCCCGTCCTCGGCTCACGGGCATGAGGCCCACCGCGCCGCACTCGCCCGCCTCGCCGAGAGCTGCCGGGCGGAGGGCATCCGGGGCGTGCTCGTTCACAACGACGGCTGCGCGCTCGCCCTGACGGAGCTGTTCCTCGAGCAGGGCGTCCGGGTTCCCGAGGATGTGGAGGTCGTGGCGTACGACGACGAGATCGCCTCCCTGGGCCTGCTCCCCCTGAGCGCCGTGGCCCCGCCGAAGTTCGAGCTGGGTCACCGTGCCGCGAGCCTCTGCCTGCAGCGGGTCCGGGACGGGTTCTGCGCCCGCGAGCGCGTGGCCCTCTCGCCGCAGTTCGTGCCGCGGCTGTCGACCCGGACGCAGCTTCCGGCCGGCCTGGCACTGTAGGGCCTGGCGCTGCAGCCCCGGGGCGCGGCCGCCGTCGTTCGCGTAGCATCGAAGTGAACACGTGCTCTCGCTCAGCCGCGGGCACCGTCCGCCGCCGGCCACCCCTCGGAGAGAACATGACCGCGAACGCCCCCGTCCCCGCCGACGCCCCCAGGAACCAGATCGACCGGCGCAAGGTGGTGCGCGGCGCGGCCTGGTCCATCCCCGTCATCGCGATGACCAGTGCGGCCCCGGCCCTCGCGGCGTCGGTTCCGACACCGGATCCGTGCCCCACGTTCGATCCCTGCGGCCTGTACGGGTCCTCCGGCAGCGTGGTCTTCCGCTACCAGGGCGACCCGGCCGACACCGGTGGCGGTTACACCGTGAACCAGAATTCGGGCCAGTTCGCCGGTTCGTACTGGTCGTCCAACCTCGCCTTCGGGCCCTATGTCTCCCCCGACTGCACCGGACCGTCCTACGTGTTCTACGGCTCGCGCTACAACAACGGGTACCCGAACATCTACCGGGCGCGGGCCGGGGCCACGGGGCAGCAGCCGACCGTCGAGGTGGTCGGGCCCCTGCCCTCGATGCCGACCTGGGCCGCCTGGGGCGGCATGGCCTGCGACCCGGTGGGCGATCTGTGGATGATCACCAACCTCACCGCACTGTCCACCACGCAGATCGCCCGCGCGACGCCGATGAGCGCCGGAACGCTGAGCAGCAGCTACGTGCTCAGCGGCGTCGGCCTCACGGCGGGCGGCGCCAATGCCGCGGTCGCGGCGTCCGGCACGATCATCCCGGACATCACCTTGACCGCGGACGGGCGTCTGTACGGGCTCATCTACAGCACCGCGGCGGGCAGCTCGGGGCAGGTGTGGCTGTGTGAGTACCTCACGGCGACCGTGGCCGCGGGCGCCAAGGTCACGATCTCGCCGATCCGTCGGGTGACCGGCCCGGTGGCCACGCTGACGACGTCGATCTACGGCTTCGCGTGGCTCGGATCCGGAACGACGGCGGACAGCGGCCTCTTCTACGCGGCGGACGGTTCGGGCCGCCTGTACAAGATCGACCCCACCACCGGAGTGTCCGCGGCCGCAGGGTCCAAGACCTCCCCGGCCACCTACGACTACGCGCTCACCGATCTCGCCTCGGCGCCGGTCGCGGGGTGCGCGATCTGACGCCTCCCGGATGGGCGCCGCGCCGGACCCGGCACGTTCGTCCGCATCTGTTCATCTGGTTGTGCATCTGAACGTCGGAGCGTTCAGTAGAGAGCGATGAACACGTCCAGCAGCCCTCGCCCCGGATCCTCCCCGTACCGCGTCGCCCTGGCCATGCCCGCGGCGACCGCCGGACAGTTCTTCCCGGAACAGGTGCTGCGGAACCTCCCGCCGGAACTCTCCCTGGTCACGGAGACGCCCCTGACCGAGTACGGTTCTCCCGAGGCACTCGAGGTCCTGGGTCAGGCCGACGCCCTGTTCACCTGCTGGGGCACCGCGTGGATCGACGCCGCCGTCCTGGACCGGGCCCCGCACCTCCGTTCGATCCACCACGCGGCAGGCACGGTGAAGCCCCACCTCTCCCGGGAGTGCTGGGAACGCGGGATCCGGGTGACATCCGCCGCGGACGAGAACGCCATCCCCGTTGCGGAGTACACCGTGGCCATGGTCCTGCTGGCCAATAAGAAGGTCTTCTGGCTCAGCGGCCTGCTGCGCCGCGAGCGCTCGGGGCTGGATCCCCTCACCCTGTTCCCGGACATGGGCAATCACCGGCGGAGGGTGGGGGTCATCGGGGCGTCCCGGATCGGGCGGCATGTGCTGCGTCTCCTGAAGCCGTACTCGTTGGAACTCTGCGTCGCGGATCCCTACCTGAGTGCCGCGGATGCGCAGTCACTCGGGGCGACGCTGCTCCCGCTGGACGAACTCGTCGCCACGAGCGACGTCGTCTCGCTCCACGCGCCGTCCTTGCCCAGCACGGCCGGGATGATCAACCGGGAGCTGCTGGGAACTCTCAGGCCCGGGGCCACCTTCATCAACACCGCGCGGGGTGAGCTCGTGGACCAGGAGGCGCTGATCGATCGACTGGCCCGGGGCGACATCGATGCGGTCCTGGACGTCACCACACCCTGGGTGCTCCCGGAGGACTCGCCGCTCTACACCCTGCCGAACGTCGTCCTCACACCGCACATCGCCGGCTCCCTGGGCACCGAGCTGGAACGGCTCGCGGGGAGCGCCGTCGCGGAGGCCGCCCGCGCCGCCCGCGGTGAGCCCCTCCTCCACGAGGTGACGCTCGCCGAGCTGGACCGCATGGCCTGAGCCGTCGTCGTCGTCCGGCCTCTTTGCCTTGTGTGCTCAGTTGTTGCGGGTCCTGGCCGCCGGAACCCGCAACAACTGAGCACACAACGGGAGCAGGGCAGGGTCATCCCGAAGGCGCACCCGTTTCTCCACCCGTGCTCCGAGGCGCGGCCCAGGCGCCGCGATTAAGCTGGGCTTCGTGAGCACCGTGCAGACCCTCGATGACCGTCCCGGCGCGCCCCTGACAGGCCTGACCCCGGATCAAGTGGCCGAACGCGTGGCGGCGGGCGCCGTCAACCGGACCGAGGACTCCACCGGGCGCAGCACCTGGCAGATCGTCCGGGCCAACGTCTTCACGCGCATCAACGCGATGTTCGCGGTCCTGGCCGCGATCGTGGTGTCCACCGGGTACTTCATCGACGCGGCGTTCGGCCTGCTGATCATCGCGAACAGCGTGGTCGGCATCATCCAGGAGATCCGGGCGAAGCGGACCCTGGACCGGCTGGCCATCGTCGGGCAGGCCAAGCCCCGGGTCCGCCGGGACGGCGCCAGCCAGGACATCGCGCCCGAGGACGTGGTCCGGGACGACCTCATCGAACTCGGCCCCGGAGACCAGATCATGGTGGACGGCGAGATCCTCGAAGCGACCGGCCTCGAGGTGGACGAATCCCTGCTCACGGGCGAATCGGACGCCCTCGCCAAGGCCCCGGGGGACGAGGTCCTCTCCGGCAGCTTCGTCTCCTCCGGCACCGGCCTGTACCGGGCCACGAAGGTCGGCTCGGAGGCCTACGCCGCGAAGCTCTCCGCGGAGGCCAGCAAGTTCACCCTGGTCAACTCGGAACTGCGCAACGGCATCAACAAGATCCTCAAGGTCATCACCTGGCTGCTGATCCCTGCCGGGGCGCTCTCCATCTACAACCAGCTCTCCGGACATCAGGCCCTGTCCGACGCCCTGCGCGGCATGGTCGCCGCCCTGGTGCCGATGGTCCCGGAAGGCCTGGTCCTCATGACCACGATCGCCTTCGCGGTCGGCGTCATCCGCCTCGGCCGCCGCCAGTGCCTCGTCAACGAGCTGCCGGCCATCGAGGGCCTGGCGCGCGTGGACGTCGTCTGCGCGGACAAGACGGGGACCCTGACGGAGAACGCCATGCGGCTGGGCTCGGTCGAGACTCCCGGCGACTTCTCCGCGGACGACGACGCCGACGCCACCCCCGGCGCCGACGGAGCCGCGCGCCAGCTGGCCGCCTCAGCCCTGGCGGCACTGGCGGCGAGCGACCCGCGGCCCAACGCCTCCATGGAAGCCATCCGCGAGGCCTACCCCACCGCGCCGGACTGGGAGGTCTCCGAGACCCTGCCCTTCGCCTCCAGCCGCAAGTACAGCGGCGCGGCCTTCCGGGGCGATGCCGCCGCGGACGCCTCCGGCAGCTGGCTCCTCGGAGCGCCGGACGTCCTCCTGGACGCAGCCGAGGCCGCGGGCGTCACCGGGCTGGAACCGTGGCGCCGCGAAACCGACCGCTTCGGCTCCACCGGCCTGCGCGTGCTGCTCCTGGCCCGTGCCCGCGAACTCGACTCCGCCACGATCCAGGCCCCCGCGGCCCTCGTGATCCTGGAACAGAAGGTCCGGGCTGAGGCTCCTGCCACTCTGGAGTACTTCGCGGAGCAGAACGTCAAGGTCAAGGTGATCTCCGGGGACAACGCCGATTCGGTCGGGGCCGTGGCCCGGTCCCTGCACCTGGCCGGGGCGGAGCGCACCGTGGACGCCCGCACTCTGGACGCCGACCCGGCCACACTGGCGGACGAGGTGGACCGCGGGACGGTCTTCGGCCGGGTGACCCCGGATCAGAAGCGGGCCATGGTCAAGGCTCTGCAGTCCAAGGGCCACACCGTGGCGATGACGGGCGACGGCGTCAACGACGTCCTGGCCCTCAAGGACGCGGACATCGGGGTGGCCATGGGCGCCGGCAGCCCCGCCACCCGTGCCGTGGCCCAGATCGTGCTGCTCGACAACTCCTTCGCCACCCTCCCTCACGTCGTGGCCGAGGGGCGCCGGGTCATCGGCAACATCGAGCGCGTCGCCACGCTGTTCCTGACCAAGACGGTCTACTCCGTGCTGCTGGCGATCCTCGTGGGGCTGCCCGGGCTCATCGGTCTGGACCAGGTGCCGTACCCGTTCCTGCCCCGGCACGTGACCATCGTGGGGTGGTTCACCATCGGTCTGCCCGCCTTCGTCCTGTCCCTCGCGCCCAACCATGACCGGGCTCAGCCGGGCTTCGCCTCCCGGGTCCTGCGGCGCGCGCTGCCGGCCGGCGTCGTCGTCGGCATCGCGGCGTTCGTGTCCTATCTGATGGTGCGCGGCGACGCCGTGCCGCAGGCGCAGAGTTCGACCGCGGCCCTGCTGACCCTCATGACGATCGCCCTGTGGGTGCTCGCGATCGTGGCGCGGCCGTACACCTGGTGGAAGGGGCTGCTGCTGGTGGCGATGATCGGCGGGACCGTGGCCATGTTCGCGATCCCCGGGGCCCGCTCGGTGCTGCAGCTCGAGATCGGCGGGCCGGCGCAGCTCTGGACGGCGTTCGGCGTCGCGGCCGTGGGCATCGTGCTGGTGGAGATCGCCTGGTGGTTCGGCAATCGGAAGACCCGCGCGGCAGCCTGACCCCTCGCATCACGATTCGGCCGAAAACCTGGTCCGGGCGACCGGTAAGGCCTACTCTGAACCCATGGGGACATCACGAGCGCTTCCGCTGTTCACCGGCGCAGCCATCGCTGCTCTGGCGCTGACCACTTCGGCCTGCGCGCCTCCCGGTCCAGAAGCGGTCGGCGGCGCCCCACTGCAGAGTCTCCGGCTGGCCACCACCGGCGTGGAACAGCTCAGCGGCATGGAGGCCAGTCTCACCACCACGCTCGAGCTCAACGATGACGGGTGCGTCGTTAGCAGAGACGGGAACCAGGACACTGTGCTCGCCTGGCCTGCCGGGTATTCCGTGCAGCGGAAGAATGGTTCCTTCATCGTGAAGGACGCCAGCGGCCGGGAGGTCGCGTCGTCGGGAACCCGGGTGTCTCTCGGTGGCGGAGGAACCTCCCCGGACGGCCACTGGGACACTCACGGATGTTCCGGCCAGGCCTACTGGGCGGTCGGAGCCATCACCGTCGTTCAGTGACCCCGCCCCGCTAACCGCCCGACCCAGATCCGCGAGAGAACAGTTCTCGCCCTCAAACCCAGGGCGGGAGGGCACGAACTGTTCTCTCGTGTGCAGGAAGGGCCACCGCGCACTTCTGTTCGGGTGGTTGCCGGAAGATGTACAGACAAGTCACCGTGGGTTCACCGGGGCCTTCTAGCGTGGGAGGTCCCAACCCCTCACGGAAGGCATTCGCATGACGTCGCTACCTCCCGCTTCCCCGGACGGCAACCCGAACCCCGAGTCCACGGGCCTCTCCCGCCGCGGCTTCCTCGGCGCCACCGCTGCGGCCACCGCGCTGGCCGCGGCGGGCTCCCTGCTCCCGCCGTCGGTGCAGGCCGCCATGGCCCGTCCCGTCCGACCGGGCGGCCTCCAGTCCATCAAACACGTGGTGATCCTGATGCAGGAGAACCGCTCCTTCGACCACTACTTCGGCTCGCTGCGCGGTGTGCGCGGCTACGGCGACCGGTCGACCACCCGCCTGCCCAACGGCAAGAGCATGTATGAACAAGCCCGCCCCACGGGCGAGACGGTCCTGCCGTTCTCGCTCCGCAAGGCCGCGGAGCTCGCCGGCCGGCCGGATTCGGACATCCAGTACCTCGGCGCTCTGGACCACTCGTTCGCCGGCACCACCAAGGCGTGGAACAACGGCTGGTGCGACCAGTGGATCCCCGCGAAGGGCCCGTCCACCATGACGTTCTACGAGCGCGCGGACATCCCGCTGCAGTACGAGCTCGCGGACACCTTCACGATCTGCGACGCGTACCACTGCTCCGTGAACGGCTCCACCAACCCCAACCGCACCTACCTCTGGAGCGGCACCACGGGCTTCGAACCCGGCTCCACGCAGCGCGCCGTCACCAACGCGGCGTACGACTACGCCCACGGCGGCTACGACTGGACCACCTACCCGGAGCGCCTCGAGAAGGCCGGGGTCTCCTGGCGGATCTACCAGGACTGGGACAACTTCACGGACAACGCCGTCGAGTACTTCCAGACCTTCAAGAAGATCGGGCGCACCGTGCTCGCGGCCGTGGACGGGAACTTCCGCACCACCGAGGAGTTCTACGACTCCCTGCACGGCAAGACCCCCGCCGACCAGGACCGTCTGCTGGCACAGCTCGACGCCGGGCGCGCCCGCCTGGGCAAGGCCGACCAGGCCCTGTTCGACAAGGCCATGCACCGCGGCCGCCCGGACACGCTGCTGGAACGCTTCTCAGCGGACATCACCGGCCGCACGCTCCCGAAGGTCAGCTGGCTGGTCCCCTCCGCCGCCGACTCGGAGCACCCCAGCTCCTCAACGCCCGTGGGCAGCGCGAACTTCGTCTACCGGATGCTGGACATCGTCGCCAGCGACCCGGAGACCTGGGACAGCACCGCGATCTTCCTGAACTTCGACGAGAACGACGGCTACTTCGACCACGTCCCGCCGCCCGTCCAGCCCCGCCCGGCCTCGGGCGAGTCCACCGACTGGACCACGGCGCGCCCCATCGGCCTGGGCCCGCGCGTGCCCATGACCGTGGTCTCCCCCTGGACCATCGGCGGGCACGTCAGTTCCGAGGTCTTCGACCACACCTCCGTGCTGCGCTTCCTCGAACAGTGGACCGGGGTGCAGGAACCGAACATCTCGGCCTGGCGGCGCGAGGTCTGCGGCGACCTCACCGGCGTCTTCGAATTCACGGCGGGCGGCACCCCGCCGCAGCTGGATCACCCGGCGCCCGTGCCCGCCGCCGTGGGCCGCTGGCACCCGGTTCCCCCGGTCGCGCAGGTGGCCCCGATTCAGGAACGCGGCACCCGGCCGGCGCGGCCGCTCCCCTACCGGCCGCGCGTCGCCGCCTCGCTGCACGACGACGGCGTCGAGCTGTCGCTGCGCAACACCGGCACCCGCTCCACGCACTTCACCGTGTACGGCTACGCGGGCGAGGTCACCGAGCCGCGGCACGTGGATGTGAAGTCCGCGGAGACCATCCGCCTCCCCGCGCCGAACGGCCGGGTCGACCTGATCGTCACCGGCCCGAACCGTTTCCAGTACGAGCTGAAGGGCACGACGGCGGGCGCCGCGGCCGGCGTCGACGTCTCCGTGGATCGCCGCACGGGCGACTCGCTGCACCTGGAGCTGCGGAACAACGGGACGGCCGCGGTGACCCTGCGCCTGACCTCGCTGCAGTACCGGGACCGGAGCGCCACGGTGCGCCTGAAGCCGGGGGCGCGCAAGCCGCTCGGCTGGGAGACGAAGAACGGCTGGTACGACGTCGAGATCACGGCCGAGCAGGACCCGACGTTCCGCCGTCGTCTGACCGGCTGTGAGGAGAACGGGCGGCCCGGCATCTCCGGCTAGTCCTCCCCCTCACGAAACGCCGGGTGAGCGCCGCATCCCCCTTCGGGGGTGCGGCGCGCGGCCGGCGTTTCGCTGCCTGGGGCAGGGGCGTCCGTGCCGGGGGCGGAGGTACTATTTCCCGGTCGATCCCGAGTAGTAAGCGCTCCCGGGGCTCAGCTGGGGGATGAGATCTGAGACGGTGACCAAGGTGTATCCCTGGCTCTTGAGCTGATCGATGATGCCGGGGAGGGCCTTGGCTGTTGAGGGATGAATGTCGTGCATGAGGACGATGGCGCCACGATGGGCGCCTTCGATCGCTCGACGGGTCGTTATGGCGGCGTCACGGTTCTTCCAATCCTCCGTGTCGACGTCCCAGAGGATGAAGGGGAAGCCCTCATGAGGGGTCGACTGGTCGAAAGCCCCGTACGGTGGCCGAACCGCCATCGGCCGCCGGCCGGTGAGGCGCTGAATGACGTCCGCTTGAGAACGGACCTCCCGCTTGACCTCATTCGGCGAGAGGAGGGTGAATTGCGGATGCGACCAGCTGTGATCGCCGAGATCCATTCCGAGGGCAGCCATCCGTCGCACGATGTCGGGCTGCGACTGCGCCGCAGGGCCGAGCATAAAGAACGTGGCCTTGGCATTCTTCGCTTCGAGGGTGTCGAGGATCTGCGGCGTGTACGGGCCGGGGCCGTCGTCAAAGGTCAGGGCCATGCACTTGGCCACGGCGCAGTTCGTGCGGCTAGACGCCCTGGGAGCCGGTGTGGCGGACGCAGATGGCGTCGAACGGTTCTCGCGTCCCTGGGCCAGGACCGCGGCCCGGACCTTGTCCCCGAGAGGCGACAGGTGCTTCTCGGGAACCGTGAATTGCAGGACTCCCTGCGACATCGACGCCAGTTCGCCCGGCCTGACCCGGATCTGAACTTGCCCGGCATCGGTGAAACTCACGTCCTGAAAGACCTGGTCCGAAGGATCCGCAGGCGGGATGCCGGGATCCGGGGTTTCGCGGGTGAACTTCTGAGCGGCCTCCCGCATCATCGTGGCGAGCGCCGGACGATCCTCGCTCCGCAGCAGGTCCTTCGAAGTCCACGGGTTCGCCGGGCCTCCGTAGAGGGCGACGCTCTCCGTCGCACTGTCGGCTGCCGTGGTCTCCGCTGTCAGGCGGACTCCGACGATCCCCTCGTGGTTCAGCGTCGCTGACCAGTAGGCGCTCAGGTTCGCACGCTCGGCTCCGCGCATCGAGGTCACGTACGACTTCTTCCACGCATCCATTTGCTCCCGGATCTTCCGTGTCAGACCGTCATGTCCGGGCACTGCGGGCCATTGAACCAGGTAGCGAGGCAGGTCCCAGGAAGACTCCGCGTGCAGGTCGGCCGGCGTCAGGCGCAGGAGCTCTGCACTCCTCGCCGACTCGGCGTCAGAGCTTTCGACGCTCGTATTCACTGCCTGCACGGCGAGTTCCTGGGTGGCGGCCGATGAGGGCGCAGGCTGTGCCGGATCTGCGGAGCAGCCGGCGACTGCCAGGAGGGTGCACAGGGCTAAAATCAGGGGGCGGATCGGTCGACGGAGTGGCACAACGATTCCTTCGGCCCGCGCGGGGTGCGGACACAGTCGGTAGAGGGTGAGGCGTTTTCGGGCCCGGTGCGAGTCAGTTTAAAGCAGACTTCCCAACGCCACCTGAACGCGCCATGACGTCGAATCACCTGCGCAGCGTCCCGCGGCTCAGGCCTGGTTCAAGCCCACCGCCCAACACCTGCTGGACCGGGTCGGGTTCTACGTCGACCTCCTGCGCCGCTACGACGTCGCCTGCGAGCTGTTCCACTCGGACGATCCGGGCCGGGTCGTCTACGAGGATGACGTCCAGATCGTCGTCGTGCCGGAGAGGGCGGTTTCCCCGGAGCCGCCGTCTGAGGCGGCCGCACTCTCACCGCGGTGAGGTTCTCTGCTGACAGCAGAGAACCGCCCGCCCGGCGAACCGCCGTCCTACGATGAAGCATGGCCGAGAATCCCTTCCGCGGACAGCATTCCGAAGCCCCCGCCGTCGTCGCTCGCATTGCGCCGGTGAGCCCCCTGAGGCGGGAGCCGCTGTGGCGGCACCTTCTCGGCGGGTCACTGCGCCGGCGACGCAACGAGCGTGGCGAGACCTTGGAAACGGTCGCCGCGCGGGCCGGCGTCTCAACGCAGTACCTGTCCGAGATCGAGCGTGGCCGTAAGGAGCCGTCGAGCGAGATCATCGCCGTCGTGGCCCGCGCCCTGGACGTGACCCTGGTGGATCTCACCCTTGACGTGGCGCAGGCCCTCACGGTCGAGCGTCCCGCGGTGGAGCAGAGCGCGGCCAGCGCGACGTGCTTCGCGCTGGCCGCTTGAACCTCGCACCCGGCGCGGCCCTCAGCGGCTCGTGATCACGAGGTCCAGGAGGCCGTAGTCGCGCGCCGCCTGAGCGGTGAACGTCCGATCCCGATCGGTGTCCCGGCGAAGGGTCTCGACACTCTGGCCCGTATGAAGTGCGAGCGCCTCCTCGATGTCCGACCGGATGCGGATCACCTCGTCGGCCTGCAAGATGAGGTCAGGAATCGTTCCGCGTCCCTGTGCCGCGGGCTGGTGGAGCACGATGCGGGAGTGCGGAAGCGCTGCTCTCTTGCCGGCCGCCCCGGCGGCGAGAAGCACCGCTCCCACCGCGACGGCCTGCCCGACGCACGTGGTCGCCACGTCCGGCTTGATGAACGTCATGGTGTCGTAGATCGCGAGCATGGCGCTCGGATCGCCGCCCTCGCAGTTGATGTAAAGCTGGATGTCGTGCTCCGGGTTCTGCGCCTCGAGATACAGGAGCTGCGCGATGAGCGCGTTGGCGACACCGGCGTCGATCCCGGTGCCGAGGTAGACCACCCGTTCGGTGAGCAGGTGCGAATAGACATCCATGATGCGTTCACCGCGCGGATGCTGCGCGATGACGTTGGGGATCGTGTAGCTGCTCATCGGACGGCCCCTCCCGTGGCATGGGCGAAGCCTGCGGCGACGCGCGACGACGGCCGGAAGTCCTCGAAGGAGCCCACCACGGTGTCGACGAAGCCGTAAGCCCTGGCCTCCTCCGCCGTGTACCAGT
The DNA here is from genome assembly GCF_041360795.1 of Arthrobacter sp. RCC_34. NCBI lineage: Bacteria > Bacillati > Actinomycetota > Actinomycetes > Micrococcales > Micrococcaceae > Arthrobacter > Arthrobacter sp. RCC_34. The sequence continues at coordinate 288,207 of NZ_JBFUPW010000001.1, read as the reverse complement.
GGTCGTGCAGGGAGTCCTCGTGGATTTGCTCCACCGACTGGCCGGTGTCCTGGGCGATCAGTCCGAGGACCGTGTCGCGCATGTGGCGAAGATCGTCGGCCTGCAGGGCGATGTCGACCGCGGTCCCACCGATGCCCGCCGAGCCCTGATGCATCAGGATGCGCGCGTGTGGGAGGGCTTTCCTTTTGCCCTTGGCACCGGAGGAGAGCAGGAACTGCCCCGCGCTGCAGGCGATGCCGAGGGCGAGGGTGGAGACGTCGTTCGGGATGGTACGCATGATGTCCCGGATGGCCAGCATCGCGGGAACCGAGCCGCCCGGGGAATGGATCCAGAGGGCGATGTCCGCCGACGGGTCCTCGGCGGCCAGCAGCATCAGCTGGGTGGCGAGGACGGTGCCGTTGTCGTCGTCAAGGACGCCGTCCAGGACCAGGACTCGGCGCTCGAAGAACTCGCGCCGCATGGATTCGGAGAAGAGGGATTGTTTCGGAGCATCAGTCATGAAGCCATCGTCACCCTGGGCGCCCCGGTCGTGGGCCGTTCTCTGCCACGGGCAGAGCAGCCAACAGCAGAGAAGACCTCTGTTACCTGACAGTCTGGCTGACGGCGAGCACGCCACCCTGAGGGTCCGCGATCAGAGCGTTCCGGAAGCCCGGCGCATCCATCGGAGGCATGAGCACGGACCCGCCGAGCTCGACGACACGGCGCGCGATGTCGTCGGCGTCGGCGGCCTGCACATTGATCGCCCAATGGGTCGGCACGCCCGAGGCGGCGGGGGTTTGGGTGGCCACGGCGACCACGTCGTCGGGAAGGGTCGGATCGGAGGCCTTGCGGGTGCTGCCGTCCAGGCGCCAGAGGACGAGCGCCGACCCGGGCACCGGCTCCATCCGCCACCCGAAGACCGCGGCGTAGAACCTCTGTGCCGCCTCGACGTCGGGGGTGTGCAGTGCGCTCATCTGCCAGGCATCAGGCACATCGACGGCTTCGCTCATGGTCGGGGCGTTGCCTTCGCGTGCTCCGAAGGCCGCGCCTGCCGGGTCCGTGAAGAGCGCCGTGCGCTCACCCTCCCGGATCTCCAGGGGTCCGGCGAGAACTGTGCCACCGGCTTCCTGGACGGCGTCGACCGTCGCGTCCAGATCGGCCACCAGGACGTACATCACCCAGGCGCCCCGGTCGAGGATCGGCGGTGCCTGCGCGACGCCGGCCACGCGCCTCCCGTCGAGACGCGCGACGCGGGAGCCGACCGGCCCCACCTCATCGAACGTCCAGCCGAACAGCTCACCGTAGAAGGACGTCGCGGTTTCCGGGTCGGGCTGAAGCGTCTCGACCCAGCAGGGTGATCCTGCAGTGAAAGAGGTGGTCATTCCGTGGACTCCTCATCTGTTGGACATCGTCGTTCCAGACCTTGGCAAAGGCCGTTCTGCTGCTCACCGACACTTGGAATCCCGCTGGGCGGCCTCCTTGTTGCAGTCACTCGCGTGCCGGCGTCGCGGTCATGACCAGCCTAGACTCCAGGCGGTTCGGCGCGCAGGCCGGCCGGTCCGCCCCACAATCTGCGAGGATGTGCTCTGTGAGCATCAGTGCCGCGCACGCGAGCGCGTTCTACCGGGAGGTCATCGAGCATCAAGAGGTGTGGACTGTTCGTGATCAGAACGGATTCCCAGCCCCTGAAGGCTCCGACGGTCACCGAACCATGCCATTCTGGTCGCTGCTCAGCCGTGCGGAACGCGTCATCACGTCGATCCCCGCGTACCGCGACTTTGAGGTGGTTTCGCTGCCGCTGGAGCGGTGGACGGAGGATTGGCTCCCCGGCCTTGACCGCGATGGAATCCTCGTCGGGCTCAACTGGTCAGGGCCCCGTGCGACTGGATTCGATGTGCCCGCTCAGGTGGTGGCGGACACTCTGGAAACGCTGGAAACTCTGGGAACGGAAACGAACTGACGTTGACGGTTCGGGGTGACAGACTCATTCCGTGAACGCGATCGCAACCCTTCGCCTGCTCGCCGTCAGCGAAGCACTCAACGTGCCCGTCGGGGCGGACGTGCTGATCGCCGCCGGCGTGCAAGCCCTGCTCGACGGCGTGGACTCGCCGTCGCTCTCCCTGCTGGCTGGTCTTTCGCGGCGGGAGGAAGGCGAGGCTCAGGAGCTGTTCCACGACGTCGTCGCCGAGTTGGCGCTTACCCCGACAGAGCCACTCGATTTCTCAGCCGAGCGGTGGAATCTGGTCCGATGGTGGTGCGAGCAGATCACGGACGGGACGCTGGAGCCAGAGGTTGCCGGGCGAAAAATCTGGTTCCACGGCTGGATGGAACTCGGCTTCCCTGAGGTCCTTCAACCGATGCTCCTCGCCGTGAACGAGTGGGAGGACTGGAACCCTTCCTGGAACTTTGGCCGCGACCATTACCAGACGCGGATCACAGACGAAGCGGTGTTGCTCCTGAGAGGCTCCTGGCCGCCGTAGGACTAATCGCGATTCACGTGGTGACCATCTGTTCATCGTGCAGCTGGCGAGGAACGATCGTCGCCCGTCTGTTCCGATGAGAGACGCGATCTGCCATCCACTTCTGAAGGGACTTGGGCTGTCGCGGGAAGGTGGCGGCGACTGCCCAAATGGCGAGAACAGACTTTTGGAGACGAAGAACAACGGTTCCAAATGCCTCGGACAACACCTTTAGGAACACTGACCCAGATGGAACCGCATTGGCGTGGACTGGACCAGGAACGGTAGACCAGCGCGGCGCGATCGCTCGAAGCGTGCGGCGGGTGTCAGTCCTTCCCCAGCCCCAACGCCGTCTGAATAGTCGGCCAGGCTGAAGCGCCCAGGCGTTCGGCTGCCAAGGGGCTCCCACCGATTCTGTACGGCCGCGCTGAGTGGGTCGCGAGTTCCCCGGGAAAGACCACCTGATGGCCGGCAGTTTCGTCGCTAATCAGCGCAGTCTTCAGGCCATGATGGCTTCTCACATCCGCCATGTTCCGCGCGTACTCGAGACTCGGCCAGACCTGGTCATCTCCTCCAGCGATCAGAACCAGATCCCCTGTGAATCGCTCGACGGGTATTCGAGCCGACTCGACGATCCGAGCAGAGGCGATCTGTCTGCTCTGTCGGTAATACGGAGCGAAGGCAGGCGGGTCCTCAAGGGCGCTCCACGTCCGGTCGAATGGTACGAACGGAACAGGTTCATCCCGCCACGTCCACTTGCTCGTCGAGCTATCGACGGCACTCGATCGTGCCCCTTCCCAGACGACATCCGTAGGCGACACCGCGATCACCGCGGTCACTCTCGAATCCCGGGTCGCCGTCAGGAGAGCGGCTTCCGCACCATAGGAAAGCCCCAGTATCGCCACTTGATCGCATTCTTTCGCTAGGAGATCGAGCGCTTCGACGAACGTTTCCAGACGTATCTCGCGAGGCGCAGCGGGCTGGTGGGTGCCTCCAAACCATCGAATCGCCAGAGCAGTCGCCCCGGAAGCGGCAAGAACATCTGCGCGTCCAGCATCGATCCGGCCACTTGACCCGGCCAGCACGAGAACGCCGGTCGGCCCGCCCACCACGGGCCGAGCCCAATGAAGGTCTTCTCTCTCGAAGCTCATCAAACCGCCAATCCGTTACTTCCGGCAACCAGGTTACTTTCGGGTGCCCTTCCGGCCTCAACCCTGATTGCTGAGGTCAGCCGACACCGCCGAGGCTCGTACCGCTCATCGGTGACTGGCACAGGCCGCCGACCTCTGTCAGCGGCCTCAGCTTGAACATCAGGATCCCGGCGAGGTACTTATTGGCCCACGCATGTTTCTCGGGGAAGTCCCGCTTTTGCTCATCAGAGAGCGAAGGCTCCTCAGCTGCCTCGATCCACAGCCCCGCCTGCGCGATCGTGTTGAGCAGATTCGAGATCGTATACCGCTGTTTGGTCATGGAGATGTCGCGGTTCCACCCACTGGCATACGTGAACTCGCCAGAAGCGAAGTACTCATCGCCAACGAGAGTGTCATTCACCTCAGCTCGCTCCAGAGCATAACGAAGAGGCTGGGTCCGGGTGAGAAGGATGAAGCCATCGTCATTCAACACGGCCCGGGCGCGCCTCAGTATCCCAACGGGATCCTTCGCATATCCGAACGACTGCAGGAACAGGATACGGTCAAACTTCCGGCCCTCAACCTCGTGCAGTGAGTCGAAACTATTGAAGTCCGCGGAGACAAGTTCGAGTGAGTCCAAGTGTTCGGTGACAAACTCACCACTGATATCAATGCCGACGCATTGCGCCGCACCTGCCTGTGCCAGTGAAGCGAGTTTTCCACCATTTCCACAACCGAGATCGAGGATACTCAACCCGCTCACATCCCCCAGCATGGCCCGCTGGGCTGGCCACTCGACCAAGCTGTCCAGGGAATCCGCTCGCGACCGAGCTGCTTCATAGTCGGACGCAAGCGACTGCCACGGGCGGCCCGCCTCTCCCCTGTGTCCAGGCAGCGGATGGGATGCGGAGAGCGACTTCTCTGGCGTCGTCATGCGATCCATCTTGCCATCAGCGAAGTCACGAACTTTACGGACACTAAATAACCCACCGAACTTGGCTCAGGGCATCGCACAGATACTTTGCCGGGAAGCCTTAGCCGTGGTTTAACACTCAGCCCCGTGCTCCGCGTGAATCCTGGACGTGAACTGCTCAAAGACCACGGAAGCGACATGCTCCGGGGTCACATCGTCAGTATCAATGATGAGACCGTGAGGGCCCTCCGCCTGAAGGTATTCGGAGAGTGCCTGATGGCGCTCGAGGTGCCAGTTCAGCGCTTCATTCCGAGTACTCGGATATCTGCCTCGGAGTCTCTCGGTGGCCACTTGGGGTGATGCCGTCAGATGCGCCACGAACAGCTTGACTCCGAGGCACTCCTCGTACCGTTTCTGATCGCGAACGGTTTCGATGATCCCCGCAATGATCGGCGTCCTGGGACCGCTGCGCTGATAGTTGTTCCACACGGCTCGTACGTTCTCCGCCTCGACCCGAACGTTTCCCGGGTCGTCCGGAGCCACCGGCCACGAACGGTGGAACCAATCGACGTCGAATAGAGCAAAAGGCAGCTCTGCCTCCGCGAAACGGTCTCCGACGTGGTCAAGCACCGAGGTCTTGCCCACCCCGTAGGAGCCGTTGAGAAAGATTCCAGACCTGCCCGCCGTCATCCCGCAACGATACCAACGGCCGGTTCAGTACCCTCCAACCCCTCCCCAACGCGAAACGCCGGCCGAGCACCATCCCGGAGGGGATCAGCATGCTCGACCGGCGCTTCTGGTCAGAGTCTCAGAGCTGGCTGAAAGCCTGTTCCAGGTCCGCCAGGAGATCCTCGATGTCCTCAATGCCGCAGGAGAGGCGCAGCAGGTTGTCCGGGACGGCCAGCTCGGTGCCCTTGACCGAGGCGTGGGTCATCTCGGCCGGGTAGTTCATGAGGGACTCGATGCCGCCCAGGGACTCCGCCAGCGTGAACACCCGGGTGGACTCGGCCACCTTACGAGCCGCCTCGGCGCCGCCCTTGAACTGCACGGACACCATGCCACCGAAACCGCGCATCTGCTTCGCGGCGAGCTCGTGACCGGGGTGATCCGGCAGGCCCGGGTACAGCACGGCCTCCACCTCGGGACGGGTGAGCAGCCATTCGGCCACGGCCTGGCCGTTCTCGCAGTGCCGGTCCATGCGCACGCCCAGCGTCTTCAAGCCGCGGGTGGTGAGGAACGCGTCCATCGGGCCCGAGACACCACCGGCGGCGAACTGCAGGAACTGCACCTTCTGAGCCAGTTCCTCGTCGTTGAGCACCACGGCGCCACCCACCACATCGGAGTGGCCGCCGATGTACTTGGTGGTGGAGTGGATGACGATGTCAGCACCCAGTGCGAGCGGGTTCTGCAGGTACGGCGAGGCGAAGGTGTTGTCCACCACCAGAAGGGCACCGGCGTCATGGGCGATGTCTGCGAGCGCCGCGATGTCGCTGATGCGCATCATGGGGTTCGAGGGGGTCTCCACCCAGAGCAGGCGGGTCTGGTTGTCGCGCACGGCCTGGGCGGCGGCTTCCAGATCCGCCAGGTTCACGGCGGTGTTCCCGATGCCCCAGTCCCCGTGGATGCGGGAGATCAGGCGGTACGTGCCACCGTAGGCGTCGTTGCCGAGCACGATGTGGTCCCCCGGACGGCAGAGGGCCCGGATGAGGGCGTCCTCCGCGGCCAGCCCGGAGCCGAAGGAGTAGGCGTACTTCCCGCCTTCGACGGCAGCCAGCTGCTCCTGGAGTGCGTCACGGGTGGGGTTGCCGCCGCGGCCGTATTCGTAGCCGTCACGCAGGCCGCCGATCCCGTCCTGGGCATAGGTGGAGGAGAAGTGCAGGGGCGGAACCACGGCGCCGGTCCGGGGTTCGAAGGCCTGGCCCGCGTGGACTGCGGTGGTGTTGAAGCCCGCGGTGCGGTCAGCTGCGTGGGACATGGGTTTTCCCTTCCATGAGGCGTTTGCCGGTGGGCACTAGTTGCTGAGGTAGGCGAGGAGATCGTGACGGGTCACGATGCCCACGGGGGCTCCGACGAAGGTCACCATGATGGTGTCCGACTCGGAGAGCAGGGCACGGGCCGCGGAGATGGACTCGAGCGAACCGATCACGGGCAGTTTCTCCCCCATGTGATCGGCGATCTTGTCCGTCATCTTGGCTTCGCCGCGGAAGAGCTTGCTGGTCAGGGTCCGCTCATCCACGGAGCCCAGGACCTCGCCCATCACCACGGGCGGTTCGGCGGAGAGTACCGGGATGTGGTCCACGCCGTATTCGTTCATGATGTTGATGACGTCACGGACGGATTCGTTGGGGTGGATGTGGACCAGGTCCGGCATGGAACCCTTCTTGGACTCCAGGATCGCACCCACGGTGTCCTCTTCCGCACCCGGCAGGAAGCCGTAGGAGCGCATCCACTGGTCGTTGAAGATCTTGGCGAGGTAGCCACGTCCGGAGTCCGGGAGGATCACCACCACCACGGCCTCCTTCGGGAGATCCTTCGCCGCACGCAGGGCGGCGACCACCGCCATGCCGCTGGAACCGCCCACCAGGAGACCCTCTTCACGGGCGAGCCTGCGGGTCATGGCGAAGGAGTCGGCGTCGGAGACGGCGATGACCTCATCCGGCACGGACTTGTCATAGTTGCCGGGCCACATGTCCTCGCCCACGCCCTCGACGAAGTAAGGACGTCCCGTGCCACCGGAGTAGACCGAGCCCTCGGGGTCCGCGCCGATGACCTTGACCCGTCCACCCTCGGCCTCGGGACGGTCCGCGGAGACCTCCTTGAGGTACCGGCCCGTGCCGGTGATGGTGCCTCCGGTGCCCGCGCCGATCACCACATGCGTGATCCTGCCGTCGGTGTCCTGCCAGATTTCGGGACCGGTGGACTCGTAGTGGCTGCCGGGGGCGGCAGGGTTGGAGAACTGGTCCGGCTTGTAGGCGCCGGGGATCTCACGGACCAGGCGGTCCGACACCCCGTAGTAGCTCTGCGGGCTGTCCGGTGCCACGGAGGTGGGGGTCACCACGACTTCCGCGCCATAGGCCTCCAGGACGGCGCGCTTGTCCTCGCCCACCTTGTCCGGGACCACGAAGATGCACTTGTAGCCCTTCTGCTGGGCCACGAGAGCCAGGCCCACACCGGTGTTCCCGCTGGTGGGCTCCACGATGGTGCCGCCGGGCTGGAGCTTCCCGCTCGCCTCCGCCTCCGCGACCATCTTGGCCGCGATACGGTCCTTGATGGAACCGCCAGGGTTGAGGTATTCGAGCTTGACCAGGACGGTGGCTTCGATGCCCTCCGTCACGTGGTTGAGCTTGATGAGGGGCGTGTTGCCGATCAGGTCCAGGACGGACTCCGCGTACTTCATGGCATCAACTCTATCCGCTGACACTGACGGCGAGGCGGCGGTGGGAGGGATGTGGAAATCCAAGGTCACGCGGGCCTGTGGAGAGTTCAGGCCCGCGCCTCACGTGTCGCCCGGTAGACGTGTTCGGAGAACCGGTTGAGGTCGCCTTCACATCCGGCGAGCCGTTCCACCGCCTGCTGCGCTTCGGGCAGCGCGAGGACATCCCGTTTCTTCAGGTCCCGGAACCAGCGGCGCAGCCGGTCCAGGCTCTGTTCCTCCTCCTCGAGTTCGGCGAAGGTGAATTTCTCCTTGGCGATCTCCCGGTCGATCTCCTCGGCGAATTTTCCGCAATCCGCCAGGAACTCACCCCATTCGTCGACCCGGGCCGCACGGAAGGCGGCCTCGAGGACGGCCCGGGAGGCGCTGTCCCGCGGGCCGGCGTCGAACGTCGCGAGCGTCCCGCCGCCGTCGTCCGCGAGCTGTGCAGCCTTCTCCAGCGCCGAGCGGAAAGGTTCGGTAGCAGGCAGCGCCCAGGTGCTCTGCGAGATGAGGACGGCTCCGGCGCGGCGCAGTTCCCGCCACACGGCGACCCGGTGCCGCGACGGCTCGGCCGGAACCTGAACGACCGCAAGAACCCACTCGATCTCTGCACCCATGCAGTGGACCGTAACACCTGGCAGACTCCCGGCGCACACAACCGGCACCAAAGCGTTTGTAACGCCTGTTACATTAAACGATGTGACGGTATCCCAGCAGGCGACGCGGCCCCTCATCCCCCTCTATCTGGCGGGCTTCACCTCCGCCTTCGGGGCGCATGGGGTGGCCTCGGTCCTCGGCGCGGAATCCGCCGATCTGGGCCTGAGCCTCCTGGGGCTCGGAGCGGTCCTGGCGCTCTACGATCTGGCGGAGGTCATCCTCAAGCCGGTCTTCGGCGCCCTCAGCGACAGGATCGGGGCGAAACCGGTGATCATCGGCGGCCTGGCCGCTTTCGCCGCAGCCTCCCTGCTGGCACTGCTCAGCGCTTCACCCGCCATGCTGGCCGTCGCCCGGCTGGGACAGGGCGCGGCAGCCTCGGCATTCTCCCCGGCGTCGTCGGCAGCGGTCGCGCGAATGGCCGGCAAGGAGCGGCTCGGGCGGTACTTCGGCCGTTACGGAGCCTGGAAGAGCCTGGGCTACGCGCTGGGCCCACTGATCGGCATCGCCCTCACCGGATGGTTCGGGATCCAGGCTCTCTACCTGGCGCTCGCGCTCTTCGCCCTGGCCGCGACCGTCTGGGCGATCCGGGAGCTTCCGGCCCTTCCCCCGGCGCCCCGGCAGCGCTACACCCTCTCGGACCTGGTGCGCCAGACGACGGCCCGCGGTTTCCTGCTGCCCACCCTGCTGATGGCCACGACCACCGCCATCCTGGGCGTCGCGGTGGGCTTCCTGCCCCTGCTGGCGGTCCGCCTTCAGCTCCACCCCCTGACCGGCGCCGCCGCGGTGGCCCTGCTCGCTCTGACCTCGACCGCCGCGCAACCGGTCATCGGACGCCTGCACGACGAAGGGCGGCTCCGGACTTCGACCGGCAGCGCCGTCGGCATGACCCTGGCCGCCGGCGGCCTCCTTCTTCTCGCCCTCTGGCCGAACGCCGTCACACTCTTCGCCGCGACCCTGGTGTTCGGCGCCATGGCGGGCACGTTGACGCCACTGGCCTTCGCGCACCTCGCGGCGACGACGCCCGAGGAGCGGATGGGCCGGACGATGGGCAGCGCGGAAATGGGACGCGAACTCGGCGACGCCGGCGGGCCTCTCCTCGTCGGCGCGCTCGCCACCGTCTGGACCCTGCCGGCCGCGCTCCTCACGCTGGCGGGCCTCAGCGCAGTCGCCGGCGCGGCAGGCTGGAGCGGCCTCCGGCGCGACGACGACGGCGACCCGCCGGGCCGCTGATCGCCCCGCCGAGCGCCACCACCCTTCGCCGGCCACCTGACCAGCGACGACGTCACCACCCGCGCCGGAAGGGTCCCCGAAACCCGCCGAAAAGCGCCCCGAACACTCCCACCCGGGGCTTCGCCGGCCCCTCCGGAAAGGGCCTCGAAGTATCCACAGGCAGCCCTTCGCCCGATTGACTTAATCGAACATACTTTCGAATAATGGAGGCATGCCACTCCCGCTCAGCTCCGTCTCCACCGCCTCCGCGGAGGACGGTCTGCGCGCGCTCCAGGAACGCATCCACGTGATGCAGGGCAGGGGCAACAGGGAGGGCTCTCACCCTGTGATTCCGGGGTTTCGAGGGCTTTTCCCCTACGGGTTGAAGGGCGGTGCGGCGTATTCGCTCGAGACCCCTCTTTCGGTGGCCATGGCCCTGCTCGCCGGGCCGTCCGCGAACGGCCAGTGGTGCGGCGCGGCGGGCATCCCCGACTTCGGCTCCGAGGCCGCCGCGGGCTTCGGCGTCGCGCTCGAACGGTTCGTGCTCGTCCCTGACACCGGGCCGGAGTGGGTCTCCGTCATCTCGACCCTTGCGGACGTCCTCCCCGTGCTGTTGGTGCGGCCTCCCGGCAAGGTCGCCCCCGGGGAGGCCGCGCGCCTTGCCTCACGTCTGCGCGAACGCGGCGGAACGCTCCTGGTTCTCGGCCCCTGGCCGCAGAGCGAGGGACTGCTCCGGGTGCGCGGCTCGCGCTGGGAAGGACTCGGGGACGGCCATGGGCATCTGCGGCGGCACCGGGTGGAGCTGGAGCTCCAGCACCGCGGGCGCACCCGGACCGCATCCCTGGATCTCGCGTCATTGGATTCCTCCGGAAACCTGGACGGCGCCGGAACGTGGCAGGGCACCGGAGGACAGTCAGCGTCCCGGGCTCCGCGCACGTCGACGGCTCGCCGCCCTGCGCTCGTGCAGGTCAGCCCATGAACGGGGGAATGCCGGGCCCAGGGACGCCCGCCGGCATCCCCCGGGCTCTCATCGTCTGGTTTCCCGACTGGCCACTCGTCGCGGCCCAGCTGGCCGAGGAGCTCCCCGAACGTGTCCCTGCGGCGCTCCTCGAAAAGGGTCTCGTCGCGGTCTGTTCATCCGAGGCCAGAGCAGCCGGCGTGGTCCGGGGAATCCGGGTCCGCGAAGCGCAGTCCCGCTGCCCCGAGCTCGTGACGCTGCATGCCGACCCCGACCGGGACTCCCGGGAATTCGAACCCGTCGTCACGGCCCTCGAGGCCGTGCTCCCGGGGGTGCAGATCCTCCGGCCCGGTCTGTGCGTCATCCGCGCCCGGGGCGCCGTCCGCTACTACGGGAGCGAGGAGGCCGCCGTCGGCGCGGCTCTTGAAGCCGCTGCGCAGCTGGGACTCGAGGCGAGGGCCGGGATCGCCGATTCGGTCTTCGCTGCCGAACAGGCCGCGCGGAGCACCACGGAGCTCTCGCCACTGTTCATCGTGCAGGAAGGAGACTCCCCTGGTTTCCTCGCCGGGATTCCGGTCACAGTCCTGGGTGAGCCCCGGCTCGTCTCCCTGCTGATCCGTCTCGGCATCCAGACCTTGGGCAGCCTTGCGGCCCTGTCGCCGTCGGACGTCCGTTCCCGGTTCGGCTCCGCGGGGTTCCTGGCCCACGCCTGCGCCTGCGGGCGGGATCCACGAAAGATCGTGCCACGGATCCCTCCCCCTCCGCAGGACCGGACCATCACTTTCGAACCCGGCCTGGACCGGGTGGATCAGATCGCTTTCGCCGTGCGGCCGACCGCGGAGGAATTCGTGGAACGGCTGCGCCGGCAAGGGCTCGCCTGCACCACCCTGCGGGTGAGCATCACGGACGACGCCGGGCACCGCTCGGAACGCAGCTGGGGACACCCGCACCACTTCAGCGCGGGCGATGTGGTGGACCGCGTCCGCTGGCAGCTCCAGTCGTCCGGCGCTCCGGCCCCGGCACGCCGGAAGACCACCTCGGCGAACACTGCCACTCCGGGAGCCCGGTGGAGGATGACGGGCGAAGCCCTCGGCGCCCCCATCGTCCAGATCAGGGTCATCCCGGACGCCGTGGACCTGCTGGGCCGCCGCGGACAGGCCCTGTTCGGCGGGGTGGACGAACGTCTCGACCATGGCCTCCGGCGTCTCCAGACGATGCTCGGCCATGGATCCGTGCTGCACCCCGTGCCGGGAGGCGGCCGTCTCCTGGCGGAACGCAGCCTGCTGGTGCCCTGGGGCGAGGAAGCCCCGTCCGGCACGGCAGCACGCGCGGGACGGCCCTGGCCCGGCGCCGTCCCGGATCCTTTGCCTGCCACAGTGTTCCCCGAACCCCTGCCGGTCCGCTTGCTGGACGAGCACTCGGGCACCCTGCAGGTCGGGGAACGAGGGGATCTGGCCGCGCCTCCGGCTTGGTTCTCCCCCGGTCCCCGTGCCCTGCGCCGGGCCGTCGTGGGGTGGGCCGGGCCCTGGCTGCTGCGGCAGCGCTGGTGGGATGCGGAGGAGAAACGCCAGGCCGAGCGCTTTCAGATCCTCGACAGTGAGAACGAGGCCTGGCTTCTGCTCGGCGAAAGCGGCGAGTGGTGGGCGGAAGCCCGGTACGACTGACAGCAGGAGCAGGCGGGGCAGCCACTCTGAACAGCGGAAAGGAGAAGACGGTGGGCTGGAACAACCCCTCCATGCCATGGCAACAGCTCCATGACATCCTCGACGGCACCGAGGTCCAGCGTGCCGGGAAACGGAAGGCCAAGCGCACCGACGCCGGGCGGGCTCCGATCGAGCGCGACGGCGGGGACAGCCCCGCGTGGTCCCACAAACGCGGCCCGTACATCCCTCTCCCTCAGCTGCTCGCCGCAGCCACGGAGACCCCCGACGTGGACTCCGCCGCGGGCGCCGCCTCACCCCTCAACGGCTCACCCTTCAGCGACTCATCTCTCAGCGCAGACCTGCAACCCTCCAGCGAAGGCGAGGGCACGACGGCGGAGCAGGGCCACGCGAGGAGCGGACGCCACCAGCGCGCGGCCCGGACCCTGTCCACCGTCCCCTACGCCGAACTCCATGTGCATTCCCACTACAGCTTTCTGGACGGCGCTTCCTCTCCGGAGGAGCTCGTCGAGGAAGCCGTGAAGCTGGGCCTGCACGCCCTGGCCATCACGGACCACGACGGCTTCTACGGAGTGGTGCGGCTGGCCGAGGCCGCCGAGGCCTACGGGCTCAGGACCGTCTTCGGCGCGGAGCTGTCCCTCGGTCTGAGCGCCCCGCAGAACGGAGTGGCCGATCCCGAGGGAGAGCATCTCCTGGTGCTGGCGCGGGGCGAAGAGGGATATCACCGCCTCTCCGGCGCCATCACTCAGGCTCAGCTGGCCGGCGGCGCGGAGAAGGGCCGCCCCGTGTTCGACCTCGACGACCTCGCCGTGCGGCTGCGCGGACACGCCGTGGTGCTCACGGGCTGCCGGAAAGGGGCCGTCCGACGGGCCCTCACAGGAGCCGGCGCGGACGCCGGGTTCCGCAGCCCGGAAGCCGCCGCCGAACACGCCGTGCGCCGCCTCGTCGAGCGTTTCGGGCCGGAGGGGGTCGCCGTCGAACTCTTCGATCACGGCAATCCTCTCGACAGCGCCCACAACGACGCTCTCGCCGCGATCGCCGGCCGGCTGGGCCTGCCCTGCGTCGCCACCAACGCCGCGCATTTCGCGGAGCCGTCACGCCACCCGTTGGCCACGGCTCTCGCCGCGGTGCGGGCACGCCGGAGCCTCGATGAGATGGACGGCTGGCTCCCCGCGAGCGACGGGGCGCACCTGAGAAGCGGGGAGGAGATGGCACGGCGCTTCGCGCGGTATCCGCGCGCGGTGGAGAACACGGTCCTGCTGGCTGATCAGCTGTCCTTCTCCCTCCGATCGGCCCGCCCGAAACTGCCGCAACAAGACGTTCCCGCGGGCCATACGCCCATGTCGTATCTGCGCGAGCTGGTGGACCAGGGCATCACGGACCGGTATGGCACTCCCGGGCCGGGGTGGCGTGGACCCGCCCCTGTGGAGGAGGTGCGGGCGCGGGTCGAGCAGGAGCTGGCCGTGATCGAGAAGAAGGACTTCCCGGGCTATTTCCTGATCGTCCATGAGATCACCCAATTCGCGAAGAGCCGGGGGATCCTCTGCCAAGGCCGAGGATCCGCTGCGAATTCCGCCGCCTGCTACTTCCTCGGCATCACGGCCGTGGACAGCATCAAGTACCGCCTGCCATTCGAGCGTTTCCTTTCGAGCCTGCGGGAAGAGGAACCGGACATCGACGTCGACTTCGACTCGGACCGGCGCGAAGAGGTCATTCAGCACGTCTACGCCACCTACGGACGGGCCAATGCGGCACAGGTGGCGAACGTCATCAGCTACCGGCCGAAGAACGCCGTGCGGGATGTGGCGAAGGCCTTCGGCTACAGCCAGGGCCAGCAGGACGCCTGGTCCAAGCAACTGAACCGCTGGGATGCCCTCTCGGAGGCCCGGGAATCCGCGGATCCGGCCGCGGCAGGAGGAGATGAGGCAGGGGTCAAGGCCACGGAAGGCCAGGCAAAACCGTCCCGATCGTCACGGCCGCCCGGGTCCCCGTCCTCCTCGGAGAGACCATCGGACGACGCCGTCATCCCGGAACCCGTCCTCGCCCTCGCGGAGCAGCTGCTCGGCTATCCCCGGCACCTCGGGATCCATTCGGGCGGCATGGTCCTGACCGAACGGCCCGTGGGGGAAGTGGTGCCGATCGAGCACGCGCGGATGGAGAACCGCACGGTCCTGCAATGGGACAAGGACGATTGCGAGTGGATGGGCCTCGTCAAGTTCGACCTCCTGGGCCTCGGGATGCTCGCGGCGCTCCAGTACTGCTTCGACCTGGTGGAGGAGAACTTCGGCGAGCGCTGGACCCTGGCCGATCTGCCGAAGGAGGAGCCTGCCGTCTACGACATGCTCTGCCGGGCCGACTCCGTGGGGGTGTTCCAGGTGGAGTCCCGGGCGCAGATGAGCACCCTCCCCCGGCTGCGTCCACGGGAGTTCTACGACCTGGTGGTGGAGATCGCGCTCATCCGGCCCGGCCCCATCCAGGGCGGCGCCGTCCACCCCTACATCCGGCGCCGCTCCGGAGAAGAGGAGGAAAGCTACCCGCACCCTCTCCTCGAACCGGTCCTCAAACGGACCCTCGGTGTGCCCTTGTTCCAGGAGCAGCTCATGCAGATGGCCATGGCGATCGGAGGGTGCAGTGCCGAGGACGCCGATCTCCTGCGCCGGGCCATGGGCTCCAAACGCGGAATTGAGAAGATCGACAGCCTGAAGCAGAAGCTCTTCGCCGGAATGGCGGAGAACGGGCTGAGCTCCGAGGAGGCCCAGACCATCTATTTGCAGATCAAGGCGTTCGCCAACTTCGGTTTCGCGGAATCGCACTCTCTGAGCTTCGCACTGCTCGTCTACGCCAGTTCCTGGCTCAAGCTGCACTACCCCGGGGCGTTCCTGGCGGCCCTCCTGCGGGCCCAGCCCATGGGCTTCTACTCGCCGCAGACGCTGGTGGCCGATGCCCGTCGCCATGGGGTGCGGGTACTGAGGCCGGACATCCTGCGCTCCCGGGCGGAAGCCTGTCTGGAACCCGACGACGGCGAGCCGGAGGACGGCGAAGAACTCACCGACGCCGGGCACGACACAGCCGGACGCGATACCGCAGATCGCGCTGTGGGCCGGCACACCGCCGCCGGACGCCCCGCAACCGCCCACCGGCAAGGCACAGGGTTCCAGGCCGGCACCGGGTTTCAGTCCGGCCCAGAGTTCCAGCAAGACAGCGCCCTCCAGGACAGTGCGGGACCTACGCGTCCCACCCGGAGACCTTTCACCCCACCCGGCGGGCTCGATTCCTGTCTGAACGATTTCCAGCCCAAGCCCGGTCCTTTCGATCCGGAGGCCCCGGACGAGGGCGCGTCACACCGACGCGACGGTTCCCATGCCGTGCGGCTCGGGATCGCCGCCGTCACGGGTATCGGGAAGGACCTTGCCGAACGCATCGTGACCGAACGTGAAGAGAACGGCCCCTTCCTCAGCCTGACGGATCTCTCCCGGCGCACCGGTCTCACGGCGGAGCAACTGGAGGCCCTCGCCTCGGCCGGAGCCTTCGAATCCCTGGGACTCAGCCGGCGGGAGGCCCTCTGGCAGGCAGGCGCGGCCGCGCTCGAACGGCCGGGCCAGCTTCCCGGCACCCAGCCGTACATCCAGCCGCCCCTCCTGCCCGAACTGGGTGACGAGGAGGCCGTGGCATATGAGCTGTGGGCCACCGGCATCGCCACGGATGACCACCCGGTCCGGCATGCCCGAGGTCCTCTCGATGCGCGTGGAGTCCTGCGGATCACGGCTCTGCGCAGCGCAGAGGACGGCACCAGGGTCGAGGTCGCGGGGCTCGTGACCCATCGCCAGCGGCCGCAGACCGCGCAGGGCATCACCTTCATGAATCTCGAGGACGAGACCGGGATCCTCAACGTGGTGTGCAGCGTCGGGGTGTGGACCCGCTATCGCCGGGTCGCGCAGACCGCCAAGGCCATGGTGGTGCGAGGCCTGATGGAGCGCAGCAAGGAGGGCGTCATCAATCTGGTGGCCGATCGGCTGGAAGCCCTCCCCCTGCGCGCCAAGACCTCCTCGCGGGACTTCCGGTGAGCGCGCACCCGGCGGCGATGAAAGGAACCACCATGAAACGACCCGGCGAAAGGAAGCGTCCAGTGTCCCGTGACATGATGCTGCAGTGACCTCCGTGCTTCCCGTCTCCCGTGCCTCCGGCGCCGTGGAAGCCGTTGCGCGCCCGGTCCCGGTCGCCGCGTCGCCCGACGCGGAAGGCGTCTGGGAGGCGCCGGGACACTACTCGCTCGCGGCCACCTGCTTCCCCTTGCAACGCGGCGACGGCGACCTCACCTTCGCCCCCCACCCGGGTGGACTCTGGATGGCATTCCGCACCCCGGAGGGCACCGTCTCACTCCTGCTCACCCATCACCGGGACGAATTGCGGGCACGGGCCTGGGGCGACGGCGCGGCGCACGCCATCGCCTCCGCGCCGGCTCTCCTCGGCCTCACCGACGACTGGACCAGCTTCGACGCAGCCCCCTTCCACACCTCCCTGCCTCCTCTGGTCCAAGAGGCACGACGCCGGAACCCCGGCCTGCGGGCACCTGCCACGGGGCGGGTGGTCGAGTCGCTCGTGCCCACGATTCTCGAGCAGAAAGTCACCACACTCGAGGCCCGCCGAGGCTACCGCTATCTGGTGCGCCGGTTCGGCTCACCGGCGCCGGGCTCCGGCCGGGTGGCTCCCGCCGGGCTGATGGTGGCGCCGTCGTCCGCTCAATGGCTGCGCGTGCCGTCCTGGGAGTGGCACCGCGCCGGGGTCGGCCCCCAGCGGTCGGCGACGGTCCTGCGAGCGCTGCGCTCGGCGTCGGGCCTCGAACGGCTGGCGGAGAAGAGCGCCACCGAAGCCGCCGCGGGACTCCAGAGCATCCCGGGCATCGGGGTGTGGACCGCAGCCGAGGTCACCCAGCGCACGCACGCCGACCCTGATTCCATCTCCGTGGGCGATTTTCACCTGGCCAAGTTCGTGGGCTTCGCGCTGACCGGCGAACGGACCGACGATGCCGGGATGCTGCGTCTCCTCGCACCCTGGGAAGGCCAGCGGCAACGGATCGTCCGGATGCTCTACGCTGCCGGCGTCCGGGCGCCGCGTTTCGGACCGAAGATGACGATCCAGGATCACCGAGGCCACTGAGGCCTCGAAGCCGGACGCCCTCAGGCCCGCCGCTCGGTCAGGTGGACCGTCACCTCGTCGCCCGTGGTCTTGCCGCTCCGTCGCCGCAGCGCCGCACTGATCGGGAGCTTGTGGGTGCCGTCGCCGAGGGCCATGAAGGAGCTTTCGAACGGCTCCCCGTCGACGGTTCCCGTGACCCTGACCAGCCCACGGGTTCCGAAGAACTCCGCCGAACCGTCCATCTGCACATAGGTCCAGCCGCCTTTGGCGGGACTCGTCACGAGCGTGGCGGTGAACGTCACGTCCAGTGGTCCCGGCTGTGTCGCGTCGGCCATTCGGGTTCCTCTCCTCGCTGAAAGCCTGCCCACCCGCCACGCTACGCCTCCCGAGGAGTGGAGTCAGCCCCCGGCGGCGACCCGTTCGCGGTCCAGTAGCCGGACGATTCCCGCCACGGCGTCCCGGCCCGCACGGTTGGCTCCGACAGTGGACTGCGAAGGTCCGAAACCGATCAGGTGCACCCGTGGTTCGGCCAGCACATGAGTGCCCCGGACCTCGATTCCACCCCGTTCATTGCGCAGCTCGAGCGGCTCCAGATGCCCCAGGGCCGGCCGGAACCCGGTGGCCCAGAGAATCACGTCCACCCCCGTGAAAGAGCCGTCCGCTTCCCGCACCCCATAGGGCTCGATGGCCGTGAACATCGGCCGTCGTTCCAGCGCTCCGCGAGCTTTAGCCGCCCGAGCGTAAGGCGTCCAGGCGAGCTGCGTGTAGGAGACGATGCTGCCGGTCGGGTTGCCGGCCTCGGCATCGGCGGTGACCTTCTCAATGGTCTCGCGCCCCTCGACTTCCGGGCTGAATCCCGCCTCGCGGAACACCGGTTCGCGCCGGGTGTACCAACGGACCGTGGCGACCCGCGAGATCTCCTCCAGCTGCTGCACGGCCGAGATCCCGCCGCCCACCACGGCCACCCGGTGCCCTGCGAATTCATCGAGGGAGACGTAGTCCTTCGTGTGGAGCTGTCGGCCCAGGAACGTCTCCCGCCCCGGATAGTCAGGCAGCACGGGGTTGGTCCAGGTGCCGCTGGCGTTGATCACCGCACGGGCGATCCACCGTCCGGCGCTCGTGTCGACCAGGATCTCACCGTCCGGATCGTCATCGGCCCGGGACACGGAAAGCACCGTGACCGGCCGGAGGATCGGGAGATGCTCGGCCTCTTCGAACGCGGTGAAGTACTCCGGGACGGCGGTCCGGCTGGGTGTGCCCGGATCGACCGCGGGCTGACGGAGCCCGGGCAGGTCGAAGATGTTGTTGACGGTCGCCATGGTGAGCGACGCCCAGCGGTGCTGCCACGCGCCGCCCGGCCGCTCCTCGGCGTCGAGCATCACGAAGCCGCGCTCCGCGTCCGGCTCCGCGAGCGCGCTGACGAAGCCGCTGCGCCGCAGGTGGTGACCAGCGGAGAGACCGGCCTGCCCCGCCCCGATGACGACGACGGCGGCGCGCCGGACGCCGTCTCCCGCTGCGGCGCCGCTCACTTCCGTCCGCCCTGGTCGAGGCCGAGGTTCCGGCGCAGGGCGCGGCTCACCCGGTCGACGTCCACGAGCTCCTCGGGCGTGAAGGCTTCGAGGAACAGCTCATGCACCGCTTTCAGATGGGGGACGGAGGCCGCCCGGAAGGTCTCGAGGCCCTGGTCCGTGGCCCGCACGTCGATGCCCCGCGCCTCATCGGTGCAGGTGTTCCTGCTGATGAGCTCACGTTTCTCCATCCGGCCCAGATGGTGCGACAGCCGGCTGCGCTCCCAGCCGACCAGCTCCGCGAGTTCAGAGGAGCGCAGGGTGTTCCGCTCCGCCTCGCTCAGCGCCAGGAGCACCTGATAGTCCCCCGCGGACAGGGCGGTTTCGCTCAAAAAGCGCGCCGCGAGCCGTGCCTGCAGGGCCTCAGCGGTCTCCAGATAGTTCCGCCAGATGCGCAGTTCCTCCCGCGTGGGCAGGCGATCCCTGGCGGATCCGGGGTGGTGCTGTGCGTGGGCCATGATTCCTCCCGAGTTGACACGTCAACTGTAGAAGCGGACTATTGACATGTCAATTCATTTGCCCATCGGAAGGCGTCCGGCCATGACGGCACAGCAGGAGCACCCCCTCACCCTCGGCATCCTCGGCGCCGGAAAGGTGGGCACCGTCCTGGCACGCCTGGCCGTCGCGGCGGGCTACAAGGTGCTGATCTCGGGTTCCGGCGACCCCGCCAAGATCTCCCTCATCACCGCCGTCCTGGCCCCGGGCGCCGTCGCGGTGCGTCCGGAGGAGGCGGCCCGGCAGGCGGACCTGGTCGTTCTCGCCCTGCCCCTGGGCAAGTACCAAAGCCTCCCGGTGGAGGAACTCCGCGGCAAGCCGGTGGTCGACGCCATGAACTACTGGTGGGAGACGGACGGCCTGCGCGAGGACCTGCGGAACCCCGCCACGTCCACGAGCGAGATCGTGCAGGATTTCCTCCCGGAGTCCCGTGTCGTGAAGGCCTTCAACCACATGGGTTACCACGACCTGGACGAAGGCGCTCGGCCCGCCGGTGCGCCCGGACGAAAGGCGATCGCCGTCGCAGGCGACCTGGAATCGGATCTGGACGCGGTCGCCGCGCTGGTCGACGCCCTCGGCTTCGACCCGGTGGTCCTGACCCCGCTCGCCGCCGGCGCCCGCCTCGAGCCCGGGAATCCCGCCTTCGGGGCGAACGTGGAGGCAGACGAACTCCACGAACTGGCCGGCATTCTGGTCGAGGATCCCGAGGCGGTCTGAGCGCTCCACTCGAGGAGGGCAGGAAGGACGCCGTCATGTCCACATGGGGAGCACTGCCCATGTCACTTCACCCCTCCACGCCGCTAGAGTGTGAATAACACCAAACTCTGGAGGAACCGCGTGGGGACGTTCTACGGGGCCGATGTCTCGGCCTTGCGGCAGCTCGGGCAACGGATCAAGACATCCCGCGATACCCTCTCACGCCTGGACGCCACTCTGAGCCAGAGCATCGAAGCGGCACGGCAGTGGACCGGTCCGGACGGCTTGCAGTTCAGGACGGACTGGGGCTCGATCCATCGTAAAGCGCTGGCCGAGGCACGCACCCTGCTGGGAAATGCCGAACGCGCCGTCCTCCGGAATGCAGACGAACAGGAATCCGCCAGCCGCGCAGGCTCCCCGTCGGGAACCACTGCGGCGGCCCCCGGAAACGGCGCCGGCCACGTCACTGACGGCCGCCCGGACCATTCGGTCCCTCGCTTTCCCGACCGCGGGAAGCCCGACCTCTCCGACGACCAGCTCAAGGAACTGCGGGACAAGATCCATGCGGCCGCCGACTCCGACGACTTCTTCAAGGGCAACGATGCCGACGTCGACGACCTCCGCAAAGCCCTGGAGGGCCTGACCCCGGCACAACTGAACCAGCTCCTCGGCACGCTGTCCGATGACGAGCTCAAGAAGCTGGGGAACGGTCTTGCCTCCGACGGCAAGGGCGTCTTCAACTGGGGAGGCACCACCGCCTTCGAGCGTCAGGCCGTCTTGGACCAGCTCCTCGCCAAGGCGTCCCCCGAGCAGGTGGAACGTATCAAGGTTCAGATCCCGTGGGCCCAGCCCGATGGCATCGCATCCGGCGATCCTGCCAATCCCGACGGCGGTCCCCAGGCCGCGAAGGGATGGATGACCCCGAAGGGGCCCGTCATCTCCACCTCGCAGTCCACTCTCGACATCCGTCAGGGAGGCTACGGCGACTGCGTCGTCATGGCCGGGCTGGGCGCCCTGATCGGCCAGGACCCGAACTGGGCCCGCGATCATGTCACCGACAATGGCAATGGCACGGTCTCGGTGAAACTGAACGACGGCGGCCAGGAACGCTGGGTCACCGTCACCAAGGACGTCCCGGCCGATGAGAACGGCAATCCTCAGGGCGCCAAGGGGAATTCGGGCGGCACCTGGTCGATGTATGTGGAGAAAGCGCTCGCCCAGGTCTACAACGAGGACAACGCGAGCGACCCGGTGAATCCAGGTCAGCTGGCCGATCAACGGTACGAGCCGGGTCACTATCGCGCCATCGAAGGCAACTACGGCACGGATGCCATGAAGTACCTGACCGATGGCAAGCTGACCGAGACGCATGATTCCTCGGATGTCTGGAAGGCCGCCGACGCGGGACGTCCGGTCATCATCGGCACGAAGGGTGAGGCTCCTCCAGGCGTCCCCGATGGATACGTGGCGGGCCACGAGTTCTTCGTGACAGGTGTGGACGACTCTGGAAAACTCGTGCTGCAGAACCCCTGGGGACCCCAGCTGGATCCCCTGCACATCAGCAAAGAGGAGTACGAGTCCATGTTCGGGAATGCGGTGATCACCGGATGAGACGGATCCTCACCTCGGCCGCCCTCGCCGCGACCCTGGCCCTCGGGGCGGCGGCTTGTGCGTCCCCCGCCGCTCCCGCTCCTCAACCGAAGGACAGCACCTCCATGGCCCAGAACCCCAGCTGCACCTCCCAGGGCGAGTACGCCCTCCGTCAATCAGCCCACGCGGTGTTTCCGGCCCTGCCGAAACACTCCGAAGGTGCGGAGAAGACCCCTTCCGGCGGGATCTACACGGTGAACCTTTCGACCACACCAGCAACCACCAGCATCACCTTCGACGTCGAGGAACCCGCGCCCGGGCAGCATCTCGATTTCAAGGAAGCCAAGGTCGGAGACGAACTGGAATTCTGGGGGTACCGGATCAGGATCACCTCCATCTGCCAGGGTGAGGTCCGCTTCGACGTCCTGAAACACCCCTGACGCCGGGCGACGCCGCCCGGCAGCGCGCGCCGGTCCCGCACGGCCCGCGATGCCGCAGGGCACCGGCCCCGGCCTCGCTCAGGCCGGACGGCGCCGGAACCATCGCGCCCTGCCCTACAGCCCCATCCTCTTCACCGCTTCCTCCCGCATCTCCACCTTCCGGATCTTGCCGGAGACGGTCATGGGGAAGCTCTCGCGCAGTTCGAGGTACCGCGGGATCTTGTAATGCGCCAGGCGTCCCGCGCAGTACTCACGGAGCCCTTCCGCGGTCAGCTCGGGCGTCCCGGGCTTCAGAATGATGCAGGCCATGAGTTCCTCGCCGTACTTCTCATCCGGGACGCCGATCACCTGGACGTC
The DNA here is from genome assembly GCF_041360795.1 of Arthrobacter sp. RCC_34. NCBI lineage: Bacteria > Bacillati > Actinomycetota > Actinomycetes > Micrococcales > Micrococcaceae > Arthrobacter > Arthrobacter sp. RCC_34. Next base: position 265,544 of record NZ_JBFUPW010000001.1, on the reverse strand, counting down.
CTGAACGTCGGGATGCCGGTAGAGGAACTCCTCGATCTCCCGGGGATAGATGTTCTCCCCGCCCCGGATCACGAGGTCCTTGATGCGGCCCTCCACCAGCACGTAGCCGTCCTGATCCATCCGGGCCAGGTCCCCGGTGTGCATCCAGCCCTCGGCGTCGATGGCCTCGGCCGACTTGTCCGGCTGATCCCAGTAGCCCTTCATCACGACGTAGCCGCGGGTGCACAGCTCACCGATCTCGCCCCGCGGCACCACCTCACCACTCAGCGGGTCGATGATGCGGCTTTCGCAGTGCGGCATCGTCCGGCCCACCGACTCGGTGCGCTGCGCCAGGGTGTCGCCTTCGCGGGTCATGGTCGAGACGGGCGAGGTCTCGGTCATGCCGTAACAGATGGCCACGTCCTTCATGTGCATCTCCCCGATCACGCGCTTCATCACCTCGATGGGACACAGCGATCCCGCCATGACCCCGGTCCGCAGAGTCTCGAGGCGGTACGAGTCGAAGTCGGGAAGCGCCAGCTCGGCGATGAACATCGTCGGCACGCCATAGAGCGACGTCGCCCCGAACTCCTGCACCGCCCGCAGCGCGGCCGCCGGGTTGAACGAGCGCGACGGGATGATCGCCGTGCCCCCGTAGGAGAAGATGTTCAGATTCCCGATCACCATGCCGAAGCAGTGGTAGAACGGCACCGGGATGACCACCTTGTCCTCCTCGGTGTACTTCAGGAGGGCGCCGATCTGGTGTCCGTTGTTGAGGATGTTGTGGTGCGTGAGGGTGGCGCCCTTCGGGAAGCCCGTGGTGCCGGACGTGTACTGGATGTTGATGGCATCGTGCGGATCCAGTCCCGCCATCCGCTCCGCGAGCGCTTCCGGCACGACGACGGCCGCCTCCTCGAGCAGCCCGCTCCAGCTCCACTCCCCGGGGCTCTGGGGCACCCCCTCCCGCAGGCTCAGCTGCGGATCGGTCTCGGCATTGCCGGGCAGGAAGACGAGTTCTCGCAGTTCGGGACAGTGCTCGACGGCCGCGCGGGACATGGCCACGTAGTCGCTGTTCCGGTCGTCCGGGGCGAGGACCAGCATCCGCATGCCGTTCTGCCGGGCCACGAATTCGAGCTCGTGCGTGCGGTACGCGGGATTGACGTTGACCAGGATGGCGCCGATCTTGGCCGTCGCGTACTGGAGGATGGTCCACTCGGCGCAATTGGCACTCCAGATGCCCACCCGCTCCCCCACGCCGATGCCCACGGCGAGGAGAGCACGCGCCAGGAGGTCGACGTCGTCGTTCAGTTCGCGGTACGTCCACCGGCGCGGAGGATGGCCGGGAAGTCCCGCCTCCACGAGTGCCTCCCGCTCGGGGAAACGCTGGACGACGGTTTCGAAGTCGTCGCCGATCGTCCGGTTCAGCAGCGGGACGCTGGCGTCCCCGGCGGTGTAGGAGTCCATGTGAGGCACGTTACTGGCTGGCACGTGTCGGCGGCCAGACCTCGGGGCCGTCCTGCCGGGGCTTTTCGAGGCGGGCCGCCAGCCCTCCGCCGATCGCGCCGAACAAGTGCCCCTGCCAGGAGATCCCGGTCTGGCCGGGGAACACACCCCAGAGGACGGCCCCGTAGGCGAGGAGGATGACGACCCCGAGCGCGATCTGGAGCACGCTCCGGGTGAAGACGCCGCGCAGCACGAGGTAGACGATCCAGCCGAACACCAGCCCGGAGGCGCCGAGGTGCAGCGATCCCGGCCCGCCCGTGAGCCAGGTGCCCACGCCGCCGACCAGCCAGACCACGGCGGTGACGCGCAGCCACGCCCCGACCCCGGACAGCAGGATCACGAAACCCAGGACCAGCAGCGGGCCGGTGTTCGCGATCAGGTGACCCCAGCCCAGATGCAGCAGAGGCGCGAACAGGATCCCGCTCAGCCCGGACGGGTTCCACGGCCTGATCCCGAAAGAATCGAGCCGGTGGCCCATCACGGTGTCGATCAGCTCGATGGCCCAGAGCAGCAGGACGAACCCGCCGATGGTCACGGCCGCGGTCGCGATGCGGCTCCGGCCGGGCCGTTCCTGCTCGTCCTGCTCGGGAATGAGGCTCATGCGGACAGTCTAGAAGGCCGCCCTTTCCGTCCCGCGGACGACGACGGCCCGGCGGCGCCCGTGGGGGCGCTCACCGGGCCGTTGGCACGGAAGAGTGGGCTCAGTCCTCGGCGGTCTCGCCGGCTTCGGCCTGGGCCTTGGCGACCTGAGCGTGAACCTCGGTCATGTCCAGGCCCTTGACGGCCTCCACGAGCTGCTCGAGCTGCGGGGCGGACATGGCGCCGGGCTGGGAGAAGACCAGGACCTGCTCACGGAACGCCATGAGTGTCGGGATGGAGGTGATGCCCGCTTCGGCGGACAGCTGCTGCTCCGTCTCGGTGTCCACCTTGGCGAAGAAGACGTCGGGGTGCTTCTCCGAGACGGCGGCGTAGTTGGGGGCGAACATCTTGCAGGGTCGGCACCAATCGGCCCAGAAGTCCACCAGCACGATGTCGTTGCCCTGAATGGTCTCGGTGAACTGTTCTCCGGTGATGTCTACGGTAGCCATGTCTCCACGGTAACCACCCGGGCGGCGCCTGGCCACCCTGCCTGCGTGCTGTCCGCTGAGGGCGTGACCGGTTCCGCAGCCGCGACGGGAACGCGGAAAACGACAAACGCTCGCCCGCTGACAGTTCATCTCGGCCAGGTGACCAACGACCCTAGGATGGACATCGGAACAGGAGGGGCGGATGGTCGGCAGGATCACGGCGTGGCTGCGCGCTCAGGCGGGGTTCCTGATCTGCCTCGTACTCCCACTGACAGTGGGCGTGCTGCTCAACGGCTGGCTTCGGCCGTGGTGGGCAGCAGAGCTGGGAGGTCGGCGCCGTGCCTGGTCCTCGACTCGCGGTAACAACAACTGGTACGAGTTCTCCCCCGAGGTGCGCGAAGAACATCCCGCACTGACGTCCTTTCTCTCACTTCAAGACGGTGAGGTGTCCATGGTCCTCGCGGGCGTGATCGTCGTCCTGTTCCTCCTTCGCGTGGGAATCCGCCGGCTTCGCTCCCGGCCACGGCGCAGCGCGCCCTGATAAGCGGCACGGCTGCGCTGGTGCGCGACTGAGCGGGCGGCAGCGCGCCCTGATGGGCGGCGCAGCTGGGCTACGGACGATTCACACGGCCGTCTCCACCCCGCCTCTTCCCTTCCGTTGAACACGTGTTTAGTATCTTAAACATGCGTTCAGCACCACAGGACGACCTCACCACCAAGGCCCGGATCCGCGACACCGCCATCAGGCTCTACGCCCGCGATGGATTCGCGAAGACGAGCCTGCGTGCCATCGCGACGGAGGCCGGGGTCAGCCCCGGCCTGCTCATCCACCATTTCGGCTCGGCCGCCGGGCTGCGCGAAGCCTGTGACGAGCAGGTTCTCGGCGTGACCACCGAACGGGCGAGCAGCAAGATGCGGCCCGGCGGGCTCAAACACCTCATGGCGGAGTTCAACCGCAATCCGGAGGGCTACACCCTGGAGATGGACTACCTCCGTCAGGCTCTGCTGGAAGGCACTGCCACGAGCGCCTCGCTGTTCCAGCACCTGGTGGAGCTGAGCGAGTCGGTGATCCGCAGCGGCATCGAGGACGGGACCGTCCGGCCCTTCACCGACATCCGCGGAGTCGCCGTCCTCACCGCCCTCACCAGCGTCGGCTCACTCGCCTTCGGCCCGATCGCGGCGAAGGCCCTGGGAGTGGAAGGCGACTGGCAGAGCGTCATGCAGCGCATCGGAGGACCGGGCCTGGAGCTCTACACCCACGGCTTCTACACCACGGACGCCTTCCTCACGGCCTACCGGGAGGCCACCTCCCCGGACCACGACGAACCTCAGGAGGCCTGACATGTCGTCCAGCACCAGTTCACCCGGCGTCGTCTCAGCCGGCGTCAGCCCAGCCAGCATCAGCGTCGAATCCCTGCACAAGTCCTTCGCCCGGAACGAGGTGCTCCACGGGCTCAGCTTCGAGCTGCCGCCGGGTTCCGTCCTCGGCTTGATCGGGCCGAACGGCGCCGGCAAGACCACCACGCTCCGGTGTCTGGTGGACATCATCCGGCCCAGCAGCGGGACGCTCCGGGTGCTCGGCGAGGACCCGCGGCACGCCGGCCCCGAGCTGCGCCGCCGCATCGGCTACCTTCCGGGCGAACTGATCCTGGAATCCCGGGTCACGGGCCGCAAGCTCCTCCAGCACTTCGCCCGGCTGAGCGGCCCGGTGCGCCACGGCCGGATCGAGGAACTGGCCGAACGGCTCAACGTCCCGCTGGACAAGCAGGTCCGCGAGCTGTCCAAGGGCAACAAGCAGAAGCTCGGGCTCATCCAGGCCTTCATGCACGACCCCGAGCTCCTCATCCTGGACGAACCCACCAGCGGGCTGGACCCCCTGCTCCAGCAGGAATTCCTGTCGATGATCGCCGAAGTCCGTGCGGACGGCCGCTCCGTCCTGCTCAGTTCTCACGTGCTGAGCGAACTGCAGCAGAGCGCGGACCGGGTGGCGATCCTACGGGCAGGAACGATCGTCGCGGACGCGAGCGTCGAGGAGCTGCGGGCGACCGCGGTGCGCACCCTGCGGGTCCGGCTTGAAGACGGCGACCAGCAGCGTGAGGACGCTCTCGAACGCCTGCGCGGCGTCCCCGGCGTCGACGGCCTGACCACCCTCCCGGACGGACGACTGGAGGCGAGCGTGCACGACGGCGTCCGCCCCCTGCTCGCGGCGCTCGCCGCCCTGCCGGTCACCGACGTCGTGCTGGAAGAGCCCGACCTGGAGCAGGCGGTGCTCACCCTGTACGGCACCCATCCAGGCTCCGCGCATCCCGCGGAGGCGGAACGACGGGGCGGCCGCCATGAACGGCACGCCCGGAAGGAGTCCTGAGATGTTCGCGATCTTCACGCGCGGCGTGGTGGACAGCTGGCGGGCGACGCTCGCCTGGGCTGTGGGCCTGGTGGCCGCGGCGGCGCTCTACCTGCCCCTGTTCCCCTCCATGGTGGGCAACGGACAGATGCAGCAGCTGTTGAAATCGCTGCCGGCCCAGCTGGTCCGCACTCTGAACTACGACCAGCTCGGCAGCGGCCCGGGGTACACCCAGTCGACCCTGTTCGGACTCCTCGGCTTCCTGCTGCTCAGCATGGCCACGATCGCCTGGGGCGCGTCGGCGGTCGGCGGTGACGAGGAGTCCGGGCTGCTGGAACTCACCCTCGCTCATGGTGTGACGCGGGTGCAGCTCGTGGCAGGGCGTGCGCTGGCGATCCTGGCGCGGCTGCTGTTCCTGGTGCTGGTCATGTACTGCGCGGTGGCGGTGCTCAACGGCCCGTCGCAGCTGAACCTCGACCTGGGCAAGGTCGCGGGCGCGGCCCTCGGCTACGCCGGTCTTCTGGCGCTGAGTGCCGCGGCCGCCCTGCTCGGCGGAGCACTGCGGGGACGCCGCGTCCACGGGCTCATCCTCGGTGCAGCCGTCGCGGTGCTCGGCTACGTCTTCAACGCGGTGGGCAAACAGAGCGACTCCGCGAAGTGGCTGCTGGACTTCTCGCCGTACCACTGGTTCTTCGGCTCCGACCCGTTCAGTCAGGGTGTCGACTGGGGCGCCTGCGCCGGGATGTGGGGCGGGACGATCGCACTGATGGCGCTGGCCGCGCTCGTCCTGCGCACCCGCGACGTCGGCCGCTGAGCCGCACCTTCACCGGGCCGCGCGGTCAGTCACCACTCATGCGGCCCGGGCGTGCGCGACCCCGGCAGCGCGACCTCGGAACGCCACTCGTGGATCCAATCGGGGAGCACCAGGTCCTCGGGCACCGGGCCGACCTCTGCGATGATCTCGTCATTGCTCACCGGACGCCCCCGGTGGACCAGCCGCGTGGCCATGTAGGCCCGGGCGTAGATCTCGCCATTGGCGACCATGCGCTGCTCGAAGTAGATGGCTTTGGCGTCAAGGCCGATGATGCGGGATTCGATCGTGTAGCGCTGCCACAGCTTGACCGACTTGCGGTAGCTGATGGTCTGGGCGGAGACCACGGGGCTCCACCCCTTCCTGCGCATGCGCTCCCACACTCCGGCACGGACCATGAGGTCGAAACGGCCCAGATCCATGAGGGAGAAGTACATGCCGTTGTTGATGTGGACCGCGATGTCCACGTCCGTCGGCAGGGCACGCATCGGCAGACTGGACGTGTCCCAGATGCTCAACGGTGAACGGCGACGCGAGGCGAACAGCAGCCAGAGGGTCCGGAAGATGAGGTGCATGCCCTTATGTTACTTGTCGGTAACTTAGTGGGGAAGACCCGGGCCGGGACAGACGCAGCACGCCGGTATGGCCGTCCTCTGCGACGAATCGCTCCACGGCAAAGCCGGCTTCCTCCGCATGAGCGGCCGCTGGGGCGAGCTGTTCACGGTTCATCTCCAGCAGAATCCGCCCCGACGGACTGAGCCACGGACCCGCCTCGGTGATCACGGCCCGGACGAAGTCGAGCCCATCCGCTCCGGCGTAGACGGCCGCGCCAGGTTCATGTTCGCGGGACTCCCGGGACATGAACGCGGCCTCCGCCTCTGGAACATAGGGCGGGACGGCTGCCAGGACGTCCACCGCGCCGAGGAATCGCGGCGGCACCGCGGAAAGCACCGTCCCCCGCGACACCGCGGCCCCGGAACCGAGGTTCCGCTCCGCATGTGCCAGCGCGACGGCGTCGGCGTCGCTCGCATGAATCGTCGCCCCGGGAAGGTGGTGCGCCACCCAGGCGGCCACCGGCGCCGCCCCGGCGAAAGCCTCCAGCACCACGGGTGACGGGTATTCCCTGGCGGCAGCGAGCGTCAGCCTGGCCAGGAACAGGGTCCGCTGCCGAGGGATGAAGACGCCGGGCCCCACGGAAAGCCGCAGACCGCCGAAATCCACCCAGCCGACGAGCTGCTCCAGCGGCTCGCCCTGTTCCCGCCGCTCACACAGGCGCAGGAGATGCGCCTCGTCCAGCGCACTCTCCTCCAGGATGGCGGCTTCCTCCTCGGCGAAGACGCAGCCGGCGGTGCGCAGACGGAGCACCAGGGAATCGGTGTCCAGGGTCGGGGTGTTCATGGGATTCATGCTCGGCGATCCGACGACCCGGCACAAGGAACAGCGCATCTCATGTGGACGAAAAGCGAAGGCGACCTGGGGGTAATTCACGGCGGATGTTCACCCGCCATTCATTCAACTCCTGGAAAATAAGGGCATTACGAAGAGAACAAGCAGCAAAGGAGACTGCCGTGAGTGCACTGGGCACCACCGAGATCAACCACCTCTGGCCCGAAATCCCGTCGGGCCAGCCGATCGCCCTCTCGGACCACCGAGGCGATCGCATCGTCGGCCACGTCGACGGCATGACGCACGACCGCACCACCCTCTGGATCCAGCTCGACGGCGGCCTGGGCCGCCGCCTGGTCCACCACCTGGACGGCTACGCACTGGAGAACTGAGCCCTCACAGAGCAATTCAGAGTCACAAGGCCGCTGTGTGCTGAGATCCGGATAGGCTTCTGCCGTCACTCACTGCACCAGGACCTTGGGGGTATCGTCATGCGCGGATCGAGTTCTGCGTTTCTCAGCGGCGTCATTCTGATCTTCATCGGAACCATCGGTTCCGGAGTGGTCTCATTCCTCGCCACCACCGGTCGGATGGGTGCCGCACCGTTCGACGCGCTCGGCTTGGCCACCATTCTGCTGGTCGCCGCCGGAGCGATCACTTTCCTAGGATTCATGATGATTCTGGTGGGCGTCTATCGGGGGCTCAGATCCATCGACGATCTCCATAGGGATCGCTTCGGCCGTTCCTGAGCGGGGGCGGGCTCAGCCGGCACAGACCGCCCACAAACCGCCCCAGCAAACACGAAAGGCCCGGAACCATGTGGTTCCGGGCCTTTCCGTGGTGGCAGATGAGGGATTCGAACCCCCGTAGGCAGTGCCAGCTGATTTACAGTCAGCCCCCTTTGGCCGCTCGGGTAATCTGCCGAGCTTCACGTAGAAGCACTTCCATCCGTCGTTTCCGGCGAGTGGAAGCAAGACAACTTTACAGAAGATTCTCCGCAGAATCGAATCGGGCCTCGTCAGGCCCTTCGGACGGCGGATCAGGCCTGGTCTTCGTCCCCGCTGGACCCTTCGCCGGACCCCAGGATCGTGCGGCTCATACGCTCCTCGAAACGCGCGGCCTGCTCGGGCGTGAGCTGCTTGAGCTGCACCGCGCGCTGCAGATCCTCGTGGATGCCATTCACCCGGGCCTGGGGCGCGGCCTGCGGGGCGAAGGCCACGGACGCGGCCACCACCGCTGCGGATGCGAGCGCGGCCGATGCACCCTTGATCACGCTGGCCGTCCGGCTGCCCTGCTTGCCGGCCGAGGCCGGGACCGCATACTTCTTGGGTTCCGCCGCCATGACTTCTCCTGCCTTCGTTCATTCCGGGAACCCCCGTGGAGTTCCTACTGAGGCAACTCTCCCCGGCCCGGATGAGTTCCGCCCAGAGATCAGCTGAGAGTGAACTGTGAGCCACAAGCCCGCCTCCCCGCGCGTTCCGCGGCGTCAGGCCTTAAACTCGTAGGAAGAAACCACCCACCGCCTAAGGAGAATCATGGCCGGCGAGTCCACGTTCGACGTTGTCAGCAAGGTAGACAAGCAAGAGGTTGCCAACGCCCTCAACCAGTCCCAGAAGGAGATCGCCCAGCGCTACGACTTCAAGGGCGTCGGCGCCGAGATCGACTTCAGCGGCGAGAAGATCCTCATGAAGGCCAACTCCGAGGACCGCGTCAAGGCCGTCCTGGACGTCTTCGAATCCAAGCTCATCAAGCGCGGCATCTCCCTCAAGTCCCTCGACGCCGGCGAGCCCTTCCCGTCCGGCAAGGAGTACCGCATCGAAGCCTCCATCAAGGAAGGCATCGAGCAGGACATCGCCAAGAAGATCAACAAGCTCATCCGTGACGAGGCCCCCAAGTCCGTCAAGTCCCAGATCCAGGGCGACGAGCTGCGCGTGACCTCCAAGTCCCGCGATGACCTGCAGGCCACCATGGCACTGCTCAAGAACTTCGAGGACGTCGACCTCCAGTTCGTGAACTTCCGCAGCTAGCCAGCACCCCATACCTACGACGGCGGGCGCCTCCCCACACGGGAGGCGCCCGCCGTCGTCGTTTCTCTTCGCGAGACGCCAGTTCAGCACAATGCCGAACCTTCGCACTGTGCTGAAGTGGCGTCTCGCGAGCGGAGGCAGGCCACCCTCACCTGACTTCAATAGCCAACATAAAGTTTGCATAATTCAGCCGAGAGAGTAATGTTCTGCTCGGCGCACCCCTCCCCGGGCCGCGCTGCACCCCATACACAGCAAGGAATCCAGCATGCTCGGGAACTTCCTGATCGGTCTGCGCGAAGGCCTCGAAGCGACCCTCGTCGTCGTGATCCTCATGGCCTATCTGGTCAAGAGCGGACGCTCCCACCTCCTGCCGAAACTCTGGATCGGGATCGGCGCCGCCGTCTCCATCTCCATCGCGTTCGGCGCGCTCCTCACCTTCGGCCCGCGTGGCCTGACGTTCGAGGCGCAGGAGGCGATCGGCGGATCGCTCTCGATCGTCGCCGTCGGCATGGTGACCTGGATGGTCTTCTGGATGGCGCGCACCGCCCGGACCCTGGGCACCGAACTGCACGGCAAGATCGATGCCGCGGCCACGGGTGCCGCCTGGGGCATCATCCTGGTCGGCGCCCTCTCCGTGGGCCGCGAGGGCCTCGAGACCGCGCTGTTCCTCTGGGCCGCCGCACAGGCGACCGGCGAAAGCACCGTCCCGCTGCTGGGCGCGGTCCTCGGCCTGGCCGTCGCGGTCCTGCTCGGCTACCTGCTGCACCGCGGGGTCCTCAAGATCAACCTCGGCAAGTTCTTCACCATCACCGGCATCTTCCTGATCCTGGTGGCCGGCGGCGTGCTCTCCTACGGCATCCACGACCTTCAGGAAGCCGGCCTGCTCCCGGGCCTCCACAACCTCGCGTTCGACGTCTCCGGCGCGATCCCGCCGGACTCCTGGTACGGCACGCTCCTCAAGGGCACCTTCAACTTCTCCCCGGCCACCACCTGGCTGGAGGCGATCGTCTGGTGGGCCTACGTGGTCCCGACGCTCTACTTCTACCTGCGCAACTACCGCCGCTCGCAGGCCGCCCGCAAGGCCGCTGCCGCGCGTCGCGCCGCTCCTTCGCGGAACGCCGCGCAGAGCATCCCCGCGGAGGCCGCAACGGTCGTCTCCCGCACGGCCGCCCCGGTCTCCTGAACCCTCCTTCACGAACTCTCCAAGGACAGTCATGCCCGCTTCTCCTCGCCGCGCCTTCAGCTCCCTCGCGGTCCTCGCCGTCGTCGCTCCTCTGGCGCTGACCGCTTGCACGGACAACGCCAAGCCGGCCGCCGGCGCCACGGACGGTCCGATCTCCGTGAGCAGCACGGACAAGGAGTGCAAGCTCAGCACCGTCACGGCGAAGAGCGGCCACCTGACCTTCGATGTGAAGAACGACGGCCAGCAGGTCACCGAGTTCTACCTTCTGGCCGAGGACGGCCTGCGGATCGTCGGTGAAGTCGAGAACATCGGCCCCGGCCTGTCCCGCAAGCTCGTGGTGACCGCTCCCGAGGGCAAGTACCTCACCGCCTGCAAGCCCGGCATGCAGGGCGAGGGCATCCGTTCGGCCTTCACCGTCGAGGCCTCCGGCACCACCGCCTCCGTGGACTCGGACACCAAGGCACTCCTGGACACCGCCACCAAGCAGTACGTCTCCTACGTCAAGGACCAGACCGAGCAGCTGCTCACCGGCACCAAGGCCTTCGCCGCCGCCTATGCCTCCGGTGACGCCGCGAAGGCCCGCAGCCTCTACGCCTCGGTGCGCATGCACTGGGAGCGCATCGAGCCCGTGGCCGAGTCGTTCGGCGACCTGGACCCCAGCCTCGACCTCCGTGAGGCCGATCTGGAGAAGGGTCAGCAGTGGACCGGCTGGCACAAGGCCGAGAAGGACCTCTTCCCGCCGAAGGGCTACACCGCGCTGACCGCGGCCGAACGCCAGAAGCTGTCCCAGAAGCTCGTCGCGGACACTCAGACACTGTTCGAGCGGACCCGCACGCTGACCCTGACCCCGGACAAGCTCGGCAACGGCGCCAAGGAGCTCCTGGACGAGGTCGCCACCGGCAAGGTGACCGGCGAAGAGGAGATCTGGTCCCACACCGACCTCTGGGACTTCCAGGCCAACGTCGACGGCGCGCGCATCGCCTACCAGAACCTCCGTCCCGTGGTGGCCCTGAAGAAGCCCGAACTGGCCAAAACCCTGGACCAGCGGTTCGCGGCCCTGCAGACCGAGCTGGACAAGTACAAGGTGGGCGACGGCTTCAAGTACTACAACGAGCTGACCCCCGACCAGGTCAAGCAGCTCGCCGCCCTGGTGGACGCCCTCGGCGAGCCGCTCGGCCAGCTGACCGCCGCGGTGGTCCTCTGATCATGCCCGAGCAGGACAGCACCCCGGTCCCGCCCGCCACCTCCCAGGAGACCACCTCCCAGGAGACGGCGGGCGTTCCGTCGTCCTCCGGCCCGCGGGTCAGCAGGCGTGGGCTCCTCACCACCGCGTCGCTGGTCGGCGCGGGGGCCATCGGAGCCGCCGCGAGCTACGCCGTCACGCGCCCGTCCGGCGCCGACGCGCAGCCCGCGGCATCCGCCGTCGTGCCCTTCCATGGCGAGCATCAGGCCGGGATCGTGACGCCGGTGCAGGACCGCCTGCACATCGCCGCCTTCGACGTCACCGCCACGAGCCGCGACGACGTCATCGGCCTCCTGAAAGACTGGACCGCCGCCGCGGAGGCGATGGCCGCCGGGCGTGAGGCCGGTGAAGGCGGCGCCGTGGGCGGCGATTACGAAGCACCGCCGTCGGACACCGGTGAGGCCATGGGCCTCTCCGCGTCGAACCTGACCATCACCTTCGGTTTCGGACGCTCCTTCTTCGTGACCGACGACGGCGCGCCCCGCTTCGGTCTGTCCGGCCGCCTTCCGGAGGCGCTCATCGAGCTCCCCCACTTCCCGGGCGATCAGCTGGAACCGCAGCGCACGGGCGGGGATCTGGTCATCCAGGCGTGCGCCGATGACCCGCAGGTGGCCGTCCACGCGATCCGCAACCTGTCCCGCATCGCCTTCGGCCGGGCCCGGCTGCGCTGGTCCCAGCTGGGATTCGGCCGGACGTCCTCCACATCCACCAGTCAGCAGACGCCCCGCAACCTCTTCGGCTTCAAAGACGGCACCGCCAACCTCAAGGCGGAGGAACCCGAGCAGCTGTCCGAGCACGTCTGGGTGGCCCCGGGCGGCAAGCCCGGCGAACAGTGGATGGCGGGCGGCAGCTACCTCGTGGCCCGTCGGATCCGCATGCACATCGAAGTCTGGGACCGGACATCGCTCGGCGAGCAGGAGGCCGTGATCGGACGGACCAAGTCCACCGGCGCCCCGCTCTCCGGCGGCCAGGAGTTCACGGAGCCGAACTTCGAGGCCAAGGGGCGTGGCGACGCACCCCTGATCGCCATGGATTCCCACGTCAGGCTGGCACACGCGGCCACGAACAAGGGTGTGAAGATGCTGCGCCGCGGCTTCAACTTCACGGACGGCAACGACTCACTGGGCCGGCTGGACGCGGGTCTGTTCTTCATCGCTTTCGTCAGGGATCCCCGCACGCAGTTCGTGCCCATGCAGAACCGCTTGGCGTCCAGCGACCGGCTGAGCGTCGAGTACCTCAAGCACACCGGTTCCGGGCTGTTCGCCGTGCCGCCAGGGGTCAAGCCGGGCGAATACGTGGGCCAGGGGCTGTTCTCCTAGGATTCACCGCCGCGAGGAGCCAGTTGAGCACAGTCCCTGAGTCCGGGACTGTGCTCAACTGGCTTCTCGCGAGACGGCGAAGGGTTCAGCGGCCCGCCATGCGCTCCAGACGGGCGATGCGCTCCTTCATCGGCGGGTGCGTGGCGAAGAGCTTGGCCACGTTGGCGCCGCGGAACGGGTTGGCGATCATGAGGTGCGAGGTGTTCACGAGCGTCTGCTCCGCCGGCAAGGGGTATTGACTGACGCCGCGCTCGATCTTACTCAGGGCCGAGGCGAGCGCCAGCGGGTCGCCCGTGAGCTTCGCGCCGTCCTCGTCGGCGTCGTACTCCCGGGTCCGCGAGATCGCCATCTGGATCAGGGACGCTGCGAAGGGCGCCAGGAGCGCCATCGCGATCGCGGCGAGCGGGTTCATGTTCCGTTCGCCGTCGCGGCTGCCGCCGCCGAAGAACATCATGAACTGTGCCACCGAGGTGATGACGCCGGCCACGGCGGCGGCGACTGAGGACGTCAGGATGTCGCGGTTGTAGACGTGCATGAGCTCATGACCCAGCACGCCCCGCAACTCGCGGTCGTTCAGCAGCTGCACGATGCCGTGGGTGACACAGACCGCGGCGTGCTGCGGATTACGGCCGGTGGCGAAGGCGTTGGGCGTCATGGTGGGCGAGATGTAGATCCGCGGCATGGGCTGCCCCGCGGTCTGGGACAGCTCCCGCACCACGCGGTACAGCTCGGGAGCCTGAGCTTCGGGGATCTCCACGGCCTGCATGGAGCGGATCGCGATCTTGTCGCTGTTCCAGTAGCTGTAGAAGGTGGTGGCCACGCCGATCAGCGCCATGATCCAGATCGGGGCGGCACTGCGCGTCCAGAACCCGATCAGCGCACCGAGCCCCAGCAGCACCGCCCAGAGCACTCCGAAGAGCGCTGCGGTCTTCAGGCCGTTGTGATGTTGGTGCACGGGTGGCTCCTCACTCTCGAAAGCCCCGGATGCGTCCGGGTGGGCGGCTGTTCTGTTCCAGACTCCAGTCGATTCTCCAGCGTCTCCCTGTCCAACGTGCACTCAGGGCACCGGGTTCCGCGCGTCGTAGGCCAGGAATCCGCTCTGCGCCCGGGACACCGCCCACGTGATCAGGATGCACACCAGCCCACCGATCAGGAGGACCCAGCCTTCACGGAACCAGGTGGTGGCTCCGCCGGCCAGCATGTCGCCGAGCCTCGGCCCGCCGGCCACCACCACGATGAAGACGCCCTGGAGCCGGCCCCGGAACTCATCCGGCGTGGCTGCCTGAAGGATCGTGCTGCGGAAGACGGCGCTGATGGAGTCCGCGACCCCGGCCGCGGCGCAGCAGAGCGCCGCGGGCAGCAACCAGACCGTGACGCCCTGGCGGCCGCCGTCGCCGGCCAGGACGACCATGAGACCGAAGGCTCCGAGGCTCGCTCCCCACGCCATGATGGAGAAGACCACCGCGACCCCTTGTTTCCGCACGTGGTTGAGGGGACCGCTGAACAGACCCGCCAGCAAGGCGCCCAGCGCGAAGGCCGCGAGGAGGATGCCCACCGTGGTCTCCCCGCCGCCGAGCATCACGGCGCCGATGGCCGGGAGCAGCGCCCGGGGCTGGCACGTGATCATCGCGATGAGGTCCAGGATGAAGGTCATGCGCACATTGGGTCGGGTGCCGAGGAAGCGGAAACCCTCCAGCACGCTCGCCACACCGACCCTCCGGGGCGCTCCCTCAGGCGGCATGGCGGGCAGCCGCAACAGGGCCCACATGACGACGAAGTAGCTGATCGCGTCGAGGGTGTAGGTCCATTCGAATCCGAGCGACGCCACGAGGAAGCCGCCGAGGAGAGGCCCCACCATGGTCGAGAGCCCGAAGGTGATCATGTTGAGGGCGTTCGCGGACGCGAGCAGCTCGGGCCGCACCAGCAGCGGGATCATGGCGGAGCGCGCCGGGGCGTTGATGCCGAGCGCGGCGCTCTGCACGGCCGCGAGCGCGAACAGCAGCCAGACGTTCTCCAGGTGGAGCCAGGCCTGCACGGCCAGCCCCAGCGCGCTCAGCCAGAGGGCCGCTGAGGCGACGATCGCGACGGATCGGCGGTCATACACGTCCGCGACCGACCCGCCGAACAGCCCGGCGATCACGAGCGGAACCAGGGCGAACACGCTCAGCAGCCCCACATAGGAGCTCTCCTGGGTGATCTTGTAGACCTCAAGGCTGAGCGCCACCACGGTGAGCTGACTTCCGGCGTTGGAGACGGCGGTCCCGATCCAGAGGCGCTTGAACGCGGGACTCTCCCGCAGGGGCGTCAGGTCAGCCAGGAATCTCCGCACCGGCTAAGCGTAGTCCGGCGCCTGAAGTTCGCGAGTCGCGCCGACCATGCCCCGCAGCCCGGCTTCCAGGAAGCGCACGACGGCGTCCGCGTCGGTGTCGCGCTCGATCGCCAGGCTGATCAGCGCCTCCTCCGCGTAGGACACCCACGCGCGCAAGGCCACGCGGAGCATGGCGGTGTCCTCGAATCCCAGCTCGATGAACGCGTCCAGGAGACGTTCCGCGTTGAGTTCGCGGGACTCGTCCACGACGGTCCGGACGGCCGGGTCACCACTGGCGATGCCGCGGACCAGCGAGTAGAAGGTGCCGCGGTGCTGCTGCACGAAATGCGTGATCCTCAGCAGGGTCTCGTGAACCCGCTCCCGCGGCGGCAGGTCGAGGCGCGGCTCCGTGGCGATCAGAAGACTGTCTCTGGCCTTCGTCACCACGGCCAGGTGCATCCCCTGCCGGGTTTCGAAGTAGTGGAACAGCAGCGGCCGTGAGACCCCGGCCCGTCGGGCGAGCTCGTCCATCGTCAGCTCATCGAGGGAATGATCGGCCAGGAAGTTGACGCCGGTGGCGATCAGCTGGGCCCGGCGTTCCTCTGGACTCAGGCGGATGCGCTGCACTTCGGACACCCTCTGAGTCTACTGACGCCAGGCATTCTGAACGCCACGGAACGCCCTACGACGCAGGCCGACCCCGGCGGTTCTCCCCCGCACCGGCACAGCCCGCCTGGGTGGACCACTATTGACTCCGAGTCAACTAAAAAGTTATCTTCATCACATGCGCGCCGCCGAAGGGGTCGGCGCCCGTTCCAGGAGGTCCGATGAATTTCCCCAGGTCTGAGCGTCTCCGTAAGGTCACTTCCTCGCACACAGCTCGCATCGTGCTCACCGCGGTCCCCGCCGCACTCGTCGCCAGCGCCCTGATGGGCGGTATCGCCCAGGGCGCCGTGCCCGTCTCCTTCGCCGTCTCCGGCAGCCAGTTCCAGATCGGCGCCTCGTCGCTGGACGGCACCGGCTTCTCCCAGTACGCCGGCGTCGCACGCGACACCGAGGGCAAGAACCACACCGTGGCCATCGCCAACATCAAGAGCGCCACACTGACCGACCTCTGCCAGGCGGTCACCACCGACACCCCCCTCGGCAAGGTCGGCGTGCTCATCAAGGCCGGTGGCGGCGGGAACCCCGCTTCCGCTTCCGACCTCCAGATCGGCATGACCGGCCTGAAGGGTGACGCCTCGTTCGGCAAGATCCGCATCGGCGTGGACGCGTCCACCGTCAACACGGCAGCAAAGGGCACGCCCGGCGACTTCGCCCAGGACGCCGACACCGTCACCATCAAGAACCTCGAACAGACCGCCTGGAGCACCCAGGCGTCCGTCTTCACCCTCACTGGAATGAAGCTGGAGCTGACGGACGGGTCCAAGGGATGCTTCTGAGCGGCGACGGCGCCCTGGCGGAGAACGGCCTGACACCGCAGGCCTCGCGACGGGCCCGGCGCGGTGACGCCGACCGGACAGCGCAACAGGCGGTCACGCCCGCCGCGGAGTCCCGGTCGGAACCGACGGAACCGACGGAGCCCCTGGACTCGCTCCTGGCCTCCGAGGCGGCGGACGCGCCAGCGGCGGCCACCGCCCCCGCGGAGAGCGATTTCCGGACCTGGCGGAAGGAGCGGCCGTTCATCGGCGGCCTCCTCGTGGCGCTCGGCGGCGTGGAGATGTTCTTCTCCGGCCAGCTCGACATCGGCCACCTGCACGTCCAGCTCGGCATCGAAGGCCTTCAGGCGACCATCATCCCGATCGCCCTGCTGCTGCTGGGCATCCTCTCGATGACCATGCCGGACCACCACGTGTTCTACGGCGTGCTCGCCCTCGCGGTCGCCGTGTACGCACTGGTGGGCGTGAATCTCGGCGGTTTCCTGATCGGCATGCTGCTGGCCGGGACCGGAGGCGTGCTCGTGGCGGCCTGGATGAGACGGAGTCCCGCACCCCAGGGAGAACACGCCTCATGACACAGCGCCGCCGCCGCGGACTGGGAGCGCTGCTGGCCGGCGCCGTGCTGGTGACACCGTTCACCCTCGGCGCCGCCCAGGCCCCCGAATCCCAGCCCTCAGCCTTCTGCCTCCCCATCCTCTTCACTTGCGCCTCCCCGACGCCGGCCCCCACCCCCGGAACGCCCAAGCCTTCGGCGACCACCCCCGCCCCGGGCCCCGGAACGCCGAGCAACCCCGCGGGCGGGTCCGGCGGCGGGTCCGGCATCCCCACGCCGAGCATCCCCCTGCCCGGCACTCCGGGGGCCGGCACCCCCCTGCCCGGCACCCCGGGAACCGGTGCCCAGGAGCCCGGCGGATCGCCGTCGTCCGCGCCCTCCGATGCCGCCCATCCGTCCCCCAGTGCCAAGCCCTCGCCGAAGAAGCCCGTGAAGGCCGCCCGCGAGGACGGCGCGCCCATCTTCACCAGGACGCCCGCCTCCCTCGGCTCCCGGGGGCTGTCCTTCACCGGTCTGCACTCGATCGGGATCGTCTCGGTGCCGACGGTCGACGGCGGGAGCGTGCGCGCGCTGAAGATCAGCGCCGACTCGATCACCATCACCGGGTTCTCCCTCACCGTCCGGCCCCCGAACGGCCCGGGCCTGGTCACCACGGCGGACACCATGAAGCTCGAAGGCCACGTCGACGTCTACCTCGGCTCCGTCACCGCGACGACGGCGAACGGCCGCTCGCTCACGCTCGGCACCGACACGCCGCCTCCGCTGGACGACGTCGCGCCGGGACTCCTGCGGGTCACGATGGGGCTGGTGGGAAGCACCGCCGACTCGATCAGTTACACCAACACGAACCAGAGGATCGTCGAGTCCTGAGCGCCCCTACCGGGTCCGCCGAACATATTCCTGGGAATTTGCCGCCACTAATTGCGAGCTAGTCAAAATAAGTGCTTGAATGGGGTCATGTCCCAGTTCACGGCACTCCCCGACCGGGCCTCGGCCTGGTCCGAGCAGCTGCGCACCGCCGGACGGCGCGTCACCAAGCAGCGCCTTGCCGTGCTCGCAGCCATCGACGCCCATCCGCACTCCACCGCGGACAACATCCTCGAGCTGGCCCGGCGCGAACTCCCGGGCCTCTCCGCGCAGTCCGTCTACGTGGTCCTCGGCGACCTGACGGAACTCGGCATGCTGCGGCGTTTCGAGCCGCCGCACTCCCCCGCGCTGTACGAGACGCGCACCGGTGACAACCACCACCACGCCATCTGCACCCGCTGCGGGCGCATCGAGGACGTGGACTGCGCCGTCGGGCATGCACCCTGCCTGCACCCTCACTGGAATGACGACCAGCAGCCCATGAGCATCCAGATCGCGGATGTGCTCTACCAGGGCATCTGCCAGGACTGCCTCGCCGCCGAACGCCAGGACGGCGACTGAGCCGCGCCCCGGCTCCCCGAACTTCCCTTCACACCCGTATCAACCATCCCGGAAGGAACACCGTGTCTGAGAGCACCGTCTCTAAATGCCCTGTCGCCCACGGCGGCCGTGTACACCCCACCAAGGGCAGCGCCAACACTGAGTGGTGGCCCAACAAGCTCAACCTGAAGATCCTGGCGAAGAACCCTGAGGTCGCGAACCCGCTCGACCCCGGCTTCGACTACACCGAGGCGTTCAACGCCCTGGATCTGGACGCGGTCAAGGCCGATCTGACGGCTCTCATGACGGACTCCAAGGACTGGTGGCCCGCCGACTTCGGTCACTACGGCCCCTTCATGATCCGCATGGCCTGGCACTCCGCCGGCACCTACCGCTCCCACGACGGCCGCGGTGGCGGCGGCGCGGGCCAGCAGCGCTTCGCACCCCTGAACTCCTGGCCGGACAACGTGGGCCTGGACAAGTGCCGCCGCCTGCTGTGGCCGATCAAGAAGAAGTACGGCCAGTCGATCTCCTGGGCCGATCTGTTCATCCTGGCGGGCAACGTCGCCCTCGAGGACATGGGTGTGAAGACCTTCGGCTTCGCCGGTGGCCGCCCGGACGTCTGGGAAGCCGACGACGACGTCTACTGGGGCCCGGAGAAGGTGTGGCTGGACAACGAGCGCTACTCGGGCGCCCGTGACCTGGAAGCCCCCCTCGCCGCCGTGCAGATGGGCCTCATCTACGTGAACCCGGAAGGCCCGGACGGCAACCCGGACCCGCTGGCCTCCGCCATCGACATCCGTGAGACGTTCCGCCGCATGGGCATGGACGACGAGGAGACCGTCGCCCTGATCGCCGGCGGTCACACCTTCGGCAAGACCCACGGCGCCCACAAGGACGACCAGATCGGCCCGGACCCCGAGGCCGCTCCGCTCGAGAACCAGGGCTTCGGCTGGAAGAACGGCTACGGCACGGGCTCCGGCGACGACACCGTCGGCTCCGGCCTGGAGGTCACCTGGACCTACCACCCGACCCGCTGGGACAACGAGTTCTTCCACATCCTGTACGCGTACGAATGGGAGCTCATGGAGTCCCCGGCCGGCGCGAAGCAGTGGCGTCCCATCAACGGCGGCGGCGCGGACATGGTCCCCATGGCCCACTCGGCCGGACGACGCGAGCCCCGCATGCTCACGAGCGACCTGGCGCTGCGCGAGGACCCCATCTACGGTCCCATCTCCCTGCGTTTCAAGGACGACCCCGAAGCCTTCGAGGACGCCTTCGCCCGCGCCTGGTTCAAGCTGACCCACCGTGACATGGGCCCGAAGGTCCGTTACCTCGGCAAGGAGGTCCCGGCCGAGGACCTCATCTGGCAGGATCCGCTGCCCGCCGCACCGGCTCAGACCATCGGCGACGCCGAGATCGCCGTGCTCAAGGAGAAGATCGCCGCGTCCGGCCTCACGGTCGAGGAACTCGTCTCCACCGCCTGGAAGGCCGCGGCGTCCTTCCGCGGCTCTGACAAGCGCGGCGGCGCCAACGGCGGCCGAATCCGCCTGGAACCGCAGGTCAACTGGCCCGTGAACCAGCCGGACAAGCTGAAGCCCGTCCTCTCCGTCCTGGAGGGCATCGTGGCCGACTTCAACGCGACTTCCCCCGTCAAGGTGTCCTTCGCCGACGTCGTGGTGCTCGCGGGCAATGTCGGCGTCGAGCAGGCCGCCCAGGCGGCCGGCCAGAACATCACCGTGCCCTTCACCCCCGGGCGCGTGGACGCCACCCAGGAGCAGACCAGCCCGGAGCAGTTCGCCTGGCTGCAGCCGGTGGCGGACGCCTTCCGCAACTACAACAGCGGCTACATCAACCTGCCGGCCGAGTACCTGCTGATCGACCGCGCAAACCTGCTCAACCTCTCCGCTCCGGAGATGACCGTGCTCCTCGGCGGCCTGCGCGTGCTGGGCAACAACTGGGACGGTTCGAGCACCGGTGTCTTCACCGAGCGCCCGGGCACCCTCAGCAACGACTTCTTCGTGAACCTGCTGGACCTCGGCCAGACCTGGATCCCCGCCGATGACGAGCAGAGCTACACCACCGCCGACGGCCGCTGGACCGGCAGCCGCGTGGACCTGGTGTTCGGCGCCAACTCCGAGCTGCGTGCCCTCGCCGAGGTCTACGCCTCGGACGATGCTCAGGGGAAGTTCGTCAACGACTTCGCCGCGGCATGGGCCAAGGTCATGGACAACGACCGCTTCGAGCTCAAGAAGTAGTCCACACCGCTCCACGGGGAAGGCCCCGGACCAGGTTTCTGGTCCGGGGCCTTCCGCGTCTGTGACAGGGCCGGCTGTCTCCCCCCGATATTCTGTGAGGACGATGAGCACCACATTCCGCCACCTGCGCCAGGCCCCACCTTCCGCACCCCGCCGTACCTTCCGGGCGGACATCCAGATGCTCCGCGCCGTGGCGGTGTCCGCCGTGGTCCTGAACCACCTCTGGCCGGCGGTCTTCCGCGGGGGTTACATCGGCGTCGACGTCTTCTTCGTCATCTCGGGATTCCTCATCACGACCCACCTCCTCAAAGAGATCGATGGGACCGGCCGCCTCAAGTTCGGCGCGTTCTACGCCCGGCGGGTCCGCAGGCTGCTCCCCGCGGCGTTCCTGGTCCTGCTGGCCGGCGGCGCGGCGTCGCTCCTTCTGCTGCCGTTCTCCCGCTGGCCGGACACCGCACAGCAGATCCTGGCCTCCACGCTGTATGGCGAGAACTGGCTGCTCGCCGCCAAGTCCGTCGACTATTCGGCCCACACGGACAGCGCCACCATCGCCCAGCACTACTGGTCCCTGTCGGTCGAGGAACAGTTCTACCTCGTCTGGCCACTGCTACTGCTCGGGCTGTGGCTCCTCGCGGTCAGGATCCGCCGTTCGACCCATCGAGTGGTGACCGTCGGACTCCTGGTGGTGGCCGCAGCCAGCTATGCGGCCTGCATCATCGCCACGGCGACGGACCCGAACCCCGCCTACTTCGTGACGTACGGGCGCGCGTGGGAGTTCGCCGCCGGCGGTCTCATCGCGCTGGCCGCACTGCGCCGCCCCCAGCTGCTGCCCCCGGCGCCGGCCAAGGTCCTCGGCGCCGCCGGTTTCCTCGGCATCCTGCTCTGCGGCTGGTTCTTCACGGCCGACACCGCGTTCCCCGGCTGGATCGCTGCGTTGCCGGTGCTGGCGACCGCCGCGGTGATCGTGGCCGGCAACGGCGGCAATCCGCCGTTCGCGCGGCCGCTCACGGCATCACGTCCGGTCCAGTTCCTCGGGGACGTCTCGTACTCCCTCTATCTGTGGCACTGGCCCCTGATCGTGCTGGCGCCGTTCGCCCTGGGCCGGCCGATCGGCACGCCGGACAAGGTGGTCCTGGGAGCCCTGGCCTTGGTGCTCGCGGCTCTGAGCAAGAAGTTCATCGAGGACCCTGGTCAGCGAATGGCGTGGCTGCGGTCCTCCTCGCCGCGGACGTTCCTGGCGATGGCGTGCGCCATGGCCGTGATGGCCGGTGGCACGGCCCTTCAGATCCACTGGGCCGGGGTGAAGGAGGATCAGGCGATCGCCGCGGCCGCCCAGCAGGCCCAGAGCCCTTGCTACGGCCCTCGGTCCCTGGTTCCCGGCGCGCACTGCCCGGGCTGGGACGGCCCCTCCCTGCAGCCGGTGATGACGAAAGACAACCAGTACTGGCTCTCCCCTCCGGAATGCCGCCCGGCGCACCAGGAGCTCTCCGCACGGGGCAAGCGGACCAGCCAGCTTTGCGACTTCTCCCAGGGGGCTTCCCGGGCGCGCCACGTCTGGCTGGTGGGCGATTCCCACGCGCAGCAGTGGCAGTCCGCGGTGTACGACGTCGCACGCCGGGAACGCTGGGTCCTCACCACGAGCATGCTGGGCGGCTGCCCCGCAGGCGATGTCTCCTTCACCGGATTCGAGGGTGACCGCTCCCAGAACACCCGCGACTCCTGCCGCTTCTGGGCTTCGGCGGTCTCCAGGGCGCTGACCGCCGACCGGCCGTCGCTCGTGATCACCTCCGCCTTCGCCCGCCACATCAGCGTCGACGACGGCTCCGGCCGGCCGCAGGAGGAACAGCTCGCCGCCGGGCTGGGCCGGACCTGGCGCGGCTGGGCCGGCAACGGCTCGACCGTGGCCGTGCTCGCCGATCCACCGCTCAACGGCGCGGTCAGGTCGCCGGACTGCGTCACCCTCAAATCGGACAACCCCGCGGCCTGCGCGGTGGCTCAGAGGATCGCCCAGCCCAAGGATCCACTGGCGGCAGGGGTCCGGGCCGCCGCCTCGCCGCGCGTCCGGCTCGTCGACCTCACGCCGTACTTCTGCCGCCAGGAGAAGTGCTACGCCGTGATCGGCGGCGTGAACGTGTACTTCGACGCCAACCACCTCAACCGCCGGTACGCGGAACTGCTGGGCCCCGAGCTGGGCCGCCTGATCCCGCGCTGAGCGGCTCCGCTCCACAGGGAAGGCCCCGGACCGTGATGGTCCGGGGCCTTCTGCGATGCTGAGGCGTGGAGGCCTTTACTTCTTGCAGACCTTGCCGAGCTCGGTGAAGCTCTCCTGGATCTTGGTGACGGAGCTGGACAGCTCGGTCATCTTGGAGGAGGCGGTGGACGGGTCCGCGGCGGCAGCCTTGATCTTCGCGGTGAAGTCGGCATACGCGGAGCTGGCGGCTTCGGCCTTCGGCTTCACATCCGGGTTGGAGACGCCCTTGACGCTCTCGGCGAGCTTGTCGGAGAACTTGCTCAGGCCCTCGGCGGCGGCCTTCGGGTCGGACGCGAACTTGCTCATGTTGGACTGCAGCTCGGTGCTGATGCCGCTCATGTCACTGTCCAGCTTGGAGCAGGCGTCGGCGACGCTCTGTCCGCCACAGGCGCTCAGGCTCACGGCCAGCAGCGGAACGGCCGCAGCGCCGAGGACGCGCGTCCGATGGTCTTGCTCATGGTTTCCCCTTTTGGATGCACTGAAGTGCCATGCGAGTGATCATCTCCAGCGATTTTTCTTTTGACGATCGCCAGAGTAACACGGCGCAACAGACGGGAACGCCGGTGTGACGGCCCCTCAGGAGCCGCGCTTCAGCTCCGCGTCGATGGTGAGGAAGAAGGACTTCAGGAGCCGTTCGAAGGCCTCCGTGGCCGCCTCACGCTCGCCCGTGACGATCACGTCGTAGCGCAGGCCGGTCAGGGTGGCCACGAAGAGCCGCCCCGTCCGGCGCGCCTCCGGCTCACCCAGGCCCTGGTTCCTGAGCCATTCGTGCAGGACGTCCACCCAGGAGTGGTACAGCTTGCTGCCGTTGCCACGGGGCTTGTCCAGCACGGAATCCTGCATCGCCGCTTCGAAATGCAGACGCTGCAACTGGATGCCGTACTCCCGCAGGCCCACCTTCCAGGCGGTCCGCAGCCAGGCTTCGAACTCCTCCCGTCCGGCGGTGACCAGTTCAGGGTCCAGCACTTCGGAGGGCCGGGCCTCGATCGCGTGCACGATCTGGGAGATGAGTTCTTCTCGGGAGCCGAAGTGGTACACCAGCACATAGCTGCTGATGCCCAGTCCGTCGGCGAGGGTGCGGAAGGTGAGGTCGGCGATCGACTTGTCCTGCAGGTACAGCAGGATGTCGTGCATGAGCTCTGATTTACGTTCGGGTCGGGGAGGACGCGCCATAAGCGCAATCTTAGGACCCCACGGCCTCCCGGGGCCGCAGGCGGGCCGGGAGATGACGGCACTCCGACAGCGTGCGGCTCACGCGCTCCCCTTCGCGGACGACGACGGCGCCGCACCCCGCGAAGGGGAGCGGCGCCGTCGTCGTGCACCGGCTCAGCGGTGGGAGACGCGGACTGGATCAGCCCACGAACTCCTTCGCCTTGGTGAAGCGTTCGTTCAGGCGGGAGTGCCGCTGGCCGTACGCGAAGTAGATGGCGAAGCCGAGCACGAGCCAGAGGAGGAAGAACAGCCAGGTCTGCACGGCCAGGTTGGTCATCAGGTAGACGCAGAGCACGGCGGACAGGGCCGGGAGAACGGGGCCGAGCGGCACACGGAACGCCGGGCGCAGATCGGGGCGCTTGCGGCGCAGCACCAGGATGCCGATCGAGACCATCACGAAGGCGCACAGGGTGCCGATGTTGATCATCTCCTCCAGGATGTCCACCTGGGTCAGACCGGCCACGAGCGCCACGGCCACGCCGCAGAGGATCTGGGTGCGGGCCGGAGTGGAGTGCTTGTCGCTGGTCTTGGACAGGGCACGCGGCAGCAGGCCGTCGCGGCTCATGGCCAGGACCACGCGGGCCAGGCCCATGAGGAGCACCATGATGACCGTGGTGAGGCCGATCAGCGAGCCGAACGCGATGATCTTGGCGGCGTCGGTGTTGCCGACGGCCTCGAACGCGGTGGTGAGGGTCGGGTTCTTGGCCTTGGCCAGGTCCGTGTAGGACACCATGCCGGTCAGGGCCAGGGAGACCAGGATGTAGAGGAGCGTGACCAGGGCCAGGCCGCCGAAGATGCCGCGGGGCAGCGTCTTCTGCGGGTTCTTGACCTCTTCCGCGGAGGTGGCCACGACGTCGAAGCCGATGAAGGCGAAGAACACCAGGGCCGCGCCGGCGAAGATGCCCAGGGTGCCGTACTGTGCCGGGGCGGCGCCCGTCAGGAAGCCGAAGAGGGACTGCTTCATGACGTCTTCCACGGCATTGCCCGCGGTCGGCACGGACTGCGGGACGAACGGGGTGTAGTTCTCGGCCTTGATGTAGAAGAAGCCCACGATGATCACGAAGAGCACCACGGCGATCTTGATGAGCGTGAAGACGTTGCCCACCCGGGCCGAGAGCTTGGTGCCGAGCACCAGCAGGACCGTGAAGATGGCCACGATGAGGAACGCGCCCCAGTAGACGTCCAGGCCGCCCACGTTGATGGCTTCGGGCATCTTGACGCCCACCAGGTCGAACACCTTGGAGAGGTAGATGCCCCAGTACTTGGCGATGACCGCCGCGGCCGTGAAGAGCTCCAGGATGAGGTTCCAGCCGACGATCCAGGCCAGGACCTCACCGAGGGTCGCGTAGGTGAAGACGTACGCCGAACCCGCCACCGGGATGGCCGTGGCGAATTCGGCGTAGCACATGATCGCCAGCGCGCACGTGACGGCGGCGATGACGAAGGACAGCGTGACGGCGGGGCCTGCGAAGTTGGCGGCGGCCTTGGCGCCAACGGAGAAGATGCCGGCGCCGACAGCCACGGCGACGCCCATGATCATGAGGTCCCAGGCGCTCAGGGAACGCTTGAGCCGGCGGCCCGGCTCTTCGGCGTCTGCAATTGACTGCTCAATTGACTTGGTACGGAGAATGTTCATCGGTGTCCACATTCTGTGTCGTGTAAAGGATCGTCACAAGGGTAGTGTCCACCCCTCGGACACCCCGTACTCGTCCAGTATGTGAGATTAGGAAATGAACACTTCATTTCCCGCATTCCCCGGAAAGGCCTACTGACCTCGGGAAATGCTCACCATCTCCTCGCGGGGTACCACCTTGACCCGCTCACGCGCAATACTCACGCCGTGCGAACCTCCGTTGGCGGTCGCTTCGGCCCCGAGCGCCAGTTCGTGAGCGTCCAGACGGTTCCAGCCTTCCCACGTCGTGTACTCGACACCGCGCTCCTCGAGCAGGGCGACGACGGCGTCTTCGGACGGCTCGCTCGCGGCGGGCAGCTGGAGGCGGTCCTCCAGGAGGTAACCGATGGTTTCGAGGGCGTCGCCCTTAGTGTGGCCGATGAGACCGACCGGTCCGCGCTTGATCCAGCCCGTGGCGTAGACGCCCGGCACCGGGGCGCCGTCCGCGCCCAGGACGCGGCCGCCGTCGTTCTTGAGGACGCCACGGCGCTCGTCGAACTCCAGGCCCGGCAGCGGGGAGCCGAAGTAGCCGATGGCGCGGTACACGGCCTGGACCGGGTAGTCGACGTACTCGCCGGTGCCGCGGGCATTGCCCGTGCCGTCCAGCTCCATGCGCTCGAAGCGGATGCCGCCCACATGACCGGGGCGCTCCGGGTCCTCGAGGATCTCCACCGGGGAGTGCAGGAAGTGCAGGTGCAGGCGGCGGGACGCGGCGTCCTCGCCCTCGTGCGCCTCCTCCACCAGCCAGTTGGTCAGGGTGTTGACCATGGTCTTGACCTGGTTGTTCGTCTTGATCGCCTCGTCCGAGGCCTCGTCGAAGTCGAAGTCCTCCGGGTACAGCACGATGTCCACGTCGCGCGAGTGGGAGAGCTCGCGCAGCTCCAGCGGGGTGAACTTCACCTGGGCGGGACCACGGCGGCCGAACACGTGGACATCCGTGACCGGGGACTTCTTCAGGCCCTCGTAGACGTTGTCCGGAATCTCGGTGACGAGCAGGTCCTCCGCGTGCTTGGACAGCACACGGGCCACGTCCAGGGCGACGTTGCCGTTGCCGATGACGGCGATCTCCTGGGCCTCCAGCGGCCAGTCGCGGGGAACGTCCGGGTGGCCGTCATACCAGGAGACGAAGTCCGCGCCGCCGAAGGAACCCTTCAGGTCGATGCCCGGGATGTTCAGCTCGGCGTCCTTGATCGCACCCGTGGCGAAGATGACCGCGTCATAGTGCTTCTGAAGGTCCTCGAGGCTGACGTCCTGACCGAAGTGGACATTGCCGAAGAAGCGGATGTCGCCGCGGTCCAGGACCTTGTGCAGGGCGTTCACGATGCCCTTGATGCGCGGGTGGTCCGGGGCGACGCCGTAGCGGATCAGGCCATACGGCGCGGGGTAACGCTCGAAGAGGTCGATGGAGACCTGCACTTCGCCGTCTTTCACGCCCTGCGACTTCGTGAGGATGTCCGCGGCGTAGACGCCGGCCGGGCCGGAACCGATGATGGCGACGCGCAGAGGGCGGGCGGATGTGTGCACAGACTCGACAGACAAGAGCTGACCTTCCAAGGTTGACAGTGCCCGCGCCATTAGCACAGGCAGAACTATTCTAATTGTTCGGAATAACGCCCGCGTGCGGCCGGTTGTGCCCACGTGACGGACCCCATCTCGAAAACACTCGCTCCCACCACCCCCGTGAGCGGCGCCTCTGGCGGCAACCCGGCCGGCACCTCCGGCGGCGTCGCCGAGCAGGCGGCGAAGCGGGAGCGCCAGGGCCTCGCCTACGGCGTCGGCGCCTACACCCTCTGGGGCCTGCTGCCGCTCTACTTCATGCTGCTGCTTCCGGCCGGCCCGGTGGAGATCGTGGCGAACCGGGTGCTCTGGTCCCTCCTCTTCTGCGCCATCCTGCTGACCGTCACCCGGTCCTGGAAGACGTTCACTCTCGTCCTGAAGCGGCCGAAGACGCTCGGCGTCCTCGCGATCGCCGCACTGCTCATCGCAGTGAACTGGCTCGCGTACACGTTCGGCGTGATGAGCGGCCAGGCCGTGGAAGCCTCCTTGGGCTACTACATCAATCCGCTGGTCTCGGTGCTGCTCGGCGTCCTGGTCCTGAAGGAACGCCTGCGGGCGCTGCAGTGGACCGCCGTGGGCATCGGGTTCCTGGCCGTCGTGGTCCTGACGGTGGCGTACGGCAAACTGCCGTGGATCGCACTGACCCTCGCCTTCAGCTTCGGCTTCTACGGGCTGGTCAAGAAGAAGGTGGGGTCCGGCGTCGACTCCATCACCAGCCTCAGCGTGGAGACGCTGGTCCTGGCCCCGTTCGCCGCCGTCACCATGGTGGCGCTGACCCTGAATCAGGCGGCCACGGTCACCGGCTACGGGTCGGCCCACTTCTGGCTCATGGCCGCGTCCGGTGCAGTGACGGCCGTCCCCCTCGTCTTCTTCGGCGCCTCCGCCGCCCGCCTCCCGCTGACCACCATCGGCATGCTGCAGTACCTGGCGCCGACGCTCCAGCTCATCATCGCGACCCTGGTCCTCCACGAGCGCATGTCCCCCGAGCGCTGGATCGGCTTCGGGCTGGTGTGGTCGGGGCTCGTCATCCTCACCGTGGACGCCCTGCGTCATACCATCCGCGTCCGGCGCAGGTGAAAGTAAATGAACACTTTCAACCTATTGTGATCAAGAACACTCAGCTCTAGGCTCGGACTACCCACTCCCCGAGCACTGGAGGTCCGTGTTGTCCGCCGAGCTGAATCGCAGAACCCTCTTCGCACTCCTGGGGGCCGGCGCGCTCCTGGGTGCCACGTCCGGCTCCGCGAGCGCCGCCCCCGCGGTCTCGCTGGATGACCTGGTGGCCCGCCGTCGTCTGATGCTGGCCGGGGACGGCAGCGCCGCCACGGTCCCGGAGCTCGCCCCGGCGCTCCAGGCCATGAGCGACGCCGCCGCCAAGACTTGGGCGTCCATGATCACCCCGAGCGGGACGTCGGGCCTCTGGGCCGACCTGCCGCTCACGGGCATCGGCAGCGCGGCCGACGCCACCGGCAACATGGGCGTGAGCTTCAACCGACTGTTCGACCTCGCTCTCGCCCATGCCACCGCGGGCTCCGCCCAGCACGGCGACGCGAAACTGGCCTCCGATCTGGTGGCGGCGCTCAGCTACCTCAGCACCACCGCTTACAAGAGCGGCATGCGGGCCGCCGGCAACTGGTGGTTCTGGGAGATCGGAGTGCCGCGCAAGGCCGCGGACATCCTGGTCCTGCTGTACGACGTCGTCCCCTCCGCCCTGCGCTCCTCCCTCCTGGCCGCGGCACGGTACTTCACCCCGGACCCCAATTGGCGCGGCCGCGGCACCAGCCTGGCCGAGACCGGCGCGAACCGGACGGACAAGGCGCTCTCCTGCGCCCTGCGCGGCATCCTCGACGGCCGGCCGGACGAAGTGGCCCTGGCCCGCGACGCCCTCAGCGACACCGTGCGCAACGGCAAGAACAGCGTGTTCGGCTATGTCACGAGCGGCGATGGCTTCTACGCGGACGGCTCGTTCGTCCAGCACAGCTATCTCCCCTATGTGGGGACCTACGGCGTGGTCACGCTCGGCGGAATCGCCGAAATCCTGGGCCTTCTGGGAGGGAGTTCCTGGGACGTCACCGACCCGAAGAAGTCCGTCATTCTCGACGCGGTCGAGGCGAGTTATGCGCCCTTCATCTGGAACGGCCGCATGATGGACACGGTCCGCGGCCGGGCGGTGTCCCGCCAGGCCAACCCGGACTACGTGGACGGCGCCGGCGCCATCACGGCCATCCTCCTGCTGGCGCCGGGGGCCGGGGAACCGTACCGCAGCCGCTACCTCGCCCTCGTGAAGGGCTGGCTGGAACGCTGCACGGACGTCTCCCTATTCGGTCTGCCCGGGCAGAGCATCGCCAAGTCCCTGCTGGTCACCTCTGCCCTCAAGGACTCCTCCATCTCTCCGGCGCCCGCCCCGGTCTTCACCCGCGCGTTCGGGGACCAGGACCGTCTGGTGCATCACCGGCCGGGATTCAGTTCGGTGGTGAACGTGTCCTCGAAACGGATCGGCCGCTACGAGTGGGGCAATTTCGAGAACAACCTCGGCTGGTATCAAGGCGACGGTCTGACCTTCGTCTACACCCCGACGGACCCGTCCCAGTACAGCGCCGATTTCTGGCCCACCGTGGACCCGTACCGTCTTCCCGGGACCACGGTGACCACCGAACCGCGCGAGAGCGGGGCGACGAACGGCACCGGGATCCCCCGCGCGTACCAGGCGTTCGCGGGCGGGCTCGATCTGGACGGCCGTTGGGGTGTCCAGGGCATGGATCACCTGAACTTCAACAAGACCCTCAGCGCGCGCAAGTCGTGGTTCTTCCTGGAGGACAAGGTGGTCTGCCTGGGCGCCGGGATCACCTCGTCCGGCCCGCACGAGGTGATCACCACCGTGGAGAACCGCGCCTTCCCACCCGGCAAGGCCCCGGAGCTGCGGACCGACAACCGCAAACGGGCCCTGTCCCCCGGAGCGACCGCCGTGAAGATCACCCGCAACGCCCACATCGTGGGTCATGGCGGCTATGTCCTGCTGCCCGCGGAGAACGTGAGCGGGGACGTCACCGTGGCGGTCGTGGCCCGCAGCGGCACGTGGAAGGCCATCAACTCCGGCGCCGACACGGGCGGAACGGACGAGATCAAGGCCCGCGACTACGTCACCATCACCCACAGCCACGGCACGGGCCCTCAGGGTGGCGGCTACGCGTACCTGATGCTGCCGGGCGCGGAGCACTCGGACACCTTCAAGGAGTCGGCGAACCCCTCGGTGCGGGTCCTCGCGAACACAGCAGAGGTGCAGATGGTGGAGGACCGGGCGCAGGGCGTGACGCTGGCCAACTTCTTCGCGGCGACCCCGGCGGACGCGTCCCCCGGGCACGGCGTCACCGTCAGCGGTCCGTGCTCGCTGGCGTTCCGGAAGGACGACGACGGAAAGGTGACGATCGCGCTCTCCGACCCCAGCCGCACCCAGGCCGTCGCCCGGGTGAGCCTGGCGGGGGTGGCGGTGTCCGGCGTCGTGAGTGCGGATCCCGGCGTCACCGTGGTGAGCACCTCACCGCTCACGCTCGATGTCGCGCTGGATGGGCACGGCCATGCGCGCACGGTGGTGCTGCGGTGATGGTGGTGCTGCGCTGATCCCTTGAGCGGGGCGGGTGGTCTTGGTTAAAACAAGGCCGCCCGCCTCGACCGTTCGCGGGCAGGTGAACGGTCGGGACGGGCGGCCAGGCTCAGAGAGCCGGAGCCGGGAAGGCTCAGGCGTTGGCGCGGATCGCTGCCTCGAGGACGTTGAGCGCGTCGTTCAGGAGGTCCTCACCGATCGTGAGCGGCGGCAGGAGACGGATCACGTTGCCGTAGGTGCCACAGGTCAGGATGATGACACCCTGGGCCAGGCAGTAGTCGGCGATCGCCTTGGTCAGCGCGGCGTTCGGCTCCTTGGAACCGGCCACCACGAGCTCGATGGCCTGCATGGCGCCACGGCCACGCACGTCACCGATCACGGAGAGCTCGCCGGCCAGGGAGTTCATGCGGTCCTGGATGAGCTGACCGATGCGCTCGGCACGGGCGTTCAGGTCGAACTGCTCCATGGTCTCGATCGCGGCGAGAGCGGCGGCGCAGGCCACCGGGTTGCCACCGTAGGTGCCGCCCAGACCGCCGCCGTGAACGGCGTTGAGCAGCTCGGCGCGGCCGGTGACGGCGGACAGCGGCATGCCGCCGGCGATGCCCTTGGCCATGGTGATCAGGTCCGGGACGACGCCCTCGTGATCGACGGCGAACCACTTGCCGGTGCGGCAGAAGCCGGCCTGGACTTCATCAGCGATGAAGACGACGCCGTTCTCCTTGGCCCACGCGGCCAGGGTCGGGAGGAAGCCCTCGGCGGGGACGATGAAGCCGCCCTCACCCTGGATGGGCTCGATGATGATCGCGGCGACCTCGCTGCCGCCGATCTGCTTCTCGATGGCGAGGATGGCGCGCTGGGCGGCCTCGGTGCCCGTGATCTCCGGGTTCTCCTCGCGGTACGGGTAGCTCATCGGCAGACGGTAGATGTCCGAGGCGAACGGACCGAAGCCGCTCTTGTACGGCATGGCCTTGGCGGTCAGCGCCATGGTCAGGTTGGTGCGGCCGTGGTAGGCGTGGTCGAATGCGACGACGGCGTTGCGGCCGGTGGCTTTGCGGGCGATCTTGATGGCGTTCTCCACGGCCTCGGCGCCGGAGTTGAACAGCACGGAGCGCTTCTCGTGGTCGCCCGGGGTGAGCTCGTTGAGCTTCTCGGCGACGGCGACGTAGCCCTCGTACGGGGTGACCATGAAGCAGGTGTGCGTGAAGTGCTGCACGGCTTCCTGGACCGCGGCGACGACGGCCGGGGCGGAGGCGCCCACGCTCGTCACGGCGATGCCGGAGCCGAGGTCGATGAAGGAGTTGCCGTCCACGTCCTTGATGATGCCGCCATCGCCATCGGCGATGTAGACGGGAACGGAGGAGGCGACGCCGCCGGCGACGACGGCGTCACGGCGGGCTGCCAGCTCGAGAGACTTCGGGCCGGGGAACTCGCCGATGTTGCGCTTCTGCTCGAGGCGGTAGCTGAGCTCGGTGGTGGTTGCAGTCATGGGGGACTCTTTCCTTCTTAGTCGCCTGCGACGGGTGTGACTTCGAGCATAAGATGACGAAAGCTTGCCGATGTATAGGCGTGTGCACAGCCAAACCTCAAGCTTGCTGTGCGGGAGTCCAAAGGACTTCTATGATGGGTTCATGTCCATCACGCTGGCGGCACTTCTGTCCGTTCCGTCTCTCAAGCTTAAGAAGGTGGGGGCCGCCGAGTCGACCCTTTCCACCCCCATTCAATGGGTGGCCGTCACGGAGCAGGAGAACCCACAGCGCTTCCTGAGCGGCGGCGAGCTGGTGCTGACCACAGGACTGCGCCAGAAGACGGCCGCGGCGCAGCGTCATTTCGTCCGCATGGTGCAGCGCTCCGGCGCCGTCGGCATCGGCTTCGGCACGGGCCTGTCCTCCGAGGTGGTGCCCCCGGCTCTCGTGGCGGAGGCGAACCGCTGGGACATCCCCGTGGTCGAGGTCCCGTACGAGACACCGTTCATCGCGCTGGGGAAGCTCGTGGCGGAGGCGCAGCACGCGGACCACCTGGCCAAGCTGGAACGCATGCTCTCCGGCCACCAGGTCCTGGCCCGCTCGCTCCTCTCCGGCGGCGGGCTGCCCGCCCTGCTACGGCAGCTGGCGGGACTGCTCCGCACGGATCTGCGGCTGCGGCGCTACGGGCGCGAGATCTTCAGCACCACGGCGGGATCCGTCGGCGAGCCGGATTCGGGGCACTGGCTGGACGTCGCGATCTCCACGGGCCAGCGCGACGCCACCACCCTGCAGGTCCGCGAACCCTTCCGGGACGCCGGCATCCTCGACTACGCGAAGAGCCTCATCAGCCTCGAACTGAACAACCAGAAGCACCAACGGGACGCCTCCCGCAAGCTGGCGGGCCAGGTCATGCAGGACGTCATCCGCGGCGTGCTGGACCCGAAGGACGCCGGGACCAGGCTCTCGACCATCGGCGTCGCGGCGGCGAAGCGTCAGGTCGTGATCCTCGTGCGGCCGGCGCCGGGCAACACCCCGGCCCAGAACAAAGCCATCATGTCCACTCCCCTGCCGCCCGAGCTGGAAGACGTCCCCACCGCCGTCGTCGACTCCGAGCTGCTCATCATCACGCCGGAGGACAAGACCGCCGTGGAGGCCGCGAAGGCCGTTCACGCGCTGCTCGCCGAGGCGGGGCTGAAGGCGACGATCGGCATCGGCGGGCACTACGCCAAGGCGAACGGTCTGCGCTGGAGCTACTTCGAGGCGCGCGACGCCGTCGCCCGCGGACTGCCCGTGAACGAACCCGAACGGCTCAGCCTGACGTCGCTGCTCTTGGCGAGCGAGGACGTCCCGCTGTCCGACATGGCGATGGAGACCCTCAAACCTCTTCACGACTTCGACGCCGCGCACGGGGCCGGGCTGCTCAGCACCCTGGAGAGCTATCTCGAGCACGACGGCTCCGTGGCGGCCGTGGCGCAGGCACTCACCCTGCATCGCAACACTGTCCGGTACCGCCTGGCCCAGATCACCGAGCTCAGCGGCTACGACCCGTCGACCACGGCCGACCGCGTCCAGCTCTGGCTGGCCCTGGCGATCTCCCGCCTCGGGACCCGCTGAGTCACCCTCGCGCCGGCCACTTTCTGTGACGCTCATCACGGAATGGCATACCAGAACGACTAAAGGTCTAACCTTTAGAACATGCCAGCCACACCCACCTCGGAATCCACCGCGCCCATCCTCAGCCCCGCCGCGCTCGCCGACGCGTCGGCCCTCGCCACGGGAACCGGCGGCTCGGGGGGCCGCAAGGTGCTGCTCGCCCTGGTGGGCGTCATCCTGGTGGGGCTCAACCTCCGCGTGGGCATCACGAGTGCCGCCGCGCTCTTCCACGAACTGCAGCAGGCCCTGGGCTACGGCGCCTTCATCGCCTCGCTCCTGCCGAGCATCCCCACGCTGTGCTTCGCGTTCGCCGGGCTGGCCACCAATCCCCTGAGCCGACGCCTCGGCGTGGAGAACACCGTGGTGTTCGCGCTCTTCCTGCTGACCTGCGGCCTCGCGATCCGCGGCATCCCCAGCACGGTGGCGCTGCTGGTGGGCTCCGTGGTGGCGATGAGCGGCCTGGCCATCTGCAACGTCTCCATGCCCGTGCTGATCCGACAGGACCACGCGGACCGGACATCGCTGGTCACCGGCCTCTACACCTTCACCATGACCATCGGCGCGACGACGGCGGCCACCGTCAGCGTCCCCCTGGCCCACGCGCTGGGCTCGCCGTCCGCGGGGCTGGCCTCGTGGTCCGTGATCGCCGCGCTCGGCCTCCTGGGTTTCATCCCGCTAGCGCTCGGCCGCCGTCGGAGCCGGAACCTGGCCCCCGACGTCGCGCCCGAGCAGCATCACGGCATCTGGGCCTCGCTCCGGGGCCGCAAGGCCGTCCTGATCGCGATCGTCTTCTCGACGCAGGGTTTCCTCGCCTACGCCGTCATGAGCTGGTTCGCCTACATCCTGAGCGACAGCGGCATGGACGCCACGCAGAGCGGCCTGATGTTCGGTGTCATGCAGTTCGTGTCGATGTTCGCGGGCATGCTGTTCCTGGCGTTCGGATCGCGGAACAGCACCCGTCCCTGGGCCCTCGCCATTCCCGCGGCGTGCACGGTAGCCGGCATCATCCTCCTCATGGTGGCGCCGATCGAGACGGCCCTGCTGTCCGCGTGCCTCACGGGTCTGGGCCTCGGCATCTTCCCCCTCGTCCTGGCGATCATCAGCCAGAGCGGCCGGACCCCCGCCGAGACCACTGCGCTCTCCACCGCCGCGCAGTCCTTGGGGTACTTCTTCTCCGCTCTCGGCCCGCTCGGCATCGGCCTCCTGCACGGCCTGACCGGGCAGTGGATCCTGCCGCTGGGCGTGGCGGTCGGCGTCGCGGTCGTCCTGACCGTGGCCGCCTTCGTTCTGGGGCGCCTGCACAGCGGGCACGGACCCCGCGTGGTGGTCGCATCACAGCAGGCTTCCCGGGGCGGTGAGTGATCCGGTGAGGACCGCACGGAACACGTCGAAGTCCGCCACCCCCACCGGCGGCCTGCATCACCCGGAGGGGCGGCAGCCGCTGGCGGCCGCCGTCGCGCGGCAGCTCCGCGAGGCGATCGCGTCCGGCGCCTGGGAGATCGGGCAGCGGATCCCCACCGAGTCGGAGCTCATGGAGCGTTTCCAGGTCTCCCGGGGCACCCTGCGGGAGGGCATCAAAGCACTGGCCCACGCCGGGGTCCTGGAGGTCCGGCAGGGCGACGGCACCTACGTCCGTGCCCGGAGCGAGCTCGAAGGCACGGCCAGCCGGAGCGTCGGCGAGCACACGGCAGCCCATGTGTTCGAGGTCCGTCAGGTCCTGGACACCCAGGCAGCGCGGCTCGCGGCCCAGCGCGCGGAGGCCCCGGGCATCGAGGAACTGCAGGGCATCCTGGACGCCTCGCTCGAGGCCTGGCATTCCGGCCGGGTCTCCGAGTGGGCGGATCTGGACTGGGAGTTCCACCGCGGGGTGGCCCGGCTGAGTGGCAACCCGCTCCTGGAACAGCTCTACTCGGGCTTCGCGGGGGCGTTCAAGCGCGATCTGCTCAACCAGTCCGAGCACCGGGACTTCGACCCGAGCCTCCAGCCGGGACACCAGGACCTCATCACGGCCCTCTCCTCCGGCGACCCGGAGACCGCCGAACGGAGCGTCCGCTGCGGCCTGGAGATCGCCGAATCCCGGAGCTGAGTGCTCTTAACGGCGTTGAGTGCTCAGTTGTTGCGGATGTTCCGTGGAAACACCCGCAACAACTGAGCACTCAACGTGCCGACCGTGCTGTGCGGAACTCAGGAACCGACGACGGCGCCCGCCCCGTCACGCGAGATGCTCACCATCTCCTCGCGGGACACCACCTTGATGCGCTCGCGCTCGACGCTCACCCCGTGCGAGCCGCCGTTGGCCGTGGCCTCGGCGCCGAGTGCGCGCTCGTGGGCGTCCAGACGGTTCCAGCCCTCCCAGCTCGTGTACTGCACGCCGCGGCTTTCGAGCAGGGCGACCACGGCGTTCTCCGCGGCGTCGTCCGCCACGGGGAGGGCCGTGCGGTCCTCCAGCAGGTGGGTGATGGTTTCGAGGGCGTCACCCTTGGTGTGGCCGATGAGGCCGACCGGTCCGCGCTTGATCCAGCCCGTCGCGTAGACGCCCGGCACCGGGGCGCCCGAGGCGTCGAGGACGCGGCCGCCGTCGTTGATCACGACGCCCTTCCGGTGGTCGAACTCGACGCCCGGCAGGGGCGAGCCGAAGTAGCCGATGGTCCGGTAGACCGCCTGGACCGGGTAGTCCACGTACTCGCCGGTGCCGCGGGCGTTGCCCGTGCCGTCCAGCTCGGTGCGCTCGAAGCGGATGCCGGCCACCTTGCCCGGGGTCTCGGGCGAGTCGGTGATCTCCACCGGGGAGTGCAGGAAGTGCAGGTGCAGACGGCGAGAGGCGGTCAGCTCGGAGAGGTCCTCGGGCTGCTCGGCGAACCAGTTGGTGAGCGTCCCGACCATGGTCTTGATCTGGTTGTTGCTCTGGATCGCCTCATCGGAGGCCTCGTCGAATTCGAAGTCCTCGGCGTAGAGGATGATGTCCACGTCCTTGGAGTGGGACAGCTCGCGCAGCTCCAGCGGGGTGAACTTGATCTGCGCGGGGCCGCGACGGCCGAAGACGTGGACGTCCGTGACCGGGCTCGCCTTCAGACCGGCGTAGACGTTGTCCGGGATCTCGGTGACCAGCAGGTCGTCCGCATGCTTGGACAGGACACGGGCCACATCCAGCGCGACGTTGCCGTTGCCGATGACCGCGACCTCCTTGGCCTCCAGGGGCCACTCGCGGGAGACGTCCGGGTGGCCGTCGTACCAGGAGACGAAGTCGGCGCCGCCGAAGGAGCCCTCCAGCTCGACGCCGGGGATGTTGAGGTCCGCGTCCTTGATGGCGCCCGTGGCGAAGATGACCGCGTCGTAGTGCTTCCGCAGGTCATCGAGGGAGAGGTCCGTGCCGTAGTCGACATTGCCGAAGAAGCGGATGTCGCCGCGGTCCAGGACCTTGTGCAGGGCGTTCACGATGCCCTTGATCCGGGGGTGGTCCGGTGCCACGCCGTAACGGATCAGGCCGTACGGCGCCGGGTAGCGGTCGAACAGGTCGATGCTGACGGTGAGCTCCCCGCTCTTGACCTCGTCACTCTTGGTGAGGATGTCCGCGGCGTAGACGCCGGCCGGGCCGGAGCCGACGACGGCGACGCGCAGCGGGCGCTCCGCGGAGCCGGCTGCTGCGTTCGAGGGGGTGGGGAGTTCTGACACGGCTGTGTTCCTTTCGTCGACTGCTCCATAGGATGTCATTCCAGCCTGGGATTCCGGCGAGAACGACGTCCTGTGGAGCACTCGATCAGAGTGCATGAGTGTGGGTGAGGCGAAGATGCTCGGGGGCATAGGGGCTGAGCCGGACGACGTCCCCCACCACGATGACGGCGGGATTCTCCACCCCGACATCGGCGGCGCGGTCCGCGATGTCCGCGACGGTCGCCACGGTGACCCGCTGGTCCGGCGCGTAGCCGCGCTCCACGATCGCCACGGGGGTGTCCGGCGAAAGCCCTGAGGCGGCCAGGGTGGCCATCGACCGGGACAGGGCCTTGACGCCCATGAGGAGGACCACGGTGTGGTCCGGCCGGGCGGGCAGGTTGCCCAGTTCGTCGTGGCCGGTGACGACGGAGAAGCCCGTGGCCAGCCCGCGGTGCGTCACCGGGATGCCGGCCGCGGCGGGCACGGAGATCGCCGAGGTGACGCCCGGGACCACCTGGACGTCGACATCGTGCTCGCGGCAGAAGGCGAGCTCCTCGCCGCCGCGGCCGAGGACGTACGGATCGCCGCCCTTGAGCCGGACCACGTGGTTCCCTGCGACCGCCTCGCGGACCAGGATGCGGTTGATCTCGTCCTGCGGGACGGGGTGATGGCCGGGGGTCTTGCCCACTTCGATCACGCGGACGTCCTCCGGCAGGCCGTCCAGGACGGAGCGCGGGCCAAGGCGGTCCGCCACGACGACGTCGGCCTCCGCCAGGAGCTGCCTGGCGCGGACGGTCATGAGGCCGGGATCGCCCGGTCCGCCGCCGACGAGGGCGACGCTTCCCTTGGCCTGGCCACCGGGCCGGCCGCTGACCTGACCGCCGCGCGGGATGCCCCGGCGGTGGTGGCGGAGCGGCAGAGCGCCTTCGTCGAGCGCGGCGGCGACGGCGTCGCGCACGGCCATGGCCCGGCGGGGATCCGCACCGGCGTTGACGGCGATCTTGACGTCGTCCACGCTGGCGACGGCGGGCGTCCAGGCGGCGGAGCTCTCGTGGTCCCCGGCATTGACGCACCAGATCCGGCGGGCCTCGGAATCGGCCGCGACCTGAGCGTCCACCGCGGGGTCGCCGGTGGCGGTCTGGACGAACCAGGGCGTTTCGAGGTCTTCGGTGCGGTAGCCGCGGGTTTCCCAGTGGAGGAGGCCTGCGTCGGCGAGGTCGCGGATCGTCTCCACCGCTTCGGGGGCGACCACCGTGACCCGGGCTCCGGCGTCGAGCAGGCCCTTGGCACGTCGAGCGGCGACCTTGCCGCCGCCGACCACCAGCACCGGGCGGCCGAGCAGGCGCAGTGCGGTGGGATAGATGTCCATCAGAGCCATGCGAAAACCATAGGGGTGGCGCGTAACACTCATCAAAGCTGCCGAAACGGCGGTTCACGCAAGGTCATGGAAGGTCACATAGTGCCGCGCCTGTCGCCGAATTGATGTCAGACCGCCGGGCCATGCTGGACCCAATAGAAGCGCGCTCTTAGGAGAAACCATGGAAATCATGTCCCCGAAACAACTCGCAGCACATTGCCTTCAACAGAACCTGGCACCCGATCACGCATGGAATCTCGTCAAGCGAGTGTGGGCCTGGGATACCGACGAACTGCCGTGGGATGACGCACCTCTGGGTGACTGCGAGACCCGCTTGACGATGGTGGCGCAGTGCATCTTCCTCTCGCGCGTCACTGCGCTGCTCACAGGCTCGGATCGGGAGGAAGACGACGAAGAGAGTATCGAACTCACGTGTCAGGACATCGGAGTGAATCCCATGGCACTGGGAGTCATTGCGTTCTCCCACGGTGCCTGGACGGAGGAGCGAATGTCTGAAGAATCACTGATTCTTCAAACTGCTCGTGAGCTCGTCCCGAACGCGCTGCAAGAGCTCGGCATGGATGCCTCAGGTCTGCTCTTCGCGGTTTTTCAAACCCAGTTCGAAAGGGAGGACGCAGCAGATGCCGAGGAAGCTGCGGGACGCAGGATGAACGCTCCCCGTGTTGATGATCATCGAGCCTTTGAATACGCCGATGACCTG
The DNA here is from genome assembly GCF_041360795.1 of Arthrobacter sp. RCC_34. NCBI lineage: Bacteria > Bacillati > Actinomycetota > Actinomycetes > Micrococcales > Micrococcaceae > Arthrobacter > Arthrobacter sp. RCC_34. The sequence continues at coordinate 225,579 of NZ_JBFUPW010000001.1, read as the reverse complement.
CTGCGCATTCGCCAATGAAGAGCCCCAAGACCACGTAGGCTACCTCCCGTGATCAGCTTCAGCGAGGAGATCCGCATCGCGGCGCGGCCGGAGGACGTCTTCGGCCTGTCCCTCGACGTCGACGCCCACACCCGTTCCATGGCCGGTTCGGGCGAGCGAGCCGTGGCCGGGGTGATGACGGGCCGCATGGGACCCGGCGACACGGTGACCTGGCAAGCCCGGCATTTCGGGGTCCCGCTCCGCATGACGTCGCAGATCACGGAGCACCGCGAACCGTCGCACTTCGTCGACGAACAGCTCCGCGGACCGTTCAGGTTCTGGCGCCACGAGCACCACTTCACCGCCGACGACGGCGGGACCCTCCTGAGCGATGTCATCACCTTCGCCGCCCCGCTGGGCCCGCTCGGCCGCCTCGCCGAGCTGCTGGTCCTCCGCTGGTACATGCCACAGCTGATCCGGCAGCGGAACGAGTTCCTCAAGGCGGCAGCCGAGGCCGTGCCGCCGAAACAGTGAGTTTGCGCTGAAACAGTGAGCTGAACTCACTGTTTCAGCGCCAACTCACTGTTTCACCGGATCAGGTGACGTGTCACTCGTACGAGCAGAGGTAGGCCACGGGATCGCTGGTCATGACCGTGAAGCTCACCCCGGCCTCGACCTCGAACGCCGAGCCGGCTTCATAGCGCACCCACTCGCCGCTCTCGGCCGGGAGCTTCACGTCCCAGCTGCCGCGGACCAGCTGCATCCGTTCCCGGGAGGACGTGCCGAAGGTCCACTCGCCCGGGGCGATGACACCGACCGTGAACTTCCCCTCGTCGTCCCCGGAGCCCAGGCTGCGGACGTTGCCGTCGAAGTATTCGTGCTGGCTGATCATGGGGGCTCCTTCGCTGCGGGCCCGGCGGTCCGGCCGGGCGACTGTCCCCCACGTTAGGACGGTCGGCCCTCCGCTCCAATCGCCGTCCGGATTGTTGCGGCAAGGACGGTGCCGCAGGCCCGCACCCTGCCGACTCGGGCCGCCGGGATCCTGGCTGCACACCCGCTGTGGGGACTTCTGCCCATTGCACCGTTACCCGCGACACACCATGCTGGACAGCACACGCGGCAGGAATTCTGTCACCAGAACGGACCGGGCGAGGAGAGTCATGACCGATCACGATGCTGGGACGGGCCAGGAACTGGGACAACGCGTCGACCGGCTGGAACGACTGGCCGTCGGGGCCTACGCGGTGTTCATCGGGGCGATGCTGTTCGCGGGACTCTGCACTCCGTTCCTCACGATGCGTGACGTCTCCGGGGATTTCCACGAAAGCACCAGCCTCTCCGTGCTCTCGTCGTTCTTCGCAACGAATGCCCTGCACCGGCAAGGCTTCATCGACAACGCCGTCCTGACCGCGCTGTTCCTGGGCAGTTCCTTGCTTCTGCTGGTGCTTGCCGTCCTGCTCTTGCTGGTCCTGATCACGGCGACGCGCGGCCGGCTGGCCGGTCAGGGACGCCGTCTCGGCAGTGTGGTTGTGGGGCTGGGGCTCCTCTGTTCCTTGGTGCTGGCGGTTCTGGTACCGATGGCGGTGAGTTATCGGCAACCACACGAGCTCGGCTGGGGAGGAATCGTCCTGCTGCTCGGCACACTGGGCGTCGTCCCGCTACTGACCCGGGCGGCGGACCCGTTGGTCTCACCGCAACCCCGCGCGTCGACTGCTCCGTAGGATGCCGTTTTCTCCCGGAAATCACTCGGAACGACGTCCTATGGAGCAGTCGATGAGGGTGGTCGAGAGAAAGAACGCGGCCGAGGAGACTCGACCCCCGTGGGGACTCCTGCCCATTGCCCCGCCCCAGGCGAAGTCGCATGCTGGAAGACAGGCGCACAGGCCGACGCCCGCGCAGATCTGGAGGCTCCGGATCCGGCACAGTCAACCATCCTCTGTGGGACCATGCGAGTCGAGGAGTTGAACATGACCGAGCACATCACCGATGAAGCACGGCAGGCCGGCACGATCCGGGAACTGGAGGCGCGCATCGCCCGCCTTGAGCGTGTGGCAGTCGGCGCCTACGACGTGATCCTCGGAGCTCTGCTGATCGCAGGACTGACCGTGCCGATCTTCACCACCCGCGAGACCCGGGGCGACTCCCGGGTGGATACGCCGGTCTCCGTATTCACCGTCATCTTCCAGCGCGGCATCGCGCCGGATTCGAGCTCTGGTGACGATCCGGCGCTGTCGGCGCTGTTCATGATCGGTTTCGTCGGCCTGCTGGTCGTCACCGTGCTGTTGATTGTTCTCCTGCTCGTCGCCGCCGCACGAGCGCTGACAGTCCCGCTCCGGCGTGCCGGTTGGATCCTGGTGACGCTGGGGATCATCGGAGCCTTCGTACTGCTGACCTTCACGATGATGGCGGCGAGCAACCACGAGTCCGACAAACCCGGCTGGGGTGCGGTCCTCCTGATGCTCGGCGTGCTCGGGGTCATTCCCCTGCTGACCAGGGCGGCCGCCTCCCTGATGTCACCGTCGGCACCTCCCGCCACCGACCACTCCCCTGACCCGTCGACTGCTCCCTAGGATGCCGATTCACGCCTGAAATCACTCAGAACGACATCCTATGGAGCAGTCGATGAGGGGTGGTGATCAGCCCTGTCCGAAGACGTGCTTGACGATGTTGCCGAGCAGCGCCGCGTTGTAGTCGACGCCGAGCTGGTTCGGGACGGTCACCAGGACGGTGTCGGCCTCCTGCACGGCCTCGTCGCGGGCCAGCTCCTCGGCCAGCTGGTCGGGCTCCCCGATGTAGGAGCGGCCGAACCGGGAGATGGCGCCGTCCAGCCACCCCACCTGGTCGCGTCCTTCGACCTGACCCCTCAGACCGAAGTAGTGGTGATCCTCCTCCGACACGAGCGGGATGATGCTGCGGCTCACCGAGACGCGCGGCGTCCAGCCGTGTCCGGCCTCCTTCCAGGCGTCCCGGAACATCCGGATCTGCTCGGCCTGCAGCTGGTCGAACGGCACTCCGGTGTCCTCGGTGAGGAGGGTCGAGCTCATGAGGTTCATGCCCTGCTCGGCGGCCCAGACCGCCGTCGCGCGGGTGCCGGCGCCCCACCAGATGCGGCGTTCGAGGCCGGGCGACTGCGGTTCGACCGGCAGCAGCAGACCCGGACGGCCGTCGCCGGCGTCCGCCGGAGCGATCCCGGTGCCCGTGATCGCGCGGCGGAAGAGATCCGTGTGGCGACGGGCCATGTCGGCGGGGGTCTCGCCCTCGCTCGGGACGTAGCCGAAGTTCTCCGCCCCGTTGAGCGCCGGTTCGGGTGAACCACGGCTCACGCCGAGCTGGAGCCTGCCCTGGCTGATGAGGTCCGTCGCGGCGGCTTCCTCGGCCATGTAGAGCGGGTTCTCATACCGCATGTCGATGACGCCCGTGCCCATCTCAAGGGTCGTGGTGCGGGCGGCGATGGCGGAGAGCAGGGGGAAGGGAGCCGCGCCCTGCCGGGCGAAGTGGTGGACCCGGAAGAAGGCCCCGGCCACGCCCTGCTCCTCTGCGGCGACGGAGAGCTCGATGGCCTGCCGCAGCGACTCACCGGCGTCCTGGGTGTGCGATCCTGCGGACCGACCGTAGTGGCCGAAGGACAGGAATCCGATCTTTTTGCTGTTCACGACCACGAAAACCATGCGTTTGCATGGAAAATTCCCGCAGTACCCGAGCGCCCGGAAGCTCAGTCCTCCGGCCGGTGCGTCGGGGCCGCGTACTCGATCACCGGGACCGGGGCGCCCCCGGTGTCGTAGGCCCGCGCGAACGCCGGCCGCGCGCCGTCGCCGTCCACGTCCACCCGCAGCCGCCGCGCGGTGACGGGCACGACGGCGTGCAGGCGCTGGGCGCCGACCGTCAGACCGGAGGCGAGGACGTCGCCGTCGTCGGCGAGGAGCCGATGCCGCACCACCCGCTGGCCCTCCGACAGATCCTCCCCGAGTTCCACGTGGTCCAGGGGGACGTCCCGGCCGAAATCGAGGGTCCACTCCCCCGGCCCGCTCCGCAGCACCTCCGCCTCGACCGGCCTGCCGAAGCGCCGGTCCAGCTCCGCCCGGAACTCGGCAAGGCGCCGCACATCACCTTCAGGGACCAGGCCGCGGCGATCCGGCGGAAGGTTCAGCAGGAGATTCGCCCCCATGCCGATCGACCGATAGTGGATGGCCAGGAGGTGGTCCACGGACTTCGGCTCCTCGGACGGCTGCCAGAACCAGCCCGGCCGGAGCGAGACGTCGCACTCCGGAGGGAGATACGCCTCCTGGCTCAGCGCAGCGGAGTCGCTCACATAGTTCGAGACTGCCGTGGAGGAGACGACGTACTCCACCGGATCCTCGGCGAGCCCGTCCTCGTTGCCGACCCAGCGGATCGTGGCGGGGCCCAAGTTGAAGACCATCGCGCCGGGCTGGTGCTCGGCGATGACGGCGCCGATCCGCTCCCAGTCGTAGACCCGGCCTTCCGACCCGGCGCCGTCGAACCACAGCTCGCGCAGCGGCCCGTACCGCGTGCAGAGCTCCCGCAGCTGCGCCAGGTAGAACTCGTCATAGGCCTCCGGATCCTCGTAGCACGCCGCGTTCCGGTCCCACGGCGAAAGGTACAGTCCGAACTTCAGCCCCGCTTCCTGGCACGCCTGCGCTACTTCCGCGACGACATCCCCCGCGCCGCCCCTCCACGGCGAGGACGCCACCGAATAGGCGGTCGTCGCCGTGAGCCAGAGGCAGAAGCCGTCGTGATGCTTCGCGGTCAGGACCACATACTTCGCCCCGGCGAGCCGCGCCGCGCGGATCCACTGCCGCGCGTCCAGTTCCGCCGGGTCGAAGCTCGACGCCGGGAGCGACCCGTCACTCCATTCCTTGCCGTGGAAGGTGTTGACGCCGAAGTGGAAGAACACGCCCATCCGGTCGTGCTGCCAGGCCAGTTGCCCGGGCGTGGGGCGCAAGGGTGCCGAAGTCATGCGTCCCAGCCTAGAAACCAACCCCGGCGCCCCGGAACCACCCGAACACACCCGCGCAGATCACCCCGGCCGGCACCCCGGCCGACACCCCCACGCCGTCGCAATGTGTGAATCGTTTCACACCAACCATTGACTCACCCGTCCCGGCAACTGATTATTAGTGCACGGTTAACCGATTTTTTCATCACCTCAATGCATGAAGAAAGGCTGCCCATGAGACCGCACCCCGCCCGTTCCGGGGTGCACACACGGCAACGACGCCGCCACACCGGGAACCTCCTGGCCCTGGCCGCCGCCGTCACGCTCAGCTGTGCACCACTCTCCCCCTTGTCCGCGGCCGTCGCCGCACCCGAACCCACAACCGCACCCTCCACCACCGCGCCCACCCCTGCTGTGTCCGAGACCGGCACCCCCGTCAAGGTCAAGCCCGTGACCCCCGAGGTCCCGGTCGACCAGAGCGGCAGCACCCTCGGCGCCGTCACCGGCGTCGTCCGCAATGGCGGCACGGTGAACCTGACGGCTGAGAAGGGCGCCTTCCGGATCACCTTCCTCGACCCCAAGACCTTCCGCATCGAGGCGGCCCCCGGCGGGACGTTCACCGATCCCGCGAACACGGACCAGGGGGATCCCGCCCAGAGCGCCGACATCGTCGTCGGCGCCAAGAGCTTCCCCGGCACCGGCCTCACGCTCAGCGACGGCGACTGGGTCACCGCCTCCACCGATGCCGTCAGCGTCTCCGTGGAGAAGTCCACCGGCCGCATCAAGGTCACCCGCCCGGACGGCAGCACCGTCTTCGAAGAGTCCGCTCCCCTGAGCTTCGGCTCCAAGAGCACCACCGAACACCTGACGCCCCAGGCCGGTGAGCAGTTCATCGGCGGCGGCATGCAGAACGGCCGCGCGATCCACACCGGCGCGATCATCAACATCGCCAAGAACTTCAACTGGACCGACGACGGCTACCCCAACGCCGTCCCGTACTACATGTCCAGCAAGGGCTACGGCGTCCTGCGGGACACCTTCGCCCGCGGCAGCTACGACTTCGGCACGTCGCCGAGCACCACGCACGAAGAGAAGCGCTTCGACGCCTACTACTTCGTGGGTGACTACAAGTCGGCGCTGGACGGCTACACGCAGCTGACCGGCCGCCCGATGATGCCGCCGGTCTACGCCCTCGAATACGGCGACGCCGACTGCTACAACCGCTCGAACCCGGGCTACTCCTCCTCGGGCTACGGCGACCCCGACGGCGCCAAGCAGCGCACGCCGGACGCCATCAAGACGGCGCGGCAGTTCGTCGCCCACGACATGCCCGCGGGCTGGATGCTCGTCAACGACGGGTACGGCTGCGAATACCAGCAGTTGCCGGAGACCGTGAAGAGCATCCAGGACGAGACCCAGCTCAAGGTGGGCCTCTGGACGCAACGTTCCCTGACCAGCCAGGCCTACGAGGTCGGCCAGGCCGGCGTGCGGCTCCGGAAGCTTGACGTCGCGTGGGTCGGCTCCGGCTACCGCCAGGCGCTCACGGGCTGCGAGTCAGCCCACCAGGGCATCGAAGACAACTCCTCCGCCCGCGGCACCGCGCTCATGGTCGAAGGCTGGGCCGGTTCCCAGCGCTGCGGCATGCAGTGGACCGGCGACCACAGCGGCAACCTCGACGCGATCCGCTGGCAGGTCCCGGCCCTCACCGGCGCGGGCAACTCCGGCCTGGCGTTCACCACCGGCGACGTCGACGGCATCTTCGGCGGCTCCAAGGAGTCCTACGTCCGCGATCTGCAGTGGAAGGCCTTCGCACCGGCCCTCTACTCGATGTCCGGCTGGGCCCCGACGGACAAGCGCCCCTGGCTCTACGGCGACGACGCCACCGCGATCAACCGCAAGTACCTGCAGCTGCGGCAGCAGCTCATGCCGTTCCTCTACACCCTGGCGCAGGATTCGCATGTCACGGGCGTGCCGATGATGCGCTCCATGGCACTCGAGTTCCCGGAGCAGGCCGCGTCCTACTCCGCAGAGGCGAACCAGCAGTTCATGCTCGGCTCGGACTTCCTCGTCGCCCCGGTCTACACCCAGAGCACCGTGCGGAACGGCATCCAGCTGCCCGCCGGCCAGCAGTGGGCGGACTACTGGACCGGCAAGGTCTACGACGGCGGCCAGATCCTCAATGGCTACGACGCACCGCTCGACCGGCTCCCGCTGTTCGTCCGCGTCGGGGCCGTGATCCCGCAGGGCAAGGTGGCCCGCAACGCGTCCCTCGTCCCCGAGGACTCCGCCGTGACGGTGGAGGCCTTCGCCAAGGGCAAGTCGTCCTTCACTCTGTACGAGGACGACAAGGTCACGCGCGACTACAAGACCGGCAAGTCGGCACGGCAGACGTTCACCGTGGACGCCGCGGACTTCGGCACGGGCACCGTCAACGTCACCGTCGGCGCCCGCGAGGGCTCCTACACCGGGATGGCCGCCGCCCGCCCGTACCTGATCAACGCCCACGTGGGCACGGCGCCGCAGCAGGTGAAGACCGGCTCCACGGTCCTCCCCCGGGTCTCCGGACAGGCTGCGCTGGACGCCGCCACCCAGGGCTGGTTCTACGACGCCGCCACCTCGGTGGTGCGGGTCAAGACCGCTCCGCTGGCGTCGTCCGCGAGCGCCACGGTCCAGCTGAAGAACGCCGGGCCGATGGCCGGGAAGACCCAGGAGGCGCAGGCCGCGGAACTGCGGGTCGGCGTCGACAAGGAGGTGTTCCAGGGCAAGCAGACCACGTTCACCGCGCAGTTCGTGAACACCGGGACCTGGAACAAGACGGGCGTGAAGATCACCCCAGCTCTCCCGGCCGGGTGGAGCCTCGTCTCCTCCTCCGGCGCGACCGCGTCCGAGGTCAAGGCGGGTCAGAGCGTCACCGCGAGCTTCACGGTGAGCCCCGGCCCGAGCGCGGCCGCCGGTTCGCAGCAGCTGGCGGCGACGGCGTCGTACACGGCACGTGACGGCAGCGCGCAGACCGTGCGCGGCGGCAACTCGATCTACGTCGCCTACGGCTCCCTGCAGGCCGCGTTCAACAACGTCGCGGTCACCACCGTGGCGAACAAGGGCGCCGGCAACTTCGACGGCGGCGGGGCGAGTTTCTCCGCCGAACAGCTCGCCCAGGCGACCGTCCCGGCCGGCGGGGTGAAGCCCGGCGGGAAGGTCCCGGTCTACGCCGGGACACCCCGCGAGGTGGACTTCACCTGGCCGAGCGTCGGGCCCGACGTCCCCAACGCCACGGCACTCGACGGCCAGACCATCGCGGTCAGCGGGAAGGGCACCCATCTGGCGGTGCTCGGGTCCGCGGCGGTCGGCGGTGGGACCACCCCGGTCCTGACCCTGCGGTACACGGACGGCAGCACCGAACAGCAGGGGATCTTCTTCCCCAACTGGCTGCAGCCCAAGGAGCTGGGCGGCGGCGTGGTCGCGGTCTCCGAACAGGGCCGCAACAACGCCAACGGCGCGTCCCCGGAGTACACGCAGTACAAGTACCAGGCTTTCGCCAACCTGGTCCGGCTGAACCCGGCCAAGGAGCTGGCCGCCGTCGTGCTCCCGACCGACACGCGGGTGAAGTTCTTCGACTGGCAGGTGACCACCCAGCCGCTGCCCGCCGTGCCGCACGGCACCGCGTACGCCTCCGACGTCGAGTGGGTTCAGGCCGTCAACGGCTACGGCGTGATCGGCAAGGACGTGGCGAACAAGGACACGGCGACCTCGCCGGACCTGCCGCTCGCGCTGAACTACACGGATCCCGCCACGGGCACGAGCCCCAGCTACAGCAAGGGGCTCGGGGTCCATGCGGAATCCCGGATCACCTATTACCTGGGCGGGAAGTGCACGCGGTTCACGTCCCAGGTCGGTCTGGAGAAGGGGTTCGCGGGGAACATCATCTTCTCCGTCAACGCCGATGGCGCCACGGCCTACACCTCACGGACCTACGTGCCCGGCTTCGCCCCGGAGAGCGTGGACGTGGACCTGCGGGGCGTGAACTACCTCGACCTGGTGGTGAAGCCCTCCGGCTCCATCAACGGGGCCCACGGGGTGTGGGGCGACGCGAAGTTCCAGTGCGCTCCCTAGCGCCGGAACCCGTCTCCGCGAAGTGACAGTTGAGGCCCCTTCCCACGCAGGGAAGGGGCCTCAGCTGTTCTCTCGCGAAACAGTCCTCTCGCGAGCAGGGGTGGGGCTAGATCCAGTACCGCTCGTCTTCGGAGTCGCCCGGGTGCTCCTTGACCATGCCCGCGGCGAGGGTGTTGCCGTCGGCGGGATCGATCACCAGGAACGCGCCCGTGCGGCGGTGTTTGGCGTACGGTTCCAGGGGCAGCGGCGCGGCCAGGCGGATCTGGACCTCGCCGATGTCGTTGAGCTCCAGGTCGGAGGCGGGCTGCACCTCGAACGTGTCCAGGTCCAGCTTGCCGGAGACCGAGCGGACGATCGCCTTCACGGTCTGCGTGCCGTGCTTGACGAACACCCGGGCCCCTTCGCGCAGCGGCTTGGAGGACAGCCACGCCACGGAACCGTACAGATCCGCGGAACTCTCCCCCACGGTGCCAGCCGCGGCGATCGTGTCACCGCGGGCGATGTCGATCTCGTCGGCGAGGCGCAGCGCCACCGATTGCGGGGCGAAGGCCGTGTCCAGGGAGGTGCCGGCGAAGTCGATGCCGGTGACCGTCGTCGTGCGCGGCTCATGGCCCGGCGACAGGACGACCACCGGGTCGCCGACCGTCACCGTGCCCTCGGCCACCTGGCCGGCGTAGGCGCGGTAGTCGCGGTACTCCTCCACGTCCAGGCCACGCGCGACGGCGTCCGGCGCCAGGGCGCCCTGCGGACGGATCGCGAGCTGCACGGGGAAGCGGAACGCCTCGTGCTCGTCCTCCAGCTCGTCCGCGGCGGGCAGGGTCTCGAGGACCTCTAGCAGCGAAGGGCCGTCGTACCAGGGCATGCGCGGGGAGCGGTCCACGACGTTGTCACCGTCAAGGGCCGAGACCGGGATGACCCGGATATCCGCGTGGTCCGCGGTTCCATCAGCCTGCGCGGCGCCGATCCCCAGCTCCTGGGACACCCGCCGGATGTCCGCCTCGATCTCCCGGAACACGGGCTCGGAGAAGTCGACCAGGTCCACCTTGTTCACGGCGACGATCACGTGCGGGACGCGCAGCAGGTGCAGGACGGACAGGTGCCGACGGGTCTGCTCGAGGACACCCTTGCGGGCGTCGATCAGCACCACCACGGCATCCGCCGTGGACGCGCCGGTCACCGTGTTCTTGGTGTACTGCACGTGCCCAGGGCAGTCGGCCAGGATGAAGCTGCGGCGGTCCGTGGCGAAGTAGCGGTACGCGACGTCGATCGTGATGCCCTGCTCCCGCTCGGCGCGCAGGCCGTCGGTCAGCAGCGCCAGGTCCAGGCCGCCCTTCTCCCCGCCGAAGCCGCGGTCCGCACTCGTGCGGGCGACGGCGTCGAGGGTGTCGGCCAGGATCGCCTTGGAGTCATGCAGGAGGCGGCCCACCAGGGTGGACTTGCCGTCGTCGACACTGCCGGCCGTCGCGAAACGGAACAGCGTGCTGGACGCGAGTGCGGTGCTCATCAGAAATACCCGTCCTTCTTACGGTCTTCCATGGCCGCCTCGGAGATGCGGTCATCGGCGCGGGTCGCGCCACGCTCGGTCAGGGTCGAGGCAGCCACCTCGACGACGACGGCGGCCACGTCCGCGGCGTCGCTCTCCACGGCGCCGGTGCAGGACATGTCCCCCACCGTGCGGTAGCGCACGAGCTTGGTGATGACCTCCTCATGCGGAGCCGGCTGAGACACCTCGCCCACGGCACGCCACATCCCGTCCCGGGCGAAGACCTCCCGCTCATGGGCGTAGTACAGGCCCGGCAGCTCGATGCCCTCGCGCTCGATGTAGCGCCAGATGTCCAGCTCGGTCCAGTTGCTGATCGGGAAAGCCCGCACGTGCTGGCCCACCGTGTGGCGGCCGTTGTAGAGGTTCCACAGCTCGGGCCGCTGATTGCGCGGATCCCACTGTCCGAACTCGTCCCGCAGGGACAGGATGCGCTCCTTGGCGCGGGCCTTGTCCTCATCGCGACGGCCGCCGCCGAAGACGGCGTCGAACTTGTTCCGCTGGATGGCGTCCAGCAGCGGCACAGTCTGCAGCGGGTTCCGGGTGCCGTCCGCGCGCTCCTGGAGCTCGCCGCGGTCGATGAACTCCTGCACGGAGCCGACCACGAGCTTCAGCCCGAGCCGCTCGACCGTGCGGTCCCGGAACTCGATCACCTCGGGGAAGTTGTGCCCGGTGTCCACGTGCAACACCGGGAACGGCACCTTGCCCGGCCAGAACGCCTTGGTGGCCAGGTGCAGCATGACCACGGAGTCCTTGCCGCCGGAGAACAGCAGCGCGGGCCGCTCGAACTCGGCGACGACCTCACGGATGATGTGAATGGCCTCGGCCTCGAGGGCGTCAAGCGTGCCGAGCCGGTTGCGGGCGGCCGCAGGGGCATCCCCTCGCGGCTTAGACACGCTCGCTCGTTCCTCGCTCGCGCGATGCGCCGCTTCCGGGGACACCCCCGCCGCCGCAATGTCCTGCGTCACGTTCTCCACCTCGAGTTCTTCGGAAAAGGTCTGGGCGCTCATGTCGTGTGGAGCCCGCATTCGGTCTTGTCGGATCCGGCCCAACGGCCCGATCGCGGGTCCGCCCCCGGCGCGACCTTGTTCGTGCACGGCTGGCAGCCGATGGACGGGTAGCCCTGGGTGAGGAGCGGGTTGGACGGGAGCAGGTGCTCGTCCGAGTACTCCATGAGCTGCTCGTAGCTCCATGGCGCCACCGGGTTGACCTTGACCAGGCCGTTGGCCTCGTCCCAGGTCACGAGCGGGGTGTTGGTGCGGGTGGGGGCCTCGTCGCGGCGGACGCCGGTGAACCACAGCTCGTAACCGGCCAGGTTGCGGCGCAGCGGCACCACCTTGCGCATATTGCAGCAGGAGGCGGCGTCGCGGGCGAACAGGTCCTTGCCGAACAGCCGGTCCTGCTGTTCCACGGTGTTCTCCGGCAGCACGTCCACCACGTTCACGCGGAGGGTCTTGGCCACCAGATCGCGGGTCTGGTAGGTCTCCGGGAAGTGGTAGCCGGTGTCGAGGAAGAGGACGTCGACGCCGGGCAGCTGCTCGGCGACGAGGGCCGGCAGCACGGCGTCGGCCATGGAGCACGCCACGGTGACGGCCGGCGTCGCGAAGTTGCGCTTCACCCAGGCGATGACGTCCTCGGCCGGGGCGTCCCAGGCCAGTTCGGCCGCGCCCGCCTCGGCGAGGGCTTTCAGCTCCTCGTGGGAGCGGAGTGTCGTGCTCATTGCAGTGCCTCCTCATCCGCGGCGTGGGCCCATTCGGCGAAGCTCTGGCCTTCGGCTCGGTCCGCGACGAAGCGGCGGACGACACGTTCCACATAGTCGGGCAGATCCGCCACGTAGACCTTGAGGCCACGGACGGTGCGGCCGAGGCCGGCCTCCTCGCGGGACGTCGACGCCAGCCCGCCGCCCAGGTGCACCTGGAAGCCGGGAGCCGGGTCGCCGCCGTCGACGGGGAGCATCATGCCCTTCAACCCGATGTCCGCGGTCTGGATGCGGGCGCAGGAGTTGGGGCAGCCGTTGATGTGCAGGCTCAGGGCGTCGGGCAGGGTGCCGGCCTCGACCAGGTCGGCGAGGCGCCGCTCCAGTTCCGCGATGGCCGTGGCCGCGGTGACCTTGGTCTCGACGATCGCCAGCTTGCAGTATTCGATGCCGGTGCAGGCGATGGTGCCGCGCCGGAAGACGCTCGGCCGGGCGGAGAGGCCCAGGGTGTCGAGTTCGGCGATGAGGGGTTCCACCTGGTCGCCGGGGACGTCGAGGACCACGAGTTTCTGGTGCGGAGTGGTGCGCAGGCGCTGCGAACCGTGAGCCTCCAGCACATCGGCCAGGCGGACCAGGTTCTCGCCGGACAGGCGGCCGACCGTGGGGGCGACGCCGATGAAGAAGCGGCCATCCTTCTGCTCGTGGACACCGATGTGGTCGCCGGGGGTCGGCGGCTTGGGTGCGGCGGGGCCGTCGGCCAGCTGGTACCCGAGGTATTCGTCCTCGAGGATCTGCCGGAACTTCTCCGGGCCCCAATCGGCCAGGAGGAACTTCAGGCGGGCCTTGGTGCGCATGCGGCGGTAGCCGTAGTCGCGGAAGATCTGTGTGACACCGTGCCACACCTCGGCGCCCTGCTCCGGAGTCACGAAGGCACCCAGGCGTTTGCCGAGCATGGGGTTGGTCGACAGCGCGCCGCCCACCCACAGGTCGTAGCCGACTCCGAGTTCCGGGTGCACCACGCCGACGAAGGCGCAGTCGTTGATCTCGTGGACCACGTCCTGCGACGGGTGGCCCGTGATGGCCGTCTTGTACTTGCGCGGCAGGTTCGCCAGTACGGGATCGCCGATGAACTTGTCCGCGATCTCGTGGATCAGTGGCGTCGGGTCGATGATCTCGTCCTTGGCGATGCCGGCCACGGGCGAGCCGAGGATGACGCGCGGCACGTCGCCGCAGGCCTCGGTGGTGGAGAGGTCCACCGCTTCGAGGCGGCGCCAGATCTCCGGCACGTCCTCGACCCGGATCCAGTGCAGCTGGATGTTCTGGCGGTCGGTGATGTCCGCGGATCCACGGGCGAAGTCCACGGAGATCTGCCCGATCACCCGCAGCTGCTCCGTGTTGAGAGCCCCGCCGTCGATCCGGACGCGGAGCATGAAGTACTTGTCCTCGAGCTCGTGCGGCTCGAGCGTGGCGGTTTTGCCGCCGTCGATCCCGGGCTTGCGCTGCGTGTAGAGACCCCACCAGCGGAAGCGTCCGTGGAGATCGGTGCCGTCGATCGAGTCGAAGCCACCCTTGGAGTAGATGGTCTCGATGCGTTCGCGGACGCTGAGGCCACCGTCCTCCTGCTTCCACACCTCGTTCGGGTTGAGCGGCGTGGTGCCGTCAACCTTCCACTGGCCATGCGGCTTGGCGGCCGGCCTGCCCGCGCGCGGCGTGCGTGCTGGACGGGCTTCGGGCGAGGGTGTCGCTCCGGCTAGAGCTGTGTCGGTCATACAGAAAATGTAGGGTGGCCCACTTTGGCCTCCCAAGGTCACCGGACATGTGACGACACGGGGGGCAATATTTCGTCACGCGCCAGACGCGGCGGCGACGGCCTCGTCGAAGCGCTTCAGCACCAGGCCCGCCAGCGCCTCCGACGGCAGCAGCGGCTCGGTCACCAGGTCCGCTCCGGCCTTGAAGAGCTGGTCATGGAACCAGCCGTGGGCCAGCAGATAGGACGCGACGACGACGCGCGGCGCCCCCGCCGCGCGGGCCGCCTCCACCGCGTGGGGCACCTTCGGCTCTGCCGCACTTCCGTAGGCGCAGCTCACGGGCCTCCCGAGGCGGGCGGCGAGCTGCCCCGCGACCTCCTCCACGGCTGCGGAGGCCGCCGGGTTGGAGGAGCCCGCGGCGGCCAGGACGACGGCGTCGTCGTCCGCCAGCCCGGCCTCCCGCAAGCGGTCCTCCAGTACGTCCACCAGCGCCGGATCCGGGCCCAGCGGCGCCGCCGCGGAGGTCCCGGGCCGGGAGTCCCGGGCCTGGGCGATGTCCACCTTCACGTGGTATCCGACGCTCAGGAGCACCGGCACGATCACGGCCGGCTCGCCCTCGGGCAGAGCGGCCACCACGTCCGGGAGGGCCGGCTCCTGGACGTCCACGTAGGCCTCGCGCACGTCCAGCGACGGGCGGAGCGCGGACACGGCCCGCCGGAGCTCACGCACTTCGGCGTCGCCGGTGGCGTTGCTGGTTCCGTGCGAGCACGCGATCAGGACAGGGCTGTGAGTCATGACTGGGAGCTTAACGCGAGCGGTCCCCGGGTGCCTTAACCTTGATTGCGAAGCATGTCGGGCGGCCCGTTCCGGAACCCTGACGTGCGCACGGACAGAGCGGAAGGGAAGGCCATGTCCTTTGACACCGGCCTCCTGGCCCTCGACCTGCTCGGCGTGTTCTTCTTCGCCGTCTCCGGCTCGCTGCTGGCGGCCCGCAAGCGCTTCGACGTGGTGGGCTCCGTCCTCCTCGCCTGCCTCGTGAGCCTCGGCGGCGGTGTGGTCCGCGACGTCATCCTCGGCGTGCACCTGCCCTCCGCGTTCGGCCAGCCCATCTACCTGGTGCCGCCGATCCTGGCCGCCGCGCTCGTCTACATCTTCTTCAACAGCGTGCAGCGTGTCACCTCCCTCCTCACCCTGTTCGACGCCGGCGGGCTCGCCCTGTTCTGCATCTCCGGCACCCTGAAGGCCATCTCCCTCGGCGCGAACCCGGTGGCGGCCGTCCTGTTGGGCGTCACCACGGCCGTGGGCGGCGGCGTCCTGCGGGACATCACGGCCAACGAGGTGCCCGCGCTCTTCGACGCCCGCGAGATCTACGCGCTCCCGGCCTTCTGCGGCGCGGCGCTGACCGCGCTCGTCTGGCATCTCGGCTGGTTCAACCCGGTCACCGGGCTCACGATCGCCGCCCTCGTCTTCGCCTTCCGGGTGACCGCCTGGCGGCGCCACTGGTACGTCCCCTTGGCCGTGCATGGCTGGCACCGTCAGCTCGATTGAGCACGAAGGCTGTACACCTGGGCCGTACACCTGGGCCGCGCGTGAGCGTTGACCTTGCACTTTTTCGGGTTTCGTCGCCGCGAGCCCCGAGAAAGTGCAAGGTCAACCCGAGTCAGGGCGCACACCGGCCGCACCTCGAGGCCTACCTACCCGCTCACCAGGCCAGGGCTGTGGATAACTCCTGCGCGCGACCCCGGATCCGGTCCACACTGGACCATGCGCGCCAGCCCCCTGCCACCTCAGCTGAGAGGCAGGTCCTTCACCGTCCGCGAGGCGCTGCGCGACGGCACCCCGCGCAGCCGACTGTATCTGCCGGACCTCGAGATCCTCACCAACGGTTTCCGCCGCCCGGCAGGGGTTCACCTCGGAGCGTCCGACGAGGTCAGGGCCCTCGCCGCGCTGCGCCCTCAGGACACGTTCGTCCTGTTCACAGCCGCCGTCTTACAAGGCGTTCCCCTCCCGCGCCGCCACGAGTCGCTGTGGCCCGTCCACCTCAGCAGCCCTCCCGGCACCGCGCCGGCCCGCCGTCGTCGGGTCGTCGGCGTCAGTCTCGACCTCGCGCCCGACGAAGTCCGTGTCCTTGACGGCCTCCGCATCACGACCGCGGCGCGCACCTGGCTGGATCTGGCCCGGGATCTGAGCCTTGAGGAACTGGTCATCGCGGGAGGTCATCTGGTCTGCGCTCATCCCCCAGGATTCCCGGTGCACCGTATCCCGTGGACCACGCCGACCGCCCTCGCGGAGATGCTCGAACGGCATCCGCGGGCACGGGGCATCGTCACCGCCAGAAGGGCTCTGGGCCTGGTCCGCGTCGGCGCCGACTCGCCGCGCGAAACGCTGCTCCGCTTGGCCCTCGCGGCATCGGGCCTGCCGGAACCCGAACTCAACGTCATGCTCCGCGGCGAATTCGGGCAGCCCGTCCTCTGGCCGGACGGCGCCTATCCGGCGCACCGGATCTCGCTCCAGTACGACGGCGAGCCCCACGCCGCCGCCCGGCAGCACCGCCGGGACATCGACCGCGCCGCGATCACCGAGGCGCTCGGCTGGACGGAGGTGCGGCTCGGGGCGTCGGACCTCCACGGAACACCGCCCCGGGCGGTATTCCGTGTGCAGCAGGCCCTGCTCCGGGCCGGCTGGCGCCCGGACCGGACCTCCTGAAACCTCCGCGCACCGCGCCCCTGGCCGTCCCCGCCGCCGTTGACCTTGCACTTTCTCGGGCTTCGTCGCCGCGAGCCCCGAGAAAGTGCAAGGTCAACCAAGTGCACCGTGAGCCGCGTGCACAGTGAGCTCCGTCCCAGGCCACCGCGGGGGCTTGCTCCACTGGATAGGATGGAACCCATGAGCGAAATGTTCTTGGAGAAGTACCGCGCGCTTGTCCCGAAGTACCTGGCAGATGAATGGCAGGAAGAGGACGGCATCCCCGAGGCTGAGCTCGACGCTGCCCTGGCCGGGCTGAAGCTGACGCTTCCTCAGGCCATGCGAGAGTTCTACCTGGCCCTGGGCGGCTGCGAAGACATCATGGAGGCCTACCACTACTTCTGGGACCCGGAAGAGCTCGAAGTGGATGACGAAGGCTTCCTCATGTTCCTGGAGGACGAGGACGAGAGCTACACCTGGGGCATCCGGGTGGGCGACCTCAGTGTCCCGGACCCGATCGTCTGGCGGAAGAACAATGCCCGCGGCGAATGGAAGAGCGAGGACGGCACCTTCTCCGAGTTCACTTTCGACATGCTGGCCTGGGCCTTCGAGGATGACGACGACGAGTCCTGACTCTCAGTTGTCCCCTGGCGCGTGAATTATCAGTGAATGACTGGACTGCATGACAAGAATCGTCATAAGCTGACCTCAGGAATCGCCCCCTCCTAAGGTGGTTCTTTCGGGGGCCCTTCCGAGCAGCCCCTGATTTTCCAGGAAACAGGCCCGTCGGACAGATATCCCCCCTAGATGTCCTGCGGGTCTGTTTCGTTGTCCGCCGTGGACTAATTCCGGCTCACGGGATGTCATCCGGAAACAGAACATCCCGGCACGGTCCAGAACCATGCCGGGATGCTGTCACGGAGTGTCACAACGCAACGTCCCAGGTGGGGACGGCTGTGGGGCTCAGGCGGTGCGTTCCACCACGGCCAGCGCGAAGTTCGCCAGGGACTCCTTGACCACGCCCTCGGGAAGCGGTTCCAGAGCGGCCATGGCCTCATCGGCCCAGCGACGGGCCACGGCCCACGACTGTTCGGTCACCGGGTGCGCGCCCAGCGCGGCGACGGCGGCCGCCAGAGCCTCGTCACCGCTCAGGTCACCGTCGACCAGTTCCAGCACCTCGGCGGCGGAGGCGTCGCCGTCGCGGGCGGCCTGGCGCAGCAGGAGGACCGGCAGGGTCGGCACGCCCTCACGGAGGTCGGTGCCCGGGGTCTTGCCGGACTTCACTCGGGCGCTCGTCACGTCGATGACGTCATCGGCCAGCTGGAACGCGACGCCCAGCTTCTCGCCGTACTCGACCAGGACGTTCTCCACGGTCTCATCGACGCCGGCGAAGATCGCGCCGAGCTGTGCGGACGCGGCCACGAGGGAACCGGTCTTGTCCGCGAGCACCTGGATGTAGTGCTGCAACGGGTCCTCGTCCTCACGCGGCCCCACGGTCTCATGCAGCTGGCCGAGGCACAGCCGCTCGAACGTGCGGGCCTGGATGCCCAGAGCGCGGCCGCCGAGCTCGGAGACCAGGATGGACGCCCGGGCGAAGATCAGGTCGCCTGTCAGGACGGCCACCGAGTTGCCCCAGACCTCGTGGGCGGTCGGCGCACCGCGGCGTACGGGCGCGGAGTCCATGACGTCGTCGTGGTACAGCGTGGCCAGATGGGTCAGCTCCACCACGACGGCGGCCTGCAGCACCTCGGGACGGGTGTAGTCGCCCAGGTGGGAGCACAGGAGCGCCAGGAGCGGGCGGATGCGCTTGCCGCCGGCCTCCACCAGGTGACGCGAGGTGGCGTCCGCCAGAGGATCGGAATTCGCGATGGCCTCCCGCAGCATCTTCTCCACGCGGGCCAGATTGGTGGTCAGCGCGGGGCCGATCACCTGATCCTCGGAGATGGCGGCGAAGCCACGCGGCAAGGTCAGTCCGGTGGCGATGGCCGTGGTGCTCGGCTCGGGTTCCACGGCGCTGGGAAGTCCGTGTCCGGCGTGCGTCCAGGTGCGGTCTGCGGGTGTGCTCACGGTTAAAGCCTAACGAGTCGCGGGGAGGGTCTGTGACGCACGCGGAGCGGGCGCCGTTCCGGTGTTCGAGGTGGCGGGCACCAGTCGTTCGAGCAGAGCGATCACGGAGTCCTCGAAACGCCCCGAACGGGGGTCCGTGAGATTCGCGAGCATGCGCACCACGAACCGCATCAGGGCGGGCAGCGGCATGCCTGTGCGGAGGGCCAGCTTCATGATCCGCGGATTGCCGATCATTCGTGCGAACACCCGGCCGAGTGTGAAGTGGCTGCCCCACTCGTCACGCACCTGGGTGGCGTAGGCGGCCAGGCCGGCGTCGAGCGCACGTTCGGCGGCGCCCACCGAGGTGGCGCTGCGGGCGGCGCGATCGGCGTCGATGAGGTGCTCGGCGGCGAAACGCGCGGACTCCATCGCGTAGGAGATGCCCTCGCCGTTGAATGGCGAGACCATGCCGCCGGCGTCGCCGAGGAGCAGCATCCCGGGGAGGTGGTGCGGGGTGCGGTTGAAGCCCATGGGGAGGGCGGCGCCGCGGATCTCGCCCACGAGGTTCTCCTCGCGGTAGCCCCACTCGCCCGGCATGGCGGCGACCCAGTCGCGCATGACCTGCTTGTAGTCGAGGCGGCCGAATTCCTTGGAGGAGTTGAGGATGCCCAGGCCGACGTTCGAAGTGCCGTCCCCGACGCCGAAGATCCAGCCGTAGCCGGGCAGGGGCTTGCCGTCTTTGCCGGGGAGCTCGAGCCAGCCCTCCATCCAGTCGTCCTCGTGCCGGGGGCTCGTGTAGTAGCCGCGGACGGCCACGCCCAGGGGACGGTCGTCGCGCTTGGCCACGCCGAGGGAGACTGCCGTGCGGGTCGAGTTGCCGTCTGCCGCAAGGACGACGTCGGCGTGGAAGTCGCGCGTCTCGCCGGTCTTGCGTCCGCGCTCATCGAGGATCGCGGCCCGGGCGCCGACGACGCGTCCGGAATCGTCGCGCAGCGCTTCGGTGACGGAATGGCGTTCCAGGACGGTGGCGCCCGAGGCCTCCGCGTGCCGGGCCAGTGCCTCATCGAAGCCGAGGCGCGTCCGGATCAGGCCGTACTGCGGGAAGTCGCCGACCTCGGGCCAGGCGAGCTCCACCTGGCGGCCGCCGGCGATCAGGCGCAGGCCCTTGTTCCGGCGCCAGCCATCGGCCTCCTCGTGCGGCAGCCCGAGGCGCTGGATCTCACGCACCGCACGCGGGGTGAGCCCGTCGCCGCAGACCTTCTCCCGCGGAAAGGACGTCTTCTCCAGGACCGTGACCTCATGGCCGTCCTGGGCGAGGTAGTGCGCAGCGGTGGACCCGGCGGGACCCGCGCCGACAATGAGAACGTTCACCGGGCTTCCTCTAGCGCGCGGCGGGCGCCGGGCGTGCGGTGGAGGCTGCGGCGTCGTCGGTCAGGGGCTTGACGCCGCGGTGCACGGCGACGATGCCGCCGTTCAGATTGCGGTAGGCGACGTCCTCCCAGCCGGCGTCCTGGAGCCAGTGGGCGAGTTCGTCCTGGTTCGGCCAGGCGCGGATCGACTCGGCGAGGTACACGTAGGCGTCCGGGTTGGAGGAGACCTTGCGGGCGATCGCGGGGAGCGCACGCATGAGGTACTCGGTGTACATGGTGCGCCACACGGGGACGGTCGGGTGGGAGAACTCCGCCACGACGATCCGGCCGCCGGGGCGGGTGACGCGGAGCATCTCGGCGAGGGCCTTGCGCGGTTCGTTCACGTTGCGCAGGCCGAAGGAGATGGTGCAGGCGTCGAAGCTGTCGTCCTCGAACGGGAGGTTCATGGCGTCGCCGGCCACGAAGTCGATGTCCGGGCGGCGGCGCTTGCCGACCTTGAGCATGCCGAGGGAGAAATCGCAGGCCACGACGTCGATCCCGGCATCCGCGTAGGGCTCGCTGGAGGTGCCGGTGCCGGCCGCCAGATCGAGGACGCGCTGCCCCGGAACCGCGCCGACCGCATCGAAGACGATCTTGCGCCACCGCCGCGTCTGCCCGAGGGACAGGACATCGTTGACCACGTCGTACTTCGGCGCAACATCGTCGAACATGGTGGCTACTTCTTCGGGGCGCTTGTCGAGCGAGGCTCGGATCGGTGTGCTGCTCACCGTCTCATTGTCGCAAACATTCGCGACGACCACGGATTCCGTGTGACCACGCTCTCCTCATGACGGTTCGGAGGGGACGGACGGAACAGCCTCTGAACAGGACGAAGCGCAGTTCAGGAGTACCCTTGTTCCATCATGAGCAGCACGCTGAAGAGCACCACCGTACCTCTGGGCGAGGACGCCTCCGAGGACGGTCTGGCGGCTTTCCTCGCCGACCCTCATGCCCCCGCCGTCGCGCTGAGCTGGATCCGCCGCGGTTCGGGCCTCCTCGGCTTCGGCGAAGTGACCCGCTTCGAGGTCTCCGGCCCGGAACGTTTCATGCTCGCCGAGCAATGGTGGCGCGCCCTGTCACTGACGGCGCAGGTCAACGACCCCCTCGGCCTTCCCGGCACCGGTCCTGCCGCGTTCGGGTCCTTCGCGTTCTCCAAGACATCCGGCTACGCCTCGCGCCTCGTGGTGCCCGAACTCGTCATCGGCCAGCGGAACGGCCTGCGCTGGGCGACGCTGTCGACCTTCGCGGACTCCGCGCCGTCGGAGGACGACGTCCGCGACGCCGTCGAGCGCCTGCTCCCCCGTCCGCAGTCCTCGGACGACGACGCCGCGCAGCGCCCCGCGCTGAACGCCCCCATCCGCCCAGGCTCGCTGAGCGAGGCGGACTGGATGGCCGCCGTCCAGGAAGGCGTGGCGCGCATCCGCTCCGGCGCCGTCGAGAAGATCGTCCTGGCCCGCGACGTCGAGGTGGACCTGCCTTCCACCGTGGTCCCCGAGAACGTCCTGGCCCGACTGGCCCGGCAGTACCGCGAATGCTGGACGTACCGTGTGGACGGCTTCGTCGGAGCGACTCCGGAGATGCTCATCCAGGTGGTGGGCCGCACCGCCCAGGCCCGCGTCCTCGCCGGGACCCTGGACCGCCGGGACGCCGTGGAACGCACCGCGGACGAGGACGAGACCGCCTTCGCCGAACGGGTCCTCGCCGGTTCGGTGAAGCAGCGCCACGAACACCAGATCGCCATCGATTCCCTGGTCAACGCGCTGGAACCGTTCTCCGAGGCCACTGACGCTCATGAAGAGCCGTTCATCCTGGAGCTGCCCAATGTGTGGCACCTCGCCTCCGATGTGAAGGCCGAGCTCCTGGACGCCGAAGGGCACATCCCGTCCTCCCTCGCGCTGGTCAACGCCCTTCACCCGACCGCCGCCGTGTGCGGAACGCCCACCCTGCCGGCGGGCGCCATCATCCGCGAACTGGAGCACCTGGACCGCGGGCCTTACGCCGGGCCGGTGGGCTGGCTCGACGCCGCCGGGAACGGCGAGTGGGGCATCGGGCTGCGCGGCGGACTCCTGGACGGGTCGACGGCGCGGCTCTTCGCCGGCTGCGGCGTCGTGGAGGGATCGATCCCCGAGTCCGAGCTCGCGGAGACGTGGGCGAAGTTCCGCCCGATGCTGGAAGCGCTCAACGTCGCATCCTGAGGCGTGACGCCGGGTGGCGTCCGTGCGAGGTCCGGACAAGGCACGCCTCGCGGGTTCTCCCGGCGTTCCACGCGGCGACCCGTCACGCAGCGACGCTTCGAGCCCTACCCTTCCCGCGCTCACTTCGTTCGGCGCGACCGGCGATGTGCCGCAGGAGGGTGTGCCGGCGTCGTCGTTTTCCGAAGCATGTCTTTCGCGTCCGGAATACCGGACACAATGGCGTTTCGGATTCCCTTCCGAGGCCCGATCTGCGCTTTAGTGATGGGAGTCACACCGAGGGGCGGAGCTGAAGAATTTACCGTCAGGCAACATTCAAGGCTTGTGCTTCGCGGCGCAACGTTGTCCAATAGTCAATGCAAGTTGACTGTGACGCACCTCTCAATGCGTGACTACACTTAAGCGGACTCAACTCCAGGTCCCAGCGCAACAAAGGGTAAAAATCATGATGTTCAACCGCTCCCTCTTCGGTAGCACCAAGGTCAAGACGGCAGCCGTACTGGCCATCGGCGCGCTGGCACTCTCCGCCTGCACCAATGCCTCCGAGACGGCAGACAACGGTTCCAAGCCGTCCTCCGGCTCCTCCAGCGCTGCGACGTTCGATCCCAGCACCGTCCAGAAGGACGACGCCCTCGCCGCCAAGGTCCCGGCCGCCATCAAGTCCAAGGGCACGCTGACCGTCGGCTCCGACACCAGCTACGCCCCGGCGGAATTCCTCGACGCGGACGGCCAGACCCCGATCGGCTACGACGTCGACATCGCCAAGGCGATCGGCGCGAAGCTCGGCCTCAAGGTCCAGGTTCAGACCGCCGAGTTCACCGGCATCCTCCCCGCGCTCGGCCCCAAGTACGACCTGGGCATCTCCTCCTTCACCATCAACAAGGAGCGCCTCCAGGCCGTCAACATGGTCAGCTACTTCAAGGCCGGCACCACGTGGGCCGTCAAGAAGGGCAACCCCAAGGGCTTCAGCCTGGATGACGTCTGCGGCAAGTCCATCGGCGTCCAGACCGGCACCGTCCAGGAGGACCCGGATCTGAAGGACCGCAACAAGAAGTGCGTCGACGCCGGCAAGAAGCCGATCGACATCGTGACCCTGAAGAACCAGACCGACGTCACCACCCGCCTGGTGAACGGCTCCATCGACGCGATGGCCGCCGACTCCCCCATCATCGGCTACGCGCTGACCCAGACCAACGGCCAGCTCGAGAAGATCGGCGACATCTACGACGCCGCTCCCCAGGGCGTGACCGTGGCCAAGGCCGACACCGCTCTGGCGACCCTGGTCCAGGACACCCTGAACAGCCTCATCGCGGACGGCTCCTACAAGAAGATCCTCGACGCCTGGGGCAACTCCGAAGGTGCGATCACCAAGTCCGAGCTGAACCCGGCTCCGGCCGCGTCCTGATCCGCTCTCTCCCCAGAAGCTCAGGTAGATCATGAGTCACAAAGACGACGCACCGGTGCTGAATCACTCAGTGCCGGTGCGGCACCCGGGTCGCATCGTCAGTGCGGTCATCATCATCGGAGTGGTCGTCGCCATCCTGGTGAATGTCTTCACCAACAAGGAATTCCACTGGGATGTGGTGGGCAAGTACATCCTCGACGTCAAAGTCGTGCAGGGTGTGGGCTGGACCCTGCTGCTGACCGTGGCTTCCATGGCGATTGCGATCATCCTCGCCATCCTGCTCGCCGTCATGCGCCAGTCCGACAACCCTGTCCTCCGCTGGTCGGCCTGGTTCTGGGTGTGGTTCTTCCGGGGCACCCCGGTGTACACCCAGTTGATCTTCTGGGGCCTTATCGCGGTGCTTTACCCGAAGATCAGCGCGGGAATCCCCTATGGTCCCCAGTGGTTCAGCGTCGACACGTCCACCGTGATCACCGCGACCGTGGCCGCCATCCTGGGCCTGGGCCTCAACGAGTCGGCCTACCTGGCCGAGATCTTCCGTGCCGGCCTCAAGTCCGTGGACAAGGGTCAGATGGAAGCCGCGCAGGCCCTGGGCATGTCCAACGGCAAGATCATGTGGCGCATCGTCCTGCCCCAGGCCATGCGGATCATCGTGCCCCCGACCGGCAACGAGACCATCGGCATGCTGAAGACCACCTCCCTCGTCCTCGCCGTGCCGTTCACCCTCGACCTGACGTTCGTCACGAACGCCCTGGCAAACCGTCTCTACCTCCCGGTTCCGCTGCTCATCGTCGCGGCGATCTGGTACCTGCTCATCACCAGCATCCTCATGGTGGGTCAGCACTACCTCGAGAAGTACTACGGCCGAGGCGTCGACGGAGGCGCGCCCCAGGTGATCAATCCGGACGCGCTCAAGGCCCAGATGCTGGCCGAGGGTGCCCCGCGAATGTCCGGACAGTGAGGCTCGAGACAATGACTGAAGAGAACAAGCCCCTCGTCCGCATCGAGGGCCTGCACAAGTACTACGGGCACCACCATGTCCTCAAGGGCATCGACATGACGGTGAAGAAGGGCGAGGTGGCCGTCGTCATCGGGCCCTCCGGCTCCGGCAAGTCGACCATGCTCCGCTGCGTGAACCTGATGGAGACCATCAGCGCCGGCCGCATCCACGTGGGCGATCAGCTGATCGGCTACCGCGAGAAGAACGGCCAGCTGCACGATCTCAAGGACAAGGAGATCGCCGCTCAGCGCCAGAACATCGGCATGGTGTTCCAGAAGTTCAACCTCTTCCCGCACATGACCGCGCTGGAGAATGTCATCGAGGCGCCTATCCAGGTCAAGGGCCAGAGCAAGTCGACGGCCAAGAACCGTGCGCACGAATTACTGAAGATGGTGGGCCTGGGCGACAAGGTCAACCACTACCCGTCGCAGCTCTCCGGCGGTCAGCAGCAGCGCGTGGCGATCGCCCGGGCGCTGGCCATGGAACCCGAGGTCATGCTCTTCGACGAGCCCACCTCGGCCCTGGACCCGGAGCTCGTGGGCGACGTGCTGAACGTGATGAAGGACCTCGCCAAGTCCGGCATGACCATGATCGTGGTGACGCACGAGATCGGCTTCGCCCGCGAGGTCGGCGACACCCTGACGTTCATGGACGCCGGTGTGGTGGTGGAGTCCGGTGATCCCCGGGCGATCATCGCCGCGCCGCAGCACGAACGCACCAAGGAGTTCCTGAGCCGCGTGCTCTGACGCGTCCCTCGCCTCTGATCGACTGCTCCATACGACGTCGTTTTCCCCGGTTTTCCGGGGATTCCGGCATCGTATGGAGCAGTCGATCGGCGTTTAAGGAGTCACCAGGACGGCGGGCAGGCGATGTCACCCGCCGGGATGACCGGCTTGCGCACGCCCTCCGCCCCGGCGACGGCGACCGTGAGACGGAGGCACACGGCGTCGCGCCCGTGGACGAGGAAGCCGCCCGGCCACCAGGTGTACGGCGTCGCGGAAGCTGGGCACGCGGTGAAGGTGATCGAGGTGTTGCCCTCGCGGGCGCCGTACTCCGCGACGAGGCCGACCGTCCGTTGCTGGTCCGGCGCCACGGTCACCGTCACGGTGCGGCCGGCGCGTACGAAGAACGGGTCCTTCATCCACTGCACTGCTCCGTCGAACTGCGGTGTCGCGGAACCGGAGAAGTTGTCCCGGATGAAGAGCGGGTCGAGGGAGATGACCTGTCGCGTCGGGTCGAAGTCCTTGGCGTCCTTCTGGCCCTGCCGGCAGCCGGCGTCGTAGTGACCGGCGGGCGGGGCGGCGCTGGTGGTGACCGGCGTCGCGCTGTCAGACGACGACGACGGCGGCGCGGTCCCCACGGTCGACGCACCATCCGGCGGGTTCACCGGAGTGCATCCCGTCAGCGTGCCGACGGCGAGCAGGGCTGCCGACAGTATGAGTCGCCCGAACCCCGAGACGCTCCGTCCCCTTGTTCCCCCCGACATGCCCTCAGGCTACGCTGCCCCTCCGGCTCCCGGAACCCCCGATCCCACCTCATCGACTGCTCCGTAAATGTCGGTTTGGGCGGTCAAAACGACATCTATGGAGCAGTCGATGGGAAGAGCAGGAGTCAGAGTGCTTCGCGGATGCGGGCGTGGAGGTCCCGGAGGCCGTCGCGTGAGCACCGGACCTCCAGCACACTGCGGCCCCGCACCGGTTCCGCCAAGGCCGCGTCGAGCTCCGCCGTCGTCGTCACGACGCGGTGCGGCACGCCGTAAGCGGCGGCGAGCGCGTCGAGGCGGACGGTGTGTGGCGTGCCGAAAAGGCGCTCGACGGCGGACTCGTAGCCCCCGCGCAGCCCGCCGTGTTCGAGGGTGCTGAAGATCGCGCCGCCCTGGTCGTTGAGGACCACCACGCGCAGATCCGGCTCGGCTTCCCCTGCGCCGAGGAAGAGTCCGCCGGCGTCGTGCAGGAAGGTCACGTCGCCGCACAGCAGCGTGGTCTCACGGCCCGACCCCAGGGCCACGCCGACCGCGGTCGAGGTCATGCCGTCGATCCCTGCGAGGCCGCGGTTGGCATGGACGGTCGCCAGGGGTTCCCGCGTGGGAGCGGCGGCCAGGTCGGCGTCGCGGATGCCGTTGGACGAACCGAGCACGAGCTGCCCCCGGGTGGCTGCCCACACCGCGGCGGCGACCGACGGTCCCGTCAGGCCGGGCTCCTGGGCGAGCACCCGTTCGATGCCGTGCTGGGCCTTCTCCCCCGCCAGCAGCCAGGTGTCGAGCCAGCCCTCCGGTGCGCGCCCGGCGAACTCGGAAAGCTCCCGCAGCGTCGCGACCGGCCGCTCGAGGCGGCGTCCGGGCTGGTACCAGGCCACGGGGACGGGTTCGTAGAGCGCCAGCGGGATGTCCTGACGTGCAAGAAGCGCGGTGACGGGACGGGACAGCGTCGGTCGTCCGAACACCACCACCCGTTCCAGCGGCTCCGCGGACTCCGGACCGAAGCGGTCCAGCAGGAGCCGGTACGGCCCCACGGCATTCGGACCGAAACGGGCGTTCGAACTCGGCTCGGCGGCCAGCGGCAGCCCGTGGGCGCGGGCGAACGCCTCCGCGATCGGCCCGGCGTCGTGCCCGGCAAGCACCAGGGTGCGGTGTTCGGCGAGGCCGTCCGGGGCGTCGTAGTGGATCGGCGCAGGGTCCGGGGCGAAGTGGAACGGCCTGCGCTCGGAGACAGCCGGGAACTCCGCGTCCGCTCCGGGCAGGAGCGGGTCACGGAAGGCGAGATTCACCTGGACCGGGCCGGGCGGCAGCTCCTCGAAGGCGCCGGTCGCGGCGCTCAGTGCGGTCCGGACTCCACGCTGCGGGTCGTCCCCGGCAGGCACGTCCACGGCGAACCGCGCGTGCTCCCCGAACAGGTCCATCTGCTCCGTGGTCTGGCTGGCACCGGTGCCGCGCAGTTCCAGGGGCCGGTCCGCGGAGAGCACCACGAGCGGCGCCGCGACGTGGTCGGCCTCCATGACCGCAGGCAGAAGGTTGCCCACGGCCGTCCCTGAGGTCACGACGACGGCGGCCGGGGCCCCGCTGCCCAGGATCACGCCCAGCGCGGTGAAGGCCGCCGCGCGCTCGTCGATCCGCACGTGCAGGGTGATGCGTCCCTCGGCCTCCGCTTCCGCGAGCGCGTACGCGAGAGGCGCCGACCGCGAGCCCGGCGAGACGGCCACGTGCCGCACACCGCCGTCGAGCAGTTCAGCGACGACGATCCGGGCGGAGGCGAGGGCGGAGAGCTCAGTCACCAGACCAGTGTAGTGAGCGGCCTCTGGCGCGCTCACTCCGTGCCGTCACCGCTCACCGGCACTCCACGGAAAGCCCGCGTAAAGGAAGTGCAAAGGTTCCGTCCTCACGCATCAAGGAAGCGTAAAAGGCGGCGTCAACGGCCCCTCACAGGACTTCACTGAAGGTGTGGGCCGCGGCGCGGTCCGGGGTGCGGCGTGAACCGCGCCCAGTGCGAATGGTCCGCCCGCACCGGGCGGCGAAAGGAACGTGAGATGGACGACGTGATCGCGGTGGGGGTCTTCGTGCTCCTGTCCGGCGCCATGGTCTGGCTGGCCAGTGCGATCGACAAGGTGGTGGGACGGAAATGACCGTCGACGTCCTGGTCTGGGCCCTCCTGGGGCTGGTGGCGGCTGCGCTGCTGGTCTACCTGGTGGTCTCCCTCATCTCTTCCGGCAAGTCTTCCGACAAGGGGCAGTGATGCAGTACTCCTGGCTCTCCTTCCTCACGCAGATCGCCGTCCTGCTGCTTCTCCTGGGGGTCCTTCACAAGCCCCTGGGTCTCTACCTGCATGCCGCGCTGGAGGGCCGCAAGGACTCCCGGGTGGAGCGGGTCCTCTTCCGCCTGTCCGGGGTGTCCTCGACCCGCGAACAGGGCTGGCTCGGGTACACCCGCAGCGTGCTCGCGTTCTCGATCGTCTCCGTCCTGGTCATCTACCTGCTGTTACGGCTCCAGGGGCTCTACACCCCCGGCGGACCGGGCGCGGTGGATCCGTGGACGTCGATGAACACCGCCATCTCCTTCGTCACCAACACGAACTGGCAGGTGTACGTCCCCGAGACGACGCTCGGCTTCGGAGCACAGATGGCTCTGCTGGCCGTGCAGAACTTCCTCTCCGCGGCGGTGGGCATCTGTGTGGCCGTGGCCCTCATGCGCGGCCTCACCCGCTTCGGCACCAGCCACCTGGGCAACTTCTGGGCCGACCTGGTCCGGATCACACTCCGGGTTCTGCTTCCCCTGGCCGTGGTGGGCGCCGTCGTGCTCGTGGTGGCCGGCGTGGTCCAGAACTTCTGGAGCGGCTCCGTCACGAACCCCTTCACCGGAGCGTCTCAGACCCTCCCTGGTGGCCCCGTCGCGAGCCAGGAGGCCATCAAGCTCCTCGGCACCAACGGCGGCGGTTACTTCAATGCCAACTCGGCACATCCGTTCGAGAACCCGAACTCCTTCACCTCCCTCTTCGAGGTGTTCCTCATCCTCCTGATCCCCTCGGCGCTGCCATACGTCTTCGGGCGCATGGCTGGCGACGCCCGTCAGGGCTTCACGGTGCTGGGTGTGATGGGCGGCCTCTGGGCACTCACGACGACGGCGATGGCCTGGGCGCTGGCGGCTTTCCCGGGTGCCGGCGAGGGTCTGGAACAGCGCTTCGGCCCGGCTGCGAGCGGTGTGTTCGCTTCCGCCACCACGCTGACGTCCACGGGCGCCGTGAACGCGGCGCACGACTCCCTGCCACCCCTGGCCGGTGGCCTGGCCATGGTCAACATGATGCTGGGTGAAGTGGCTCCGGGCGGGGTGGGGTCCGGCCTGTACGGCATGCTGGTGATCGCAGTGGTCACGGTGTTCCTGGCCGGGCTGATGGTCGGACGCACACCCGAGTACCTGGGCAAGAAGGTCCAGGCCCGGCACATGACGCTCGCCGCGCTGTACCTCCTGGTGGTGCCCGTCCTGGTCCTGGTCCTGTCCGGCATCGCCGTGCTCGTCCCGGGGATCCTCTCCCAGGCCCCGGCCCAGGGACCGCACCAGTTCAGCGAGGTCCTGTACGCCTTCACCTCCGGCGCCAACAACAACGGCTCGGCGTTCGGCGGCATCACGAGCTCGGGTCCCGCGCTGTCCACCATGCTCGGCATCGCCATGTGGCTCGGCCGCTTCGTGGGCATCGTCCTGGTCCTCGCCCTCGCAGGCGCCTTCGTCACCCAGCCCCGCGTTCCGGCGTCGGCCGGCACGCTTCCCACCCATGGCGGCCTGTTCGCCGTCATGCTCAGCACCGTCGCGGTCCTGCTGACCGCCCTCAACTACCTCCCAGCGCTCGCGCTGGGCCCGCTCGCAGAAGGCACCCTGTCATGAAGACCGCACTCGACGACACCACCACCCGGCCCGCAGCCTCTCCCGTGCCCCGCGAGGAGGAGCTCTCCGGACACAGCTACAAGCGCCGCAGCAGCTGGGACCGCAAGACCCTGCTGGGCGCGATGCCTCTCGCTCTGAAGAAGTTCTCGCCCCGGGCCATGGCCCACTCCCCGGTCATGTTCACCGTCCTGGTGGGCACGGCGGTCTCCCTCCTGGTCTGCGTGGGACAGTTCGCCTCCGGCTCGCCGGAGGCCGGGTTCAGCCTGGCCGTGACGGTGTGGTTGGCCCTCACCGTCCTCTTCGGCAACTACTCGGAAGCCCTCGCAGAAGGCCGCGGCAAAGCCCAGGCCGACAGCCTGCGCGCCAGTCGTGAAGGTCTGAAGGCCCGCAAGCTCCACGGGGCCACCGAGGAGACCGTCGCGGCCTCCGAACTCCACCGGGGTGACCTGGTGGTGTGCGAGGCCGGGGACGTCATCCCCTCCGACGGCGAGATCGTCGAGGGCCTGGCGATGGTGGACGAATCCGCCATCACAGGTGAGTCCGCCCCCGTGGTCCGTGAGTCCGGCGGCGACCGCTCCGCCGTGACGGGCGGCACCACGGTGCTCTCCGACCGCATCGTGGTCCGCATCAGCGCCGAGCCGGGAGCGACCTTCCTGGACCGCATGATCTCCCTCGTGGAAGGCGCCGAACGCAAGCGCACCCCCAACGAGATCGCGCTGCACGTCCTCCTCGTGGCGCTGACCATCACCTTCCTGGTGGTGACGGTGACCCTGGTCCCGTTCTCCCAGCTCGCCGGGGCGGTTCCGAGCCCCATCGTCCTCGTGGCCCTCCTGGTCTGCCTCATCCCGACCACCATCGGCGCCCTGGTGCCGGCCATCGGCATCGCCGGCATGGACCGCCTGGTGCAGCACAACGTGCTGGCCACGAGCGGACGCGCCGTGGAGACGGCCGGGGACATCACCACCCTCATGATGGACAAGACCGGCACCATCACCTACGGCAACCGCCGTGCCGTGGAGTTCGTGCCCGCCCCGGGAGTGGCTCGGGAGGAACTGATCGAAGCCGCACGGCTCTCCTCGCTCGCCGACGAGACGCCGGAAGGCCGGTCCATCGTGGAGCTGGCCGAGAGCACCGGAGCCACCCCCGCGCAGGGGCGGCCCACCCTCGAGGACCTGTTCAGCGGCCCGGACCCGGCCGAGGCCGTGGAGTTCACCGCGGCGACGCGGATGAGCGGCCTCGACCACCACGGAGTGAAGGTGCGCAAGGGGGCGGCGGCCGCCGTCGGGCACTGGGCCGAAGACGGCGGCAGCGCGCTTCCCGGCGCGGTCTCCGCCACCGTGGAGGAACTCTCCCGGCGGGGCAGCACCCCGCTGGTGGTCGCACGCCAGGACGCCCGGGGCGGCGTGGAGGTGCTGGGCACCGTGGAACTGGCCGATGTGGTGAAGCCCGGCATCGCCGAACGGTTCTCCACGCTGCGCACCATGGGCATCCGCACCGTCATGATCACCGGTGACAATCCCCTGACCGCTGCGGCGATCGCCGAGCAGGCCGGGGTGGACGACTACCTCGCCGAGGCCACCCCGGAGGACAAGCTCGCCCGGATCCACGCGGAACAGGCCGCCGGACGGCTCGTGGCCATGACCGGCGACGGCACCAACGACGCCCCGGCGCTCGCCGCCGCGGACGTGGGGGTCGCCATGAACTCCGGGACGCAGGCCGCCAAGGAGGCCGCGAACATGGTGGACCTGGACTCGGATCCCACCAAGCTCCTGGACATCGTGGCGATCGGCAAGCAGCTGCTCATCACGCGCGGCTCGCTCACCACCTTCTCCGTGGCCAACGACGTCGCGAAGTACTTCGCGATCATCCCGGCCCTGTTCACCGTGGCCTACCCGGGCCTCGGGCTGCTGAACATCATGGGCCTGCATTCCCCGCAGAGCGCGATCCTCTCCGCCGTCATCTTCAACGCCCTGGTGATCGTCGCCCTGGTGCCGCTCGCGCTCAAGGGCGTGAAGTACCGCGCCGTGAGCGCCCAGAACGCGCTGCGGCGCAATCTGCTGGTGTTCGGCGTCGGCGGCCTGATCGCGCCGTTCCTCGGCATCAAACTCATCGACCTCGTGGTGGCTCTGCTGCCCGGACTCGCGTAGGAGCACCTCATGACCACGACATTGCGACAATTTCGCGTGGCCTTCGTCCTGCTGGCCCTGCTCACCGTCATCCTGGGCGGGCTGTACCCCTTGGCGGTCTTCGGGCTCGGCCAGGCGATCGCCCCGGCCCAGGCCAACGGCTCGGTGCAGAGCGTGAACGGCTCGCCGGCCGCCTCCTCGCTCATCGCCCAGCCCGTGCCGGAGACGGACCGCCGGTTCTTCTTCCCGCGGCCTTCCGCCGTGAGCTGGGACCCGAAGACGTCCTCGGCGACCAACCTCGCCCCCACCTCCGCCGCCCTGAAGGAAGCGAAGGACGCGGCGCGCACCGCCGTCGCTAACCGGGAGGGCGTGGACCGTTCGGCGGTTCCGGAGGATGCCGTGACCTCGTCCGCCTCCGGCCTGGACCCGGACATCTCCCCCGCCTACGCGGCGCTGCAGGCGCCGCGCGTGGCCCGGGCCACCGGGCTGAGCCTGGCCGAGGTGCAGACCCTCATCCAGCAGTCGACCACCACGGGAGTGGAGTCCTTGCTGGGCCAGGAATCGGTCAACACCACGACGCTGAACCTGGCGCTGGGCAAGCGGCTGCAGACGGCGCCGTCGCAGGCCGGGAGCCACTAGTGGACCGCCCGAGGGCCACCCGCACGGTCCGCGCTCACGCTGTTAGGATCGGCGCATGAGACGCGGCCGGTTGCGGGTGTTCCTCGGGGCGGCCCCGGGCGTCGGCAAGACGTACGCCATGCTGGAGGAGGCCCATCGGCTCCGGGCCGCCGGCGAGGACGTGGTGGTGGCCGTCGCCCTCGATCACGGCCGGCCGCAGACGGCCCACCTGCTCGACGGACTCGAGTCGGTTCCTCTCCGCCGCCACACGCACCGCGGCGCCGCGCTGGAGGAGATGGACCTCGACGCCGTGCTGGAGCGCGCGCCGGCCGTCGCCGTCGTGGACGAATACGCCCACAGCAACGCCCCCGGCTGCCGGAACGCGAAGCGCTGGGAGGACGTGGAGGAACTCCTGGCCGCGGGGATCGACGTGCTCTCCACCGTCAACGTGCAGCACCTCGCCTCCCTCCACGACGTGGTCCAGGCCATCACCGGCACCCGGCAGCAGGAGACGGTCCCGGACGCGGTGGTGCGGCATGCGGACCAGATCGAGCTCGTGGACATCGCACCGGAGCTGCTCCGCCAGCGGCTGAGCCAGGGTGACGTCTACCCGGCGGAGAACATCGACGCCGCCCTCGCCAACTACTTCCGGCTCGGCAACCTCTCCGCCCTGCGGGAGATCGCCCTGATCTGGCTCGCCGACCGGGTGGACGAGGGCCTGGCCCGGTACCGCGAACACCAGGGCATCGAAGGCACCTGGCCCGCGCGCGAACGGATCGTGGTGGGCCTGACCGGCGGGCCGGAGGGCGAGGTCCTCCTGCGCCGTGCCGCCCGCATCCTCTCGCGCGTGAACGACGGCGACCTCCTGGCCGTGCACGTCCGCCGCGCCGACGGCCTGGACGACGGTTCGGCGGGCCGGCTGGGCGTGCAGCAGCGCCTGGTGGAGGACCTCGGCGGCCGATTCGTCCACGTCTCCGGCGAGGATGTCGCGGCGTCCCTCCTCGACTATGCCCGGGGCGCGAACGCCACGCAGATCGTCATCGGTGTGTCCCGGCACGGGCGGCTCCACCAGTTGCTCGGCACGGGCGTGAGCAACGCCGTGGTGCGCGGTTCCGGGGATATCGACGTCCATCTCGTGACCCACCCGTTCGCCGGACGCCAGGCGGCCTTGCCGACCGCGGCGCCGTCCCTGAGCCGGCTCCGGACCACGCTGGGCTTCGTGCTCGCGCTCGTGGGACCCCCGCTCATCACGCTGCTGCTCTCCCCGTTCCAAGGGCTCGACCTGGCCACCCATGTGCTGGCTCACCTCTGCGTGGTCATCGCGGTGGCCTTCGTGGGCGGGCTCAAACCGGCGGTCCCGGCAGCGATCCTCGACTCGCTGCTGCTGAACTTCTTCGTGACGCCTCCGGTGGACACGTTCACCATCTCCGATCCCCAGAATCTCTTCGCCCTGATCGTGTTCCTCGGGGTCGCGATCGCCGTCTCGCTGGTGGTGGGGCTGTCCGCCCGGCGCAGCGTGGAAGCCCGGCGTGCGCGGGCCGAAGCCGTCACGCTGAGCGAGCTCGCGTCGTCGTCGCTGGCCAGCGACCAGAGCCCGGCGGAGTTCCTGCGGCAGGTGCGGCAGGAGTTCTCGCTGGAGTCGGTGTCCCTGTTCGAGCGGGACGGCTCGCAGCCCGCGGGTGACGACGCCGGCTGGCGGCTCAGCGCCTCCAGCGGCGCCGGCGCCCCCGGCAGCCCGACCGAAGCCGGCACCGCCGAGGAGCTCTCCCCCACCGCGCTGCTCGCGTGGAACGGGCGGGTCCTCTCCGGCGGCGAGCGGCGGCTGCTCCGGGCCTTCGAATCCCATCTGCTCGCGCTCCTGGAACGGGACCGGCTCGCGCTGAGCCTGGCCGACACCGTCAAGCTCGCGGAGGGCAACCGCATCCGGACGTCCTTGTTGCAGGCCGCGTCCCACGACCTCCGCACGCCGCTCGCGGGGATCGGTCTCGCCGCCACGGCCCTGCGGCGTCAGCGGGGCAAGATGACGGCGGAGGAAGAGGAGGAGATGCTGGAGACCATCGAGAGCTGCAACCACCGGCTGGAGTCCCTGATCGCCAACCTCCTGGACATGTCCCGGATCTCGGGCGACGCCGTCACGGTGCTCCACGAGCCGGTCTCCTGGCTAGAGGTGGTCCCGGAGGCTTTGTCCGGGGTGGCCGAAGGCCTGGTCCGTGTGGAACTCGCCCCGAATCTGCCACCCGTGGACGCGGACCGGGGCCTGCTGGGGCGGGCCTTGGCGAACCTCGTGGAGAACGCCGTCAAGCACGCGCCCGATTCCGGCGTGGTCCTGGTGGCGACTCCCGGTGGTCTTCTCGGCCCCGTGCTGGACGGCCGTCCCGCGAGCGAACTCCGAGTGGTGGACCACGGCTCCGGCGTGGCTGAGGAGCGCCTGGCCGAGATGTTCCAGCCCTTCCGTCAGCTGGACGCGCAGGCGAGCGGGCTCGGGCTGGGGCTCGCGGTGGCACGAGGCTTCATCGAGGCGATGGGCGGAGAGCTCACGGCGGAGCCGACACCGGGCGGCGGCCTGACGATGGTGGTCCGGCTCCCGCTGTACGCGGGGCCGCACTCGCACGGCGCGGCTCAGGGAACACCCGAAGGACAGGAGGAACGGGCATGAGGAAAGTGCTCGTGGTGGACGACGAGCCGCAGCTGCTCCGCGCCCTCCAGATCAATCTGCGGGCGGAGGGGTACGACGTCGCGGTGGCCGCGGACGGCGCCTCCGCCCTGCGCGCCGCCGCCGACAACCCACCGCACGTGGTGGTCCTGGACCTCGGCCTGCCGGATATGGAGGGCACCGAGGTGATCCACGGCCTCCGCGGCTGGACGGAGGTCCCGATCATCGTGCTCTCGGCCCGGCACGGCTCCTCGGACAAGGTGGAGGCGCTCGACGCCGGGGCCGACGACTATGTCACCAAACCCTTCGGCCTGGACGAACTGCTGGCCCGGATGCGCGCGGTGGAGCGCCGGAGGGTGCAGGATTCCGTGCCCGGGGCTGTGGAGGCCGGGGCGCTGCGCATCGACCTCGCCGCCTCCTCGGTCACCCGCGACGGCGAGCGGGTGCACCTCACGCCACGCGAGTGGGCCGTGCTCCAGCTCCTCGTGGAGAATTCCGGGAAGCTCGTCACCCAGCAGCACGTGCTGCGCTCGGTGTGGGGCCCGGCCTACACGGAGGAGACCCAGTATCTGCGCGTCTACCTCGCCCAACTGCGGCGGAAACTGGAGCAGGATCCGGCTCATCCGGCGCATCTCGTGACCGAACCCGGCATGGGGTACCGCTTCGTTCCGTGAGTCCCCGGACCGGCCGCTTCCGGGTGCCCCTTAGGGTGGGTTCATGGGAGAAACGATGAACGTCAAGGCCATTCTGCTCGACATGGACGGCACCCTGGTGGATTCGTCCACTGTGGTGGAACGGCTCTGGACGGAGTGGGGCGAGTCCCACGGCCTCGACCCCGAGCGGGTTCTCAGCGTGATCCATGGCCGCCAGGGCCAGGAGAGCATGGCGGTCCTGCTCCCCGAGCGTGAGCACGCGCTCAATCTGGCGGAGAATCAGGCCATGCTGGCTCGTGAAGTCCGCGAACTGGACGGCGTCCACGAGGTGCCGGGAGCGCAGGCCTTCGTGCGGGCTCTCGAGGGGACGCCGCACGCGCTCGTCACCTCGGCCACCCTGGAACTCGCGACGGCACGGATGTCGGCGGCCGGCGTCCCGCTGCCGCCCCTCATGGTCAGCGCGGAGGACGTGCGGAACAGCAAGCCGGACCCGGAGGGTTTCCTCGCAGCCGCCCGCGCTCTGGGCGCCGCTCCCGAGGAGTGTGTGGTGTTCGAGGACTCCGCAGCGGGCATCGCGGCGGCTCGTGCGGCCGGCATGGCTGTGGTGGGCGTCGGGACCGCGTCCGCGGCGCACGGCCCGGACGTGCACGTGACGGACCTGACCGGCGTCGAGGTCACCCGCGACGCCGAGGCTGTGGCCTTGCGCTTCCCCTGAACCTCCGCGCCTGGAAAGCTGGATCCATGCCCCTCCTGATCCGGCCTGAGACGCCTGCCGATTTCCCTGCCATCCGCGCCCTGACCGCGGACGCGTTCCGCGAGGCGCCCCATGCGGCTCCGCCCGTCGACGGCACCTCGGATCCCGGAGAGGCGGTGCTCGTCGAGTGGCTGCGGGAGGACCCCGGATACCTGCCCGGGCTGGCCCTCGTCGCGGAGAGGGACGGGACCGTGGTGGGTCACGTCATGACGACACGCGGCGCGCTCGACGACGGCGACGCCCCCTCGGCGCCGTCGCTCGGTCTCGGACCGCTGTCGGTGATCCCGTCCGCGCAGCGCCAGGGCGTCGGCGCCGCCCTGCTGGCCGCGACCGTGGACGCCGCCGTCCTCCTGGGTGAGCCGCTCATCGCGCTGCTGGGCGATCCGGGCTACTACGGCCGCCACGGCTGGGTCGCGGCATCCCGTCACGGCATCGGCGCCCCGGACCCCGCCTGGGGCGATTACTTCCAGGTCAGGCTGCTTCCGGCCTACGACGGCGAGCGGGGCGCCTTCCGTTACGCGGAACCCTTCTCACGTTTCGAGTGAGTCCTCGTCCGGATCCTTTCGGAGCTGGTGCATGACGTGCAGCGGGCCGGTTCCCCCGCCGCCGTCGACCGGGAGGGTGATCCCGGTGATCCAGGCAGCGTCGTCCGAGGCGAGGAAGGCGATCGCCGCGGCGATGTCCTCGGGCTCCCCCACCCGGCCCAGCGGGTACAGCGGGGCGAGCTTGTCCGGCCCGCCCTGGTCGTCCCAGACGGGCGTCCGGATGGTTCCGGGGGCCACGACATTGATGCGCACCCCAGCCGGGCCCAGCTCCACGGCGAGATTCTTGGCCAGGACCACGAGCCCGGCCTTGGCGGACGAGTAGGACTCTCCGCCCCACGCCTGCAGACCGTTGACCGAGCTCACCAGGACGATCGCCCCGCCCGGGCCCAGATGGGGCGCGACCGCGCGGATGCAGCGCATGGGGCCGCTCAGGTTGAGGTCGAGCGTCCGGTTCCAGCCGTCGTCGTCCATCCCGTGCAAGAGCCCGGGGTGCCGCAGGGCGCCGCCCGCCACGTTGACGAGGGCGTCGAGCCGGCCGAAGCGCTCCACCGCCGCCGCGACGGCGCCGTCCACGGACGCGCGGTCCGTCAGATCGCACGGCACCACCAGTGTGCGGTCCGGATCTCCGAGGTTTTCCGCGACGCGCGTGGCGCCCTCAGTGTTCCGGTCCGCGAGCACCACGGTGGCGCCCTCCGCGAAGAGGCGCCGTGCCGTGGCCGCGCCGATCCCCTGGGCCGCCCCGGTCAGGAACACCACCCGTCCCCCAAAACGATTCATGGTCATGACCTCACGCTAGGCCACGGGCACGGCGCGGACCAGGGGTTTGGTTTTACCGCTTCGCTCCGGGTCAGCGTCCCAAGCGACACCTGTTCGCGATTACCAATTATTGGTACTTTGAAGGCATGAGCAGCAACACCTCGATCAGCCTGG
Source organism: Arthrobacter sp. RCC_34 (assembly GCF_041360795.1). NCBI lineage: Bacteria > Bacillati > Actinomycetota > Actinomycetes > Micrococcales > Micrococcaceae > Arthrobacter > Arthrobacter sp. RCC_34. The sequence goes on along the minus strand of NZ_JBFUPW010000001.1, from coordinate 187,168 downwards.
ACGAGCACTCCGCCGCCTTCCTGGCCCGGGAAGTGAAATCCGGGCGCTTCCGGACGGCGAGCGAAGCGGTGCGTGCCGGGCTGCGGCTGCTGGAGGACCAGGAAACCCACCTGGCAGCACTCCGGGCTTCCCTCGCCGAGGGTGAATCCAGCGGAACTCCCGAGCCGTTCGACCTGGAAGCCTTCATCGCCGAGAAGAAGGGATGAGCTTCCGGCTCACCCCCGCCGCGCGAGCCGACCTGTCGTCCATCTGGGACTACACAACGGAGCGCTGGGACATGCGGCAGGCGGAGACCTACATCCGTGAGCTCCACGCCGCGATGGAACGCATCGCCGAAGACCCTGCCCGCGGAAGGACGTGCGATGAGATACGCGCCGGGTACCGGAAGTATGCCATCGGCAGCCACCTGATCTTCTACGTGGCTGCCGCCGACGGCGTCGACGTGATCAGAGTCCTGCACCAGCGCATGGACTCGGGCCGGCACCTGTAGGGCTGGCTTCTCCGCTCGGTGAGCGTCTACCGCTTCGCTGAGGAGACTCTCTGCCGGATGGTCCAGACGAGCCCGATGAGGGCGCCCGCCGCCACGACTCCGCAGATCCCCGTGAGGATCTCGCTGAGCGGGGTGCCCAGGAGCGGCGTCTCAACACACTGATCGGCGTCGCCATAACCAGTGGAGGCTGGACAGCCCCGCACCCTGGAGGTCAGCAGTGGCACGACGATGATCATCAGGAAAACCAGCAGCGCCGTCCAGGACCACCACTCCGTCCAGGGCCAGACAAGCGCTCTCCGTCGTCGCGCCACGGCTTTCTCGTTTCTCCGCACCGGGTCTTGTCTTCGCGAGACTAGTGCGATCAGATGCAAACTTCCAGACGTGCCCGCCACTCAGCAGGGCGAACCTCAGCCGCGGAGGAGCGCGAGCACCGCCCGGGCGGTCTCCGTCCACCGGGGCAACGTCGCACGCCGGGCTAAGGCCGCTTCCCGCCACCGGGCCGCGAGCTCAGAATCCTCGAGCCAGGCCGCCAGGGTCTCCGCAAGGGAGGGCGCGCCGCCGAGTTCCACCGCCGCGCCCGCACCGCCCGCACCGAGCGCTTCCTCCGCCCCGGTTCCCCGACGGACGACCGCCGGGACCCCGTGCGCCAGCGATTCCTGCACGGCCATGCCGAAACTCTCACGCTCGGAGACCAGGACACTGAGGTCGGCGGCGTGCCATGCGTCCTCCAGTTCCCGTCCATCGAGCTCTCCGGTCAGCCGGATGCGGTCCTCCAGGCCGTGGTGCGCGACGGCGGCCGCGACCCGGGCGGCATACGCCGGGTCAGCATCCGGCGAACCGATCAGGGTCGCCGTCCAAGGGAGGTGACCGACCCGGGCCAGCGCCTCAACGAGGAGGAGCTGACTCTTATTCGGCAGCAGGGCCGCGACGCAGACGATCCGCGGCGGCCGCGATCCGACTGCGGGTTCGGCCGGCTGGATTCCGGGCCGGGCGACGTGAACGCGTTCCACGCCATACAGCGACTGGAGCTGAGCGGCGGCGAAGGAGCTGGGGCAGATGACGCCGGTGGCCGCAGCAAGGGCACGGCCCTCCAGCCCGGCGTGCCCGGGGAAGGCCATGTGCGAGAGGACCCACACCCGGGACCCGGCCCGCGCCGCGGCGTCGATCTCGTCCGGGGCGCCGGCCGCGACCAGCCCGTCGACGATCACCAGCGGCACGTCGCTCAGGGCCGTGGCCAGAGACTCCCGGTCCTCGGGCCGCCCCGGCGGCCACGCGCCGTCGAGCGCCATCACGTCGGTGCGGACACCGAGTGCTTCCAGGTGCTCCGCCAGCCGGGCGTTGTACAGGTTGCCGCCGGAGAGGTGCCCGACGTTGCCCGGGACGATGAAGCGGAGGGTGCTCATCGCCCTCGGCTGAGTTCGAGGGAGTAGCCGGCCCAGGCGTCCGGCGTTTCACGGAGGGTGACGTCGAGTCCGTGGAGACCGGCGTCGTCGGGCAGCTTCTCCGCGAGCTGTTCGGCGATGTGCCGGGCAAGGAACTCGGTGGTGGTGAGCCGGCCGGCGAATTCGGGCAGCTCATCGAGGTTCTTGTAGTTCAGTCGGTCGAGGACCTCCTGGAGCAGGTCCCCCGCCAGGCCGATGTCGATGACGACGGAGTCGTCGTTCAGTTCCGCGCGCCGGAAGCCGACCTCGGCCACGAAGGTCGCGCCGTGCAGTCCCTGGGCAGGTCCGAAGGATTCCCGCGGGAGGCTGTGGGCGATCATGAAGCTGCGGCGGACGGTGAGACTGAACATGGGTCATTCCTCCGGTTGTGGGGCGCGGTAGCTGACGACGTGACAGGCGCTCCCGCCGCCGTCGTCCGCCAGGTTCTCCATGGTGTGCGGGAGCTCGGCGAAGCTGGTGTCCTCGCTGAGGAAGAGGTCGAAGGCGGGGTCTTCCAGGAGGCTCACCGCCGTGTCGAGGCGGTCCGCGGTACTGCGGCGGTGACGGCGTGCCTTCGAAACCACGCCCACCTGACTGGCGATGATCGAGAGGCGGCGGGCGTGGAAGTCCTCGCCGAGCGGGATCTGCACCGGGGTGTCGCCGTACCAGGAGAGCTCGATGACCGCCGCTTCGTCGCCCGCCAGCTGAAGGCTGCGCTGCAGGCCGTCGCTGGTGGCGGAGCAGTGGAAGACGAGGTCGCAATCCGCCCGCGCATCGTCCGGGTGGGCGAACGCGATGCCCAGTTCCTCGGCGATCCGTTCCTTGGCCGGATCCACCTCCACCAGCTCCAGCCGTTCCAGCGGGAACTTCCGCAGAAGGGTTGCGAGAGTGCCACCCAGCAGCCCTCCCCCGACGACGGCGACCCGGTCTCCCAGCCGCGGCCCGGCTTCCCAGAGGGCATTGAGCGCTGTCTCCACCATCCCGGTGAGGACCGCGCGGCGGGGCGGGACGCCGTCGGGAATCCTGGTGAGCCCGCTGAGCGGGACGACGTAACGGTCCTGGTGAGGGTGGAGGCAGAAGACCGTCTGGCCCGTCCAGTCGTCGGGGCCTTGCTCGACGACGCCGACGGAGAGGTAGCCGTATTTCACGGGGGCGGGGAAGTCGCCGTCCTGGTGCGGGGCACGCATGGCATCGGCGACACTGTCCGGGACCTGCCCGTGGTGGACGAGGAGCTCGGTGCCGCGGCTGATGCCCGAGTAGAGGGTCCTGACGAGGGCTTCATCGGCCTGCGGCTCGGGGAGGTCCTCGCTGCGGAGTTCGCCCTGACCTGGGCGGACGGTCCAGTAGGCGGTGGCTTGGCGGCGGTGCTCTGGGATGGTCATCGTGCTTTCGAATCTAGCCCGGAGCCGCGGGGCGGCGGAAGACCCCTTGTGGGCGCTCCGTGGGATGCGCGCTCGACGCCCCGTCGTTGGTGAGGTCGATGGTTCGACGCCGTTCGCCACCCACCTTCCAGCACGCGCTGCGTCCTGCGGGTCGCTGTGGAGTCGCGATGTCGGGTGCGTGACATCAAAGGCGCGAGGAGTGCGACGGCGGTCAGGACCGCTCCCGTGATGACGAACGCGCCTCCGATGCCCCACAGCTCGATCAGTGATCCTCCGGCGAACATTCCTACGGCTGTGCCGCTCTCCACGACGACGAGCTGACCGCTGAGAAGCGCACCCCGGTCGGGTCCTTCGGTGCGCTCAGCGATGAGGCGGGTGATGGTCGCGAACCCCACGGCAGCCCCCGATCCGCCGACCAGCCCGCCGATGGCGTAGCCCCATTCCTGCGGCCATATCCCCATCAGCACCCACGCGGCGCCGTTCACGGTCCACCCGAGCGCAGCCAAGGTCAGGCTCGGAGCAACCCAGGGGAAATGTCCGACGGTGAGCGTGGCGATGACGGCGCCGAGGGCGTAGCTGCTGAGCCCGATCGCGTAGAAGTAGCCCGGACGGTGCTGCAGTTCCCCTTGGATGGCAAGGCCGAGCGAGAAGGCGAACCAGGTCGCGCCCGCCGTCGCACGGATGACCCATCCAGCCCGGATGTCCGGGAAGCGTCTCAGAAGGGTGCGCAGCTTCGGGGCGGAACCGGTCTGATGGTCCGCATTTGAGAGTCCGGCGCTGCGCACCGTCAGCGTCAGCAACGCGCCGACGCTGATCGCCACGGCTTCCGCGAAGAGCAACGCGACCCCGTACCCCGCGGCGACGACGAGAGCCCCCACGGCCGGCCCGACGATGCTCGTGGCGCGTGAGGCCGCCTCCTGCCAGGCGAGAATCCTGACCGGCGATCCGGTGCGTTCCTGTTCCAGTTCAGCCAGTAACGTCTGGCGTCCAGGGAGCGTCAGAGTACGCCCCGCACCGGACACGAGGCCTGCACCGATGAGAACACCAGCGGTCAGATGTCCGGAAATCGTGGCGATCGGCACCAGCAGCGCCCCGGCCGCCTCAAGGAGAGTCAACGCCGCGAGCACCGCGGGCCGGGCGGCAGCGTGACGCAGCCTTCTCGCCCACCACGGTGACAGCAGCAGAGGCAACGCCATGGCGCCGCTCACGACGCCGGTGAGCGCCGCAGAGCCCGTCTCACTGAGCACGATGAGCGGCAAGGCGACGAACGCGGCACGCGAACTCACGTCGATGATGACGGCGGCCGAAAAGAGCGTGACCGTGGGTCGGGAGGAGGACATGAACTCATCCTCGGCGGAAATCGGAACGGGGAGTAGACATTCATTCCGTCCGCGAAGACATAGCATTTGGCTATGACCCTCAGACCGGATGTTGATGACTTGGAGTTGGTCTGGACGGTATCCCAGGTGGGATCGATAGGCGCGGCCGCCCGGAGATTGAGAATCTCCCAGGCATCGGCTTCGGTGCGATTGACCCGGCTGGAACGGCGGATGGGGGTTTTGCTGTTCACCCGAGGGCCACGCGGCGCTGCACCCACAGCGGCGGGCTACGAGATGGCCAGACGTGCCGAACACATCCTGGGCCATCTCGACGGAATAGTCGACGACATCCGCTCGGCTACAACCGATCCGCCCCTGAGGATCGGGTGCTTTCACGGGCTCGCCGACACCGTCCTGCCCCTCATCGATTCACAGCGCAACGGACGGACGATCACCCAGGCGGTCGATCACGGGCTCACCCTCATCGACTGGGTCGCGGAAGGGATGCTCGACGCCGCCATCGTGTCGGTGGCCGGACAGCGGCGCCTTCCTGCCGACGTGACGGGCCACGACATCGGGCGCGATGAGATGGTGGTCCTCATCCCTGACGGCGCGCCGCATCCCACCACTGGACGCCTGCCCCTGTCCGGCTTGTCTCTGCCCACGTCGACGTACGACCTCCGGGATCACGACCTCACGGCACGGGTTGTCGCCCTCGGAGGCACTCCGCGGTTGGGGGCCACCGTGACGGGAACGATCCGCATGGCACGGCTCGCAGGTGAGCCTGCCATCATCCCCCGCAGTTCCGCCGTCGCCGAACGCCTGCCCGGTGACAGGATCACCAGGCTCCCCTTCACCTGGAGCGTCCGCCTCAGCATGATCACACGACCGGAACCGGACGGAGCCTTGCTGCGTCTTGCCCAGATGCTGACATCCCGCCTCGAACTGACCTCGCGCTCCGGTTGACGGCCCACCTTGGCCCGGCAGTGCTTCTATCATTGGTTGCGACATTACGTAACCAATGATAGCTTCGAGAATAACGACCCGCCAGCCGAACACGGAGCGAACCCGATGCCCGAGACCAGCCAGCCACTTTCAACCGCACTCGAAGAACTGGGAGCACGATGGTCCGCGATCACCGCCGATCTCGAGGACCTGTTCACCGTGCGTCGCGCGCTCTTCGACCACGGGTACGCACTCGGGGTCGCCCCGCGAGATCTGAGCGACGCCGCAGGCGTCAGCGGAACGTTTCTTCGCAGCGACCTGGGCACCGCCCCGAAATCCGGCTCAGGAACGACGGAGGAGAAGCTTGATCTCCTGGAAAACCTTCTGACCGTGGCGAAGCGGATCACGTCCGTCCAGGCGGACAAGGCAGCCGTCCGGGAACAGATCGACCAGGAGGTCGCGCAGCGCGTGGCGGCCGGCCACGACTGCACCACTGCCACGCTGGCCCGGGAGTCCCGCCTCAGCACGGCCACGATCGATCGGATCCGCAAGGAGCTCAAGTCGTCCTGAGGAGTAGTCGCGCCGGCCCAGCGAGTCTGCGCGGGTGAAGGAGCTACATGCCTCGCCATCCAAGCAACCGGCTGATGACGTTGCCCTTCCGCTCCCCCTTGCCCATCAACCGGTCGTTGAGCGCCGGAGTGTCCGGAGGGAACACGTCGCGGATGTTTTCGCTCGCGAGCTTCACGGGGCGTCCTGCCAGCGCCGCCTTCTTGGCCGGTATCCATCCCGCCACCGAAAGGTACCAGCCGGCGGTCAGACGAGTGTCGCCGTCGGGGAGGTCGATTTCGACGACGGTGTCCCCGTCTTCCAGCCAGCCTCGCCGGGACTCCACACGGGACAGACGGACCACCCGTGCCGAAGGGTCGGCATTCCAGACCGTGGCCTTCCTCCACCTGGTCCCGCGCTCCGCGTCACGACGCTCACGCACATCGACACGCCACCAGTGGATGCACAGACCCAGCACCAGCAGAGCCCCGGATCCCCACAGAACGACCTGGAACATCATCACCTTCACCGTCCCTCGCCCGGGCCACCCGGGACAGCCCCGCTCGCGGTCCACGCCCACATCTGAAATTCCCTACCCGATCTGCCAGAAGACGGCGCCTGCGTTGCGGTCAAACGGGTCCAGGGATTGATAGAACCAGAGGGTGTCAGTGTGATACCAGTCGTTGACCGTGCCGGCGTAGGGATTCCGGACATACGTGGAACCGTTGGCCGAGAAGCCTGAGAGCGTGATGGCGTGGGTGGTTCCAGGCCAGGTGATGGATCCCGGACCACGCATGAGCGCGACGACGGAGTGGCCGGACCTCAGGGAAGCGCGCAGGGCTGCGACATTCGTGATCGGTGTCGCTTTCACCCCGTAGTACCTGGTGGCCGCGACGATCGAGCGCGAGCCGGCCCCGGAGACGGTGCGGTTGTAGTCGCCCAGGCGGTTCATCGTCACCGCGACACCATAGGGGCTGGTCTTGATTCCCTCGGACCACAAGGCCATCGCGGTCGCCGTCGGGACGCAGCCGGAGGGTCCCAGCAGGGCGACGCCCACACGGATGTTGGCCCAGCGGGGATCGTTCTGACGCCACAGCACCGGGGCGGGGCGGCGGATCACGCCCGACTTCCCACTCAACCGGGTTTCCGGCGCGTACCCGGCTTTCGAGCCGCTGACGCGCAGCGTGAGCCGGGCGCCGAGGTCTGCGGAGGCCAAAGTGTAGGTCGATCGGGTTCCGCCGGCGATGACGGCCCCGTTGCGGTACCACTGATAGCGGAAGGCGGTTCCCGCGGTCCAGGCCCCGTTCTTCGCGGCGAGCACCGCCCCCAGGAGCGCCTTTCCCGTGTACGTCGGCACGGCGGCCGCCAGCACCCTCGGGACGGTCACGGCGCCGCTCGCCCTCATCGCCGAGGCGTAGCCGGCTTTCGTTCCCGTGACACGGACGGCGATCGTCCTGGCTGCGTCGGCCGGTCCCAGCTTGTAGCCCGCCGCCACGGCCCCGGCGATCGGGGCCCCGTTGCGCAGCCACTGGTAGGTGAAGGACGTCCCAGCCACCCAGGCGCCGGGCTGAGCCGTCAGCACGGATCCGACCTTGACCGTCCCCGACAGTTTCGGGGCCGCCGTCGTCAGCGTCCTCAGCACCGGAACCTGGGCGGAGGTCTTCACCGCGTCGAGGTGGCCGGCCAGCGTGCCGGTGACCCGCACCGACACTTTCTGCCCGCCGTCCGCGGAGGTCAGCACGTACTTCGGCTGGGTGGCGCCGGCGATGTCCGTGCCGTTGCGCAGCCACTGATAGCTCAGGGAGGCGCCTGTCGGCCACGCCCCGGCGAGCGCCGTCACGGTGCCGCCCTGGACCGCGCTGCCGGCGATCGTGGGAGTGCTCCCGCTGAGCTGGTCCGGCACCGCGATGGGGTCGGACGTCACGTGGACGGACTCCGAGCCCTCCCGGGCGCCGGTGACGAGCACGCTCAGTGTCGCTCCGGCGTCGGCGGCGGTGATGAGATGGCTCGCCGACGTGGCCCCGTCGACAGGAACGCCGTTCCGCAGCCACTGGAAACTGACCGCCACATCAGGTTCCCAGTCCGCGACCACGGCGTGGATCGAATGTCCGGTGGCGGGCGAACCGTCGAGTTTCACCGAGCCCGGAAGAATGGCCCTCGGCTCCGGTTCGGAGGTCGCTGTCGGGTCAGGGGAAGGCACCAGGGATGGATCAGGGGATGGCGCCGGGGTCACGCCGACGGTGGGCGACACCGACGGCTGCGGCTCGTCCAGTGCCTGAGCGGCCGGTCCGGCCACCAGCGCCGAGAGTGTCAGCGCAACGGCGCACACCGCGACCGAACCGGTTCTCATCACGGCGGAGACCGCCCCGCGATCCCCGCGTACCCGACTGCCGACCATTTCGCCCCCCCACGTCGCCCTGCACTGTTCACCCATCATCGGGAAAAACCGAGGGGAAAGCCAGAGACGCCGTCATGCCCCAGAGTCGGATCCCCCAGGAGGAAGGCGACCCGCGTCATGGATTCGGCGTGATGATGGTGAGCACGCCTTCCCCGGAGCTCTGCGGGCTCGCATAGTGATGGCGGTCATCGCTGGTCCAGGTGAACGAGCTTCCCGCCTCCACGGTGACGGTCTTGCCGAGCGGCCCCACCTGCAGTGAGCCTTCGGTGACCAGCAGGTGCTCGACGACGCCGGGCCCGTGTCCGGGCGAGGTGTGCGCTCCCCCTTGCGGGATCTCGATGATGAACACCTCGACCGTCTGCGCCGCATTCCGCCGGACGGACAACAGCGTGGTGCGCATGCCGCCGCTGGCCTCGGAGACCGCGCCGGGCGCGTCCCCCACGAGGGCGGTCAGTGGAACATTGAGCGGTGCGCACAGGGAGTAGAGCGTCTCGACGGTGGGATTCCGCTTGCCCGACTCGATCTCGGACAGCGTGCCCTTGCCGATTCCCGCCTCCCGGGCGAGGTGGGTGAGCGTCATCCCCCGCGCCTCCCGCAAGGCCAGCACGTTGCGGCCGATATTGAGCGATGTCATCCCACCATGATACGTTCCACATATGGAACGTTCTGTAGATGGAACGCCCCGGTCGGGCCTTTCCACTCCGCTGACCGCGGGCGTGGTGTGCGCCGTCGTGGGATTCGCCGCCACGTTCGCCGTCGTGCTCGGAGGGCTCCAAGCGGTCGGCGCCACCCCAGGGCAGGCGACGTCCGGCCTCATCATGGTGACGCTCATGGTGGGTGCGGCATCGTTGCTGCTCTCCTGGCACCACAGGATCCCGCTCGTGGCGGCGTGGTCGACCCCAGGTGCGGCGCTCCTGATGAGCGTCCACGAACTTCCCGGGGGATGGCCGGGAGCGGTGGGCGCCTTCCTGGTCTGCGGACTCCTGCTCACTCTCACCGGGCTGTGGCCCTTGCTCGCCTCCCTGGTCGGCAGAATCCCGCCCCACATCGCCCAGGCGGTCCTGGCCGGGGTCCTCCTGCCACTGTGCGTGGCCCCCTTCAAGGAGCTGGCAAGCAGCCCTCTCGCCATCCTTCCGGTGCTCGCGGCGTGGCTCCTGATCGGCTGGTGGCGACCGCGGTGGGCCGTGCCCGGCGCGCTCGCCGTCGCCGTCGCCGTGGTCGCGGTGAGTGCCAGCGGGTCGGCGGTGAACCTCAGCGGCTCCGCGTTCATCCCGCGTCTCGAGTTCGTCACGCCGGTCTTCGACCTTCAGGCGATCGCCGGGATCGCCCTGCCGCTGTACTTCATCACGATGGCGTCCCAGAACATCCCGGGGGCCGCGATCATGGGCAGCTTCGGCTACCAGGTGCCCTGGCGCGCGGCGATCGTGACCACCGGGGCCGGAAGCCTGATCGCGGCGCCCTTCGGCGGACACGCCGTCAACCTCGCGGCCATCAGCGCGGCCCTGGCCGCCGGACCCGAAGCCGGGCCGGCGAACCGCCGATGGATCGCCGGAGTGTCAGCCGGCGTCACCTACATCCTGCTGGGACTGGGAGCGGCGAGCCTGTCCGTCATCATGCTCGCCGCCCCCTCAGGAGTGCTCGCAGCGTTGTCCGGGGTGGCCCTCATCGGGACCCTGGCGTCCGCGATCGCCGGGGCGGTCGCGGACCGGGCCCACTGGGACTCCTCGAGCGTGACCTTCATCGTCGCCGCATCGGGATTCTCGGCGTGGGGCTTCAGCTCGGCGTGCTGGGCCTTGGCAGCCGGTCTCCTCGTGCAGTTCCTCCGCAAGCGCCATCGCCCGTCCCCCGGCCCGGCGCCGAGTGAGGCCCCTCTTCTCACCGGCAGCGAGAAATAAGCTGACCGCAACGCCTCGGCCCCGGAACGTGAGTTCCGGGGCCCGAGGCGCGTCTCAGCAGCTGTGCTTCAGCGGCGTCCGAAGGCTAGCGCGGCAGCACCTGCACGACGGCGGGACGCGGCGCGCGCGCCTGGCCGCGCTTGGGCTTCACTCCGGCGGGCACGTAGTCGGGGAAGTAGGAGTGCGGCTCCTCCCAGCTGCCCTCCTCGCCCGGGTGCTGCACCGAGACGAACACCGTGCGGTCGCGGTCGTGGATGACGGGGCCGCAGGTCTCGGCGTCGCGGGGCACGGAGAGGAACTGCTCCACCTTGCCACGCTCCGGGCCTTCCAGGGTGACCTTGAAGAGACCGTCGTTGTAGCCGATGGTGCTGGGGGCGCCGTCGGTCGAGATCCAGAGATCGCCCACCGAGTCGAAGGCCACGTTGTCCGGGCAGGAGATCGGCGAGACCTTGTCCTTCGGGAAACCGGAGAAGTAGGTGGAGCCGTTCTTCGCGGGATCGCCGCAGACCAGGAGCAGGTTCCAGGCGAAGCGCGTGGAGGTCTGATCGCCGCGTTCCGTGATCTCGACGATGTGGCCGTCGCGGTTGAGGCTGCGCGGGTTGACCTCGGTGGGGCCTTCCTTGCCGGGCTTGCCGCGGTCCGAGTTGTTCGTGCAGGCCACGTAGATCTTGCCGGTGCGCAGGCTCGGCTGGACGTCCTCGCAGCGGTCCATCTTGGTGGGGCCGACCTTGTCGGCGGCCAGACGGGTGTGGACCAGGACCTCTTCGACGCTCATGCCGGGGACGGCGGAACGGCCGTCCACCACCAGGGGCAGCCATTCGCCGGAGCCGTCGAACGCGCCGTCGGCGGGGAGCTTGCCGGTGCCGTCGATCTCAGCGGCCGGGGAGTCGCCCGTGAAGCGCGCGACGTACAGGTCGCCCTCGGTCAGCAGGGTCATGTTGTGGCGGCGGTCGCCCTCACGGTACTTGCCCTTGGAGACGAACTTGTAGAGGTAGTCGAAGCGCTCGTCGTCACCCATGTAGGCGACCACGTGGCCGGAGCGGGCCACGATCACATTGGCGCCTTCGTGCTTGAAGCGGCCCATCGCGGAGTGCTTGCGCGGCGTCGACGTCGGGTCGAAGGGGTCCACCTCCACGATCCAGCCGAAGCGATTGACCTCGTTCTCGAAGCCCGGGTTGCGGGTGTCGAAGCGGGGGTCGTCCTGCTCCCAGCCGCGCGCCGTCGGCTTGGAGCCGAGCCCGTAGCGCTTCTCCTCCGCGGAGGTTCCGGGGGCCACGAAGTAACCGTTGAAGTTCTCCTCGCCGGAGAGGATGGTGCCCCACGGGGTGGTGCCGCCGGAGCAGTTGCCCAGCGTGCCCTCGATCCAGCGGCCTTCCGGGTCGCGGGAGGTCTTCACGAGCGGGCTGCCCGTGGCGGGGCCGGTCAGCTCGTACTTGGTGTCGATCAGGTAGCGGCGGTTGCGGCGCGCGCCCTGGATGTAGCTCCATGGCTTGGCGGAGTTGCGGCGCTCCAGCTCCACGACGCTCAGACCGTGGGCGGCACGGCCGATCGCGCGGGCCTCGGCGGCCGGCGTCTCCGGGGAGAACATGATGTTCTCGTTGGTGTACTCGTGGTTGGCGAACAGGAGCGCGCGGCGGCCCTTGCTGCCCGGCACCGTGATGATGTCCGAGTAGTCGTTGTTGTAGCCGAACTGGCGGGCCTGGGCCGCCGCGGTCTGGGCATTCACATCGAACGCCGGGGCGTCCTTGAACAGCGGGTCGCCCCAGCGGATCACGGGCTGCCAGGTGAAGCCGCGCGGCACGGTGAACTCGTCCACGGCGGCGTCGACCGGCTTGATGGCGCCGAAGCGCAGGTGGGACTTGTCGTAGCCGGCCTTCGCGGCTGGGGCCAGCGTGGAGGACGCCTCGGCGGGGGCGGCGCCGTTCACGGCACTGCCGAAGACGACGGCGAGCGCACCGGCGGCGCCCAGGCCCAGGGCGGAGCGGCGGGACATCGCGGAGGACGCGATGTCGCGGAAGTAGTCATTGCGGCTGGTGTTGCAGACCTCGCCCGAGCAGGCGTTGTCGCACTTCAGGGCACAGGTGATGGGGCTTCGCTTACCTCGGGTGTGGCCTGCCATCGGCAGGAGCTCCAGGAAGCGGGTACGGTTTTCGGACACGACGGTACCTCCGGGGATTCTGAGTGTTCCCTTGGAGAATCCCATCGTGGCTTGAACTGCGCCCCAGCACCCCGTGAACAGCCGGTGAACGAGGGCGGGTCAGCGCAGCCGCTCAGCCCAGCAGGGTCAGCCCAGCAGGGCGTGGCAGCGTGCCAGCCGGTCAAGCCACCACGCCTCGCGGTCCGGGGACGCCCGGTGGCGGTCCAGGAGGTCCGGGGCGGGTTCGACCGGACCGACCGGCAGCACCCCTCCCCGCGGTGTCAGCGCGTCCCGGACCACGTCCTCCTGGAACAGGCTGACCGTCCCGAGCCCGCACGCGAACGGCAGCTCCGGCAGGGCCGCGGCGAGCGCCACGCCGGCGCTGATGCCCACGGACGTGTCGAGCGCCGAACTGACCACCGCGGGCAGCCCGGCCTCCTGCACGATCCGCAGCGCCTTCCGGACACCCCCGAGCGGAGCCACCTTCACCACCAGCAGATCGGCGGCCCCCGCCCGGGCGACCTTCAGCGGGTCGTCCTCCTTGCGGACACTCTCGTCCGCGGCGATCCGCACGGCTCCGCCCAGCTGCGATCGCACCTCGGCCAGGCCGTCGATCCCCATCACAGGCTGCTCGGCGTACTCGAGCCCGGTCTCGGCCAGCCGGTTCAATTGCGCGACGGCGGTCGGCACGTCCCAGCCTCCGTTGGCATCCACGCGGATGGCCGCGTTCCGCAGGCCGGCGGCGTCGAGGGCGCGGCGGACGGCGCGGACCCGGTCGATGTCCTCGTGCGGCTCCTGGCCCTTCTCGGCGACCTTGACCTTGACGGCGGTGACGGGCCCGAACCGTTCGAGGACGGCCGGGACTTTGTCCGGGCTGACGGCGGGCACCGTGGCGTTGACCGGGACCTCCGTGCGCAGAGGCGCCGGGAAGCCGAGCCAGCCCGCCTCCACGCCGGCTGCCAGCCAGCGCGCGGATTCGGCGTCGTCGTACTCCAGGAAGGGACCGAACTCGGCCCACCCGGCCGGGCCCCGGAAGAGCACCATCTCGCGATGCGTGACGCCGCGGAACTTCACGTGCAGGGGCAGCGTGACCACGCGGGCCGTGCTCAGCAGCTCGTCCAGGGTGGGAAGACTCTCGTGCGGCGAGGTGGTGCTGGGGCTCATGGTTCCGACTTTACGCGCGGTTTTCACCCTGGTTCGCAGGATTCCTCCGGGATCTGGGGCCACGGATCGCTAAACTTGGGGAGAACCCCGCGCAGAAGCGGCGGGCCGGGATCAAGGCAGGATCTGGATGCAGCGCAAGGCGACCGCCCAGGATGTGGCGAAACTCGCAGGGGTTTCCCGCAGCGCGGTCTCCCTGGTGCTCAATGGCCACGGAGACGGCAACATCGCCAGCGAGAGCCAGGAGCGCATCCGCCAGGCCGCCAAGGAACTGAATTACAAACCCAACGCGGTCGCCCTAAGCCTGCGGAATCAGCGCACGAGCGTGATCGGGATCGTCTCGGACCGTGTCATCTCCGGTCCGGTGGACGGCAACATCATCGCCGGAGCGGACGCCGTGGCCCGGACGCAGGGCTTCGTGACCCTCGGCCTGGACACCGAGCTGGATGAGCAGCGCGACGTCAGCGCCGTCGAGACGCTCCTGGACCGGCACGTCGACGCCCTCATGTACGTCACGGTGGGTCTGCGCGAGCTCAAGGTGCCGGCCGGCATGGAGAAGGCGCCGTCCATCCTCGCGAACTGCTTCGACTCCCGCGGTCCCGGCCATGTGGGCAACGTCCTGCCGGATGAGATCTGGGGCGGCGCCGAGGCCCTGCGGCACGTCCTCTCGTACGGGCACCGGCGGCTGGCCTTCCTCACGGGTCCCGTGACGCACCCCGCGTCCCAGAGGCGTCTCGCCGGGTACCGCGAGGCCATGGCGGAGGCGGGGCTGCCGTTCCCGGAGGACGCCGTCCTCCCGACCGGCTGGGACATCACCGACGGGTTCGCCGCGGCCGGCGCGGCGTTGTCCGTTCCCGCGGATCAGCGTCCCACCGCGCTGCTGTGCGCCAACGACCGCTGCGCCGTCGGCGCCGTGCTCGCCGCCCGGGGGCTCGGCCTCCAGGTGCCAGGAGACGTCTCGATCGTGGGCTACGACGACGAGGAGCGCATCGCGGACACCATGGTCCCCGCGCTGAGCACCATGGCCCTCCCCCTGCGCGAGATCGGCGCCGCCGCGATGACCTGGCTGCTGTCGGCCGTGCCGCGGGTCGCCCGGAAGGCATCCAAGCACCTCCCGCCGGACCGCAGCGTCCTCGAAGGCGAGCAGCTCATCCGGGGACGCTTCGTGGACCGCGGATCGCTGGGCCCGGCCCCGGCCTGATCAGCCCGATCACCGCGCCTGAACGCCGTGCCTGAACGCCGTTGAGTGCTCAGTTGTTGCGGGTTCCGGGCCGAAACACCCGCAACAACTGAGCACTCAACGAGATAAGCGGCGCCTCACGCCTCCGGCAGGGCGAGCCTCCAGGCGCTCGCCAGGGCGTCGCCGTCGAACGTCACGCGGAGCTCCTCGCCCGGCTGCGGGTAGATGCGCAGCGTGGTCGCGACGCCACCGCTCCGGTAGATCTCCAGCAGCGAAGCGTCCAGGAACACGCGGAGCTCCTGGCCCGCGGCCAATTCCTCGCGGAGCAGCACCGTCTCCCCCAGGCGGACCGTCACCGTCGCCTCCGCCCGCGCGACGACGGACGCCTCACCCTGCGCGGGCAGCGTCACCGAACCGTCCGCGAAGGGCAGCTCGCCCGCCCGGCAGGCGTCCACCTCGGCGACGGGGGCAACCTCGAGCCGGCCCTCGACCAGACGGAGTGTCCTCGGGTGCGTGAGCACGCCCGCCCAGCCCGCGGCGTCGATCTCGTCCTGGGTGCGGCCCCGGCGGCCGTCGCGGCCCGGGCCCTCGTTGGCCCAGCCGGAGAGCAGCACCCGCGGTGTCCCGTCCTCGGCGTCCTCGAGCTGGGTGATCTGCGGGGCGTAGAAGTCACGGCCGAGGTCCGACTTGCCGCCCGAGACCGGGGTGAAGACCGGGAGACCCGTCTCCGGGTCGGCGGTCATACGACCCACCAGGTGGCCGGTTCCGAGGGCGTGCTCGTGAAGGTCGTCCTTCTGCCACAGCGAGAACAGGGCGAGCCAGGCGGTGCCGCCCTCGCCGTCGGGGATGCGCACCAGCTGGGGGCATTCCCAGATCTCGGCCAGATTCGCCGGGGCGTTGACGGGATTATCCGTGGTGAGCCAGATCCCCAGGTACTCCCAGGAGTCGATGTCGGCGACGCGGTACAGGAGCAGCGCGGCGCGCCCGTCGGCCAGTCCGGCGCCCTGGATGGCGTACCGCGTGCCCTCGAACGTGAGGAAGAACGGGTCCCGCACCGCGGTGACCTGAGGGTCCTCCGGCATGGAGGCCGCGACGTGCCCGGTCTGAACCCAGTCCACCAGGTCCTCCGAGCCGCGCGCGATCACCACCTGGGAGGCTCCGCCATCGGCACGGACGCCCGAGTAGGCCGCGGTGGGGACGCCGCCGTCGAGCGTGACCACTCCCGTCCAGCAGCCGAACTCATCCGGCCCGCCGTCCTGTGGCTTCAGGGCCACGGGATGCTCCTCCCAGTGCACGAGGTCTGTGCTGCTCACATGCCCCCACTGGATGCGGTGGTGCCGCGCGGACTCCGGGTTGTACTGGAAGAACACGTGGTACCGGCCGTTGATGTGGCTGACGCCGTTGGGGTCGTTGATCCAGCCCTGCGCCGGACGCGGGTGGAGACGCGGGAAGTACGGATCCGGGTGCTCCGCCGCCGTCCTGGCGAAGGAGAGGGCTAGAGGCTGGGTCACGGAGGGGATCCTTTCGAGGAAGTGCGGGGAGGTGCGGGGAGGCGGACGGGTCCCTTCCCCGCCACGACGGGTGCGTGGCGGCGAAGGGACCCGAGCCGTTCGAGGAGGTGGTTACTTGCCGATGCCGGAGGTGAGGCCGGCCCGCAGGGTGCGCTGACCGAAGATGAACACCACGAACGCCGGGATCATGGACAGGATCACGCCCGCCAGGACCACGGAGATGCTGCCGGTGCCCATGTTGCCCTGGAGGGAGACCAGGCCGAGGGGCAGGGTGAAGTTCTGCTCCGAGATGGTCATGATCAGGGGACGGAAGAACTCGTTCCAGTGGTAGTTGAAGGCGAGGATGCCCACGATCGCCAGGCCCGGCATGGCCAGCGGCGCGTACACGGAACGGAAGGTCCGCCACGGGGTGGCGCCGTCGATCGCGGCGGCTTCCGCGAGGTCCGGCGGCAGGCCCAGGAAGTACTGGCGCATGAGGAAGGTGCCGAACGCCGTCGGGATGGCCGGGATGATCAGGGCCAGCAGCGTGTCCGAGATGCCCATGCCGCGGATCAGGAGGAAGACCGGGACGATCGTGACCTGCAGCGGCACCATCATGGTGGCCAGGATGACGGAGAACAGGGCGCTCTTGCCCTTGAACTCCAGCTGGGCGAAGGCGTACCCGGCCAGGGCGGCCGAGGCCATCTGGCCGAGGGCCACCAGGCCCGTGACGAGTGCGCTGTTCAGGACCAGCAGGCCCATGTTGAGCTGCTTGAACACCTGGGCATAGGACGTGAAGTCCGGGTTCCAGGGGATGAAGCTCGGCGGCAGATTGAAGGATTCGCTCGGCAGGCGCAGCGACGTGGACAGGGTCCACAGCACGGGCCCGATGGTGAACACGGCGGCGATCGCCAGGATGACGATCCGTCCGGTCATGCTCCAGTCGATGCGACGGCGGGTTTTCGGTGCGGGGTCCACGGTGGAGGTGCCACGGGGCCGGAGAGTCTGGGTGGTGGTCATGGCGGGCCTCACTGGTAGAAGACGAAGCGCTTGCTGAGACGGAACTGCGCCGCCGTGATCAGCATGATGATGATGGTCAGGATGACGCCCAGTGCCGAGGCCTGGCCGAATTCGAGGCGCTGGAACGCGGTCTCGAAGATCACCATGACCGCGGTGCGGGTGGAGTCACCCGGTCCGCCTCCGGTGAGGACGTAGGGCTGGTCGAAGACCTGGAGGGCCGAGATGATCGCCATGACCGACGCCACCAGGGTGGTGGGGCTCAGGAGGGGCAGGGTGATCTGGACCAGCTTGCGCCAGCCGGTCGCGCCGTCGAGCGAGGCCGCCTCGTAGGTCTCGGTGGGGATCGACGCCAGGCCGCCCAGGAAGAGCAGGAAGGAGAAGCCGAAGTTCTGCCACACATAGACCAGGACGATCACGGCCGCGGACCCCGTGGGGCTCGTGAGCCACGGCACCGAGGGGATGTTGAGCAGGGACAGCAGCCAGTTCACCACGCCGAACTTCTCGTTGAAGAGGTACTTCATGAAGATGGACACCGAGGCGGCCGAGAGGACGAGGGGGAAGAACAGCGCGCTGCGGAAGAAGCTGCGGAGCCAATTGGGGAGCTTCTCGGTGACCATGACGGCCAGACCGAGGGCGATGCCCAGCTGCAGGGCCACGGCCACCACCACGAAGAGGATCGTGTTGATGAAGGACACCTGGACCGTGGGGCTCTGGGCCACCTCGGCGAAGTTGGCGAAGCCCACGAACTCGGGGGCGGAGATGATGTCCCAGTGGAAGAAGGCCAGGACGATCGAGGCCACGATCGGGATGAGCGTGAAGACGCCCATGCCCGCGATGGTGGGGGCCAGGAAGACCCACGGGAGCCAGCGTTGTTGTTTCATCAGTTCCTCCCGAGGGCCAGGTCGAGATCCCGCTCAAGGGACTTCATGGCGTTCTTGAGCTGGGCCTGGTCTCCGGAGACGGCCAGCGAGACGTTCTTGATCAGTGCGGTCTCCACGGCGGCCTGCTCCGGCGGCGCCGGGATGGGGCCGGTGGACGGGAACTTGTCCAGGGTGTCGTAGAAGACCTTCCAGTGCTTCGGCCCCTTGCCCGAGTACAGCGCCTCATTGACCATGGAGCGCCGGGTGGGCGTGGTGGTCGGCAGGGCGAAGGCCACCTCCATGGCGGGCTTCGAGGCCGCCCACTTCACGAACTCCCAGGCGGCGTCCTTGTCCTTGGCCGTCTTCATGATGGCGTACCCGGCGGTGCCGAACTGGTGCCGCTGCGTGCGCCACTTGGGGAAGAAGGAGACGTCGAACTGGTCCTCCTTCATGCCCGCCTCGTGCAGGCCCTCCACCCAGTAACCGCCCGCCGGCGTGCTGCCGATGCGTCCGGAGGCGAACAGACCCACCAGGGAGTTGCCGCCGCCCTCCTCGGGGCGGACGCCCAGGCCGTCCTTGACCAGCCCCCGCAGGAAGTCGAAGGACTCCTCCACGCGGGAGTCGAGGGCGTTCGAGGACTCCCAGAGGGAGCCGCCCGCGCGCATCTTGCTGCTGGGGTCGTTCTTGTAGAAGCCGTCCCAGAGCCAGCGTCCCCCACTGGCCTTGGTCTCCTTCAGGAAGCTCGTGTCGTTGATGTAAAGCCACGGCACCACGCCACCGAAGAGGCGGTTGGTCCAGTAGTACGGGGTGAAGTCGCTGCCATTGGCCTGCTTCATGGAGCTGAGCAGGTTCCGGAAGTCCAGGTGGCTCCAGTCCTCGGGAGGAAGCTCGAGTCCGGCCTTGTTCAGCGCCGAGGTGTTGAAGTACATGTTGGCGGCATTCCAGTCGAGCGGAAGCTGGTACAGGCTGCCCTTGTACATCATGGCTTCCACGAGGCTCGGGTGGACGTCGTCGAAGTACTCCTGGAGCACCGAGGCATCGCGCAGGACGAAGCGGTCCAGCGGTTCGGCCAGGCGCTCGGCGAAGAGCTGCGTGCCTTCCGTGGCCACGTACACCAGGTCCGGCGACTGGCCGGCGGCCACCATGGTCAGAAGCTTGACGAAGAAGTCCTTCCAGTCCACGGACTGGATGGCCTGCACCTTGACCTTGATCTCGGGGTGCACCTTGTTGAAGTCGGCCACGAGCTTCTCGCGGGCGGCCGCGTCCGCCTTGGTGCCCTGGATGACGATGCTGAGGCTGTTGTCGCCCCGGCCTGGGATGTCGGCTGCGGTCAGACGCGGCCACGACGCCGCTGTCACCCCCACCACTCCGACTCCCAGGGCGCCGAGCGCGGCACGGCGGGTGATGTCCCCGACCGCTCCCACTTTGCTTGCCATGAGTTGTACCTTTCCTGGTGCGACGTCGCACCTAACACGTGTTAGGTAGATTAGGTTCCACGCTCCCTTTGTGTCAAGGATCACTTTTTGTCAAGTCGCTGAGCTGGGGAAACGGACTTCATTCTTGCTGAGCACGACGCCGGGACGGCTCGCCGGGCTTCTCCGGCGCCCGCCACTCCGGCGGCTTCCAGAATCCTGTGTCACGCTGGACCCATGTCACCGATCAGCACGCTCGAGCACCGGAGCGCCCGCCGGAGCCGAGGCTCCGCCTGGCGTCCGCTCGCCCTGGCCTTCGGCGCCGTCCTGGGAGCACTCGGGATCCTCTGGATGTACCGCTTCTTCATCCGGACCGTGGACGGCCAGACCCTCGACGCCGTGGGTCTCGCCCAGGCCAAGAGCATGGGCGGCGGGCGTCTGGACACCGTCACCACGGCCATCCTGGACAATCTGCCGGCAGCGTCGATCATCCTCGCGGCGATCATCGTGGGTGTGGTGGCCTTCGTCGGCAAGCGGTGGACGCCGGCGCTCTGGGCGGTGATCACCGCGGTCGCCGCGAATCTGGCGACACAGCTCCTGAAGTACACGGTCTTCACCCGGCCGGAACTCGGCGTCGAGACGCCGGGCAACAACTCCTTCCCCTCGGGTCACACCACCCTGGCGGCGAGTGCCGCGGCAGCGGTGACCCTGGCCGTGCCACCCCGTTGGCGCCCCCTCACGGCGGCGCTCGGCGGAACGTTCGCCTTCGTCTCGGGCGCCTCAACGGTGGTCAACCTCTGGCACCGCCCCGCCGATGTGGCGGCGGCGCTCCTCGTGGTGGGCACCGTCTCCGCCCTGACCGCCATCCCCGTCCTGGTGCACGAGAGCCGGCACCCGGAGCCGGCCGGCGGAGGAGCCGCCAAGGTGCTGTCCAACCGGCGCTTCTGGTCCACGGTCACCCTCGTGATCGCGGCGCTGAGTGCAGTCGCGGCCTTCGTCTTCCCGCAACTCCCCCTCGGATCCCTCAGCATGACCGGCAGCGACGGGGTGGACACACGCGGCTTCTGGTCCGGCGTCGCCGCCAGTTCCGCCGTCGCATACATGGTGTCCTGGGCGGGCATCCTGCTGCTGAGCCGCCCGCGACGCTGACTGCCGCGCCGGGCCGCCTGCGCGTCAGGTCGCCTGCGCGTCAGGTCGCGCCGAGCAGGTGCTCCACCGCCGAGAGGAAGTGTTCGCGACGGTCCGGGACGCCCTCCCAGCGCACCAGGGCCTGCGCGTTGAGCCCGTCGATCATGCCGAGCACCTGCCAGGCCACCGCGGCCGGGTCCGGCGCCGAGTACACGCCTGCGCGGATCCCGTCCCGGATGACGTTCCGCAGCAACTCTTGCCAGGCGTCCATCTCCTCGCGGACGGCCGCGGCGAGGGCTTCGTTCCGGCGGCCCAGCCCCCAGGCCTCGACCCAGACGGCGGTGACGGGCAGGCGCTCCGAGTCCAGCGAACTGGCGAGCACCGCGCGGAGTCGAAGCGCGGCATCGTCGAGCCCGGCCATCGCCTGCTCGACCTCCGCCCGGTCGGCGGCGGCGATCCGCGCGAAGGTGGCCGCCACGAAGTCCTCAACCCTCGGCTCGTAGTGCGCCACGAGTCCCGACGCCACCCCGAGCTGCCGGGCCACGCGGCGCAGCGTGATGGCCGCGAGCCCCTCCTCCAGCGCGACGACGGCGGCCGCGTCCTGGATCTCGGCGTGCCGCTCGGCAGGGCTCTTCCGCACGCGGGGCGCCGGACGAGCGGATGGCTCCGGGGAGTTTTTCGTTGACATGGTGGCCTCAGTCTAGCTACCGTGGAGCTAATTGATCACTCGATCAACAGTTTCCATCCGCCCCTCAAGGGAGACACCATGGCCCGCATCGACGTCGTCGAAGCCTCCATCGCGCAGCTGCGCGCCGTCCTCGACTCCGGCGAGACCACCGCCGTCGAGCTTCTGGACGCCTACCTCGCCCGCATCGAGGCCTACGACGGCGAGCTCAACGCCCTGGTGGTCATGAACCCCGCCGCCCGCGCGGACGCCGAGGCCTCGGACGCCCGCCGAGCCGCGGGTGACGCCCTCGGCCCTCTGGACGGCATCCCGTACACCGCCAAGGACTCGTACCTGGCGAAAGGCCTCACCGCCGCGGCCGGTTCCCCCGCCTTCCAGGAGCTGGTGGCCCAGAAGGACGCCTTCACCATCGAGCGGCTACGCGGCGCCGGCGCCGTCCTGGTGGGCCTGACGAACATGCCGCCGATGGCCAACGGCGGGATGCAGCGCGGCGTCTACGGCCGCGCCGAGAGCCCCTACAACGGCGACTTCCTCACCGCGGCCTTCGGCTCGGGTTCCTCCAACGGCTCCGGAACCGCGACCGCCGCCAGCTTCGCCGCCTTCGGCCTCGGCGAGGAGACGTGGTCCAGCGGCCGCGCGCCGGCGTCGAACAACGCGCTGTGCGCTTACACGCCCTCCCGCGGCGTCATCTCCGTGCGTGGCAACTGGCCGCTCGTCCCCACCATGGACGTCGTGGTGCCGCATACCCGCAGCATGGACGACCTGCTGGAGGTCCTGGACGTGATCGTCGCCGATGACGCCGAGACCCGCGGCGACTTCTGGCGCGTCCAGGAATTCGTGGACATCCCCGCCTCGTCGGAGGTCCGACCGGCGTCCTACCCTGGGCTCGTCCCGGCGGATCGCGGCGAGCGCGCCGCCCTGCTGCGCGGCAAGCGCTTCGGCGTCCCGACGATGTACATCAACAAGGACGACGACGCCGGCACCCTCGCGGAGGGCGAGCCGCCGTCGGCCCGGGGCATCGGCGGTCCCACGGGGCAGCGGATCGACACGCGGGCTTCGGTGATCGCCCTGTGGGAGGCGGCCCGCCGGGATCTGGAAGCCGCGGGCGCCGAGGTCGTCGAGGTCGACTTCCCCGTGGTGTCGAACTACGAGTCCGACCGCCCGGGCGCACCGAGCATCACGACCCGCGGTTTCGTCTCCCCGGAGTACCTGCAGGAGGAGATCATCGATCTCTCCGCCTGGAGCTGGGACGACTTCCTCGCCGCCAACGGCGACCCGGCGCTCAACAGCCTGACCCAGGTGGACGGCGCCTCGATCTTCCCGCACCCGGAGGGCGCGCTCCCGGATCGCTACACGGGCTTCGACGACGACATCGCGGAGTACCCCGTGGTCGTCGCCGACCGGCCGATCACCCATCCGCGCGAACTGTACACCCTGGAGCCCGGCCTGCTGGGCCTGGAGAAGACCCGGCGCGTGGACCTCGAGGAGTGGATGGACGGGCTCGGTCTGGACGCCGTGATCCTGCCGGCCGCGGCCGATGTGGGACCGGCCGACATGGACGTGCGGGAGGAGTCCGCGGATCTCGGGTGGCGCAACGGGGTGTGGGTGTCCAACGGCAACCTGGTCCCGCGGCACCTCGGCATCCCCACGGTCACGGTCCCTATGGGCACCATGGCGGACATCGGCATGCCGGTCGGGCTGAGCTTCTGGGGCAAGGCCTACTCGGACAACGAACTCCTGGGCTACGCCGCCGCGTTCGAGGCCACCGGCGAGCGCCGCACCGAGCCCCCGCGGACCCCGCGCCTGGGCTGAGCTCGGGCCCGGCGTCCCAGCAGCGGTCCGCCGGTGCAGCGACGCGAGTTCGTGGGTTACGGGTGAGTTCGCGGGCACAGTCCACGAACTCACCCGGAAACCACGAACTCAGCTCACTGACGCCCCTGGGTTCCGGGCTCCTCCAGCTCGTCGGCGTAGGCCGCGACCGTGCCCGAGTACAGCGGGAGCGTCGGTGCGAGCGCTGCCAGGGCGACCTGCAGGGCCTCCCGGGAGCGGCCGGCGTCGAACAACGCCAAGGCGAGGAAGGCCCGCGACGCCGAGCCCGTCGTCGGGTCCTCCGGAAAGTCCTCCAGGAGGCTCACAGCTTCCGGCGCGCGCCCGACATTCCGCAGGGAACTGGCCAGCTGGATGACCGCCTGCGGCTTGCGTTCACCGTCGAGGCTGCCGTCGAGCGCCGCCTGATACAGCGGAATCGCCTGGCTTTCGTGACCGAGGAAGTCGTGGACCGAGGCGAGTTCGTACAACGCGGCCGGGTCGCCCTCTGGCTGTTCCCGGACGAGTTCCGTCATCGCGGCGAGGAGGGTTTTCGGATCGCGGCTGCCGGCATCGGCCCAGAAGGCGGCGATCCGCCCGTCCCATGTTTCGTCCATCCAGGCATTCTGGCACGCCCGGCCACCACGACAGGCGAGCCCCGTCCGGACAGCACGAAGGCCGCCCGGGCAGTCCCGGGCGGCCTTCATGGGGGGCGGAGTGGTGGTCGGAACCACCGCTCAGTTCTGGTGGTCGCCGCCGTCGCTGCTCTCACGCGGCTGAAGATAGTCTTCGCCGTCCTCGGTGCGCACGACTTCGTACTCCTCGGAGACCTGCTCGATCGCGGCCTTGTCGGCTGGACTGG
The DNA here is from genome assembly GCF_041360795.1 of Arthrobacter sp. RCC_34. NCBI lineage: Bacteria > Bacillati > Actinomycetota > Actinomycetes > Micrococcales > Micrococcaceae > Arthrobacter > Arthrobacter sp. RCC_34. Next base: position 163,031 of record NZ_JBFUPW010000001.1, on the reverse strand, counting down.
GTTCCTTGACGGGGCCCGGGTTGGGCGTCCGCTCGGCATCGCCCAGGACGGCGCCGAGTCCCTGCGACGACGGCGTCACCTCGTCCTCGGCCACCGCGTCGTCAGCTTCCTGCCGCTCGACGGGCTTCCCTGAATTGCGTTCTTCATTCCTGGCGTCGTTCATCCTGTCCCCTTTCCAGAGCCGTCCTGAGAGAGATGCCGAACAGTGCGGCCACCCACTTCCCTCGACAGCCATAAATGCTCGATCGTCGAGCTTTCAGGCTATCCAGAAGCGAACGACGGTGGCAAGGGGGCACTTCCGGACCTCCGGCGCCGGCTCGCGCCGCCCTAAGCCGTGACGCGGAGCCGGCGGATGAAGTGACGGGACTGCTCCGGGCCATACGGAAGCACGGGGATGGCCTTGGTGGCGTCGTCCGGGGTCTCCCGCGTGGCCTGGTGCGCCTGCCGGACAGCCATCACCATCGTGTCCGCCATGGTCTTCACTTCGCGGTCGTCCATCGGGGCGCCATGCCCGGGGACCAGGTATTCGTAGCGGTGGCGCAATGCCGAGATGTGCCGCAGGGCATCCGCCCACTCCACCGGGTAGGAATCCTCGAAGGCCGGGTAGCCGCCGTGTTCGACCAGGTCACCCGCGTAGAGAGTCGTCGCGGTGCCCACCAGGAGGTCGCCGTCGGTGTGGCCGCGGCCCAGGTGGAACAGCTGCACGCTCACGCCGCCCAGGTCCACCAGCACCGGTTGGTCCCGGACGATCGCCTCCGGCACCACCAGGACGGTGTCCTCGCCCTCGCCGGCCGCCATCTCAGGTTCGAAGACCTCCACTGCCGGACGCTGCGACTCTCCCGATTCCTCGATGGCACGGGCGGTGTTCTCATGAGCCCAGAACTCGGTGGCCCCCGCCTCGCGGAACACGGCATTGCCGAAGAAGTGGTCGTAGTGCGCGTGGGTGTTCACCACCACGAGCGGCAGATCGGTCACGCTGCGCACCGCCTCCAGGATCTCCCGGCCCTGCCGCGGACCGCACCCGGTGTCGATGACGAGAGCCCTTTCCTGGCCCACCACCAGCCCGGTGTTGAGAAACTCCGCCTCCGTGGTCAGGACGTAACTGCCCTGCCCCAGATCTCGCAGACCGACATCGTGCACCGCCACGGGAACCTCCTGTATCGCCGGTGAGCAGGCACGTATGCCTGATCCCTAGATGTCGCTCATCGTACCCCTGGACCCTCCGGCTTCCCTGAGACACGCGTGCACGGGAGGCGTCGCCCGGCGAGGCGTGTGACTCGCGACGCCCCCGCTCTCGTGGCTTAATGGCCACGGCCGCCGGGCGAGAGAACCGGAGTTGGCCCAGAGTCGACCCGGCCGGGAAAGGGGCGGAGATGCACAAGTGGGCACTGACGTGCTTCGCCGCTGTGGGTGCGGTCGCGGAGGCCGTCCAGCTCGTCGCTCTCCTGTGGACCACGCTGCATCTCACGGGCAGCGCGTCGATGGTCGGAGTGGTGAACGCCTTCGCCTACCTTCCCGGGGTGATCGCCGGAATCGCTCTGCGCCGGGCCTTCGACCGCGGCTCCGCGGTCACCACCCTGAGCCGGACGAACTGGGTCTGCGTGGCCTTCTCCCTGGTGCTCGCCGTCTCGGTGGTGGCAGAGGTACCCGTGCCGGTGCTCATCACCCTGTTCTGTGCCTCGCAGGGGACACTGAGCATCGCCAAGCTGGCCAACAAGAGTGCGCTGGCCCGTGCGCTCCGGCTCATCATCGGGCGCGAAGACCTCCCCGCCGTTCAGGGCCGGATCTCCTCGACGACGATCATCGGCGGCGTGGTCGGCAGTGGCCTGTCGGGTCTTCTCCTCGCCCTCGTCAGCGCCACATGGTGCTTCGTCACCGCAAGCGCACTGTATGCGGCGAGCGTCCTGCTCGTCCGGAGCCTGAGCCGCAGCGATCGAGCGGACAAGGCGCACGACGGCGGCCAGGCACCGGACGCACGACCGCGAGGGGCGCGGAGCGGCGCACCGTCGTCGGCCGCCGCTGTCTCCGTCATCGGCGCCGAGGGCGCGCCACAGCCCCTCGACGGCGGCAGGATGCTCGCGCTCGTGCTCCTGGTGTCGATCCCCAGCAGCGGTGCGCTGCAATTCCTCACCGCACTCCTCCCCTCCTACGCCGACGCCGTCGTCCCCGGCTCCGCCCCGTTCTACTCGGCGCTGGACATCTCGGCCATGCTCGGCGGAGTCCTGGCCGGAGCGCTCCTCGGCCTCTCGGCCCGGGTCCGGAGAATGGTCCAGCGCTACGCCCTGGTGAGTGGCGGCGTGCTGAGCCTGCTCCTGGCGCCGCAGTGGCCGGCCATCCTGGCGGTCTTCCTGGTCGGCGTCACCGCCCTGATCATCACGGCCCATGTGGTCGGCATGCAGATCGCGACCAACCAGCTCGCCCCGGAAGGCCAGATCGGCCGCTACATGGCGGTCCGCAATGCGGGCGCCGGGCTCGCCAAGGCCGTCTTCTCGGTGGCCGCCGGAGTGCTGGCACAGATCGGCGGCGTGCCCTCGGCCTGGCTGGCACTCGCGTGCTTCCTCCTCGCCGTGGCCGCCGCCTTCAGCCTGAGCCCGAGATGGCGGACGTTCGCGGCGGCCTGAGGCGTTCGCCGACAGCCGATTCCCACCCCCTCTCCAGCGCTTCCCGTCCCACTAGGCTGGGGTCATGACCGCAACACCACACGCTCCTCAGCCGCCCCGCGCCAAGAAGGTCCCCGTCGAACGCACCCATCACGGGGACGTGTTCGTGGACGACTACGAATGGCTCCGCGACAAGGAGAACGCCGAGGTCGTGCAGCACCTCGAGGCGGAGAACGCCTACCAGGAGGCCGTGACCGCGGATCAGGAGCCGCTCCGCGAGGCGATCTTCCAGGAGATCAAGGGCCGCACGCTCGAGACCGACCTCTCGGTGCCCGGCCGCAAGGACGGCTGGTGGTACTTCACGCGGACCGCCGAGGGCAAGGACTACCCCGTGTTCTGCCGCGTGGCGGCAGCGGACTCCGGCGCCCCCCTGGCCGACTGGACGCCGCCGGTGGTGGAGGCCGACGTCGTGCTCGACGGCGAGCAGACCCTCCTGGACGGCAACGCGGAAGCCGAGGGGCAGCCGTTCTTCTCGGTGGGCGGCACGGCCGTGACGCGCGACGGCACCCTGTACGCCTACGCCGTGGACAACGCCGGCGACGAGCGCTTCACGGTCCGCGTCAAGGACCTCCGCACGGGCGAGCTCCTGCCGGACGTGATCGAGGGCGCCTTCTACGGACTGGCCTTCTCCCCCGACGGCTCGCGCCTGTTCTACACGGTGGTGGACGAGACCTGGCGTCCACACCAGATCCGCAGCCACACCCTGGGCACCCCGGTGGCGGAGGACGAGCTCGTCTACCAGGAGGACGACCCCGGCATGTGGCTCGGCTTCGAGCTGTCCGCCGAGCGGACCCACTTGGTGGTCGCGTCGTCCTGCTCCGAGTACAGCGAGGTGCGCCTGCTCGACTTCGCCCACCCCGGCGCCGGCCTGCGCACCGTGATCCCCCGCGACGCGCGCATCCTCTACGAGGCGGAGCCGTTCACCCTGGTAACGGAGGACGACGGCGAGCCCGTGGATGGCGTCCTGCTGACCCACGACCGGGACGCCGTGAACTCCATGGTCTCCTTCGCCGCGTGGGACGAGCTCTCCCAGCCCCTGGAGGACCAGCAGTGGGTCACCCTGGTGCCGCATTCCGATGACGTCCGCGTGAACGGGACCGCGATCCTGAAGGACTACGTCGTCCTGTCGGTGCGCGAGGACACCTTGGAGCGCGTGCAGTTCCTGCCCCGTGAAGGCCTGGGCACCCCGCGGCAGGCCGATCCTGTGGAACCCGTCTTCGATGAAGAGCTGTTCACGGCCTACCTGAGCGGCGCCGACCACGACGCCCCCATGGTCCGCCTGGGCTACACGAGTTTCCTCACCCCGACACGGGTCTACGACTTCGTGCTTCCGACCGCGGACGCACCGGCGGGCGAGCTCCTGCTGCGCCGCGAACAGCCCGTGCTCGGCGGGTACGACCCGTCCGATTACGTGGCCACCCGCGAGTGGGCCACGGCCTCCGACGGGACCCGCATCCCGCTGTCCGTGCTGCGGCACCGTTCGGTGCAGGCGGACGGCACCGCACCCGGCCTCGTGTACGGCTACGGCTCCTACGAGGTCAGCATGGACCCGGCCTTCGTGGTCTCGCGCCTCTCGCTGCTGGACCGCGGCATCGTGTTCGTGGACGCCCATATCCGTGGCGGCGGCGAGCTCGGCCGGCGCTGGTACGAACAGGGCAAGAAGCTCGCCAAGAAGAACACCTTCACGGACTTCATCGCCGCCACGGACCACCTCGTGTCCGCGGGCTGGGTGGACCCGCAGCGGGTCGCCGCCCTGGGCGGCTCGGCCGGCGGCCTCCTCATGGGCGCCGTCGCGAACCTGGCGCCGGAGAAGTACGCGGCCATCGTGGCGCAGGTGCCGTTCGTGGACGCCCTGACCACCATCCTTGATCCGGAACTGCCGCTCTCCGCTCTCGAATGGGAGGAGTGGGGCAATCCGATCACGGACCCCGAGGTCTACGCGTACATGAAGAGCTACACGCCGTACGAGAACATCCGGGAGACCGCGTACCCGAAGATCGCGGCGGTCACGTCCTTCAACGACACCCGCGTCCTCTACGTGGAGCCCGCCAAGTGGGTCCAGGCCCTGCGGGACAAGAACACCGGCTCGGAGCCCGTGGTCCTGAAGATCGAGATGGACGGCGGTCACGGCGGCGCCTCCGGCCGCTACGTCCAGTGGCGCGAGCGCGCCTGGGACTACGCCTTCATCACGGACGCCCTGGGCGCCCGTGAGCTGCTGCCGGGCGCGGGACCGCGGTAGAACGCCCCCGCCACCCTCACGCATGCTGAAGGCCCGCCCCGTTCTCGGGGCGGGCCTTCAGCATGTCCGGGCCGCGTGCGTCAGCCGACCGGGAACCAGTACCGGCGGAACCCGTCCCTCGTGTCCTCGTATTGTCCGTCATTGCCCTCGATCACGGCACGGGAGGCCTCGTTCTCCTCCACACACGTGACCAGGACGTCCTGGATGCCCAGGCCTGGGGCGAGCCGCAGGGATTCGGCGAGCGCCTTGGTCGCGACACCCCGGCGACGCGCGGAGGGCCGCACCGAGTAGCCGATGTGGCCGCCGTAGTTGAACAGGAAGTCGTTGAGGTCGTGCCGGATGGCCAGGAAGCCGAGGATGTCGTCCTGGCCGTCCTCCACGATCCAGTAATAGCTGCAGTGCACCCGGCCCGGAGCCGGTTCCACGGACGTGTCACCCTCCGTGAGGCGCTGCGTCAGGTACTGCTCGAACCCCTCCCGGCTCAGGTTCGGAGCCGCCACCTCCTGGTTGAATCCGGAGCCGTCCAGAGGGCCGTCGCCGAAGTCGTGCAGGCAGTCTTTCCAGGCGTCATAGGCGTCGGGGTGGGGCGCGATCAGAGTCAGCATCCCCTCATTGAAGCAAACTCCGCCCGCGCCGTCTTGTCATACGCCCGGCCCGCCTCAGCGCGCCTTGCCCAGCCGGTACTCCAGGTTCCTCTTCACGGCGGCCCACTCCCCCGCCAGGATGGAGAACACCACGGTGTCCCGCAGCACGCCCTCTGGCGTCAGGGCCTGGCTGCGCAGCACCCCGTCCTGTTTGGCGCCGAGCCGGGCGATCGCCTCGCGCGACTGGTGATTGAGCCAATTGGTCCGGAATTCCACCGCCACGCAGCCCACCGTCTCGAAAGCGTGGCGCAGCAGCAGGTACTTGGAATCGGCGTTCGTGCCGGTGCCGTGAGCCGAGCGGCGGTTCCACGTCGACCCGATCTCCAGCCGTGGCAGGGCATGGTCGATGTTCATGAAACTCGTCATCCCGAGCACCTGGCCGGTCGCGTTGGAGAAGGCCGTGAACGGCAGCATGCCGCCCGTCTCCTGCAATGCCAGGCGACGGTCGATCTCGGCCGCCATCGCCTCCGGACGCGGCACGGAGGTGTACCAGAGGTTCCACAGCTCGCCGTCGTGAACGGCCTCGACCAGCCCGGCTTCGTGATCCCGGCTCAGGGGTTCGAGGGTGACGTGTTTCCCGTGCAGCGTCACGGAATCGATTTTTTGCACGAGGATCATTGTGCGGCCCGCACGGCCCGGATTCCAAGCGGTTCACCGAGCGTTCATCTGCGCCGGCAGGGCTCCGGAAACGACGACGGCGGCGCCTCCCCGCCTGGGGAGGCGCCGCCGTCGCGCGCTCAGTCCGTCCGGGCCGGGACCGCGGGTCCCGCTAGCCGGCGGGAGGTCAGCTGAAGAGCTCGTTCTTCGGCTTGTTGTTCCGCACCTTGAGCCAGCCGAGCCACAGGAGCAGCGCGAAGAGCGGCACAGTCGCGAGGGTCCAGGCGCCGAGGTAGAACACGCTGCCGTCGGAGCCCTTGGTGGTGTCGAAACCGATCAGCACGGTGATGATCAGGAGCGCCACAAGACCGGCCCAGCTGGTCCAGGGCGAACCCGGCATGGGGAGGCTGGAGACCTCGCCCTTCTTCTTCCGGAGCATGATCTGGCAGGCGAAGATCGAGCCCCAGGTGAAGATCACGCCGATCGACGCGGTGTTGAGCGCCAGGTCGAAGGCGTGGGAGCCGCCGAGCCAGACGTTCAGGATGATGCCGACCAGGTAGAAGGCGCCGATCGCCAGGATGGCCGCGAACGGGATGTGCCGCGAGGACATCTTGGTGAGCCACTTCGGGGCGTGCCCGTTGTTGGCCATGGTGCGGAAGATGCGGCCGATCGAGTACAGGCCGGAGTTGCACGAGGACAACGCCGCGGTGATGACGATGAAGTTCATGACATCGCCCATCCACGGCAGGCCCATCTGGCCGAACACGGTGACGAAGGGGCTGGTGCCGGCCTTGTACTGGTCGCTCGGGAGGAGCATGGCCAGCAGGGTCACGGAGCCGACGTAGAAGACCACGATGCGGATCACGACGGCGCGGATCGCCTTGGGCACCTCGCGGGCCGGGTTCTGCATCTCGCCGGCGGTGATGCCCACCAGTTCGATCGCGTTGTAGGCGAAGATGACCGCGTTGAGCACGAGGACCATGACCAGAGCGCCATGCGGGAACATGCCGCCGTCGCCCGCGAAGAGGTTGGCCGGGCTGGCGTGCGAGGGGCCGACCTGGGCGTTCATGACCACCAGGACGGTGCCGACGACGAGGAAGATCAGGATGGCGCCGACCTTGAGCACGGAGGCCCAGAACTCGAACTCGCCGAAGGCCTTGACCGAGAGGAGGTTCACGGCCACCAGGAGCACGAGCGCCGCGATGGCGGAGATCTCCACCGGGACGTTCGGGAAGAAGTACTGGAAGTAGAGGCCGATGGCGATCAGCTCGGCGATGCCGGTCATGCCCCAGTTCAGGAAGTACATCCACCCGGAGAGGAACGCGCCTTTGGAGCCGAAGAGCTCGCCCGCGTAGGACACGAAGGATCCGGACGTCTGGCGGTACATGATGAGCTCGCCCAGGGCCCGCATGAGGAAGTAGGCGATCACGCCGGCGATGGCGTAGGAGAAGATCAAAGCCGGGCCGGTGGAGGCGAGACGCCCGCCGGCTCCCATGAAGAGTCCGACGCCGATGGCCCCGCCCATGGCGATCATGGTCACGTGACGGCGGCTCAGGGACTTGCTGTAACCCTCGGCGCTGAGAGTGGTGCTGTCTGCGGCGCTGGAACCCTGCCTGTTGGCCTGGCCCTCGGTGCGCTCCTGCTGCGTTGTATCTGACACGGTAGACAAGTGTACGGACCCTTTCCCGAACGTGATTTGACTAACACGCGCTTGAGTCGCACATCACAATGATGCGACGGCCTGCACGTGGGAGGATATTCGCCGGACTTCGACAGCTGGGCAGGCCGATTCCCACAGTTTCCAACATTTGACGAATGTTTCAGAGTCAGATGTCGGGCTCCGGGCCCGGAAACGCAGAAATCCCCCGCCCGGCGAAGATCGCCGAGCGGGGGATTTCAGTCTGGAGCCCAGGGTCGGGGCCGGGGATCAGTGCCGTCCGCGGCCTCGCACGGTCAGCAGGGTCACGGCGCCGATCACCAGGAATCCGAACGCGGCCAACGCAGTGGGCAGCAGCGCCGAGGAGGCGCCCGTGACGGCGAGGTCCCCGTTGTCGGTGGCGGTCGGCGTCGCGGAGCCGTTCACGGGAGCGCTCGTCGAGGACGACGACGGCGTGGCCACGGGAGCCGTGCTGGTCGCGGGGGTGGAGGTGGCCGGGGCGGAGGTGGCTGGGGCGGACGTCGCCGGGGCGGACGTGCTGGTCTCGGTCGGGACCGGGGACGTGGCCGTCTCCGTCGGAACCGGAGAGGTCGCGGTCTCCGTCGGAACCGGAGAGGTGGCCGTCTCGGTCGGAACCGGCGACGTGGCGGTCTCGGTCGGAACCGGCGACGTGGCGGTCTCGGTCGGAACCGGGGACGTGGCCGTCTCCGTCGGAACCGGCGAAGTCGCAGTCTCCGTCGGAACCGGCGAGGACGTCGTCGGCTGCGGGGTCGGGTCGACGGTGCAAGTGGTCAGCTCATCCGGGAACGGGTAGGCGTGCACCTCGGAGCCGCTGCCGCCGTGGACGAAGTCGCCGTTGACGTAGACGCGACCGTTGTAGCCGGGCACGTCGATGGTCGTGGCGCCGGCCTCGCTCGGGACCAGCATCGAGCCGGGGACCTGGGCCGATCCCGTGACGTGGACATCCTGAGCCTCGGTGTAGTTCCACAGCATATGACCGGCGAGCTCACCGAACGTGGAGTCGCTGATCGGCACGGGGACGCCGTTGAGCAAGAGGGCGTTCAGGCCCAGGGTCACCTGCGGACCGCCGGTGACGTTGATGATCATGCGCGACTTCGCCGGCACGTTCTTGACCTCCAGGGACCGCACCGCGGTGCCCAGAGCCTTGCCGTCCAGGGTGAACACCTGAGTCGCGGAGGTGCCGTCGCCCACCAGGTCGATCCCCCAGCCGGTCACGGAGACCGTGCCGGTGGCGGGCAGCGCCGCGTAGGAGGCCGACGTCGTCTGGATGCGGGCCGGAAGGTCACGGTAGGCGTCAGCAGCGGACGAGTCGTTGGCAGTTACCTTGCCGCCGTTGGTGCTGAGCTTGGCCACGGTCACGTCGCCGCCGGCGGAGACCGCGCCGCCTCCGGGGCTGTTGTTGGCTCCGACGTCGACCGTCACGCCGGAGTTCGCGCTCAGCGAGCCGCCGACCACCAGGTGGTCCGTGCCCGGCTGCGGCCACAGGCCGGAACCGACGCCGGCCGTGCCGACGTTGTAGATGCCACTGGCCTTGGTCACAGACGCGTCGCCGAGCACGACGGCCTTGCCTTCCATCTCCGCGGCGTTCTGCACGACCGTGAAGCCGCCCTTGACGAAGAGGTTCGGACGGTTGTCGTAGCCTTCGGGCGTGGGGTTCGCGTCGATCCCCGGCAGCGTCTGGATGCAGTTCACCGCAGCCGCGACGGCAGCCGGTGCGCTCTGGACCGCGAGAGCTCCTGCGGCAAGGAGGGCGGCGACCCCGGCCGCCAGCGAGAAAGTGGGCGCGCCGATGCGGCGCAGACTGGATTTCATCAGAAGAAGAACCTCGGTGGCTCGATGCCGCGCACCGCCCCCAGTGCGCCGACTCATGGTCATGTGGACATAGACGTCAACGTCACTGAGAGTATTCTATCGTTTATTTGGAGACGGCCCGCCGGGCATAGTATGCACCCATGACCGCCAATGCCCTCCCAGCGTCCGTCTCCGACACCTTCGACCCCCGCCAATGGCGCGTGGTGGACGGCTTCGATTTCACGGACCTGACGTATCACCGGCAGGTCGAGCGGGATGAGGACGGCGCCGTCATCCGCGACCTCCCGTGCGTCCGGATCGCCTTCGACCGGCCCGAGGTGCGCAACGCCTTCCGCCCCCATACCGTCGACGAGCTGTACCGGGCCATGGACCACGCCCGCATGACGCCCGACGTCGCCACCGTCCTCCTCACGGGCAACGGCCCCTCCCCCAAAGACGGCGGCCACGCGTTCTGCTCGGGCGGCGACCAGCGCATCCGCGGCCGTGACGGCTACAAGTACGCGGAAGGCGAGACGAGCGAAACCGTCGACCCCGCCCGCGCGGGCCGCCTCCACATCCTGGAAGTCCAGCGGCTCATGCGCACCATGCCCAAGGTGGTGATCGCCGTCGTGAACGGCTGGGCCGCCGGCGGCGGGCATTCGCTGCACGTGGTCTCCGATCTCACCATCGCGTCCCGCGAGTACGGCAAGTTCAAGCAGACCGACGCCACGGTGGGCAGCTTCGACGCCGGCTACGGCTCGGCGCTCCTGGCACGCCAGGTGGGCCAGAAGAACGCCCGGGAGATCTTCTTCCTGGCCCGTGAATACTCCGCCGAGGACATGGTCCGCATGGGCGCCGCGAACGAGGCCGTGCCGCACGCAGAACTGGAGACCGTGGCCCTCGGCTATGCCCGAGACATCGCCCGTCAGTCCCCGCAGGCCATCCGCATGCTCAAGTTCGCCTTCAACCTCGCCGACGACGGTCTGGCCGGCCAGCAGGTCTTCGCGGGCGAAGCGACCCGTCTGGCCTACATGACGGACGAGGCGGTGGAGGGCAAGCAGGCGTTCCTGGAGAAGCGCGATCCCGACTGGTCCGACTTCCCGTACTACTTCTAGAGAATCTCCTCCTTCTCGCCCCTTCGACACCCAGGACCCCATGCAGAACCTCGACCCCGTCCTCCACGACCTCGCCGCCGCCCTGCACGGCGAAGGCCCAGCCGTCGACTTCGGCGAGCGGATCGCCACGGTGCGGCTGCCCGGCCACCCGGACGCCGCCGTCGTCGTCCGGACGTCCGGTTCCACCGGCCGGCCCAAGGCCGTGGTGCTCTCCTCGGAGGCCCTGGCGGCCAGCTCCATGGCCACGGCCGTGGCCCTGCGGGGCGAAGGACAGTGGCTCCTGGCCCTGCCGCTGCACTACGTGGCCGGGGTACAGGTCCTGGTCAGATCCCTCTTCGCCGGAACGCGACCGTGGGCCATGGACCTCTCGGGCGGTTTCACCCCGGAGGCCTTCGTGGCCGCCGCGGACGAGCTGACCGATCCAGTGCGGTTCACGTCGCTGGTCCCCACGCAGCTCGCCCGGCTGCTGGAGGACCCGTCCGAGGACACCTTGCGCATCCTGCGCCGCTTCACCGCGATCCTGCTGGGCGGCGCCGCGGTCTCCCCCGCGCTGCTCGCACACGCCCGGGAGCTGGGCCTGAACGTGGTCACCACGTACGGTTCCGCCGAGACGTCCGGCGGCTGCGTCTACAACGGGCGGGCCCTGGAGGACGTCGAGGTGCGCCTCGTGGACGGCCGCGTGCACCTGGGCGGCCCGACCCTCGCGGACGGCTACCTGGACGATCCCCAGGCCACCGAGGACGCCTTCGTGGACCTCGACGGCGAGCGGTACTTCCGCACGAGCGATCTGGGCGAGCTGGACAGCGACGGCGTCCTCCGCGTGACGGGCCGCGTGGACGATGTGATCAACTCGGGCGGCAGCAAGGTCGCCGCGCTGGACGTGCAGCGGGCGCTGGAAGCGCTCGACGGCGTCGCGCAGGCCTTCGTCGGCGGCGTCCCGTCCGCCGAGTGGGGACAGGTCGTGGCGGCCGCCGTCGTGCTGCGCCCCGGAGCCGCCGGCGACCCGGCAGCACTGGCCGAGGCGCTGCGCGCGGACTTCGGCGCCCTGCGTCCTCGTCTGGTGTCTCTCTGGGACGCGCTCCCCCTCCTGGAGAACGGCAAAGTCGACCGTCAGGCGATCCTTGCCCGGCTCGCCTCCGAACATGGGGGAAAATAGCTACGGCGCATCCGCGCCACAGGTTTTGAAACAGCAGATTCTGAAACATCACCCGATGCCGAGCGAGAGGTAACCGTGGCTACAGCCGCCCAGTGGATCCAAGGGGCCCGTCCCCGCACCCTTCCCGCGGCGATCGCCCCCGTGGTGATCGGCAGCGCGGCGGCGTACCAGTTGCACGCCTTCAATCTCGTCAACGCGATCCTGGCGGCGCTCATCGCGCTGCTGCTCCAGGTCGGCGTCAACTACTCCAACGACTACTCGGACGGCATCCGCGGCACGGATGAGAACCGCGTCGGCCCGTTCCGCCTGGTCGGCTCCGGGGCCGCCAAGCCGCGCGCCGTGCTCATCGCGGCCCTGAGCTGTTACGGGCTCTCCATGGTGACCGGCCTCGTCCTGGTCCTGCTCACGCAGACCTGGTGGATGATCCTGGTGGGTCTGGGAGCCGTCATCGCGGCCTGGGGCTACACGGGCGGCAAGAACCCGTATGGCTACCAGGGCCTCGGCGAGCTGTTCGTGTTCGTGTTCTTCGGGCTCGTGGCGACGCTCGGCACCACGTACACCCAGGCCGGGCACATCAGCCTCAGCGCGATCGTGGGGGCCGTCGGAACGGGCCTCATCGCCTGCGCGGTGCTCATGGCGAACAATGTGCGGGACATCCCCACGGACAAGGCCTCCAAGAAGTACACCCTGGCCGTCCGGCTCGGCGACCGCCTGGCTCGCCGCACCTATGTGCTGATGCTCGCGGTCGCCATCCTGTCCTCGCTCATCCTGGCTCCGGAGAACCTCTGGATCCTCCTGGTGCTCCTGCTGATCCCGGCGGCCCTGCTCCCCTGCTGGCTCATGCTCTCCGGCCGGACCGGGAAGGCCCTGATCCCGGTGCTGCAGCAGACGGGCATGCTCAACCTCGGCTACGCGGCCCTGTTCGCGGTGGCGCTCATCCTCCAGCACGGGGTGTAGGGCCCGGGCCGTCCCGACCGGCCCTGGCATTCCCGCCCAGCCAAGCCCGGGCCCCAACGACGGATGCCCCGGACCATCGTGGTCCGGGGCATCCGTGTGTCTGAGCTGAGGGGGGTTCTAAGCGTTCCTGGAGTCCGTGGGGGCGTCGTTCCGGCGGGGTTCCACCGGTTCCGCGATGCTCTGCTCGGCCCGCCCCACCTCGGCGTCCTCCGCAGCAGCGTCCTTCTCCGCGCGGCCGTCCCGCGAGCGGGAGCCGATGGTGCTGGCCAGCTGGACCGCGGCGTCGTCGCGCTGGCGGCTGAAGAAGAGGTAGCTGACCGCGAACGCGATCACGGCGGCGAAGATCGCGCCGAGGATCAGTCCGGTCCCCAGGAAGAGGCAGATGACCAGAGCCACCGCGAAGAGGGCCAGCCGGATGAGAAGGTACTTCAGATTCGCCACCCCACCATTCTACCGGCCGTTCCTGGGCGATCCCCCGGCCCGCCCGCACCACCCCGGCCCAACACCCCGACCCACCGCCCCCACTCCCCGCCGAGACAGTGAGTTTCCGCTGAAACAGTGTGTTCAGCTCACTGTTTCAGCGGAAACTCACTGTCTCAGCGGCAGGGCTCAGCGGCAAGGCTCAGCGGCAGGCACAGGCGCACGCGCCCCAGGTGGTTTCCAGGGCGGCTCAGTACACTGGCAGGATGCCCCGGGTCATCATTTCAGTCGTCATCGTCGCTGTCTGCATCTACGCCCTCATCGACTGCCTCCGCACGGACTCCCGTGAGGTGCGCGGCGTGCCGAAGGGCGTGTGGATCGTCGCGCTGCTTCTGCTGCCGCTCCTCGGCGCCATCCTGTGGTTCCTGCTCGGCCGTCCCCGCACCGCCGCGACGCGTCCGGCCACCGGCGGCCCGGCCTCGAACGGACGAGACGCCGGAGGCGGCGCCACGGGCGGACGCCCGCTGGGCCCCGACGACGACCCGCAGTTCCTGCGCAACCTCGAAGAGCGCCGCCGCAACCAGGAGGAGGCCCGCAAGCTCGAGGAGATGCGCAAGAAGCTGGAAGAGCAGGAACGCCGGCTTCACAAGGGCGACGACGGCGCTCCCGGCCAGGACGCCTGACCCACCTCCGCACCCCGCCCCACGGTCGGCTCCGCGCCCGGCCCGGGATACACGTCAGGCCCGGTCCCAGGATTCCTGGGACCGGGCCTGACGGCTTTCCGGAGCGCTGCCGCCCGGGCTATGGCATCACAGCCCCGAGTAGGAGTGCAGGCCGTTGAAGTACTGGTTCACGATCGTGAAGTTGAAGACCACGCACAGGTAGCCGACGATCGACAGCCAAGCGGCACGGGTGCCGGTCCAGCCACGGGTGGCACGGGCGTGCAGGTAACCCGCGTAGACCACCCAGATCACGAAGGTCCAGACTTCCTTGGTGTCCCAGCCCCAGAAGCGCCCCCAGGCCTTCTCGGCCCAGATGGCGCCGAACATGAGGGTGAAGGTCCAGCCCACGAAAGCGATGGTGTTGATGCGGTAGCTGAAGTTCTCCAGGCTCAGGGCGTTGGGGACCAGGCGCATGAAGCCGAGCTTGTCCTCACGGCCCAGGGCCAGCTGGCCTTCGCGGCGGGACTGGATGAGCTGCAGCACGGACATGGAGAACGTCAAAGTGAAGAGCGCCGAGGACAGCACCGCGATGGAGACGTGGATGATCAGCCAGTAGCTCTGCAGAGCCGGGACCAGGTGGCCCACGGGCGTCCAGAACGCGACAGACGCCGCCACGAGCATGATGATGACAAGGGCCGTCACGAAGGTGCCCACGAAGCGCAGGTCACGCCGCAGCAGCACGAGCAGGAAGACCACGGCCACGAGCCAGGCGCCGGTGGTGAGGAACTCATACATGTTGCCCCACGGCACACGGCCGGCGGCGATGCCACGGGTGATCACACCTGCGCCGTGGATCAGTGCCGCGAGGACGGTGAGGGCGACGGCGACCCGGGCGGGGACGCGCCGTTCCGCGGCGTAGCGCATGGAGGGATCCGCCGTGATGGCCCCACCGCCGGACGCCTCCTGCGACGTGACCGGGGCGCCCGCGCCGACCAGCTGACGGGCCTGCTGCTGCGCGGCACGCTCATCGATCGCCTTCAAGGTGGCGCTGCTCTTGGCCAGATCCCAGGCGAAGGCGATGAACGCCACCGTGTAGGTTCCGGCGGCGAGCAGCATGAAGAGCTCGCTGTACTGCCCCAGCAGCGGGTTCAGCGGTGTCATGAGCTTTCCTTTCCATTGCGCGCCGCCCCGGTGTCGGGCCCGGCCGCGTTCTTTCCATTATCCGCCGTGCTTCCGGAGCCGCCAGGCGGGTCTCCGGGTCCGGCGTTCAATCCCCAGCCGTCCTGAAGCGCCTGCCGGATCTTCGCGGTCTCCTTGGCCAGGCCGTGGTCCTCACCGCGGGCCAGAAGGCCGTACTCGACCATGACCCGGCCGTCGTCGGCGGTTCCGGTCCGGACCCAGGCCCGACGGCGCCCGACGTAGAGGGAGATCACCAGACCGCCCACGGCCACCAGCGCGAACACGAGCGCAGGGACCTGGCCCGGGTTGTGGCGGACGTCGACGGCGATGAAGCGCTTGAGCCCGTCGAACGTGATGGACCCCTTGCCGTCCGGCAGTTTGTAAGTCTGCCCGGCGTCCAGGACGATGCCCTTGGCCGGCAGATCACGGCCGTTGAGCTGCTTGAGGTTCTTCACGTCCAGGCTGAAGACGTTCTGCGGGGCGCCGGAGTCCAGGCCCAGATCGCCGTAGTACGAGTTGAGATTCAGCTGCGGCCTGAGCGGATCCGGATCGGCGCTGAACGCCACGCCCTGGTCGTTGAGCTGGGCGGACGGCAGGAAGAAGCCCACGAAACCGAGCTGGTCCGGCTTGGCGTCCGGCACCTTGATCACCATCGTGGAGGTGTACACGCCGTCCGTCGGGATGGAGGGCACCGGACCCTGCAGGGCCACGTTCCCCTTGCCGTCCCGCACGGTGATGACCGGTGCGTAGCCGTTGCCCACCAGGTAGACACCGGTCCCGCCGATCTCCAGCGGGGAGTTGACCTTCAGGGTCTGCTGCTGCGGAGCCGCGTCCGGACCGTCCTGCGTGGTGACATGGGCGGTGAAGTCGATCGGCTGGCCGAACTGCTTGACGGACTCGCGGTCGTACCGGACATCGAACTTGTCCAGCCGCATCGAGTACGGGCTCAGCCAGGCCGACTGGAAGTTCGTGCCCGGCGTGAACTGGTCATAGCCGACCAGGGTGTTGACGAAGGTCTCACCCTCCACGATCGTGCGCTGGCCGCTGTACCCGAAGAGACCACCGAGAGCCACGGAGACGAGCACGCCCACGAGCGAGCTGTGGAACACGAGGTTGCCGACCTCACGCAGGTAACCGGTCTCGGCGCCCAGATGGGGACGCTCGCCGTCGGCATCGCGGGTCTCCACGCGGTAGCGGCGCTTGCGGAGCACTGCCGCGGCATCCTCCAGCGCCGACGACGCCGACACCCCCTCCCCGGCAGGGATCACCAGAGTGCCGTACTGGGGCAGCCGCGAGATGCGGCGGGGGGTCCTCGGCGGGGCGGTGCGCAGCGCCTTGTAATGCGCCCGCACTCGCGGGATGATGCAGCCGATCAGGGAGATGAAGAGCAGCAGGTAGATGGCGGAGAACCAGTAGGACGCGTAGACGTCGAAGAGCTGGAACCGGTCCAGCCACGGCCCCGTGACCGGGTTGTTCTTGATGTACTGCGTGACCACCGCGGGGTTGGCCGGGCGCTGCGGGAAGAGCGAGCCGGGGACGGCCGCGACGGCCAGCAGGAGGAGCAGGAGAAGGGCGGTGCGCATGCTGGTCAGCTGCGTCCAGGCCCAGCGGAGCATCCCGATCGGCCCCAGGACGGGGACGGCGATGTCGTCCTTGCCGGACTTCTTGCCCTGTGCCTTGGTGCCCTGCGCTTTCGTGTCCTGCGCCTTCGTGTCGTCGGGCTTCTTCACCGTCTCACTCATCCGTGCTTCTTCCCTGTCTGCGCTTTTCCCTGTCCGCGCTTCATGTCCTCTGGTCCCATTACCGCGCCGGCCCTAGATGGGCAGCTTCACCTCGTTCTGGAACCAGGTCTGGAGCTGAACCGTCCATTCCCCCCACAGGCCGCTGATCATCAGCAGGCCCAGGGCGATCAGCATGAGTCCGCCGAGCCGCTGGATGGCGAGCTTGTGCTGGCGGAAGAACTTCATGACGCCCATGCCGCGCCGGACCGCCAGGGCGATCAGCAGGAACGGGATCCCCAGGCCGAGGCTGTAGGCGAAGGCCAGGAGTGCCCCCTTGGCCGCCGTCGAACCGCCCGAGAGGCTGAGCAGCTGCACCGCCGAATAGGTCGGACCGATGCACGGCGCCCAGCCGAGGCCGAACGTCATGCCCAGCAAGGGCGCACCCCAGAGACCCGCGGGAGGCTTGGCCTTCAGCTTGGCGTTGCGCTGGAAGAAATCGAAGCCGCCCAGGAAGATGATGCCCATGATCACCACGACGACGCCGAGCCAGCGGGTGACGGTCGGCAGCCGGTCACCCGAGATCAGACCGCCGAGCTGACCGAACGCGCCGCCCAGCAGGACGAACACCACGGAGAAGCCCAGCACGAACAGCGCCACACCCGCGAAGATCCGTCCGCGCCGCTGCTTCTCCAGATCCACCCCGGTGAGCCCCGTGACGTAGCCGAGATACCCCGGCACGAGAGGCAGGACGCAGGGTGAGAGGAAGGAGACGAGCCCGGCGAGCATGGCCACCGGGACCGCCAGAAGCAGCGAGCCGTTGAGCACGGTCTCCGCGAAGGCGTTGTTGGGCATGGATCAGGCCCGCTCCGCCAGGGCGGACGCGATGAGGGTCTTCAGCGTGCCCTTCTCGAGCTGACCGAGGATCCGTGCGCTGACCCGGCCCTTACGGTCGAAGATCAGGGTCGTGGGCACCGCCCCCGGAGGAACCAGGCCGGACACGGAGAGCAGCACCTGCCCGTCCTTGTCATTGAAGCTGGGGTACGTGATGCCGAAGTTCTTCTCGAACGCCTCGGCCGTGGCCTTCTCATCGCGGAGATTGACGCCGTAGAACTCGACGCCCTTGGGCGCGAACTCAGTGTGCATCGCTTTGAGGTCCGGCGCTTCGACGCGGCAGGGCGCACACGCGGCGAACCAGAAGTTCATCACCACCACTTTGCCTTCGAGATCTTTGCTGGTGACGCGCTTCCCGTCGAACAGCACACCCTGGAAGTCCTTGGCCGCCTTGCGCTGGTCCGGGGCGAACTCGGTGACGGAGCCGTCCCCGGCCACGTAATTCTTGTTGTCCCCGGCCCGGGCCTGCTTGGCGAGGGGGTCGTCCTGGCTGCACGCGGACAGGGCGAGGCCCAGCAGGCCGGCGCCCGCCAGGCCGAAGACCTGACGACGGTCCAGGGGGAAACGTTCGGTGCTCATCGCTCAGGCTCCCGGGGTGGTCGAGGCGCCCACCAGGAGGTCGGCGGCGGGTTCGCGGTACGTCACGCCCACCAGCCGGCCGGCGTCGTCGAACAGGAGGGACGTGACCGAGGTGAGCGTGCATTCACGCTTGCGGGGATCGTGGGCCAGACGGCGGCCTTCGGCGGCCAGGCGCGTGGACCAGATGGGCAGCTGGTGACTGACGATCACGGCTTCGGCGCCCGCGCCGGCCCGTGCGACGGCGGTCTCCCGGGCCTGGTGCACGGCAGCCATGACGCGGCTCACCTGAGCGGCGTAGGGCTCGCCCCAGGACGGGCGCAGGGGATTCACCAGATGAGGCCAGTGCCGGGGATTCAGGAGTTCCTTGCGGTTGACCCGCAGTCCCTCGAAGTGGTTCTCCGCCTCGATGACCCGCTCATCCGTCTCGATCTCAAGACCCAGCGCGGCGGCCGTGGGGGCCGCGGTCTCCTGGGCCCGGAGCAGGGGCGACGCCACCAGATGGACGATGGCCGCACCGGCATCGCGCTGCGCGCCGAAGTACTCGCCGAGGCGGTCCGCCATGCGATAGCCGCGTTCCGAGAGGTGGAAGCCGGGGAGCCGTCCGTACAGGACGCCGTCCGGGTTGTGCACCTCGCCGTGGCGCATCAGATGAACGATTGCATGGGGCATGGCTCCATTTTCTCAGAGTTTAAGGGTGACCCGGGCCAGAGTGGCCCTGCTGCGGCTGAGAATCCGCCATGAATCGACGGGCGGCGCCGATCACGCGGAGACATGTGACTGGCGCCACGCCTGAAGTTCAGGAAAAATTTTCCGAACCCGGGAACAAAAGATGCATATGCATGTTTATACTGGGTGACAGAAGGTTGGTTGAGGCTTCAACCAATCGACGTGAGTGACCTGACAAGGAGAACCCCATGAGCATCCCCACCAACCTCACCGCCGGCACCTGGACCCTGGACCCGTCGCACAGCGAGGCCGCCTGGACCGTCCGCCACGCGGGCATCAGCAAGGTGCGCGGCACCTTCGGTGATCTGGCCGCCACCGTGACCGTCACCGACGCCGACGCCGTCGTGGACGCCACCATCCAGTCCGCCAGCATCAGCACCGGCGACGCCAACCGTGATGGCCACGTCAAGGGCGAGGACTTCTTCGACGTGGAGAACCACCCGACCCTGACCTTCAAGTCCACCAGCCTGGAAGGCGACGGCGAGGACTACAAGCTGAACGGCGAACTGACCATCAAGGGCGTCTCCGTCCCCGTGACCTTCGACGCCGAGTTCGGCGGCGTGGCCGTGGACCCCTTCGGCAACACCCGCGCCGGCGTCTCCGCCGAGACCACCATCTCCCGCAAGGAGTTCGGCCTGACCTGGAACGCCGCCCTGGAAGCCGGTGGCGTGCTCGTCTCCGACAAGGTCAAGATCAACCTGGAGCTCTCCTTCCTGGCCCCGTCCGCCAACTGAAGCCCGCCCGGCGCACGGCCGGCGCATCGTCCTGAAGGATGATGCAGGCCGTGGATGCCCGACGACGCCACCCGGCGTCGTCGGGCATCCTGCGTTAAGCGCCGCGTCATCCCAGGTCACTCACACCGTTACCTCGGGGTAACGGATGCGTTGCGCTCCGGCGAAAGTTAGGCAGGGGGCTATCCGGCGCGGCCCGTCGAACCTAAAGTGTGGATTATGAGCAGCCAATATCCCGGTGCTCCGGGCACCGCACCCAGCAATCAACCTCCCGCGGGTCTCGGCTACGCAGCCCCGGCCCGGAACAGCTTCGGTTTCGACACGAAGAATCTCGCCATCCGTCTCAAGGACGTGTCCGGCGTTCCGCAGCAGCTCGTCTACTCCTACTGGCTCTGGCTGGCGGGGGCGGCGCTCGGCGTGCTCCTGTCCATCATCAACGTCTTCATCCTCACCGCCTCCCTCGGCTCCTATGCGGGCATCGCGATCGGCGCGTCGATCGGCGGGATCATCTGGAGCATCATCTGGGCCGCCGTCGTCATCTTCATCGCCATCCGGCTCAAGGAAGGCTCCCGCTGGGCACGGATCGTCCTCAGCATCCTGGGCGCCCTCGCCGTCATCGGGCTGATCGTGGGCCTGGTCGGCCTCAGCATCACGGCCATCGGCTCCGCGGTGACCGTCGCCGCGGCCGTCCTGATGTGGCTGCCCGAGTCGCAGAAGCACTTCGTCTGAGGAATTGAAGAATCATCCCCTGGGCTGGGGATACGCCTCGGCCCAGGGGATACGGTAGGAGGAACGCCGTGTTCCTGGCGGCGGACCCGTACATGCCGTTCACGAAGGAGCTGTCATGAGCAGCACACCCAACGAGCCTGCAACCCCTCAGCAGCCAGGCCAAAACCAGCCGTCCAGCGCCCCTCAGTACGGAGCGAATCCAAGCGCCCCGCAGTACGGCGCGCCCCAGACGGGAGCACCCCAGACCGGAGCACCCCAGTACGGCGCTCCCCCGGCCTACGGCTCCCAGCCCGGGCCGGCAGGCCCCGGTTATCCCGGCGCCCCGCAGTGGCCCGGCGAGAGCCCCTATTCCGGCGGGCCAGCCCCGGTCGCGCGTCCCCAGAAGGTGGAGATCTCCTTCTGGCTCATCATCGCGGCCGGCGTCCTCAACCTGGTCGGCGCGATCCTGGGCGCGATGTTCATCTCGGACACCGCCCAGTACCGCGACCTGGTCCGCCAGATGGAGCAGTCCGGTGGCAACGCCGATTCCCTCCGCTCCATGGTGACCCTGATGGCGATCGTGTTCGGCGTCGTCCAGCTGGCGTTGTACCTTCTGGTGGCGTTCTTCGTCCGCAAGGGCGCGAACTGGGCCCGCATCCTGGGGACCGTCTTCGCAGCGCTCTCCCTCATGGGCCTGTTCGGCGGCAACGTCATCAACATCATCGTGGTCCTGATGGGAGTGGTCGCCATCGTGCTGCTCTACCTGAAGGACACCAGCCCGTACTTCGCCAAGCGCCCGAAGTTCTGAGCGCCGCGACTCCAGCAGCACACCGTCCATGAGCCGGGGTGGGACGCCACAGACGTCCCACCCCGGCTTGTCCGGGGCCAGGCCCCAGTCAGGGAATCCCACATGAACAGCCACGCACCCACTCCGGAACCGGGCCAGGAACCCGTCGCGCCGGGAGGTGGCTCAGGGCCGGACGCCCACAACACGCCGGGAAGCGCCCCGGCGGCAGACACCCCGGCAACGCCTCCGCAGGACCGGCCCCAGTACGGCCTCCGCGCCGCCGACCTCGGCCTGCCCTCCCCGTACGAGCAGTACCAGCGGGAGCAGGAGGCGGAGGCCCGCGCCGCGCAGCAGGGTGCCTGGCGGGCCCCGGCTCAGCAGCAGACCGGCCCCTTCGCACCCCAGCAGGGCGCCCAGGCTTGGCAGGCGCCCCAGAATCCCGCGCAGTGGTTCCAGGGAACCCCGCCCGAGAAGCCCGAGGAACCCCGGACCATCCGCTGGGCTTTCTGGCTCATCCTCTCCGGGTGCGCCTTCGGCCTGATCGCCTCATTGCAGACCTTCCTGGCGGTCGACTTCGACGAGATCTACCGCGAGATGATCGACCAGATGCCGGCCAGCACCCGGAACATCCTGTCCCAGGAGAGCCCCGACTCGCTGAGGTCCATCTTCATCGTGTCCATGGTGCTGACCTTCGTCTTCACCGTGGCGCTCTACGTCCTGGTGGCGGTCTTCGTGAAGAAGGGCCACCAGTGGGCCCGGGTCCTGGGCACGATCCTGGCCGCCATCTCCGTCACCGGGTTCGGCTCCTCCGTGATCCTGGACCTCCTGAGCATCCTGTGCGGCATCGTCGGGATGGTCCTGTGCTGGCTGCCGGACTCCAGCGCCTTCTTCGCGCGGATGAAGCTGCATCGCGACTACCAGAAGTTCGCGCGCTTCCGCGCCTCACGCTGAGCGCTGGCCGTCGTCGTCGTGTCTCTCAGGGCCGACGACGGCGGCCTCCGCTTCCGTGCCCGCTTTCCCCCGCGCCGTGGCCACCGCCGGGCGATAGGCTGAGCCCGTGACCGGCAGCTCCTCCTCGCAGCGCATTGAAGACGCCCTCCGTGCCGCCATCTCCTCGGGACGATACGCGCCCGGCGCCAAGCTTCCCGCCGAGCGGGAACTGGCCGCAGAGCTGGGCGTGAGCCGCATGACGCTCCGCCAGGCCGTGGAGACCTTGCAGTTCCAGGGGATCCTGCGGCGCCGTCCCGGCCGAGCCGGAGGGACCTTCGTCGCCGGGGACGCCCCGGTGCTGGAACTGGGTTCCCTGCACGGCCTCTTTCAGCAGTTGTCCCGCACCGGAGCCGTGGTCGAGTCCCGGATCCTGCTCGCGGAGACGTCCCCGGCGCCCGCCGAGGTGTCCAAGGCCCTCCGGATCACGCCCGGCGAACTCGCCCACCGGCTCCGGCGGCTCCGTTTCCTCGACGGTGAGCCGCTCATGGTCGAGGACTCCTGGTTCCCGGCGGAGCGGCTGCCGGGATTCGCCGTCGAATCGCTCACCGGTTCCGTCTACGCTCGCCTGGAGACCTTCGGCTGGGAGCCGGTGAGGAAGACCGAGGACCTCATCCCCTCCGTGGCCACACCGGAAGAGCGGGACCTCCTCTCGGTCGGCGCCCGTCACCCGGTCCTCCGCATCATCAGAACCGCCTACCGCTCCGACGGTCTGCCGGTGGAGTTCGCCCAGGACACCCACCGCTCGGATGCCCTGCGCCTGCGCGTCACCACCGGAACACCCTGAGCGATTCAGGCGGAGCGTTCCGTTCAGACCGTCAGCGCCGCCAGTTCCCCGAGCGGGTGCACCCCGGCTGGGCTGTCGGCCGCAGCCAGTGGGCCGGCGTCCGGCAGATCGGAGGCCTGCAGATCGGCGGCCAGCGGGCCCACCAGCACGCAGTGCATGCCTGCCGCCTGGGCCGCGGCGACCCCGGCCAGGGAATCCTCGACCACGACGGTGGTCGCGGGCGAGGCGCCCAGAAGCTCAGCGCCACGGAGGAAACCTTCCGGGTCCGGCTTGCCCCGCGCGACGTCGTCGCTGCAGACCGTCGCGGAGAACAGCGCGGCCAGCCCGCTGTCCTCCAGCGCGGGTTCCAGCAGACGCCGCAGCGTGCCTGTCACCACCGCGACCTTGATTCCGGAAGCCACCAGTTCCTGGACCAGGGTGACATGCGCGGCAGGGATCCGTGGCGCCCGTCGGATCTCCCGCAGATAGCCGGAGCACAGGTGATCCAGCACGCGGGCGGTGAGGACGTCATCGCCTCCGACCAGGGCGGCGCAGATATCCGGGTCGCTGAGCCCGACGAACCGGTCGCGGTACTCCTCGGGGCTCAGCTCGAACCCGCACACCTCGAGGGCGGCCTCCGCGTAGAGCCGGCCCATGAGGTCCTCATCGAGCGACAGCGTGCCATTGAAGTCGAACAGCACCGCCTCGGCCGAGGTCAGGAGCGCGCGGACGGCGCCGGGGGCGGTGAGAGACAGGGGCATGGATGGTCCTTCGTCGCGGGAGAGCTTCTGTGGGAACAGTAGAGGCTCGATACCCCGGAATTTTTGGTCTAGACCAAAGTTTACCGAGAGTTCGCCCTCAGGGCGGCGACTCTTCACCACAGCGGACGCTCCGGCGCCCTCAGACGCCCGGTCAGTCGACGAGACGCTGGGCGTGATAAGCCAGGATCTGCAGCTCGGTGGCCATGTCCACTTTGCGCAGATTCACCCCTTCCGGGACCTGGAGGGTGATGGGCGCGAAACTCAGAATGCTCTTCACCCCGGCGGAGACCACCCGGTCGCACATCTCCTGGGCCACATGCGCGGGCAGCGCGAGCACCACCATGTTCGCGCGCGTCTGCGCCAGGCCCGTCTCCAGACCGAGCACATCACTGACCCGCAGGAACCCGATCTCCTGCCCCACGATCAGCGGGTCCGCGTCGAAGATCGCCACGATCTCGAACCCGCGCGACTGGAAGCCGCCATACCGGGCGAGCGCGCGGCCCAGGTTGCCCGCCCCCACGATCGCCACTTTCCAGTCGAGTGTCAGGCCGAGAGCCGCGGCGATCTGCCGGTTCAGGTAGTCGACCTCATAGCCGACCCCGCGCGTGCCGTGCGAGCCGATGTAGCTGAGGTCCTTGCGGAGGGTCGCCGAGCTGACGCCGGACGCTTCCGCCAGAGCCTCCGAGGAGACCCGCTCCACGCCGTCGCCCGTGAGCGAGTTGAGCGCGCGGAGGTAGAGCGTCAGACGCGCGACGGCGGCCGGCGGGATCTGCTTCACGGCCTGCTCTGCGGCCGGGTACCCGTCGAGGGCGCCTTCCGCGCTCTGCGGCACCACGACCGGGGGCTTTCCCCCGGTCGGCAGCGGACTCAGTTCTTTTTTCTTCATCGGTCTGTATTCTTCACGGGCGGACCCGGTCAGCCCTGCTGCGCGTCGCGCAGCTTCCGTTCCAGGCGTGCGGGGTCGATCGTCCAGAAGTCGCGCTGGACGCCGTCGATCATCACCACGGGAACCTCGTCGGCGAACCGCTCACGCAGCCCGGCGTCGTCATCGATCAGCGATTCCTGCCAGGGAACGCCCAGGCGGCCGGCCACCTCGGACACGGTCGCACGCGCCGCGGCGCACAGATGACAGTCCTTCTTGGTGATGAGGAGAAGTTCAGGGACCCGCATCCTTCCACGGTAGCGGTATCGGGGCGCCCACGGCACATCAGCGCCGTTGGATAGACTCGTCTTCATGGCCTCCACGCGAACCGAATCCTCCTCCAGCGTTCCCGTGGCCGAACTGCACCGCCATGAAGCCGCCTTCTTCGACGTGGACAACACGCTGATCCGCGGCGCCAGCATCTTCCACGCCGCCCGCAAGATGTACGAGCGGAAGGTGTTCACGCTCCGCGACGCCGCATCGTTCGGCTGGCAGCAGCTCAAATTCGTGGTCCGCGGAGAGAAGCTCTCCGACGTCCACGAGATCCGCGACCGGGGCATGAAGATCGCCGCCGGGATCCGCGCCGAGGACGTCGCGACCCTGGGCGACGAGGTCTTCGAGGAGAGCATCTCCAGCCGGATCTGGCCCGGCACACGCGCCCTCGCCGAGCAGCACCTGCGCGTCGGCCGGCGGGTCTGGCTCATCACGGCGACGCCGATCGAACTGGCCGAACCCATCGCGTCCCGCCTCGGCCTGACCGGCGCCCTGGGCACCCGGGTCGAAGTGGTCGACGGCGTGTACACCGGACGGCTGGTCGGCGACATCCTCCATGGGGAAGCCAAAGCCGAAGCGGCCCGCGCCCTCGCGGACGCCGAAGGGTTGGACCTGGCCGAATGCTGGGCCTACAGCGACTCCCACAACGACATCCCCCTGCTGAGCATGGTGGGGCACCCGGTCGCGATCAACCCCGACGCCGGGCTGCGCCGTCACGCCAAAGCCCAGAACTGGCCCGTCTACGACTTCCGCTCCGGCCGCCGCGCCGCCACCCTGGGCCTGAAGGCAGCGACGGTGGGCGGGGCGGTGTACGGGCTCTGGAGGGGTCTCAACCACGCCCGCGGGCGGAGGTAGTTCCTCTCTCGCAGGAGGGGTGTGAGTTCCCACGCGGCTTAGACACCGTTCGCAGCCACCCCGGCCTCGCAAGCTCGGCAGGGTACCCCTGCTGCTCTCTTAGCCTTCGCTCGTTCCTCGCTCTGTCGCGCGATGCGCCGCTTTCGGGAACCCGCACCCCTCACGGCCGACCCCCGCCCCCCGGCGTGGTTTCGGTGGGAAGGGTTGTCCGAGGTGCTCGGATTCTGTGGGGGCGGCTGGTCGAGATCGCAGTTTTTCGGGGTTCCACGCCTCCCAGACCCCAGAAAGTGCAATCTCAACGACACCCCTCGCCTCGGGCCTCTCCCCACGGAGCACACGTCAGCCCGAATCTTCCACGTCCCGGCCCCACGCTCAACCGCGTGAAAACCGACGTGACATCGGGAGCCGGCGGAGGTTCCCGGAAGCGGCGCATCGCACGCCGCAGCGAGGAACGAGCGAAGGCGGGTGTCTAAGCCGCGAGGGAACCCCCGCCGGCCACCCAACGCAACCGCCGTCGTCGCGCGTTAAAAGCACCAGGCCCGGAACCTGACGGTTCCGGGCCTGTACGCGTGCGAAGTATCTCTACTTCTTATTGCGGCGCTGGTGGCGAGTCTTGCGAAGCAGCTTGCGGTGCTTCTTCTTGGCCATGCGCTTGCGACGCTTCTTGATAACTGAACCCACAGAAGTTCCTTACGGTAATACGCGGCCACCCCGCACCCGAGAATCCGAGGCTTGGCAAGCCGCACTTTCTTACGATGACGTAAAACGTTCCTTAACAGGGTACCGCTTCCGGCGGCCTGCCCTTGACCGGATCCCTGAGGACCGGTCCGGAGGAACCCAGGTTCACGCGGTTTCGGACCGATTCCCCGTGACCGCTGCGCGGACGTACTCCTCGACAGCCACTTCCGGCACGCGGTAGGAACGCCCGAAGCGCACCGCCGGCAGCTCACCCGAGTGAATCAGGCGATAAACGGTCATCTTGGACACACGCATCTGGTCTGCAACTTCAGCCACCGTGAGGAAGTCGGTGTTCGCAAAGTGGGCCACGTCCGGCCTCCCCCTCCTGCAATTCAGCCTTGGTTCACGCCGCGAGGTAGTGCGGCGTGTCGGTACTGAGGTTGTCCCATCCTGAGTGCTAGTAACTCTAGTGGCAATTGAGCCTAAAGTGAAAGGCGCCACGGATGCGTCGGATGACTACTGTCCCGCCCTCCGGTTCCGGCTCGCGACGGCGAGACGTTTCAGCACGTCAGAGGTCACTTCCCAGCCCATGCAGGCGTCCGTGATGCTCTGCCCGTACACGAGGGCCTCGCGCGTCGAGGCATCCGTCTGAGGGTCGAACTTCTGGGCGCCGGGCACCAGGAAGCTCTCCAGCATCACCCCGGCGATCGCGTCGGCCGTCGGCGCGGCCGCCAGCTGCACGGCGCCCTCCAGCTGCTCGGCGAGCTCGACGGCGACGACGGCCTGGCGCACATGGTCCTTGCCGCTGTTGCCGTGACTCGCATCCACGACCACCCGGGGGTTGCCGCCCCTCGCCTGGAGCGCCCTGGACACCTCCGCGATGGATGCGGCGTCGTGATTCGGTCCGGAGACTCCGCCGCGCAAGATGACATGCCCGTCGCGGTTCCCGGCCGCGTGGACCACACTCGTCCGCCCGTCCAGGTCCGTCCCGAGGAAGGACTGCTCTCCCGCGGCAGCCTGGCACGCGTCGATCGCGTGTCCCACGGTGCCGTCGGTCGCGTTCTTGAAGCCCACCGGCAAGTCCAGCGCCGCGGCCATCTGCCGGTGCACCTGGCTCTCCGTGGTCCGGGCCCCCACCGCGCCCCAGCTCACGAGGTCCTCCAGGTACGGGGCGCTGAAGGGTTCCAGGAACTCCGTGGCCACGGGCAGCCCCAGGTCCGTCACGTCCAGCAGGAATTCTCGGGCCCGGTCCAGGCCGGTGGCGATGTCGTGGCCGCCATCGAGCCCGGGGTCGTTGATGAGGCCCTTCCAGCCGACCGTGGTGCGCGGCTTCTCGAAGTAGCTGCGCATCACCACGAGCAGGTCCTCCCGGTGCCGTTCGGCCTCCGCCGCGAGGCGACGGGCGTACTCCAGGCCTGCCCCGGTGTCATGCACGGAACACGGACCCACCACGACCAGAAGCCGGTCGTCCACGCCGTTGAGGATGGCGCGGACCTCATCACGGCCACGGGCGACGACGGCCGCGTGTGCCGCCGTGAGCGGCCGGAAGGCGCGGAGTTCACGGGGAGTCGGCAGCGGCGCGTAGCGGGTCACCGGAACGGTCGCGGCGGGAGAGGCGGCTCCCGGGGTGAGCGGGAGGTCCACGGCGGACGGTGCTGCCGGGTTCACGATGGCTGCTGGTTTCATGATCTGGGTCCTCGGTTCTGGACGGACCCTGACCCGCAGAGCCCGCCGGAATGGCGAAGGGCAGGGATTGCATCCCTGCCCTGTGTGCTCTGAAGGTCGATGTGTATGCGCGACTAGCGACGCCGTTGGCCCTCCAGAGCCACAGCAAAATACGCATACCAACGCTTCGTCATGGTCCCAAACTGTAAGACCTCCGCCCGGCCCGCGCAAGCCCGCGGCCGGATTATGGGGAGCCCGGCCGCCCTCCAGGTCACGCAACTACACACGGAGACCTATATGACAACCGCACGCGACGCCGTCGTCGTGCGTCGGTACATTTGCCAGCAACCGCGGCGCATCGGCGCCCGGCGACCAACCCGCTCCTCTCCTCCGCCCGGTCCCTGTCGTCTGTCAGGACCGGCTCACTGCTGGAAGACCCAACGCTGGAAGACAACTGAAGGAAGACCTCATGAAGACCTGGAAATCCCGTCTGGCCGTCACCGCCACCGCTCTCGCAGCAGTCCTCGGCATGACCGCCTGCAGTGGTAGGGCCTCCGGAGCGAGCGGCACCCAGCTCTCGATCGTGGGCTTCGCCGTCCCCGAAACGGCCAACAAGGCCATCGCCGCCAAGTTCCAGCAGACCGACGCCGGCAAGGGCGTCACCTTCAGCGGTTCCTACGGCGCCTCCGGCGACCAGAGCCGCAAGGTCGCCGCCGGCGCCAAGGCCGATTACGTCCACTTCTCCCTGCAGAGCGACGTCACCCGCCTGGTCAAGGCCGGCCTCGTCGACGAGGACTGGAATAAGAACGCCACGAAGGGCATCGTCTCGGACTCCGTGGTCGTCCTCGTGGTGCCGAAGGGCAACCCCCAGGGCATCAAGGGCTGGGAGGACCTGACCCGTCCCGACGTCAAGATCATCACCCCGGACCCCAAGTCCTCCGGCTCCGCCCGCTGGAACATCCTGGGCGCCTACGGCCACGCAGTCGCCTCCGGCAAGACCGAGGCACAGGCCTCGGACTTCCTGAAGAAGATCTTCGCCAACGTGACCCAGTGGGCGGGCAGCGGCCGCGAAGCCACGGAAGCCTTCGACAAGAAGGTGGGCAACGTCCTCATCTCCTACGAGAACGAGGCGATCCTCGCCCGGCAGAAGGGCAAGGACTACGACTACATCGTGCCGAACGACACCGTGCTGATCGAGAACCCGGGCGCCATCCTGAAGAAGGCCGACCCCAAGGCCAAGGACTGGCTGAACTTCGTGCTCAGCAAGGACGGCCAGACCGAATTCGCCAAGACCGGTTTCCGCCCCGTGATCGACGGCGTGAAGACCGAGGTCAAGGGCGCCAACGACCCCGCCAACCCGTTCCCCACCCCTGAGCACCTGCTCACCGTGGAGAAGGACTTCGGCGGCTGGACCACCGTGGACAAGAAGTTCTTCGCGGACGGCGCCCTCATCGACCAGCTGCGTGCGGCGGCCGTCAAGAAATGAAGCCCGACACGCTGACCCGCCCCGCCGCCGCGGGCCTCGGACTCGCGCTGCTCTGGTTCAGCATCCTGGTGCTGATCCCGCTCGCCGCGATCGTCCTGAGCTCGACGGCGGGGGGCTGGCAGCAGTTCATCGGCACCATCACGGACCCGCAGACCTTCGCGGCACTGCGGCTGACCGTGCTGCAGGCCCTGGGCGCGGCGCTCGTGAACGTCGTGGTGGGCACCACGATCGCCTGGGTCCTGGTCCGCGACCGCTTCCCGGGAAAGGCGATCCTCGAGGTCATCATCGACATCCCGTTCGCGCTGCCGACCATCGTGGCCGGTCTGGTGCTGCTGAGCCTGTACGGGCCGGAGAGTCCGCTCGGCATCAACGTGGTGAACACGCAGCAGGGCATCTTCCTGGCGCTGCTGTTCGTCACCCTCCCCTTCGTGGTCCGGACCGTGCAGCCGGTGCTCCTGGAGCTCGACCAGGACGTCGAAGAGGCTGCCGCGTCTCTGGGCGCCGGCCGCTTCACCACGTTCCGGCGCGTGCTGCTGCCCGCGCTGATCCCCGCGATCACGGCGGGCGCCTCCCTGGCGTTCGCCCGGGCCATCAGCGAGTTCGGGGCCCTGGTTCTGATCTCGGGCAACACCCCGTTCGAGACCGAGGTGGCGTCCCTCAAGATCCTCAAGTTCATCGAGAGCGACAACCGGGCCGCGGCCGCCTCCGTGGCATTGGTCCTGCTGGTGGTCTCCCTGGCCGTCCTGGTCGCTCTCGACATCCTGCAACGGAAGGTGGCGCGTCGTGGCTGAGACCTCCCTGTCCACCGGCGTCTCCGCAGGCGCGGCCGCCGGCACCGCCGCCGCTCCGCGTGGCGGCGAGAACGCCCTGTCCCGCGCACCGCGTTCGTCGGCGCCCCGGCGGGCCGGTCGCCGTCGGCCGTCAGGCCCGAACCGCAGCGGCGGGAGCCCCGTCCGCATCCTGCTGCGCGTGCTCGTGATCGTCTATCTGTTCTTCCTGGTCGTCTGGCCGGTCTCGCTCGTGGTGCTGCGGACTTTCGCACCGGTGAACGACGTCGGCGGTTTCGACGCCTTCCTGACCCGCCTCTCCGATCCCGCCTTCGGGTACGCGTTCGGCCTGACGCTCACCGCCGCCCTCTGGGCCGTGGGGCTCAACGCGGTGTTCGGCCTCGGCATCTCCCTGCTCCTGGTCCGCTACTCGTTCCCCGGACGCCGGCTGCTCTCGGCCCTGGTGGACCTGCCCATGTCGGTCTCCCCCGTGGTGGTGGGACTGGCCCTGGTCCTCGCGTACAGCAGCAATCAGGGCTGGTTCGGCCCTGTGCTGGAATCGCTCGACTGGCAGATCATCTTCTCCACACCGGGCATCGTCCTGGCCACCACCTTCGTCTCGCTGCCCCTGGTGATCCGGGAGATCGTCCCGGTCCTTCAGGAGATCGGCACCGAGCAGGAGCTCGCGGCCCGCAGCCTGGGCGCCGGGGCGGTGCAGACCTTCCTGCGCATCACACTGCCGGCCATCAAGTGGGCGCTCGTGTACGGCGTCGTGCTGTCACTGGCCCGTGCGCTCGGCGAATTCGGCGCCGTGAAGATCGTGAGCCAGGGAGCGTCCTTCAACGGCGAGACCGCCACCCTCCTGGTGGCCAATCGCTACGGCAACTTCGACGAGGCGACCGCTTACGCCGCCGCGTTCCTCCTGGTCCTGATCGCCATTACCGCGCTGGTGGTCGTGACCATCCTCCGCCCCTCCAAGGAGCACCGCTCATGAGCATCACGGTTTCACAGGTCAACAAGAACTTCGGGGACTTCGTGGCCCTGCAGGACATCAACCTGGACATCCCCACCGGCCAGCTGACCGCGCTCCTCGGCCCGTCCGGCGGCGGCAAGTCCACACTGCTTCGCATCATCGCCGGGCTGGAGAACGCCGATTCCGGGAGCATCACCATCAGCGGCCAGGAGGCCACGCATCTGCCGGCGCAGAAGCGCAATGTGGGCTTCGTGTTTCAGCACTACGCGGCGTTCAAGCACATGACCGTCGCGAAGAACATCGCGTTCGGCCTCGAGATCCGCAAGCTGCCCAAGGCGCGTATCAAGGAGAAGGTCGACTCACTGCTGGAGCTGGTGCACCTGACGCAGTTCGCGAACCGGCTCCCGGCGCAGCTCTCGGGCGGTCAGCGGCAACGCATGGCGCTGGCCCGCGCGCTGGCGATCGAGCCCAGCGTGCTGCTGCTGGACGAGCCGTTCGGCGCGCTCGACGCCAAGGTCCGCAAGGAGCTCCGGGACTGGCTGCGGCGCTTGCACGACGAGGTCCATGTGACCACCCTCTTCGTCACCCACGACCAGGAGGAGGCCCTCGAAGTGGCCGACAACATCGTGGTCATCAACCACGGCCGCGTGGAGCAGGTCGGCACGCCGGATGAGCTCTACGATGAGCCGGCCAACGACTTCGTCCTCGGGTTCCTGGGCCCCGTGACGGAGTTCCACGGCCGGCTGGTCCGGCCGCACGATCTGGAGATCTTCACTTCGGAAGCTCCGGGCGCCACGGCCGGCCGGATCGTCCGGAGCACCCGGGTCGGGTTCGAGGTGCGCCTCGAAGTGCAGCCGCTCAGCGCCCCCGACGGCCCACCGGTGAACGTGGTGGTGACCCGAGGAGAGGCCCGCTCCCTGGGGCTGGCCGTCGGCGACACGGTGTTCCTCAGCCTGCAGGCCGCCCTGGTCTGATCCGCGCCGTCTGACCCGCGCCGTCCGATCCGCGCTCGCCTGATCTGCCCCTCCCCCACCCCGTCGACTGCTCCATAGGATGCCGTTTTCTCCGGATTTCAGCCGGAAACAGCATCCTGTGGAGCAGTCGATCAGGGGCGGGGCTACTTTTTGCGGCCCAGCTTGGGGAGGTTCGCGAACACCTCGGCCGCACGCGTGGCGGCGCGGCTCGCAGCCCGGCCAAGCTGCTGACCGGTGTTGGCCACGGCTCCTGCTTCCAGCCCGGCGAGTTCGGCATGATCCGCTTCCGGCTGGACGAAGGCCGCGGCGGCAGGCTGAACCGCCGGAGCCGACGACGGCGCCACGCGGCTTCCGGGGACGCCCGCGGTCTGCTGCCGGGCCGGCCGCGTCGGCGAGGTCAGCGGCGCCAGCCCGCCCAGCCACTCCTGCACGGCACGCAGGGGTTCCCGTTCGAGTGAGTAGAAGCGCTTCTGGCCCTGGGCACGCATGGTCACGAGACCGGCTTCCCGCAGGACACGGAGATGCTTCGAAACCGTGGGCTGGCTCGCCTGGAGATCCTCCACGAGCTCGCCGACGGCTTTGTCGCCGGAACGGAGCGCGGACAGGATCTCCCGCCGTGTCGGTTCGGCAATGACCGCGAAAATGTCGTCAACCACCATGTGTCTTACCCTAGCGACATATATCTCCGAAGGCATCCTTATGCCGTCATGAGTCCTGGCACGGGTTCATAGGGCGTGCGGCCATCCGGACCCGGTCAGGGTCAGTCGAACCAGGGGTCGAGCCCGAAAAGCGGGAAGACTTCCTTGCGGGTGGCCATGATCGCCCGGTCCACCGCGTTCGACGGGTCGTACCCGGTCTCCCAGGACCGCCACCAGATGTCCTCGCCGTCACCCATGAACCGCGGTGCCTCCACGCCGAAGTCCCGTTCCACACGCTCGATCCAGCGCTCCGGGACCGGGGTGCTCACCGGCAGGGAGCGTCCGCTGGCGATGGCCACCAGGTGGGTCCAGGAGCGCGGCACCACGGAGCACACCTCGTACCCGCCGCCACCCGTGGCGATCCAGCGGTCGCCGCAATGGCGCTGCGCCAGGGACGCGACGGAATTCATGGCCTCGCGCTGTCCGTCCACCGTGACGCGGAGATTGCTGAGGGGATCATCCCGGTGAGAGTCCGCCCCGTGCTGGCTCACGATGACCTCCGGCGCGAACTCACGCACCACCGCCGGGACCACCGAATGGAACGCGCGCAACCAGCCGGCGTCGTCCGTTCCCGCAGGCAAGGCGATGTTCACCGCGCTGCCCATGGCGTCCGGCCCGCCGGTCTCCACCGGGAAACCGGTGCCGGGGAAGAGGGTCTGCCCGGATTCGTGGAGGGAGATGGTCAGGACCCGTGGATCGTTCCAGAAGATGCTCTGGGTTCCGTCTCCGTGATGGGCGTCGACGTCGATGTACGCGACGCGCCGTACGCCCCCGTCGAGGAGCCGGGTGATCGCGAGGGCGGCGTCGTTGTAGATGGAGAAACCACTCGCGCGGTCACTGGCCGCGTGATGCATGCCCCCACCGAAATTCACCGCCCGGACGGCTTCCCCGGAAAGTATGCGGTCCGCCGCAAGCAAGGACGCGCCCGCGAGCCGGGCGGCCGCCTCGTGCATGCCGGCGAAAGCGGGGTCGTCCTCGGTGCCCAGGCCCAGCAGCGGCAGGGGGTTGCCAGGATCCTCCGAGACCCGGTGGACCGCCGCCACATATGCGGGGTCGTGGACCCGCTCGAGCTCCGCGTCCGACGCGATCTCCGGGGCCAGCACCGTCACCTGGGGCCGGTACAGCACACCGAGATCCTGGGCCAGCTGTGCGGTCAGCTCGAGCCGGGCCGGTGCCATGGGGTGGGTGGGGCCGAAGTCATAGGCCGTCATGGCCGGGTCCCAGACCACCGTGGTCAGCGGCATGTCATGATTCACCGCACTCCGCGGCACGGCCGGGGAGGGGGCGGGGGAAGACGGCGCCGGTGCTGCTTCATGGGACTGAGACATCAAGGACAGGCTACACGTCAGCCGTGCAATGGGGCCGAATGGTGGTTAACTACTGCAAGGACAACGCGGGCCCCGGCCCAGAGCCTCAACAGAAGGACTGCTCATGCCCACCTCCGGGCCCCATCACCAGCCCCCGCGGCCTTCCCGGGCCGAGGCGGCCCCGACGCCTGGCGGACGTGCCACGGGGAAGGCCCGCCGCGGCGTCGCGCCGGCCACTCCTGGCGGCCGGCCACTGCGCGGCGGCCAGGGCATGGACGCCCCGTTCGCCGAACCTCTCACGGGCTGGCAACCGCCCCAGGAGTCCGGCAGGTTCGGCGCCTTCACGGCGGTGCGCGACTTCATCGACCGGCTCGCCAACTCCTCGCCGGCACGTCTGGCGCTCGTGGCCTTCAGCTCGGTCATCCTGCTCTTCACGTTCCTGCTCTCGCTGCCGATGGCGTCCAGCAGCGGACAGGTCACCCCGTTGCACCAGGCCCTGTTCACGGCCGTCTCGGCGGTATGCGTCACCGGCCTGACCGTGGTCTCGACCGCGACACACTGGACCTTCTTCGGGCAGTTCGTGATCATGATCGGCATCTTCGTCGGCGGTCTCGGCACGCTGACACTCGCCTCGCTCCTGGCTCTCATGGTCAGCAAGAAGCTCGGCGTGCGCGGCAAGCTCATCGCCCAGGAGGCCATGAACAACGCCGGCAGGCTCGGTGAGGTCGGCACCCTGCTCCGGGTGGTCATCATGACCTCCATGGTGATCGAAGGCGCCCTGGCCCTCGCCCTCATCCCGCGCTTCTGGACGCTCGGCGAGAGTTTCTGGACGGGCATCTGGCACGGCGTCTTCTATTCGATCTCCGCGTTCAACAACGCCGGGTTCACGCCGCACTCGGACGGGATCGTGCCGTATGAGACCGATCTGTGGATCCTGATCCCCCTCATGCTGGGGGTCTTCCTGGGTTCCCTGGGCTTCCCGGTGGTGATGGTCCTGCAGCAGAACGGCCTGAACTGGCGCAAGTGGAACCTCCACACGAAGCTGACCATCCAGGTGTCCCTCATCCTCCTGGTGGTCGGCAGCCTCCTCTGGGCGCTCATGGAGTGGGACAACCCCCGCACCATCGGCAGCATGGGCATGGGGGACAAGATCATCCATTCCGTCTTCGCTTCCGTGATGACCCGTTCGGGCGGCTTCAATCTGGTGGATCAGAACCATCTGGATTCCACCACCATGCTCCTGACGGATGCGCTGATGTTCGCCGGCGGCGGCTCGGCGTCGACGGCCGGCGGCATCAAGGTCACCACCATCGCCGTGATGTTCCTGGCCATCCGCGCCGAGGCCCGCGGTGACGCGGACGTGAAGGTCTACGGCCGCACCATCCCCCAGGGCACCATGCGCGTGGCGATCTCGGTGATCGTCATGGGTGCCACGTTCGTCTCCGTGGCCGCGTTCTCGCTGCTCGCCATCAGCGGCGCCAGCCTGGACCGGGTGCTCTTCGAAACCATCTCAGCCTTCGCCACCGTGGGGCTGAGCACCAACCTCAGTGCTGAACTGCCGCCCGCGGGCGTATATGTTTTGAGTGCTCTGATGTTCGCCGGACGCGTCGGCACGGTCACCCTGGCCGCGGCGCTGGCGATCCGGCAGCGGAGCCAGCTGTACCACTTCCCGGAAGAGAGGCCGATCATTGGCTAAGAACCAGGGCGCCACGAACCGCCCCTCCCCCAACGCGCCGGTCCTCGTGATCGGGCTGGGCCGCTTCGGCGCCGCGACGGCCGAACAGCTGGTCAAACAGGGCCGTGAGGTCCTGGCGATCGAGCGGGACCGCACCCTGGTCCAGAAGTGGGCTCCGGTCCTGACCCATGTGGTCGAGGCCGACGCCACGAACATGGACGCTCTGCGCCAGCTGGGCGCGCAGGAGTTCTCCTCGGCCGTGGTGGGCGTCGGCACGTCCATCGAGTCGAGTGTGCTCATCACGGTGAACCTGGTGGACCTCGGCATCGAGCACCTGTGGGTCAAGGCCATCACGCCGTCGCACGGCAAGATCCTCACCCGCATCGGCGCGAACCACGTGATCTACCCGGAGGCCGACGCCGGCGTCCGCGCGGCGCACCTGGTCTCCGGCCGCCTGCTCGACTTCATCGAATTCGACGACGACTTCGCCATCGTCAAGATGTACCCGCCCAAGGAGACCGTGGGCTTCACCCTGGAGGAGTCCAAGGTCCGCTCCAAGTACGGCGTGACCGTGGTCGGCGTGAAGTCCCCCGGCGAGGACTTCACCTATGCCCGCCCGGACACCAAGGTCTCCAGCCACGACATGCTGATCGTCTCCGGCCACGTCGACCTCCTGGAGCGCTTCGCGGCACGCCCCTGACGCTCTCTCTCCTTCGGGCGCAGGCTCGCGAGGCGGCACGCCCTTCGGCTCGCGAGGTCACAGTTGAGGCCCGGAAAACCACGTTTTCCGGGCCTCAACTGTGACCTCGCGGATGGGGTGCGGCGGCGTCAGTCCAGGCTGGCGGTGATCTCCGCGGCACGCGCCGCAGCGGCACGCGCACCGGCGGCGATGATCGCGGGGATGCCCTGCTCGTCGAAGGTGGCGATGGCGCGTTCCGTGGTGCCGTTGGGGCTCGTGACGGCCTTGCGCAAGGCCGTGGCGTCGGCGCCTTCCTCGCCCAGCATCAGGCCCGCGCCCGCCACCGTCTCGCGCGCCAGGAGGGCGGACAGCTCGGGATCCAGCCCCAGTTCGACGCCGGCGGCGGCCATGGCCTCAGCCAGGTAGAAGGCGTAGGCAGGCCCGGAGCCGCTGACGGCGGACAGGGCGTCCACCTGCTCCTCCGGGATCTCGACGACGGTCCCCACCGTCTCGAACAGCTCCCGCACCGTGGCGAGCTGCTCGGCGCTGGTGCTGGTGCCTCCCGACACGGAGATGACGCCCTTGCCCAGGCGGGCGGGCGTGTTGGGCATGGTGCGGATCACGGGCTGGCCGGCGGGCAGTGCCTCTTCCAGCTGCGCGATGGACACGGCCGCGGCCACGCTCACCACCACGGTCTCCGGAGCGAGCACCGGGGCGATCTCCCGGGCGAGCGCGGCGATGCCCACCGGCTTGACGCCCAGGATCACGACGCCGGCGTCCCGCACGGCTTCACGGTTCGCCTCCGCGTCCTCGGAACCCGCGATGGCCACCACTCCGTGGCGCTCGGCGAGCTCGGCGGCTCGTTCTGCGCGACGCACCGTGGCGACGATGTCGCTGGGCTCAGAGCCCGCGGCGATGAGGCCGGACAGGATGGCTTCGTTCATGGATCCACAACCGAGGAAGGCGATTCTGCTCATGGTCCCATCTTGGCATGGAGCGTCCGGGCGGGC
Source organism: Arthrobacter sp. RCC_34 (assembly GCF_041360795.1). Taxonomy (NCBI): domain Bacteria; kingdom Bacillati; phylum Actinomycetota; class Actinomycetes; order Micrococcales; family Micrococcaceae; genus Arthrobacter; species Arthrobacter sp. RCC_34. Next base: position 125,314 of record NZ_JBFUPW010000001.1, on the reverse strand, counting down.
ACGAGGCTCTTCCCCGGTAGACCGAGTCGGTCGATGCCGAGCGGGGCACACTCCGCCGACCAGGGTGGCTCGGCCTTCGCCCGCTCCCTGAGACGCAGGTCACCGGCCGTTTTCCCGATTCCCAGGCTATGCACGGGTTCGGTGAAGCCTCTACACAACTTGCCTTCCTAGAGTAGTTAGTACCTCAAAGGGTGCGAGTGAATCTGCGGATGCGAAAGCGTCCGCACGGAAGTCGGCAGCTGTTCGGGTTTTCCCCCTGATCCCCCGTTCAGCTGCCGGCTTTCGGTCTTTAACGCCGCGTTACGCGGTCCGCCACGCCCGGACTCCTCACGTCATCTGGCGTCTTGGACAAAGTTTCCCCACGTCAAACACGTGTTCGGTAGAAATCACCGCTTTTCCCAGGGAGTTCCAAGGTAAAAACTGTTGTTTCCGGGAGCTTGAAGAGTAAAGTAGTTATTGCCTCATGGAGGTGCGAGTGATGATCCAGCCCCGCAAGGGCTGGACGACGCCGGGTAGTGCAAGGAACGTTCCCCCCAAGTGTTCCTTGAATAAGCTACCCGGCGTTCGCTCGTTAACGACCAAGTTCGTTAACAACCAGGTTCGTCAAGGGGCGAGGCCGTCAGAAGCCCTGGTTCTCCCACATCGGACCCCCCGGCGAGCCGGCACCTCGCGGCACCGGCCCGCCGTCGGGCCCCCGCCCGTCAGAGCCCGGCCAGCAGCTTCTTCATCTCGGCGATCTCCGCCGCCTGGTCGGCCACGATCTTGCGGCTCAGCTCCACGGCCTTCGCGTCCTTGCCCTCGCGGCTTTCCGTACGCGCCATGGTGAGCGCACCCTCGTGATGCTTGATCATCTGTGTCAGGAAGAGCCGCGCCGCGGCCGTCCCCTGAGCGGATTTCAGCTGGTCGAGATCCTCGGCGCTCATCATCCCCTCCATCGAGTGGCCTCCGTGATCAGCCGGATTCTCTCCCCAGGCGCTGAGCCAGGAAGTGAGCGTCGCGATCTCCGGGCCCTGGGCCTGCTGAATCTTGCGCGCCAGAGCCGTCACTTCCCCAGGCAGCCCCTTTTTCTCCAGCACGATCCCGCTCATCTCGAGGGCCTGCTGATGGTGCGGGATCATCATGGCGGCGAACATCGTGTCCGCGGCGTTGTGGCCGTCTTGAGCAGGGGTGCCGGCCGACGACGCCGGAGCGCTGGACGCGGACATGCTGTGCCCGGGCATCCCGGCCATGTCCCCGCCTGAGCCCACGGATCCCGTCGAGCAGGCCGAGAGCAGGAGGGCCGCGCCGAGGCCGGCCGCCGTGGTGATGAGTGTCTTCTTCATGAAATGGGTCCTTCCAGTGGATTCAGGTTCGGTCTGCGATGCCACCGGGACCTCACGTTCTGCTGATGCAGAGCTCCACCAGGGACGGCGCTCCCGGACCACGGGACGACGCCGGGACCGTCTGCCCCCGGAACACCGTCTCCGGGACGCTCCGGGGTCCGGCCGGAACCGCAAGCCCCGGGGCATGACCGCCCGGCAGGAGGACGCAGCCCGACCCCGCACCCGCCATCGTGTGACACGGACCCGGACCGTCACACGGTGCGGGAGCCTCCGACGGCGAGCCGTCGACGGGGTGGAGGACGGCGTCGTCGTCATGGGCCGGCTGAGCGGCCGCATGCGAGTGGGCTGCCGCCATCGGGAGTCCCGCGAGAGGGTGCATGCCGAGCAGCCCGGCCAGCACGCCGACGACGAGCAGCAGCCGCTTCAGCACGGTCATACGAGCGACGCCGGATCGAGCCGGAGGCGGCGCAACAGCTGTGCGTTGAGGGCCACCACGATGGTGGACAGGGACATGAGCACGGCACCGGCCGCCGGGGACAGCACGACGCCGGCGAAGGCCAGGACGCCCGCGGCCAACGGCACCGAGAGGAGATTGTAGCCCGTGGCCCAGACCAGGTTCTGCCACATCTTCCGGTAACTCGCGCGGGAGAGTTCGACCAGGGAGAGAACGGCCCGCGGGTCGTTCCCCGCGAGCACCACCCCGGCCGATTCGACGGCGGCGTCCGTGCCGGCGCCGATCGCGATCCCCACGTCGGCCCGGGCCAGCGCCGGGGAGTCGTTGACCCCGTCGCCCACCATCGCCACGCGGAGGCCGCGGGCCTGGAGCTCCGCGACCTTGCCGTCCTTGTCGGCGGGCAGCACCTCGGCGAAGACCTCGTCGATGCCGAGTTCGGACGCGACCGCCTCGGCCACCTGACGGGCGTCGCCGGTGATCATGGCGACCGTGATCCCCCGCGCCTGGAGAGCGGACACCGCCTGCCGGGACTCCGGGCGGATGCCGTCCTCCAGGCTCAGAGCGCCCAGCACGGTCCGGTCCCGGAGGACGTGCAGCACGGCCGCGCCGCGCGACGACCAGGCCTCCGTGGCCTTCCGCAGCTCCTCAGGCGCGGCGACGTCCAGTTCGGCGAGCAGGGCGGGGCCACCCACCCGGTACTCGACGCCGTCGACGACGGCGCGTGCGCCCCGCCCGGTCAGGGCTTCGAAATCATGGGCCGCGGGAACCGTCAGGCCACGCTCCCGGGCCGCGCGGACGATCGCGCGGGCCACAGGGTGCTCGCTGTCGGCCTCGACGGCGGCCGCGAGGGCGAGCATCCGGTCGACGTCGCCGTCGATCGCGGCAGTCTCCCGGACGGCCGGCTCACCCTGCGTGAGGGTTCCGGTCTTGTCGAAGAGCACGACATCCACGGTCCGCATCTTCTCCAGAGCGATCCGGTTCTTGATGAGGATCCCGGCCCGCGCCGCCCGCTCCGTGGAGATCGCGATCACGAGCGGAATGGCCAGGCCCAGGGCGTGCGGGCAGGCGATCACGAGCACCGTCACGGTCCTGGTCACGGCCTCGGGGATGTTTCCCAGGAGAGCCCAGACGAGGAAGGTCAGGAGCCCGGCGCCCGTGGCGAAGTAGAACAGGAAGGCGGCCGCGCGATCCGCGAGAGCCTGCGTCCGGGACGAGGACGCCTGCGCTTCGGCGACGAGCCGCTCGATGCCCGCCAGCGCGGTGTCCCCGCCCACCGCGGTGACCCGGACCCTCACGCTGTTGTCCGTGGCGACGGTGCCGGCGACGACCTGGTCGCCCGGGGACTTGAGCACGGCCCGGGACTCGCCCGGGATCATCGACTCGTCGAACTCGGCCCGCCCGTCCGTGATCACGCCGTCCGCGGGCATCCGCGATCCGGACCGGACCAGGAGCAGGTCGCCCGCCCGCAGCGCGGAAGTCGGCACCGTCTCGGTCCCCTGATCCGTGAGGCGCTCCGCCTCATCGGGCAGGAGCGCGGCGAGGGCGTCGAGCGCACCGCGGGCCGAGCCGAGGGCCCGCATCTCGATCCAGTGCCCGAGCAGCATGATGGTGACCAGCAGAGCCAGCTCCCACCAGAAGTCCAGGTCGAAGCCCCCCAGGCCCAGCGTGGTGGCCCAGGACGCCAGGAAGGCCACGGTGATGGCCATGCTGATCAGGAGCATCATCCCGGGGCGGCGATCCCGCAGTTCCTGGGCGCGGCCTTTCAGGAACGGTGCGCCGCCGTACAGGAAGATCACGGTGCCGAGAATGGGCGTGATCCAGGACGAACCGGGGAACTCCGGGGCGCGGAACCCCAGCAGGTGGCCCACCATGGGGCTGAAGAAGACCACGGGGACGGAGAGCATGAGCGTGAGCCAGAACCGGCTGCGGAACATCGCGGTGCTGTGCCCGGCGTGCTCCCCATGCTGGTGGACCTGGTGATCGTCGTCCGGCGCGTGGTGGTGGGTGGGGTGGGTGTGTGCTGTCGTGGTGGCCGTGTCGGGCGCCGTCTTCAACGAGCCGGGCTCGTGGGAGCCGGACTCGTGGGAACCGGGCTCGTGGGAGCCGGACTCGTGGCCGGCGGCGTGGCCCTGTTCGCCGTGGCCTGCAGAAGCCTCGGCATGAAGGGTTTCAGGATCCTGCGGATGGTGATGGTCGTGCTGCTGGTGCTGCTTCATGTCCCCTCCCGGGAGATCTGCCGATCCGCTGCCGACGGGACCGCGCCCGCCGGCAGCGGATCGGCTCAGCGTTCGCTCAGGTGGTAGCCGGTGGACGCGAGAGCGTCACGCACGGCGGAGAGTCCGGCCGTTCCCGAGACACGGAGCCGCGAGGTTCCGCCGGGGACCAGCTCGATGCTGCTGGATTCGACGCCGTCCACTGTGGAGAGCGCCGTCTCCACCTTCCGGACGCAGCTGCCGCAGCTCAGGCCGTCGACGCCGACGTCGAGCGTCTGCGCCTCCTGCCGGGTCCGCTCAGGAGCTGTTTCCGGCGCGTCGGCCGATGGAGTGGTCGCCGCCGGGGCGCAGCAGGCGCAGGACGATTCCTGCACGGGGGTGAGGGTCAGGTTGTTCCGGAGTCCGGAGTCGCACATGTCAGTTCCATTCCTTGACGCGAGAAAGGTCTTGGGTGCTGGGGTTGAACGGCTGTGACGGCGGCGGAAAGACGACCGCCTGGACATACCACTTCACTGACAACGCTTCAAAAATACCCCTGGGGGGTATCTACGTCAAGCCCTCACTCCGATGACATGAACCAGGCGGGATCGCGGGGATGCTCGAAACAGTGGGTTTCCGCCGAAACCGCGCGCAGAACACACTGTTTCAGCGGAAACCCACTGTTTCGGCGAAAGAGGATTAAGGGAGTGGCTAGCGGGCCAGGTGACGGCGCGCGAAATCGAGGGTCTGCGCGAGCATCTCTTCCCGCTCCCCCGCGACCTTGGCCTTGCGGGTGCTGATCTCCGCCACCACGACGCCGTCGAAATCGGAGGCGGCCAGGTACCGGAGGGCTTCGGCGCAGCGCTGATTGCCCTCCCCCGGCATGAGGTGCTCGTCCTTGCTGCCCACGCCGGTGCCATCGGTGAGGTGCACGTGCCGGAGCGCGGAGCCCAGCTCTCGCATGGCGTCCAGGCTGTCCATGCCCGCCGTCGCGGAGTGCGAGAAGTCCCAGGTCACATGCTGATACCCGAATCCGAGCGGGTTCCAGTGCGGCAGGTACATCAGGATCTCCCGGCCACGGACACGCCAGGGGTACATGTTCTCCACGGCGATCTTCACGCCGTGACGCTCCTGCGCCTCCAGCACACCGTCGAAGAACTCTTCCGCATAGCCGTTCTGCCAGCGGAACGGCGGGTGTACGACCACCACGTCGCAGCCCACTTCGCGGGCCATCAGGCACGACTGCTCGATCTTGTTCCACGCCTTGCCCCACACCTGCTGGGTGAGCAGCAGGGTCGGCGCGTGGATGGACACGATCTCCTGGCCGTACCGTTCACTCAGCTGGCGGAGGGCCCGGGGATCCTGGCTGATGGGGTTGTTGGTGACCATGACCTCCACCCCGTCATAGCCCAGGTCCTGGGCCACGGCGAAGGCGTCATGGACGCTCAGCGGGTACACGGAGGCGCTGGACAGCGCGACCGTGAGGGGAGACCTGCCGGATTCGGCCATCTCAGAGTTCTCCCTCGTCCTTGACATGGGCCGGCGGATCAAGCGGCCCGTCGAAGACCAGCTGGTCGAGACGCCGCAGGATGAGCCCTTCACGCAGAGCCCAGGGGCAGATCACGATCCGCGGCTGGTCGAACAGTTCCAGCGCGGCCTCGGCCACGAGAGCGCCGGCCAGCAATTGGGGCGCCCTGGCCTGCGAGACGCCGGGGAGATGCAGCCGGTCCTCGGCACTCATGGCGGAGATCCGCTGCGCCCACAGCCCGAGGTCCTCCCGGAGAAGCTCACGCCGCACGTACGGGCCGGCGGCACTGGGCGCGGCACCGGCGATCCGGGCCAGCGACCGGAAGGTCTTGGACGTCCCGGTCACCACATGCGGGGTTCCGACCCGGGCGAAGTCCTTCACCACGGGCTTGAGCGTGGACCGGATGTACTTCCGGAGTTCCTTGATGCTCTTGGCGGTGGGAGGGTCCTCGGCCAGCCAGTCACGCGTCAGGCGGCTCGCGCCGAGCGGCACACTCGTGGCGATCTCCGGAAGCTCGTCACGGCCCAAGGCCATTTCGAACGACCCTCCGCCGATGTCCAGGTCCAGGACGGTGCCCGCCGCCCAGCCGAACCAGCGCCGGACCGCGAAGAAGGTCATCTCCGCCTCTTCGCTGCCGGACAGCTCGCGCAGGGTCACGGTGGTCTCGTGCTTCACGCGGGCGAGCACCTGCGGACCGTTCGTGGCTTCCCGGATCGCCGAGGTGCAGAAGGCCAGGAGGTCCTCCGCCTTGTGCCGGGCAGCGAACTCCCACGCCTCCAGGACGAACTCGACGAGTTCCTTCTGCCCGGCCTCGTTGATGCTGCCGTCCGGCTCCAGATACTGGACGAGGGACAGCGGCCTCTTGTGCGAGGCGAACGGCACCGGCTGGGCACCCGGATGGGCGTCCACCAGCAGCAGGTGGACGGTGTTGGAACCGATATCCAGGACGCCTAGACGCATGTGCTCATTATGTCCTGTGTCAGGCCTTCTTCTTCGCGGCCGGCTTCTTGGCCGTGCTCCGTGACGTGGTGCTACGGGTGGTCCTCTTCACCGGTCCCTTGGCCCGCTTCTCCGCCAGAAGTTCGACGGCGCGTTCCCGGGTCAGCTCCTCGACGCTCGTGGAGCGCGGGACGGTGATGTTGGTGATCCCGTCGGTGATGTACGGTCCGAAGCGGCCTTCCTTCACCACGATGTTCTTCTCCGACACCGGGTCCGGTCCGAACTCCGCGAGCGGCGGAACGGCCGCACGGGCGCCACGCTGCTTGGGCTGCGAGTAGATCTCCAGCGCCTGTTCCAGGGTGATGGTGAAGATCTCCTCTTCGGAGCCGATCGACCGGGAGTCCGCGCCCTTCTTCAGGTACGGGCCGAAGCGGCCGTTCTGCACCGTGATGGGAGTGCCTTCCTCATCCTGGCCCAGCACGCGGGGCAGGCTGAGGAGTGCGAGGGCCTCGTCCAGGGTGACGGTGTCCACGGACATGGACTTGAAGAGCGAACCGGAACGCGGCTTGACCTTGACCGGCTTCTTCGGAGGCTTCGGCTTGCCGTTCTTGTAATACTCGACCGGCTGCGCGGCGATCTCCTCGGCCGTCGGCTCGGGGATGATTTCCGTGACGAAGGCGCCGTAGCGGCCGTTCTTGGCCACCACGGTGTGCCCGGTGTGCGGGTCCACGCCGAGGACGCGCTCCTCCGGGGCGGAGTTCTCCAGCAGCTCGCGGGCCTTCTCCGGGGTCAGCTCGTCCGGTGCCAGGTCCTCGGGGACGTTGGCGCGCAGCGCCTCCACGACCTCGCCGGTCTTGGCGTCGACCGTGGGGACGGTGCTCTCCAGGTACGGGCCGAACTTGCCCACCCGGAGGACGATGCCGTCGGTGACGGGGATCGAGTTGATGTCACGGGCGTCGATCTCGCCGAGGTTGTTGACCACGGACTTCAGGCCGGCTTCCTTGCCGCCGTCGCCGAAGTAGAAGTGCTTGAGCCAGCTCGCGCCGGGCTCCTCACCGCGGGCGATGCGGTCCAGGTCCGTCTCCATGTCGGCGGTGAACTCGTAATCCACGTAGTCGGAGAAGTGCTGTTCGAGCAGCTTGATGACGGAGAACGCGATCCAGCTGGGAACCAGAGCGGAACCCTGCTTCCGGACATAGCCGCGGTCCTGGATGGTGGAGATGGTGGCCGCGTACGTGGACGGACGGCCAATGCCTTCCTTCTCCATCTCGGCGGTCAGCGAGGCCTCCGTGTACCGCGGGGGCGGCGAGGTCTGGTGCCCGACGGCGGTGATGTCGCCACCCTGCAGGCGGTCACCTTCACCGACGTTCGGCAGCCGGCGGGACTCGTCCGAGTCGTCCTCGCGGCTTTCGTCCTTGCCCTCCTCATAGGCGGCCAGGAAGCCGGGGAAGGTGATGACGGTGCCGGACGCCGTGAACTCGGCGTCCCGGCCGTCGGAGGACACGGCGCCCAGCTTGATGGTCGCCGTCGAACCCTTGGCATCCGCCATCTGCGAGGCGACGGTGCGCTTCCAGATCAGTTCGTACAGGCGGAATTCGTCCGCGGAGAGCTGGGACTTGACCTGTGCCGGGGTGCGGAAGGCGTCGCCGGCGGGGCGGATGGCCTCGTGAGCCTCCTGCGCGTTGGCGCTCTTGTTGGCGTACACGCGGCGGCTGGACGGGATGTACTCGGCGCCGTACAGCTCGCTCGCCTGCTTCCGGGCCGCGTTGACGGCCTCGTCCGAGAGCGCCGACGAGTCGGTACGCATATAGGTGATGTAGCCGTTCTCGTAGAGACGCTGCGCCACCTGCATGGTGATCTTCGAGGAGAAGCGGAGCTTACGGCCCGCCTCCTGCTGGAGGGTCGACGTGGTGAACGGCGCGGCCGGACGGCGGGTGTACGGCTTCGTCTCCATGGAGCGGACACTGAAGTCCGCGGAGCCCAGGTTCTCCGCCAGGCTGGTGGCGGAGGCTTCGTCCAGCAGGGCCACGGCTTTGCCCTTGAGCTGACCGGCGTCAGTGAAGTCCTTGCCCGTGGCAAGGCGCTCGCCGTTGACGGCGCTCAGCTTGGCCTTGAAGGACTCGCCCGCGGCGCTGAAGACCCCGGTGAGGTCCCAGTACGAGGCGGACGTGAACGCCATGCGCTCCCGTTCGCGGTCCACCACGAGGCGGGTGACCACGGACTGCACGCGGCCTGCGGAGAGGCCGCTGGCCACCTTGCGCCAGAGCACCGGGGAGATCTCATAGCCGTAGAGGCGGTCCAGGACGCGGCGCGTCTCCTGGGCGTCCACCAGATCGGTGTCGATGTCCCGCAGGCTCGTCATGGCCCGCTGGATGGCTTCCTTGGTGATCTCACCGAAGGTCATCCGGTATACGGGGACCTTGGGCTTGAGCACCTCGAGAAGGTGCCACGCGATGGCCTCGCCTTCGCGATCCCCATCAGTGGCGAGGTAGAGCTCGTCGGCGTCCTTGAGCTGCGCCTTGAGTTCCGCCACCACCTTCTTCTTGTTGCTGGAGACCACGTAGTACGGCTTGAAGTCGTGATCCACGTCCACCGCGAACTTGCCCACCGAGGTCTTCTTCAGCTCGGCGGGGAGTTCGGAGGGCTGCGGCAGGTCACGGATGTGACCGATGGAAGCCTCCACCACGAAACCCTCGCCCAGGTACTTGGCGATGGTCTTGCTCTTGGCGGGAGACTCCACGATCACGAGTTTCTTGCCGGTCTTGGCCTTGGTGGGCACGGTGCTCCTACGGAATTCTTCTCTGGCGGGCCTGACGCCCATATCTGCCTAGTTCACCACACTTTGCCGGGCAGTTCCGACATGAAGCCTGCCCTGTGGACATCCGGCCTCCGGCCGGGAAGGGACTGTGGCTCAGGGAGCGCTGTCCGGGACGATCGACCACAGCGCGGAGACCCGTCGGGTCTCCTCGGTGGCGTCGCTGCGGTCCGTCACGGCGTATTCCCTGATCAGCTGGTTCATCCGGTCGATCAGCTCACGTGCCTTGGACGGGTCCAGGTAGAGCACCTCGGTGGACATCGACATCGAGGGGAAGCGCTGATCCTCGGCGCCCCGCAGCGTCAGCTCATCCCGTTCCTGATTGTGAGCGAGGATACGGCGGCGCTGCGCGTCCAGCTCGAGATCCAGGATCGCAAGCTCAGGGTGCCCCGAGCCGCTCACGGACTTGATCATGAAATCGGTGCCCGCAGCCTTCCAGCGGCGCTCACGCGCGTCGCCGTCGCTTTCCGCGGGTTCCACCATGCCCCATTTCTGGAGTGCGCGGAGGTGGTAACTCATCGCACTGGGGGTGAGTCCGGTGACGGCTGCGAGTTCGGTGGCCGTGCGGCTCACCTGGCTCGAATAGAGGTCACTGATGGCAGCCAGGCGAGCGGCATGCGCAAGCGCACGGATGGCCTTCGGGTCGGAGATCTCCACCTGGCGGCGGGGCTCCTGCGCAGTTTCTGAAGCCTGGGTGCTCACAAAACCATTCTATCGATTGGGGGGCAGATATGAAGGAAATCTTTGACGAAACTGCCCCTGAGGTCCAGCACTCCGTCAGGGCTGGGACACCAGGCCTACGGGAACAAGAAAGCCATCGATCACCAAATTGTGCACGTCTTCCAGCAATGCGGCAATGCGGGACGCGTCATCGATCGGTCCGGCGCCCTCCGCCGAAGGGGTCAGACTCACGACGGCGGCGGCCAGCTGCGCGGCCGTGAAGTCGCCGTCGCAGGCCGAGACGAAGCCCGCGAGCTCGCTGCTGAGCAGGTTGGTGCGGCGCAGTCCGGCGCCTTGCCGGAGCAGGATGACCCCCGGGTGTTCCGCACCGGGCCGCTGATGCCGCTCCTCGGTCACGTCCTCCGCCACGACGAAGGCAGCGTCGCCCACGTCGTGGCTCTCGAGCCAGGCCCGGCGCTCCAGGGCGGCGAGCAGGTGAGGACCGAGCGGCTGTTCCACGGGATAAGTGATCTCCTCGAAGCGCTCGAGATCGGAATCCTCCCCCGAGCCGGTGAGCAGCACCATGCCGAAGCCGACCGCCCCCACACCACGGGCCGCGAAGTCGCTCAGGTAATCCCGGTAACTGCGGGCGTACAGCCCGGGGTCGCGGCCTTCCGAGGCGTCGTGCAGCCAGGTCTCGGCGTAGAGCTCGGGGCTGAGCTGCTCGCGCTGGATGACCCAGACTCCCGCGCCGTCCGGCAGCCACGACCGCACCCGCTCGTGCCACGCGGCGCCTTCCGTGATCTCCCAGTTCCCGAGCATCTGGGCCGTGCCACCCGGGTTGAGGGCGCCTGGCAGGTCCCGGAACAGCGTGGAGACGATCGCATCACCCGGCAGCCCGCCATCGCGGTAGGTGAACTGATCGTCGGTGGACTCACCGTCATGACGCGGGGTGATGACGAACGGCGGGTTGGAGACCACCAGGTCGAAGCGCTCCCCGGCGACCGGATCCAGGAGCGAGCCGGACCGCAGGCTGACGCGGTCGTCCGGACTCTCCGGATCGATCCCCAGAGCGTCGGCGTTGAGCAGCAGATTGAAGCGGGTGAAGGCGAGCGCCCGCGAGGAGATGTCCGTGGCGACCACGTGCCGCGCGTGCTGGAGCAGGTGGAACGTCTGGATGCCGCAGCCCGTGCCGAGGTCCAGCGCGGTCGCGACGGGCCGCCGCATGGTGACCTGGACGAGCGTGGTGGACGCCTGACCGATGCCGAGCACGTGGTCGTGCCGGAGCACCCCGGGCCTCTGGTGGGCGCCCAGATCGCTGGCGACCCAGAGCAGCGACTCCGCCCCGTCCTCACCGGTCCACGCGTAAGGCCGCAGGTCGACGGCGGCCTGGACGGCGCCGTCGTCGGCCCGCTCCACGAGGCCGAGCGTCAGCAGGCCGTCGACACCCAGCCGGGGAAACGCCGCCTCCAGCGCCTCGGCCTGCTGCGGCGCGGCCAGCAGCCACAGCCCCACGACGACGGCGAGCCCCCGCCCGGCGTGCCGCTCGAGGGCGATGCGGGCCGGCACGAGCTGGTCCCGCGAGAGCGCCTCGTACGCGGGCGCTCCGAGGAGGTCGGCGACGCCGTCGGCCGTGTAGTCGAGAGCTTTCAGATCCGAGGCCAGGGCCTGGAGCAGAGGGAGATCGTCGGCGCGCGGCGCGTCCACGCGGGCTTCGGGCGAGTCCTGCCAGGAGGTCTGTTCAGTCACCTTGCCATGGTAGGCGCACCGGCCCGGGCCGGGCGGGCTGGGGCGCCGCCTCTACCCCGCCAATTGTTATTCCGGTAGCATCACATGTTGCCTGACGCGAAACCTGCGGGCTCCCCGTTGATTCGCCCGGCGTCGATTCGAAGGAGCATCATGGAGACACCCACCCAGGCCAGCGTCGAAGAGGCTGCGGCAGCGATCGTCCAGGCTTTCCGGGCGAATGACCGGGACGCATATTTCGGCGCCTTCGCCGAGGACGCCACGTTCGTCTTCCACCCCGAACAGCACCGCCTGAACGACCGCGCCTCCTACGAGCGCGCGTGGGACTCCTGGCGCGCGGAAGGCTGGGCCGTCCTCGACTGCGTCTCCCGTGACGCCCTCATCCAGTGCTACCCCGGGATGGCCGTCTTCACCCATACCGTCGACACCACGGTGGATCCGGGTGATGGCAGCGCCGAGCGCAGCACCGAACGCGAGACCATCGTCTTCCGCACCGAACGGGACGGCCTGACCGCCGTCCACGAGCACCTGTCCACCGCCCCCGGGGAGTGACGCGTGTCCCTGAAAACGGTCTACGCAGGACTCGACGCCCGGCTCTCCGCGGAGGCTGACAGCTCAGGACCCGTCCAGGGCACCCTGTCCGGCGCCCGGATCGGGATGATCTGGCTCGCCGCGAACCTCGTGGTCACCACGCTGCTGACGGGCACGCTGTTCGTGACCGCGGTGCCGTTCCCCACCGCCGTCACGATGATCGTGGCAGGGACGCTGGTGGGCGCCGTGGTCCTGACGTCCATCGGCGCGATCGGCACGCGCACCGGTCTGCCCACCATGGCCGTGACCCGTGGGGCGTTCGGGCTGCGCGGCTCGCTGCTGCCGGTCGGGGCGAACGTCGTGATCCTGATGGGCTGGAGCTGGGTGCAGGCGATGCTGGCCGGCGTGACCGTGAACCATGTGGTCCACGAGTTCACGGGTTTCAGCAATCCGGTGCTGTTCTCGATGCTGTGCCAGCTGCTCGTGGTGATCCTGGCGATCTTCGGGCACTCGGGCATCTCCCGCGTCGAGCCGTGGCTGGCGGTCGTGATCCTGGCGGTCATCGCGTGGATCTTCGCGACAGCGCTGGGCCGATTCTCCCCCGCCGACTTCGCGGGGATCGAGGTGGACCCGGCACTGGGTTCGACGCCTGCGATCGTCCTCGACCTCGTCGTCGCCACCGCGGTCTCCTGGACCGTCCTGTCCGCCGACATCAACCGCATGGCCCGCAGCACTCGCGCCGGAGTCCTCGGCGGAGGCATCGGCTACTCGCTCTCCACGATCGTCGCGATGCTGCTCGGCGCCACCGCCCTCGGCTACGTGGTGCTCTCCGGCGGCGAGGCCGTCTCCTTCGACCCCGTCGCCATCGTGGGGCCGTTCGGGGTCCCGCTCGCACTCGTGATCTTCTTCTCAGTCATGGCGACCAACTCGATGGTCGTCTACGGCATGACCACCACGGTGGTGAACGCCCGGCCCGACGGGCGCGTCCGGTTCCTCCCCGCCGCCCTCATCCTCGGGACGGTCTCGATCGCTGGTTCGGCCTGGCTCGGGCTGCTGGACCAGTTCACGTCCTTCCTCACGGTCATCAGCTCGCTGTTCGTCCCGGTGTTCGCCGTGGTCATCGTCGACTATTACTGGTTCAAACGCGCCCGTTACGGCAAGGACCTGCTGCGGTCCTCCGGCGGGGCGTTCTGGTATTCCGGCGGCGTCAACTGGGTGGCGGTCGTGAGCTGGGCCGCCGGCGCCGCCGTCTCGGTGGTGCTGAGCTTCGTCTGGCCCAGTCCCCTCGGCGCCACGCTGCCGACGTTCGTCTGCTCAGCGCTGCTCTATTGGGGCGGCATGAGGCTGAGCGGTCACACGCGGCCGGCTTCCTGAGGTCTGGTCAGGATTCCGAGGGATCCGCGGAGTCCGCCACCGCCCGCTCGATGCGTCGGTCCGGCACGATCCAGAGGATGGCGACCGCGACGTAGCAGGCGACGCTCACCCAGACGGTGAGGTACGCCGTCGCGCATCCGAGCAGGTAGAGCGCCGTGGAGACCTTCTCCTTGAAGCCGCGGTTGATGGCTGAGGCGAGGCGGCTGCCCGCACCCTGGATCCGGATCAGTCTGTTCTGCAGGATCGCATAGGCGACGGCGCACATCAGCAGATTGAAGCCGTAGACGAGCACGGGGAGCGGGCTCAGCGAGGAGTCGTCCATCCAGCGCGTGGTGAACGGCACCAGGGACAGCCAGAACAGCAGATTCAGATTGGCCCAGAGCGCGCCCCCGTCCACCCGCTTCGTGAGGTGCATGAGGTGGTGGTGGTTGCTCCAATAGATGCCGATGTAGATGAAGCTGAGCACATACGTCAGCAGGGTGGGCAGGAACTCGGCCATGCCCTTCAGATCCGGGCTGTCCGGCGTCTTCAGTTCCAGCACCATGATGGTCAGCGCGATCGCCATGACGCCGTCGCTGAACGCTTCGACTCGTGTGGTCTCCATGCACCTCAGTGAACCACTCCGGCGCAAGGGCACGACGGCGCACGGTAGCGTAGAAGCATGACCTCCCGCATGACTGTCCTCACCCGCGCCCTCACGGCGGGAGCGCTCGGCGCGCTCCTGCTGGGAACGGTGTCAGGATGCGTGCAGCGGCCGGGCATCGAGCAGGTGGACGTGCCGTCCTGGCAGGCCACGGCCCTCCCCTCGGCCTCGGGTGCTGTTCTGGGCGGCAGCGGGAAGCTGGTGGACCGCCAGCCGGCCGACACGTCCCTCGCCCATCTCGAGGCCGGGAAGTACACCTTCACCATGACCTGCGAAGGCAACGGCAAGACGTATTTCACCCTGTCCGTGGCGGGCAAGGAAGCGGCCGATGCCACCAGCGCCTGCAACGGCAACAAGGACGTCGTGACCGTGTCCCTGCCGGCCGGGGATCTCAGCGTCAAGGCGTCCACGGTGGACGCCCCCATCATCTACGCGTTCCAGCTCGTCCCGAAGGGCTGAGCCGGGGCCTGGCGCAGTAGGCGGACCTGGCTCAGGGCGGGACGGCGGACTCAGGCGGCCTGGCAGCCGTCCGGGCAGCGCAGCTTCTCCGGGTCCGAGGCGCATTCGGCACAGTAGAGCGTCAGAGTGCGGCATTCCGGATTGCCGCAATTGTGGAAGTCACTCGTGGGAGCGGCGCACCGTGCGCAGGCGCCGATGGTCTTCGCCTCGTCGCTGAATTCGAGATGCATACGCTTGTCGAAGACGTAGAGCGAGCCCTCCCAGAGGCCCTTGTCCTTGAACTTCTCGCCGTAGCGGACGATCCCGCCGTCGAGCTGGTAGACCTCGGTGAAGCCGCGGTTGACCATCAGGCTGGACAGCACCTCGCAGCGGATGCCGCCGGTGCAGTAGGTGACGACCGGCTGGTCCTTAAGGTCGTCGTACTTCCCGGATTCCAGTTCGCGGATGAAGTCGTGGGTGGTGGCCACGTCCGGCACGATCGCGTCCTTGAATTTGCCGATCTGCGCCTCGAAGGCGTTGCGCCCGTCGAAGAACCGCACCGGCCGGCCCGCGGCCTCCTTTTCCGCCACCAGGGTGTGCAGCGCCTCGGGCGAGAGATGCGTGCCACCGCCGACGACCCCATTGTCATCAACCTTCAGTTCGCCGGGCGCGCCAAAGGAGACGATCTCCTCACGGGCCTTGACGCTCAACCGTGGGAAGTCCTCCGCCCCGCCGTCGGACCACTTCACATCCAGTCCCCGGAACGCCCCGTACTCCTTGGTGGTGCGGACGTACTCCTTCACGGCCTGGATGGGCCCGCCCACGGTGCCGTTGATGCCGTCCTTCGAGATGATAATGCGGCCCCGCAGACCGAGCTTCTCGCACAGCGCACGCTGCCAGAGCCGGACCGCTTCGGGGTCGGCGACGGGGGCGAAGGCGTAATAGAGGGCAATCTTGTTCTGGGCCACCGTTAAAGGTTAACGTTCCCGCGGATCGGAGGCGCCAGGGCGGGCCCCGGCTCGCATCCAGCAGGCTCCGAGATGACTTTGAGACTGAGAGTTTACCGACAAGATACTGATACCGACTGTCGCTTTAACCGGCCCTGCCATAGGCTCGAATCATGACTGCGGAGACCCTGATGGAAGACATTGACGGCCTGCTGGATGTCTGGGTGGAAGGCTGGGCCGGCTGCCGAGGCTATTCGGTGGAGCGCGTCGGCGCCTTCCCTGCCGTGGACCGTGACGACACCGTCAAGGCCCGCGAGTTCTTCGCCGTGGACCCCTCGGCTGAGGATTTCGCAGCGCTCGCTCAGCAGACCCGCGAAGTGCCGGGACGTCTCCTCACGGTCCTGACCCGTGACCCCCAGAAGTACATGGCTCTGGGCGATGCCGAAGGTCTCTTCCTCAATTCGACGTCCGAGTCGATGATGATCGTCGACATGGACACCCAGGACACCGAGGACCCCTGGCTTCCCGACGACGACCTCGAAGTCAGCTACACGGTCGTGGACGGCGCCCACCATGCGGAGGTCCGAGCCGGCGACGTGGTGGCAGCCAGCGGCCGGGTATTCGTGGCCAACGGCACCGTGGCAGTCTTCGACCAGATCGTCACCCATGACGACTACCGCCGCCGCGGCCTCGGCAGCTTCATCATGAAGTCCCTGGCGGCGCGGTCCTTCGAGCACCCGGTGGAGATCGGGCTGCTCCTCGCATCCGCCGACGGCCGGCTTCTTTACTCCCACCTCGGCTGGCAGGAAGTCTGCGCCGTGGTGATGCTCTCCAGCACGGAACAGAAGCCCGCCGACATCTAGGCGTCCCGATTCCCGGTGCTGCGTTTTCCCGGGGCTGGTTTTCCCAGCGCTGGTTTTCCCAGCGCTGGTTTTCCCGGGGCTGGTTTTCTCTAGTGCTGCGTTCAAGGCCCGGCGACCGGGTGACACAATGTTCCGGTGCCCTCCTCTGACTCGCTGATCCCTCTTCTGGGCCGCTCCGCGGATCCGGAGCAGCTTCAGCATGTCCGCACCATCCCGTCACGGAAGGCCCGCTACGGCACGTGGCCGGAGTGGGCGCACCCCGACGTCGTGGCCGCGTATCAACGGCTGGGCGTCGACACCCCGTACGAGCACCAGGTCGCAGCCGCGGAACGCGCCCACTCGGGTGACCACGTGGTGATCGCGACAGGCACCGCCTCCGGCAAGTCCCTGGCGTACCAACTGCCCGCCGTCGATGCCGTGCACCGTTCGGAGCTGCGCGTCCTCGCCGAGCCGGGCAAACTCCACGACGACGGCGCCACCGTCCTCTACCTCGCGCCCACCAAGGCGCTGGCGGCGGACCAGCTGGCCTCCCTCCGCTCGCTGCGTCTGAACACGCTGCGGGCCGAAAGCTACGACGGCGACACCGACGCGAGCTCACGCCGGTGGATCCGCGAGCACGCCAACATCATCCTGGCCAACCCGGACATGCTGCACCACGGCATCCTGCCGAACCACTCCTGGTGGGCTCGGTTCTTCCGCCGCCTGCGGTACGTGGTGATCGACGAGGCTCACAGCTACCGGGGCGTTTTCGGGTCCCATGTGGCGAACCTGCTGCGCCGTCTGCGCCGGGTCTGCGCCTATTACGGCGCGGAGCCCGTGTTCCTCGCCGCGTCTGCCACAGCCGCCGAACCGGCCGAGTCCTTCTCCCGGCTGATCGGCGCGCCCGTGACCGCGGTGACGGAGGACGCCTCCCCTCGGGGCGCCACCACCGTCGCCTTCTGGGAACCCCGTCTGACCGAGCTGCAAGGAGAGAACGGAGCGCCGACCCGGCGGACCGCGATCGCCGAGTCCGCCGACATGCTCGCCAACCTCGTCTCCTCGCGGGTCCGCACCATCGCCTTCATCAAGTCCCGTCGAGGAGCTGAACGGATCGCGTCCATCACCAAGCGCCTCCTCGACGAGGTCGACCCGAGTCTTCCGGGCCGCATCGCCGCGTACCGTTCCGGGTACCTCCCCGAAGAGCGCCGAGCGCTGGAGACCGCCCTGCGATCGGGTGAGCTTCTGGGGGTGTCCAGCACGTCCGCCCTGGAGCTGGGCATCGACATCTCGGGGCTCGATGCCGTGCTGGTCGCCGGCTGGCCCGGGACCAGGGCCTCCTTCTTCCAGCAGATCGGCCGGGCCGGACGTGCCGGCCAGGATGCCGTGGCCGCCTTCGTGGCCAGCGACGACCCCCTCGACACCTACCTGGTGCATCACCCTGAGGCCGTGTTCGACGTCGGGGTGGAGGCCACCGTCTTCGACCCGTCCAATCCCTACGTCCTGGGCCCGCATCTCTGTGCCGCCGCAGCAGAACAACCGCTGCGGCCCGGGGACGAGGAACTCTTCGGCCCCACCGCCCGCGGCATGCTGGACACCCTGGTCGAGCGTGGATACCTCCGTCGCCGGCCCGCCGGCTGGTTCTGGACCCATGCCCAGAGCGCGGCCGGCATGGTCAGCATCCGGGACGACGGCGGAGGGCCGGCCCGGATCGTCGATGCGGAGACGGGTGCCCTGCTCGGGTCGATGGACTCTCCCCAGACGCATTATCAGGCGCACCGGGGAGCGATCTACATCCATCAGGGATCCAGCTACCTCGTGGAGGAACTGGATGAGGAGGACCATACCGTCCTGGTCCGCCGGGCCAATCCGGACTATTACACCACCGCCCGGGACGTCACCCAGGTGGAAGTCCTGTCCGTGGACCGCTCCATGACGTGGGGCGATGTCGCTGTTCATTTCGGTGAAGTCAAGGTGACGACCCAAGTGGTCTCCTTCCAGAGAAAATCGCTGGCCTCCAATGAGGTGCTCGGCGAGGAGCCCCTCGATCTCGAGGCCCGTGACTTGTTCACCAAGGCGGTGTGGTTCGTGGTGGGCAATCAGCGCCTGATGAACGCCGGACTGGTGGAAGCGCAATTCCCCGGAGCACTGCACGCAGCGGAGCATGCCTCGATCGGAATGCTCCCGCTCGTGGCGTCGAGCGACCGTTGGGACATCGGCGGGGTTTCCACCGCACTTCACGCTGACACCGGACACCCCACGATCTTCGTGTACGACGGGCACGCGGGCGGAGCCGGCTTCGCTGAGCGAGCCTTCGCCAAGGCCCGCACCTGGCTTGCCGCGACACGGGAGGCCATCCTTGCCTGTGAGTGCGAGTCCGGCTGCCCTTCCTGCGTTCAGTCACCGAAGTGCGGCAACAAGAACAACCCGCTCGACAAGGCCGGAGCCGTGGTCCTCTTGGAAGCCTTCCTCAAGGACGCCCACGACTGGACAGGTCCCGCAGCACTCGACGGCGGCGGGTAGTCCCCCAGGTTCTGGGCCGGTGAGCGGGCGGGCTCACCCCATCGGGGCAAGCCCGCCAGCGGACGGTTCAATTCCTCGGGAGGTGAGTAGGCACGCGGCACGCTCGGCCCCTGGGGAGGCGAGTCTGCCAGCCGACGGTTTCAATTCCTCGGGAGGCGGGCCGGCACGCGGACCACTCGGCCCGGAGGGAGGCGGCCGTGACACCGGTCCACTCCGCCCCCTACGGAGGCGGCCCGGCACGGGCACGGCCTTCGCCCCCGTCCAGACCGAACGCGCCGCTGACACTGGTCCGCACTTCCGCGATGTCTCCGGATGGCCCCTGCAGCTCGCAGGAGTCCAGACGGGCTCCATCCCTGGCGGCGATCTCCGCTGCCACCGTGCACGGGTCCCCGTTCCGCAGTCCACGCGCCGCATCCGCCGCTGCGAGCGCAGAGAGGTCTGCCGCAGCGGCCGCGCGGGATGCCAGCGTCGCCGCCTGTCCGAGCAGAACCACGAGCAGCACCGCGGTGACCAGTACGAGCCCGAGTCCCAGTGACAGCACGGTTCCCGAGCCCCGCTCCGGTTCAAGTCCTCGATGCGGACCTCGGGCTGTCGAATGGCTTCTCCAGGAACCAGAACCACCTCGGGTCATGGATCCCCTCCGGTGTCTTCCCTCGCCGCCGTCGATTGCGCGCTCTGGATCCAGGGGACGGCGGTTCCGAGCACCCCTGGAGCGGGGGCCCGGACTGTTGCGCGAACGAAGCCCCCGCCGTCGTCCTGGATTTCGAGCCATGCGTGCGCACCCGCCAGCCGCAGGGCACCGGCCTTCGCGACGTCCTGCGTGTCGCCTCGGGCGAGCGAACGCGAGGCTGCCCGGGCCGCCTCCTCAAGCCGCACTTGCTGCATCGCAGCAGAGCCTGCGCCCAGCAGGACCGCCAGCAGAAACACGACGACAGGCAACGTCACCGAGAACTCGGCCGTCACGCTCCCCCGTTCATCCTGCTTCCCGGGCCGGGCCGGGTGACCACTCACGGGATCGCCAACGCCGTGCGGATGATGTTCAAGAGGAACCCCCGGACCTCGTCGCTGCGCATGATGACGACCAGAAGACCCGCGAAGGCCACAGCAGCCAAAGTGGCGATGGCGTACTCCGCCGTCGACGTGCCGGCCTGACCTGAACAGGTCTTCTTCAGCCTGGCTCGGAGGCGCCAGAGGATCCCGACGATCCGGAGCCACAGGATGGCGCATTCGCCTGAAACACTCCACCTTCGCCGTTCCAACCCGTGCGGAGTGGTGGCAGTGATCGAATGACGTCCAGGAGTGCCCGGATCGGCTGAGGCGGGCGTGGTGGTTGTCGGCATATGGACTTCCTTTCAATGAGGCCCCTTCGGGCGATGTCAGACGACTCCAGGCAGGAGCGCCAGGACCACTGGGATGATGCCCAGGCAGATGAAAGACGGCAGAGAACACATCCCCAAGGGCAGGACAATCCGGACCCCCAGAGCGGCGGCTCGCCGTTCGGAGTCCCGCAAGGTTCTGCGGCGCTCCGCGGCGGCACTGGACCGGATGCTCTGAGCCGACGGCGCCCCGCTCAAGGCGGCGAACCCCAGGGCCTGTTTCAGTGCTTGCAGCGATGGGTGGAGGCCATGGCCCGACCCGCGGAAGAGGCGGACGGCGCGCGGCACGAGACTCACGCGATCGCTGTTCACGCCCGCGAGGGGACCGACGTCGGACGCGCTGCGCCAGGCTGCATCCCACGCTGCGCCCAAAGCGAGCGCGGCCACGACACGTCGGAGCTGGGCCGCAATGGCCTGATCCGCGCACTCGGCCAGCACTTCGAGACTGCGTTCCAGACTGAGCCCGGATTCCAGCAGCACCCCGACAAGTTCCAGCAGCAGCGCGCTGTCCTCCACGACGCCGGGGCCTCCGGACACTTCCGGCAGGCCTTCCGGCCCGTCGAGGCTCCGCCCGTCGGCAGCGCCCCTGAGGACGAGAACCGTCGCGCAGGTGGGCCTGGCACTGGTCAGGCACCAGCAGACGAAAAGTAGGACGGAGAACTGGAGGAGGATCATCGCGAACCCACCTCCGCCTGACGTACCAGACGCGATGACCAGACCCTGCCGAGGAACCAGAAGAGCAGACCGGCCACCACGGACAGCCCTCCGAGCGGCGAGCGCAGCACGATGTCCACGGGGTCGACGCCCAGCAGCAGACCGAGGCCCAGTCCGAAGAACGGCAGCCAGCCGAGCAGGGCGACACTGGCCCGGGGACCGGCGAGCGCCGTCTGGCGAGACCTCTCGGCATCCGCGGAGTGTTCGAGGTCGAGGGCGAACCGTTCCAGGAGGTCAGCGAGAGGGCATCCGCTGAGTTCGCCGGCGCGCACACAGGCAGCTAGGCGGGACCATTGCCGGACGGAGAGGCGGGACTCCTTCGGGAACCGCCCCGCAACCACCTGCCGGTGGATGGCGATGGCGGGGCTTTCGCCCAGCTCGGCCGCTTGCGCAGCCACAGCCAGAAGAGATGAGTCCACCGAGATGTCGGCACCCGGCCGCAACTCGTGGCGCATTTCCGAGGCTTCTCGCTGGAACTCCAGCAGTTCCCGCCATGCCTGAGCGGCACTGCGTCCACCGTTCAGCAGGGCGCCGAGATGCTGCACCAGAACGGCCATCGATTCACGATCCGAGGCGGCAGTGTTCCGCGCACCATGCGTGCTCGTCCTGATCCGCTTCCGGAACCGGGCAAGTGCGCTGCTCCACGAACCGAGCACGCCGTGGCCGACGCTGGCTGGGGCGAGACCGCGCTCGTGCCGCCATACCCAAGCGCCGTGCCCGGGACCGACCATGAGCAGTGCCACCATCAGGAAGACGACGAAGAGCATCACGCTTCCGTCCCACCGTTCAGCCTGCCCCTGAACGCCGGCCAGCCCGGTCCATAGCTCACCCGTCCACCGACATGACGCAGAACGGACTCCGTGGCCAGGCGTCCGTCGACTGCCCGGACCAGGCTCAGTTCGCGTATCTCGCGTCCCGTTGAGGTCCGGGCCAGATGGATCACCACGTCAACAGCGCTCGAGACCTGTGCCGCCGTAGCGGTCCCATCCATTCCCGCCAGGGCGCACAGTGCTTCGAGCCGGGCCGGCACGTCATCGGCTGAGTTCGCATGCAGGGTCCCGGCACCACAGTGTCCGGTATTGAGTGCCATCAGCAGCTCACGGACTTCCGAACCGCGGCACTCCCCCACGATGAGACGATCCGGCCTCATCCGCAGAGACTCCCGGACGAGTTCCCTCAACCCGATGGCTCCTTTGCCTTCGATGTTTCCATGACGGGATTCCAGCCTGATCACGTGAGGATGCCCGGGGTCTAGCTCCGACGCGTCTTCGATCAGAACCAGCCGCTCTTGCGCCCCCGCGAGACTCAGGAGAGAAGACAGCAGGGCCGTCTTCCCGGAACCGGTGGCTCCGCTGATCAGGAAGTTCAGTCGTCGGCACATCAAGGCCTGGAGAACGCCCAGGACGTCCTGAGTGAACATGCCTGCCTCGCTGAGTTCGGCCAGGGTGAACCGCCGGTCGCGACGGATCCTGATCGACAGGACGGTGCCGTCCGGGGATAGTGGGGGAATGACCGCGTGGACGCGGTAACCGCCAGGAAGGCGCACATCGACACACGGATTGCCCTCGTCGAGGCGCCGTCCTCCGGCCGATATCAGTCGCTGGGCCAGGGCGCGCACCTGTTCCTCGCGCCCCAACGGCACCGCGATGCGCTCGAGGCCGGCTCCACGGTCCCACCAGACCCCGTCGGGCCCGTTGACGAAGATGTCGGTGACTCCTGGGACATCGGCGACGACCTGCAGTGGTCCGAGGCCCCGCAATTCGGCATTGATGCTCTCGACCGCTGCGAGCGCCACGGAGGGCCCGAGGAACCTCCCCGTCGCATTCACGGCGGCGGCGACCCTTTCCATGGTGACCGGGCCGGGAACACTCAGCACGTCCTGCCTGATGGTTTCAAGAAGCGCCTGATCCAGGCCGTGCCCGTTGCCGGAGCGCTGAGGAAGGCCTTCCTCCTGCCCGCTGCCGACAGCCGTGAGGGGACGCTGCCGGCGCGGAGCTCCCGACTGGAAGGCACGGCGCCGGCCGCTGTTAGCCCTGGGCGTGGCCGACGAGGTCTGCTCGCCCTCCGGTGTCTCCCTCATCGTGCACCACCTCCGGCATGGGCGAGTACCGCGCCGACCACTGTCCGTACCGGACGGATCCTCGACAGGCCAGGCAGACGGCCCTCATCGGCGGCGGCCTGAACACCACGGAGCGGTGGAATCAGACCGTGATAGCGAAGGCCCAGCCGCTTGGCGAGTTCCGCGGCTTCGGGGCCCTGACCACGCCGGGCGCGGGCCACCAGCCCAGGCGATGACACCGGCA
The DNA here is from genome assembly GCF_041360795.1 of Arthrobacter sp. RCC_34. NCBI lineage: Bacteria > Bacillati > Actinomycetota > Actinomycetes > Micrococcales > Micrococcaceae > Arthrobacter > Arthrobacter sp. RCC_34. The sequence goes on along the minus strand of NZ_JBFUPW010000001.1, from coordinate 101,970 downwards.
GGTGGCCGAGCTCGTTACTCGCGCGGACAGCGGCATTCAGGGTCAGGGGCGCACACACGGTCAAGGTGTCGCACCACCAGGCGAGCTGGTGCAGTGTGGAATCCGAAAGATCCAGGACCACCAGGTCGTACGCCTTGCGCGCTGCGTCCAGGACCCGGGGATCGTGGATCACCGGCCCCGGTGCGACGCCGTCTGCAGGCCACATCAGCACCGAGAATCCGGCGGTCTGCGGAAGAGAATTCGCGAGCCGTTCGGGACTGATCGCTCCGCTGCTCGCGTTCAGCTCGACCCACCCCGATCCTGCGAGGTCGGCGGCCGACAAGGCGTACCGCCACCCCGCGTCATGAGCCGCGGTGTTCACGAGCACCGTGCGCAGTCCCTCCTCGGCAGCTTGCGCGGCGAGCCAGACCGCGAGGGTCGACGTGCCGCTCCCACCTGCGGCGCCCCACAGTCCGGCGACCAGTCCGCCGTCGCGCACGGTGCCCATGCCGCCGAGGAATTCGGCCAGCCAGCCCATGGCAGCGGGCAGGACGCCGACTCGTTCCACACCCCACATCGCCGCGCGGTCCCACAGCCCGGGATCATCCTGCAGGCCGAGCAAGGCATCCACGGGTCGGCGACGGACAGGGAAATCCAGGACATCCCCGCCGACGATCACCGCGCTGGATCTGTCCCAGTCCGGGACGGCGCTCTGAACGTCTTCCGCCACCCGGAGCCGCACACCCGCGGCGGCCGCGGCGGCCCTGACCGCCTCCTGGATCGCCGGAAGTCCGGTGATGAGAAGGAATGGCGCGCCGCCGGACTCCGTTCGGACGGCCACCCGATCGGGCCACCCGGTGTCGCTCAGCTCGGCCGTGGGATCGTCCACGGCTCCCTGCATACGTCGTTTCATGAATCCAGCGTGCTGCCGACCACGGCAAGCTGGCAGGGTCCGCCGGGGCCATGTGGACAGCGCTCACAGCGGCTTGTCCACAACACGAAGATGGCGTCAGAAAAGGTCGGTGTCAGCCGGGAGAATGGAACCATGCACATTCTGATCACCCCCGACGACGACGGCGGGGCGCACCTCTCCCGCCTCGATGCCTCGGGTGTGGCGATCGGCAGCCCGCGGAAGGTCTCCGCCGAAGATCTCCCGCAGGAAGTGCTATCCCTGGAAGAGGACCAGCCCCGCTGGGTCTGGGACACCGTGCACGACTTCTACCCGCGCCTGCTGGCCGCCGGAGCGCGGGTGGCCAGATGCCACGACATCAGTCTGATCCGGACCATCCTGCGGTTCTCCTCTCTTGTGCAGGACCCTGGCTACGCCGAGATAGCAGCCAGGATCACGGGCTCCCCGGACTACCCCAGCTCCGAGGCGGGCCCCGTGGAGCAGCTCCAGGACAGCCTGTTCGACGCTCCCCGCCAGGCGCGCGACCTCGAGCCGACCCGGCAGGAGTTCGCGGCGCAGCTGACCGCGATCGCGAGTTCCGCCTCCCCCGTTCGGCTGCGCCTGCTGGTCGCCGCGGAGTCAGCGGCTGCCCTGGTGGCCACGGAGATGCAGTTCCTGGGAGTCCCGTGGGACCAGGCGGCCCATCGTGACCTGCTGGAGGAGGTTCTGGGCCCGGAACCTCCAGTCGGCCAGAGGCCACGGAAGATGGAGGCACTGGTGGCGGAGATGAGAGAGCTGCTCCGCTCGCCCTCCCTCAATCCGGATTCGCCGCAGGAACTCCTGCGGGCCCTGCACCGCAATGGCATCGAAGTGCGGACCACCCGGCAATGGGAACTGCAGGAATTCAACCACCCCGTGATCGCCCCCTTACTGGAGTACAAGAAGCTGTCCCGTCTCTACACGGCGAACGGCTGGTCCTGGCTGGACAGCTGGGTCCGCCACGGCCGTTTCAGATCGGATTACGTGGTGGGGGGTGTGGTCACCGGTCGCTGGTCGTCCCGCGGCGGCGGGGCGCTGCAGATCCCGAAGTCGGTCCGGAATGCTGTCCGGGCTCTTCCGGGGTACAAGCTGCTGGTCGCTGACGCCTCGCAGGTGGAGCCGCGCATCCTGGCGGCCATGTCGGCCGATCAGGGAATGGCCGCCGCCGCTCGCGGTCAGGACCTGTATGCCGAGATCGCCGACGCAGGATTCGGCGGCAGCCGTTCCTCGGCGAAAGTCGCGCTCCTGGGCGCCATGTACGGTGCGACGACCGGGGAATCCGCCCGGCTCATGCCGCAGCTCAAGAAGCTGTACCCGGCGGCGATCGGACTGGTGGAGGACGCCGCGCGACGTGGAGAACGCGGGGAGTCCGTCTCCACGTGGCTGGGCAGGACCACCCCTCCTCCCGGAGCGGCATGGGAGGCGGCCCAGAGGACACAGACTCAGGAGGAACAACGCCGCGCCGACTCCTGGGCCAGGTCACGGGGCCGGTTCACCCGCAACTTCATCGTGCAGGGGACCGCGGCGGAATGGGCGGAGTGCTGGCTGGCCGGAATCCGGTCGCGACTTCACGCGCTCGGGGCCGCGACGACGGATGACGAGTCGCCGAACGCCAGCTCAATGGACGTCACCTCGCAGGACACCGAACGGCAGGAGGCGGGACGGCAGAAGGCGGGACGGCAGGACGCGCGAAAGACAGACACCGAACGGCAAGACGCCGAAAAGCCGCATCCCGGCAACAGGAATCGCGAGCCATACGCTCCCCCGGCATGGCCTGTCACTGGTCCCGCGGAACTCGTCTTCTTCCTGCATGACGAGATCATGGTCCACGCCCCCGAAGAGCTCATCCCCGACTGCATCGAGGCAGTGGAAAGCGCGGCACGGGACGCCGGTCGGCTCCTGTTCGGCACGGCCCCGGTGGACTTCCCGCTGACGGTCGCGGTGGTCGACTCCTATGACCAAGCCAAGTAGCCAGGGCGAATAGTCAGGCCACGTCGCGATGCCACGCAACCGGGCCATGTGGCCAGGCCACGTCGCGATGCCATGCAACCGGGCCACGTGGCCGGGCAACATGACCATGCTGCACCGTTTCAGAGCGTGAAGAAGTGCTTCCGGTCCGGATCCCAGGGCTTGGCCCACCCGAGGTAATGGAACGTCTCCTCCAGCAGCTTGCCGGTGAATCCCCAGATGAAGACGTCCTCCACCAGGAAGGCCGGGGACTCGAAGACGACTCCCGCCCGCTCCAGACTGGCTGTGACACGGTTCTGGGGGTCGAGGAGGTCGCGCACCGGAATACGGAACACCTGGGCCGATTCTCTCGGATCGACCACGAACACGGGACTCACCTCGCGCCACCAGGCGAGAACAGGAGTGACCATGAAATTGCTGTACGGCAGCGGATGCGACGGCAGGACTCCCACCACGTCGACACCGGCAGGGTCCAGCCCCGTCTCCTCGACGGCCTCCCGCAGAGCGGCGGCAGCCTCATCAGCGTCGTCGGGCTCCACCTTGCCGCCCGGGAAGGCGATCTCCCCCGCATGGCTGCCGAGCGTCGTCGCGCGCTGGAGCATCAGCAGATCCAGGTCGTCCGGTCCCAGGCTGTGCGGTTCGCGTCCGGCGCTTTCCGCCGTGGGCGCGAAGAGCATGAGGACCGCGGCGTCACGGGCGGTGTCGGGCTCGGCCAGCGTGAGCCGCCACCGGGCGCCCAGCTCCTCGGCCAGGACGGTTCCGGCCTCGCCGGCGAACCGGCGGAGGTCCTGCAACGCGCTCACGAAGCGGACTCGGCCAGCAGTGCTCGCTGGGAAGCCATCCGGATCTCGGCCGGGTCCTCCACGGCGGCAAGGTACGCCGCCCGGAGTTCCTCCTGGCCGGGGGCGAGTTCGTACTTCAGCAGCTTGGCCGCCTTGACGGGATCCGTCTCCCCCATGCCGTACGACGGGCACCACTGGGCCACCACGCACGCACCGCACGCCGGTTTCCGGGAATGGCACACCCTGCGCCCGTGGAACACCACCCGGTGCGAGAGCTGCGTCCATTCCTTGCGTTCGACCAGCTCGCCCACCTCGCGTTCCACCACCACGGGATCATCCGAGGTGGTCCACTCGAAGCGCCGGGCAAGCCGCCCGAAATGCGTGTCGACCGTGATACCGGGGATGCCGAACGCGTTGCCCAGCACCACATTCGCCGTCTTGCGACCCACCCCGGCCAGGGTGATGAGCTCCTCCACGGACGGCGAGACCTCGCCGTCGTATTCGTCGACCAGCCGCGTCGCCAGCGCCACGAGGTTCCGTGCCTTGGCCCGGAAGAAACCGGTGGGCTGGATGATGGTCTCCAGGTCAGGAAGCTCGGCTTGCGCCATCTCGCGGGGACCCGGATAGCGGGCGAACAGCGCCGGCGTGATCTGGTTGACCCTCACGTCGGTCGTCTGCGCGGACAGCACCGTGGCGACCAGCAGCTCGAACGGGTTCCGGAAGTCGAGTTCAGGGTGAGCGTACGGATAGAACTCCCCCAGGACCTTGTTGATCTTCCGGGCCCGGCGTTTCCTGGCCAGCAGGCTTTCGCCGCCGGCCGCCACGGTGTTCTTCGTCATCGCGGGTCAGGAGCCCCGCTCGATGTTGCGGAGGTCATGCAGCACGCCGATCCGGCCGTCCTCGTTCTGAACCACCAGACCCTGCGGGCCCTCCTGAAGGGCCAGGATCCACTTGCCCGGCTGCAGATCGAAGACGGGTGCGCCGCTCCGCTCGTCCAGCGCCACACGGCGTTCCGGCACCGCGAACCAGAAGGCCTGCTGCGCCGGCTGCTCCGCCTCACGGTGAGGGTCGACGACGGCGTGAATCGGATCCGAGGACCCGGCACCCTCGGGGGCGGCGTCCTCCGTCGTGGTGGACTCCGGAGCATCGGGAGACGAGCTGCCCGCGCCCGTGTTCAGTGCCCCACCGGTGTTCAGTGCGCTGCCCGTATTGAGAGCGCTGCGGAGCACGGTGACGTCCGAGTCGTCGTCCGGGTGGGGAGCGAAGAACTCCTCTTCCTCATCCTCCGGGGCCTCGACGGGCTCGTTGAGCGTGGGGACGCCCAGCACGGGTTCCGTGAGCTCCGGCGCTTCGGCCACATGGGACTGGGCTTCCTTCAGAAGGTCGTCCTCGGACGGACCCTCCGAGGCCTCGTAGTCCGCGGTCGCCAGGACTTCGTCGCCCAGGACCGGGTCGGACTCGGGAGCCTGCGTCGACGACTGCTTCGATGGTTGCGCGTCAGCTGCGGCAGAGTCGGCGACGGCATCCGAACCGGAACCGGTGACCGCGTCGGGACCGGAATCCGATGCTCCCGCGGCTGGGACGTCCGACGGTTCTCCGGCCGTGGCGGCGGAATCGGCGTCGGCGGAATCCGAGGCCACGGAGCCCACGCCCTCGCCCAGACCTTCGGCGGTGCCCTCAGGCACCCCCGGCGCGCGGTGCCGGGAGGTGGACGGCGCGGACACGCCGTCGTCGGCCGGGGAATCCGACGCCTCGGCGGCCGCGGAACCGGCGGCCGCTGCGACGGCTGCCGCGCCCACACCTGCCACACCTGCGCCAGCAGCGGCCGGAGCGGCCCACGCCGAGCCCTGCTGGCCCTGCTGACCGTGCTGGTCCTGCTGCGGCTGGTACCCCTGCGGCGCGTACGGCGAAGGAGCACCCTGTGCCGGGCCACCCGGCCGATTCCCGTAACCCGGTGCGCTCGGGTACTGCTGAGCTGCGGGGCCGGGGTGCACCGGCTGCGCGGGACGGTTCGCCGGGGCGGCGTCCCGCGCCACGACGTGAGCGGGGACCTCGGGACGGCCGGTGAAATCAGCGGCGAACACGGGGATGAAGCGCGCCAGAACGGTCGTCACGAAGAGCAGCGCGGCGCCGAGGAGACTCAGGATCACCGACGTCCAGTTGATGTAGCCGTAGTACCCCAGGAACGGCAGGATCCCGAGCTGGCTCACCGAGCCCAGCAGTGCCAGCGACGCCAGCACGGACGCGAGCTGGTCCAGCGAGAAAGATCCGAGACGGAGCTTCGTGGATGGGCTCACCCTGCGGATCACGAAGCCGACGCCGACCGCGAGCGGAAGGATCAGGTCGAGCCCGAGGAACTCGAGGCTCGGGATGAAGCCGAGGCGGCCGAAGTTCCCCAGGCCACTGCTGACCAGCAGCAGAACGATCGCGACGAGCACGAGCACATCACGGAGGGTGAGGGGCCCCAGGAGCGCCTTCCCGCCGTCGGGCTGCTGAGATGCCGCCGCACCACGCCCCGCGGCCGGCGCCTGAGCGTAACCGGGACCGGCATACCCCGTGCCCGGAGCGGACCGGCCGTAGTCGGGGCCCGTCTGAGGAGCAGCGTGCTGCTGCGCACCCGGCTGCTGACCGTACTGCACGGCTCCCGGCCCGGCGGGCGCACTCTGCGACGACTGGCCATACGGCTGGCCCTGGCCTCCACCATACGGAGCACCCGTCGCGCCGCCACCCTGCGGGCCGCCCTGGTACTGTCCGGGCGCCTGCTGCTGGCCCGGAGGTCCCCACGGACTCTGCCCCGGATTCTGCCGGCCAGGCGTTTCCGGCCCGCCCTGATTGTTGAACTCTGGCGTTGACATCGGCTGTGTTCTCCTGTCGATGGAGGTCATGCTGCGGACTTGTCACCAGCCTAATGGGAGGACGGCCCGCCCGGGAGAAGTGTTGCCGGAGAACGCCCGGAACCGCAGAGCGGCAGGCTCCGGGATTTCTCCAGAAAAGCGCCAAATCGCGCGTCGCGGCACTCCCGGCGGCCCCCGGGGATTCTGTTCACTCGTGGTTCACAGTGTGACCGCGGACACTCATTTGTCGGAGCAGAGGACTAAGGTGGTCGGTGGAATGCACCTCAACGAAGAAGTAGAAGGATCCAGGATGTCTGAAGAGACCACTCCAGCCGCAGGTGACGCCTTGGAAAACCTGCTCCAGGAGAACCGTCGTTTCGCCCCCACGCCCGAATTCGCGGCGAGCGCCATCGCCGGCGAGGAACTGTATGCGGAAGCCGCAGCGGATCGTCCCGCGTTCTGGGCCCGGCAGGCGCGTGAGCTGCTGACCTGGAACAAAGACTTCGAGACCGCGTTGGACTGGAGCAATGCCCCCTTCGCGAAATGGTTCGTGGGCGGCGAGGTCAACGCGGCGTACAACGCCCTGGACCGGCATGTCGAGAACGGTCTCGGCGAGCGCGTGGCCATCCACTTCGAAGGCGAGCCGGGCGACACCCGCAGCTACACCTACGCCCAGCTCACGGACGAGGTTAAAAAGGCCGCCAATGCCTTCGAATCACTCGGGGTGGGCAAGGGCGACCGCGTCGCGGTCTACCTCCCCATGATCCCGGAAGCCGTCATCACGTTGCTGGCCTGTGCCCGGATCGGAGCGATCCATTCGGTGGTGTTCGGCGGGTTCTCGGCCGACGCTCTCCGTTCCCGCATCGACGACGCCGAAGCGAAACTCGTCGTCACCGCCGACGGCACCTACCGCCGCGGCAAGCCCAGCGCGCTGAAGCCCGCCGTGGATGAAGCCCTCGCGACGGACGGCCACACGGTCCAGAACGTGGTCGTGGTCAAGCGCAACGGCGAGCCGGTCTCCTGGACCGAGGGCCGCGATCAGTGGTGGGACGACGTGGTGGGCGGCGCCTCCGCCGAGCACACCGCGGTGGCCCATGACTCCGAGCACCCGCTCTTCATCCTCTACACCTCCGGCACCACCGGGAAGCCCAAGGGCATCCTGCACACCACGGGCGGCTACCTGACCCAGGCGGCGTTCACCCACAAGAACGTCTTCGACCTCCACCCGGAGACCGACGTCTACTGGTGCACCGCCGACGTCGGCTGGATCACCGGTCACTCCTATGTCACCTACGCGCCGCTCATCAACGGCGCCACCCAGGTGATGTACGAAGGCACCCCGGACTCCCCGCACCAGGGACGCTGGTGGGAGATCGTGGAGAAGTACAAGGTCTCCATCCTCTACACCGCGCCCACGGCCATCCGGACGTTCATGAAGTGGGGCCGCGAGATCCCGGAGAAGTACGATCTCTCCTCCATCCGCGTGCTCGGTTCCGTGGGTGAGCCCATCAACCCGGAAGCGTGGATGTGGTACCGCGAGGTCATCGGCGCGAACAAGGCCCCGATCGTGGACACCTGGTGGCAGACCGAGACCGGCGCCATGATGATCTCCCCGCTGCCCGGCGTCACGGCCACGAAGCCCGGTTCAGCTCAGGTGCCGCTGCCCGGCATCGCGGTGGACGTGGTGGATGAGGTCGGCGAATCCGTGCCGGACGGTCACGGCGGCTTCCTGGTCATCCGCGAGCCCTGGCCCTCCATGCTGCGTGGCATCTGGGGCGACCCCGAGCGCTACAAGGACACTTACTGGTCCCGCTTCGATGACATGTACTTCGCGGGAGACGGCGCCAAGAAGGACGCCGACGGGGACGTCTGGCTGCTCGGCCGCGTGGATGACGTCATGAACGTCTCCGGCCACCGCCTCTCCACCACGGAGATCGAGTCTGCGCTGGTCAGCCACCCGTCCGTGGCGGAGGCCGCAGTGGTGGGCGCCAACGACGAGACCACCGGTCAGGCCGTGGTGGCCTTCGTGATCCTGCGCGAGGGCGCGGAGAACACCGGAGACGAGATCGTGCAGGACCTCCGCGCCCATGTGGGCAAGGAGATCGGCCCGATCGCCAAGCCGAAGAACATCCTCGTGGTGCCGGAGCTGCCCAAGACCCGCTCCGGCAAGATCATGCGACGTCTGCTGAAGGACGTGGCGGAAGGCCGCGACCCGGGTGACGCCACCACGCTGGCGGACCCCACGGTCATGCAGCAGATCGCCGCGGACCTGCGGAAGTAACGGCACCCGGGGCGTGCCACCGGGCGCGCCCCTCTCGGCCGGCCGACGACGGCGGGTGGGCACTCTCAGCGCGAGGGTGCACGCCCGCCGTCGTCGTTTTCATACCGGGGTATGAACCGCCCCGCTCAGACTCCGCTCCTGCTCCGATGTGCCCGTCTCCGCACTTCGGAAGACTGGAGGCATGACCACGATCCTGCACGCCAGAGACCTGTCCCTCTCCTACCCCGGCGCCTCGCTCCCGGCGCTTGACTCCGTCAGCCTGAGCATCAGCCACGGTGAGTCGGTGGCGATCATGGGCGCGTCGGGCTCGGGCAAGACGTCCCTCCTCCACTGCCTGGCCGGCATCATCCGGCCCGCCAGCGGCTCCATCACCTTCGTCTCCGGCACCGGCCCGCTCCAGGTCGAGACACTCGACGACAGTGCCCGCGCACGCCTGCGCCGCGAGGAGTTCGGTTTCGTTTTCCAGCAGGGTCTCCTCCTGCACGAACTGACGGCCCTGGAGAACGTGGCGGTCGCACGCATGCTCAACGGTGTCCCTCGCGCGCACGCCGAGGAGGAGGCCGCCCGCTGGCTGGCCCACCTCGGCCTCGCCGGAATGGAGAACCGCAGGCTCGGCGAGCTGTCCGGCGGGCAGGCGCAGCGGGTGGCCATCGCTCGGGCCCAGATCACGGGCGCCCGCCTCATCTTCGCGGATGAGCCCACCGGGGCCCTCGACTCCGCCACCTCCGCGGAGGTCCTCGACCTCCTCCTCGGCACGATCGGGGAAGGACGAACCCTCGTGATGGTGACCCACGATCCCGAGGTGGCGCGCCGCTGCGGCCGCGTCGTGACCCTGAGCGACGGCCGGATCGTCTCCGACACCGGCTCCGCCTCCGCCTCGGCTCCGGGAGCCTTGGGCCTCGGAAGCGGTGCGGCCCGATGAACACCCTCCGGACCTCACTCCGACTGGCCGGGCTTTTCCGGCGCCGGCAGGGCGGCGACCGCGCCGCGACCCTGCTGCCGCTCCTCTCCTTCGCCCTCGTCACGGCGCTGCTCCTGCTGGTCACGGGCGGCGCACAGGCGTTCTTCCGCTGGGACGACGAGCTCGCCATCACCTACCAGATCCTCGCCGTGATCGCCTTGGTCCTGCTGCTCGTCCCGCTCGGCACAGTCGGCGCCTCGGCCGCGAAACTCGCCGCACGACGCCGGGACGACCGCCTGTCCTCGCTCCGGCTCCTGGGCGCCTCCACCGGCACGGTCACCCTCCTGACCGTGCTGGAGGCCGCGACCACCGCCCTGCTCGGCTCCCTTCTGGGCGTCGTCCTCTACTGCGCCACCGCGCCGTTGCTCGGACTGCTCCACTTCCGGGGCTCCGCGCTGGGCGATCAGATCTGGCTGCCCTGGGCCGTGGTGCCCCTCCTGGCCCTGGGGATCGTGCTGCTCGCCTCGGTGAGCGCCGTCGTGGGGCTCCGCTCCGTGGTGGTGACGCCGTTAGGCGTCCGCACCCGGCAGCGCGCCGGAACCGCCCACTGGGTCCGCGCACTCGTGGCGGCCGGGATCGTGCTCGTCGGCGTGCTCCTCATGCAGGGCATCGGCGCTCTCGGCCAGTTCGGCGGGGTCGCGGCGATGATCGTCGCGATGGCCGTGGTGTTCGGTGGCGCCTTGCTCGCTCTCAACTTCATCGGCCCCTGGTTCATCCGCGTCGTGGCCCGTCGTCGGCACCGGAAGGCGCCCACCGTCGCGAAGCTCCTCGCCGCGCGGATGATCCTCGAGGATCCGAAATCCGCGTGGCGTCAGGTCAGCGGTGTGGCGATGACCAGCTTCGTCGGGGTGTTCGGCGCGGTCGGTCTCGCGATGGCGGCGATCACGGAGGACCACCCCATGGATGACGCCTCGCGCTGGCTCATGCGGGACATCTCCACGGGGGTGCTCGTCACCGTCGCCGCGTCGTTCGTGATGGTGGCCTGCTCGGTGGGGATCAACCAGGCCGCCTCGACCCTCGACCGCGCCGCCGTGCACGTGTCGCTGGACCGGCTCGGCATGCCCCGTTCCGTGATGGTCGAGGCCAGCCGTCGTTCCGTCATGTCCGCCCTGTGGGTCGTCGCGGGCGGTTCGGCGGCCTGCGCGGTCGGGCTGCTGTTCCCGCTCGTCGGCTTCGCCGTCTTCGTTCAGCCTCTCGCAGTGCTGACGACCGCGGCCGTGTTCGTGGCCGGCTTCGTGGTGGTCCGCGGCGCGGCGGCTCTGGCCGCCCAGCTGGTGCCGGGGATCCTGGCCCGACCGGAGCGGGTGCTCTAGAACGCTCTTCCGAGGACAGAGGGGTGGATGCCGGAGGATTCCGGTGTCCACCCCTTCACTGTTCCCGGTTCAGTGATGCTTCAGTGATGGCTCAGTGATGGAGCTGGAACGTGGGCACGAAATCGGGGTCCGTGATCGCCGGCCTCCGCAGCGAGAACGCCTCGATGGGGTGCGACGTGGAGCCATCGGTCAGCAGCTCCGCGAGGATGCGGCCCATGAGGGACGCGAACTTCCCCGCGTGCCCCGCCCCGTTGAACACGGCCACATGCGGCGCACCCGGAATGGTGTCCAGCACGAAGTCGCGGTCGGCCGGCATGTCATACACGCACGTCCTGTTCGCATACACCGGCCCGACGGCGCCCGGCAGGTGCCGCCGCAGGAAACCTTCCAGCAGGGCGGCTTCCTCGGCGTCGCCTTCGTAGACGCGCTCGTCGCTGCTGATGAAGCGGCCGCGCATGTCCCGCGCGATCTTGACCGCCGGCTCACCGTAGACCGGGAACCCGTAGTGGTCCTGCTCGCCGTGGAAGATCCAGATGGGGAACCGGTCCGGGGTGAATTCGGACAGACGGGCCGACGTGAAATAGCTGACCTGTTCCTGCGACAGCGTGAGGCGGTAGTTCAGCCCGAGGTCCGGCATGAGCTCGCCGAGCCACGAGGACACGGCCACCACGAGCCGGTCCGCATGAAAGTCGCCCCGCGTCGTCCGGACCGTCACGCTGTCAGGCCTCACCTCGACCCCGGTGGCCCGGGTGTGCGGGAGGAAGGTCACCCCGTGGGCGAGGGCCAGGGAGGTGTGGGCGGCGACGCTGGCCCGGATGTCGATCAGGCCGCCGGCCTCCTGGTACATGCCGCTGACGTCGTCCTCGATCCGCCACTGGGGCCAGCGGCGACGGATCTCGTCCGCGTCGAGGTCCTCATACGGGATGCCCTGCGCCGCGAGCGCACTGCGGTAGCCGTCCAGGGAGGCACGGGCCTCAGGGGCTGAGGAGGCGAGGTCCAGCCCGCCCGTCCGGAGGTAGAGCGGCAGTCCGGACTGTTCCTCCACGTGCGCCCAGGCATCGAACATGGCGGGGGTCAGGGCCGTGTACGCGGTGCTGTGATACGCGTGCCGGATGATGCGGGAGACGTCACCCGAGGAGTTCCGCGTGTTGACCAGCTCGTCCTGCTCAAGGACGAGCACCCGGGTGCCCGGGGTCTGGGAGAGCCAGTAGGCGGCGGCCGAACCGATGGCGCCCGCGCCGATGACGATGTGCGTGTACCCGCCCGGCATGGCGTTCTCCTGTCGTTGAGTGATCCCTTCCGAGACTGGCACACGGGCTGTGACGCACGGTAGTCCGTGACGCCCCTTTGCGATACGGGGGTGCGCGAAGGGCAGGTGCGCTCAGGAATCCTCGGCGTGACAGCCGCAGGACCGCCGCAGGATCAGCTCGCAGTCGAACACCTGGTTCCGGGAGGGCTCGTCGCGCTCCGCCCCGATGATCGCCCGGACCCCGGCCTCGGCCATCTCCTTGACGGGCTGCCGCACTGTGCTCAGCGGCGGCCAGCAGTATTCCGCCTCGTCCGAGCCGTCGAACGCCATGACCGCCACGTCGTCGGGCACACTGAGGCCGGCCTCCTGGACCGCGCGGAGGAAGCCGATGGCCTGCTGGTCCGAACTGATGAAAACAGCGGTCGGCCGGGGCGTGACGGCGAGGAACTGCTTCCCGGCCTCGTAACCTCCCTGCCGGTCGAAAGTGCAGCGGAAGATCCGTCCTTCCGATTCACCCAGACCTTGCAGGGCGGCGCGCCAGCCGCCTTCGCGGCGGTCCGGCGCATTCCCGGTGGTGAGGCCCATGACCAGGGCGATGTCGCGGTGACCGTGCGAGGCCAGGTGCTCCACCGCGCGTCGTGTGCTCTCGGCGAATTCGGGGCCGATCGCATCCACCGACGGCGATTCCTCGGAGAAGTTGAGCAGCACGGTCCGGACGCCGCGCTCCCGGAGTTCCTGGATGTCCGGCTGCACCAGGACCGAGCAGAGGAACACGCCGTCCACCTGCCGGTCGATGAAGTTCCTGAGGTGCCGCCGCTCGACGGTCAGCGAATCCCGGGAGTCGGCCAGGAGCATGGCGAACCCCTGTTCCTCCGCGGCCTGTTCGACGGCTTCGGCCAGGCTCGCGAAGAACGGGTTGCTGATCTTCGGGACCACCATGCCGAGGATCTGCGAGGACCCCTTCTTGAGCGCCCGCGCCGCCGCATTGGGCCGGTAGCCGAGCGCCGCGATGGCCTGCCGGACCCTCTCCTCGGTGGCCGGGGCCACGTTCTTGGGTCCCCCGTTGACCACATAGCTCACGACGGCGGTGCTGACGCCCGCCAGGCGGGCGACGTCCTTCCGCGTGATCACGGGTCGGGGTGAAGCGGAGAGGTCCGGCATAGCCACCATGCTAGCCGCGGGCGGCCTCGGTGCTGCGGGCCGCCGGAAGCTCCGGGGCGTCCCCGAAGTCATGAATCGGGAGCCGTTCCCCTCCCCGGAGTGCCGACTGGTGGGCCACGATGCCCGGCAGCGTGAACCGGGCGGCGGTCCAGGCGTTCACGGGCGGCAGCGTCCCCGTGGCGACGGCGGTCACGAAGTCGTCCACCAGGAAGGCGTGGCTCCCCTCGTGCCCGCTCGGCAGGGCGCGGAGTTCCGCGGGGAGCCGGGACGGATCGTGCACGGGGGCGAGGCCCGAGACGAAGGCGTCCCGGAGGGCGGGATCGACGTCGGCGAGGGACGGGTCATCAAGCGGGATGCTGGGCAGGGTGCTGATCTGCTCACTCACATCGGTGAAGCCCTCCTTGTCCTGCCACACTGCCGTCTCGACGAGCTGCTCGAAGCTGCCCTCGGTGCCGAAGTAGCGGAACCGGCTCTCGCGCAGATGGGACGGGTAGCCCACGCGACGGAATTCGTTGATGCGGATGCTCCCGCCGCCGTCCATCTCGAACAGGGCCGTGGCGTTGGAGAAGTCGTTGTCGAACATGCTGATCTCGCGGTCGAAGACGCCGTCGCCTCGGTCGTCCCGGACGCCGATGCAGCTCACACTCGTCACATGGCCCCCGATGCCTCCGAGGACGCCGCCCAGGGAGTGCGTCGGGTAGAGCATGGGCGGGTAGCTTGCGGTCTTCTGCCATTCCTCCCCGCCGCTGTACTGGTAGGCGGCGTAGAAGCCGAGGTCCATGTCGTGGACGTAGTCGCCTTCGGCGTAGAAGATCCGGCCGAAGGCGCCTTCGGCTTTGCGGTCCCGCGCGTAGATCGTGGCGGGGTTGTAGTAGCTGGTCTCCCCCATCATGTAGGTCAGCCCGGTCTCGCGGACGGCCTCGATGATCGCGGCGATCTCCTCTTCACTGATCGCCATCGGCACGGCGGAGTAGACGTGTTTGCCCGCCTTGAGCGCCTGGACCACCAGCGGCCCGTGGGTCCAGCGCTGCGTGAAGATCGCGACGGCGTCGACGTCGGAGGCCAGCATGTCCTCGAAGCTGGGGAAGGTGCCGGCCAGGTTCTGGCGGGCTGCCAGCGTCTCCGCCCGCTCGGCGAGCACATCGGTGACATAGACGTCCCGGACGAGGGGGTGCGCCTTGAAGAGCTTGGCGAACTGGCCGGAGAACTGGCCGGCGCCGACGATTCCGAGGGAGAACGGTGAGATCTGAGTCATGCGGAAGAGTCTCCCAGCACGATCTACTCGAGTCAATAGACGTGAGATTCTTCTTGAAAAGCTTGCGTTACGCGGAAGTGACACGTGTAGATTGTTGGCTCAGACCCTCCGCTGGACCCCGCCATTCCGCGCCGGCCGGGTCGCCATGCCGACGCGACACTCAGATCGGTTCTGAATCTTTATGTTTGCGAAGGTTTCTTCTTGTTCACTTTTGTTCCATTGACTGCTAGTGTGGCGCACATCACAGGCAATGGGTTCTTGAAGGAGAAAAAATGCCACAGCCTCAGATGCCGGCCGGCAGCGTAGTCGCCCCGCGTCGCACCGTTCTCAAATCCTTCGCACTCGGCGCGGCCGGCCTCGCCGGCGTTCCGCTGCTCGCGGCGTGCACCGGCGGCTCCGGCCCCTCCGGTGGCGGCTCCGCAGCCACCACGTTCACCCTGGGTTCGAGTCTTTCCGACGAGGTGCCGAAGAAGGCCCTTGCCGACACGCTCGCCGCCTTCCAGAAGAAGTCCAGCAAGTCCGCGACCATCAACACCGTTCCCCACAACGATTTCCAGAACAAGATCAACTCGTACCTGCAAGGGTCCCCGGACGACGCCTTCACCTGGTTCGCCGGCTACCGCATGCAGTACTACGCGGGCAAGGGACTCCTGGCGCCCATCGACGACGTCTGGTCCAAGATCGGGGGCAACTACTCGGACGCCCTCAAGAAGGCCTCCACCGGCCCCGACGGCAAGATGTACTTCATCCCGAACTACAACTATCCCTGGGGCTTCTTCTACCGGAAGAGCGTCTGGGCGGCCAAGGGCTACGAAGTCCCCACCACGTTCGACCAGCTCAAGACCCTGTGCGCCAAGATGAAGAGCGACGGCATCATCCCGATCGGCTTCGCCGACAAGGACGGCTGGCCGGCGATGGGCACCTTCGACTACCTGAACCTGCGGCTCAACGGCTACCAGTTCCATGTGGATCTCTGCGCCCACAAGGAATCGTGGGACCAGAAGAAGGTCAGCGACGTCTTCGACACCTGGAAGGCCCTTCTGCCCTACCAGGATCCGGGCGCACTCGGCCAGACCTGGCAGGACGCCGCCAAGGCTCTCGCGGGCCAGAAGACCGGCATGTACCTGCTCGGTTCCTTCGTGACGCAGCAGTTCACCGATCCCGCCGTGCTCAAGGACATCGACTTCTTCCCCTTCCCCGAAGTGGCGGTCGAAGGCCAGGAGGCGGTGGAGGCGCCGATCGACGGGTTCCTGCTGTCCAAGAAGGGCGGCGACAACCAGGCGGCCAAGGACTTCCTGGAATTCATCGGCACCCCGGAGGGCCAGGACGCCTATTACAAGGGCGACCCCTCCAACATCCAGACCGCGAAGGGCTCCGACCAGAGCGGCTTCACCGCCCTGAACAAGAAGTGCGCGGACGTCATCGGCCAGGCGAAGTCCATCACGCAGTTCTTCGACCGCGACGCTCTCCCCGCGATGGCCAACAATGTCATGATCCCGGCGCTCCAGGCCTTCCTCAAGGACGGCACCGTGGACGTCAAGAATCTCGAGTCCCAGGCCAAGGCCCTCTACTCGGCCCAGTAGCCCGGACCCACCCGGTGGCCGGGGCGCTCTCCGGAACGCCCCGGCCACCATCGCAAGGAGATCCCTCATGACCACCTCTTCCACCGCCTCCCGGACGCGCGGCGGCCCCGCACCCCGGAAGGACCCGGGCCGGAAGCGCCCGGGCCGCGTCCGCCGGCTCAGCAGACGCGATGTTCTCGTCCTGAGCGCCATGGTCGCCATCCCCACGCTCATCCAGCTGGTCTTCGTCTGGCTTCCGACACTCTTCTCCATCGGGCTGAGCTTCATCAAGTGGAACGGCCTGGACTTCGCGGACATGAAACCCGCGGGCGTGGACAACTACCGCTTCATCCTGCAGGACTATCCGCCCTTCTGGCCCGCCATCCAGCACAACGTCCTCTGGCTGGTGTTCCTGGCCGTCATCGCCACTCCGATCGGGCTCCTTCTGGCGGTCCTCCTGGATCAGAACATCCGCGGGACCCGGATCTACCAGAGCATCTTCTTCGCGCCCGTCATGCTCTCGCTCGCGCTGGTCGGCATCATCTGGCAGCTCTTCTACCAGCGGGACAATGGTCTGCTGAACTTCCTCCTCGGCACCGCAGGGACCCCGCAGGCCGTCGACTGGTTCGGGGACTCCTCAGTCAACATCTGGGCCGCGCTCATCGCCGCCACCTGGCGCCACGCCGGCTACGTCATGCTGCTCTATTTAGCCGGTCTCAAGGGCGTGGACCCCACGCTCCGTGAGGCGGCCGCCATCGACGGCGCGAACAGCTTCCAGACCTTCTTCCGCGTGGTGTTCCCGGCGATGAAGCCCGTGAACATCGTGATCGTGGTCATCACCATCATCGAATCTCTCCGCGCGTTCGACGTCGTCTACGTCATCAACCGCGGCACGAACGGCCTGGAGCTCCTCTCCGCGCTGGTCATCCAGAACCTGGTCGGCGAAGGACAGGTCCTCGGGGTCGGATCGGCACTGGCCACTGTCCTCCTGGTGGTCTCCCTCGTCCCGATCGTCTTCTATCTCACCCGCACCTTCGGAAAGGACAGCAGATCGTGACCAGCACCACCGCACCCCGCACCCGCAGCGCCGGGCGGCAGGCCGGCGTCGCCGTCGCGCACGACGCCGTGCAGCGGGGCTCCAAGCGCAAGCGCCACTACGGGACGCACCTCTTCCTCGTGGTGATGGCCGTGATGTGGCTGGTGCCGCTCGGCTGGGCGCTGTACACCGCCCTGCGACCGAGCTGGGCCACCAATCAGTACGGCTACTTCAGCGTCCAGGGCCCCTTCAACTTCGACAACTTCGTGCAGGCGTGGACCCAGGGAGGGTTCTCCAAGTACTTCTGGAACTCGGTGATCATCACTGTGCCGGCGGTGCTGCTGACACTGTTCCTCGCCTCGCTCATGGCCTTCGCGGTGAGCCGCGTGAACTGGAAGTTCAACATCACCCTGCTGATCATGTTCACCGCCGGCAACCTGTTGCCGCCCCAGGTGCTCGCGGCGCCGCTGTTCCTCATGATGAAGCACTTCCAGGTCCCGTATGCGGTCAGCGACTCCGGCAACATGCTCAACACCTACATCTCCGTGATCGCGGTGAACACGGCTTTCCAGATCGGCTTCTGCACCTTCGTGCTCTCGAACTACATGAAGGCTCTGTCCCCGGACCTCACCGAGGCTGCGCTCGTGGACGGGGCAGGTCTGTGGCGGCAGTACTGGGAGATCATCATGCCGCTGTGCCGCCCGGCCTTCGCCGCCCTCGGCACTCTGGAAGTCATCTTCATCTACAACGACTTCTTCTGGCCCCTGCTCTTCATCCAGAACGGCGACAGGCTTCCGGTCACGACGGCGATCAACAACCTCCAGGGTCAGTTCTTCAACGACTACAACCTCCTGGCGGCCGGCGCCGTGATCACGGTGATCCCCACCCTGGTCATCTACCTCCTGCTGCAACGGCAGTTCGTCGCGGGGCTCACCCTGGGGTCCAGCAAGGGGTGAGCCGCGCCGTCGGCCCCGCTCAGGCACCGCAGCACTAGACTTCATCCAGACACAGGAGACGATCATGAGGAGCGAGTCGCACATGCTGCAAGCCGCCCGGCATCAGGCCATCCTGGAGATGGTCCAGAAGGAGCGCATCGTCAAGGTCTCCGATCTCGCCGATGCCCTCAAAGTCTCCGCCATGACCGTCCGCCGCGACATCGAAGCCCTCAGCGACACGGGCCTGCTGGAGCGCATCCACGGCGGCGCCAAGATCCTGGGCGACGCCGGAACCCACGAACCCGGCTTCGAGCTGAAGTCCACGCAGTTCACGGCGGAGAAGCAGGCCATCGCCGCCGTGGCCGCCGGATCGGTCTCAGAGGGCATGGCCGTGGGGCTCAGCGCCGGGACGACCACCTGGGCACTCGCCCAGGAACTGGTCAAGGGTCCGGCCATCACGGTGGTCACCAACTCCATCCGTACCGCGGAGATCTTCTACCGCTCCACGATCGTCAACGCGAAGACGGAGGTCATCCTCATCGGCGGCCAGCGGACCGCGTCGGACGCCCTCGTGGGGCCGGTCGCGACGCAGGCCTTGAAAAGCATGAACCTGGACGTCACCTTCCTCGGCGTGCACGGCATGGACCCGCAGGCCGGGTTCAGCACGCCGAACGTCCTGGAGGCCGAGACGGACCGCGCGTTCCTGGCGTCCAGCCGCAAACTCGTCGTGGTGGCCGACCATTCCAAGTGGGGAATCCAGGGCATCAGCAGTATCGCGGCGCTGGAAGACGCGGACGAGCTGGTGACGGACCCTGGGCTGGGTCAGAAGGCTCAGGCGATCCTCGCCGAAAGCGTCCGCCGCCTCCGTATCGCACCCCTCGCCCCGGCTTCCTGACGCGCCCCGTCCAGACGCGCCCGTCCGGACACCGCGAAGTCGCAGCGGGAGTCCGGGGAGTAGGGTGACAGCATGACCGAATCCGCAGCCGACACCCCTGTCCGCAAGACCATCCTGGTCCTCAACGGCCCCAATCTGAATCTCCTGGGCACCCGCGAACCGGAGAAGTACGGGCAGGCCACGCTGGCCGACGTCGAGTACCTGTGCGAGACGGCCGCGGCCCGGCATGGCCTGGAGATCCGGGCGTTCCAGTCGAACCACGAGGGCGCTCTGGTCGGCGCGATCCACGAGGCCCGGCATGACGCGCTCGGCATCGTGATCAACGCGGGCGCTTACACGCACACGTCCGTCGCGCTGCGGGACGCGATCGCCGCCGTCGCGCTCCCCGCCGTCGAGGTGCACATTACGAACGTCCACCGCCGCGAGGAGTTCCGGCACCACTCGTACCTCTCGGGAGTCTGCGACGCGGTCATCGCCGGGGCCGGCGTGCTGGGCTACCGCTTCGCCATCGACTACCTCGCCGAGCGGGACGCCTGAGCTGAGAGCAGCGGACGACGGCGCACCGGACCGCGCGACGTGCTGCGGCGCTATCATGCCCAGGTGACCCTCCTCGACTCCGCGCTGCACGCCGTCTCCTCCTGGAAGCCCCTCTCGCCCTCCGAGGAATCGGAACAGGCCGAATTCCTGGCGGCCCTTGATCAGGGTGCCGACGTGCTGTCCCGGCATCCCCTGCCGTCCCACCTGACGGCCAGTGCCTTCATCCTCGACGCCGCGCAGGAGCACGTACTGCTCGTGTTCCACGGCAAGGGCAGGTTCTGGGTCCAGCCCGGCGGACATCTGGAG
The DNA here is from genome assembly GCF_041360795.1 of Arthrobacter sp. RCC_34. Classification (NCBI taxonomy): domain Bacteria; kingdom Bacillati; phylum Actinomycetota; class Actinomycetes; order Micrococcales; family Micrococcaceae; genus Arthrobacter; species Arthrobacter sp. RCC_34. The sequence continues at coordinate 81,988 of NZ_JBFUPW010000001.1, read as the reverse complement.
AGCGGCGACGCCGGCATCCTGGAAGCCGCGCTCCGGGAAGCCACGGAGGAGACCGGGCTCCGAGCTGAGCAGCTGAGCGGGCTCCGCGTCGTGGACCTGGACCATCACCAGCTGTCCGACGCCTTCGGGCACTGCCGCTCCCACCTGGACGTCGGCGTCGCGATGATCACGGACGGGACGCCGCAGCCGACCGTCAGCGACGAATCCGAGGACGTGCGGTGGTTCCCGGTCGGGGATCTTCCGGAGGATGCCGTGCAGGGTTTCGACTCACGGCTCGCGGAGGTGCTGGAGCGCCTGCGTCAGATCTGACGCGGCCACGCAGGGCGTGCGCGCCGGCCACCTGGTGGAGCGGCGTCTACTTGGTGGTGCACTGCCCCGGGGACACCGGGACGTCCAGGGTCGAGGCCCGAGTCGCCACCGGCTTGAGCCCGTCCATGGTGATGGCGAAGCCGACACCACTGCTCGTGCTGGCCTTGGCGAAGACCACCCCGGCCACGTGGCCGTCGGGGCTCAGGAGCGGGCCGCCGGAGTTGCCCGGCTGGACGTCCCCGGCGATCTGGTAGACGTCCCCCATGACGTGGTTCTTGCCGTAGATGTCCGGGATCTCGACCTGGGAGATGCCCTGCACCCGGGCCGGCTTGGCCTGGAAGGGTCCACCATGCGGGTACCCCTCGAAGGCGGCTTCGCTGCCGGTCGGCAGGTTCTCCCGCAGCGGCAGCGGGTGCGCGGTCAGGCCGTTGACGGCCAGCACCGCGAGGTCGCGCTGCGGATCGAAGTACACCACGCGGGCCGCCAGCGCGGAGCCGTCCGGGGATTCCACCACGGGTTCACTCACGCCGGCCACCACGTGCGCGTTGGTCACGACACGCTCGGAGGACACCACGAATCCGGTGCCCGTCTGGTTCTGCCCGCACTGGAACGCCGTGCCGGTGATCTTGAGGACGGACTGCGCGGCGTTCTTCAGCTCCGGCGTGTCCGCGGAGCCCACGGGCGCGGGCCCGGTCAGGAGCGGCGCGGCGCCGTCGATGATCTTGGGGATGCCCTCGCCCATGAGGCTCGAGCGCAGCTGAGCCATGGCGCCCTGCACCGGGGCGGGAGTGGCGCCGTCGATGAATCGGATGACCCGCGAGCTGGCCACCTGCTGCGAGATGACCGGCACGCCCATCGAATTCAGGCCGAAGGAGAGCAGGGACATGACCAGCGCGGTCATCACCACACTGGCCGCGGCTCCCGCGAGCCGGTCCAGTCCCCGCAGGGAGCGGACGGCGCGGGCCGAGCGGATCCGGTGCCCCACCGAAGCGCCCAGGCTGTTGCCGAGGACCACGAGCACGACGGCGGTCACCACCACCGCGGTCAGGCGCCACTTCGCGTCGCTCACAAGGGAGCTGACCAGCGGCATGGCGAAGAACGCCGCCACCGCGCCGAGCGCGAAGCCGACGATCCCGCCGACGGTGACCAGGAAGCCGTTCCGGAAGCCGTAGATGGCGTAGGAGATCAGCGTCACCAGCAGGACCAGGTCCAGTACGGTCAACCCGAACACGGTGTTCCTTCCAGTCACGACGAATCCTTGCGTCCGCCATGCTACTGAGCACGCCTGACATTTTGCCGTGAAAGACTGGTGCCCACGGCCCCTGCCCGGCACGGGCGCCGGTGCGCGACGCGCATCGGACGGCATTTTCTGAAAGAATGTGCTCAGCGTCAATTTTCAGAGGAGATTACATGGACATCGAGGTACTGCGCCGGGCACCGCTTTTCGCCACATTGGATGACGACGCCTTCCGCCTGCTCACGGATGAGCTGAGCGAGGTGGACCTCTCCCGTGGTGCGTCCGTCTTCCGGGAAGGCGACCAGGGCGATCAGCTCTACTTCATCGTCTCCGGCAAGGTGAAGCTCGGCCGCACGTCCGCGGATGGCCGCGAGTCCCTGCTGGCCATCCTCGGCCCAGGTGAGCTCTTCGGCGAGATGGCCCTGTTCGACCCGAGCCCCCGCACGGCGACCGCCACGGCCGTCTCCGAAACCCGCCTGGCCGGCCTGAAGAATGAGAGCCTCAACGCTCTCCTCCGCACGCGCCCCGAGGTCTCCGCCCAGCTGCTCCAGGCCCTGGCCCGCCGACTGCGCCGCACCAACGACTCGCTGTCCGACCTGGTGTTCTCCGACGTCCCCGGCCGCGTGGCCAAGGCGCTGCTGGACCTGGCCGACCGCTTCGGCCGCCCCGCGACCGACGGCATCCTGGTGGCTCACGAGCTCACTCAGGAAGAGCTGGCCCAGCTGGTCGGCGCGTCCCGCGAAACCGTGAACAAGGCCCTGGCCGAGTTCGTGCAGCGCGGCTGGCTGCGCCTCGAAGCACGCGCCGTCGTGATCCTGGACATGCAGCGCCTCCGCCAGCGCTCCCGCTGAGCGAACCGGCTGACGGAAAAGGCCCGGCACCCCTCGAGGGGTGCCGGGCCTTTCGCGTTTCCAGGCCGGTCCGGTCAGGAGGACGGCGGAATCACGGGAAGCGCGGTCGTCGCCGGCGGGCTGGGCGGCACGACCTCGAGCTTGAGGTCCCCGTCCACCTCGACGAGCGTGGGCTGGTAGACATGCGTCTTGCGCTTGTGGCTCAGGTACGCCACGCAGCCCTTGGCCGTGCCGAGCTTCTCCAGGATGATCTCCGTGCCGGGCACCATGAGCTGCCCCAGCGTCCGGCCCCGGGTGTTCTCCTGGGCGATCTCGTCACCCAGCGAGGTTCCGGCACGGTCGCCCAGGAGCTTGGGGGCGCAGACCCAGCGGCCCCAGACGCCCTTGCTCTCCAGTAGCCGGGGCTCCTGGCCCAGGGGAAGCGTCGCCGCGAAGTAGCGGGTGTTGAACCGCCGGTGGGCGAAGTCCGGGCTGAGCCAGTTGACGAGCGGCTTCAGGAGGTCCGTGCGGAGCGAGAGCCCGCGGCGGTCCAGGACGTCCGCGAGGGTCTTGTCCTGCGCGGCAACGGCTTCCCGTGCCGCCATCCATTCCTGCGGGTTGGTCACCGCGACCGTGCTGCTCGCGTCGGGTCCGGCCAGCAGCACGCCGGTCTCCTCGAACAGTTCCCGGATGGCCGCCACGACGTGACGGCGGGCCAGCGCGGGGTCCTCGATGCCGAGGGCGTCGGCCCACTGCGCCGGTGACGGGCCGATCCAGGGCATGGGGTCGTCGTCGTGCTCTTCGACGGAGCCGCCCGGGAAGGAGACCACGCCGAGCGGCGAGGACCCGCTCCGGTAGGCGAGCCAGGTGGACATGCCGTCCGGCGTGTCCTTGATCAGGACGACGCTGGAGGCATAGCGGGGAGCCGCGGGTGTGCGCTCCCCGTGTTCGAGCCAGCTGCGTGCGGCATTCTCGAACTGGACGGGCAGCTCGAAGAGCCGCTTTGCTGCTTGGGGCACTGCTTCGGCCTATCTGACAGGATTCAGGCGAACTCGGCGATGAGTTCGACCTCGACGGGAGCATCGAGCGGCAGGACCGCAACGCCGACGGCGGAACGGGCGTGCTGCCCCTTCTCACCGAAGATCTCCCCCAGGAGCTCGGACGCGCCGTTGATGACGGCCGGCTGACCGGTGAAATCGGGGGTGGACGCCACGAAACCGACGACCTTCACGATCCGGGTGACCCGGTCCAGGTTGCCGATGACGCTCTTGACGGCCGCGAGGGCGTTGACGATGCTCGTGGCGGCGAGTTCCTTGGCGCGCTCGGCGCTCACGGTACCCTCGGCGACCTCCGCGGAGACCTTTCCGGTCACTGGGAGTTTGCCCTCAATAAAGGGGAGCTGACCCGCGGTGTAGACGTGGGCGCCACTGACCATGGCCGGCACGTAGGCCGCCACCGGCGCGGCGACCTCCGGAAGCCTCAGTCCAAGCTCCGCCAGACGGGCCTCGATGGCGCTGTTCTCAGCGTTGACGTGGGAAGACATACTCAGGCCTTCTCCCTCTTCAGATAGGCGACCAGGCCGTTTCCATCAGGTCCGGGGACCACCTGGACGAGTTCCCAGCCGTCGTCGCCCCAGGTGTCCAGGATCTGCTTCGTGGCGTGGATGATCAGTGGTACGGTCGCGTACTCCCATTTGCTCATGAGGTCAAGCGTAGTGGCTCCGGCTAGACTGGAGAACATGGCTCAAGCGAAGAATCCGCTATTCGACACTGCCACGGTCTTGGGGAAGATCGTGGCATTTCTGGGCGTCAGTGCTCTCTGCGGGGTCCTGGTGGCGGGACTCCTGGTCCCTGCCGCCGCGGTGACCGGCAGTGCGGCGAGTGGCTCCGTCCAGTTCTTTGAGGACCTTCCCGGAGAACTGACGGTCGCTCCTCCGGGGCAGGCGACCCGCGTCCTGGCGGCCGACGGCTCCCAGATCGCGACGATCTTCGCTGAGAACCGGACCCGTGTGGCGCTCAAGGACATCTCCCCGTTCGTGAAGGACGGAATCGTCGCCATTGAGGACAACCGCTTCTACGAGCACGGCGGCGTGGACCCCACCGGTATCGCGCGTGCCCTGGTCGCCACGGCCAAGGGCGGACGCCAGGGTGCGTCCACCATCACGCAGCAGTACGTGAACAACGTCATCAACGAGTCCCTCGTCGCCGAGGGCCGCGATGACGAGGTCAAGCTCAACGGAACGTCGAGCAAGACCGTCGGCGTGAAGCTGCGCGAGATGAAGCTCGCCATCGCGCTCGAGAAGAAGATGACCAAGGACCAGATCCTTGAGGGCTATCTCAACATCGTCTTCTTCAACGCCAACGCCTACGGCATCGAAGCCGCGGCACGGTACTTCTTCTCCACGTCCGCCAAGGATCTGACACTGCCGCAGGCGGCCATGCTCGCCGGCGTCGTCAACAACCCCTCCGCCTACGATCCGGTGACCAATCCGGAGAACGCCAAGATGCGTCGCGACCTGGTCCTGGACGCCATGCTGAAGAACGGGAAGATCACCCAGAAGCAGCACGACGACGCGGTCAAGACCCCGGTGACCACCAAGATCACCCGTCCCCGCCAGGGCTGCCAGTACTCCACCACCGCTCCGTACTTCTGTGACTACGTCGAGCACCTGATCCTCAACAACCCGGCGTACGGCGACACTCAGCAGGACCGCATTAAGCTGCTCCAGCGCGGTGGCCTCACCATCAAGACCACCCTGGACCCGCGGCTTCAGAAGCCGGCCCAGGAGCAGGTCGACTCCACCGCCGGCAATGTCAACGCCGAGAAGTGGGGCGCCTCCCTCATCACGGTTCAGCCGGGCACGGGCAAGATCGTGGCCATGGCCCAGAACTCCCGCAAGGTGGAGAACCAGGGCTCTCCGATCGTGACGGACTACAACTACAACGTGGACCGGATCGACGCCAACGGTAATCCGCTGGGCGGCATGGACGGGTTCCAGCCCGGCTCGACCATGAAGCCGATCACCCTCAGCGCCTGGCTGACGGAAGGCAAGCGGACGGACGACGTCGTGGATGCCACACGGACCGTCTATCCCTATGGCTTCCCCTGGAAGACGACCTGTACACCGGTGACGGACGCCTACGACCCGTCCGTTCCCGGCTCCGTCGCCCTGCAGAACTCCGAAGGGAATCTTTACGAGCGGATGACCGTGCGACGAGGCGTCACCCTGTCCGTCAACACGGCGACCTTCGCCACGGCGGCGGCCCTCGACGACTTCTGTGACATTCAGCGGATGGCGGACGCTCTTCAGCTCCACACCACCCAGGCCAACGCCAAAACCCCTCAGAAGCTCGACATGCACATCCTGGGCAATATCCTCGGCAGCACCCAGGTGGCGCCCATGACCATGGCCAGTGCCTTCGCGACCTTCTCGAACAACGGCACCTACTGCGAACCGATCGCCATCGACTCCGTGGTCGATCCGCAGGGCAAGAAGTATCCGGGACAGACCTCCAGTTGCAAGGAGGTCATCAAGCCGGATGTGGCCAAGGCCGTCACCAGCGTTCTTCAGGACGTCATGAACAAAGGGTCGGGTCTCCTGATCCCGGAGAAGGTCCCGGCTCCCATCGCGGGCAAGACCGGTACCAACAACACGAACTCCCAGACGTGGGTGGTCGCGTACACCAAGGGTCTCGCCACGGCGTCCTACTTCGGCAAGGTGTTCGGAAAGGCCGCGACCGAATGGGGCCAGGGTGTCAAGGTCAACGACGTGCCTTACGCCCGCATTGACGGCTCTGATATTGCAGGTCCCCAGATGGCCCGGTACATGCAGAAGGTCGTCGGGCTTTACAACACGAGCGAATTCGACCCGGCGCCCGACTCCCTCCTCGGCAGCTCGTACACCCCGCCGCCCGTCCAGCCGGTGAACCCGCCGTCGAACACGCCGGAAGACCAGAAGCCCACTGACACCAAGCCGACCGGTGGCGGTAACAACGGCGGCAGCAACAACGGCGGCGGCAACAACAAGCCCAACCCCAAGAAGACGCCGTGACCATGGGTGACCCGCTGACAGGGCAGCTGAACGCTGCCACGTCGCTCGCAGGCCGCGTCCGGGAAACCGGGCGCGGCCTCGCCGCAACCGCTGCGAAGACGGCCGTGCTGGCCGGCGTCGCGGGTGCGGCCGGTCTGGCGTATGGCTCCTGGGAGAAGAACCAGTTCGGTGTCCGCCACGAGGAACTGGCCATCCTTCCCGAGGGCGCCGAGCCATTCCGGATCCTGCACCTGAGCGACATCCACTTCATCCCGGGGCAGCGCAAGAAAGCCGAGTGGCTGCGCTCCCTCGACGACCTCAACCCCGACCTGGTGGTCAACACCGGGGACAACCTGAGCCATCGTGATGCCATCGACCCGCTGCTGGATGCTCTGAAACCACTTCTGAACAGGCCCGGCGTGTTCGTTCCCGGCTCCAACGACTACTTCGCCCCGCGGCTGAAGAGTCCCCTGGCCTACTTCGCGGGCCCGTCCCGCCAGCGCAAGGAACCGGTCGCGCTCGACTGGCCGCGCCTGCGCGCCGGGTTCGGCATGTCCGGATGGGTCGATCTGACCAACCGCAACCAGTCCCTGGTGTTCAACCGGATGCGCTTCGACTTCTCCGGCATGGACGATCCGCACATCGAGCGTGAGCGTTTCACCGGCTGGCCGCAGGGCATCGCCGCCGGGGCGGCTCCGTCGCTGCGCGTCGGCGTCGTGCACGCACCGTATCAGCGGGCCCTGGACACGCTCACCGAGGCTGGCGCCGAGCTGATCCTCTCCGGCCACACGCACGGCGGTCAGGTCTGCATCCCCGGCTACGGCGCACTCGTGTCCAATTGCGATCTGCCCACCTGGCGGGCCCGCGGCCTGCACGACTGGGAAAGCAAGGGGCACACGACGCCGGTCAACGTCTCCGCTGGGATCGGCACCTCCCGCTTCGCGCCGTACCGCATCGCCTGCCGCCCTGAAGCCGTGATGCTGGAGCTGACGGCACGCGAGGGCTGACCGACGCTCGCACAATTTGGAATATGACTTCTCCTGCGGTGACACTGACGTCACGTCACGAGTCACTAAGGAGTTTCATGAAGAAAGTGCTTTCGTCCCTGGCCGTTCTCGCTGTCGGCCTGGCGGCCACGCTGCTCAGCGCGGCACCCGCATCTGCACAAATCACCGACGGAGCCGACCCTCAGGCGTCGGGATGTTCAGCCGATGCCTACAACGTCGCTTCGTGGCCTGCCTACGACTACGACGGCGCGTACAAGGCCAACGTGGAGCTGAGGTACTCGCCTAAATGCGGCACGAACTGGGTCCGCGTCACTCAGCAGAATGCCGCCTATCAGATGGTTGCGTCGATCCGGCTGGATATCCCGAACGGCACATACGTCCCAGGGACATATGCTCGCGGGGTCGGCAACGGCTACGCGTATTGGTGGACCGGCATGTTGAAAGCGCCTGGTTCCACATGCGTACTGATTAATATGTCAGGAAACACGTCCGTGGCTCAAACCCTGAACTGGCCGACCAGACGAGTCTGCTAGTCACTCACGATCTCTGCTCCAAGTTCGGCCCGGTCATCATGATCGGAACATCGCCCGATGCCCTGGCTGCTCTTATCAGCCAGGGCATCGAGCCGTCCGCTAGGGCCTCGCAAGCTGTCAAACCCGTGTCACGGCCACTGACTTCCCGGGCAATCCCGCCACCCTCACAAGGCTGGCAAGGGCCGCCAACGGAACCGCTCGGCACGCTCATCCGTCATGCAGCGGCTCGGGATTTGCATCATCAGTTATCGACTTTACAAATACGCACTTCCCGTTGATGATTGCCCCATGAAACTTCTTGCTCCTCGAGCCCGCAGAGTCCTCGCCGGTCTCGCGGCATTGACGACCGTTGCTGTTGGCGGCGTCATCACCGCTTCGCCAGCCCAGGCCGCTTCCTGCTATCACGTGAGCTGCGAAGGGCTGAACCCTCAAACGACAGGGTGCAGCAACGATGCCTACACGATCGGATGGTTCGGTGCCGAGGAAGTCCGTTGGTCTCGAGCTTGCCAAGCGGTCTGGCTGCGTAACAACTCATACCCGATTTCAGGATTTCAATCCATTCGCTTGTTCACCAAGGACACCTACTACAGCGGAACCTGGATCCAAGAGCACGTCTACCAGGCGTACCCCGTGAACTACACCACTGCGTACTGGACGTCTATGGCCTACATGGACTCGAGCCAGATGGTGAAGATCGGCTATCCCCCGCAAGACTCCGGGTACTTCAACACCCTCCCCCTCTGACCACTCTCTGCAGCTATTCGAGGGTCTACCCGGGCAACGCCGTTCCGGTCTTCCAGCAAGAGGAGGTCGGTCCTCGGTGCCAGGGGTCGAACTTCGCGGCCCACACCTTTACACGAGGACCCCATGTCTATGACTCTCCCCTTCGGCAAAATCATGTCCAGAGGAATCGCCACGACGGTCGTTGCGGTTCTTACAGCCACTCTGTTGCAGGTCCCAGCCCAAGCGAGCGCTGAGATCACGCCTCGTGCCTCGGCCACCAGCGCCCAGGTCCCGTCTCCCCGGACGATAGACGGAGCCACCTCCAGCGATCTGGCTCTCGACGGGTATGGAGACGAGTCGGGTTATCACCTGCAAATCGCCCGGGGGGCCAACGACTATCAGTGGCAATCGCTGGCCACCATTCGCCCGCAGAACGCCAACGTTTCCTCGTGGACTGGATACCAGTGTCTGACCGGGGACGGACGCTTTGCCGCAGTGGAAATCTTGGCTTCGTCGGCTGTCACCGTGAGTGCCGCACGGGCTCACGGCGCCTTTGCCTACTCGATCGAAACGGCCACGGGCAAAGTCACTCCGCTCGCAACCGGGGTCGGTCTGAAGTACTTCTCACCGGCGTGCGGGAAGGATGATGTCGTTGCCTTCACTGCCGGCTTGGGCGCTGAGGAACAGACCACTGACGTGGTCGTTTTCGATCTGGCCGCTCGGAAGAAGATCCGTCAGACCACGGTCGCTTCACAGGTGACGTCCCCCGTTCTGACGCAGCGAGGCCTCATCGGAGTCGCAGGATCCTCGCTGGTGTCCCTCGACGGAAACGGGACCGCCGCACATCCTGCCACACCGAAGGTTCTTGCAACGGTTGACGGAGCACCATTCAACCTGCGGCCCTCTCAGCGGGGCGGCGTCGATTTCCTCGTCGCGAAGCCGGATTCCCAGCGCGGCGAACTGATGCACTACGACGGAAAATCCGCCACAACACTCGGAGCCGGGAAGCTCAATCAACTTTCCCTCACGGGTACAGGCCGCGGCCCGAACACTGTCGTGGGCCTGGAGGGAAAGTCGAGCAGCGGCCAGTTCAACCTCGTCGATGCCGCCAAACTTCCCGGCATGCTGGACGCCGTTTCGCTCCATGGTCAGGCCGTTTTCACGGTCAAGACGACGCCGCGGGGCGCCGTGAAGGCGGAACAGTCTGCAGACGAAGCTGCCAAGGCGTCGGTTCAGGAACGGCAGGTACTCAAGGTCACCACGGGCGAGGTTGGCGATCGGACATTCGACTCCGCCGTTGTCCAGACGCAGACCGACGTGTCAGACGATGTGCCGGATGGTGTCGTCAGTGACCACTCCTCCGAAAGAAACTTCAGCGCACCTCGGGAGAAAGGCAGGCATTCCGGAAACGGCGTGCACCGATCTCCAGCACCTACGACCCAACCGCCATCACGAGTCGGCGTCAAACCAACGAACGCACCGAGTGCTGCCCAGACCAGCACCGCAACCCTCGCAAGTGTCCTGACTCCGAGGACAGCCACCGCCGCCGGAACGCCGACGTGTTCAATCGCTCGGCTAGACCCGGCCATGCAGGTGACGCAACCGTCCAACGCCCAAGTCAACTGGGCCGTCCAGATGGCAGAACAGGGTTTGCTTTCCGGTTCGCAGTATTCACGACCTGCGAACTTCCACAATATGGGCTTGGCGGCCTATGCCCCGAGCGATGACTTCTCACCGATTCCTCTGACCCACCCCTCCGGGAGTTCTCAGACCACGGTCCCACGGTCGGTGATGCTGGGCATCCTGGCGCAGGAATCCAACTTCAATCAGGCCTCGTGGCACGCGCTTCCGGGCGTCTCCGCCGATCCGCTCATCGCTGACTACTACGGGTCGGCCGGAAGCATCGATCAGATCGACTATCCCAGCGCGGACTGCGGGTACGGTATCGCCCAGGTGACGAATGGCATGCGTGCCGGCGATTCATCTCTGAGCCTCCACGGCCAGATGAAAATCGCGAACGACTACCAGGAGAACATCTCAGCAGGACTGCAGATCCTGGAGGACACCTGGAACCAGCTCTACTCGGCTGGCATCATCGCCAATGACGGCGACCCTTCCAAGCTGGAGAACTGGTACTTCGCCCTATGGGCTTACAACTCGGGCATTCAGCCCACGGCGGCGTTCGGGAACAGCACGGGCTGCACCCCCGGCCCCAGCTGCACCGGCCCCGACGGAACCTGGGGAGTGGGCTGGGCGAACAACCCGCGCAACCCGGCGTTCCCGCCCAACAGGGCCCCCTTCCTGCAGAACAGCTATGCCGACGCGGCCCACCCTGCCGATTGGCCTTACCAGGAACGCGTCCTTGGCTGGATGGCCAGCCCTCTGATCCGCTACGGGTATTACGGGTTCTCGACCCCCGACTACCATGGCGCCAGCTGGATTCAATTCCCGGGTGTCAATGCGATGTGCGATAGCAGCAATAGCTGTAATCCCACCGATGCCACAGGGAAGTACTGCACCCTGGCCGATTACGAATGCTGGTGGCACAAACCGGCCACATGGGTGACGAACTGCGCAGCATCCTGTGCGACATCCGCCTACGAGTATGGGTCCGGAAGCACCGAACCCAGCTACGCGGATCCGCATCCGCCCACCTGCGATCTCGACACCGGGACCGTGCCGCTCTCCGCCATCATCGTGGACGATCAGCCGTCCCCGGCAAAGAACGTCGTGGGCTGTTCGAACTCGAACTGGACGAGCAACGGCACCTTCAGCCTCAACTATGGAAAAGACGCCTCGGGCGCCCCTGTCGGGCAGATCGACACCCATCAGCTGGGAGTCGGGCTCGGAGGCCGGATGCTCTTCACTCACACTCAACCCAGCACCGATACCGCGGTCATCAACACGGGCACGTGGACACCCAACCTCCCCAGTCTCCAGTACTACAAGGTCAAGGTTCATTTCCCGGCCACCGGGGCCACGGCCACGGATGTCGTGTACACGATCAATCCCGGCGGTGGAGTGGCTCCCTGGAAGTTCCGGGTGAACCAGGACTGGGGTTCCGAACAGTGGGCCACTCTCGGAACGTTCGCGATGCAGAACGGCGCCTCGGTCAGCCTGGACAACTCCAGCAACATGACCGCAGGCGTGTACGACGTCGCCTACGACGCCATCGCGTTCATCCCCATGGGAGGCACTCCTGGCAGCCCGATCGGTGGCCCGGCGGGTGTTCAGGACGAGCCCAAGGGTTCCAACCCTGCGTTCGTGAACTGTGGATGTGTGCAGCGCACAGCCGGAGACCCGGTGAACACCCAAACCGGGTACTACGGTGACAATGCCACTGATCTGAGCACGCCTGGCCTGGGTATCGCCTTGAATGTGAGCCGATCCTATGCGTCAGCTCTGGCGGACCCGTCCGGGCCCAACAAGAGTCTCGCCGTGAACGGCCCCTTCGGCTGGGGATGGACGTACAACTACGGCTTGTCCGCTACCACCGATGCCACCACAGGCAGGGTCACCATCCTGCAAGAAGACGGCTCCCGAGTCGCCTTCAATCTCTCAGGTGGGGTGTACTCCACGACAGCACCACGGTTCGACGCCACCTTGGTCAAGAACGGCACCACGTATGTTTACAAGCGACGTGGCAACACGATCTTCACCTTCGACACCGCCACAGGGCGCTTGAGCAGCGAATCCGACCTTGCCGGTTCCGTCGCCTCCACCCCGTATGCGACCACCTTCACCTATGACGGTTCAGGGCACCTGTCGACGGCGAAGGATCCAGCTGGTCGCACCTATACCTTCACGTGGACTGGCGCCCACATCACCAGCGTCAAAGACTCGGCCAACCGGCAAATCGACTACGGCTACGACGCCAACGGCAACCTCACCGACGTCTACGGTGTGGGAACCGTCCGCACGGGCGGGACTGACGACAATTCGGACCGGACCCAGTACGGATACACCAGCGCGCATCTCCTCAATTCCTGGCGGACGCCGGCGAACTATGGGAAGACCGGCACCCCCGCACCGGTCATGTCGATGGTTTATGACGCCAAAGAACGGGTGACCTCTCAGACCGACGCGATCGGCCGGACCACCACTTTCGTCTACGGCCCCGACACCACCACTGGACTGCTCCAAGGGCAGACCCAGGTGACCGATCCAGCCGGGCACAAGACCATCGACACTTACGACACCAACGGTCTGCTTACCAGCGAGACCCGTGGGGCAGGCACCGCCGACGCCGGGACGTGGAAGTACACCTACGACCCGGTCAGCCTCGGAGTGACCACCGCGGTGGATCCTGGCGGTCACACCACCACGTACTCCTACGATGACCACGGTAATCGCATCTCCTCGTCGGACGCGGCCGGAAACACTACGGTCCATCAGTACGACAATGCAGGACACCAGGTGCTGAGCATCTCCCCCACCGGGCTACGGACAGCCACCACGTACTCGACCGCCGGAGTCCCCACACAGGTCTCCGTCAGCGAAACTTCGGCGCCCTTGGGAAACTCCACCGTCAGCACCACAACCACTCCCGGAGTCCGCACCATCGGATACGCCTACAGCGACGCCGCACACCCAGGTTTGCGGACATCCACCACAGACGCGCGCGGCAAGGTCACCACGATTGGGTACGACCCCTACGGTGATGTGACGTCCATTACTGACCCGCTGAACCATAAAACACTGATGGGCTACAACACCTCGACCGGGTGGCTGACCAATACCGTGTCCCCTAGCGGCACCTCGAACGGAATCACCACCACGTGCGCCCCTCCCGCGAAGGGCTGCACGACCTACGGACACGATGCCTGGGGCAACACCACCATCGTCACTGACCCCCTCGGCCACCAATCGAAGGCCGTCTTCGATGCCAACGGCCGCAAGACGTCCACCACCGATGCGAACAACCACACGACCGTCATCACCTATGACGCAGCCGGACAAGCCATCTCCGTCAAAGCGCCTGACAACACCATCGCTTCCACGGCGTACACCCCCACCGGCAAGGTCGCGTCCACCACGGACGGTCTCAAGAACAAGACAAGTTACGGTTACGACGGCCAAGACCGGCAAATCACGGTCACTGATGCAGACAACCACATCACGACCACTGCCTACGATCCCGCCGGGCTGACCACCAAGACCATCACCCCGAAGAACGTCTCCGCAAGCTACAGCTATGACGCTTCCGGACGGTTGGCGTCACTGAGCTACTCGGACGGAACTCCCGGGATCAGCGGAGTCGTCTACGACCAGAACAACCGCAAGGTCTCGGCCACGGACGGCACCGGTGCCAGCACCTGGGCCTTCGACGAATTCGGAGAGATCACCGAACACACCAACGGCGCCGGCTCCACCATCGGCTACGGCTACGACCAAGCAGGAAACCTCGTCAGCGAAAGCTATCCCGGGTGGAATGGGGCCGTAACGCGAAGCTACGACGACTCCGAACAGCTCTCCACTGTTGCTGACATGAGCGGCAACACCACCACCATCGGCTACACGATCGACGGCCAGATCAACAAACTCGCGTACCCTAATGGCACCGCTGTCACCAACACGCTCAACGATGCAGGACAGCTCACCGCACAGGCCCTTACCAAGGGCGCCACCTCTCTCGCCTCACTCAGCTACACCCGCGACAATGCGGGGCAGCTTACTGGCCAGACTCCTACGGGCCTCCCCGGTCAGGCCGAAACCTACGCATACACCGCCAACAATCAGCTGGGCACCGTCACGACAGGTGGCACACCCTCGACCAATGCCTACGATGCAGCGAACAACGCCACCACCGTCCGCAACGACAGCCAGGCGTTCGACCCCGCCAACCAGCTCTGCTGGAGTTCAACAACCACCACCAGCTCTCCCAGTTGCGCCACGAAGCCAGCCGGCGCCACGGCCTACGCATACGACGCGGACGGCAACCGGACGAGCACCATGCCCACCAGCGGGGCCGCCAGCACCTACACGTACAACGGTGCCGACGAGCTCACCAAAGCTGTCACCGCGGCCGGCACCACCACGTACTCATACGACGGCGCGGGGTTTCGGAGCAGCAAAACCAGCGGAACCACGACAACGCCCTTCATCTGGGACGACGCATCAACTCCGAACCTCCTCGAAGACGGAACCAACACTTGGATCTATGGACCCGGCGGCGTTCCACTGGAGCAGCTCACAGCCGGCCCTTCCCCTCAAACCAGCTTCTTCTTCGGTGACCAGATCGGGTCTACTCGCGCGCTCACTGATGGCACGGGAAACCTGGCAGGTAGCTACGCTTACGACGCTCACGGCACGACCACGAGCCACACCGGCACCGCAACGACCCCATTGCAATACGTTCATGGGTACCTCGACTCGGAGACCGGATTCACTTACTTCCGAGCTCGCTACTACGACCCGAAAACAACACAGTTCCTCACTCGCGATCCTGCGTACCAAAAGACCCTCCAGTGGTATGCGTATGCGGGCAACAACCCACTCAACGCGGTCGATCCAACCGGCCTCGACTGGTGGAACGACTCAACGTTCTGGATGAATGCAGGGATTGTCGTTGCCAGCGTCGCCATAGACATTGGAACAGCTGGTCTCGCCACCCCCGAATTGGCTATGCTCGACGGCGCAATTTTTGCCGGAGAAGCAGTCGAAGCGGGAGCGGTTGTAGCGGAGAGTTCCGCCGCCGAAACTCTTCCGGTACTTGAGATTAGTGCGGAAAAAATGCCCAATATTGCACAGAGTATTCAAGAAGCACAGGACGCTGGATACCCGAACGTACTGACAAGAACAACGGACCCTGAACAGATTGCCTCGAATCGAGCAGCTGCCTGCCAGGACTTCTGTGGCGAGGGAAGTCCCGACGAATACCCCTTTGCGTCTACAGGAGAAGGCGGGGACGGCGCCTGGGTACGAGGTGTGCCGCTTCAGGAACAACGCATCCAAGGAGGTACACTGTCTCAGTTCTATCGTCGGAACAACATCTGCCATGGCGATTCGTTCCAAGTGAACGTAACCGGATTGCCCTGAAAGAAAAGTGAAATAAGTTAAAGGTGAACTCGATGGAAATTAAGACAACCTTCTCAATTTTGCCAATCTATGGGCAAGTTGCAATTCTCGACGCTGAAACCGCAGATATTCCCGAGTGGAAAACTGGGAATGAATCATGCGTCGCCGCCGCTCAAGCGATTCTGGTGGCGACGCAGGCGGATACTGCCGGCAGGGTTACTGTTCACGTATCTACATCAAACGATGAAGAATCTCGCGGAGAACTCAAAATTTTTTCTGGAACAATCTCAATCCCGTCCAAAAAGCTGCAGGTTGGAAACATAATTTCCGGAGAACTGACCTCGTTCGACCTCGGCGCCTCTGAATACTCGATTCACATCTATGCCAACAGAGTCGAGGAGCCTAGCGAGATTCGAATCGTGCTGGACTAACCTCAATTCCAGCCACAAATCTGTTTGCGCAGGCTGCTTGGGCCCTCGATATGAGCCCTTCACCAACGCTACCCCCACCGTTGTCACTGGAATGGAAGACGACCCGCTGACCACACAGCACCGGTATCGTCCGAGCGCCAACTCTGTGTGCTTGAGCTAGTGATTGTGCGTCCTCTAAGTCAAAACGAAGTCGCCGGACGGACGCCTCGACAGAGAATACTCTGTAAACAGCGACGACTTAGGTTTACCGCCAAATCAACGCTGACAAATGCCCAAGATGAACATTCTGAGCAAAGTCAACTACCCTACACTCCCCCCTCCTATCGAACCGACAAGCCGAGGAATTCGATGAGAAAGTTGTTCACTTCCTTTTTAGCTCTTGCGTCCACGATCGGAGCGATCATACTGAGCGCAAATCCCGCATCTGCCCTGGTGACCGATGGTCGTGATCCTCAGAATTCAGGGTGCTCTTCGGACGCCTGCAATGTCGCCAGTTGGCCCCTCTATGACAACAGCGGAATCTACCAAGCAAATGTTGAGCTTCGATACTCCCCTCATTGCGGCAGTAATTGGGTACGCGTCACTCAGCAAAATGCCGCTTACATGATGATCTCGGACATACGCTTGGACAAGCCTAATGGGACTTATACTGGAAACGGCGATTTTGCGAGAGGCGTCGGAAATGGATACGCTATTGGTGGACGGGGATGGTTAGTGCACCCGGCTCCACGTGCGTATTCGTCGAGGTTTCGGGAAATACCAGCATGTCAAGAACTCTCTATTGGCAACGGAAGGTCTGTTGACCACGTCGGGATACCCGCGGTCTATTGAGCAGTCATCCCCGCTCTTTGACCTTTCATGTGGTTGGGACAGCTAGGGCCCTTGTTACGCTAAGGCTACGTCTCTTGACTCCGATCTCTTTGAGAGCAGCCCACCGAACCATCCGCCCGAGTCCACAGTTTCACCTGCGGCCTGAAGTGGGGGCACCAACCGCGCAGGTCCTGATCTGGCAACCTCGGCACTACTTACCGCCTCGATGAGGGTCCCTGCCACAGTCGGCCAGATTTCCAACGCGTCCCGGCCGACCCTGACTTGGCATCGTCATTCGGCGCCCAGCCACGCCGCAAGGAGGTGGCCTAACGCGAGCATTACGCCCGGAATTTGCTGCAACACGCTCCCCGGTCCGATAGTCGGAATCCGGGGCGCGTCGCCGGGAACTCTCGCGGTTTTCTTCGCTGTCGTCCGAGTACTGGTAGTTAGCGAAGTGGCGCTCATCGCTACTGATGGCAGGACCGTCGACACTCCCTCGCCGCGGACTGCCCCGCCATCCCGTGGCACCGCCCACGACGGACCCCGAATCCGCCCACTTGCGTTCATCTGAAACCGTGTGACAAACCGGGCATAAAACCCCGGCGTAGGCTGGTTGCCACAGGTAACGAACACTCACGGCACGGCTCATCGGGAAGCGAAGCGATCACGCAGTATGGCGCAGACTCAGACCACGTTCTTCCACTCGCTCAGACGCCTTTACCCCCATCTGAAGCCGATCATGCCGCGGCTCGTGATGGGTCTTCTCTCCGCGCTCGGCGCCAGCCTCGTCGCCCTGGCGATCCCCCAGGTGCTTCGGAGCCTCATCAACGATTCGCTCCACCCGGGCGGTCAGCCCTCTGAAGTGTGGATCGCCGTCGCGGCCGTCCTGGGGCTCGGTGTTCTGGAAGCCGGTCTGATCGCCCTGCGACGCCAGTTCGTCATCAACCCGGCCACGACCGTCGAGAACGGCCTGCGCGTCTCGCTCTACCGGCACCTGCAGGACCTCGCCGTCGACTTCCACGACCGCTGGGGCTCCGGCCAGCTCCTCTCGCGCGCCATGGCGGACCTCAACTTCCTCCGGCGCTGGATGGCGTTCGGGGCGATCATGCTGGTGGTCACGTCGCTCACGGTCGTCATCGGCGTGGGCATCATGTTCAGCATGAGCTGGCAGCTGGCGCTCGTCTTCCTGGCCGCCGCCATCCCGATCGTCGCCACCGGCACCCGGTTCCGCCGCAACTTCCTGCGCGTCGCCCGCCGCAGCCAGGACCAGGCCGGCGACCTGGCCACTGCCGTCGAGGAATCCGTCCACGGCATCCGCGTCCTCAAAGCCTTCGGCCGCGGCCGAGAAGCGCTCGAGAACTTCAACAACCAGGCCGAAGAGCTCCGGCAGACCGAGATCCTCAAGGCCCGCCAGCTGGCCTTCTTCTCGCTCGTGTCCACGCTCCTGCCAGAACTGGCCCTCGGCGTCGGGCTGGTGCTCGGCATCGCCCTCACGGCGGACGGACAGCTCAGCATCGGCGCGCTCGTCGCCTTCTTCGCGACGGCTGCCGTGGTCGCGGGACCGGTCGAAGCCGTCGGCATGCTGCTCTCCATGGCCCTGACCGCGAAGTCCGCCATCGACCGCCACTTCGAAGTCATGGACAGCCCGGTCACCATCGCCGACCCCGCCGCTCCGCACCGACCGGCCGAGATCGACGGCGCGGTCCGTTTCGAGGGCGTACGCTTCGCCTTCGCGGACAGTCTGGAGGCGAACCTTGACGACCCTCAGTACCTCCTCGAGGACGTGACTCTGGACCTCGCCCCCGGCGAGACCATGGCCCTCGTGGGTGTCACCGGCTCCGGGAAGTCCGCGCTCCTGCAATTGGTGCCGCGGCTCTACGAGGTCACGGACGGCAGGATCACCATCGACGGCCAGGACCTGCGCGAGTTCAGCCTGACCGAACTGCGCAGCATCGTCTCCGTCGCCTTCGAGGACACCACGCTCTTCTCCAGCTCCATCCGGGACAACGTGCTGCTGGGCGCGCCGGCCGACGTGACCTCCTCCGAGGAGCGCGCGACGGCGGCGCTCACCGAGGCGCTCGACGTCGCGCAGGCATCGTTCGCATACGCCCTGCCCGACGGCGTGGACACCCGCATCGGCGAGGAGGGGCTGAGCCTGTCCGGCGGCCAGCGGCAGCGCATCGCCCTGGCCCGCGCGATCGCGGCCCGGCCGAAGGTCCTGGTGCTGGATGACCCGCTGTCCGCCCTCGACGTCGCGACCGAGGAACTCGTGGAGGCGCGGCTCCGGGAGGTCCTGCGGGACACCACGACGCTGATCGTCGCCCACCGCCCGTCCACCGTGGCCCTGGCCGACCGCGTGGCCCTGCTGCAGGACGGCCGGATCGCCGCCGTCGGGACGCACAGCGAGCTGCTCGCGACGAACGAGCACTACCGCTACGTCATCGCAAGCCTCGACCCGGATCCGGTCGATCTGGACAGCGAGCTCGAAGACGAGCTGGAGGACGCGGAGTTCGATAACGAGGTGAACGCATGAGCACGGCACAGACGACCACGCCTGGCTTCGGGACGTCGAACGAGGACTCCTCCCGGCTCGCCGCCGCGGAGAGCCGGGCCGTCCGTAAACGGTCCCTGCGCCTCCTCGGCTCGCTGATCCGGCCCATCCGCGTCCGGTTCTGGCTGACCGTCGCCATGGTGGTGATCTCGCAGGCGGCACACGCCGCGGGGCCGGCGCTCATCGCCTTCGGCATCGACCGTGCGCTCCCGGCCCTGATCCACGGCGACTCGGCGCCGCTGCTGCTGGCCGGCGTCGGGTATCTGCTGGCCGCCGTCGTGACGGCGTGGCTGACCGCGCTGTACGTGACGAGCACCGCGAAGCTCAGCCAGGCGATGCTGCTGGACCTGCGGGTCCGCGTCTTCCGGCACACCCAGCGGCTCAGCCTGGAATTCCACGAGAAGTACACCTCGGGCCGGATCATCGCCCGGCAGACGTCGGACCTGGAGGCGCTCCGGGAACTGCTCGACTCCGGCGTCAGCTCTCTCGCCGCCGGGTTCATGTTCATGGTGTTCACGGCGCTGACGGTGTTCGCGCTCGACTGGCCCAGCGGTCTGATCATGCTCGGCGCGGCCATCCCGGCGACGTTCCTGACCCGCTGGTACCAGAAGCGATCCGAGATCACCTACCGTGAGTCGCGCGTGGTGTCCGCCCGGATCATCGTGCATTTCGTCGAGACCATGACCGGCATCCGCGCCGTCAAGGCGTTCCGCAAGGAGGCCCAGAACACGCGGGAGTACACGGACCTGTCCGAGGAGTACCGCCAGGTCACGGTGCGCTCCATCAACCTCAACGGCATCTTCCTCCCGGCCCTGGTGCTGCTCGGCAACATCACGGTGGTGGTGGTCCTGGCCGTGGCCGGGTTCCGCGTCCTGCACGGCGAGCTGGCGGTCGGCGTGCTGCTGGCCCTGGTCCTGTCGGTCAAGCGGTTCTTCCAGCCGGTTGACCAGATGGCCATGTTCTACAACTCCTTCCAGAGCGCTCAGGCCGCCCTGGAGAAGGTGTCCGGACTGCTCGAAGAGGTCCCGACCGTGCGGCCGCCCCGCGAGCCGGTCCCGCTGCCCGCGGCCGAAGGACGGATCGAGTTCAAGAACGTCGAATTCCGGTACGGCGACGGTCCCGTGGTGGTCCCGGAACTGAACCTCACCATCCCCGCGGGGCAGACCGTGGCACTGGTCGGCCAGACGGGAGCTGGCAAGTCCACGCTCGCCAAACTGATCGCCCGCTTCTACGACGTCAGCGCGGGCTCACTGACCCTCGATGGCGTGGAATTGTCCCGGATCTCCACCTCGGAGCTGCGACGGGCCGTGGTCATGGTGACCCAGGAGGCGTTCCTGTTCAGCGGCAGCGTGGCGGACAACATCGCCCTGGGCCGACCGGGGGCCAGCCGCGAGGAGATCGAAGCGGCGGCCCGGGCCGTCGGCGCGGACACGTTCATCCGGGCGCTCCCCGAGGGCTACGACACCGATGTGAACAAGCGCGGCGGGCGCGTCTCCGCGGGGCAGCGGCAGCTCATCAGCTTCGCCCGCGCGTTCCTGGCGGACCCGGCGGTGCTCATCCTGGACGAAGCCACCTCCTCCCTGGACATCCCCAGTGAGCGGCTCGTGCAGGAGGGCCTCGCGCGGCTTCTGGGCGGCGGCGCGGACTCCCCCACCCGGCGTCCCGCGGACGACGACGGCGCGGACCGGCCCGCCGTCGTCGCGCCGGAGAGCGGGGCCGGAGAAGCCGTGGCCGGGGATGCGCTCACTGGAAAGGCAGTGGCGCACCGGCGCACGGCCCTGATCATCGCGCACCGGCTCTCCACGGTGGAGATCGCGGACCGGGTCCTGGTGGTCCATGACGGCCGGATCGTGGAGGACGGCACCCCGGACCAGCTCATCCGGGACGGTGGACGCTTCGCCGCCCTGCACGGCGCCTGGCGCGACTCGCTGGTCTGAGCCCTCCCCCTGTGACGGGCTCCTTCGGGCCTGATCACCGGGGAGTTCGGGGTCCGCAGCGGCCCTGACGTCCCCGATTTCAAAACTCGGGCCGGATCCGCTATTCTTGTAGGGTTGCTTGCCGGGGAAACCCGCGAGTCAACGGATCGGGATGTAGCGCAGCTTGGTAGCGCGCTTCGTTCGGGACGAAGAGGTCGCAGGTTCAAATCCTGTCATCCCGACCACGGAAAGCCCCGCTCTCACGAGCGGGGCTTTTGCTGTACCCGGGCAGGTTCCCAGTCCCTTCCCAGCCGACGGGGGTTCACCGCGACAGCCCGGCCTCCTAGGCTGGGCACATGACCGCTCCCCGCAGAAAGTCCCAGCACTCCTCCGCCTTCGGCAGCGACACCTCGAACGCGTCCATCGAACTGAATCCGCTGTTCAGCCGCCCGGGTGAGGCCACAGAGTTCCCCCGCTTCAGGCTTCCGGACGGGGCTGCGCTCCCTTCCACGGCATACCAGATCGTCCATGACGAAGCGATGCTTGACGGCAACGCCCGCCTCAATCTGGCCACCTTCGTGGGCACCTGGATGGACGCCGAGGCCGGGAAGCTCTACGCCGAGACCGTCGACAAGAACATGATCGACAAGGACGAGTACCCGAAGACCGCGGACATCGAGCACCGCTGCTGGCGCATCCTCGCCGACCTCTGGAACGCCCCCGACCCCGAACGCTCCGTGGGCACCTCCACCATCGGTTCCTCGGAGGCCTCCATGCTGGCCGGGCTCGCGCTCAAGCGGCGCTGGCAGCACGCCCGGCGCAAGGACGGCCGGCCCACGGACCGCCCCAACATCATCATGAGCTCCGCGGTCCAGGTCTGCTGGGAGAAATTCTGCAACTACTTCGAGGTGGAGGCCCGGTACGTCCCGATCTCGGAGGAGCGCCCGGTGCTGGACGGCCACGAGCTCGAGAAGCACGTGGATGAGAACACCATCGGCGTGGTCGCGATCATGGGCGTCACTTACACGGGCATGTACGAGCCGGTCGAGAAGATCTCCAAGGCTCTCGACGCGATTCAGAAGGCGAGTGGCCTGGACGTCCCGATCCACGTCGATGGCGCTTCCGGGGCCATGGTCGCGCCGTTCCTGCAGCCGAAACTGGCGTGGGACTTCCGCGTGCCCCGGGTCATCTCCATCAACACCTCGGGCCACAAGTACGGCCTCGTCTACCCCGGGCTCGGCTGGGTGGTGTGGCGGGACGAGTCAGACCTGCCGGAGGACCTGATCTTCCACGTCAGCTACCTCGGCGGGGACATGCCCACGTTCGCCCTGAACTTCTCCCGCCCCGGCGCTCAGGTGCTCCTGCAGTATTACCTGTTCCTGCGGCTCGGGCGTGAAGGCTACCGCTCCGTGCATGCCGCGTGCCGGGACGTCGCGCGTTACCTGGCACACGAGATCGGCGCCATGGAGCCCTTCCAGCTCTGGAACGACGGCTCAGACATCCCGGTCTTCGCCTGGCGTCTCAAGCCCGGCTTCACGGGCGAATGGACCTTGCAGCACCTCTCCGACCGGCTCCGCATGGCGGGCTGGCTGGTGCCGGCGTATCCGATGCCGGACGGGATGACGGATCTGACCGTGCAGCGCGTCGTGGTCCGCAACGGTTTCACCCGCGATCTCGCGGAGAGCTTCCTGCAGGACCTGCGCACCGCCGTCGAGTTCCTCGAGAAGGCGCCCACGCCGCTCCCCGAACCCGGCGAGGCGAACGCGTTCCACCACTGAAGCGGCAGGGGGACCGCCGGGGCGCGGGCCTCACGCGGCGCCTTCCGTTCCCTGTGAAGTCCTTGACCGGCGACTCTACACGGAGGGCCGGCAGGAGGCCTCCGGAAGGACCCTCGCAGCCCCAAGAAATTCGGCCCGCCTGACAAGCTCAGCCCCTGGTCCGGGGCCCTTTATGACATTCCCTGTCACCCGGGAAATCGTGGTGGTCCTGTCCCACCCGGAACGAAATACCGGACGGATCTCCGGGCAACAGAAAGCGGGTGCCTCGCGCATTTGCGAAGCACCCGCTCTGGACGACTCAGACCCTTCCGAGCGAAGGGTTGGTCGACGGTTTAGAAGGGATCGGGCCAGTTGCCGACGTTGAGGCGGGCCGTGTCCGTGACGATGGTCGTCTTGGTCTTGGGCGCCGCGGCGAGGGTGGTGGGATCGGGCCAATTTCCGACATTCAGGCGCGCCGGGTCAGGCCAGTTGCCCACTGCCTGTACGCTCGAAGGATCGGGCCAGTTGCCGACGTTGGCACTCGCGGCGGGGACGCTCAGCGCACTGAGACCCAGGGCCGCAGCCAGGGCCACGCCAGCTGTGAGTTTCTTCAACATGTTCTGCTCTTCCGTGTGGATCTATGGGGAGTGTGAGCTTCAGTGGCAGATACCGCCAGCGATGCGTTGGTACTGACTGGATCGGGAGATCGCTACGGACAAAAGATGATCCGCATTGACATACATTGTAAAGTAATCACAAACGATAATGTCAAGGTTTGAGCGGCTTCCCGGTCTCTTAAACTTGAGGAGGGGCAATGGGCAGCGGATTTGGTGAGCGGCTTCGGGCCGAGCGCCTGGAACGCGGAATGACGCAGGCTGAGCTGGGCAAGGACCTGTACTCGCCCAGTTACATCTCCCTGCTGGAGACGGGTCGGCGCGAACCGACACGCGACGTCATCCAGGAACTCGCCCGGCGACTTGAGCTCGCTCCCAAGGCACTCGAAGAGTGGAACAACCGGGTCACGCAGAACGACGCGGACTACGTCCTGGCCGCCCTGTACGCCCGCCAGGCCTGGGATCTGCGCGACTACGAGCTGGCCGCCCAGCACGCCGCGGAAGCCGCCCGCATCGCCCTGGACGCCAAGAACGTCAGCGCCTGGTGGAACATGCGGTACATGCAGGCCGAGTGTCTGCTCAAGCAGGGCAAGTACTCCGAATGCCAGGGCGTGGTCGAGCAGCTCGTGGAGCACCGCCTGGCCATCGAGAGCGCCGGCCTGGGTGTGCGGGCCCGCCAGATGCTCGCCGCCGTCTGCCATGGTCAGGGCCGGCTCGCGGACTCCGTCGAGCACGCCCGGCAGGCCGTCGCCCTCGGCGCCCAGCTCCCCAAGGACTCCCCCATCTACTCCAGCGCGCTGCGGATCTACATCGGCGCCCTGGCGGAAACCGGCCGTCTGGACGAGGCGTGGGAGCAGTGCAAGATCCTCTCCAAGGAGGTCAGCTCCAAGTCCGTCGATCACATGTCCGGCATCGTCGCCTGGGTGATCGGCAACGTCGCCTTCATGCGCCACGACTACGAGGAGGGCGTGGCTCAGCACGACCGCGCCGCCAAGCTCCTCTCCCCCGGCAACGACATCGAGCAATGGGCCAACTTCAACAAGGCGTCCGCCGCCATGCGCCTGAACTCGGGCATCGTCGAGGCGTCCACCCTCGCCGCGCTGGAGCGGGCCGAACTCGCGCACACCATCGTCTCCGGCACCTTGCGCGACGGGCTCGAACTGCGGTTCATCCGTGCCAAGTGGCTTTACTTGACGGATGAGCTTCCCGCGGCCATCGAGATCCTGCGCGAGGTCGTGGCACAGGAGGACGAGATCGGCATGCACGTCGCGGCCGAGGTCCACCTGCTCCTGGGCAAGGCCCTCAAGGCCACCGATGACCTCCAGGAGGCCATGGCCTACCTGTCCCGGGCCCAGCAGCTCTTCGCCTCCGCCGGCGCCTCCGAGGGCATCCAACAGGCCATGGACGCCATGCTGGAGATCCGGCTCGCCGAACGCCGCGCCAAGGCCAACAGCGCCTGACGCGCGCGGCTGGGCACAGCACGCACGAAGGAGGGGTTCGACGGCGGTGATCACCGCCGTCGAACCCCTCCTTCGTTGTCTCCTACGCCGGCCGGGCCCACGCCGTGGGCTGGCGCTGCGGTTACGCCTCCGGTTCGAAGGCGTGTCCGGTGAGCCGTTCGTAGGCCTCGATGTAGCGGGCGCGGGTCTTCTCCACGACCTCGGCGGGCAGAGCGGGCGGCGGGGTGTCCGACGCCTTGTCCCAGCCCGATTCGGACGACGAGAGCCAATCACGGACGAACTGCTTGTCGAAGCTCGGCTGGGCCTTGCCCGGCTCGTAGGACAGCGCGTCCCAGAAACGGGAGGAGTCCGGGGTCAGGACCTCGTCGCCCAGGGTGATGACGCCCGTGGCCGGATCGGAGCCGAACTCCACCTTGGTGTCCGCCAGGATGATGCCGCGCTTCCGGGCGATCTCCTCGGCCCGCGTGTACACGGTCAGGGTCAGCTCGCGGAGACGGTCGGCCACGTCGGGACCGACGGCGTCCACCACGGCTTCGAAGGTGATGTTCTCATCGTGCTCGCCCACCTCGGCCTTGGCCGACGGGGTGAAGATCGCGGGCTCCAGGCGGGACCCGTCCACGAGTCCCTCCGGCAGCGGCAGGGAGCACACGGTGCGGGATTCACGGTACTCGGCCAGGCCGGAACCGGTCAGGTAGCCGCGCGCGATGCACTCGACGGGGAACATGTCGAGCTTCTTGCACAGCATGGCGCGGCCCACCACGGCCGCGGGAACGCCGTCGGCCTCGGTGGAGCCGAGCACGTGGTGCTCGACGCCGAGCTGGTCGAACCACCACAGGCTCAGCTGGGTCAGGACCTTGCCCTTGTCCGGGATGGTCGATTCGAGGACGTGGTCGAAGGCGCTGATGCGGTCGCTCGCCACCACCAGGAGGCGGTCCGTCGGCGCGTCCGGTCCGACGGGCTCGTAAAGATCGCGGACCTTCCCGGAGTAGACGTGCCGGTACCCCGGCAGCTCCAGGACCTCGGTGTCCAGCCCGCTCATGCCTGCTCCCCTTCCGCTGCCACGTGACGGCCCGGCGCCCGGCGGGACGCCACCACGATCTCCCCGCGAGCGGCCTTCGCCGCGATGTCACGGCGGAACTGGCCGCCGTCCAGCTGGATGAGTTCGATGCCGTCGTAAGCCTTCTCGCGGGCCTCCACCAGGTCATCGCCCAGAGCGACGACGGCGAGCACACGGCCGCCTGCGGAGACCACCTTGCCCTCGTCATCCAGCGCCGTCCCGGCATGGATCACATGGACGCCTTCCAGCGCATTGGCTTTCTTGAGCCCGCGGATCCGGTCGCCCTTGCGAGGGGTGTCCGGGTAGTTCTCCGCGGCCAGGACCACGCACACAGCGCTCTCGCGGGACCAGCGGAGGTCCTCGGCCTGGTCCAGCTCGCCCTTGGCCGCGGCGAGGAGCAGGCCGCCGAGCGGCGTCTTGAGGCGGGCAAGCACGGCCTGCGTCTCCGGGTCGCCGAAGCGGGCGTTGAATTCGATGACGCGCATGCCACGCGAGGTCAGCGCGAGACCGCAGTACAGCACGCCGATGAAGGGGGTGCCGCGGTGGGCCATCTCGTCCACGGTCGGCTGGGCCACCCGGTCGATGACCTCGCCCACGAGTTCCTCGGGAGCCCAGTCGAGCGGGCTGTAAGCGCCCATGCCACCGGTGTTGGGGCCCTCGTCGTTGTCGAAGATGCGCTTGAAGTCCTGGGCCGGAGCCAGCGGGACGGTGGTCTTGCCGTCGCAGAGCACGAAGAGAGAGACCTCGGGGCCGTCCAGGAACTCCTCGATCACCACGGTGCCGCCGGCGTCGAAGCAGGCCTGTGCGTGGGCCAGCGCCTCGTCACGGTCCGAGGTGACCACGACGCCCTTGCCGGCCGCCAGGCCGTCGTCCTTGACCACGTACGGTGCGCCGAAGGTGTCCAGGGCGTCCGCGGCCTCTTCGGCGTTCACGGCGACCTTGGCCAGGGCCGTGGGCACGCCGGCTTCGGCCATGACCTGCTTGGCGAACGCCTTCGATGCCTCGAGCTGGGCTGCGGCGCGGCTCGGGCCGAACACCGGGAAGCCCGCCTCACGCAGCGCGTCGGACACACCGGCGGCGAGGGGCGCCTCGGGGCCGACCACGACCAGGTCCACCTCGAGCTTCACCGCGAGCGCGGTGGCCGCGGCCGGGTCGTTGGCGTCGACGGCGTGGCACGGGACCAGCTGCGCGATTCCGGCGTTGCCGGGTGCTGCGTGGACCTCCGCGACCTGCGGATCGGAGAGGAGGGAGCGGATAATGGCGTGTTCGCGGCCACCCGGGCCAAGGACGAGTACCTTCACAGACACCAAGGGTACTGGGCGGGCCTCGGGCACGCCCAGTCCACGAGGAACGGTGACGTCCCCGTGGGCCCGGGCCCGGTCTGTGCCCGGGCACGCTCGGCTTGCGCGCTCGGTATGCGCTCACCTTGTGTGCTCAGCAGATGCGGGTGCACAGCCGAAACACCCGCATCTGCTGAGCACGCAACCCTGGAGGACCGGCGCGGGGCCATAAACTGGCGGTATGCCCCACACCTCACAGGCGACCTTCGACGCCGACTCCGCGGTGGAACTCGCCGTCCTGGAACGCAGCGGCTTCATCGAATCGCGGCACCTCGGGTCCGCCGTCGTGCTCTCCGGAGACGGACACGTGGTCACGGCCCTCGGGGACGTGGACGCGCCGGTGTTCGCCCGCTCCGCGCTCAAGCCGTTCCAGGCGCTCGCCTCGATGCGCGCCGGGGTTCCCCTGCGCGGCGCCCAGGTGGCCCTGGCCGCCGCCAGTCACGTCGGGTCGCTGGAACACATGGACGTGGTCGAGGGGATGCTCCGGGCCGGCGGCAACAAGGAGTCCGATCTCCAGTGCCCCGCGGACTGGCCGCAAGACGAGACCGCCCGCAACTGGCTGGTGCGCACGGACAAGGGCCGCACCCGGGTGGCGTTCAACTGCTCCGGCAAGCACGCCGCGTTCCTGTGGGCGTGCACCGAGAACGACTGGAACAAGTCGGGCTACCTGGAGCCGAACCACCCGCTGCAGCGCCTGGTGGGCAGCGTGATCGAGGAGTTCACCGGCGAGCGCATCGCCCACCTCGGCACGGACGGCTGCGGCGCACCGGTCGCCGCGGTCTCCCTGACCGGGCTGGCCCGCGCGTACTCACGGCTGGCGAAGGCTCCCGGCGACAAGAACGCCGACGCCCGTGCCGCCACGATCGCCACCTCGATGCTCGACTACCCCTGGGCCGTCCAGGGCAAGGGCGAGGCGAACACCGTGGTGATGGAGGAACTGGGTGTGATCGCCAAGCTGGGCGCCGAGGGCGTCATGGTCATGGCCGCGCCCTCCGGCGCCACCGTGGCCCTGAAGATCCTGGACGGCAACCTCCGGGCGGCGTCTCTCGTGGCCCTGACCCTGCTGACCGCTGCCGGGGCCCTCGAAGTGGGACCCGTGGCGGCCGTCCTGGAACAGATCGTGGAACCGGTGCTCGGCGGCGGGCGTCCCGTGGGCGGCCTCCGCCTGGGCACCCCCGTCATGGCGCTGCTGGGTTAGGAGCGGGAATGGCAGGCGCACGACGGCGGATCGACGTCGCGGAAGGCCAGGCGGCTCTGGCGTCCTGGCAGGCGGCCCGGGCCGGGTCGTCGGACGCGGGAAACGCAGCACCGTCCCGCGCGACGACCGCCATGGCCGTGCGCTACGCGCTGGAGGAGCTGACGTCCCGCGCCCCCGGCAATTCCGTGGAGGTTCGGGTCCCGCCGTTCGGCGTGACCCAGTGCATCGAGGGTCCCCGGCACACCCGCGGCACCCCGCCCAATGTGATCGAGACGGACGCCGTGACGTGGCTGGAACTCGTGACCGGAACCCTGAACTGGGCCGATGCCGTGACGGCCGGTCGCGTGGTGGCATCCGGGACCCGCGCCGACCTCAGCGAGCAGCTGCCGCTGGTCTGAGCCTCAGGCAGCTCTGGGCCTCAGGGGCTCTGAGCCTCGGGGGCTCTGAGCCTCAGGCGTCGAGGGTCCCGGCCGACGTCCCGCCAGCCGGCCCGTCCGGCTGAGCGTCCGGCTCCCGGTGCTGGTGCAGATGGACCCGCGACCCCGCCAGCCGTGTGGACAGCGCCGCGGCGGCCACGAACACGAACGCCGCCACCGCGATCACCACACTCATGACCGCCACCTGCCCGTAGCCGGAGATCCGCGGGTCGAGGAAGGGGTAGGGGTACCAGTCCACGAGCGGCCCCCGGACCAGGCTGTACACCAGGTACAGCGCGGGGTAGGCGAGCCAGATGAGCGCCGTGCGCAGGCCGATGCGCGGCGACGGCAGATCGACCAGCCAGTCGATGACCGTGATGGTCGGGATCGTGTAGTGCAGCACCACGTTCACCCAGGGCAGCGGAGTGTTGACGTCGATGTCGGACAGCAGAAGGCTGTAGACCACACCCGTGATCGAGATGTAGACGGTGGCCGCGCCCCGGAGATAATCCAGCCAGCGGGTGCCTCGTCCGCGCCATGCGGCGACGGCGGCGATCGCCAGCACGATCACCACGATGATGTTCGACTGAATGGTGAAGTAGCTGAGGAAGTTGCTGACTTTTCCGGGTGGCGTCCGCAGCAGCAGATTGACCAGTTGCGCCACGACCGCGGCCAGCCCCAGGACCGCGAAGAACGCGCGGAACAGCGCCAGTCCGCGGTTGACGGGAGCGCCCCGGTGGGCGGCGTCATTGCTGTTCACCCTGCGATTCGTGTCCACACTGCGAGTCTAGGTCCGCCCGGCCGGAACGGCGAGGGTTCCGGCGTCCTCAGACCCGGCCCGCGCCCCCGGGCGGCGAGGCGCGCTCAGCCGCTCCCCTCCCCCGGACACGACGACGGCGGCGCCCTCAGCGTGAGGGGGCGCCGCCGCCGCCGTCGTGCGGGCTGAGGGGTGAGGGCTAGCGCTTCGCTTCCCAGCGGCCGCCGTTCTCCCAGAAGATGCGGATGTCCTCGAGGTTCTTGCCCTTGGTCTCCGGGGCGAACTTGTAGACGAAGCCGAACGCCGCGAGCGCCAGGAGGCCGAACACGAGGAACGTCCCCACGCCGCCGAGGCCGCTGAGCATCGGCAGGAACAGGAAGCCGACGATCACATTGGCCACGAGGTCGCTCGTGAGCATGACCGAGGAACCCAGGGAGCGGAGCCGCGCCGGGAAGCTCTCACCGGCGTAGACCCACACCAGGGCGCCGAAACCGAAGGTGAACCCGACCGTGAAGAGCAGGACCCCGATGAAGCCGAGTGCCGTGAGGATGCCGCCGAAGCTGCTGCCGCCCGCGATGAAGACGCCCACCAGGAGGATGTTCGCCGCGATCATCATGGCGATGCCGCCGAGGAGGATCGGACGGCGTCCCACCCGGTCCACGAGGGAGAGCGAGATGAAGACGGCCACCAGGGCGACGGCCTGGACAAGCGCGGGCAGGCCCAGGATGGCGGCGTTGCCCTCGAAGCCCATGGACTTGAAGAGGATGGGGCTGTAGTAGACGATCGCGTTGATGCCGGTGATCTGGATGAAGAAGCCGAGGATGACCACGAAGATGGTGGCACGCAGGTACGGCTTGCGGAGCATCTCCTTGAGGGCGCCGCCCTTCTCTTCGCTCAGCGCGGCCCGCATGTCGGCGATCTCGCGGTCGATGTCCGCGTCGGGTTCGATGTTGGCGAGGGTGGCGCGGGCCTCGTCGATCCGGCCCTTCATGACGTACCAGCGGGACGTGTCCGGGATGCGGATGACGAGGAAGAACACGAGCAGGGAGGGGATGGCGGCGAGGCCGAGCATCCAGCGCCAGGCGCCGGCGTCGGAGAGCGCCCAGGCCACGAGGTACCCGAGGATGATGCCGAACACGGTGGCCACCTGGTACGCCACGAGCATGGCGCCGCGGATCTTCGCCGGGGAGCTCTCGGCCACGAACACCGGGACCACCACGATGGAGATGCCCACGGTCAGGCCGAGGAACAGGCGGGCGGCCACGAGGACTTCGAGGTTCGGAGTCAGGCCGCTGAGCAGGGCGAACAGGGCGTAGCCCGCCGCCACCAGGACCATGGAGAGCTTGCGTCCGAGCTTGTTGGCGAGCACGCCGCCGAGCAGGGCGCCCACCACTTCGCCGATCACGACGGTGGTGGTGACCAGACCCAGCCCGGCGTCGTCGAGCCGGAACTCATCCTTGAGGAAGAGCAGCGCGCCGCCGATGTTCGAGGAGTCATAGCCGTAAATGATGCCGACCGCGGCGGCCGTAATGCCTGCCAGGAGCCCCGCACGGGGCGTGCTCCTGATGTCCTGGATAAGCGACACTGCATCTCCTGAAGGTTGGGGACCGATCCGGCCCTTTCTGTCCTCGCGGCCGGGGCCAGGCGGGGATCAGAGGAATTCTGTTGCCCTCAGTCTACGCAGAGTGTGATTGATATCGCACTATTGAAGGCGATATTGATCACAAAAAATCATCACTGTGTGGTTTTGATCACTTAGGAGAGCGGGCAGGATCACAGACTCACACTTCCGCAAGCGGAGTTACGATGAGGTCAGGTCACGCGCCCGGAATCCCGGGCCTGCGGGCCGGAATGGAGCGGGGGTTGTCATGGACGCGGTGTTCGACGGGCAATGCGGGTTCTGCACCCGTGCCGTGGGCTGGGTGCGACGACTGGACCGCCACCGCAGGATCGCCTTCCACCCGTTCCAGGATCCTCTCGCGCTGGACGCCTTCCGCCTGAGCCACGAGGAGGCGCGCTCGGCCGTCTGGGCCCTGACCGACGACGGCGGTCGCTTCCGTGGCGCCCGCGCCATCGCCGCGATCCTCGACACCGCCGTGGGCGGCCGCTTCTTCGCCACGTTCTACCGGATCCCCGGCGTCGGACGCCTCCAGGAGGCCGTGTACGGCTGGGTCGCCGCCCACCGCTACCGGCTGCCGGGCGCCACTCCCTGGTGCACGGAACACCCCCAGGACTGCTCCGCCGCCGTGCCGGGAGCCGGCTGCGCGCTCTGAGCCGGTCTGACTCGCTTTAGTAAGCGGGGCTGACAGCCCACACACCAACGCCCCAGGGACGCGGTTCACACCGCGTCCCTGGGGCGTTCTACGAGCGAAGGGCCTCAGGCAGCCTGCTCCGTGAGAGCCGCCGGGTTCGGCGGGATGGGCTCGATCCGGCCGAGCACCATCGTGTAGAAGATGATGCCGATGACCAGCATGACGCCGGCCACGACGAACGCCATCGCGAAGCTGCCCGTGAACTGGACGATGAAGCCGGTGACGATCGGCGCCGTCGTGCCGATGATGTTGTTCACGGTGTTCATGACGGCGCCCGTGGCGCCCACGGCGCCTTCCGGGGCGATCAGGGCCGGCAGCGAGTTCGTCACGCTGAAGGCGATGGTGATGCCCGTGGTCCCGAGAGTGATCCACACGAGCGACCAGAAGAGGTCCGTGGTGAAGGCGGTGCCGGCGATCGTGATGGCCAGCAGCATGCCACCGATGATGAAGACGCGGCGAACGGTGGTGCTGGACTTCCCGTTCTTGATCAGACGGTCGAGCCACCAGCCGGGCAGGGCGTACTGGACGATCACGGCGAACAGCCACGGGATGGCGGTGACGAGGCCGGACTTGGCGACGTCCATGTGCATCTGGGACTGCAGGAAGCCCGGGAGCCAGGTGAGCAGCATCCACTGGACGTAGCCCGCACAGCCGAGGCCGAGCGACATGCCCCACACCTTGCGCTGGCGCAGGATGTAACCGAGGTTGTTGAGGGGGTTGGGCTTGGGGGCGTCCTCATCCTGAGCGCCACCGGAGACGATGTGCTCGAGCTCGGCGTCGCTCAGCTTGCCCTTGCGGTTCATCTCCTTGGGGTCCCGGTAGCGGAAGAAGAAGACGGCCGTGTAGATGAGGCTGAGGACACCGATGGTGATGAACGCGCCGCGCCAGCCGAACATGGCCACGGCGGCGCCGACGATCGGGAAGCCGATCACATTGGAGAGACGCTGGCCGCTGTCGAAGATCACGGTGGCCATGCCGCGCTCGGACCGCGGGAACCAGTAGCCGGTGGTCTTCATGGCGCCCGGGAAGATCGGAGCCTCCGCGAGGCCGAGGATCAGGCGGGCGACCAGGAGCAGACCCATGCCGCTGACCGCCGCCGTCAGGAAGCAGGAGATCGCCCACAGCGTCGTGGCGACCCGCATGACCCACTTGATCCCGATCTTGTCCAGCAGCATGCCCATGGGGATCTGCATGATGGCGTAGGTCCAGCCGAAGCTGCCGAGGATGATGCCGATCTGGCCTTCGGTCATGCCGAATTCCATCCGCATATCGTGTTCCGCCACGGACATCGAGCTGCGGTCGATGTAGTTGATCAGCACCGCAAAGAACAGCAGGATGCCCATCGACCAGCGGACCCAGCCCTTTTTGCCCGCACGGGCGATGTTCACCGGAAGCGGCGTGGTGGCCGAGTTCTGGTCGACGGCCCTCTGGTTGTCAGACATGGCGTCCCCCCACCGGGACGCTCGAGCGGAACTGCCCGATCGTGAGACCTGCGACGACGGCGATCAGAATCTGGAGGAAGAGCGGCCGGTGGCCCGGCGCCTTCTTCCGCGGGGCCGAACTCGCCTTCAGCTCCGCTTCGGTGGGGATCTTCATGTCCTGAACCATTCTCTTGGGATTGCGCCCGGCTTCCGGGTGAACCCCAAGGTAACGAAGATCACATCGATTCCACAAGGGAATAATTTGTTTCCATCATGTGAAATCAGTAATATCCGCTTTATTCGGAATGGCTCATAATTTCAGACCCTCCCCGGAAGGCCCTCAACCCCGTCCGACGAAGGGCATTCCGGCCGCCGTGACCAGCAGGCTGCCCACCGAGGCACTCGGCGGCATCGACGCCATCAGGAGCACCGCACGGGCCGCGTCCTCGACCGGGAACATGGGCTCGACTTTGCGCGAACCGTCCGCCTGCAGCGCGCCGTCCCCCACGCCGATCACGTCCATGATCTCCGTGCGGGTGTTGCCGATGTCGATCTGGCCGCAGCTGATGCCGAACGGCCGCCCGTCCAGCTCGATGCTCTTGGTCAGGCCGCTGATGGCGTGCTTACTCACCGTGTAGGCCACGGAGAGGGGACGGGGTGAGTGCGCCGAGATCGAGCCGTTGTTGATGATGCGGCCGCCCTGTGGCTCCTGCTCCTTCATCACGCGCACCGCCTCGGCGGCGCAGAGGAACGATCCGGTGACGTTGATCCGCAGGGTCTCCTCGAAGCCTGCGGCGTCCACCGCGTCCACCGCCCCGCTGGGGCCGAAGATCCCGGCGTTGTTGAACAGGACGTCCACCCGCCCGAAACGCTCGCGGGCCGCGGCGAAGAGGCGCGCGACGTCGTCGGGGACGGTCACGTCGCACGGCGCCACGAGCGCCTGGGGCGAGCCGGCCGCGGTCTCCTCGAGCGCGGCGGCCCGCCGCCCGGCGAGCACCACACCCCAGCCCTCGGCCAGGAAGAGGCGCGCGACCGCGCGGCCGATGCCGGACCCGGCCCCTGTGACGACCGCGATCCTCGTGGGGGCACCGCCGTCCGCCGACTGGGCTGCGCTGTTCACTGTGCTGTTCATGGCGCTGTGGTGTTCATGATCGATCCTGCTCTGCTGGAACCGGGCTGTTCTGGGGACTACCGTACGGGACCCTGGGTGATGGGCCAGCCGATGACCGTCTTGGGCCGCGGCGTCGCGTAGGTGCGGACCTTCGAGGTGGACAGGCCCAGCCGCACCAGCGATTCGGCGATCAGCACGGCCGCAGCCACGCCGTCCACCACCGGGACGCCGCAGCGCTCCCGGATCTGCTCGTCGAGATTCGCCATGCCGCCGCAGCCGAGCACGATCACCTCGGCCTTGTCCTCCGTGACGGCCAGCTCTGCCTGGCGGACGATCGCCTCGACGGCGCGGTCCGGGTGCTCCTCGAGTTCCAGCACGGCCATGCCGCTCGCACGGACCGAGGCGCAGCGGTCATCCAGGCCGGCCAGCTTGAGCCGGTCCTCGATGAGCGGCACGGCCCGGTCCAGCGTCGTGACCACGGAGTACTTGTGGCCCAGGAACATCGCGGTGCTCGCGGCGGCCTCGGTGATGTCCACCACCGGGACGTCGAGCAGCTCCTGCAGGCCCTCCCGGCCATGCTCGCCGTAGCCCGCCTGCACGACGGCGTCGAACTCGCCGTCGTAGTTGACCACCGAGTCCATGACCGCGATGGCGGCGAGGTAACTCTCGAAGTTCCCCTCGCAGGAGTCGGCGCCGAAGCGCGGCGTGATGCCCACGATCTCGGTGTCCGGGGCGGCGACGGCGCGGGCCTGCGCCGCGATGGAGTCCGTCATGGTCTGAGTGGTGTTGACGTTGGCAACCAGGATTTTCATGTGTTTCTCCCCAGGATCCGGCGGGGCGCGGATGCCGCGCCCCGCCGTCGTCTGCTGTCGGTGTCTGTGGCTCTGTCGGTGTCCGCGGCTATGCGCCGGCGGGCTAGTGCGTGCTCGCCACGGCGATGACTTCGCCGTCAGAATCGAGGTACCGGGCGCCCCGGTCCGCGATGAAGTAGTAGACCAGTGCGCCGATGCCCGCTCCGAAGAACCAGGCGAACGCCGCCAGGTGATCCAGGGCCGGGACGAAGGCGATCAGCACGGCCACGGCGGCGGCCACCAGGAGGGCCGTGATGGCCTTGGGGTTGAAACCGCGCTTGTAGAAGTACGGGCCCTGCTCATCCTCGGTGTACAGCTTGACCACTTCCACCTTGCCGCGGCGGACCAGCCAGTAGTCCGCCATGACCACGCCGAACAGCGGGCCGAGGAGGGCGCCCAGGCCACCGAGGAAGTACACGATGACGAACGGGTTGTTGTAGAGGTTCCACGGCAGGATGATCAGGCCGATGGTGCCGCTCACCCAGGCCGCCCGCCGGAAGTCGAGGTGCTTGGGGAAGAGATTGGTCAGGGCGTAGACCGGGGCCACGAAGTTGGCCATGAGGTTCACGGCCACGGTCAGGACCAGCAGCGCGAGGCAGGCCAGCACCAGCAGGAGGGTGTTGGGGATCAGCTGCACCACGTCGGACGGCGAGGTGATGAGGGTTCCGTTGATCTTGAACTGACCACCGGCCAGCACCACCACGATGCCTCCGAAGAGCAGCATGTTGATCGGGATGCCCCAGAAGTTGCCCTTGACGATCGAGCTCTTGCCCACCGCATTGCGGGTGAAGTCGCAGAAGTTCAGGACGAAGGTGCCGTAGATGGAGACCCAGAGGGCGCCACCGGCGAAGATGTTCCGCCAGGTCTCGCCGGCGTCCATGTGCTTGATGCCGTTGATCTCGATGGTGCCGCCGGCCTGGACGAAGACCCAGATGGCCAGGGCGGCCATGGTCACGAGGATGATGGGGCCGGCGAACGCCTCGTACTTGCGGATCATCTCCATGCCGAAGCTGACGATCACCAGCTGGATGATCCACAGGATGACGAAGGCGATCCAGCCGAGCGTGGACAGGCCGAGGACGTCGTTCCGGTCCAGGGGCGCCAGACCCGGGATCAGCTTGATGATCATGATCCGGAAGATCACCGAGGCGAGATAGGTCTGAATGCCGAACCAGGCGACCGCGACGGCGCCGCGCACCACGCTGGCGATCTGCGCGCCGCGGATGCCGAAGCTGATGCGGCTCATCACCGGGAACGGGACACCGGTCTTCTGCCCCATGAACCCCGAGAAGTTCAGCAGGAGGAAGAGCAGGACCGCGCCGACGCCGAGCGCCAGCAGGATCTGCCAGGCGCCCATGCCCAGGGCGAAGAGGCCCACCGCGAAGGCGTAGTTGCCGAGGCTGTGCACATCGTTCGCCCAGAGGGTGAAGATGCTGTACGCGGTCCAGGTGCGACCGGCTTTGCGGGTCGGGGCGAGGTCCTTGTTGTACAGCCGGGGACTGAGTTCGACGCCGGTCATCTCCGACATCCGGGGAAGGTCACCCGTGAAGTCGTGGTGATGGTGGTGATGATGTTCCGGCGTTTCCGGACCTGGCTGAGTCGCCACCGGGGTGGTGGGCTCGACGCCGCTGGGGTTCGTCTGCATGGGTGCTCCGTTTCGATGCTGACGGTTCCGCACCCGTCGGTCGCGGACTCCCCATTGGGCCGGCTTCCATAATGCGGAACTGATTTATTGAAGTATGGAATACAGAATATGGCCCGGATCACAGGCGGTCAATGGTTTCGCGGTGATCGCAGTCACATTTGGCATACCAGTCTGGCCGCCCGGAACGTCTCCCCTGGTGGGAAGGCAGGGGGGCGCCGAGGCCCGGCCTGTCGCAATCCGAACGGTGGGCGATCCCGTTGACGTTGGGCGGAGCTCCCGATAATCTCGATAGACAAAATTATTTTTTCGCATGTCGGAAAGACGTTGCCATCGCGACGCCAGCCCAACCATTCGATGAAGAGAGGTCCCCTGTGGCTGCTGAAGAAATCACGCCCTCCATCCTGAGTACGCTCACGAACAACCTGCCGGACTCGGATCCCGAGGAGACCGGCGAATGGGTTGAATCGTTCGACGCCCTGGTGCGTGAGCAGGGCACGGAGCGCGCTCAGTTCGTCATGCGCTCACTGCTGCAGCGGGCAGGGGCCCAGTCCGTGGGCGTCCCCATGGTCACGACCACCGACTACGTGAACACCATCCCGGCCGATCAGGAACCCGAGTACCCGGGCAACGAGGAGTACGAGCGCGCCTACCGCCGCGCCATGCGGTGGAACGCCGCGATCATGGTGCACCGCGCGCAGCGGGCCGACATCGGCGTCGGCGGCCACATCTCCACCTACGCCGGCGCGGCGACCCTGTACGAAGTCGGCTTCAACCACTTCTTCCGCGGCAAGGACCACCCGGGCGGCGGCGACCAGGTGTTCTTCCAGGGACATGCTTCGCCCGGTATGTACGCCCGGGCGTTCATGGAAGGACGCCTGACCGAAGAGGATCTGGACGGATTCCGCCAGGAGAAGTCCAAGGAGGGCCACGCGCTCTCCTCGTACCCGCATCCCCGCCTGATGCCCCACTTCTGGGAGTTCCCCACGGTCTCCATGGGCATCGGCCCCATGAACGCCATCTACCAGGCGCAGGCGAACCGCTACCTCCAGGACCGCGGCCTCAAGGACACGAGTGACCAGCAGGTCTGGGCGTTCCTGGGCGACGGCGAGATGGACGAGCCGGAGAGCCGCGGGCTCCTCCAGCTCGCGGCGAACGAGGGGCTCGACAACCTCAACTTCGTGATCAACTGCAACCTCCAGCG
Source organism: Arthrobacter sp. RCC_34 (assembly GCF_041360795.1). Taxonomy (NCBI): domain Bacteria; kingdom Bacillati; phylum Actinomycetota; class Actinomycetes; order Micrococcales; family Micrococcaceae; genus Arthrobacter; species Arthrobacter sp. RCC_34. Next base: position 43,454 of record NZ_JBFUPW010000001.1, on the reverse strand, counting down.
TCTCGACGGGCCGGTGCGAGGCAACGGCAAGATCATGCAGGAACTCGAGGCGTTCTTCCGGGGCGCCGGCTGGAATGTCATCAAGGTCGTCTGGGGCCGCGAGTGGGACGACCTGCTCGCCAAGGACCAGGACGGTTCGCTCGTGAACATCATGAACGACACGGTCGACGGCGACTACCAGACGTTCAAGGCGGAGAACGGCGCGTTCATCCGCGAGCACTTCTTCGGGCGCAGCGCCCAGACGAAGGAGCTGGTCTCCGATCTGACGGACGACCAGATCTGGAACCTCAAGCGCGGTGGCCACGACTACCGCAAGGTCTACGCGGCCTACAAGGCGGCCACCGAGTTCAAGGGCAAGCCGACCGTCATCCTCGCGAAGACCGTCAAGGGCTACGGCCTGGGCGCGCACTTCGAGGCCCGGAACGCCACCCACCAGATGAAGAAGCTGACCATGGAGGACCTGAAGGCCTTCCGCGATCTGCTGCGCATCCCGATCAGCGACGAGGTCCTCGAGAAGGACCTGTACCGCCCGCCGTACTACCACCCCGGCATGGACGCCCCCGAGATCGAGTACATGATGGAACGCCGCTCGGCTCTGGGCGGGTCCGTCCCGGAACGTCGCCCGGACCATGTCCCCGTGACGCTGCCGGACGCGAAGTCCTACGAGATCGCCAAGAAGGGCTCCGGCAAGCAGAAGGCCGCGACCACCATGGCGTTCGTCCGCATGCTCAAGGACCTCCTCCGCGACAAGGACTTCGGCAAGCGCCTGGTCCCCGTGGTCCCGGACGAATCCCGCACCTTCGGCATGGACGCGTTCTTCCCGACCGCTAAGATCTACAACCCCAAGGGCCAGAACTACCTGTCCGTGGACCGCGAACTGGTGCTCGCCTACAAGGAGTCCCCGCTCGGCCAGCTGATCCACCCGGGCATCAACGAGGCCGGCGCCGTCGCCGCGTTCACCGCGGCCGGGACCGCCTATGCCACGCACGGCCAGCCCCTGGTGCCGATCTACGTGTTCTACTCGATGTTCGGTTTCCAGCGCACCGGCGACTCCTTCTGGGCCGCCGCGGACCAGATGACGCGCGGCTTCATCATCGGCGCCACCGCCGGCCGCACCACGCTCACCGGCGAGGGGCTCCAGCACGCCGACGGCCACTCGCCGCTGCTCGCGAGCACGAACCCCGCCGTCGTGACGTATGACCCGGCGTACGGCTACGAGATCGCCCACATCTTCCGCGACGGTCTGGAACGGATGTACGGCCCGGACTCCGAGGACCGCAACCTCATGTACTACCTCACGGTGTACAACGAGCCCATCACGCAGCCGGCCGAGCCGGAGAACCTCGACGTCGAGGGTGTCCTCAAGGGGATCTACAAGGTCTCCCCCGCGGAGGACGCCGAGGGCAAGCCGCGCGCCCAGATCCTCGCCTCGGGCGTCTCCGTCCCGTGGGCCCTGGACGCCCAGCGGATCCTCGCCGAGCACTGGGGTGTAGCCGCGGACGTCTGGAGCGTCACGAGCTGGAACGAACTGCGCCGCGACGGCCTGGCCGCCGAGGAGCACGGATTCCTGAACCCCGGCGAGGAGCCGCGGGTGCCGTTCGTGACCCGGCAGCTCGAGGGCGCCGAGGGTCCCGTGGTGGCCGTGTCGGACTACATGAAGGCCGTGCCGGACCAGATCCGCCAGTTCATCCCGAACGAGTACGGCGTGCTCGGCGCGGACGGCTTCGGTTTCTCCGACACCCGTCAGGCCGCGCGTCGCTTCTTCAAGAACGACACCCACTCCGTGGTGGTCAAGACCCTGCAGATGCTCGCCCGCCAGGGCAAGGTCGACCCGCAGGCCCCGGCCCAGGCGATCGAGAAGTACAGCCTCCTCGACGTGACCGCCGGAACCACGGGAGGCGCGGGCGGCGACGCCTGACGCACCTGACGCGGCTGACGCGCCGAGACGCCGAGACGCCAGAAGGTGCCCGTATCCGCGAGGAATACGGGCACCTTTCGGCGTCTCGCGGGAAGGACTTAGGGTGACAGCATGACCTCGAGCACAGCGGCCACGGCCGTCCTCCTCGCCGCGGGCGCCGGGACCCGTCTGGGCCTCGGGCCCAAGGCACTGCTGCGCCGCCACGGCACGCCCCTGGTGGACCACCTCGCGGCCGTGCTGCACGACGGCGGCTGCCAGGGCGTCGTCGCGGTGCTGGGCGCGGAGGCCGGGCGCGTGCGTGAGGAGGCCGCGCTGACGGACTGCGCCGTCGTGGTCAACGACGACTGGCCCAGCGGCATGGGCGGTTCGCTGAAGGCCGGGCTCGCGGCCGTGCGGCCGGGGTGTCACGCGTTGGTCGCCCTGGTGGACCAGCCGGCGCTCACCGCGGAGGCCGTCGCCGCGCTGCTGGCCGCACACCGGCCGGGACGGGTGACTGCCGCAGCGTACCCCGACGCTTCGGGGGGCCTGAAGCGAGGGCATCCGGTGCTGTTCGACGCTTCCCTGCTGCCCGCCGTCGCGGACTCAGCACACGGCGACGCCGGGGCGCGGGACTTCCTCAGGGCGCATCCGGAACTGCTGGACGTGGTCGATTGCCGGGCCTGGGGCAACGGGCAGGACGTGGACACCCCGGCGGATCTGCCGCTGCTGGAAGGATGACGGCCGGAACACTGACGGCCGAACCGTGAGCGCACTGTGGGCCCGGAACCTGAGGTCCCGGGCCCCCGTCGGGAAGTGACTCAGACCAGCGTCAGCCCCGCCTCCTTGAGCCCCAGGTACACGGCGTCCTGGGTCAGAGGGAGCGTGCCGAACCGGACCCCCGTGGCCTGGCGGATCGCGTTGGCCAGGGCCGGAGCCACCGGGTTGAACGGGCTCTCGCTCATGGATTTGGCGCCCAGCGGGCCCGTGGAATCCTCGGTCTCGGCGAAGTAGACCTCGCTCCGAGGCGTGTCCGCGAAGGTCGGGATGTGGTACTGCCGCAGGATGTCGGTGTAGACGCGTCCGGTGTCGTCGATCCGCACCGCCTCGTACAGCGCCGCGCCCAGCGCCTGCGCGATCCCGCCCTCCACCTGGCCCCGGCACTGGCGCGGATTGACGACCTTGCCGGCGTCGGCGGCCTGGACACTCTGGAGGATGCGGATCTCGCCCGTCACGCGGCTGACCGCCACCCGGAAGCCGTGCACGTTGAAGGCGACGGAGCGCGGCGTGCCGCCCCATTCGCCGTCGGCTTCCAGGGACAGCCCGCGCTCGACGGCGGCGGCGTGCAGCCGCTCGAGGCTCACCGTCCCGCCGGGGTGAGCGACGCCGTCGGGCCCCAGGACGCAGTCCTCCACCGGGGCGCCCAGCAGCTCGGCGCCCAGCGTGCGGAGCCGCTCCGCGAGCTCCGTGGCCGCCGCGAGGGTGGCCTTGCCCGCCACCACGGTCCCGGTGGACCCGAAGGCCCCGGTGTCATGCCGGGTGTTCGCCGTGTCCGCCTGGCGGTAGTCGACGGCGTCGGTGCTGGTGCCGAGGGCCTCCGCCGCGAGCTGGGTGTGCACGGTGGTGGTGCCGTTGCCGAACTCGGCCGTCCCGAACTCCACGAGGTACCGGCCGTCGGCCCCGAGGGAGACCCGGCTGTGCGAGAAGTGTCCGCGCGGCGGGACCGTGTCGATCATGGACAGCGCGCTGCCCTCCCCCACGAGCCACTCCTCGCCGAGCTCCGTGCCGAACGACGCCTCCCGCTCGGCGCCGCGGCGCAGGGCGTCCTCGGCGAGCTGCACGCACTGGTCCAGGCCGTAGCTGCCGTAGAGCACGTCCTCCTCGGGTTCACTGTGCGAGGAGAGCATCGGGTCGCCCTTCCTGACCATGTTCTTCCGGCGGAACTCCCAGGGGTCCATGCCGATGCCGTGGGCCAGCTCGTCCATGGCGGATTCGACCGCGAAGATCATCTGGCTGAGACCGTAGCCGCGGAAAGCCCCGGAGGGCAGGGTGTGGGTGTAGACGGCCTGCGCGTCGAGCCGCTTGTTGGCGCAGTTGTAGACCGCCACCGACTCACCGCAGCCGTGGAACATGACGCCCGGGCCGTGGTTGCCGTACGCCCCGGTGTTCGTCAGAACGTCGAGCTGGAGAGCCGTCAGCGTGCCGTCCCGGCGGGCCGCGGCCTTGAGCCGGATGTGGAACGGGTGGCGCGTGGTGGTGGCCGTGAACTGCTCGGACCGCGTGAATTCGAGCTGCACGGGCACGCCGAGTTCCAGGGCGGCCAGCGCGGCGAGGTCCTCGGTGATGACCTCCTGTTTCCCGCCGAAACCGCCGCCGACGCGGCCTGTCAGGACCCGGACGCTGTCCCGCGGCCGGTCGAAGATCCGGGCCAAGGTGCGCTGCGCCAGGAACGGCACCTGCGTGGAGGAGCGCACCGTGAGCACGCCGTCCTCCACCCAGGCGATGGAGCAGTGGGTCTCCAGCGCCACGTGCTGGACACGATGGGTGCGGTACTCCTTCTCGTGGACCACGTCCGCCGTGGCGAACGCGGCGTCCACGTCCCCCAGCTCGGAGTGCAGTTCGGCCAGGACGTTGTCCTGCGGCCGGGAGATCCGGGCGACGGCGCCGTCCTTCTCCCCGTGGACCGTCGGCGCGCCGGGCAGGATCGCCTCCTCCGGCGTGAACACGGCGGGCAGCACCTCGTACTCGACCTCGAGGGCCCGGACCCCCGCTTCGGCGGCCTGGACGGAATCGGCGACGACGGCGGCCACCCGCTGCCCGACGAACCGCACCACGGTGTCCAGCATGCGCATGTCATCCGGGTCGTCCTCCACCAGCTCGTGCTGCGCGGTGGAGTAGAGGAGGTCCGGGACGTCCTCGTGCGTGAAGACGCGCACGACGCCGGGCACGGCCAGGGCGGCCGACGTGTCGATCGAGACGATCCGCGCGTGCGCGTGCGGCGAGCGCAGGAGCTTCATGTGCAGCAGGCCCGGGAAGTCCGCGGGATCCGCGTCCAGGGTGTACTGCACCGCGCCGGTGACGACGCCTGGCCCGGCCGGAGCGGGGACGTTGTCCCCCATGCCGCCGCTGTGGCCGCGGTTCTTACCGTCGGCGTCGCCCCGGATCGCATCCTCGATGGCCCGGTAGCCGGTGCAGCGGCAGAGGTTGCCCTTCAGGTTCCGGGGCATGTCCTGCTTCTGCTCCTCGGAGAAGGTGGCGCTGGTCATGATCATGCCCGCCGTGCAGAAGCCGCATTGGAAGCCCTGGGTCTCCAGGAACTGGCGCTGCATCGGGTGGAGGGCGCCGGCGTCACCCGGGGCGGCGCCGTCGTGGTTACCGTGGGAGCCGTGCGAGCAGGTGGCGGCGAGGCCTTCGATGGTCGTCACCTCGTGGCCTCCGGCGAGCGCGGCCGGGTAGAGGCAGGAATGGACCGGCTTGCCGTCGACGTGCACGGTGCAGGCGCCGCAGTCGCCGCCGTCGCAGCCCTTCTTCACGCCGGTGTTGCCCTGTTCGCGCAGGAAGGTCCGGAGGCACTGCCCGGCGCGCGGCTCGGCCGTGGCGGGGGCGCCGTTGATGACGATCGTGTCGCCGGTGGTGTCCGTGGCGAGCGCGTCCAGGCCGATCGCGGCGAGCTCCGCGGACGCCTCCTTCGGCGCGACCGGCGGCCAGAAGTCACCGGACACGACGACGCCGTCCCCGCCTCCTGCGGTCGCTGCACCGCCCAGCTCGGCCAGGATCTCGCGCGCCAGGCGCAGCGTCATGTCCCGGCGCCATGCGGGAAGCCCGTGGATGTCGTCATGCCAGAGCCCGTCCGGAACCACCGCCTCGATGTCGCGGGTCAGGGCCGCGGCGTCCGGGAGGACCGGCGACCCCGCCGTCCCCTCGTACCGCAGCTGAACGGGCCGCTTGGTGGACGCCGTGATGGTGAGGAGGAAGGTCCCGTCCTCGTCCAGGCGCCCGATCAGCAGCACGCCGGACCGGCCGAGCTTGCTGAGCGAGAGGCGCCGGAACGCCACCCGGGCGCGCAGGGCCGTCGCGGGCAGGAAGACGCTCCGCAGCAGTTCCCCGGGCGCCAGGACGTTCCGCGCGTCGCCGGTCACGAAGTCGGCGACCGGCACCCGCCGCGAGGTCCCGTCCGGGGAGAGGATCAGCGCGACTCCGTCGAGCCCCGCGGTCAGGGAGATCATGGGACCGGCGGGCAGCGAGGTGCAGAGGTTGCCGCCCAGGGTGGACATGTTCCAGATCTTGAAGGACGCCACGAAGGAGTCGCAGGCGGGGCGGAACAGCGCGATGCCGGGCCAGTCGGCGCGCCCGGCCAGTTCGCTGGGCAGCGCGTACACGCGGGCCACCGTGCACGTGGCGGCGAGTTCCAGCCCGTCCTCGTGCACGGTCACCGGCTCCCAGCCGGCGTCGTGCAGACTCAGCAGCCTCTTCAGGGTGCTGCTCCCGTAGGAGTACAGGACCGTCCCGCCGGCCAGCCACGCATCCCCGTCACGCCACTGCGCCGGGTCGGCGGTGGGCACCACCTGCTCGATGGTGTTCATGTCCATGTCGTCCTCCTTACTGCGATGCCCCGAAGCCGGAACGGTGCTTCGTCGCGCCGTCCCGCCGCCGGTGGCAGGGTCTTTCCGATGTGCCGACCGTGAGGGCACGGCCTGGTGAGCTGGTCAGTGATGTGGTCAGTGATGCAGGGGGCCGCTCCCCCGCGAGAGGGAACCGGAGGTCCCAGGCGCGCCGTGCAGGACGCCCACCAGTTCCGCGGCGATCGACACCGCGACCTCCGCCGGGGTGACGGCGCCGAGGTCCAGTCCGATGGGCGAATGCAGCCGATCCAGGAAACCGGGTTCCAGGCCCTGTTCCAGAAGCGACGCGCGGCGCTGCCGGTCACTGCGCCGCGACCCGAGGGCGCCCACATAAGCCAGGTCGAGGCGCAGCGCGGTAAGCAGCAGGGGGACGTCGAACTTGGGGTCGTGGGAGAGGACGAACAGCACGCTGCGTTCGTCCAGCAGCCCCTCCTCGGCCTGGCGTTCCAGGTAGCGGTGCGGCCAGGTGCGCTCCACGGAGTCGGCCAGGGCGAACCGGGTCTGGGCCGCGAAACCGGGCCGGGCGTCGCACAGGGTGACGTGGAAGCCCAGGAGTTTCAGGACCGGGAGGAGCGCTTCGGAGAAGTCGTTCGCCCCGACCACGACGGCCCGCGGCGCAGGGAGCCGGCTTTCGACGAACAGCTCCAGCGGGCGCGTGTCGGCCTCGCCGTCGTGGCATCCCTCGGGCGGCGCCACCCGGACGAGCCCGGAGCGGCCCTGCCGGAGCAGCGGCTCCACCTGGGTGCGTGCCCGGGCCAGGAGTTCCTCCTGGACCGGCTCGGGTGCGGCCCCCAGACCGAGCAGGCCCACCCAGGCCTCCCGGGCGATGCCGGCCCCCGACGACGGCGCGGCCAGCGTCACTGCGGGCGCGCCGTCGTCGTCGAGGCGGCGCAGCAGGGCCACCGGCGCGGAGGCGAGGGCCATCCGCTCGGGCTCGCTGAGCCGGCTCAGGTGGATTTCCAGTTCCCCGCCGCAGGTGAGTCCCACCGCGAAGGCGTCCTCGGCGCTGTAGCCGAAGCGTTCGCGACGAGCCCCGCCACAGGCCAGGACCTCCTGCGCCGCGGCGACCACGGCGCCCTCGACGCAGCCTCCGGAGAGACTGCCGAGGATGCCGCCTCCCGCGGCGACGAGCATGGACGTCCCCGCGGGGCGCGGTGTGGAACCGCTGGTGGCCACGATGGTCGCGACCACCAGGTCCTCGCCGTCGCGGGCGGGGGCCCAGCCGTCGAAATGCCGTCCGAGTTCCAGCACCGCGCTCCTCCTTTCCTGGGGATTCCTTCTCACGTGCGGGGCGTCCGGCGCCGGTGCGCCGGATGTTCCTGTCAGGATGCCCCCTGCGGGACGGTTCCCGTCAGACGCCCATCAGCGTGTTGATCGGGCCGCGGGCGAAGTAGACCAGGAATCCCACGGTCACCACCCACATGAGCCAGTGGACCTTACGGGCCTTCCCCGAGGCCGTGGCGACCACGGTCCAGGAGATGAAGCCCGCCCCGATGCCGTTCGCGATCGAGTAGGTCAGCGGCATGGTCACGATGGTCAGGAACGCGGGCAGGGCCACGGAGAACTTGTCCATCCGGATCTCACGGATCTGGGACATCATGAGGGCGCCCACCACCACGAGTGCTCCGGCCGCCACTTCGAGCGGGACCACGGACGTCAGCGGAGTCAGGAACATCGAGCCGATGAACAGCAGTCCGGTGACGATCGACGCAAGGCCGGTGCGGGCGCCTTCGCCGATGCCGGCGGCCGAGTCGATGTAGACGGTGTTCGAGGAGCCGCTGTTGAGGCCACCCGCCACCGCGCCGAAGCCTTCCACGATGAAGGCGCTCTTCAGCCGCGGGAACGTGCCGTCCTTGTAGGACAGACCCGCGCTCTTCGCCAGGCCGGTCATGGCGCCCATGGCATCGAAGAAGTTGGTGAAGACCAGGGTGAAGACGAGCATGGTCGCGGCCAGGCCGCCGATCCGGCCGAACGCTCCGAAGAAGTCGACCTGGCCCACCAGGGACAGATCCGGCACGGAGACCAGCTGTCCCGAGATGACCGGGGTGTTCAGGTGCCAGCCGCCCGGGTTGTCAGGACCGGCGGCGCCGATGTGGAAGACCTGTTCCGCCACGACCGCCAGGATGGTGGCCACGACGATCCCGATCAGAAGACCGCCCTGCACCTTGCGCGCCACGAGGACGCTCATGAGGAGCAGCCCGATGATGAACACGAGCGTGGGGATGGTGGCGATGGACCCGTCGGTGCCGAGCTGGACCGGCGGACCGCCGGGGGTGCGCGTCACGAAACCGGAGTCCACGAAGCCGATGAAGGCGATGAACAAACCGATGCCGACCGTGATCGCAGCCTTCAGTTCCTTGGGCACGGCCTTGAAGATGGCCGTCCGGGCGCCGGTGATGCCGAAGAGGACGATCAGGATGCCGTTGATGACCACGAGGCCCATGGCTTCGGGCCAGGTGACCTCGTGGATGACGGAGACGGCCAGGAAGGAGTTGATTCCGAGACCCGCGGCGAGGCCGAACGGGAGCCGCGCCACCAGACCGAAGATGATGGTCATGACGCCGGCGGTCAGGCCAGTGACGGCCCCGACCTGGAGCGCGGAAAGCCAGCCTCCGAGGACGTCCCGCGGGGCCCGGTCGGCAGAGAAGCCTCCCAGGATGAGCGGATTGAGCACCACGATGTAGGCCATGGTGAAGAAGGTGACCACGCCGCCGCGGATCTCACGGGCCACCGTGGAGCCGCGCCGGGTGATCTCGAAGAAGCGGTCCAGGGGGCTCGTGCCGCCCGGGGCGCCACTGGTCTGGGCAGGTCCGCCGGACGGGCCGGCCTTTTTGCCCCGGGCGCTGGTGTTCCCTGAATTCCCGCCGTGAGTGCCGGACTGGGTTGAGGTGATGGACATCGGGGACGCCTCCCTCAGTAATCGATCCGGGAGTCGAGCGTGTTCCAGGTGGTGAAGGGGTCCATGCGCTGGGGGCCTTCGGCATCCAGCTCGGCCCGGACCACCGGCATGATGCCACGGGTCTCCGGCTTGTCGAAGTAGTCGTAGAAGACGGCATCGTCGAAGCCCGCGGAGGCCGCATCGTGGCGGTCCGCAGCGAAGACCACGCGGGAGACGCGGGCCCAGAGTGCGGACGCGAGGCACATGGGGCACGGCTCGCAGCTCGTGTAGAGGGTGGCGCCGCTGAGGTCGAAGGTGCCGAGCGCCGCACAGGCGGTGCGGATGGCGGTGACCTCGGCGTGGGCCGTGGGATCGTTGGTGGCGGTGACGCGGTTGACGCCGTCGAAGCGGTGACCGTCGGAGGTGACGATCAGGGCGCCGAACGGGCCTCCGTTGTTGAGGACGTTGTCTGTGGCCAGCTGGACTGCGGCGGCCAATTCCTTGGTGGCGGTGGTGCTCATCTCAGAGACTCCCTTGCGAAGGCTGGATCCGGCCGCGCGGAAGCCACTGAGAGCTGCGCGGGCTTCGTCGACCAGGATCCAACGTTGTGCTGTGAAGGATTTGTTGTAACGCCTGGTAGATAGCGTCCCGTGTTCGGGGTGCCCGCCTTTGGCAGGAACGAATCTAGCAGAGGACCTGTGAGCTGCGCCATACTTTTTTGAAATTTGATTTCCATCTTGCGGAACATTGCGGCTGAGCTGGGAGGACGCCGCTGATCTGAACTTCACGCGCCTTGAGCGAAGCGGTCATGATTGACCGCGAACCGGCGCAGCCCTACCCTGATGACACCTGGATCAGCAGACAGGCCATAACTGAGCTGGCACACATTCCCCGCACGGAAGGACGCCAGCCATGGGCCGGATCTGGATCAAAAACCCCCTCGCCGCTTTCACCGCCACGGAGCAGGATGCCGGCGGCGGCATCGTCATCGAGGACGGCGTGATCGCCGAGATCCTCGCCTCGGGCCAGAGCCCCGCGACACCGGTCGACGAGACGTTCGACGCCTCCGCCCACGTCGTCACGCCGGGCCTGATCAACACGCACCACCACTTCTACCAGACCCTCACGCGCGCGTGGGGGCCGGCCGCGAACGCCAAGCTGTTCCCTTGGCTGAAGAACCTCTATCCGGTCTGGGCGCGGCTCACCCCGGAGAGCCTGGAGCTCGCGGTCACCGCCGCCCTGGCGGAACTGCTCCTCTCGGGCTGCACGACGGCGGCGGATCACCACTACGTCTTCCCCGCCGGTCTGGACGACGCCATCGACATCGAGGCCGGCGCCGTCCGAAGCCTCGGCATGCGCGCGACCCTCACCCGCGGCTCCATGACGCTCGGCGAGAAGGACGGCGGACTCCCGCCGCAGAGCGTGGTCCAGGACGGCGACACCATCCTGGCGGACGCCGAACGGCTGATCGACACCTATCACTCCACCGCCCGCGACGCCGACCTCCACATCGCGCTCGCCCCCTGCTCGCCGTTCTCGGTCACGCGGGAGATCATGACGGAGAGCGCCGGCCTCGCCGCCCGCCGCGGCGTCCGGCTGCACACCCACCTCGCCGAGACCCTCGACGAAGAGGACTTCTGCCGGGAGATGTTCGGCCTGCGCACCGTGGATTACCTCGAAAGCGTCGGCTGGCTGGGGCCGCAGAGCTGGCTCGGCCACGGCATCCACTTCGACGACGCCGAGGTGGCCCGGCTGGGCGCCGCGGGCACCGGCGTCGCGCACTGCCCGACGTCGAACATGCGCCTTGCTTCCGGCATCGCCCGGGTGGTCGAGCTGGAGGACGCCGGAGCTCCCGTGGGCCTCGGCGTGGACGGTTCGGCCAGCAACGACGCGTCGAACATGATCCAGGAGGCCCGGCAGGCTCTCTACCTGCAGCGGCTGCGGTACGGCGCGGACATCCCCGTGGAGCGCGCGCTCGGCTGGGCGACGCTCGGATCGGCTCGCGTGCTCGGACGGGAGGCCGACCTGGGCTCCCTCGAGGTGGGCAAGCAGGCGGACCTGGCGTTCTTCCGTCTCGACGGACTCCGCTTCTCCGGCAGCCACGATCCGCTCGCGGCCCTGCTGCTCTGCGGCGCCGACCGCGCCGACCGCGTCATGGTCGGCGGACAGTGGCGCGTGGTGGACGGCGAGATCCCGGGTCTGGACCTGGAGGACCTCATCCGCCGGCACAGCGCCGCCGCGCGCCGGATCATCTCCGTCTGACGGCACACCCACCTGGTCCCGCACACCGAAGAACCCCCGGGCGTCGTCGACCGGGGGTTCTCTGGGTTCAGGGGCGGAGTTCGGACTCTGGAGCCAGCCCCTCAGGAACCGGAGGCGGGCCTGCGGAAGAAGGGCAGGCCCTTGACCCAGCGGTTGGCGGGACGGCCCTTGGCGGCCTCCGCTTCGCGGGCCCGGCGGTAGGCCGGCAGGCAGAAGTCTGGATCGGTGCCGCCGAGCGGCAGGTAGAACTCCTGAGTGCGGGCCTGTGCCGCGAGTTCGTGAATCCGGGTGGTGCTGCTGCGATCCTGCATGATCTACTCCTTACCTTTCGCCCAGGGTCCGCACCGAGCGGACGATCCGTAGCTGATGTTCCGCTTACTTCCGTATTGCGGAAGAACTTTTCTGTTCTGTGAAAAGTATACGAAGAGGGCCGGAGGGCGTCAAGACCCCCTCCGGGGACGTCGCCAACCGGCACTGTCACAATCGCCACTTTTGAATCAGTCAGAAAATGTGATTTACAACACCGGAAACCCGGGTCTAGGATGATTCTCAATTCGTGACGCAGATCACGGATACCTGAGAGCAGCAGGCAGGGTCGTAATGAGCTGGCATCCACGGATGTCGGCTCATTTTTTTGTGCCGGGATCCGCCAACAGGCGCCGCACGGCGCACGACACGACAACGGTGGACTGAGCATCCATCAGGAAAGTTGGGACAAGACCATGAGCAACAACATCGTCCTCGGCAAGAATCAGTACGGCAAGGCGGAGAACCGCGTCGTCAAGATCACCCGCGACACGGACCGCCACGAGATCGAGGATCTCAACGTCACCTCGCAGCTCCGCGGCGACTTCACCGCGGCGCACATCGACGGCGACAACGCCCACGTGGTCCCCACCGACACCCAGAAGAACACCGTCTTCGCCTTCGCCCGTGACGGCATCGGCTCCCCCGAGGAATTCCTCATCCGCCTGGCCAACCACTTCACCGGTGAGTTCGAGTGGGTCACGGGCGGCCGCTGGGAGGCCGAGCAGTTCGCCTGGGAGCGCATCCTCGCCGGCGGTGAGGAGCACAACCACTCCTTCGTCCGCAAGGGCCAGGAAGTGCGCAACGCCGTCGTCACCAAGGACGGCGACGACCTCTACGTCATCTCGGGCCTGAACGACCTCACAGTCCTCAAGTCCACCCAGTCCGGCTTCGTGGGCTACCCGAAGGACAAGTACACCACCCTGCAGGAGACCACGGACCGCATCCTCGCCACCGACGTCTCCGCCCGCTGGCGCTACCGCAACGACGCCGTCGCCGAGGGTGGCATCGACTACAACGCGACCTACGAGTCCGTGAAGGCCCTCCTCCTGGAAGGCTTCTCCGAGGAGTACTCCTACGCGCTGCAGCAGACCCTGTTCCAGATGGCTCAGAAGGTCTTCGCGGCACACCCGGAGATCGACGAGCTGCGTTTCTCCACCCCGAACAAGCACCACTTCGTGGTGGACCTGTCCCCGTTCGGTCTCGACAACCCCGGCGAGGTCTTCTTCGCCGCAGACCGCCCGTACGGCCTGATCGAGGCCAACTTCGAGCGCGAGACCATCTCCGACCCGGGCAACGCCTGGGACGGCATCGTCGGCTTCTGCTGATCCCCTGACTCGCCCGGGCTGCGCGCCACCAGCGCCCCTCGTGCCTGCTCTGCACCGAGGCGGCCGCGAGCGCAGCCCGGGTGACACCCCCCCTCCCGGAGCGCACCCACTCGGCGACCAGGCGTCGTCGTTCCTTTGATCTTGTGACCGTTTCCGGCAATGGCGCCGGAACGCGCCGCACCACCTTCCCAGGCCCCCGGTGCCCCCACCGATGCCGGCCGATCGCCGCAACGCCGCGGCACCCCACCAATCATTAGGCAGACAGGAAGTCTGAAATGAGTGCAACAACCGTCAAACCCACCACCCGGCCGGAGGATGAGCGCCTCTCCCTCGGCAGCACCTTCGCGTACGGATTCCAGCACGTTCTCACCATGTACGGCGGGATCATCGCGCCGCCGCTCGTCATCGGCCAGGCCGCGGGCCTCAAGCCGGACGAGATCGGCGTCCTGATCGCCAGCTGTCTCTTCATGGGCGGCGCGGCGACCCTCCTCCAGACCCTCGGCATCAAGTTCTTCGGCTCGCAGCTCCCGCTGGTGCAGGGTGTGTCCTTCGCGGGCGTCGCCACCATGGGCGCGATCGTCTCCCAGGGCGGCGGTCTCCCGGCCGTGTTCGGCTCGGTGATCGTGGCCTCGATCATCGGTCTCGTGATCGCACCGCTCTTCTCGCAGATCCTGCGCTTCTTCCCACCGGTGGTGACCGGCACCGTGATCACCACCATCGGCCTCACGCTGATGCCGGTGGCCGCCAACTGGGTCATGGGCGGCAACGCCAAGGCCGACAACTACGGCAGCATGGCCAACGTCGGGCTCGCGGGCCTCACCTTCGTGATCGTCCTGATCCTGTCCAAGGTCGGCAGCGCCACCATCTCGCGGCTCTCCATCCTGCTGGCCATGGTGATCGGCACGATCATCGCCGTGTTCACGGGCCAGGCCAACTTCTCCAACGTGGGCAACGGACCGATCTTCGCGTTCCCGACCCCGTTCGCCTTCGGCCTGCCGACGTTCAACGTGGCCGCCATCATCTCCATGTTCATCGTGATCCTGGTGACCCTGACCGAGACCAGCGCGGACATCATCGCCGTCGGTGAGATCGTCGGCACCAAGGTGGACCGCAAGCGAGTGGCCGACGGCCTCCGGGCCGACATGATCTCCAGCGCCGTCTCCCCCGTGTTCGGTTCCTTCACTCAGAGCGCCTTCGCCCAGAACGTGGGTCTGGTGGCCATCACGGGCATCAAGAGCCGCTTCGTGGTCAGCGCCGGCGGTGTCATCCTGATCGTCCTCGGCCTGCTCCCGGTCATGGGCCGCGTGGTGGGCGCCGTGCCCATGCCGGTCCTCGGCGGCGCAGGCATCGTCCTCTTCGGCACGGTGGCCGCCTCCGGCATCCGCACCCTGTCCACGGTGGACTACAAGGGCAACATGAACCTCATCATCGTGGCATCCTCGCTGGGCTTCGGTCTGCTGCCCGTGGTCAAGCCGGACATCTACCACGCCTTCCCGGACTGGTTCGTGACCATCTTCCACTCCGGCATCAGCTCGGCCGCCCTCATGGCGATCCTGCTGAACCTCCTGTTCAACTACTTCAAGACCGGCAACTCCAAGAACTCCTCGGTGTTCGTGGCCGGCACGGACCGCGTCCTCACCCCGCAGGACCTCCGCGGCCTGCGGGAGGGTGACCGCTTCGAGAACGGCAAGCTCATCGACTGCGACGGCAAGGAAGTCAAGGTCGAATCCGGCGGGGCCCACTAGCCGCTCCCTCTCCTTCACGCGAGGGAACAGTTGATGCCCGGAAGACGTGCTCTTCCGGGCATCAACTGTTCCCTCGCGGGGTGGGCGGCTCAACACCGGCCTTCAGCAGCGCTTCCCGGATACGCACGACGGCGAACGGCCGGCTTCCCTTGAGGTCGCCGTGGCCGATCCGCACCTCCGTCCACCCGGCCTCCTCGGTCAGCCGCTGACGCTCGAAGTCGCGACGGAACTGCGCGGTGTCCCGGTGAGTCTCGCCGTCGTACTGGACGGACAACTTCGACAGCGGATAGGCGAGGTCCGGCCAGACGCACGGGCCTCGCCACGGAAGATCCAGCGAATGATTGAGCACCGGCTCCGGCAATCCATGGTCGATCAGGGCCAGACGGAGGAAAGTCTCCTGGGCGGAATCCGCGCCGACCCTGATGAGGTCCAACGCTGCTCGGGCGCTCTTCACCCCGCGTTTTCCCGGATGCGCCGCGACGACACGTCGGAGGTCGGCCAT
Source organism: Arthrobacter sp. RCC_34 (assembly GCF_041360795.1). Taxonomy (NCBI): domain Bacteria; kingdom Bacillati; phylum Actinomycetota; class Actinomycetes; order Micrococcales; family Micrococcaceae; genus Arthrobacter; species Arthrobacter sp. RCC_34. The sequence continues at coordinate 27,917 of NZ_JBFUPW010000001.1, read as the reverse complement.
GGCACACAGGGGGATTTTCGGGCGCGGGTGAGGTTCGACGTGCTCGTTGACGAAGTAATCTCCTGCGGCGACCAGGTCGTGGAGTGGGAGCAGTTCGGCCAGGTCGAGGAACGTTCGCGCCGGGGAAGTCACCCGGGCCCCATCCTTCACGACCACCTCACCCGGAGCGAAGGTCAGCTTCCGGCCGGTGACCCGCTTCCGCCGCGGCTGCCCGGATCCACGCGGCCGCGCCAGTCGGACTTCAGCGGAGGCCTGAATCCAGAAGGGCAAGGGAGCACCCCAGATCCCAGCAGCGCTGAGGTCCACCAACGTGACCGACGGGTCGAGTTCCGTGTAGGCGCGCAGAGCGTCCGCGTGAGACTCCACCGGCCACGAAGGAACCCGGATCCCCCGCGACGGAACGTGCAGATCCGACCCGCGGGTCCGCTTCCGTGGAACACCCAGCCGGTCGGAATGCGGGAGAGCGAATGAGGCGATCACGAGCTCTGGCGGCAAGGATGAAGGGCGACGAGGCATGCCTCATTCTGCCCACCAGCAGGCACCGTGGAATGGGTTATCCACAGGACTGCGAAGCCTCACACCGCGAAGTCACAGATGGCGCCCCTAAAACCTCTCGGTAGGGGCGCCATCTGTGACTTCGCGGAGGGGGGAGGGGGAGGGACGGGTGGGTCAGACCCGGTTGAACTCCTGAGACAGGGCCTTGGCGGCCTCCGTCAGCATCGGGACGGCCCGCTCGGAGAACGCCTGGTCCACGCGGGTGATCGGGCCCGAGACCGAGATGGCGCACGGGGTCGGCGCGTTCGGCACGGCCATGGCGAAGCACCGCACTCCGAGCTCCTGCTCCTCCTCGTCGATCGAGTAGCCGCGTTCGCGGATCAAGGCGAGGTCGTCCAGCAGGGCCTCGACGGACCCCAGGCTCTTGACGGTCGGCGTCGGCATCCCGGCGCGCTGCACGATCCCGCGCACGGTCTCGTCGTCGAGCTGGGCGAGGATCGCCTTGCCCACACCGGTCGCGTGCATGTGCGCACGCCGGCCCACCTCGGTGAACATGCGCATGGCGTGCGGCGACGGCACCTGGGCGACGTAGATGATCATGTCCGTGTCCAGCACCGCCATGTTCGCGGTCTCGCCGAGGCGGTCCACCAGGAACTTGAGCTGTGGGCGCGCGACGGCGCCGAGCTGCATCGAGGCCGCCTCACCGAGGCGGATCAGCCGCGGGCCGAGGGCGTAGCGCCGGTTGGGCAGCTGCCGGATGTAGCCGAGCGACACGAGGGTCCGCAGGAGCCGGTGGATCGTGGGCAGTGGCAGATCCGTGGAGGAGGACAGCTCACTGAGCGTCACGTCTCCGCCCGCATCAGTGATGAGTTCCAGCAGTTCAAAGACGCGTTCCACGGACTGAACTCCGCCTGAGGTCTTCTCAGCCATCTCAACTCCTTCCCGCTTCGTTGCGTATGGTGCGGTACCGTCCGGTAAATCTTATCCGCATAGTGGAAAGAGCCGTGGACCGTCTGCCTACCATCCAACAGTTAGAAACGGTCCAGAAGCAAGAGCAATTGCTCTTGTCTTTCCACTTTGTAGAGAATAATATCCATAATACGAAAACATCTCGCGGGAGGCTGACGCTCCGCGGGCCCAACACTGGAGGAGAATTCAATGGCGAATCCCAGCCCCGGAAATTCCATCACCCTGCGGGTCGAGGCCCCTTCGAGCTTCACCGCGACCAGCGAACTGGCCGCCGCCGTCGGTAACGCCGGCGCTGCCGTCACCGCACTGGACGTGGCGGAATCGCACCACAACACCATCGTCGTCGACGTCACCTGCAACACCACGGATGACGAGCACGCCAAGCGCGTCGAAGCCGCCCTGAACGCCCTCGACGGCGTCAAGGTCCTCCACGTCTCGGACCGCACCTTCCTCATGCACCTCGGCGGCAAGCTCGAGGTGGTCCCGAAGGTCCCGCTCCGCAACCGTGACGACCTGTCCCGCGCCTACACGCCCGGCGTCGCCCGCGTCTGCATGGCGATCGCCGAGGATCCCTCTGCCGCCCGCAACCTGACGGTCAAGCGCAACACGGTCGCCGTGGTGACGGACGGCTCCGCCGTCCTGGGTCTCGGCAACATCGGCCCGGCCGCCGCCCTCCCCGTCATGGAAGGCAAGGCCGCTCTGTTCAAGCAGTTCGCCAACGTCGACGCCTGGCCGGTCTGCCTGGACACCCAGGACACCGAGGAGATCATCCGCACCGTCAAGCTCCTGGCACCCGTCTTCGGCGGCGTGAACCTCGAGGACATCGCCGCTCCCCGCTGCTTCGAGATCGAAGCCCGCCTGCGCGACGAGCTCGACATCCCGGTCTTCCACGACGACCAGCACGGCACCGCGATCGTCACCCTCGCCGCCCTCGTCAACGCCCTGCGCGTGGTGGGCAAGAAGATCGAGGACGTCAAGATCGTGGTCTCGGGCGTCGGCGCCGCCGGCTCCGCCATCATCCAGCTCCTCAAGGCCCAGGGCGCGCAGCACATCATCGCCGCCGGCCGCTCCGGCGCCATCCACAAGGGTGAGAGCTACGACGACCACCACCGCACGTGGATCGCCACCAACACCAACGAGGAAGGCTTCTCCGGCAGCCTCCACGACGCGCTCGCAGGCGCCGACGTCTTCATCGGCGTCTCCGCTCCGAACATCCTCGCCGAGGAGCACGTGGCGTCCATGGCCGACGACGCGATCGTCTTCGCCATGGCCAACCCGACCCCCGAGGTGGACCCGGTCGTCGCGTCCAAGCACGCCGCCGTCGTCGCCACCGGGCGCAGCGACTTCCCGAACCAGATCAACAACGTGCTGGCCTTCCCGGGCCTGTTCCGCGGTCTTCTGGACGCCGGGGCCAGCGACATCACGCCGGACATGCTCGTCGCGGCCGCCGAGGCCATCGCCAACCGCGTGGCGGATGATGAGCTCAACGCCAGCTACATCATCCCGAGCATCTTCGATCTTCAGGTGACCAAGGACGTCGCCGCGGCCGTCGCCGCTGCCGCCCACGCCAATTCGGCCGCTGCTGAGGCAGTGGCAGCCCTCTGACCGGCTGGGTAATCCAGCACTCGCCGTCCGGCCCCACGGGGCCGGACGGCACCGTGGAGAAGTAAGGACAGCACATGACCATCACCGTCACCAACCCCCAGCCGGTGGAGCGCGCCGAGGAGATCCTCACCCCGGAAGCCCTCGCTTTCGTGGAGGCCCTGCACCAGAAGTTCGCGGCACGCCGCAATGAGCTGATCGACGCCCGCGTCACCAAGCGCGAGCAGGTCGCCAAGACCGGGACCCTGGACTTCCTTCCCGAGACCGCCGAGGTCCGCTCGGGCGACTGGAAGGTCGCCGAGGCCCCCGCGGCCCTGCAGGACCGCCGCGTCGAGATGACCGGACCGGCCTCGCCGGCCAAGATGGCCATCAACGCCCTGAACTCCGGCGCCAAGGTCTGGCTCGCCGACCTCGAGGACGCCAGCACCCCGACGTGGCACAACGTCATCGACGCGATCCTCAACCTGCGCGACGGCGCCCGCGGCACCCTCTCCTACACCTCGCCGGAGGGCAAGGAGTACCGGCTGCGCACGGATGCGCCGCTCGCCGTCGTCGTGACCCGTCCGCGTGGCTGGCACATGGACGAGAAGCACGTCCTGGTGGACGGCCAGGTCGCCGTGGGCGCGCTCGTGGACTTCGGTCTGCACTTCTTCCACGTGGCACAGCAACTGATCGAGAACGGTCACGGCCCGTACTACTACCTGCCCAAGATGGAGAGCCACCTCGAGGCCCGCCTCTGGAACGACGTCTTCACCTTCGCCCAGGAGTACGTCGGCATCTCGTACGGCACCATCCGCGCCACCATGCTGATCGAAACCATCCCGGCCGCGTTCGAGATGGAGGAGATCCTCTACGAACTGCGCGACCACGCCTCCGGCCTGAACGCCGGCCGCTGGGACTACATGTTCAGCATCGTCAAGTACTTCCGCGACGCCGGCGAGGACTTCCTCTTCCCGGACCGCGCCTCCGTGCAGATGACCGCGCCCTTCCTGCGCGCCTACACGGAACTGCTCGTGAAGACCTGTCACAAGCGCGGCGCCTTCGCCATGGGCGGCATGGCCGCCGTCATCCCGAACCGCCGCGAACCCGAGGTCACCGAGGCCGCGTTCGCCAAGGTCCGCAACGACAAGACCCGCGAGGCAACCGACGGCTTCGACGGCTCCTGGGTGGCGCACCCGGACCTTGTCCCGATCTGTGTCGAGGTGTTCGACTCCTTCCTCGGCGACAAGCCGAACCAGCTGGACAAGCAGCGCCCCGAAGTCGAGGTCACCGCGGCCCAGCTGCTCGACGTCGCCTCCGCCAAGGGTGAGGTCACCGAGGCCGGCCTGCGCCTGAACCTCTACGTGGCCGTGGCCTACACCGCCGTCTGGATCTCCGGCAACGGCGCCGTGGCCATCCATAACCTCATGGAGGACGCCGCCACCGCCGAGATCTCCCGCTCCCAGGTGTGGCAGCAGATCAACGCCGGTTCCGTGCTGGCCGACACCGGCAACACCGTCACCCGCGAGCTCGTCCGGCAGATCCTCACCGAGGAGACCGACAAGCTGCGCGGCGAGGTGGGCGAAGAGGCCTTCGAGAAGTTCTACTCCCCCGCCAGCGAACTGATCGCCGAGCTGTGCCTGGGCGAGGACTTCGTCGACTTCCTCACCACCCCGGCCTACGAGCTGGTCGACTGATGGCGGGCACCTCACTTTCCGCCGCCGATCTGGCGGACGTCGAAACCCGGCTCGCGGCCACGGACACCCTCCTGGACCGCAACTACCCGGGCGATGACGGCAGCCGCCAGCCCATCCACACCGTCTACGTCTCCGCGGACCGCTTCACGCCGGACTTCGCCGCGGAATGGGGACAGGCCGCGAACGACGTCGTCGCGCAGCACGGCGGGCTCGAGGCCCTGGGCGCTCTGCTGGGTCAGTCCGAGGAGCTGAACGCCGCCGTCGCGCCGCGCGTCGCGGCCAAGCTCGCGAACGAGCCGATCGAGGACCTCCGTCTCGACTTCGAGGACGGCTACGGCAACCGTGGCGACGAGGCCGAGGACGCCGACGTCGTGACCGCCGCCAAGGCCGTCCACCAGGCGGTGGAGGCCGGCACGGCTCCCCCGTTCATCGGCATCCGTTTCAAGTGCTTCGAGGCCCCCACCCGGGCCCGTGGCCTGCGCACGCTGGACCTCTTCGTCTCCACCCTCGTGGAACAGGGCGGCCTGCCCGACGGCCTGGTCCTGACCCTGCCGAAGGTGACCACCGTGGACCAGGTCACGGCCATGGACCACGTGGTCTCCCGCCTCGAGGAGATCCACGGACTGCCGTCCGGCCGCCTGCGCTTCGAGGTGCAGGTGGAGACGCCGCAGCTGATCCTCGGCCATGAGGGCACGCATCCGGTGGCGCAGCTGCCGCACGTGGTGCCGGGCCGCATCAGCTCGCTGCACTACGGCACGTACGATTACTCCGCCAGCCTGCAAATCGCCGCCGAGTACCAGTCCATGGAGCACCCGGTGGCCGATGTGGCCAAGGAGATCATGCAGCTGGCCGTGGCTGGCACCGGCATCCGCCTCTCCGATGGCTCCACCAACATCATCCCCGTGGGCGACAACGTGGAGAACGCCTGGAAGCTGCACGGCCGCCTGGTCCGCCGCTCCCTGGAGCGCGGCTACTACCAGGGCTGGGATCTGCACGCGCACCAGCTGCCGAGCCGGTTCGCGGCGAGCTACGCCTTCTACCGCGAGGGCCTGGCCGCGGCCACCACTCGCCTGAAGAACTACTTCTCCCAGACGGACGCGGGCGTCATGGACGAGCCCGCGACCGCGCGGGCGCTGGCCAACTTCGTCCTCCGCGGCGTCCAGTGCGGCGCAGTCGGCGAGGACGAGGTCCTGGCCCTGACCGGCGTCGCACTCCCGGAGCTGACGGTGCTCGCGCACCCGCGGCTCGCCACCACTTCTCACTGATTCACGAAGGAGTCCTTCATGGGAAATCTCTACTACCCCACGGGTGGCCTGCCGCCGCAGACCCATCTCACCACCGAGCGCGCGATCGTCACCGAGGCGTACACGGTCATCCCCAAGGGCGTTCTCACGGACATCGTGACGAGCCTCCTGCCGGGCTTCACGAACACCCGTTCGTGGATCATCGCCCGCCCGATCTCGGGCTTCGCCACCACGTTCTCCCAACTCATCGTCGAGGTGGGGCCGGGCGGCGGCGCGCCGAAGGCCGAGTTCGAGTCCGGCGTCGAGGGCGTCATCTTCGTGGTCAAGGGCACGCTCACGTTGAACCTCAAGGGCGAGCAGCACGTCATGGAGGAAGGCGGCTACGCGTACCTGGCCGCCGGCGACGAGTGGGGTGTGGAGAACACCAGTGGTGACATCGCCACGTTCCACTGGATCCGCAAGGCCTACGACCGTCTCGAAGGCTACGAGGCCACGTCCTTCGTCACCAATGAGAAGGACGTCGAAGGCACCGCGATGCCGGACACCGACGGCGTCTGGAAGACCCAGCGCTTCGTGCCGTCGGACGACCTGGCCCACGACATGCAGGTCAACATCGTCACCTTCCAGCCCGGCGGCGTGATCCCCTTCCCGGAGACCCACGTCATGGAGCACGGCCTCTACGTCCTGGAGGGCAAGGCCATGTACCTGCTCAACAAGGACTGGGTGGAGGTCGAGGCGGGCGACTACATGTGGCTCCGCGCGTTCTGCCCGCAGGCCTGCTACGCCTCCGGCCCCGGCCAGTTCCGCTACCTGCTCTACAAGGATCAGAACCGCCAGATCAAGCTCACCGGCGCACCGCTGCCGGGCTGAGCCGCTGACCGCGACGGCCGCCGTCGTGCACTCTCGAAGGAGGGGCACGACGGCGGCCGTCGGCGTTGGGGGGTGAGGCGCGGGGCCGCGCCTCCCGCTCAGAGCGCCGTGAACCTCAGCAGCAGCGTCCGGGCCTCGGGGCGCAGGGCGTGCTCGGGCCACACGTCCGGACCACAGGCCCGCGAGCCGAGGCCGTTCTGCGCGGCGTCGAGGTAGAGCCACGTGCGGCGGGATTCCGGGAGCTCGTGCGGGTGCGCTGCGCCGGAGAGCTCCTGGGCCGTGTGCCGCGAGAGCGTGAAACCGGGCAGACACCCGGCGGCGTCGCGCTCCGCCTCCACCCGGAGCCAGGGCTTGCCCGCACCACCCGGGCCCCCAGCACCACCCAGCAGCAGCTCCAGTTCCCGCACGTCGCTCCGGTGACCGTTCTCCTGGGGCCGCGAGTACACCGTCCCCAGCCCTTCCACGGAGTCCGCATACCGTCCGACGAGCGCCGCGTGACGGCTGTCCGGGTACGACTCACGAGGGCCCGTGCCGAACCACTCCGCGCCGGACACCTCCGACGGCAGGCCGAACCGCACCCCGATCCGGGGCAGGAGCAGATCCCACGCCCGGTCACGGACGTGGTTCCCGCTCGGGGTGAGGTCGAGCCGCAGCCAGAGGTCCTCCCCGGACAGCTCCCAGTGCTCGTCGAGGTGGAAGGACCGGGCGGTGTCCGCGGCCGCGTACCGGGCGCGGACCGTGAGCGAACGGTCCGTCGCCTGCACGGACTCGATCCGGCGGTGGAGCCGGTCCAGTCCGGCGGACCGCCAGACCTCCTCCCAGGTCGGCGCGGGCTGACCCGTGCCGAGCCCCCGGACGCCCTGCGAGCGCGGGTCGGCGGCGTCGTAGGAGCCGAAGCCCTGCCCGCGATCGTTGTCCGTGGGCGCCCGCCAGAGCTCCAGCCGCGGCGCCTCCACGGACTGTCCGGCCAGCGAGGTGAGCAGGCCGCCGTCGAACACCGCGGGGCCCAGCTCCAGCCGGCGCGGAGCACCGGAGAGGGCGCGGGAAGAGGCCGCCGCCGGACGGGGGCCCGCCCGGCGCTCCCGCGCTGGGGTCAGGTCGAGCTGGGCGGACGCGAGGACGTGCCCCTCCTCCGCCCACGCGGTGTCCGCGGCGAGCACGACCTCGGCCGTCAGCCACGTCTCACCCTCCGGGGACACCGGCACCGCGGGAAGAGCGTAGGCGGCCGACGCTCCGGCAGCCAGCGCCCCGCCGTCGTCGCCCACGATCGCAAGCGCACCCGTGTCCACCGGGCGCCCGTCGTGCTCCAGCCGCAGGTTGATCCGCACGTCCGACGCCGGCGCGCTGTGGCGGCGGTTCTCAACCCGGACGACGGGCGCCGCGGCGGTCCCGCTCAGCGTCAGCCGGAGCGGCGAGACCACCTGACGGTACTCGTGGAGTCCCGGGCTGGGGGTGCCGTCGGCGAGGACCATGCCGTCCATGACGAAGTTGCCGTCGTGGATCTCCTCCCCGAAGTCACCGCCGTACGCGTAGAACGGGGTGCCATCCTCGGCGTGGCTGAGCAGCCCGTGGTCGCGCCATTCCCAGACGAAGCCGCCGTGCAGCCGGGGGTGCCGGTCCACGAGGTCCTCGTACTGGTCGATCGCGCCCGGTCCGTTGCCCATGGCGTGGATGTACTCGCAGAGGATGAACGGCTTGCGGCGCTGCCGCAGCGACTCCGCGGCACTGCACCCCAGCAGAAGATCGGTGGCGCCGTCCGTCCCGATCGACTCGGTCTCCGGGATGGAGGAGTACATCCGGGAGTACACATCGGTGTACGCGCCGGTGTAATCACCCTCGTAGTGCACGGGCCGCTCGGGGTCCCGCGCGTGCACCCAGGCGGCCATGGCGGCGAGGTTCGCCCCGGTGCCGGATTCGTTGCCCAGTGACCACAGGACGACGCTGGGGTGGTTCTTGTCGCGCTCCACGGTCCGTTCGATGCGGTCCAGCAGGGCGTCACGCCAGACGGGGTCGTCGCCGGGGTTGCCGTCCCAGCCGTGCCGCTCGAAGCCGTGCGTCTCCAGATCGCATTCCAGGATGACCCAGAATCCCAGCTCGTCGGCCAGATCCAGCAGGCGAGGATGCGGCGGGTAGTGGCTCGTGCGGATCGCGTTGACATTGAAGCGCTTCATCAGCAGCAGGTCTTCGCGGGCGAACTCCTCGTTGAAAGCGCGCCCCCGCTCGGGATGCGTCTCGTGCCGGTTGACGCCATGGAACACCACACGCCGCCCGTTGACCAGGAACCGGTCACCCTCGATCCGCACCGTGCGGAAGCCGATCCGCTGCGTCACGGTCTCGCCCTGCGCCTCGACGGTCGCCTCATAGAGCCGCGGCGTCTCCGCACTCCAGGGTTCGACGCCGGCCACCACCACCGGGGCCACGTCGCCGGGGCGCTCCCAGACGACGTCGACGTCCAGTTCCGCGATCCGGAACCGGACCGGGAACGCCACCTCCCCCGCACTCACCTCGGGCACGACCGTGCCCTGCCCGGTCCCGGACGCGTCGCCGTCGTACGCGGTGCGCAGCCACAGGTCATCGAGCGCACCCACGGGACGGGCCAGCAGGGTGACCGAGCGGAAGATGCCGGGCAGCCACCACTGGTCCTGGTCCTCGAGGTAGCTGGAGGCGGACCACTGGTGCACCCGGACCGCGAGCACGTTCTCCCCCGGGCGCACGGCCTCGGTGACGTCGAACTCCTGAGCCAGGCGGCTGCCCGACCCCACGCCGATCTCCGTCCCGTTGAGCCACACCTTGTACCGCGACTCCACCCCGTCGAAGCGGAGCAGGATCCGTTCGGCGCCGTCGAAGCTCTCGGGCAGCGTGAAGACGCGGCGGTGGTCACCAGTCGGGTTCGCGTCCGGGACGAACGGCGGCTCGCAGGGGAACGGGAACTGGACGTTCGTGTAGATCGGACGGCCGTACTTCCCGTCACCCTGGAGCACCCAATGGGACGGGACCGGCAGGGTGTCCCAGCCGTCGGTGCTGAAGCCGGGGGCCGCGAAGTCCTCAGGGCCCTCGCCCTCGGGCAGGGCCAGCGCCCCCGCCGGGGTGCCGGGCGCGGCCGGAAGGAGGCGGAAGGCCCAGTCGCCGTCGAGACTCAGCTCCGGCGCGTCCGAGGCGAGCCGCGCACGGGCCGGGCTGCGGCGTCCCTCGCCGGGCGCGGTGCTGGTGAGGTAGGCGGCGGTCATTTGACGGCTCCTTCGGTCAGGCCCCCGCGCCAGAAGCGCTGCAGGACGATCATGGCGATGGCCAGCGGGATGATGGAGAGCAGCACGCCGCCCGTGGTGAGTTCGTAGAACTCGGGCAGGCGGTCCACCTGGGACAGCCAGTTGTTCAGGCCGAGCGTGATCGGGTACAGCTTGCTGTCCGAGAGCATGACCAGCGGCAGGAAGTAGTTGTTCCAGATCCCGACGAGCTGGAAGAGGAACACCGTGACCAGGGCCGGCGTGAGAACCCGCAGGCCGATGGTGTGGAAGATCTTCAGCTCCCCGGCGCCGTCGATGCGCGCCGCCTCGATCAGGGCGGTGTCCACCGTCGCCTGGGCGTAGATGCGGCAGAGGAACAGGCCGAAGGGGGACACCAGGGACGGGATGAGCACCGACCAGTAGGTGTTGGCGAGGCCCAGCTGGCTGAAGAGCAGGAACATGGGCAGGGCCGTGGCGGTGCCCGGGACCAGGACTCCGCCGAGGATCGTGCCGAACACGGCGTTGCGGCCACGGAACTCGTACTTGGCGAGGGCGTAACCGCCCGCTGCGGCGAGGTAGGTCGCCAGCAGCGCGCCCACTCCGGCGTAGAGCACCGAGTTCAGGAACCAGCGGAGGAAGACGCCGTCGTCGTAGCTGAGCACCCTCGCGAGGTTGTCCCAGAGGGCGAAGTGCCCGGACAGAAGGAACCCATTGGTGGAGAAGAGGTCCTGCGTGGTCTTGGTCGACGCCACCAGGACCCAGTACACGGGCACCAGGAAGTACAGCGCGACGACGACGAGGATCGCCGTGACGATGATGGTGCTGGACCGCTTGCGGCCGGTGCGCGGTGCGGCGCCGGAGCGGGGCGCCTCGGCGGCGCGACGGGTGGCGGGAGGGGCCGTGGTGCTGGTCATGAGGACTTCCTGTTCGTGAGGCGGAGGAAGACGAAGGAGAGGATGAAGGCCGCGAGCGCGATGAGGACGGCCTGCGCGGCGGCGACGTTGTAGTCGTTGTAGGCGAAGGCCGTCGAGTAGGCCGAGAGGTTCGGCGTGTACTGGCTGTCGATGGCCGGGGCCGAGGTCTTCAGCACCTGCGCCTCGGCGAAGAGCTGCAGGGTTCCGATGATGGAGAACACCGTGGTCAGGACCAGCGCCGGGGTGATGAGCGGCAGCTGGATGCTCCGGGCGATCCGCCAGGGGGAGGCGCCGTCCACGCGGGCCGCCTCATAGAGCTCGCCCGGGATGGCCTTGAGCTGCGCGACGATGATGAGCATGTTGTAGCCCGTATAGCTCCAGGTCACGATGTTCGCGATGGACCACAGCACGTGATCGGGCCCGAGGAAGTCCAGCGTGATGCCCATGCTCCCGGCGATGTCGATGAACGGGCTCAGGCCGGGCACGTAGAGGAAGGACCACAGGATCGTGGCGATCACACCGGGCACGCCGTACGGCATGAAATAGGCGGCGCGGAAGAAGCCGGGCCACCGGGCCGAGGCCGATTCCAGCAGGAGGGCCAGGACAGTGCAGAGGACGATCATGACGGGCACCTGCACGACGCCGAACAGCAGCACGCGCCCGATCGAGGCGATGAAGTTGGCGTCACCGAGGGCCTGGGCGTAGTTGTCGAAGCCGGCGAACCCGCTGGTCACGCCCTTCTCCCCGAAGAGCCCGCTGCGCGTGACCTTGGTGAAGCTGGAGACGAGGGCCACGAGGATGGGCAGGACGAAGGTCAGGGTGAAGAGGGCCAGGAAGGGCGCCAGGAGGATCCAGGGGGCGCGGGCCGCGGCCCGGGAGCGGCCGCCTCGGGACGGTGCTGCGGCTGGTGTGCTGCTCATGCCTGTTCCTTCCTGATGGTCAGGCCCTTGTTCCTGAAGACGGTCATGACGTCCTTCTCAGCGGAGGCCACGGCGTCCACCAGGGAGGTGCCGCTCGCCTTCTTCCGGAAGCCGTCGCTGAGGATGTTGAAGGTCTGCTGCGTGACGGGCCACCAGGACCATTTCGGGTTCTGTTCGCGGCTCGCCGGGATGAGCACGTCCTTGAAGTAGTTCTGCCCGCTGAAGAACTCCGAGGGCTGCTGACGGGCGGTGCCGACGAAGTCCTTCGCGGGCGACCAGCCGATGCCGCTGTGCTTGATCATGGCGTCGATGCCTTCGTGGGAGGTCGTCAGCCAGACCGCGAATTCGAGGGCCTCGCGGGGGTGCTTGCTGCCGGCCAGGATGGCCGTGGTGGAGCCGCCGAGGTAGCTGGACCCGAAGCCGGTCTTGCCCCACACGGGCATGGGGGCGGCTTTCCATTTGCCCTTGCCGCCGCTGACGCCTTCCACGAGGGCGTCTCCCCAGCTGCCGGACGTGATGGAGGCGATGCCGCCCTTGGCGGCCGCGGCGAACCAGGCCGGGCTGTAGTGGGCGAAGCCGGTCTGGACCAGGCCGTCGTCGATCGCCTTGTCGAAGAAGCGCGCGACGTTCAGGGTGGCGTCGTCCGTCATGTTGATGACCCAGCCGTCCTCCTCGGGCCGGAACCAGGTGGCTCCCGCCTGGCCCGCGAAGCCGGCGAAGGGGCTCGCGTCGCTGATCGCGAAGCAGTCGATGTAACTGCCCGCGCGCCGCAGCTCCTTGCCCACGGCGGCCCACTCATCCCAGGTCTTCGGAGGGGTGGCCCCCACCTTCTCCAGGAGCGCGGGCTGATAGAACGTCGCCATGGGGCCGGAGTCCTGGGGGATCCCGTAGACGCCGCCGGTGAAGCTGACCTGACCCCAGAGCGTGGGGTCGTAGAGCGGCGCGAACTCCTGAGCGCCGTAGCGGTTCAGGTCCACGAGGCCGTTGACCAGCATGAACTCTGGGATGGACCGCAATTCGATCTGTGCCAGATCCGGGCCGGCGCCGGCGGCGAGCGCCGAGTACATCTTCTGGTACCCGCCCGAGTTTCCTCCGGGGATCCACACCACGTCCACCTGGACCTGGGGGTTCTTGGCGTTCCAGAGGTCGGCCACCTTCTGGAAGTCCTTGAGCCAGGCCCAGTAGGTGAGGCGGATCTTCTCCCCCTTCGCGGCGGGGATGGCCGGATCGGCGTTGACGGAGTGCGTGCCGGGAGTGGCGCAGGCGCCGAGTGCGGCCAGAGACAGGGCGCCCAGCCCTGTGCCGAGCAGCCGTCTCCGGGAAACATGGGGCATGACACATACCTCTCTGTACCTGTAGCGGGCGCCGGACGACGGAGGCCGGCGCGGCCAGTGTGACGAGGCTAACACAAATTTCGAGTAGTCACTCTGATTTCGCATAGTTCGCCGCACCGGCGCTAAGCTCCACTCCATGAGCGTCCAGCGAGCACCCCGCACCGGCAAGCGCGGCCCGTACGCCAAGACGGCGGCGACCCGGCAGAAGATCGTCGACGCCGCCCTCAACGTGTTCGCGACGCGCGGCTATCACGCGGGAAGCCTGCAGGATGTGGCCGACGAGGTGGGCATGAGCCAGACGAGCCTCCTGCACCACTTCAAGCGCAAGAGCGATCTGCTTCTCGCGGTCCTCGAACAGCGCGACAGCAGCGGCGTCTCACGCCTCGGGCCCATGCCGTTCCGGGAGATGGTGCTTCTGCAGGCGCGGGCCAATGTGGACATCGCGGGTCTCACCCAGCTCTACGCGGTGCTCAGCGGCGAGTCGACCACCGAGGGCCATCCCGGCCGGGACTACTTCACCCAGCGCTTCGAGCGGCTGCGGGAGGAGTACACCGGCGAACTCGAGGCGCTGCGCGCAGCCGGGAAGCTGCGCCCCGGCGTCGACCCCGCGCAGGCGGCCGCGTCCCTGATCGGCCTCTGGGACGGTGTGCAGCTCCAGCGCCTCTACGCGCCGGACACGGTGGATGTGGCCGCCAGCCTGGAGGCCTATCTGGACCTGATCCTGCTCCCGGAGTGACCCCCGGCCCCCACTGATTCATTCCGCGTCATATTTCTCAATGCCGGAATGGAGTCCGCCCGGCGCCGGTTGTGCCGGACATGAGCGAAACCATTGGAATCATCGGAGCAGGAAACATCGGCAGCCAGGTCGCCCGCAAGGCGGTGGAGCTGGGGTACGACGTCGTGATCAGCAACTCGCGTGGGCCGGAGACCCTCACCGAACTGGTGACGGAGCTCGGCCCCCGGGCGCGAGCCGCGACGGCTGAGGAGGCGGCGGCCGCCGGCGACTTCGCCGTCGTCACGGTCCCGCTGAAGGCCTATCAGGACGTCCCCGTGGCACCGCTGGCGGGCAAGGTCGTCATCGACACCAACAACTACTACTGGGAGCGCGACGGGCATATCGAGGCCCTGGATCGCGGCGAAGCCACCACCTCCGGGCTTCTCCAGGAACACCTTCCCGAGTCGAAGGTCGCCAAGGGCTTCAACCACATCGCGGCCGCCGACATCACCACGGACGGCACCCCCTCCGGCACGGAGAACCGCCGCGCCCTGGCCACCGCGAGCGACTTCCCCGACGCGGCGGCCCTCGTCACGCGCCTCTACGACGAGTTCGGCTTCGACACCGTGAACGCCGGCCCGCTCTCGGAGAGCTGGCGCGTGGAGCGTGACCGCCCGGCGTACGTCGTCCGGCAGAACGCGGCCGAGCTCGAAGCGAATCTGGCGAAAGCGCCGCGCACCGTCTGAGACGATTGCGGCCCCGTGCCACCACAGCCCCCGGGACGGCCGTCACCGCCCCGGGGGCTGCGGCCGTTCTCGGAGCACGCGCACATGACGACGGCCGGACCAGGGCAAACGACGCTCGGAACCGTGCCGCCCGGGCACGGCGGGCAGTCTGTGACAGAGTTAAGCCCATGCAGCATGAGCCAGCCCGCCGCTCCTGGGCAGGCAACCCGCTCTTCGGGGCGGCCCACAGGATCTCCTCCTTCATCAATTCGGCGCGCCTGAAGATGGCCCGGAAGACGCACTTCCAGCCCGCGACCGTCCCCTACATGGGCTACGGCTCCACCACGCAGGTCCGGATCCTGGCCCGCGTGATGCTCGCCTCCCGTCTGCTGCCGGGCAGTCGCGCCGACCGCGCGGCCCGGAACGGCAACCAGAACATCCGCGGCTGGCGCGCTTTCACCTCCGTTCCGATTCCGGAGCGCGAAGTGGACATCGAAATCGGCGAGGCGCGCGTGCGGGTCAAGGCGGACCGCGGCGGCCTCGTGGACACCACGGTCGCGGTGGACCTGGAACCGGGCTGGCACACCGCCACGATCCGCGCCTCCGGGACGCCCTCCGCCGAGGCCCCGTTGCTGGTGCTGCCGCCGGACATGGAGTTCGGCATCCTCTCCGACATCGATGACACCGTCATGGTGACGGCGCTCCCCCGCCCCCTGCTCGCCTTCTGGAACGCCTTCGTCCTCAACGAACGCGCCCGGATGGCCACCACCGGCATGGCCGTGCTGTACGAGCGGATCCTGCGCGCCCACCCGGGCGCTCCCGCGTTCTACCTCTCCACAGGTCCGTGGAACGCCGCCCCGACGCTGAGCCGCTTCCTGCACCGCAATCTCTATCCCGTGGGACCCATGCTCCTGACCGATTGGGGTCTCACGGAGGATCGCTGGTTCCGCAGCGGCCGCGAGCACAAGCAGGACAATCTCGAACGGCTGGCGCAGGAGTTCCCGCGCATGAAGTGGCTCCTGGTGGGCGACAACGGCCAGCACGACGAGGCCATCTATTCGGAGTTCGCCCAGCGGCATCCGGAGAACGTGGCCGCAGTGGCCATCCGGCAGCTCTCCGTGGGCGAAGCCGTCCTGGCCGGCGGCCACACGCCGGACATGGACCACTCGGGCTCGGCCATCCCGTGGGTCTACGCCCCGGACGGCGCCGGGCTGGCGGAGCAGCTCCGGAAGATCGGGCTGGTGTAGCCCCAGGCTCGTTCAGTCCCGGACGAGCCGCTAGTCGCGGACGAGCTGCGCGACGGTCTCCACCCCGGCGACCCGCACCTCACCCGCGGCGGCGTCCCAGACCAGGGTGTGCACGGAGCAGTTGGTGAGCGTGGAGTAGTCGTAAGCGTCTCCGACCAGCGTGCGCAGCACCATGGCCATCCAGCCGCCATGACTCACGACGGCGATCTCCTCACCGTCGAACGCCGCGGCCAGCTCCTCCAGCGCGCCGAACGCCCGCGCACGCAGCTCCTCATCACTCTCCCGGCCCGGGATCTGCTCGCGGTCAGGGAAGAGGCGCTCGACGTCGTCGCCATGCATCCCTTCCGCCTCGCCGAAGTGCCGCTCCATGAGGCGTGCATCCGTGGCGGGAGCGGGAAGGTCCTGCGCGTCGGCGATGGCCTGGCCGGTGGCCACGGCACGGCCCAGGGTCGAGGTCACGACGGCGGCCAGCGGCACCTCACGCAGTGCCTCGGCCACGCCCGCAGCCTGCTCGACGCCGGTCCGGTTGAGGGGGATGTCGGTCTGCCCCTGGAAGCGGCGCTGCACGTTCCAGTCCGTCTGGCCGTGTCGGACGAGGTGCAGGGTGCTTGCCATGAGATGCCTTCCGGAGCGGGGTGGGTCTGGTTCCAGTGTCTCAAAGACGGGCGCTCCGGCGAATCAGCCGGCCGCGGCCCGGCCGCCACCCCCGAAGCGCGCCTCGAACCCCGGCCCAGACCCCAGCTCAGACAGGAGCGTCAAACCACCGGTCGCATGAGTGGCGGGTTCAGCACCGCGCGGTTTCCTGTGCGGGCCTCGGGTGCCAGCCTGTACAGGGCCGCGGGACGACCGGCGTCGCCCGAGGACACTTCGCCCGTCTCCTCGAGAAACCCTGCTGCGCCGGTGGCCTTGCGGTGGAAGTTCCGCGGATCGAGCCGGACACCCCAGACCGCCTCATAGACGCCCCGCAGCTGGGCGATGGTGAACTCGTCACCGCAGAACGCCGCGCCCAGCGGCGAGTACTCCAGCTTGGCGCGCGCCCGCTCCACGCCGTCGTCCAGGATCCGCGCGTGATCGAAGGCCAGGGCGCCGTCGTCGCCCAGCACCCGGTCCACCGGGACCCAGAGCGCTTCGCTCGCGTCGCCGCCACCCGCGACCACCGGGAAGTCCGGTGCGAGCACCAGGTGGGCGACCGTCAGGACGTCGCCTCGCGGATCGCGTCCGGCGGGGCCGTAACTCGCCAACTGCTCAAGGTGCCCGGGCAGGCGTTCGACGCCGGTCTCCTCGGCGAGCTCCCGCCGCGCGGCCTCGGCGAGCCCCTCCCCCGGCAGGACGAAGCCGCCCGGCAGCGCCAGCCGGTCCTTGAACGGCTCGAGCAGACGGCGCACCAGCAGCACGTGCAGCGCGGCATCGCGCACGGTGAGCGCGACGATGTCCACCGTGACCGGGAAAGCGTGGAAAGCAGCGAGGGCGTCGGACTTCCGGTTCGTCATGTTCCTCAGCCTAGCATTTATCGTCACCTTGACATTAATGCCGAAGACCTCTTAGAGTTCAATTATCGTCAAGTTGACGATAATGAACGAAGGAGAGACATCATGACCACCATCAAGAGCTACCCCTGGATCAACCACTTCCTCGGCGGCCCCACCGGTTACGTGGTCCACGTCCAGGGCGGGCAGGTCCGTCACCAGGGTGTGGGACAGGCGTTCTGGTACCGTCCCGGGATCTCCGTGCTGAGCGAGATCCCCGTGGAGGACCGCGAACTGCCGACCCTCTTCCACGCTCTCACTCAGGATCACCAGGACGTCAGCGTCCAGGCGAACATCACGTACCGCTTCACCGACCCGGTGCTCGCGAGCGCCCGCCTGGACTTCGGCCTCAAGAAGAGGGACGAGGCGCCCGCGACCGGCGCCCAGCAGGTCGAGACGATCATCGGCCAGCTCTGCCAGGCGGCCGCGAACGACCACGTCGCCCGCTTCACCCTGGCCGACGCCCTGAGCAACGGGGCCGCCCCGCTGCGGGACGTCCTGTTCGGGACCCTGACCCGGGACGCACGTCTCCAGGACACCGGGATCGCGGTTCTCGGCGTGCACGTCCTCGCCATCCGCCCCGAGGCCGAGGTGGAGCGTGCGCTGCAGACCCCGGTCCGGGAACAGCTCCAGGCCGAGGCGGATCGCGCCACCTTCGAACGGCGGGCACTCGCCGTCGAACGCGAACGCGCCATCGCCGAGAACGAACTGGCCAACCAGATCGAACTCGCAGCGCGTCGCGAGAACCTGGTGGCCCAGGAGGGCGCCAACGCCCGCCGCGAAGCGGAGGAGCGTGCGGCCGCAGCGGGTATTGAAGCGCAGGCCGCGGCCGAGCGCGGCGCCATTGCAGCGGAGGCCGAAGCTGGCAGGATCAAGCTGGTGGGTGAGGCCGAGGCGGCCCGGGAGAAGGCGACCATGGACACCTACCGCGATCTCGACCAGGGCATCCTGCTGGCGCTGACCCTGAAGGAGGCCGCGGCGAACCTGCCCGGCATCCAGAACCTGACCATCACGCCGGACATGCTCGGAACCGCACTGGCCGCTCTGACCGCGGCGAAGAAGTAGAGAGGACTGATCATGGCCAATCCCCGGATGGTCCTGGTCCACCGCCGGACCGAGCTGGACGAACTCCTGGACCGGCACGGGACCCGTGGCCAGGTGGAGTTCTTCCTCAAGGTCCGCGACCGCGACCTGGCCGAGGTGCAGGCGGCGCACGACACCCTCACCGAAGCCCGCGCCGCACTCCGCCAGGCGGTCCCCGCCGGCTGGCGGACGGGGGAAGTGGAACGCGCGGACCTCAGCCGCTTCCTCATGGCGCCCGACGACGTCGTGGTGGTGGTCGGGCAGGACGGCCTGGTGGCGAACACGGCGAAGTACCTCGCGGGCCAGCCGGTGATCGGCGTCAACGCCGAGCCGCGCCGCAACCCCGGCGTGCTCGTCCGCCACAGTCCGCGTCAGGCGGCGGCCCTGCTGGCCCGCGCGGCCGCCGGGACGCCGGGTGCCTGGGGTCTGCCGCAGGAGCGGCTCTCCATGGTGACCGCCCGCACGGACGACGGCCAGGAGCTCTCCGCCCTCAACGAGGTTTTCCTGGGGCACGCCTCGCATCAGTCCGCGCGTTATGAACTGCGCACCCCGGACGGCCGGCGGGAACGGCAGTCCTCCTCCGGCCTCATCGTCTCCACGGGAACCGGGTCCACGGGCTGGTGCGCGTCGATCGCCGGAGAGCGGGGAGGACGGACCCTGCCCGCGCCGACCAATCCGCAGCTCGCGTGGTTCGTCCGCGAGGCCTGGCCGTCCCCGGCGACCGGGGCGACGCTGACCGAGGGACTGCTCCAGCCTGGCGAGGCCCTCAGCGTCACGGTGTCCTCGGAGCAG
This sequence comes from Arthrobacter sp. RCC_34, assembly GCF_041360795.1. Classification (NCBI taxonomy): domain Bacteria; kingdom Bacillati; phylum Actinomycetota; class Actinomycetes; order Micrococcales; family Micrococcaceae; genus Arthrobacter; species Arthrobacter sp. RCC_34. Next base: position 8,581 of record NZ_JBFUPW010000001.1, on the reverse strand, counting down.
CTCGTGGTGTTCGGCGACGGCATGGAGGACGACCGGCTGACGCTGACGTGGGGCCAGGAGGTCCTGGTGGGACTGGCCCCGGCCCCGTTGAACCTGGTGGCGTGAACGCGGCCGTTCCCCGCTCCGCCCACTCCCCCGACGATCGTGATGGGATCGTCACCGGCACGTGACACGATGCCGCCCAGAATAAGGTCATGAGCACACGCAGCGATCCTGCCACGCGCCTCTGGCGCCTGTTCAACGTCGGACTCCTCGGCCTCGGAGTCCTGCTGCTGGCCGGCCTCTTCGGGATGATGGCACTCAACGGCCAGAGGTTCCCACCGGCCACCCCGTGTTCGCCCGCGCTGTTTCACCTCAGCGCCCCGACGGCCCACCCCGGGGACACCCTGACGGTGGAGGCGCCCGACGCCGAATGCCACCCGCATTACGGCGCGAACGCCCAGGCCGAGGTCCAACTGATGGACCGGACATCCGCGAGCGTCGTCCGCCTGCTCGTCCCGATGAGCGACGACGGCGGATTCCGCACCACCCTGAACGTGCCCGGAAACCTCCCGCCCGGCGACTACACGGTCACCGCCACCCCGTACAACATCGACGCATGCTTCGACACACCGCGCCGCGCGGGATCGGCCCAGGACCACCAGAATTCCGGGGCCGCGGCCTTCGCTGCCGATGCCGACGCCGGGCCTCCCCTCGCCAGCTGCGCGGTGCCGCAGAGGCCGCTGGCCGTCGTCGCGCGCTGAGCCCGGCTGCCGCTCAGGGCACCCGGGGGACTTCAGCGGTCAGCCGGTGATCCGGACGTTCTTCGCGAGGGTCTTGAACCGGACGCCGTCGGACTGAAGGACCGTGATGGTGACGGCGCCGGTCTTGCTCGTGTTGACGTCCTGGACGATTCCGGACTTGCCGGAGTGGGTGCCTGCGATGACGTCGCAGTGCTGGCCGTTCTGCACGGACACGGATTCCTGGCTCATGCGGCCATGATACTGAGGAGGATTCTCCTGACCGGCACGGGCCTCTGGGTAGGCTGGGGCCATGAGCCGAGCATCCGTGGATTCCCCCCTGCCCCGAAGGATCCTGATCTACGGCGTGGCCGGGACCGGGAAGTCGACGGCGGCGGCCCGGCTGAGCCGGATCACGGGGATCCCGTGGCACTCGTCGGACGATGAGATCGGCTGGCTGCCTGCGTCCGAGGCGCCGTGGACCAACCGCACCGATGAGGACATGAGAGCCATCGCGGAGGACATCGTCGCACGCCAGGAGTGGATCCTGGACAGCGCGTACCGCCAGTTCCGCGAGCCGGCGCTGGCCCGGGCGGAGCTGGTGGTCGGGCTCGACTATTCCCGCGTGTTCTCGTTCGGTCGTCTGGTGCGGCGGACGTTCCTGCGGGTCAAGGACCGCACCCCGGCATGCAACGGGAACATCGAGACCCTGCGGCGGGCGCTCTCCAACGACTCCATCCTGCTGTGGCATTTCCGGAGCTTCCCGGGCAAGCGTGCCCGGATCCGGGCCTGGGCCGACGACCCTTCGGCCCCGCCCGTCCTGGTGTTCCGCAAAGCCACCGAGCTGGACCGCTGGCTCGAGGCGCAGGCGGCACTCTCCTCCCCTCACCCGGAGACCCACGACGGCGGCCGGACGGTGGCGTCCGACGACGACCGGGCCCCGTCCCACGACGGCAGATAAAACAGCCCTGACACCCTCAGGAAACACGCCGGAAATCGTCGCCTGCCATGGTGAAGGGGTGGAAATCATGATCGAACGTGTCCGGCTCACCACCCCCGCGCTGGAAGACTTCCTGACCACCCATCAGGCCGAGCTGTCGCGGACCGCCCCCGCGGAGAGCTGCCATGCCCTGGATGTCGACGCGCTTCTGCACCCTTCCGTCCGTCTGTTCGCGGCATACCTCGGTCGGGAACTGATCAGCACGGGCGCCCTCAAGATGATCGACGGCGCCCACGAAGAACTCAAGTCCATGCGGACCCACCCGGAGTTCCGGGGCCGCGGTGTCGCTCGCCGCATGCTGGACTTCCTCCTCGAGGATGCCTGGCGCCGCGGTGTCACCCGGGTCTACCTGGAGACCGGGAGCATGGCCTTCTTCGAGCCCGCCCGAGCCCTGTATCGGCAGGCGGGTTTCCGGGAATGCCGTCCCTTCGCGGACTACGCCGAGGATCCGAACAGCGTCTTCATGAGCCGCGAACTCGCGGGTCAGGCAGTCCTCGCGGTCCCCGCCTGACCAGAGTCACGCCGGCGGTGTGATCGCCGGGCGGTTCGGCGGGCTACGTTTCGCCTCGCCAGAGCCGGCGCCACCAGCCGTGGCCGCGTTCCGGCGTCGTCGGTTCTTCAGGACTCGCGACGACGGCGGCGCGACGCGAGCGCCAGCGTTCCACTTCCTCCTCGACGTCCCGGGTGGGTGTCACGACCGGCGGACCGCCCTGCAGTTGCCGGCGGGCGTTGATGACGCGCCGGTTGAATTCCTCGAGCGCCTCACGGACCTGACGTTCGCCGGGCAGCCCGTCCAGGGTGGTGTCGAGGTCACGGTCCACGGTTCTCAGGAGAATCGCCTCCGGAGCCAGGCCGCGCAGGTTCTCGCGCTGGACGAGGCCCTTGAGCCACCAATCAGGGTCATAGCCGCCGTCCAGACCGGGGATGGGTTTCCCCGCGTACTGCAGGTTCTCGAACTTCCCCTGGGCCATCGCTTCGCGGACCAGGTAGTCGGCGCGCGCCACGGTGTTCACGCGGGAACGCTTCTCTCGGAGTGCTTCCTGCTCGGCCTCGTGAGCGCGCTCTTCCTCGGTCAGCGCGGCGCCGTCCGCCCCGGCGCGCAGCACTGCGGCCCGTTCCAGACGGGCCTCGAGCGAATTCCTGCGGGAACCACCGGTGGCCATGGTTCTACGGTACTTCCTGGAGCAGTTCGACCGTCACCTCGGGTTCGGAGGCCAGGGTGGCGTGGATGGTGCAGTGCTTGCTGGCGCGCAGCAGGGCCTGCCGCTGGGAGTCGGTCAGCCCGTCCGGGAGGCCGAGCCGGACCACGATCGACCCCATCCGCCGCGGCTTGTTCGCCATGTCCCCGTCCACCTGGACGGTCAGCGGGGCGGACAGTTCGATGCCGTTGCGCTGCGCGTAGTCGGACACCACGGAGAGGATGCACGATCCGAGGGAGCCGAGAAGAAGTTCGGTGGGCATGAACGTCCCGATCCCCACCTCCACCGAGCTCTCGCCGGACCGGACGGTGAAGTTCTGCGCCGCCGTCTGCTGGGCGGTGACGCTGTAGTGATCTGCCATGGGAGCCTCCTGAGGTGGGGATCGGATGTCTAGTCGTGGGTGGGGTCGGCAGCCGAGGGCGCCGTATGGGTCCCCTCTGCGGAGGGGACGCCGGCGCCACGCCGCCGCAGGTGCTGGAACACGGCCACGGCGATGCCGAGGACCAGCCAGACGGCGCCCACCGTCAGGGCACTGATGTTCGCGAAGGCGATCACCAGCAGGAAGAACACGATTCCGACCACCGGCACGACCAGGTGCACCAGCCGGTTCCCGCTCTTGCGTTTGACCAGGAAGTACCCGATCACGGAGGCGTGAAGCAGGATGAACGCGCTCATGGCCCCGATGGAGACCGTGGAGGACAAGAGATCCAGTCCGTCCGGTTCAGCGGCGGCCCACACCGCCAGGATCAGGGTGACCGCGGTGACGAGCACCGTGGCCAGCGCCGGGGCCGAGCCGTTCCGGGTCACCTTTCCGAACACCGCCGGGAAGCGGCGTTCGCGCGACATCGTCATGACCACCCGGCTTCCGGCGGCCAGGCCCATCATTCCGGCGAAGCTCGCACCCAGCGCCTTGGCGATGCCCAGGAGAGTCGCGAGCCACGGCGCCACCTGCGAGCGGATGGTGTCGTAGAACGCCGTGCCCTGCGCCTCCGGGTCAGCGGCCAGCTGCGCCGGCGACGGAACGGTGATGAGCTCCACGATGTAACTCTGGAAGAGGAAGAGGACACCCGCGATCACGAGGCATGCGAGCATCGCCTTGCCGACCATGCGGCTGCTGCCCTTGGCCTCCTCGGCGAAGGTGGCGATCGCGTCGAACCCCAGGAACGCCATGGCCGCGATCGACACCGCACCCAGGACGGCGGCCAGAGAGAACCCGTCCACCCCCGCGATCGGTGACAGCGGGGCCTGGTGGATCCCGGATCCCGCGATGGCGGCCAGCGCCGCCACGAGGACTATCGCCAGCACGGCCACCTCGGCGATCACCACGGCCATCGCCGCGCGGGCGAGACTCTTGCCGCCGGCGAGGTTCAGCCCGGTGGTCAGGAGGACGGCGAGTGCCGTGAAGACCCAGGCGGGGATGGCGGGGAGGAAGGAGTGCATGGCCAGCCCGGTGAAGAGGAAGGCCACGCTGGGGATGAGGAGGTAGTCCAGGAGGACCATCCACCCGGCCACGAATCCCGCGCCACGGCCGATGCCCGCCGTGGCATAGGAGTACACCGACCCGGCGGCCGGGACCACCCGCGACATCTGGGAGTAGGAGATCGCCGTCAGCGCCATGATCAGCGTGGCCACCACGTAGACCGTGACCACCGCGCCACCGCTCTTGGCGTAGATGGGACCGAAGATGCCCACTGGTGCGGCCGGCCCGATGAAGACCAGGCCATTGCCGATCAGCTGCTTGAGACCGAGCGAACGGCGCAGGCCTCCCTCCGGCACTGTGGTGGCTGTATGCGTTTCTGACATCTGCACGCTCCTGAAGACCTGCCCGAAGGCTCGTGGTGGAACGTCCTCCTCCCCAGGACGGACCGTCTTTCAATTCTGCGCGCGCTCCCCCAGCGCGCATAGGGGTAAGGGCCGTATGTGGACAAGGTATTCCCGTACGGGGAGCGCCGCCGTCGTGCGGTAGCGTGGCCGGATGCTGTTCAGTGCGTTGGAGGATTATGCGGCCCACCTGGGGGAACCGTTCTCGGTGACTCCCGAAGAGCAGAACAGCGACTACGCCTCAGGGCTCGCCCGCCTCCAGGGCGGCTCGTGGCATGTCCGGACCGCACGGATCACACCCACCAAGCCGGGAGCCTTTCTCGCTTTCTGGCGGCGCGACGACGACGGCGCCACGGCGCCGTTCGGACGGGACGACGCCGGGGCGGGACTGCTCGTGTTCGTGGAGGAAGAGGGACGCCGGGGCGTCTTCCGGTTCACGGCCGCTCACCTCGAGGCGCTCGGCATCATCACGGGAGCGCGTCCGGGCAAGCGCGGCTTCCGGGTGTACCCGGCTTGGTGCGAAGGGCTCAACCCCCAGGCGACGAGGTCCCAGCGTGCCCAGGAGCCCGCGTTCCAGGAGTACTGAAGTTCAAGAAGAACTGAACCCCACTCACCAGAGGCGGCTATTTCTCAGCCTTCCGGCGCATCATGCCGGGCAGAAACAGGACATCCGTGAGCAGAGCCGTCGCACACAGCGTCAGGAACGGAATGGCCGTCATGGTGAAGAAGAAGACGGTGCTTCCGATCAGCCCGCCCGGAACGGCCTCGTAGACGGGCTTCAGATTGGCGAGCATCAGGAACCCGAGAGTCAGGATGACCGCGCGGATCACCACTCGGACCCACGCTCGTTCCACCTTCTGAATCCTCGGGGTGATCCAGAGCCCGAGGAGAGCCCCGGCGACGATCGCCAGGAGGAACGGAAGGAAGTCCGTGGCCTTCTCGACCGCGAGCCACGGCGTCGCCAGGAAGTAGCACAGTAGTGCTATAAGCGGGAGGGCGTAGCGCTTGAAAGCCTCGGAAATCACGGCTCAACGCTAGCAAGAAGCCCGGCCGCACGCGGCTCCTCGCACAGAAGATGGAGAAATCCTTCTCCGCGCACAGCGGATTTAACCGTTACGGAACAAAATCAACAATCCAGTTTCAGGGTTCGCGGATCACCGACCGGAATTATGAACCTACTGCTTCACAGATCGAGCAGGCCCAGGGTGAGGCAGTTCAAGCGAAACCAAGCTCTCACCTTGGAAAACTCTCACGATGCGGAATGCTGCAAAGTTTAAGTCCCGTTAACTGCAATCTTCTTGACATGCTTGTCACGCATTTGTGTAATTGGTAGCAGTCGATGTGGTGTGGGGACCATCCCTGAATTCCACAGCTGGTGTGACCGAGGGGAGGGAACATGCCATCCAGGAACGGCTCGCAGTCGCGGGCGCTCCGCCTGTTGCGCTATGCGGCTCTGGCCGCAGGCACCGGCGCGGGATGGCTCCTCCTGTCCGCAGCTCCCGCCTCAGCCGCCGCCGACGACGGATCCTCCCAGGGTCTCCTCGGCTCCGTGACCAGCTCGGTCAGCTCGACGGTGGGCGGACTCTCCCACGACCTCGGCCCGGCGACCCGGACGTCCGCTCATGCGGCCCCCGCCCGGCAGGCACCCCCCGTGCACACCACGCCGGCACCGCAGGCTCCTCGGCCCGCACCCGCGCCGGCAGCGCTTCCGGCCGTGCTCGGCTCGACCGTCTCCGGACTGAGCGGCACCGTGACCCGGACGCTCGACACCACCACCGGCAGCGTCGCCTCGACCACCGCGACCGTGACGTCGACCGTCCGGTCCGTGACCGCCGTCGTGCCCCAGGTCCAGAAGGTCGCAGCCGACACCGTAGCCTCCACCACCAAGACCGTGTCCACGGAGATCACCTCCGTGACGGGCGTGGTGAACCGGACCGTGAAGTCCACCGTCCCCGCACTCGCACCCACCGTGGGCGCCGTGACCGGCGTGGTCGACAAGACCGTGGCCTCCGCCGGTGACGTCGTGAGCGGGACCGTCAAGGACCTGCCGGTCGCACAGATCACCGCCCCGATCGCTTCGGTGACCACCGGCGTCGACCGGGCCGTGAAGGACACCACCGGACAGGTCGGCGGCATCGTCGGTTCGGTGACCGGCCCCGGCGGCCTCGTCCCCTCGCTTCCCGGAGCTGTGCTTCCGGTTCCCGGCGTCACCCCCACGGTCCCCGTGGCGACGCCGACGGCACCTCGGATCCCGGCCCTGCCGGCCCCCGCCCGCACCGTCCCGGCCGCCGGCCAGACGGCAGCGACGGTCGGCTCCGTAGCGACCACGACGACGGCGGTCGACACCCTCCGGTGGACCTCTGCCGACGCGGTCTTGGCCGACGTCGCGCAGGCCGCGGGAAGCGACCAGACCGCTGCGGCGCCTGCCAAGGCGGAAGGCCCGAAGCACCCCTCACCCACTCCGGATCCGCTCAATGTCACCAGCGGCCTGAGCTCTTCATCTTCGTCGCAGACGGGCGGCGGCGCCGTCGCCGCACTGCCTGCGGACGGTTTCGTTCTTCTCCCCCACCAGGCCGGCGACGCCGGTGCCCGCACCGCAGGCACCCCGCCCGCCTCCGCGGCTTTCAGCCCCGGCTCCACTCCTGACTGATCACGGGAAGCGTCTGCGCCAGACCGGCAGACACCTCATCCGAGCGCTTCGCGGCGCTTCCCGCATCATCATCATTCAGGAGAAATACAGTGAACAGGCATGCACGCCGGGTACTTCTCGGCACCTTCTTCGCCTGCGGCTTGTACGGCATAGGCCAGACCGCAGCAACAGCAGCCCCCTCCAACGACACCACCCCTCCGGCGGCCGATCCTCAGGTGGCCACCGCCAAACCGTCCCTCTTCGGAGCGGTCTCCGGCCTCACCCGCCAGGTGACCGGAACCGCCACGGCGACCGTCAACCAGACCGTCGGAGCCCTCACCGGCGCGACGTCGACGGCGGCCAAGGCAGCTGCCCCGGCACCCGCGACCGATGTGGTCCGGAAGGTCGCCGCGAAGGCGATCCCGGCCGCGCCGGCTCCCAGCGTCCCGGCGCCGCACGTCCAGGCGCCCGAGGCGATCACCCCGCAGAACGTCGTGAAGCGGGTGGCCCCGGCCAGCCGTCCGATCGCTCAGGTCATCACCCCGGCGCCGGGCAACGGCCGCCACGTGGCGGAGCCGACGACGGCGAACGGTCAGGCCAACGCCTCGGCCGGGAACGCCACCGCCGGAGCCCAGACCTCGACGCGGGTCCACGCCCCGAGCGCTCACACGCCGACCACGCATGTGCCCTCCGCACACGTGCCGTCAACGCACGTGCCGAGCGGCACCGGCCAGGGAACCGGGAGCACGGCTCCTTGCGGCTGCCCTGACGGCACGCACTCCACCACCGGGAAGCTGCTGGGCGGGGTCGTCGACCCCGTGGCGACTCCCGTGGAGAACGTGCTCGGTGGGCTCATCGGCAAGGTCCCGGGACACGGAAACGGCAAGCCGCCGGTGGACGTGCCGGGCCTCCCGGTTCCGCCGCTCGACGGTTCCGGCGAACTGCCGGGCCTGCCGGGTCTGCCGATTCCGGGCGGGACCGGTCCGCTTCCGGGTGGTCCGGGTGGTCCGGGTTTTCCCGGTATCCCTGGTCTTCCGGGTCTGCCTGGCCTGCCTGGTGGTAACCCCGGAACCCCGGGAACCCCCGGTACCGGTGGGGTCATCCCTGGCGGGAACAACGGCACCCCCAAGGGCGTCGAGATCCCCGTCCCCGGCATCGGCACCGTCCGCGCCGGAACCACCCCCAACGGCGGAGTCAGCGTCGGCAAAAACCT